>NZ_JABEQM010000049.1 GCF_014174155.1 Gluconacetobacter tumulisoli | reverse complement strand
CGCATGTCTACCGAGCCGTCGATGAAATCGCCCGTCACGACGATCAGATCGGCTTCGGCGGCGTTGGCCCGTGTTACCATCGCCTGGCTCCAGGCCGTCGGGAAAAGCTTGCTGACATGCAGGTCGCTCAACTGCAGCAGCCGATAGCCTTCGAATGATGGCGGCAGCCCAGCGATCCTGACCGTCACGTCCCTGATCGGGGGCACCCGCAACGCGTTGGCGACGCCGACGGCCGCGAGCAGGCCGGCCAGGCCGCCAGCCGTTTCACGGGCGCCGTCGGGAATATGAACCGGCCGCCATCGCACCAGTGCCGTCATCAGGGCGACGAGATCGAGCGCGATCTGGAACAGGGCCAGAAACAGGATGGCCCCGAAGGCCCAGTTGAACAAAATGACAAGGGGGCGGGGAAACTCGGGCGCGAATACGGAGCCCGAGGAAAGCCGGGACCAGAAATGATATTGCGAGGCCACAAGCAGCAAAATGGCCGCCGGCACTTTCAGCCATAAGGGAAGGGTCAGCGGCCATAGCCAGTTCAGGATA
>NZ_JABEQM010000048.1 GCF_014174155.1 Gluconacetobacter tumulisoli | reverse complement strand
TTTGGCGGTGCGAACGGTGAACTGGCCGCGGCGATGCAATATTCGATCCAGGGCATCAATACTGACGATCCGATGTTGAAGGACCTGCTGATGGATATCGGCACCGAGGAACTGAGTCATCTGGAGGTGATCGGGACGCTGGCCCGCATGCACCTCAAGCCGATGAAAACCATGCGGGAGGACGCTGAAGCGGACCCGCTGCTTGCCATCACCGGAGGTGGCGGCGTGAACCTGTTCAACTCCCGAGGCAATGCATGGACGGCTGATTACCTGAAGATAACCGGGCAGCCGGAGGTGGATCTTCGCAACAATATCGCGGCGGAGGCGCGTGCGAAGATTACCTATGAACGGTTGATCGATTTTTGCGACGACCAGGGCACGCAGGATGCGCTGCAGTTCCTGATGACGCGGGAAATCACGCATATGAAAGCCTTCATGCTGGCACTGGACAGTATGGGCCTGTCACCTCTGGAAATCGGCTCGATTCAGCCCACCCCGGAACTGGTGGACCAATATTTCAATGATTCGACCGACGAAGATGGCGACGGCTCGACGGACATGGCTGGATCCTGGT
>NZ_JABEQM010000047.1 GCF_014174155.1 Gluconacetobacter tumulisoli | reverse complement strand
CCTTGCCGAACGGTTCGGGATGGACTGGACGCTGAAGGACAACCGGACGCGGACGAAGGTGCTGCTGATGGTATCGAAATTCGACCATTGCCTGGTGGATCTGCTGTATCGGTGGCGGATCGGGGAACTGGCGATCGAACCGGTGGGCATCGTCGCGAACCACCCGCGCGAAGTGTATGCGGACCTGGATTTCGGCGCGATCCCGTTTCATTACCTGCCGGTGACGGCGGCGACGAAGGCGGCGCAGGAGGCCGAGATCCTGCGCCTGGTGGATGCGACCGGGGCCGACCTGGTGGTACTGGCCCGCTACATGCAGATCCTGTCGAACGAACTGTCGTCGAACCTGTCCGGCCGCTGCATCAACATCCATCACTCCTTCCTGCCGGGGTTCAAGGGCGCGCGTCCCTATCACCAGGCCTTTGCCCGCGGCGTGAAGCTGATCGGCGCCACCGCCCACTACGTGACCAGCGACCTGGACGAGGGGCCGATCATCGAACAGGACGTCGAGCGGATTTCCCATGCCGACAGCCCCGACGACCTGATCCGCAAGGGACGCGACATCGAACGCCGCGTCCTGGCCCGCGCCGTCCGATACCATGTCGAACAGCGCGCCATCATGAACGGACACAAGACCATCGTGTTC
>NZ_JABEQM010000046.1 GCF_014174155.1 Gluconacetobacter tumulisoli | reverse complement strand
TCTGATGCGAGAGGACGCGGAACAGCGGCGGCATGATCTGCGCGAACTGTTCAACGGGTTGCGCTACGTGATCCGCTACGGGATTGCCTGGCGCGCCATGCCGAACGATCTGCCGCCTTGGTCGGCGGTTTATCAGCAATCTCGTCGCTGGATGGAAGCCGGCTGCTTCGAGATGCTGGTGAGCGACCTGCGTGCCGTCTTGCGCATGGCTTCCGGTCGCCAGCCGGAACCCACCGCAGCCATCCTCGACAGCCGGACATTGCGTTCGACACCCGAGAGCGGGCCTCGAGCCGGTTACGACGGGGCCAAACGCAAACGGGGTTCGAAGCTGCATATGGCCGTGGATACGCTTGGCCACCTGCTGGCCCTGCACGTCACGCCAGCCAATCGGGACGATCGCGCCGAGGTCGGACGCCTCGCTGCTGCCATTCAGGAGGCCACTGACGAAAGCGTCGAACTGGCCTATGTCGATCAGGGATATACGGGCCCAAAGCCAGACGAGGCAGCCCGCACGCACGGTATCGCGCTTGAAGTCGTCAAGTTGCCCGAAGCCAAGCGCGGCTTTGTCCTGCTGCCGCGCCGATGGGTCGTAGAACGGTCTTTCGCATGGGCCACACGATGCCGCAGGCTCGTCAAGGATTACGAGCGTTACGCTTCAACGCTCGCAAGTCTTCATGTCGTCGCTTTCGCATGTTTCATGCTCAGAAACGCCGCTATACTCGCTCACGGTGCA
>NZ_JABEQM010000045.1 GCF_014174155.1 Gluconacetobacter tumulisoli | reverse complement strand
TAGAGGGTGTTATGCACCTTGAGCGAGTATAGCGGCGTTTCTGAGCATGAAGCATGCGAAAGCGACGACATGGAGACTTGCGAGCGTTGAAGCGTAGCGCTCGTAATCCTTGACGAGTCTGCGGCATCGTGTGGCCCATGCGAAAGACCGTTCTACGACCCATCGGCGCGGCAGCAGGACAAAACCGCGCTTGGCCTCGGGCAGTTTAACGACCTCAAGGGCGATACCGTGGGCCCGCGCTGCCTCGGCCGGCTTCTGGCCCGTGTATCCCTGATCGACATAGGCCAGTTCGACACTCTCGTCCGTCACTTCCTGAATGGCAGCGGCGAGGCGTCCGACTTCGGCGCGATCATCCCGGTTGGCTGGAGTGACGTGCAGGGCCAGCAGATGGCCAAACGTGTCCACT
This sequence comes from Gluconacetobacter tumulisoli, assembly GCF_014174155.1. Classification (GTDB taxonomy): domain Bacteria; phylum Pseudomonadota; class Alphaproteobacteria; order Acetobacterales; family Acetobacteraceae; genus Gluconacetobacter; species Gluconacetobacter tumulisoli. The sequence continues at coordinate 461 of NZ_JABEQM010000045.1, read as the reverse complement.
GCCATATGCAGTTTCGAGCCCTTTTTGCGTTTGGCCCCATCATATCCGGCGCGCGGTCCGCTCTCCGGCGTCGAACGCAAGGTGCGGCTGTCGAGGATGGCCGCCGTGGGTTCCGCCTTGCGGCCGGAGGCCATGCGCAGCACAGCTCGCAGGTCAGACGCCAGTGCTTCGAAGCAGCCTGCCTCCATCCAGCGACGGGATTGCTGATAGACCGCCGACCAGGGCGGCAGATCGTTCGGCATGGCGCGCCAGGCAATTCCGTAGCGGATCACGTAGCGCAACCCGTTGAACAGTTCGCGCAGATCATGCCGCCGCTGTTCCGCGTTCTCTCGCATCAGAACCAGATACGGAACAACCAACGACCATTCTTCGTCTGATACGTCAGAGGGATACGGCTTGCGAACTTGCGTCATTCAGCATTACTGAACCAATCACCCACGAAAGTACATAACACCCTCTAG
>NZ_JABEQM010000044.1 GCF_014174155.1 Gluconacetobacter tumulisoli | reverse complement strand
CATGCAGTCCTTCGCCATCTGCTGCATCATCACCGTGGTGTGGATGGTGGCGGGCTACAGCCTGGCGTTCTCCACGGGGTCGCCCTATCTGGGCGACCTGTCGAAGGCGATGCTGTCGGGCATCGGCGCGCATATCTCCAAGGGCGCCGACATCGGCTTCACCCTGGGCGAGGGCTCGGCCAACGCCACCGTGATGACGGTCCCCGAGAGCGTCTTCATGATGTTCCAGATGACGTTCGCGATCATCACCCCGGCGCTGATCGCCGGCGCCTTCGCCGAACGCATGAAATTCAGCGCGCTGTGCGTGTTCACCATCCTGTGGTCGCTGGTGGTCTATGCCCCGATCGCCCATTGGGTCTGGAGCCCGCTGGGCTGGGTCGCCGGCCTGGGCGCGGTCGATTTCGCCGGCGGCACCGTCGTGCACATCAACGCCGGCGTCGCCGGCCTGGTCTGCGCGCTGGTGATGGGCAAGCGCCGCGGCTACGGCCAGGACGACCTGTCGCCGTTCAACCTGACCTATGCCGTCGTCGGCGCCTCGCTGCTGTGGGTCGGCTGGTTCGGCTTCAACGCGGGCTCGGCGGTGGGCGCCAACGGCCGCGCCGGCATGGCCATGGCCACCACGCAGATCGCCACCGCCGCGGCGGGCCTGGGCTGGATGGTCGCGGAATGGATCCGCACCGGCAAGCCCACGGTGCTGGGCATCATCTCCGGCGCCGTCGCCGGCCTGGTCGCCATCACGCCGGCGGCCGGCTTCGTGCTGCCCGGCGGCGCGCTGATCCTCGGCCTGATCGCCGGCGTGGTGTGCTACTGGTCCGCCACGTCGCTCAAGCACATGCTAGGCTATGACGACAGCCTCGACGCCTTCGGCGTGCACGGCATCGGCGGCATCGTCGGCGCGCTGCTGACCGGCCTGCTCGCCTACGGCCCGCTCTCGGCCACCGACGCCAACCCCTCCGGCGTCGTCGGATCGGTCGCCCAGCTCGTCACCCAGGCCAAGGCCGTCGGCATCACCATCGTCTGGTGCGCCCTCGCCACCTTCGTCCTGCTCAAGATCGTCGACCTCGCCATCGGCCTGCGCGTCACCCAGGACCAGGAGGTCGAAGGCCTCGACATGGTCCTCCACGGCGAACGCATCGACTGA
>NZ_JABEQM010000043.1 GCF_014174155.1 Gluconacetobacter tumulisoli | reverse complement strand
TAGATGGGGAATCGGGCGCAAAGGGCCTTGACCTTGAGGTGGACGGCGTCCTCGATGTCGGCGCAGCCGTCTTCGCCGCGCTCGGCGAGGGCGGTCAGCACCTCGTCGATCATCAGCCCGGTCTCGCGGAACTCGTCGGTGCCGAAGCCGCGCGCGGTGGCTGCCGGGCTGCCCAGCCGGATGCCCGAGGTGATCGCCGGCTTTTCCGGGTCGAACGGCACCGCGTTCTTGTTCGCGGTGATCCCCGCGCGCTCCAGGCTGCGTTCCGCCGCCCGGCCGGTCACCTTCTTGGGGCGCAGATCCACCAGCAGCAGATGGCTGTCGGTGCCGCCCGTCACGATGTCGAAGCCCCGCGACAGCAGCGTTTCCGCCAGGGTGCGGGCATTCGCCGCCACCGCTTCCTGATAGGCGCGGAATTCCGGCTGCAGCGCCTCGCCGAACGCCACCGCCTTGGCCGCGATCACATGCATCAGCGGACCGCCCTGCAGGCCGGGGAACACCGCCGAATTGATCTTCTTCGCCAGGTCGGCGTCATTGGTCAGGATCAGCCCACCGCGCGGCCCGCGCAGCGTCTTGTGCGTCGTGCTGGTCACGATATGGGCGTAGGGCAGCGGCGACGGATACAGCCCCGCCGCCACCAGCCCGGCGAAATGGGCCATGTCCACCATCAGGTACGCGCCCACCTCGTCGGCGATGGCGCGGAAGCGGGCGAAATCGATCACGCGCGGATAGGCCGAGCCCCCCGCCACGATCAGCTTCGGCTTCTCGGCGCGCGCCAGGCGCTCCATCTCCTCGTAATCCAGCAGGCCGTCCTCGCGCCGTACCCCGTACTGCACCGCGCGGAACCATTTGCCCGAATAGTTCGGCGCCGCCCCGTGCGTCAGGTGCCCGCCCGCCGCCAGGCTCATGCCCAGGATGGTGTCGCCCGGGCTGACCAGCGCCATGAACGCCTCCTGGTTGGCGTTCGCCCCGGAATGCGGCTGCACGTTCGCGAACCCGGCGCCGAACAGCGCCTTCGCCCGCTCGATCGCCAGGCTCTCCACCTTGTCCACCTCGGCGCAGCCACCATAATAGCGGCGCCCCGGATAGCCCTCGGCATATTTGTTCGTCAGCACGCTGCCCTGCGCCTCGAGCACCGCCTGCGACACCATGTTCTCGCTCGCGATCAGCTCGATCCCCTCGCGCTGGCGCACAAGCTCCCCGCCGATCATCGCCGCAACATCGGGATCGCGCTCGGCAAGCGTCGATCGGAAAAAG
>NZ_JABEQM010000042.1 GCF_014174155.1 Gluconacetobacter tumulisoli | reverse complement strand
ACGGTGACCGTCCATGGCCGTCATGCGGCGGATGGCACGGCCGCGAAATATATGAACAAGAGCGTCTATCTCGGCCCGCTGGGCAATCGGGACACGCTGGATACGCCTTATTCCGTCATGGGCGTTCCGCATGACGTCGTGGTCAATCAGCAGATCCGCAACATCAACGACATGGCGCAGTACCTGCCGTCGGTGCAGCTGGAAATCCGGGGCGACCCCAATACGTCGCGCCCGCAGTCGCGCGGGTTCGAGGCCGACGTGGTATCCAATTCCCGCCTGGACGGGCTGAACGTGGTGTCCACCACCCCCTATCCGGCCGAATGGGTCGATAACCTGCAGGTCCTCAACGGCCTGGCCGGGGCGATGTATGGACCGGAAAACCCGGCTGGCGTCTTCGAATATACGCTCAAGCGCCCGACCGACCGGCGGACCGAACGGCTTTCGGTCGGTGCGGATTCCATCGGCACCCCCATCGTCAATGGCGATGTCTCCGGCCGTGTCGGCAGGAACGGCTGGTTCGGCTACCGGCTGAACATGCTGCATGCCAACGGCACGGGCTATGCGTCGGGAAGCTGGATCCGGCGCGAGATGGTCAGCGCCGATTTCGATATCCATCTGGACGACAAGACGGTTATCGAACTTGACGCCAGCCATTATACCTACGCCGCACGCGGCCTGGCACCCGGCTTCGGCATTTCTGCCGGCACGGCCGCCAATCCGACCGGCATCGGAGGGCAACTGCCCGAGGCACCGGACCTGGGGAGGCGCCTGGCGCCTGACTGGAGCGGTTACAACATGGAGACCAATACGTTCCTGGCCAAGATCAGGCACGAGATCAACAGGGACTGGAGCTTTACGCTGGGCGGGCTGTACCAGGATGCCATGCGCCAGTCCTTCGGCATCAGCGATACGCTGACCGCGGCCGACGGCACCGATGGATTCTATACGTCGAAAGCCACGGCGACAACGACGGCGAACGATTTCCGCGTCGGCAGCAACATGGCGTACTTCAACGGTCGCATTTATACCGGGCCGATCAGGCATGACCTGGTCATCGGCACCAACGGCTACATGATGGGAAATTATAACCCGACGACTGCCGTAACACCCGCGCAGAGCCTGGGCACATACAATATGTATGGTGCCGCGCCGACCAACGGCACGCAGCCCTATTACAAGGGGCGCTACAAATCCAGCAGCATCGTCAGCCAGTCCTTTATCGTGGGCGATACGCTGACGATCGACAGGCACTGGTCGATCATGGGCACGCTGGCCTGGAGCTGGATCGACCAGAAGGGGGCGCTGAATGCCAGCAGCGCACTGAAGAAAACCTTTTCGGCCGACGCGGCTTTCAGCCCGAC
>NZ_JABEQM010000041.1 GCF_014174155.1 Gluconacetobacter tumulisoli | reverse complement strand
GGGCATGGGGCAAAGCCCCATGAAAAAGGGCGCCGGCCCTTGCCGGCCCGGCGCCCTGATCGGTTGATCCGGGTTGCGGATCAGACCGAGTAGTACATCTCGAACTCGGCCGGGTGGGGGGTGTGTTCGAACTTGAACACGTCCTGCCACTTGATGGCGCAGTAGCTTTCGATCTGGTCCTTGGTGAAGACGCCGCCGGCGAGCAGGAACTCGTGGTCGGCGGCCAGGGCCTCCAGCGCCTCGCGCAGCGATCCGCAGACGGTGGGGATCTGCTTCAGCTCCTCGGGCGGCAGGTCATAGAGGTCCTTGTCCATGGCGTCGCCGGGATGGATCTTGTTCTTGATCCCGTCCAGGCCGGCCATCAGCATGGCGGCGAACGCCAGGTAGGGGTTGGCGGTGGGGTCGGGGAAGCGGACCTCGACGCGCTTGGCCTTCGGGCTGGTCGCATAGGGAATGCGGCACGAGGCCGAGCGGTTGCGCGCGGAATAGGCCAGCAGCACCGGCGCCTCGAAGCCCGGGATCAGCCGCTTGTAGGAGTTGGTCGACGGGTTGGTGAAGGCGTTCAGCGCCTTGGCGTGCTTGATGATGCCGCCGATGTAATACAGCGCCTGGTCGGACAGGTCGGCATAGCCGTTGCCGGCGAACACCGGCTTGCCGGCCTTCCAGATCGACTGGTGGACATGCATGCCCGACCCGTTGTCGCCGTAGATCGGCTTGGGCATGAAGGTCGCCGTCTTGCCGTAGGAATGGGCGACGTTGTGCACGCAGTATTTGTAGATCTGCATGAAGTCGGCGGACTGCACCAGAGTGGCGAACTTGGTGCCCAGCTCGTGCTGGGACTGCGCGACCTCGTGATGGTGCTTTTCGATCGGCAGGCCCATCTCGCCCATCGTCGTCAGCATCTCGGCGCGCAGGTCGCCCTCGCTGTCCACCGGGGCGACGGGGAAATAGCCGCCCTTGACGCCCGGGCGATGGCCCATGTTGCCTTCGGGATAGTCCTTCAGCGAGGCGCCGGGGCCCTCGATGCTGTCCAGCTGGTAGGTGCCGTAGTTCGGCCCCGTCCCGAAGCGGACGCTGTCGAAGATGAAGAACTCGGCCTCGGGCCCGAAGAACGCCGTGTCGCCCAGGCCGGTCGACTTCAGGTAGGCCTCGGCCAGCTTGGCCGTCGCGCGCGGGTCGCGGTTGTAGAACTGGCCCGTCGAGGGTTCGATGATGTCGCAGATCAGGATCAGCTGCGGCTTGGCCGAGAACGGGTCCATCACCGCCGTCGCCGGGTCCGGCAGCAGCACCATGTCGCTCTCGTTGATCGCCTTCCAGCCCGCGATCGACGACCCGTCGAACATGAAGCCGTCGCGGAACGTGTCCTGCTCGATCGTCGAGACGTGCTGCGTCGTGTGGTGCCACTTGCCCCGCGGATCGGTGAAGCGCAGGTCCACCAGTTCCACCGAATGTTCCTGGATCAGGCTGAACACCTTCGCGACGGATGCCGCGTCGGGGGA
>NZ_JABEQM010000040.1 GCF_014174155.1 Gluconacetobacter tumulisoli | reverse complement strand
TCCTTCGTCATCACGCATCGGGCCACCCTGGAAGAGGGGCCCGAGCTCTACAAGACATTCCGCGACAAGCGGGACGGATGCATCAAGGTCGTCATGAAGCCTTGACGAAGCCACCGTAGCGTATGGCTGCGGTGTCGCGAATGGCGGCCTGAAGGGCGAAAGGAGACCGGATGCGGAGACGGAACATGCTGATCGGCGCAGCCGCCGGACTGGGCGGCGCGATACGTTCACGGGCCTGGGGGGATGTTCCCCTCCCGTCTTTCTCCCGGAATCCTCGGCTGGTCCCCGTGGCGCAGGCGGACCGCGTGTGGAATGGCGTTGCCACCACGGCGGACGGCCGGATCTTCGTCAGTTTTCCGTCCTGTGACCGCCCGGGCGTGCAAGTGGCGGAGATCCTGCCGGGGGATGTCATCTGGCCGTTTCCCGATGCGGCATGGAATGCGGTGCGCGCGGACCATGATCCCCGGGGTGCATTTGTCCTGGTCAATGCCGTTCGGATCGGGCCGGACGGGCATCTGTGGGTCATAGATGCCGGTGCCCCGGGGATCGGGCGTCCCGCCGTTCCCGGCGGGGCCCGGCTGTTCGTCTTCGACCTGGCGCGCAACCAGCTGGTGCGGACGTATGATCTTTCGGCCGGGATCAGGCCCCGCAGCTATATCGACGATATCCGCTTCAACGGATCCCATCTCTATGCCACCGACGCCGGCCGCGCCGGGCTTCTGGTGGTGAATCTGGCATCGGGACAGGTGCGCCGCGTGCTGGACGGCCATCCCCTTCTGACGGCGCGCCGGGACATGTTCGCGGACGGCCGGCGCCTGCTGAACGACCAGGGCGAACCGCTACGGGTCGATGGCGATCAACTGGAAGTCACGCCGGACGGACGCTGGCTGTTGGCTCAGCCCTGTTCGGGGCCGATGGTCCGGATCCCGACGGTCCTGCTCGACGATCCATCGACCGCCCCGGCCACGCTGGCGCAGGCGCTTCATGTATGGCTGGACACCCCGACGACGGGCGGCACCGCAATCGATGCACGGGGGGCACTCTACCTCAGCGATACGAACCGACGCCGTATCCTGCGTATCGGGCAGGATCGGCGAATAGAGCCCCTTGTGGCCGACTCCCGGCTGGTCTGGTCGGACGCCATGTGGCTGGACCGCACGGGGTGGCTCTGGATTCCGGCGACACAGCAGAATCTCACCCACGGCTTCCAGGGTGGCAGGCAGTCGGTTCAATACCCGGTCTGGCTCTTTAAGATTCATGTCGGCGTCGGTCCGCCATCCAATGACCATGCCTGAACGCCCCCCAAAGGCGGCCATTCGACGACATATTTCGTGGTCTGCCGCCCAAGACGTCCGAAAACAGCCTGACGACCCTGACGACGTCACCAACAATTTTCGCCGAGGAGACGGGGGCTGACGAAAGTCACATGCCTGACGTTGCAGGAACAACTGCCCCAGGCAATCCATAAGCTGCGATCACGGGCAGATTTCGTCAGGGCCTGAGAGATCCTCCACGGTCACAGACCGCCCGTGTAAAACCCGACGGAGATGAACGTTTGCATGATATACCCGTTTTCGCGGCAGTGGAACGTGCACGGCGGACCGGTCAGCCATGGAAGCTTGGCGGCATGAAAGCCTGGGCCTAGAGGGTGTTATGCACCGTGAGCGAGTATAGCGGCGTTTCTGAGCATGAAACATGCGAAAGCGACGACATGAAGACTTGCGAGCGTTGAAGCGTAACGCTCGTAATCCT
>NZ_JABEQM010000039.1 GCF_014174155.1 Gluconacetobacter tumulisoli | reverse complement strand
CGTCGTGTGGTGCCACTTGCCCCGCGGATCGGTGAAGCGCAGGTCCACCAGTTCCACCGAATGTTCCTGGATCAGGCTGAACACCTTCGCGACGGATGCCGCGTCGGGGGAAGATGGGGCCGCTGGGGCCGGGGTCGGGGCTTTTTTCGCCATTTCTCGGATGCCTGCCTATTGTGAAGCCGTACGATGCGGCCGGAAAACGGTTACGAAACTATCGCGCCGTTGTCGAGGCGTCGGTCGCGGCAACGATGTCGGCCGACCGCCCCGGCCCTTCCCCGGCCCCGCCATTCCCGGGCGGATCAGAACCCCATGACGCCGTCCATGCCGAAGGTGAACATGCCGGTGTTGCGGCCGTCATTGAACGGGGTGGTGCCGTTCAGCGAGCGGTCGAACCGGATTTCGGGGCGCACCTCGAAGACCCGGACGCCGTGGCCCAGGTCGGGCTTGTACGTCACGCCCAGGGTCAGCGCGCCATAGGTCGTGGGCGGGGCGAATTCCGCGGGCACGGTGGCGCCGGCGATGGCGCCCATATAGGCGGTGTTGTTCAGGAAGCTGACGACGAACTGGCCGGTATTGTCGCGATAGATCTCGCCCCGGTAATTGAAGGTCAGGGACGGCGTGATCTTGTAGCTGAGGAAGCTGACGAAGCTGTAGGTGTCGGCCCGGATCCCGTCATCGTGGAGATAGTTGAATTCGCCCGTCACCGACAGCTTGTCGTTGATCTGGTAGGCGGCGTTGATGTCGTTCCAGTAGCGCATCTGGCTGTCGGCCCGCGGCCCCAGCACCACGATGGCGTTTTCCGGGCCGACGCGGCTGAGTTCGATGATGTTGAGCTTGCCGCCCGCCAGCCCGTTCAGGTTGAAGCCGAAATAGCCCGCCGGTTCGTGATTGTTGTCGCTTCGGCCGAAGGTCGTCTGGTTGCCGGTATCGATGCCGAACGTGACGTCGACGATCGGGTCGACGTGCCATTTGAACATCGCGCCGACATGCTGGAAGGGCACGGAATATTCGGACGTGTAGGCCAGCGTGTAGAACGGCCGCGTCGTCGGATCGAGGGTTTCGACGCCCATCGGGGCCTGCAGGATGCCGGCCTGCATGTCCAGGCCGCCGCTGGTCAGCCAGGGCAGATGCACGTCGACATGCGCCTGCGCGGGAAGGACCTGGTAGCGGTCCGAGATCGCGCGGTCGGAAATGCCCAGCAGATGGTAGTACCGCGCGTCGGACCCGTAGAGACCTTCCAGCGTGAAGCCGACCTGATACTCGCTCTTGCTGGGGTCGATGGCCTTGGCGAGCGTGAATTCCAGCTGGTTGAGCTGGACCTGGTTGGCATGGTCTGCAAGGAAGTTGCCGAAATTGATGCCGTTGTCGGGACGGGCGGGGTTGGCCATGATCCCGCCTTCGATCTGTCCCACCAGGGTGACGCCGCTGAGCCATTCCGCGAGGCCCGACTTGCCGGACGAACTGCCGAACACCGCGATCTGCGCGCGGCCTTCGGATGGGAGCAGGAGACAGCCGGCGACCAGAAAAAGGGAGAGACAGCCTGCTTTTTTGTACATGACGCTGGAAACCGGCACGCTTCATTTCCTCCGTTTTATGGGGGGACGGCGCGCGCCGTCCCCGGATGTGCAGGATTGAGTGCTGTCGGGCGATCGCTCAGTCGATGCGTTCGCCGTGGAGGACCATGTCGAGGCCTTCGACCTCCTGGTCCTGGGTGACGCGCAGGCCGATGGCGAGGTCGACGATCTTGAGCAGGACGAAGGTGGC
>NZ_JABEQM010000038.1 GCF_014174155.1 Gluconacetobacter tumulisoli | reverse complement strand
GCAGCAGGCGGGATCGGTGCCGACGCGGGGTCGCTTTCCGCTTCTGGACCGGGTGTCCTGCCCGGCGGACCTGCGGAACCTGTCGGTGGAGCAGCTGAAGCAGTTGGCCGAGGAATTGCGGGCCGAGACGGTGGACGCGGTATCGACGACGGGCGGCCATCTGGGCGCATCGCTGGGCGTCGTGGAACTGACGGTGGCGCTGCACGCGGTGTTCGATACGCCCGCCGACCGGGTGATCTGGGACGTCGGCCACCAGGCCTACCCGCACAAGATCCTGACAGGACGGCGCGAACGCATCCGCACCCTGCGCCAGCCCGGCGGCCTGTCGGGCTTCACCCGCCGCAGCGAGAGCGAATACGACCCGTTCGGCGCCGCCCATTCCTCGACCTCGATCTCGGCCGGGCTGGGCATGGCCGTCGCCCACCACCTGCGCGCCGAACATGACCCGTCCTACCGCGAGCGCAACGTCGTCGCCGTCATCGGCGACGGCTCGATCTCGGCCGGCATGGCCTACGAGGCGATGAACAACGCCTCGGTCGCCGGCCCCGGCGCCGGACGGCTGATCGTGGTACTGAACGACAACGAGATGTCGATCGCCCCCCCGGTCGGCGCGATGTCGAACTACCTGTCGCGGCTGATGTCCTCGCGCCAGTTCCTCGGCCTGCGCGACCTGGCCGGCAAGGTCGCCCGCCGCCTGCCCGAACGGCTGGAGCGCACCGCCAAGAAGGCCGACGAATACGCCCGCGGCATGATCACCGGCGGCACGCTGTTCGAGGAGCTGGGCTTCTACTACGTCGGCCCGGTCGACGGGCACGACCTCAACCAGCTGGTGCCGATCCTGCGCAACCTGCGCGACGCCGACGACAAGGGCCCGATCCTGCTGCACATCCTCACCGAGAAGGGCCGCGGCTACCGCCCGGCCGAATCGGCGGGCGACAAATACCACGCGGTGGCCAAGTTCAACGTCGTCACCGGCGAGCAGAAGAAGGCCCCGCCGGGGCCGCCGAGCTACACCTCGGTCTTCAGCCGCGAGCTGGTGCGCCGGGCGAAGCTGGACGACACCATCGTCGCGGTCACCGCGGCGATGCCCTCGGGCACCGGGCTGGACGCCTTCGCCCGCGCCTGCCCCGACCGCTTCTTCGACGTCGGCATCGCCGAACAGCATGCCGTGACCTTCGCCGCCGGCATGGCGACCGAGGGGCTGCGGCCGTTCTGCGCGATCTACTCCACCTTCCTGCAGCGCGCCTACGACCAGGTGATGCATGACGTGGTGCTGCAGAACCTGCCGGTGCGCTTCGCCATCGACCGCGCGGGCCTGGTCGGCGCCGACGGCGCCACCCATGCGGGCTCCTTCGACATCAACTACCTGGGCTGCCTGCCGGGCATGACCATCATGGCCCCCAGCGACGAGGTGGAACTGCTGCACATGACGGCCACGGCCTGCGCGTTCGACGCCGGGCCGATCGCCCTGCGCTATCCGCGCGGCAACGGGCTGGGCCTGGCCCTGCCCGAAGAAGGCCAGGTGCTGGAAATCGGGCGCGGCCGCATCATCCGCGAAATGGGCCGCCAGTCCGGGCGCGAAAAGGGCGGGATCGCCATCCTGTCGCTGGGCGCCCGCCTGGCCGAGGTGCTGAAGGCCGCCGACATGCTGGCCGCCCAGGGCCTGGCCCCCACCGTGGCCGACGCCCGCTTCGCCAAGCCGCTGGACACCGCCCTGATCGAGCAGCTGGCCCGCAACCATGCCGTCCTGCTGACCGTCGAGGACGGCGCCGAGGGCGGCTTCGGCGCCTATGTCATGCACCACCTGGCCCGCACCGGCCTGCTCGACACCGTCCGCTTCCGCCCCATGACCCTCCCCGACCGCTTCATCGACCACAACACCCAGGACGCCCAGTATCACGAGGCCGG
>NZ_JABEQM010000037.1 GCF_014174155.1 Gluconacetobacter tumulisoli | reverse complement strand
GATTACGAGCGTTACGCTTCAACGCTCGCAAGTCTTCATGTCGTCGCTTTCGCATGTTTCATGCTCAGAAACGCCGCTATACTCGCTCACGGTGCATAACACCCTCTAGGCTAAGGAAGTACTCATAAAACTTATCATGATAAAACCGTCTATACCCACGCCGATCATCGTTTGTGAAAAAGGCGAGGGCATGGCTCCTCGCTTTCAAAATACGATTTATTGACTCGTCAATCTCGCGCGGAAGTGCAACATCAACAAGCCAGGAAAGGGTGGCGTCACTTATGGCTGAGTTGTTAGATTCGGCCATATCGCGGGCTGCTTCTCCGAGCAGCGAAATCAAATACTTTCGACGATCCGACGCATTTAGGGAACGCTCTACCGCTTCGCCGAATTTTGCGATTTCTCTCCCGATCATCGCATCCATTAGAATCGAAAGAACACTAAACGCATTACTACTTGATATACTTTGAGCAATTTCCGGATTTGATAACGTCTTCAAGAAAAATGGCCTAAGCGCTAATGAATTTGGCTCCAAAAAGTCCTCTATTACTGCAACCTGGTCTTCCTGCCACCCTTGGGAGAGCAACCATTTCACCGCCGTCGACTTCGATGGAGGTTGAAGCGTCAGAACATTCAGTTCATCCTTCTCAACTCTTAAACTTGATATGTCCTTTAATACCCGGTCGCGCCCAATGAATGTCTCTCGCCCCGCGAGAATAATGCTGCCCGATCCTCGCAGAACTGCAATGAGATCACTAACCTGTGACCATGCATTCTCATAACCATCAGGATCTGCCAACTCATCAAAACCATCAATGGCGAGTGTAATCAGGCCATACTTGGCAAGGATGGGCACTTGGTCAAAGGTAACATCTAACCGGATCCGCTGCAGGCTGAATGCTACTAGATCATAAAGATAAGAGAGAGTTCTTCCTCTGCTTTGAACATGTAGAATAAGAGGACGCCGTCGGATCATGAAACCGTCTGCCCGTCTTTTAGACAAGCTGGTAATAAACTGTGTTTTGCCAATACCGGCAGGACCGTCGATCAGCAAAATCCTTGTTGAATCAACATTCTGACTACCACAAAGTGAATCGTCGACCGCCGCCGCATCAGCTGAATTAAAGGGGGTGTTTAGGTAGCCGGATATGTCTATTAAATCTCCTGTTTTCCTCATTTCTTGGTCCAAAAATGCGACTTGCTTAGCCGCCCAGTCTCGCAGATTTCCATACCTTTCAGATGCAAGCAGAGCCTTAAGGCTCGCATGCTTTTGCCGCTCATCTCCCCATATTTCGATCAAGGCATCAGAACGCTGCGATACTGCAATTTCGGTCGCTTCTCCTTGGCGCGTCAATCTTACAGAGAAACCTCCCTGGACGGATTCTACGGACGGAGCGTCGGTGCCAATATCGGCAAAAACTGCAAGATCGCTCGCGATCTGCGTCGCACGTTCCTCTAAATGCAAATTGGTCATGATAGTAACCCCTCGAGAGATAGATAACGACTTTCTGCCCTATTGCGCGAACGTACTAGATGAATTTCCCCCCCCATAGGCTTCATCCAAGACTCTGCGACGAAAATGGGGGGAATGATGTCGTCGTCACCCGAAAATACGATTGCAATCGACCCAGGCTCGTGGCGTGCCCACGTTAACAGGTCAGCTCCAAGAGCTGTATCGACCATCTTCTCAACAGGGGGAGCGTCACCCCTTTGCTTCCTTAGTGTGTTTGGGAGATGTATCCGCCAGGGCTTTATCTCACGCTCGGGGAGTGCATCAATAAGCCTGTCTCCAAACTCCACGTCAGAAAGTGCTAGAGGGTGTTATGTACTTTCGTGGGTGATTGGTTCAGTAATGCTGAATGACGCAAGTTCGCAAGCCGTATCCCTCTGACGTATCAGACGAAGAGTGGTCGTTGGTTG
>NZ_JABEQM010000036.1 GCF_014174155.1 Gluconacetobacter tumulisoli | reverse complement strand
GCGTTGATCGACTGGAAGCCGATCGGCGAGATGCTGTCGCCGCTGTATCCTGCGACGAAGGGCGAACCCGCATGGCCGCCCCTCTCGATGTTTCAGGCGATGCTCCTGGCGGTCTGGTATGACCTGTCCGACGTCAAGCTGGCCTAGGGCCCGGACTCATAACCAGTAGCTGACGGCCGCGACGAGGCAGATGGCGGCGTGGAAGTTAGTGGCATTGCGATCGTAACGTGTCGCGATGCGGCGGAAGTCCTTGAGGCGGTTGAACATGCGCTCAATGGCATTTCGCGTCCGATAAAGGACCGGCGAAAAGCAGTTCTTCCAGGCCCGGTTGACCTTGGGCGGGATGTTCGGCGCGGCGCCCTTGTCCTCGATCTGTCGACGCACCGCGTTGGTGTCGTAGCCCTTGTCGCCGTGGATCAGCCGGACGTTCGAGACCTGTTCCAGCAGCGGGACCGCTGCCGTGCAATCCGCGACGTTGCCGCCGGTCAGCACGAAGGCGACCGGACGGCAGGCGGCATCCGTCAGCGCGTGGATCCTGGTCGTGCGCCCGCCACGCGATCGGCCGATGGCCTGGTGTCGCTCCCCCTTTTTCCGCCGGAGGCGCAGCGATGGGCCTTCACGGCAGAACTGTCGATCAGAAGTTCGGCAGGCGGTCCACCGCTCTGCGCCAGCGCCTCGAACAGGCGCGCCCAGACGCCTTTCGCAGCCCAGCGCTGAAACCGATTGTAGAGCGTCTTGCGCGGGCCATACGCGGACGGCGCATCCTTCCACCGCGCGCCGGACAGCATGATCTGAATAATGCCGCTGATCACGCGTCGATCATCCACACACGGCTTGCCACGCGTATCGGTGGGCAGATGCGGCGCAATCCGCGCAAACTGCCGGTCCGAAAGCCAGAAAAGGTCAGCGTCCATCGCTCATCTCCTTTCAGAGGCAGCGAATCACAGGCCGCTCACAATGGGAATCCCTTTATGGGTCCGGGCCCTAGAATTGGACCAGTTTTCTCAAGGCAGACCACTCGGCCATTCCGGTCGAAACGTTCCAGATGGGTACGTCCGCATCAGATCGTTGATGCTCACAATGACCCTTCCGTTAATTCTGCAACTAATTCTCTATAAAATCGGACAACAGCCGGATCGTTCTCATTTTCGACCAATATATCGTCAGCCTGACGAACATGCACGAAACGCGCGTCCGTGCCTGACGCTTGCCTGAGCTCAACCTTTAGAAGATCATTAGCCGCCAATAGCCTCTCGATTGCGGGCCACCAAGCATCATCTAAGATCCGAGCGGCATAGATATCATCGCCTCGTCTAAGCCAATATTGTCGAATTCGGCAAGCCCTTTGAAGGAGTTTGATCGCCGGATGTTGTTTCAGCGTCACGGGAACAAGTGAGATATCCTCTGTCGGCGGATTCTCAAGATGATCATTGATCCAGGCTCGACATTCTTCCGGCGAAAATATCGTTCCTGCCGATCTGCTTATGTCGCGAATTTGTTGGGGTTCAGGGAAGCTGTCAGGCAAGACAGTTTCCCTGTCAGCAATCAGCGATATTACAGATGTATTTTCGAACTGCACTGCCGACAGGTTAGCTCCCCTGCAATCCAGCTGGCTTATAAAGGCGTTCTTTATAACTCCACCAGACGCAGTACCAGTAGCCCTACACTCATCCAACTCGATATCTGAAATCTGAAATTTTGAGTAAAATTCAGCAACCGTTAGAGATGCAACAGCTAATGATCCCAGGTTACGGCGAGTACGGTCGATCGGCGGATAGTTCTGAAACATCGAGAGCAAACGTTCACAAAAAGTGGGAATGTCATGTTTTGGCAGAACGCTGCTCACCACGTCACCAAAGGTCTCAAGAAAGCTCGATCCTAAGATGTTGCGGCTTAAAATACGACCTGATTGGCTGGACATAACCATGTCAATGGCTGCTAGAGGGTGTTATGTACTTTCGTGGGTGATTGGTTCAGTAATGCTGAATGACGCAAGTTCGCAAGCCGTATCCCTCTGACGTATCAGACGAAGAGT
The DNA here is from genome assembly GCF_014174155.1 of Gluconacetobacter tumulisoli. Classification (GTDB taxonomy): domain Bacteria; phylum Pseudomonadota; class Alphaproteobacteria; order Acetobacterales; family Acetobacteraceae; genus Gluconacetobacter; species Gluconacetobacter tumulisoli. The sequence goes on along the minus strand of NZ_JABEQM010000036.1, from coordinate 14 downwards.
GGTCGTTGGTTGTT
>NZ_JABEQM010000035.1 GCF_014174155.1 Gluconacetobacter tumulisoli | reverse complement strand
CGGGAGAAACCCGCGTGGTTCTGCCGCGTAGACAGCACTGCCCCGCCGTGAAATGTCCGCCGAGGCGCAACGGCATTGCGGCCCCGGCCGCTTTTCATGCAAGACATGAAAGACGGCGGCCGAACGCATCTTCACGCATGGAGAGGCCGAATGACAGGGAACAGCCACGACAGCTTTGCCCCGCAGCCGCAGGAGCCGCCGGGCCGCACCGACGCCATGCGACCGAAGCCCGATCACGGCGAGACCACCTACAGGGGATCGGGACGCCTGGCGGGCAAGAGAGCCCTGATTACCGGCGCGGATTCCGGAATCGGCCGGGCCGTGGCGATCGCCTTCGCGCGCGAGGGCGCCGATGTCGCCATCGCCTATCATGATGAGCACGAGGATGCACGGGAGGCTGCATCATGGGTGCAGCAGGCAGGTCGCAAGGCCATTCTGCTGCCGGGCGACGTGGCAGGGAAGCCGCATTGCGTCACGCTGATCCAGCGCACGGTGGAAGCGTTCGGCGGCATCGACATTCTGGTCAACAACGCCGCGCATCAGAAAAGCATCGAAAAGCTGGACGATATCGACGAGGCCGAGTGGGACACGACATTCCGCACGAATATCTACAGCATGTTCTTCCTCTGCCAGGCGGCGGTGCCGCATATGAAGCCCGGCGCCGCGATCATCAACACCACGTCCATCAACGCGGATGCGCCGTCCCCCCACCTGCTGGCCTATGCCGCGAGCAAGGGGGCCATCGCCAATTTCACGGCCGGTCTCGGGCAGCTTCTGGCGCCGCAGGGCATCCGGGTGAATGCGGTGGCGCCGGGGCCGATCTGGACGCCGCTGATCCCCTCGACCATGCCGCCCGAGGCCGTGAGGACGTTCGGACAGAACACCCCGCTGGACCGTGCCGGACAGCCGGCCGAGGTCGCGCCGGCCTATGTCCTGCTGGCATCGGACGAGGGAAGCTACATGACCTCCGCCATCATTCCCGTCACCGGGGGACGGCCGATGCTGTGATCACCGAAGACATCGTCCCGGCGGCCACGCCGCCGCCCCGGGACAGGGAGACGAGTCATGAAGGCACTGGTATGGCACGGCAAGAGCGACATCCGCTGCGAGAGCGTCCGGGACCCTATCCTGGAGGATAGCCGGGATGCGATCATCCGGGTCACCGCCTGCGCAATCTGCGGGTCGGACCTGCATATCTTCGACGGAATGATACCGGAGATGCACCATGGCGACGTCCTGGGCCATGAAACCATGGGTGAGGTGGTGGACGTCGGGAAAGACGCCGGAGATCTGAAGGTGGGCGACCGCGTGGTGGTGCCCTTCACCATCGCCTGCGGGGAATGTTTCTTCTGCAGGAACGGCTTTCACTCCGGATGCGAACGGACCAATCCGGACCACGCCAAGGCCGAGCGGCTGTGGGGCCATTCGCCGGCCGGCCTGTTCGGCTATTCCCACCTGCTGGGCGGCTACGCGGGGGGCCAGGCGGAATATCTGCGCGTTCCCTACGCCAATGTCGGGCCAGTCAAGGTCCCGGAGCAGCTGACCGATGAACAGGCGCTGTTCCTGTCGGACATTTTTCCCACGGGCTACATGGCGGCGGAGTTCTGCAATATCCAGCCGGGCCAGACCATCGCGATCTGGGGCTGCGGTCCGGTAGGGCAGATGGCGATCCGCAGCGCCTTTCTTCTGGGCGCCGAACGGGTCATCGCCATCGACACCGTGCCCGAGCGGCTGGCCCTGGCCGAGGCCGGAGGGGCCGAGACGATCAATTTCAGGACCGAGGACGTCTATCCCCGCATTCAGGACCTCACGGCCGGCCGCGGCGCGGATGGATGCATCGATGCCGTCGGCACCGAGCCCGATACATGGAGCGGCGTCGATGCGGTGGTGGACCGCATCAAGACGGCGACCTTCCTGGGAACGGACCGCCCCCATGTGCTGCGTCAGGCCATCATGTGCTGCCGGAACTTCGGAACCGTCTCCATTGTCGGCGTCTATGGCGGCCTGCTCGATAAAATTCCGATGGGATCGGCAATCAACCGGGGCCTGACCTTCCGCATGGCACAGACGCCGGTACAGCACTACCTGCCGATGCTGATGGACAGGATCGTCAAGGGCGACATCGATCCGTCCTTCGTCATCACGCATCGGGCCACCCTGGAAGAGGGGCCCGAGCTCTACAAGACATTCCGCGACAAGCGGGACGGATGCATCAAGGTCGTCATGAAGCCTTGACGAAGC
>NZ_JABEQM010000034.1 GCF_014174155.1 Gluconacetobacter tumulisoli | reverse complement strand
ATTACGAGCGCTACGCTTCAACGCTCGCAAGTCTCCATGTCGTCGCTTTCGCATGCTTCATGCTCAGAAACGCCGCTATACTCGCTCAAGGTGCATAACACCCTCTAGGTTCCGATAACTCCGCAAAGCGCCTTCGGGTAGACCCTATTTTCTTCTCTGTTCGTAGACACTGAGATTGAGATTGGTCAGATCGAGAATCGGTGTGGCAATCTGATGCGTGCGGGCACGCTTCACGAGGTCGCCAATGATCTGCGTCGCCTCAATGGGAGCGCCCTGCGACAGATCACGGAACATGGACGATGTCAGGGACGATTCCTTTGCCGTCAGCAGCCGGACGATACCGCCCAGAGTTTCCTCGGTGAGCGGATATCCCGCCGCCGCAGCAATCGAAGCGCATTCGCCGATCGTCGCCCGCGCGAAATCCTCACCCGCGGGCACGCTGGCCACTTCCCCCACGGTGGCCCGCATCAGGCAGCATACGGTGCCTAGCGATGCCAGCAGAGCCCATTTGTTCCACATCTCCTGAATGATGTGGTCAGACAATATAGTCTCGAAGCCAGGACCGGAGAGAGCATCCTTGAGGTTCCGGATCGGGGCGTTGTCGCCAGCGGATCGTGGGCCAAAGGTCAGTTTGGGGAGTGATCCCACTTGGACGACCTGTCCTTCAGAATCCAGCTTGCTGACGATGAAACACGTCCCGCCCAGGACCTTCGGATCTCCGAAACGCTCCGCCAGCACATCGAGATGCCGCATGCCATTGAGAAGAGGTACGATGCGCGTGTTCGGGCCGACGGCGGCAGCGAAATCGTCCATCGCGGACGCGAGGGAATATGCCTTTACGCTGAGAAGAATGATGTCATAAAGGCCATCGATGTCGTCGGATGTCACCATTTGCGGCGCGAGGGTCGCATTCCCCAGCGGACTGATCAGCCGGAGCCCATCCGTACGCAGTTGCCGCAGCCGGGTGGGACGCACCAGGAATGTTACGTCATGTCCCGCTGTTGCCATTCGGGCCCCAAAATATCCCCCAACCGCACCTGCGCCGACGATCAGAACTTTTGGCTTCATAGTGTCGTTCCTTGCTCCGGAACTGCCGCGCCGAGGATCCAGTAACGGCAGTTTCACCTTTGATACCATTAATGCGCACTGTTCATGAACAGGGACATTGGAGTGGGGGAGTCGTCGGAGGAGAGGCCCAGCGCTCAAGCGTAAGCACCTGTCACTGGATTGGGAACTGATGTTCACGCGTCCGATGTTTGAGACGGCGGATATGGCCGCACAAGGCGCGCTGTTGAACGAGATCGCCGCGCCGGTGGATGCAGGGCGTATTCGCACGACGCTGTATGGCGAGGAGGTGCCGCGGACCAACCGCATCGTGCTCCCCAGCCGCCCGGATTCAGGCCTTGGCTATGAATACCTACCGGAAGAGGAAGTCTCGGCAGGGAAATTCGCCGCCATCACCGCCATGATCCATGATGACAACGTGAAAGAGGTTGTGGACTGGGCGCATCTGCAATGCGTCAGCGGAGTTTGCCCGATTTAGGCGGGTAGCACCTCGGGATAGATGGCGCGCACGACGTATTTCCTCTCAACCGGGTTCGGCAGCTCGGTCTGGCTCGATCGATCGCAGGCAGAACCGCGTGATCTCGGATGGTTTTCCAATTCGGAGTGCGAAACCGGGCCAGAGACCGGTGCCGTTGCTGACATAGAGTGTCATGGTGCCCAGATCGTAGCGGCCGGACACGAACCCGTTGTTGCCGCGTGCGACGAGGCGATCGAGGCCCGGAAGCATGCCGCCATGCGTATGGCCCGACAATTGAAGGGCGATGCCGCGTTCGGCGGTGGATCGCGCGTTGCGCGGCTGATGATCGAGCAGCACGACCGGCGCGCCTGGTGGCCTGCCGTCAAGAGCCGCGTCGAGGTCGGGGCCGGCATGGCCATGTCCGGGCGCGGACAGGTCCGTCACGCCGGCGACGACCAGATGCGAGGCGTCCCGCGTGACGACCGCATGGGTATTCGCTAGCATGAGCATGCCCAGATCCGACAGATGGCGCATCCAGTCGGCATAATCGAAAAAATATTCATGGTTGCCGGGGACTGCGAAAACCCCATCCGGGGCCTGCAACCCTTGCAGCGGGGCGATGTCGGTGCGACGCATGTCTACCGAGCCGTCGATGAAATCGCCCGTCACGACGATCAGATCGGCTTCGGCGGCGTTGGCCCGTGTTACCATCGCCTGGCTCCAGGCCGTCGGGAAAAGCTTG
>NZ_JABEQM010000033.1 GCF_014174155.1 Gluconacetobacter tumulisoli | reverse complement strand
TTGCCGGCGCCGGTGCTCGAGGGAAGGGACAAGGTCTTCCTGGTGTCGCGCCACGGCTTCGAACTCTATGGCGGGGGCGAGCAGTTCCTGCGCGGCATGGCGCGCGTCTATCGCAGCCACGGCATGGAACCGGTCATCATCGGCATGCGCAGCGATTCGCCCGGTGCGACAGAAGGCGAGACAGGCGGCCAGCGTTGGGCTCAGCTGCGCCCGCTGGCCGGCGATATCTTTACCTACGCGCTGCGCCAGCGTCCTCAGATTGTGCAGGTTCTGAGCGGTCTTGGGTATGAGGTTCTGGCGCCGCTGAAATACCTGCATGTTGCGACGATTTACGGCACGCATTTCTGGCGCGACATGTTTGAGGAGATCGGGGGCTATCTGAACGTGGACCGCCATGCGGTGCCACGCCGGGAGTTCAACGACATCCTGCAGCAGGCGACGGTTGTCTATTCGAACTCGCACTTCACGGCGGAAATGAAGCGCAAGCATTTCGGCATCAGCACGCCGCTGGTCTATTCTCTGACGGACGACAATCCGGGGCCGGTGCTGCAGGGCGGGCGCTATGCGCTGCTGGTGAACGCGCGGCCCGAGAAAGGCTTCGACCTGATCCTCGAGGTTGCGCGGCGGGTGCCGCACATTCCCTTCCTGGTGCTGGCCAGCCAGAGCCCGGTGGCTCAGGCGGAGGAGGCGATCGCAGCGGCGGGAGTGACCAACATCACCGTCGCGGGCAAGGTGGCCGACATGATGGAGGCCTATACCCAGGCGCGGGTGGTGCTGGTGCCGAGCTATGCCTTCATCGAAACCTTCTCGCGGGTGGTGATCGAGGCGCATCGCCTTGGCCTGCCGGTGGTCGGTTCGGATCGCGGCAACGTGCCCTACCTGCTGACGGAATCGGGCACGGCGCTGCCGGAGGAGCCGGATGCGTGGGCGGCGGAACTGGACCGTCTCTTCACCGACGAGGCCTATTACCAGCAGCAGGTCAGGCTGGCGCTGGAGAATTCCGACCGCTACGCCTTCGCGCGGCAGCCGGAGCGGATCGGCCGGATGATCGCCTATAGCCGGAAGCGCATCCTCGTCGGCGTGGGAGCGGGACTGGGCAACATCGTGCAGACGACGCCGCTGATCCGGCGCCTGGCGGAGCATTACGGTTGCCCGGTGGACGTGGTGGTGAAGGAGGATTTCAAGGGATGCAGCCTGCTGGCGGCGGGGGATGCGTCGGTGAACATGACCTTCCCGCTCGACCGCAACGCGCTCCGGCGCGAATATGATCTGGTCTACATCACGCATTCCTTCGGCGATACGATCCCGGCCTTCAATGCGGAACAGGTGGTGGCGGCGCGGCACCACTACCCGTTCCAGATGACGAAAGACATTCACGAGGCGGAGTTCAACCTGTGGTGCGCTCGCGAACTTCTGGGCGTTCCCTACGAGAAGGCGGACGTCGGGAACTACTTTGCGGCCGGGGTGACGCGGCCGCATCACCTGAACGGCATGATCGGCATCCATGCCGGCGGCAAAGGGGGCGAGTGGGAGGAGGGGAGCTGGCTCAACAAGCGCTGGCCGTATTACCGCCTGCTGGCCGATGCCCTGGCGAAACGCGGTTTCAAGGTGGCGTCGTTCGGCGTGGCCTCGGAATATGTCGAGGGCACGATCGACCTGACCGGCACGCCGCTGATGGAATCGGTGCGCAATATCGCGCGCTGCACTTACTTCATCGCCAACGACAGCGGCCTGATGCATATCGCCGATGCGCTGGGCGTCCCGCTGACGACGATCTTCGGCCCAACCTCGGTCGTCAAGAACGGCCCCCTGGCGCCGACCAGTTCCGTCATCGAGCTCAGGAAATCCTGCGCCCCGTGTCAGTTCGACGACCGCTTCGCCACCTGCACCTGCATCGCCGCCATCGGGCTGGAGCCAGTGCTGGATCACGTGCTGCGCCACATGGCCAAGGCCCATGGGCCGGAAGGCGAAAAGGCCTATACCGCACTGGAAACCCTGCCCATGCTCCTCGACTGAACATGCCCCGAAACAACCGCCCGTCCCGCTACGCGGGGGCGGGCGAAGCAATCCGGCGGCGCTATTTTGAACGTTTTTCCGTCCGGCTACGTTGCTGATGCAGCTTGGTGAGGACGCGCTGGATTTCCGGGTGCTCCGGTTCGATCGCCAAAGCGGGCTGCAGCGCGGCTTCGGCACCGTCCGGATCGTTCTGAGTTAATTTGAGATTGGCCAGGGTCGCATAGGGACGAATGACTGAGGGCGCGATCTCGATCGCCTTTCGTAGCCAGGATTCGGCTTCAGCGAATGCTCCGCGACGTGCCTGGCTTTGTGCCAGACGGGTCATGAGATCGGCATTGTCCAATGCTTCCGCGCCCTGACGGAGAATGGCTTCGGCGCAATCGGCTTGACCGAGATTGCTATAAAGCGCGGCAAGGTGGCGGA
>NZ_JABEQM010000032.1 GCF_014174155.1 Gluconacetobacter tumulisoli | reverse complement strand
GGGGACGCGATTTTCGCGACGATGGTGCGCGGATGCGCGCTGTTGATCCTTGTGCTGATGGGTGGGCTGATTGCGGTTCTGGCGTGGGGCGGGGCGCAGGCGTGGGGCGTGTTCGGGCCGGGCTTTGCATGGCATGCGGTGTGGAACCCGGTGAGCGAGCATTTCGGGGCGGCGGCGCCGGTGTTTGGGTCGATGGCGACGACGGTGCTGGCGCTGGTGTTCGCGGTTCCGCTGGCGTTCGGGATTGCGTTCTGGCTGGTGGAGATGGCGCCGGCGGCGGTGGCGGGCCCGATCGGGATGGCGGTGCAGCTGCTGGCGGCGGTGCCGTCGATCATTTTCGGCATGTGGGGATTTTTCGTGATCGTGCCGCTGATGGCGCGGCACGTGCAGCCCTGGGCGAACCGTTACCTGGGGCATGTGCCGGGGATCGGGGCGCTGTTCCACGGCGCGCCGTTCGGGACGGGGCTGCTGACGGGCGGCCTGGTGCTGGCGGTGATGGTGACGCCGTTCGTGTGCGCGGTGATGCGCGACGTGTTCGTGGCGATGCCGGCGCAGATCCGCGAGAGCGCGTTCGGCCTGGGCGCCACGCGGTGGGAGGTGATGCGCAGCGTGATCCTGCCGTGGTCGCGCCCGGCGCTGGTCGGCGGGATCATGCTGGGGATGGGCCGGGCGCTGGGCGAGACGATGGCGGTGACGTTCGTGATCGGCAACGCGAACCGGATCAGCTGGTCGCTGTTCGCGCCGGGGAACACGATCGCATCGCTGATCGCGCTGGAATTTCCCGAAAGCCCGGCGGGCAGCCTGAAGCTGTCGGCGCTGCTGGCGCTGGGGTTCATCCTGATGGTGATCTCGTTCGTGACGCTGGCGTGCTCGCGCCTGCTGCTGCGGCGCGGGGCGGGGGCGTAGGATGGGGGACGCGACGACGATGGACGGCGGGGCCGTGGCCGGGCATGCGGCGGGCGCGGGCTGGCAGCGCGGCGGACGGCTGGCGGCGCGGCGGCGGGCGGCGGACCATCTGGCGACGGGGCTGAGCCTGGCGGCGACGGCGGTGGTGCTGGCGGCGCTGGCGTCGATCCTGCTGACGCTGCTGGTGCGCGGGCTGCCGGGGCTGTCGGTGTCGACCTTCCTGCGGGCGACGATGTCGCCGGGGTCCGGCGGCGGGCTGGCCAACGCGATCCTGGGCAGCCTGGTCCAGACGGGGCTGGCGGCGGCGATCGGCACGCCGGTGGGGCTGCTGACGGGGGTGTACCTGGCGGAATACGCGCAGGACGGCCGGGTGGTGGGCATGGTGCGCTTCGTGTCGGACATGATGCTGTCGGCGCCGTCGATCCTGGTCGGGCTGTTCGTGTACATGGCGCTGGTGGCGCCGGTGGGGCATTTCTCGGGCCTGTCGGGTTCGGTGGCGCTGGCGATCCTGTTCGTGCCGGTGGTGGTGCGCACGACCGAGGACATGCTGCGGCTGGTGCCGCTGACGATGCGCGAGGCGGCGTATGCGCTGGGGGCGCCGAAATGGCGCGTGGTGGCGCAGGTGTGCCTGCGGGCGGCGCGCAGCGGCGTGCTGACGGGGATCCTGCTGGCGGTGGCGCGGGTGTCGGGGGAAACGGCGCCGCTGCTGTTCACGTCGCTGGGGAACATGAACTGGTCGCTGGACCTGGGGGCGCCGATGGCCAGCCTGCCGGTGGCGATCTACCAGTATGCGGGCTCGGCGTATGACGACTGGGTGCAGCTGGCCTGGACGGGGGCGCTGCTGATCACGACGGGGGTGCTGGTGCTGAACGTGCTGGTGCGGGTGTGGAGCCGCCGGACGGGCGCTGCGGGATGAGGCAGGGGACAGGCCGGGGATGGGAATGCAGGGCATGAGGGATACGGTGATGCAGGACGTGCCGGCGGCCGAGGCCGTGGCGCCGGCGCTTGCGGTGCGGGGGCTGGATTTCTGGTATGGGTCGCATCGGGCGCTGAAGGACATCACGGTGGATTTCCCGGCACGCCGGGTGACGGGGATGATCGGGCCGTCGGGGTGCGGGAAGTCGACGCTGCTGCGGGTGCTGAACCGGATGTATGACCTGTATCCGGGCCAGCGCGCGACGGGGGAGGTGGTGTTCGACGGCCGGAACATCCTGTCGTCGGAGGTGGACCTGAACGTGCTGCGGGCGCGGGTGGGGATGGTGTTCCAGAAGCCGACGCCGTTCCCGATGTCGATCTACGAGAACATCGCCTTCGGGGTGCGGCTGCACGAGCGCCTGGCGCGGGCGGAGATGGATGCGCGGGTCGAGGACGTGCTGCGGCGCGTGGCGCTGTGGGGCGAGGTGAAGGACCGGCTGGGGGCGTCGGCGTCGGCGCTGTCGGGCGGCCAGCAGCAGCGGCTGTGCATCGCGCGGACGATCGCGACCCGGCCGGAGGTGATCCTGCTGGACGAGCCGACGAGCGCGCTGGACCCGATCTCGACCGCGCGGATCGAGGAGCTGCTGGACGAGCTGAAGGGCGAGTTCACGATCGCGATCGTGACGCACAATCTGCAGCAGGCGGCGCGGTGCGCGGACCGGGTGGCGTTCTTCTACCTGGGCGAGCTGGTGGAGGTCGACAGCGCGGACCGCATGTTCACCGCGCCGCGCGAACGCCGCACGCAGGATTACATCACCGGCCGCTTCGGCTGAAACAGGGAGTGGAAACCGTGCCACGCGAACACGCACACACCGTCAGCAGCTA
>NZ_JABEQM010000031.1 GCF_014174155.1 Gluconacetobacter tumulisoli | reverse complement strand
TTCCTCGGTGCCGATATCCATCAGCAGGTCCTTCAACATCGGATCGTCAGTATTGATGCCCTGGATCGAATATTGCATCGCCGCGGCCAGTTCACCGTTCGCACCGCCAAACTGCTCCAGAAGCATCTTACCGAACTTCGGATCGGCTTCACCGATCCGAACCGTGTACATCAGTTTTTTTACATGATGATACATGACACATTCCTATATCGACTAAATATACTTCTTTCCTCCGACCTGTTTCCCGAAGCCCTGAAGAAGGCTGCCGGCGGTCTCGGGGAAACGGGGCGGCGTGCTCATGACGGCCGCCCTTGCGTCCTGATTCGGCGACCAATTCATGGTCTTTCGAAAACGAACGATCCTGTACCACGAAGCGGCTGGAAGAGGCCTCCGGCTTCAGGCGGCCCGTTGGTTCACGTCCCTCTCGGCGATGCGCGTTAGTTTTTGATCGGCAGATTTTTCTTCCTCAAGCGTCTGCTCCAAGAGAGTCGCGCTGTCGGTACGATCCAGCTGTCTGGCGTAGGCGATCAGGCTGCCATAACGGGTTATTTCATAATGCTCAACGGCCTGGCAGCCGAGAGCATGGCTGCGTCACGTACATCAGGGTCGTCGCAATCGCCGATAATTTTCTTCGCCTCGGCGGGAATTCCATCCATTTCCCGGCATGTTACGCCTTTGACAGGTTGGCCATGCATCTGGAATACCTGCTCCAATCTGCGTACACGCCCCTCTGTTTCCATTAAATGATGCTGAACGCGGTCTTCAGTTCCGGCTCAGCAGCTTTTCCGCCATGATGGGAAATTTCTTGACGATCTGAATTTCAGCATAATAGATATCTTCAAGAATATGCACGAACAGATCATCAAGGGTCTTTATCGGTTTCGAGAACAAGCCCATTGATTTTCTCCGTTCTCGAAGGGACGTCCGCCGCCTGATTGACGTGGGACAGTCCGTGAGCCAACCGGAGCGTTCATTAGTTTCTGGGGGCGCCGGCGGTATCGCCGACGTCCCCTGTATCTGATACGAAGTCAGGTATTCTTGTGGCTCTGCTCGCCGGCCTTGACGTGCTGCTCATGCGTGCCACCGCGGGTGCCAGAGCCCTGTTCTCCCTCGTCCTTCTCGCCGCGCGACGTGCCGGTATTCTTGTGGCTCTGCTCGCCGGCCTTGACGTGCTGCTCATGCGTGCCACCGCGAGTGCCAGAGCCCTGTTCTCTCTCATCTTTCTCGCCGCGCGACGTGCCGGTATTCTTGTGGCTCTGCTCGCCAGCCTTGACGTGCTGGTCGTGTGTGCCGCCTTGGTTTGCCATTTTCCTATTCCTCTTTTCCGATATGAGGCGATCGCCAATACGACCGTCCCATGACAAACCGTCCGTCCCGTCATAAGTTTCAAAAGATTCCGAAAATACCAAACCCTTTTAGATTAAGGGTAATTCTTCTGCGAATATGAAAGGTATTTCCACAACAATTTTCATGTTAAGAAATTTTCAAACACTTTACTGACGATAACATCAGAAATGCAAATTTTCGGCATCCGAATGCAGATCGTATACGCCTCACATCTGTTAGGCCCCGAGGAGAATACAGCCAGACCATGGCATCGATATTGGCTTGCTTGATGCCAAGATATACCAATCCATGCCATCAATCATCCTGAACGGGTCGGTGCATCAGATGCTCGACATCTCCGGTGCCTCCGCCTATGCCGCCAGCAAGGGTAGGATCGGGGCGATGAACCGGTGTTAACGTCCGAATTCACACCGCGCAGCATCCGGATGAACAGTGTGGTGCCGGGCACCACCTGACCTTGCCCCCTGAAATGCCCTCGATTTGAAGTAAGGTCTGTCCACAGGTGATCTGCTCCCGACAAACTGGATCGTTTTTGGGGTAGAGTTTTCCGCGTGCCTTTTCTCTGGCTGAGAGGAGCGGAAAGCGATGAAGGCATCGAAATTTTCGGACGCACAGAAGGCGTTCCTTCTGAAGCAAGGGGCTGACGGCATCCCCGTCGCGGAGATTTGTCGGAAGGCTGGGATCAGCCAGGCGACATACTTCAACTGGAAGAAGAAGTATGACGGTCTGCTGCGGACGGAGATGCGGCGACTGAAGCTGCTTGAGGATGAAAATACCAAGTCGCGCAAGCTGGTGGCGGATCTGTCGCTGGATCGGGAGATGCTGCAGGACGTGATCCGTCGAAAAATCTGAGGCCTGCTCGCAAGCGCAAGCTGGTCGACGCGATGCGTGGGGACTGGGACATCCTCGATCCGGCGTGCCTGCCGGGTTCTGGAAGTCGATCCGTCCACCTACCATTACAAGCTCCGTCGACACGATCAGGCCGCCCTTGAAGCCAGGATCAAGGAGATCTGCACGACACGGATACAATACGGCTATCGACGTGTTCATGTCGTGCTTCGCCGCGAGGGCTGGGATGTGAACGTCAAGAAGATATACAGAATTTACAACGAGTTGGGCCTGCAACTGCGTAACAAGACACCGAAGCGGCGGGTGAAGGCGAAGCTGCGTGATGACCGGCGACCGGCAGGAAGGTCAGGATTCTCACGATCGTTGACATATTTTTCGCGGTTTTCGCCGATGATCGATCCGCGCTTCAGCTACCGGGCAGAGGACGTTGTCGCGGTCCTCGAGCAAGTCTGTGCCACCGTGGTCTACCCGAAGACGATCCGGGTCGACCAAGGCGCGGAATTCATTTCGCGCGATCTGGATCTCTGGGCCTATGCCAACAATGTCACGCTGGACTTCTCCCGACCCGGCAAGCCGACGGACAATGCGTTCATCGAGGCCTTCAACGGCCGTCTGAGGGCGGAGTGCCTGAACGCACATTGGTTCCTGACGCTTGCGGATGCACGCGAGCTGCATATTCTCGGTGACGTATCCAGCCCGTTACCGTGAAACCACGCCGCAAACTCTACCATCCGGCGGTCGAACGTTCGGGAGCAGATCACCCCCCACAGACCCTAACTCAAAACTGAGGGCACGTTCGGGACAGGGTCAAAGCCTATATAGCGCGCCTGGGATAGGGGCGTTCGATCTGTTGGGGGATTGGCGCCGGAACGCAGAAAACCCGCCTGTTGGGGCGGGTTTTATCCTGTCTTATCAAAGACT
>NZ_JABEQM010000030.1 GCF_014174155.1 Gluconacetobacter tumulisoli | reverse complement strand
ATGCGGATTCTAGTGACGGGCGGTTGCGGGTTCATTGGTTCGGCGGTTGTGCGCCGTCTGATCGGGTTTACGGGGCACGAGGTGGTCAATGTGGACTGCCTGACCTACGCGGCGTCGGCGGGGTCGACGGCGGAGGTGGCGTCCGACCCGCGCTATGTGCATGTGCGCGCCGACATCTGCGACGGGGCGGCGCTGCGGGCGATCCTGGCGGCGCATCGCCCCGACGCGGTGATGCACCTGGCGGCGGAAAGCCATGTCGACCGCTCGATCGACGGGCCCGGCGCCTTCGTGCAGACCAACGTGGTCGGCACCTACACCCTGCTGGAGGCCGTGCGGGAATACTGGTCGGGCCTGGACGCCGCGGCACGCGCCGCCTTCCGCTTCCACCATGTCTCGACCGACGAGGTGTTCGGCACGCTCGGCCCTGCCGACGCCCCCTTCACCGAGGCGACGCCCTACGACCCGCGCAGCCCCTATTCCGCCACCAAGGCGGCATCGGACCATCTGGTGCGGGCCTGGCAGCATACCTACGGCCTGCCGGCCTTCGTCACCAACACCACCAACAATTACGGCTTCTGGCATTTCCCCGAGAAGCTGATCCCGCTGGTGACGATCAACGCCATCGCCGGCCGGCCCCTGCCGGTCTATGGCGACGGCAGCAACATGCGCGACTGGCTGTTCGTCGACGACCATGCCGAGGCCCTGGTGCTGGCGGTGGAGCGCGGCCAGCCGGGCAAGACCTACGCCATCGGCGCCCGCCAGCCCCGCACCAACCTGGACGTGGTCCGCGCCATCTGCCGCGAGCTGGACGCGCTGCTGCCCGACCCGGCCGGACCGCGCGCCCGCCTGATCCACCATGTCCCCGACCGGCCCGGCCATGATTTCCGCTACGAGATCGACCCCGCGCGCGCCGAGGCCGCCCTGGGCTGGCGCGCGCGCCACGATTTCGACACCGGCATCCGCCGCACCGTGCGCTGGTACCTGGAGCATCGCGACTGGTGGACCGCCCTGCAGGCCCGCCACGACAGCGGCCGGCGGCTGGGCGTGGTCGCCTCCCCGCAGGAGACGGCAGGCCAGGAAACCGCGGCCCGGGAGACGGCGGCATGAGCACGCACCCCGTGGACACCGCAATGAAGGGCATCCTGCTGGCCGGCGGCTCGGGCACGCGCCTGCATCCGATGACGCTGGCGGCGAGCAAGCAGCTGCTGCCCGTCTACGACAAGCCGATGATCTTCTACCCGCTGTCGACGCTGATGCTGGCCGGCATCCGCGACATCATGATCATCTCGACCCCCGCCGACCTGCCGCAGTTCGAGCGCCTGCTGGGCGACGGCTCACGCTACGGCGTGCGCTTCACCTATCGCGTGCAGCCCACCCCCGACGGCATCGCCCAGGCCTTCGTGATCGCCGGCGACTGGCTGGACGGCGCCCCCTGCGCGCTGGCGCTGGGCGACAACCTGATCTTCGCCGACCATCTGGGGGTGCTGCTGCGCGCGGCGGCGCGGCGCACCGAGGGGGCGACGGTGTTCGCCTACCAGGTCCGCGATCCCGAACGCTACGGCGTGGTCGCCTTCGACGATGACGGCCGGGCCTGCGACCTGGTCGAGAAGCCCGAGCAGCCGCCCTCGAACTGGGCGGTCACCGGCCTGTATTTCTACGATGCCCGCGTCGGCGAGCTGGCCCGCCGCATCCAGCCCTCGCCCCGCGGCGAGCTGGAGATCACCGACCTCAACCGCATCTACCTCGAGGAGGGCTCGCTGCATGTCGAGCGGCTGGGCCGCGGCTGCGCCTGGCTCGATGCCGGCATGCCCGACAGCCTGATGCAGGCCGGGCTGTTCGTGCAGACCATCCAGTCCCGCCAGGGCATGCTGGTCGGATCCCCCGCCGAGGTCGCCTTCCGCATGGGCTATATCGACGCCGACCAGCTGCGCGCCATCGCGACGACCATGGGCAAGACCGAGCTGGGCCGCCTGCTGCACGAGCTGGCAAACGGAGAAGTGCCCCGGTGAAGGTCGAACGGCTGGCCCTTCCGGACATCGTCCTGGTCACCCCGCCGCGCTTCGGCGACGAGCGGGGGTTCTTCTCGGAAACCTACAACGCCGCGCGGATGGCGGCGGCGGGGATCGACGCCGTCTTCGTGCAGGACAATCACAGCCTGTCGCGCCGGCGCGGCGTGGTGCGCGGCCTGCACTGCCAGCTGCCGCCCCATCCGCAGGGCAAGCTGGTGCGCTGCACGCGCGGCGCGATCTGGGACGTCGCGGTCGATGCGCGGCAGGGCTCGCCCACCTTCGGACGATGGGTCGCCGCCGAACTGACGGCGGAGAACGGGTCGCAGCTGTGGATCCCGGCAGGCTTCCTGCACGGCTTCTGCACCCTGACCGACGCGGCCGAGGTGCAATATAAATGCACCGACGTCTGGAGCCGCGACTGCGAGCGCTCGGTCCGCTGGGACGATCCCGACCTGGGCATCGCCTGGCCGGTGGCCGCCGGCGACGCCATCCTGTCCGACAAGGACGCCGCCGCCGCCCCCTTCGCCGCCGTGCGGGACTGGTTCTGATGGCCGGCGCCGACACGCCCGCCGGCCCGATCCTGGTGATCGGGCGATCGGGGCAGCTCGCGACGGCGCTGGCGCGCTCCGGCCATCCCGGCCTGCGCTGCCTGGGGCGGCCCGACCTCGATTTCGACCGGCCGGAGACGCTGGATGCCGCCCTGACGGCCGCAGAGCCCGGCCTGGTGATCAACGCCGCCGCCTGGACGGCGGTGGACGCGGCCGAGGACGACGTGGCCGGCGCCACCCGCGCCAACCGCGACGGGCCGGCCCTGCTGGCCGCGCTGTGCGCCGAACGCGCCATCCCGCTGGTCCATGTCTCGACCGACTATGTGTTCGACGGCAGCAAGGGCGCGCCCTATGTCGAAACCGATCCGACCGCGCCGCGCACCGTCTATGGCCGCAGCAAGGCCGAGGGCGAGCAGGCGGTGCTGGCCGCCCACGGCCGCGCCATCATCCTGCGCACCGCCTGGGTCTATTCGCCCTACGGACGGAATTTCGTGCGGACCATGCTGACGGCGGGGGCGAAGCACCCGGTGCTGCGGGTGGTGGGCGACCAGCACGGCAACCCGACCAGCGCCGAGGACCTGGCGGAGGCCATCCTGGCCATCGCCGGCCGCATCGCCCGGGACGGCTGGCACGACGCGTTCGCCGGGATCTTCCACGCCGCCGGAAGCGGCGCCACCACCTGGCACGGGCTGGCGACGGCGACGCTGCAGCACGCCGCCCGCCCGGGCCGGCCCATGCCCCAGGTCACCGCCATCGCCACCGCCGACTGGCCCACCCCCGCCCCCCGCCCGCAGGATTCCCGCCTGGACTGCGCCAGGCTGGAACAGGTCTTCGGCATCCGACTGCCACACTGGCAGAACAGCGTCGCAAGGACGGTCGC
>NZ_JABEQM010000029.1 GCF_014174155.1 Gluconacetobacter tumulisoli | reverse complement strand
ACAACCAACGACCACTCTTCGTCTGATACGTCAGAGGGATACGGCTTGCGAACTTGCGTCATTCAGCATTACTGAACCAATCACCCACGAAAGTACATAACACCCTCTAGGCTCTGGCAGCGACGCGACATTCACCGCACCGTTTCTTGACGACACGATCCTTCCCCACATAGGCTGGCGAACATAATATAAGTCATACCTTCATCGCAAAGTAACTGGCAATGAAATTTTCTCGAAGAGCTGTTTTTCCCTCTTTGGTGGGTCTTTTGTCATCAAAAGCTTACTCTGCTGAGCCGGTGAGCGGGCCCACTTCATCGTGTTTTTCGTGCAACCAACGCTACTCGGTTGATGCTGTTCCACTTAGTGCTTTTCCAGGGGGCAGTGATCTCACCAATATTCAATTGGCCTTTCGCCGAGCTCTTGATTATTGTAAAATAAACGGTAGAACTATGGTGGAGTTTCCCGCCGCGAGTTGTGTCATTGATTCCGAATTAATAGTTGACATTCCAAATATTCATGTTTTTGGAAATAATAGTGTATTGATTCAAAATAATAGTGCACGAGGGGGGGTTCGAATTCAGGCTGATAACGTTAAAATATCGGGATTCAGTATTATTAACGGAAGTAGGCGTGAGCGTTTGCGGGGGGGGGATTATTTTGGATCGTTGGCCCGTGATCGCGTAGCCGGTGTCACAGTGTATGATGCAAATATGTGCGTGCTTTCTGACTTGATGATTGAGAATTTTAACGCGGGAATCTATCTAACTGGGTCTCAGTCACGTAAAGATAAAAATGTTGGTACAAAGGTATTTGGAGTGACAACATCAAAGTGTGATATGGGTGTTTTGTTTACTCAACAAGATGAACTGAGATTGTCTAATATCCAATCTTTTTCTATTACCAACGTGCAGGGTGTTCCTCCTCACTGCGTCTATGGCAGCGAGCATGGAGGCGAAAACGGACTCGTCATGGTTTCAGATTTATATTGTGGAGAAAATGATTTTGATTCTGGGTTTAAATTTAAGGGATGTACTTTAAGTGGGGGAAATTTAACGGGTAAAAGCTCTACTATTCTTCTTCAGTTAGAGCGCTGTGCAGGACAGTTAACGAGTATGAGCCTTTTTGATCAGAAACGAACCGCCTCGTACACAAGTCAAGCTGTAAATATTACACAGTCTCCATACATAAGACTGAGCAATCTTCTAATTAAGCGGTCGGCCTATAGAGGAAAGGTGTTTCGAATCCACAGTAGTCCAGGGGTTCGTTTGGAAAATGCGTCTGTAGAGACGACCCTGGCCCTTGATCGGGGCGAGAGCCCGTTTATAATTGAAGAGCGGTCTGACGACGTCATGATTATTAATTCACGTTATGTGGATCATAGTTCAACTCCTACAGACCGCCCCGTTTTTCAAATAGCAAATTCTGATAGGGTCGGTATAGTATCGCCTGAAGTTTTTGGAACGGATCGTATCGCCCTTTTTCAAGGGAAGTCTACTAACGGGTTTGTCTCAATATTTCCGCCATTCCTAAAAAATGGCTTGGCTCCTCAGGAAAAGGGGCTTCATCAGATTGATCAAAGTCACAATAACGATATTATGATAAATGTAACAAAGTAATTTCCTGCTTACCAACCGGGTGGCAGTTCAAAAAATCCCTCGTGTTGAAGGGGGATAACAATTGATGCCTTTAGGAGTTAGGTCGATGGCATTAACTCAAGCCTTAAGCCCCTATGCTATATACATGCCGGGGGAGTGCGATTCGACCGTCATACTGGCATTTAGCTATCGCGATATTCCTGCTGGAAAATTCGGACACTACAAGATCTTGAGTGGGCTTCCTTATTCAAAGCTATTGGTGAATTGCGTACACGAAAGTTGGTACCAAGATGGCATCCCCCCTTTTGGGGATACTATCGACGCAACGGCACGTGCGATTGAGCAGTTTCTTCATAAAAAAAACGTAACCAGGGTGGTCTGTTTTGGTCATAGCATGGGGGGCTACGCAGCTCTTCTATATGGAAATCTTTTGTCAGCTGATTCCGTACTGGCTTTCGCGCCCGAGGTAATTTTAAACTGGCCGGGGGGACGAGCTGTCAAGCACCTTCGAGGACGAGGCGATCCGAAGCATGTATCTTTAGTTCGAGGGGATCGAGTTTGGAAAAGAAATCGATCTCGGCTCTTCTTTGGTAAAAATGAATTGCTAGACACTGCTCATGCCTTGATCTGGCACTCCGTATCTCTTGAGCCAATCCACATGCTTGATGACTGTGGTCACGCTGTGGCGCCCCATCTAAATTATCACAGCTTGCTGGGCCCACTCATCAACGAAGTGGCGTCAAAGGGTACGACAAGTTGCGTATCGCAACTCGAAGCAGACCAGTCTCATTTGGATGGTGTATACGGCGCTGGCATAACATCAATTCCGCCGCTAGACGACATTGTCGATGGGTATAAGAAAATTTGTGCTATGGATCCCGGGAATGCTCATCTTCAATTTCAGATGGCACAGACGCTTCGATCTGCCAAACGCCATAGTGAAGCTGCCACGTATGCGGAGCGAGCTCTGCATTTCAGACCGCTCCCTTCGCATCGGGCTCTTTTAATCAAGTCTCTGTTCGAAACAAAAAAATTCTCTGAGTGTTTATATCATATTCAGCGCTTGCCAGACGATTATGCATCGAAGCCTGAAATTTTGATGATGCATGCTGAAGTTTGTGCGGCACTTGACGATATCGGCGAAGCAGCAAGGCTGTCCTTACACGCGTTTGAAATTGAACGACTCCCCAAACAGGCTCTTTTTGCGGCAAGGTGTTTTCGAAATCAAAATGAATTTGTTAGGGCAATTGATATATTGGAAAAAGCCATTAATAATTCTTCTGGAAACATCAATATTTTCTTGGAAAAAGCCGCGATTCATGAAAAAATTAAAGAATTTGATCGTTCTTATGAATGTATAGAAATGGCTTTGATGTCATCTGAACTAGATAATGTTGCTCGAGATAGAATCGATCGGATTTCCGCTCGTCTCAATCGCAACCGAATAGTATCCTCAGCATGAGCTGTGGTATGGCGAATCGTGTCCAAAATTTTTTTCTTAACATTTGAACCCTTAAGCCGGAGGGTCCGCGGGGTGGCGTTACCTCCACGGCATATGTCGGGAGATCATGGCAATAGATGACGAGACATCCGGTAACGGGTGAAGGCGAGTTCCATGCCGACGCCTCCGCCGACCTGTCGCGTGTGTACGAGGCGCTTGCCCTGTTGCGGCGTCATCAGACGGACACGGCGGCCGCTCTGTTGGCGGCCTTCGATCCTGCTGAGCCCGGCCCGGTTGTGCTAAAATGCGCGTTTGCCAGGTTGCGCCTGCAACAGGCAAGGGACGATGAGGCTGAGATTCTGTTACGGGAGGTGCTGGCGATCCAGCCGGAGCATCTCGACAGCCTGCAGTGGCTGGGGGATCTATACAGCAAAAAGAAGCAATACAGCGCGGCGACCGACCAGTACGCCCGTGTCGTGGAACAGACCGGGCGGCCGCATGATTTTTTGAAGTATGGCCAGGCGGCGTTGCGTTCCGCGCGCAATGAAGAGGCGCTGCCGGCCCTGCAACGATCGGTTGCGGCGGAACCAACATTGCTGGGTCGCACTCTTCTTGCGACCACGCTCTTTCGCCTGAAACGGTATGAAGAGGCGATGGCGGCTTGCGAACAGGTGTTGGCGCTTGATCCGGATCGTCTGGATACGCTCCGTGAATGTGCGTTTTCCCATCAGAGGACAGGGAACGCCGCTGCCGCGGCAGCTTGTTTCGAAAGAGCCAGGATCCTGCGGCCCGACCTGCCGCGCAGCTATGCCGAACTGGCGCGGGCGCGGCAGGGAGCGGGGGATCTTCCAGCGGCCCTGTCGGTGCTGGAAGAAGGGGTCCGGATGTGTGGTGAAACAGCCGACTTGCTGACCGAAGCGGGGCGGCTGCTGGCGCAACTGGGGGACCGAGCCGGGGCGGTGGTACGTTTTCAGCGTGCGCTGGCGCTTCAGCCGGATCACCTTCCTGCCGGGCTGGAACTTATCCGCAAGGCGATCACGCTGCGGCAATTCGGATTGGCCAAGGAAAGTGCAGAACGGCTGATGGCCCGTCTGCCCGAACATCCGGATGTTCTCTATGAATTCGGGCGTGTCTGCATGGAAACGGGGGCGCAGGATCGTGCCGGGGGGATATTCGAACACATCCTCACCCTTCGGCTCGATTTTCATCAATGTCATCACCGTCTTGCGCTTCTGGCCCAGCGCCGGTCCGACATTCCCGCCGCCATCGGCCATCTGGATCGTGCCCTGGCCCTGATGCCGGACAAGGCCGGCTATCTGCTGGAGCGCGCCCGTCTGCGGCTGGCCGATAATCAGATTGATCCGGCGAGGCAGGATGCCGAACGTGCGTTGGCGCTCGAACCGCGCAATTTGAAGGCCGCGCAGATCGTCGCTCTGATCCAGGAGATCAGTGGCGAAATGCCGGAAGCGCGTATCACCGTTTGTTTCCACGGGACGGCGCAGGATGGGGCCGTGCTGCGCGCGATCCTCGTGGCTGTGGCGCCGTTCGAGGTCTGGATCGCAACGCAGGACGATACAGGCGACTTCCCGCCGGAGCGGCATCTTGCTGTCGGGCGGGATGAACTGGAACTGGCCCTGATCGATGCCAGCGATGCTGAATGGCTGCTTGTCGCACCGGTCGCTGCCGCCGCGGTTCTTCTCCCCCGCCTTGCCGATCCTTCATTGAGGACGACACTGCGGTCGATGGAGAAGATATATGGTCGTGTCGTCCTGACGGATGCAGGCGGTGGGGTGCAGGCTGTTCTGCTGCGGCGCGAGTTGCTGCTTCTGTTGGGTGAGGTGGCGACGTACGAAGATCTACCCGCCAGAATGGTGTTGCAGCGTAGTGCGGGGATGATCCGCGGCATTGCGATCGATCCCACGGGTGGACGGCGCCGCTTGCCGGCGCCGGTGCTCGAGGGAAGGGACAAGGTCTTCCTGGTGTCGCGCCACGGCTTCGAACTCTATGGCGGGGGCGAGCAGTTCCTGCGCGGCATGGCGCGCGTCTAT
>NZ_JABEQM010000028.1 GCF_014174155.1 Gluconacetobacter tumulisoli | reverse complement strand
GATCTTTGACAATAGAATAGAGAGAGTTTGGAAGGGATATGTTGGCGGCGTTCTGACGACCTGGCTTAGGTTGGGTTGTTGAGGAGGATTGGGCATCTGGTTTGTTCTGGGTGTTTTGGTTTCTCTTGGGATGCTGTTTTTCGTATGTCTTTTGGATATGCGTTTTTAAGTGTTTCGAGTTTGATTGCTTGGGCCTTTGGTTTGAGTGGTTGGATGTGAGAGAGACTGGATTGACTTGGATCTGTTCGTTTTTGGGTTCTGGCTTTGTCTGGGATCTGGGATGAACCTGAGAGTTTGATCCTGGCTCAGAGCGAACGCTGGCGGCATGCTTAACACATGCAAGTCGCACGAACCTTTCGGGGTTAGTGGCGGACGGGTGAGTAACGCGTAGGGATCTGTCCATGGGTGGGGGATAACTCCGGGAAACTGGAGCTAATACCGCATGACACCTGAGGGTCAAAGGCGCAAGTCGCCTGTGGAGGAACCTGCGTTCGATTAGCTAGTTGGTGGGGTAAAGGCCTACCAAGGCGATGATCGATAGCTGGTCTGAGAGGATGATCAGCCACACTGGGACTGAGACACGGCCCAGACTCCTACGGGAGGCAGCAGTGGGGAATATTGGACAATGGGCGCAAGCCTGATCCAGCAATGCCGCGTGTGTGAAGAAGGTCTTCGGATTGTAAAGCACTTTCGACGGGGACGATGATGACGGTACCCGTAGAAGAAGCCCCGGCTAACTTCGTGCCAGCAGCCGCGGTAATACGAAGGGGGCTAGCGTTGCTCGGAATGACTGGGCGTAAAGGGCGCGTAGGCGGTTCAGACAGTCAGATGTGAAATTCCTGGGCTTAACCTGGGGGCTGCATTTGATACGTATGGACTAGAGTGTGAGAGAGGGTTGTGGAATTCCCAGTGTAGAGGTGAAATTCGTAGATATTGGGAAGAACACCGGTGGCGAAGGCGGCAACCTGGCTCATAACTGACGCTGAGGCGCGAAAGCGTGGGGAGCAAACAGGATTAGATACCCTGGTAGTCCACGCTGTAAACGATGTGTGCTGGATGTTGGGTGGCTTAGCCACTCAGTGTCGTAGTTAACGCGATAAGCACACCGCCTGGGGAGTACGGCCGCAAGGTTGAAACTCAAAGGAATTGACGGGGGCCCGCACAAGCGGTGGAGCATGTGGTTTAATTCGAAGCAACGCGCAGAACCTTACCAGGGCTTGACATGGGGAGGCTGTGGGCAGAGATGCTCATTTCCCGCAAGGGACCTCCTGCACAGGTGCTGCATGGCTGTCGTCAGCTCGTGTCGTGAGATGTTGGGTTAAGTCCCGCAACGAGCGCAACCCTCGCCTTTAGTTGCCAGCATGTTTGGGTGGGCACTCTAAAGGAACTGCCGGTGACAAGCCGGAGGAAGGTGGGGATGACGTCAAGTCCTCATGGCCCTTATGTCCTGGGCTACACACGTGCTACAATGGCGGTGACAGTGGGAAGCCAGGCAGCGATGCCGAGCTGATCTCAAAAAGCCGTCTCAGTTCGGATTGCACTCTGCAACTCGGGTGCATGAAGTTGGAATCGCTAGTAATCGCGGATCAGCATGCCGCGGTGAATACGTTCCCGGGCCTTGTACACACCGCCCGTCACACCATGGGAGTTGGTTTGACCTTAAGCCGGTGAGCGAACCGCAAGGGCGCAGCCGACCACGGTCGGGTCAGCGACTGGGGTGAAGTCGTAACAAGGTAGCCGTAGGGGAACCTGCGGCTGGATCACCTCCTTTCAAGGAAACGCTCTGACATTGGGCTGGGGAACTGGCCTGGTTTGGAGAGTTCCGATAAAAGTCCTTCGTTGGATCAGCGAAGGCGAATGCCAGTAGTCTGGTTTTCCTGATGGTGCCTTGGCACTGCGGGGCGCCGTCAACATATCCCTTCCTGCGATGAAAAAACCCGTTTGGGCTAGTAGCTCAGTTGGTTAGAGCACACGCTTGATAAGCGTGGGGTCGGAGGTTCAAGTCCTCCCTGGCCCACCATTCCGGTGTTGTGGCCTTTGCCTTTGGGGGCGTAGCTCAGCTGGGAGAGCACCTGCTTTGCAAGCAGGGGGTCGTCGGTTCGATCCCGTCCGCCTCCACCATGTGGCCCTTGGTTGCCGCGTGGTGTCGAGGCCGGGACGGAGAGGGCCGGGGGTCGGATGACGGGTCATCGCAGGAGAGATTGGAATTGGATCGGCATGGGGTGATGACTGCCTGGCGGCGTCACCTGGTGTTGGTTCGATATGTTTGTTCTTTGTCAGTGTGAATAGGTTGGTGCGTCTGTGGACGTGTCGTGCGCCCGGGTTGGTCTGACCCGTGGAGCGGTCCGGGGAACCGGAGTGCTCCGTGCTAAGGGTGTGCGGCATGAGCGTTCACAGATGAGAAGAAGAGTATGTTGTGCTCGATGACTGCACTTTCTTATGTGCGGGAGTGTCCATGTTCTGTGTGGATGGTTCCTGTGCATGTGTGGTGAGTGAGCGCGATAAGGGCATTCGGTGGATGCCTTGGCACCAGGAGGCGATGAAAGACGTGGCACGCTGCGAAAAGCCATGGGGAGCCGCGAGCAGGCTTTGATCCGTGGATATCTGAATGGGGCAACCCACCCAGCGATGGGTATCGCAATCTGAATACATAGGATTGCGAGGCGAACCCGGGGAACTGAAACATCTCAGTACCTGGAGGAAAAGACATCAATTGAGATTCTGCTAGTAGTGGCGAGCGAACGCGGAACAGGCCAGTGGTCATTTTTGAACAAGCGGAACGGAATGGAAAGTCCGGCCAGAGTGGGTGATAGCCCCGTATGCGTAATGTCAGGAATGATCCTTGAGTAGGGCGGGACACGTGAAATCCTGTCTGAACATGGGGGGACCACCCTCCAAGCCTAAATACTCCCTGGTGACCGATAGTGAACAAGTACCGTGAGGGAAAGGTGAAAAGCACCCCGACGAGGGGAGTGAAAGAGACCTGAAACCGGATGCCTACAAGCAGTCGGAGCCTCTTATGGGGTGACGGCGTACCTTTTGTATAATGGGTCAGCGAGTTTCTGTTTGCAGCGAGCTTAAGCCGTTAGGTGTAGGCGTAGCGAAAGCGAGTCTGAATAGGGCGACGAGTTGCTGGCAGAAGACCCGAAACCGAGTGATCTAGCCATGGCCAGGCTGAAGGTGCGGTAACACGCACTGGAGGGCCGAACCCACGCCTGTTGAAAAAGTCGGGGATGAGCTGTGGCTAGGGGTGAAAGGCCAATCAAACTCGGAGATAGCTGGTTCTCCGCGAAATCTATTGAGGTAGATCGTCAGGTGTTGACCCCGGGGGGTAGAGCACTGGATGGGCTAGGGGGGCCCAAAGCCTTACCAAACCTAACCAAACTCCGAATACCCGGAAGTTTAGCCTGGCAGACAGACGGTGGGTGCTAAGGTCCATCGTCGAGAGGGAAACAGCCCAGACCACCAGCTAAGGCCCCCAAATCGTGGCTAAGTGGGAAAGGATGTGGGGATTCCAAAACAACCAGGAGGTTGGCTTAGAAGCAGCCATCCTTTAAAGAAAGCGTAATAGCTCACTGGTCTAATAGAAACCCTGCGCCGAAAATGTAACGGGGCTCAAGCCACGTGCCGAAGCTGTGGGTGCACACATTGTGTGCGCGGTAGCGGAGCGTTCCGTAGGTCTGTGAAGGAGACGGGGTGACCCTCTCTGGAGATATCGGAAGTGCGAATGCTGACATGAGTAGCGACAAACAGTGCGAGAAACACTGTCGCCGAAAGTCCAAGGGTTCCTGCGCAAGGTTAATCCGCGCAGGGTGAGCCGGCCCCTAAGGCGAGGGCGAAAGCCGTAGTCGATGGAAACCGGGTGAATATTCCCGGGCCTGCCAGAAGTGACGAATGCAATATGTTGTCGGGTCTTATCGGATTGATCCGGCTTTTGGCGCATTCCAGGAAATAGCTCTGGCATATAGACCGTACCCGAAACCGACACAGGTGGACTGGTAGAGAATACCAAGGCGCTTGAGAGAACGATGCTGAAGGAACTAGGCAAATTACTCGCGTAACTTCGGGATAAGCGAGACCTGTCAGTGGGCAACCATTGGCAGGTGGCACAGACCAGGGGGTAGCGACTGTTTAGTAAAAACACAGGGCTGTGCGAAGTCGAGAGACGACGTATACGGCCTGACGCCTGCCCGGTGCCGGAAGGTTAAGAGGAGGTGTGCAAGCACTGAATTGAAGCCCCGGTAAACGGCGGCCGTAACTATAACGGTCCTAAGGTAGCGAAATTCCTTGTCGGGTAAGTTCCGACCTGCACGAATGGCGTAACGACTTCCCCGCTGTCTCCAGCATCGGCTCAGCGAAATTGAATTCCCCGTGAAGATGCGGGGTACCCGCGGTCAGACGGAAAGACCCTATGAACCTTTACTGCAGCTTTGCAGTGGCATCAGAGACATTCTGTGTAGGATAGGTGGGAGGCTTTGAAACCGGGGCGCCAGTTCCGGTGGAGCCATCCTTGAAATACCACCCTGACTGTTTCTGATGTCTAACCGAGACCAGTAAGCCTGGTCCGGGACCCTGCATGGTGGGCAGTTTGACTGGGGCGGTCGCCTCCCAAAGTGTAACGGAGGCGCGCGATGGTGGGCTCAGGTCGGTCGGACATCGACTGTTGAGTGCAATGGCATAAGCCCGCCTGACTGTGAGAGTGACAGCTCGATCAGAGACGAAAGTCGGCCATAGTGATCCGGTGGTCCCGCGTGGAAGGGCCATCGCTCAACGGATAAAAGGTACTCTAGGGATAACAGGCTGATCTCCCCCAAGAGTCCACATCGACGGGGAGGTTTGGCACCTCGATGTCGGCTCATCACATCCTGGGGCTGGAGCAGGTCCCAAGGGTTCGGCTGTTCGCCGATTAAAGTGGTACGTGAGCTGGGTTTAGAACGTCGTGAGACAGTTCGGTCCCTATCTGCCGTGGGTGTTGGAGACTTGAGAGGATTTGTCCCTAGTACGAGAGGACCGGGATGAACAGACCTCTGGTGCACCGGTTGTCGCGCCAGCGGCACAGCCGGGTAGCTAAGTCTGGACGGGATAATCGCTGAAAGCATCTAAGCGAGAAACCCACCTCAAAACCAGGTCTCCCCAAGGGCCGTGATAGACCATCACGTCGATAGGCCAGATGTGGAAGCGCAGTAATGCGTGCAGCTAACTGGTCCTAATCGCCCAATAGGCTCACTCACACCGCCAGGCCCATAAAGCCAGGCAACACACATGCACAGCAATCATCCACACAGCATGCTCAATACCACTCATGCACCAACCTCTCACGCCCTCTACGCCCCTACACAGGGGTGGACTGGACGACCTGGTGGCCATGGCGGGGATTGATCCACCCGATCCCATCTCGAACTCGGCCGTGAAACGCCCCAGCGCCTATGATACTGCGTCTCAAGACGCGGGAAAGTCGGTCGCCGCCAGGTCTTCCAGTCCACCTAACCACCGCGGGGTGGAGCAGCCCGGTAGCTCGTCAGGCTCATAACCTGAAGGCCGCAGGTTCAAATCCTGCCCCCGCAACCAT
>NZ_JABEQM010000027.1 GCF_014174155.1 Gluconacetobacter tumulisoli | reverse complement strand
CGCGTAGGTCAGGCAGTCCACATTGACCACCTCGTGCCCCGTAAACCCGATCAGACGGCGCACAACCGCCGAACCAATGAACCCGCAACCGCCCGTCACTAGAATCCGCATTGTTCGCTTACCGCCCTGGATCGATAATTGGCAGGCAATTTAATCCTGTTGATTACGGGAAGGCTGCCTGTCCGGCAATGACCTGGATCAGGGCCATGTCGAACAGGTGATTGCTCGTTGACGAGGATGCCCTGAGAGAGCGCCTGGAAATCCGGTCTGGCGCCGAACCGACGCACGTCTCCTGCGTGGCGGGCGGTGCAAAAGGCCGCTCTCGTTCACCAGCCCATATGTGCAAAGGGTCCCGGGAGCCGGCGATGCCCCTCGCATCGGGCGATGCGAGGGAGGAGATCGTGACGGCAATCTCCTCGTCTCGACCATGGTGCTCCGGCGGACTTCGGCGTGGCCGACACACGCAGGATCCTTGGCGGCGGTCGCCAGGCGGGCCGGCCGGATCGTAATCAAACTGGATCCGCCGACATCTGTGCCGTGTTCCATGATTGGCCGAAAAATGTGATCCCCGACGTCCGGTCAGGGTGTTAAAGTCGTCCCAACAGGATCAGGATCAGCAGAATTATCAGGATCAGGCCCAGGCCGCCGGACGGGTAATAGCCCCAGCCCGTGCTGTACGGCCATGACGGCAGTGCCCCGATCAGCAGTAGCACGACGACGATCAGCAGGATGGTGCTCATGATGGCTTCCTTCGTTCCGGTCCGGTAGGCTCGGCCCCCCGGACTCGGTCAACGAACGGACGCGCCACCGGTTCATTGCGTACCGTTGCGGCGTGGCTGATGAACCCGCGATTCATGCCCCCGCTTACTTCCGCACATGACGGATCAGGCCTGACACGGCGGCCCCCAGCAGCGAGCCCTCGGCCGTCGCGGTCACGCCCTCCATGCCCAGATAAGGGGCCAGCGCATGGGCCAGGCCTGGCGCGGTCAAGGTCTGCAGCCAGACCCGGCCCGGCCCGGTCAGGCGGGCCAGGAAGAATCCGTCGCCACCGAACAGCTTGTTGCGGATGCCCGGCAGCATCGTGATGTCGAAGGACACCGTGTCCTCGAACATGCCGACCAGGCCGGGATGGACGTCCACCGCCTCGCCGGGCGCCAGATCGTGGGGGATCACCTCTCCGCCCAGCATCGACCAGAACATGCCCTGGCCCGAGACCTTCTGCAGGCGAAACCCGTCCCCGCCGAAGATCCCCGCCCCCAATGAACGCTGGAACGCCAGGTCCAGCGTCACTCCGGGGGTCGCGCACAGGAAGCCATGCCGGTGCACCAGCATCGACCGTCCGCCGCCGACCGCATGTTCCACGATGGCACCGGGAATCTTGGCCGCGAACGCGACCAGGCCCGGGCCGCCCCGGGCGGTAAATTCGGTCATGAACAGGCCGCCGCCGGCCAGCGAGCGTCGCATCGCACCGAAAAATCCGGCATTGCCCGCACCGGACGTCGTGGTGGCGAGATCGACATTGGGGGTCTTCCAGGACAGTTCGCCGGTTTCGGCGATCAGGCGCTCGCCGTCGTCCAGCATCACGCGCAGGACAGGAAGGGTCGTGCCGGCGATCGTGCTGCGCATGGGGGGTCCTTGCCGCGCTGGCAGAATGAGTAGAATGACCCGTATCCTGTCGTCTCGCGCCGTACGTGCCTATCGGGAAATGCGTTCCGGGATGCGGTCGTGGCGAAAGCCGCGTCGGGCACGATGTCCGCCACATTTCGGTGAAGTCCCGAAAACCGAGAACGCGCCCCCTGCCGCCGCGTTGAGGATGTCATGGAGCACAGGAGGCTGCCATGACACAGACCTTACCCCAGGGGCCCGAGACGTCCGAACCGTTCCGCACCCATCACGAACGCAGGACGGCCGTGGTCGCCTTCCTGATCGTCGTCGGCTTTCTGGCGGCCATCGTCCTGGGCTGCGCGTTCATGCCCACGATTCCGCTGTATCATTTCTAGGGCGCTGCCGGGGAACGTCTGCGGGTGCCTGAAGCCGGGCAGGATGTAATGTGTCCGGGTCGGTCGCGTTCAGGTCCTCATGACCTGAACGCGACCGACGCGTCCTAGAACGGCGCGTCGATATCGACGACGTCGATCAGCTTGTGATTGACGAACTCCTTGATGCCCAGGCCGATCAGTTCGCGTCCGAAGCCCGAACGTGCGATGCCGCCGAACGGCAGGTCGGCCTTGACCATGGTCGGATGGTTGATGAACACCATGCCGGTCTCGATGCGTTTCGCCACCTCGACACCGCGCTTCGTGTCCGCGGTGAAGACCGAACCGCCAAGCCCGTACGGGGTGTCGTTGGCGATACGGATCGCGTCCTCCTCGTCCTTCGCGCGGAAGATCATCGAAACCGGACCGAAGAATTCCCAGTACCGGGCGGGATTGTCCCCGGTCAGGCCGGTCAGGATCGTCGGCTGCAGGAACGCGCCGGTTTCCGGGACGCGGGGGCCGACCTCGGTCGCGGTCGCGCCATGGGCGACCGCCTTGGCGATATTCTCGCGCAGTTCCTCGACGGCGCCGGCCGAGGACAGCGGGGCCAGCGTCGTCTCGGCCGCGAACGGATCACCCGCGCGCAGCGCCGCGACACCTGCGGTATAGAGTTCCAGGAACCGGTCATAGACCGCGTCGACGACGATCAGCCGCTTGGACGACACGCAGACCTGGCCGCCATTCCAGTGGCGCCCGAACACCGCCCATTTCACGGTCTTTTCAAGGTCGGCATCCTCCAGGACGACGAAGGCGTCGGCGCCGCCCAGTTCCATCGTCGCCTTCTTCAGGGCGCGCCCCGCCTGCGCCGCGACCACCGAACCCGCGCCTTCCGACCCGGTCAGTGCCACGCCGTGCACCCGCGGGTCGTTGAGGATCAGTTCGACCTGCCCGCGCGTGGCATACAGGTTGCGGAACGCGCCATCCGGCAGCCCGGCCCGCTTCATCAGCGCGTCGAAGGCGGCGGCGCTCTGCGGGACATTCGATGCATGCTTCAGCAGGACCGTATTGCCCGCCGACAGCTGCGGCGCGATGATCCGCGCGATCTGGTAATAGGGGAAATTCCACGGTTCGATCGCCAGCAGCACGCCCAGCGGCTGGTGCACCAGCATGGCGTCGCCCGAGCGCGGATCGGACACCGGCAGTTTTTCCGGCGCCAGCAGGGCTTCGGCATGTTCGGCGTAATATTCGAAGATCTGCGCCGACAACTCGACCTCGGCCTTCGCCTCGGCGAACAGCTTGCCCATTTCCAGCGTCAGCAGGCGGGCGAAACTCTCGACCTCCTCACGCAGGATCCCGGCGGCCTTGCGCATGACGCCGGCGCGCTCGGCGAAGGCGGTTTCCCGCCAGGCCAGGAATGCGGTGTGCGCATCCGCCAGGGCCGTCTTCACTTCATCGTCCGTCGCCGAGGGGAAGGTCGCCAGAACCTCATTCGTATAAGGGTTTTTTGAGGTATAACCCATTGTAATTGCCTTTATGTCGTCAAAAGAACACCGAGCGGACCCCTCCCCGGGGCCCATCCGGCCGTCGCCGCCGCACGGCCCACATTCAGTGTTAGTGCATGGTCGCCTTCTTTTCCATGGCTGTCGGCGGATCCGGCCAGCGCGCGCCGGCGGACATATTCCGAAATCCCGGCGACCGACTGCGCGCCATCGTCCTGTCGACGTACGGGGGACGCGGCACGGCGCCCCCCAGACGGACCGTCAAAGGATGTCGTGATGGTCCTGCAGGTCGCGATTGATCGGGTCGGGAATAAAAAAGGTCGCGGCGACGGTGATCGCCGACAGCACGAAGACATAGGCACCCAGCCAGACCCAGGCCGGATGGCCCGGATGGGGCAGGCCGGCATGGTGCTGCGCCACCTTGCTGATGATCAGCGACCCCACCAGCGGGGCGATGCCGCCGGCGAACACTGCGGAGATCTCGCGCGTGGCCGCCACGCCGCCATAGCGGTGGCCCATGCCGAACATTTCCGGCAGCAGGGCCGCCTGGGCGCCATACATGCCGTTGTTGCCGATGCCCCAGCCGATGCTCATGGCGATCACGCACGCGATAAAATTGCCCTGCCCGAGGATATACCAGACCGGGAAGGCCGACAGGCCCTGGATGATCGCGGCGGCGCGATAGACCCGCACCCGGCCGAAACGGTCGCCCAGCGTGCCCCCCAGCATGATGCCCAGGCCGCCGACGATGGTGGCGCTCATCAGCACCGCGGTGCCGGTGCGCCCGTCGACGCCCACCGCCGTGACCAGGTAGCTGACCGACAGGGCCTGATAGATCGACGCCCCGCCATTTTCCGCCATCCGCAATCCCATGCCGAAGAAGATGGTCCGGCCGGAATTGCGGAAGAACTGCCTCAGGGTCAGCTTCTCCAGCGCGTGATGGCTTTCCATCTCGGTGAAGGCAGGGGATTCCTTGAGGTGCATCCGCATATAGACCGCGATGACCAGGATCACGATGCTGAGCAGGAACGGCACCCGCCATCCCCAGCCCTGCACGATGTCCGGATGGGCGGCGATGGCGAAATAATACACGCAGGCGGCGACGAACGATCCGGTCTGGATGCCCAGCAGCGGGATCGCGGCGTAGAAGCCACGCTGGCCGCGGGGCGCGAATTCGGTCATCATCACCGATGCCCCCGCCTGCTCCGCCCCGGCCCCCAGCCCCTGCATGATCCGCAGCAGCACCAGCAGGACCGGTGCCCACATGCCGATGGTGGCATAGGTCGGAATCAGCCCGATGCAGGAACTGGCCACGCCCATCAGCGTCACCGTGAACAGCAGGACGAACTTGCGTCCGTACCGGTCGCCCAGCGCGCCGAACAGCAGGCCGCCAAACGGCCGCACCGCGAATCCGACGAAATAGGTGCCGAAACTGGCGATCAGCCCCACCGTCGCCCCATGGTGGGGAAAGAACAGCGGTCCCAGCACCAGTGCCGAGGCCAGGCTGTAGAGCGCGAAATCATAATATTCCATCGCGCTGCCCAGCGCACATGTCCAGGCCGCCCGGCGCAGGTCGGTGATCGGGACGCGATGGTCCGCAACGGCGGGCGCCGCGCGGGCCGCGAGGACAGAGGGGGTCGGTTGTGCGGTTGTGCCGGTCATGGCCGTGCGCTCCGACATGCGGGGGGTACGGCGCCGAGGGCGGGGGGATGGGAGTGCTGCAAGTTGACCTCTGCGGGGGTTTTACCCCTCGTCTTGGTGTTGAAACGCCGGAACCGGTCGTTTTGTGTGCAACATGGCGCAGATGCATTGGTTCCCCAATGGCTTGCATCGGGAACGGTCGGCGGCCCGGACGCATGCAGGAATGGCGGCGTTCCAGGGAACGCCGCCGAGGTGGGGCCCAGAGATTATTGTTCAAAATGGATGTGTAAAAATCGTCCGCCGGCGCCGCAAGGAACGTTCCCGGACGTCGCGGCGTTCACAACGCGATCATCACGAAATGGAAAACAGGATCCGGTGGTTCTGCCAGCGGTTCCGTCGAACAATGCCGGCTGGACCGGTCGCTTTTTGTTTCGTGACGACAAAGTAATGAGTAGAGTGACGGCGCCTGCCGCGCAGGGCGGTTCGTTCCATATTCGTGCGTTTTGCACGCATGTTGCGGGGCAGCGCCGGGCGGCGTGGATCGACCTGCCATGTATTGTGTTATATCACCTTGGATCAATACTTGACGAATGGCTGCCATGTGTGGATTTCAGAGGGGCTCCGACTATTTGAAGATTGCGGCCGGTAAAAAATATGTCATAACGTCGCTTCGTTTTCAGTTGGTCGGGCAGGATGCCCGATGCCGTCGACGCCGTAATCCACGCTTGGGACTGCCTGGCGCGTGCGATATGGCACGGCGGTAGGCAGGGGCAGGAGGTGGCGATGTCCGACAGACCGTCGTTCGATCGACCATCGCCCGAGGCGGCGGTACTGGACGCCATGGCCGGTGGCGTCATCCTCGTCGACGGCGCGGGACTGGTCGTCTTCGTCAATGACGCGGCGGCGCGCCTCGGCGGCTGGCGGCGCGCCGACTGGCCGGGCCGGGCCGTCCAGACCCTGTTGCCGGGGGTGGACACGACCCCGGACGGCATGGCCCGCGAAATCCGCCTGGCGCGACGTGACGGCAGCGATCTGTGGCTGGAACTGATCGTGACCGAGGCCGCGGCTGCGGCCATTGTCACGGGGCCCGCGCGGGTCATGACCCTGCGCGACATAACCGGCGACGTCCAGCGGCGCGAGCGGGCGCAGCGTTTCGCCAACATCGTCCGGCGCACCGATCGCGGGGTGATGATCCTCGACGCCATGGATCGCATCACCTACGTGAATCCGGCGTTCACCCGCATGCTGGGCTATGACCTGCATGACGTGGCCAATCGCGACATCTCAACGATCCTCTCGGGGCGAGAGGACGACATGGCCGCCCTGCGCGAATTCCGCACCAATCTGCGGAGCCGCCGCGGATTCGATATCGACCTGCGCGCCACTTCCCAGTCGGGGCGGGAGATCTGGCTGTGCACGTCGGTCACGCCGATGCACGACGACGAGGCCAACGGCGCGAACGCGGGCGAGACCATCGTCATCCTGGCCGACGAGACCCCGTCGATGGAGCTGCGTACCCTGCGTCACGACGTGATGGCGGCCCTGACGGGTGCGATGGGCTTCACCGAGATCATGGAGTTCATCTGCCGGCGGATCGAGGCAGTCGCGCCGGACGCCACGGCCTCGATCATCCTGGTCCAGGACGACCGGACGGCCTGGATGGCGGGCCGGGCTTCGTTGCCCGAGCGGATAGCCGAGGCGGTCGACGGTATCCGCGTCGGGCCGATGGTCGGGTCGTGCGGCGCGGCGATCCATGACGGACTGGAAATCCTGACCACGGATATCGACGCCGATCCGCGCTGGACGCCGGAACTGCGCGCCCTGATGCGGCCGTACGGGCTGGTGGCATGCTGGTCGGTGCCAATCCGGCTGCGTGACGGCACCGTGGCCGGCAGCCTGGCCCTGTATTTCCGGGCGCCGCGCGAACCTTCGCTCTGGCACCGGCGGGTGGTCGATGCCTGCCTGCTGCTCTGCACCCTGGCCGTGGAGCAGGAACGCGCACGCGCGCGGATCGCGCAGCTGGCGCATTACGACGCGGTGACCGGCCTGCCGAACCGCGCCTGGCTGCGCGACTATCTGGGGACACGGGCGCTGAAGGCGGGCTGGTGCGGCATGACCCTGATGTCCGTCGATATCGACCGTTTCCGCGCCATCGGCGACGCGCTGGGCCAGGCGGCGTCGGACGAGATCCTGCTTGGCGTGGCAGGGCGGCTGAAATCCGTCCTGGGGGCGGGTGACCTGCTGACCCGGACCGGGCAGGACGAATTCACCATCGTCACCGGCTGTGGCCTGACCCCCGGCAGCCGGGGGTGCTGCGTGGAGGGTGACGGGCTCCTGGCGGTCGATCACGCCTCGTCACTGGCGGGCACCGTCCTGCGGACGATGGCCGACCCTTTCGTTGTCCGGGGCATGCCGATCAATTCCACCGTCAGCATCGGAATCTGTGCCGGCCGGGAAAAAGGCCACACGGTGGACATGGTGCTGCGGCACGTCCAGATCGCGGTGTCGCAGGCGCGTGATGCCGGGCACAATTGCTATCGCTTCTTCAGTTCCGAAATGAATCGCAGGGCGCAGGATCGCGTGATCCTGGCTTCGGCCCTGGTCGACGCCCTGGCGGCCGGCCGCCTGACCCTGGCCTACCAGCCCCAGGTCGAGCCCCGGACCGGGATCGTGCGCGGGGTGGAGGCCCTGGCCCGCTGGCACGATCCCGACCAGGGCGACATCGCGCCCGCGCGTTTCATCCCGCTGGCCGAGGAAAGCGGCATGATCGAGGCGCTGGGCGAATGGGCACTGCGCACGGCATGCCGCCAGATGGCGGCGTGGATGGAGGCCGGCGTGGACATCCCGGTGGTGTCGGTCAACCTGTCGGCCCCGCATTTCCGCGATCCCAGCCTGCCCGGGGTAATTGCGGACATCCTGGCGGAGAGTGGTGTCCCCCCCCATCGCCTGACGGTTGAAATGACCGAGAGTACGATGATCGAGGATCATGACCGCACCATCGCCGCCGCCCGGGCGATCCGTGCCCTGGGTGTCGGCCTGTCGATGGATGATTTCGGTACCGGCTTTTCCAGCCTGGCGAACCTGGTCAGCCTGCCGTTGAGCGAGGTGAAGATCGACCGCAGCTTCCTGATCGGGCTGGAGAGGACGGGCGATGTCCATTCCGTCCTGACCGCGGTGATCCGCATCGGCCACAGCCTGGGCATCACCGTGGTGGCCGAGGGGGTGGAAACGAAGCGGCAGCTCGAATTGCTGGACGCCCTTGACTGCCAGGTCGTCCAGGGCTTCCTGATGTCCCGGCCGATGAATGCCGAATGCGTGCCGTTCTGGCTGCAGACCTGGCGGCACGCCCGCCACGCCCCGGCCGTGAACGATGCTTCGGCGGCACGCCTCAGGGCGGTGCCCTGAAACCCGCCAAAGGCGCCGGCCTTTGGGGCCGGTTTATTTATCCATGATCAGGGTTGGCCGGTCGGGCCTTTCGCCTGGATGTCGCCTCCGCGCAGTGCGGCGAACACCAGCGCCTTGAACCGGGCGGCGTCGGCGTCGGCGCACATCGTGACGTTGGGCGGCCGGCCGCTGGTGTCCAGCTCGTCCACCACCATCATGCCGCGCGTCAGGTCGCCCTGGATTTCGATATCCGCCGCACGGGGCAGCATCAGCGTGCCGATGGTCGGATCGATGGCGACCGCCACGGTCAATCCGTCGGGTTCGTTGGGACCGGCCATCTTCTGGTGCTGCTTGCAGAAGGCGCGGCGCATGCGGCTGATCCGCAGGAAAAAGCGGCTGAGATCCGTCTCCATGGCGGCGATGCGCGCGAAATCGCCGTCATCGAGCACCGAGGCCCGGACGCTGGCGTCGAATCCCACCGACGTCAGCCGTGCGCCCGACCGCAGGACGATCCGTGCGGCCTCGGGGTCGACCCACAGATTGTAGGTCGCGGCAGGGGTGACGTTGCCGTGGAAATCGTGGAAGCCGCCCATGAACACGATGTCGCGCACCAGATGCGGCAGCTCGGGGTCGCGCAGGAACGCCATGGCGACATTGGTCAGGGCGCCCAGGGCAATGATGGTGATCTCGCCGGGATGGCGGCGGACCAGGCGGATCATGGCGTCGACCCCGCCCTCGGTTTCGGGTTTTTGCATCGGCGGGGGGAAGTTGCTGTCGCTCATCCCGTCATGGCCATGGATCCAGGTCGCGGTCCGATGCGTCTCGCGCAGCAGCGGGCGGGCGGTGCCGGGATGGACGGGAAAGCGCCCGCCGGCGCCCGCGACCTGCAGCGTATACAGGGCATTGCGGACTTCCTGGTCGAATTCGACATTGCCGACGACGATGGTGATCGCCTCGATCGTCAGGCTGGGCGCGTTCAGTGCCAGCAGCAGGGCCAATGCGTCGTCGGTCGCGGTATCGGTATCGATGATGACCCGCCGGGGCGCCGGCATGGAATGGGCCGGGCGGGAAGGGCGCACGCCGGCCGCAAGGCCGCCGCCTGCCGCCAGGGCCAGAAGGGATCGCCGGAGAAGGGGCATCGTGGGGTGGGGTCCTTGCTGGTTGCGCGGGTCGAACGGGGCCGCTCCGCAGGGGCGTCCCTGTGTTTGGCATGGAGGGGCGCCGATGGACAGGGCGAGGCATCCCCGGCCGCCGGGGGGCAGCGGAGCGGGCGCGATACCCGCCTTTTCCGGCGGGCGACTGGCGGTCGTCCGGGCCGTGGCATGTCATAAAAACTTAATTGCGCCGTCCGACCTGTCCGATTGAAGCATGCAGGGGTCGACGCTATGGGTGGTGGAATACAGACGGCATCGGGAATGGACGTATGCAACGGATGCCGCGGGCCTCGGGCCGGGACACGGGATCTCACTCTCATCAGGCGACATGCCGCCATGGTTAAGGGGGACGCGATTTTCGCGACGATGGTGCGCGGATGCGCGCTGTTGATCCTTGTGCTGATGGGTGGGCTGATTGCGGTTCTGGCGTGGGGCGGGGCGCAGGCGTGGGGCGTG
>NZ_JABEQM010000026.1 GCF_014174155.1 Gluconacetobacter tumulisoli | reverse complement strand
GTCGCCGCCAGGTCTTCCAGTCCACCTAACCACCGCGGGGTGGAGCAGCCCGGTAGCTCGTCAGGCTCATAACCTGAAGGCCGCAGGTTCAAATCCTGCCCCCGCAACCATCTGAACTTGCGATGCGAACGCATCACGAACCCCAGTCCGGAAACGGGCTGGGGTTTTTGTTTGTCCGCCTGACGCCACTGTCAGGATGCCGGCCAGATCGCCCCGGACATCGATCTGGAGGCCCTTGTCGGACGGTGTGAGGATGATCGCCTCGATCAGCGAGCGGATCACCTCGGCCGCCTCCTGGCGCTTTTCCTCCAGCTCGGAATGCAGCATGTCGTGCAGCCGCGCGAGCTGCCGGTGGTAGAACTCCGCCATCTGCGGATGGAGCAGGGGAGGCGGCGCCTCGGCGGTCGCGAGGAACTCCGTCAGCTCTGCCTTGCGGGCTTCGAGCCTTGATCCGCGTTCCTTGACCGTTTCGATCGAAATGGCTTCCGAGAGGTAGAGATCCATCAGGCGCTGGATGTCGCGCTCGACCCGCTTCAGTTCTAATTCCGCTGCGCCGATGTCGGCCGACGCCTCCATGCGCAGCCGGTTCATCTCGGTGGTGAAGGCCGTGCAGAACTCGGCGAACAGGTCCGGGTTCATGAGGTGGTGGCGCAGGGCGTCGAGGACACGCCGTTCCAGTTCCTCGCGACGCATATTGGTCCGGTTGTCGCAGGTGCCCTTGTTGCGGGCTGTCGAGCAGCCGAGCAAGGTGCCGGAGATCATCGAATAGCCGCCACCGCAGCAGCCACATTTGCTGAGGCCGGAGAACAAATAGCGGGGACGACGTTTCTCACGGAAATGATCGGGCGATGAGGTGTCGCGTGTGTCGCGGCTGGCGCTGACGCTTGCCTGCCGCGCCTTGACCGCGTCCCACAGTTCCTGGTGGACGATCCGCAACTCCGGCACCTCCTGGACCACCCATTCGGATTCCGGATTGGGGCGGGCCTGGCGCTTGCCGGTGTCGGGATCCTTGATGAATCGTTGGCGGTTCCAGACCAGCTTGCCCACGTACATCTCATTGTTGAGAATCCCGGTACCACGCGCTCGGTTGCCATTGATGGTGGAAAATCCCCAGGCACCGCTGCCCGGTGCGGATATGCCTTCCTCGTTGAGACGGAAGGCTATGGCGCGTGGCCCCAGTCCGGCCGCGAAGTCACGAAAGATACGACGGACCACTTCGGCTTCCGCTGGATTGATGGTCCGGTCGCCCCGGATGGGCTCGCCATTGGCGTCCAGTCTGCGCACCACGTCATACCCGTAGGCGTTGCCGCCGCCGGACTTGCCCTGTTCGACCCGGCCGCGCAGGCCGCGATGGGTCTTCTCGGCCAGGTCTTTCAGGAAGAGGGCGTTCATCGTGCCCTTGAGGCCGACATGAAGGTGGGAAACCTCGCCCTCGGAGAGGGTGACGATCCGTACGCCGGCATAGTTCATGCGCTTGAAGACGCCGGCGATATCTTCCTGGTCGCGGGACAGGCGGTCCATCGCCTCGGCCAGCACGATCTGGAACCGTCCGCGCTGCGCACCGGCGATCAGCGCCTGGATGCCAGGTCGCATCAAGGATGCGCCCGAGATGGCGTGGTCGGTATATTCCTCTACGACGGTCCAGCCCTGTTTTTCCACGTGGGTACGGCAGACGCGAAGCTGGTCGGCGATCGAGGCGTCGCGCTGGTTGTCGGAGGAATAGCGGGCGTAGAGCGCGACCTTCATGGCGGGTTTTCCCTTACGGTCCGGAGCGTCGGTGCTCCTGTTGCTGCGACCGGAACCAATCCCGTGCCGCACGGCGCGCCATGAGGCGAACCAGTGCCACCAGACGCGGGTCGGGGGCACTGGGGCGCAGGACAAGCCGCAACTCCGGCTCGGGCGGCCGATATACCGGGGCAATGGACTGGCTGGGTCTGTCCGTCATCGTCGCTCTCTTCCGACCGCAAGGCAAGGAAAACAGACACACGATCCGGACAGATGACTGTTATTTCAATGGAAATCCGCAATATGGAAAGTCGCGCTTGTGCGTGCTCCAGCGTACGGAATCGTAGTTATGGGTAGTCCCGGATACAGGCGCGTCGTACAAATACTGGCGTTTGGCGGCGGCACGGGAGGGGAGGGCGAGTCATGAACGATACGGGAGTGCTGTTCTTCCGGCAGGCCGGATGAGCGGACGCGCCACCGACTCTTCGCCCACGGAAGCGCTGGCGGGACTGGTCGAGCGGGTGACGTTCCACAATGCTGAGAACGGCTTCTGCGTTCTGCGGGTGAAGGTGCGGGGGCAGCGCGATCTCGTCACCGTCGTCGGCCATGCCGCGATAATCTCGGCGGGCGAGTTCGTGCAGATGTCGGGACGCTGGTTCAACGACCACACCCACGGCCTCCAGTTCAAGGCCGAGTTCCTCAAGGCCAGGCCACCGACCACGGTCGAGGGCATCGAACGCTATCTCGGTTCGGGCATGATCCGTGGCATTGGTCCCGTCTATGCCAAAAAGCTGGTGAAAGCGTTCGGCGAGGCGGTTTTCGACTTGATCGAACAAGAGCCCGGCAGGCTGCGGGAAGTGACGGGCATCGGCCCCAAGCGGGCCGAACGAATTGTAGGTGGCTGGGCGGATCAGAAGGTGATCCGCGAGATCATGCTGTTCCTCCACAGCAACGGTGTCGGCACGTCGCGGGCGGTGCGTATCTTCAAGACCTACGGACAGGACGCGGTCCAACTGATCAGTGAGAACCCGTACCGGCTCGCGAAGGACATTCGGGGCATCGGCTTCAAGACCGCAGATCAGATCGCCCGGAAGATGGGGATCGCGCCTGACGCCATGATCCGGGTGCGGGCCGGGATATCCTACGCGCTTGGTGAGGCCATGGACGAAGGGCATTGTGGTCTGCCGATCGGGGAACTGCCGACCAGCACCGCCGAACTGCTGGAGGTCGCCGTCCCTCTGATCGAGACGGCTCTCGCGCTGGAACTGGAAGCGGGAGACGTTATTGCCGACAGCGTGGGCGAGACGGGCTGCATCTTCCTGGCGGGTCTCTATCGCGCGGAGCAGAGCATCGCCGAGCGATTGCGCGCCTGCGCCTTCGGTCGTCCGCCCTGGCCAGAGATCGACGCTGAAAAGGCCATGATCTGGGTGGAAAGGAAGACCGGGTTTGCGCTCGCGCCCAGCCAGCAGGAGGCAGTGCGCCTTGCCCTGCACAGCAAGGTGCTGGTGATCACGGGCGGTCCCGGCGTGGGTAAGACCACGCTGGTCAACGCCATCCTGAAGATCGTGACGGCCAAGGGCACGGATGTTCAACTCTGCGCGCCAACGGGACGGGCGGCGAAGCGCCTGTCGGAAAGCACGGGGCTGGAGGGGAAGACCATCCACCGCCTGCTGGAGACGGATCCGGCGACTGGCAGCTTCAAGCGGGACGATACCAACCCGCTGACCTGCGATCTGCTGGTCGTGGATGAGGCCAGCATGGTCGATGTGCTGCTGATGCGATCTCTGCTGCGCGCTTTGCCCGACAGCGCGGCCCTGCTGATCGTGGGGGACGTGGACCAGTTGCCGTCCGTCGGACCGGGACAGGTGCTGGCCGATATCATCGGTTCCAATGCTGTGCCCGTGGTACGGCTGACCGAGGTGTTCCGTCAGGCGGCGCAGAGCCGGATTATCACAAACGCGCATCGGATCAACGACGGGAAGATGCCGGAGCTGAGCGCGGAAGAGGGATCGGATTTCTACTTCGTGGAGGCGGCCGAGCCCGAGGTCGGGTTGCGCCGGTTGCTGGCGGTAGTAAAGGACCGCATCCCGGCGCGGTTCGGACTGGACCCGGTCCGCGACGTGCAGGTGCTGTGTCCGATGAACCGGGGCGGGCTTGGGACGCGGTCGCTGAATATAGAATTGCAGCAGGCGCTGAACCCGCCGGGCGAGGTGAAGGTCGAGCGGTTCGGCTGGACCTACGGGCCGGGCGACAAGGTGATGCAGATCGCCAACGATTATGACCGGGACGTTTTCAACGGGGATCTTGGCGTTATCGACAGGATCAATGTGGAAGAAGGAGAACTGACGGTCTCATTCGATGGACGGGAGGTCGTGTATGGCTTCGGCGAGCTGGACGAACTGGTGCTTGCCTATGCGACCACCATTCACAAGAGCCAGGGCTCGGAATACCCGGCAGTAGTGATCCCGCTGGTGACCCAGCATTACGCCATGCTGGCGCGGAACCTGCTCTACACGGGCGTGACACGGGGGCGGAAGCTCGTCGTGCTTGTGGGGCAGAAGAAGGCGCTGGGCATGGCCGTGCGAAACCAGGGCGTAAGGCGACGGTGGTCGAAGCTCAGGGAGTGGCTGGCCGGTAGCGTCGCATGATGGAGTGGCGGGGGGTGAAGGGTGTGTCCCCATGTGGGCTTTCGCCTTCCTATCAGACATACAGTCGATCGGGTCGCTTTCCGCACAGCAGACATGGCTTATCCAGCCACTCTCTACCGGCAAGGAGTGGATACACGCTTAAACCGTGGGCACCGTGC
The DNA here is from genome assembly GCF_014174155.1 of Gluconacetobacter tumulisoli. Lineage (GTDB taxonomy): Bacteria > Pseudomonadota > Alphaproteobacteria > Acetobacterales > Acetobacteraceae > Gluconacetobacter > Gluconacetobacter tumulisoli. The sequence continues at coordinate 10,743 of NZ_JABEQM010000026.1, read as the reverse complement.
CGCCGTCGATCACATGTTCCGCGCCGGTGATTGCGCCCGCACGGGGCGAGACGAGGAACGCGATCAGGTCGGCGACTTCCTGCGGCTTGGCGGGACGACCAAGCGGAATGCCGCCCAGTGCATTCATAATGATCTGCTTGCCGCCCTCATAATCCGTGCCGGCGTCGGCGGCCAGGCGCTCGGCCAGCGCAACAGCGGCCTCTGTTTCCACCCAACCTGGTGAAACCCGGACGACACGGATGCCCTTCGGCGTTACTTCCTTGGACAGGCTTTTGCTGTAGGTCGCGAGTGCAGCCTTCGCGGCGGCATAGGCCGTGGTCGATTGCGGTAACGGTAGTTCGTGCTGGATCGAGGTGACATGGATGATGACGCCAGACCGTTGGGCGATCATCGCAGGTAACAGGGCTCGGTCGAAGCGAACCGCCGGCATCAGGTTGAGGTTCAGTTCTTTTGCCCATTCATCATCGTCGAGTGCGGCGAAGCCGCCGCCCGGTGCGGTGGAACCGCCCAGCACATTTATGAGGATGTCGATACCACCCAGTCTTTGGAGCGTTGTCTTGGCGACGGTGTTGCAGCCCTCCGCCGTGGCCAGGTCCGCCGCGACGTAGGTGACGCCATCAGGCGCAATGTCCGGCACAGAGCGCGCGGCCGCAATAACCCTCACGCCTTGTTCCCGCAGCACCTCGACGACTGCTGCGCCGACGCCCTTGGTGCCGCCCGTCACGAGGGCGCGACGCCCGTCGAGTCCAAGCGAGAAGGTCATGGGATGATTTCCAGAGCTGCGATCCTGTCGCCGTCGAGAACGAAAAAATAGCGGAGATCAACCGGGCTGCCGGGGAAGTCACCGACCAGACGGGCAGTCACGATTGTCTGGTCGCCCTCAAAGACCATAGCGGCCGGCTCGCTGGTATAGTTGTATTTGACCGATGCCGCCGTCTTCCACGTGGCGATGGCCGCGCGGCCAACATGGAGATGACCTTCGTCCTTCACGACCGCCCGGTCGGTAAAGCACCGAGCGACGGCCTCCCCATCATCCTTGTCTGCAACGAAATAGGCCGCGATGGGTGTAGGTAGGGTGAGAGACATGGGTTGTTTCTGGTCCTGTCGATAAATCGGGCAGCGTGTATCGCGCCGCGATTGCTTCGCTGCATAGATGTCGATAACCTCCAAAAATCACAAGAACACACAAAAAAGTAAGGCGCTTACTTTTGGGTAAGGTTAAATATACTGCTTCTACTGCGGCCGATGGTGTGCAGCAGGCTTTCAGGATGCTCGAAGGACGGTGGAAGCTCGTGATCCTGTTCCATTTGTTCGGCGGAAAGCTGCTGCGTTTTTCGGAATTGGAACGGGCAATTCCGGGTGTCTCACAGAAAATGCTGATCCAGCAATTGCGTCAGTTGGAGAGTGATGGAATCGTCCGTCGCATCGTCCATCATCAGGTGCCTCCCAAGGTCGAATATGGCCTGACGGATTGGGGGCAGAGCTTGTGCCCCGCGCTTGATGTCTTGCTCACCTGGGCGGATCAGCAAGGGGAGCATCGCGTCTGAGTACGGTGTCACTCAGGAGAGGCATGGGCACTGATCGCGGACAAGGATGTCACGAGGCCCTAGGGCCCGGACCCATAAAGGGATTCCCATTGTGAGTGACCCTGCCCCGAACATGCCCTCAGATTTAAGTTAGGGTCTGTGGGTTGTTGTATGCCGTTTTGGCGTGTTGAGCGAAAGCCTCTGGCGTCATGCCATTGAGGCTGGTGTGGGGCCTGACAGCGTTGTAGTCGGCCCGCCAGGCGTCGATGACCGTCCGAGCGTGGGCAAGGTTGCGGAACAGGTGCTCGTTGAGGCATTCGTCGCGGAACCGGCCGTTGAAACTCTCGACGAACCCGTTCTGCTGCGGCTTTCCCGGTGCGATGTAGTGCCACAGCACCGACCGCTTTTCCTGCCAGGCCAGGATCGCGTTCGAGGTCATCTCGGTGCCGTTGTCGCTGACGATCATCATGGGAAAGCCTCGGCTTTCTGCGATCCGGTCCAGTTCGCGGCCAAGCCGTTCGCCCGACAGCGACGTATCCGCCACCAGCGCCAGGCACTCCCGCGTGTAGTCGTCCACCACTGTCAGCACGCGGAAGCGCCGTCCGTTGTTCCATGCGTCCGAGACGAAATCCAGGCTCCACCGCTGGTTGGGCCCGTCGGGCAGCATCATCGGCGAGCGCGTGCCCATCGCCGTTTCCGGCCGCCACGCTTGCGGACCGACAGCCCTTCCTCGCGATACAGCCGGAACAGCTTCTTGTGGTTCATTGCCAGCCCCTCCCGGTCGAGCAGGATCTGCAGGCGCCGATAGCCAAATCGCCGTCGCTCCGCAGCCAGTTCGCGCAGCCGCCCCCGCACTGCAGCATCATCCGGGCGGCGTGACGCATACCGCCAGGTCTTCGGGTCCATGCCAATGAGCCGGCAGGCCCGTCGCTGCGAATAGTCTCTCGCCCGGATCGCCCAGGCCACGGCGTCCCGCCGCAAACCGGGCGTCACGAGTTTTTTGCCAGCAGTTCCTTCAGCGTCGAGACGTCCATCACGCTCTCCGCCAGGAGCCGCTTCAGCTTCGCGTTCTCCTCTTCAAGAGCCTTGAGCCGCCGTGCTTCCGACACTTCCATCCCGCCATATTTCGACCGCCAGGTGTAAAATGTCGCATCGCTGATCCCGTGCTTGCGACACAGATCCGCAGCCGTTGCGCCCGCCTGATGCTCCTTCAGGATCCCAATGATCTGGTCCTGGGTGAAACGCGCTTTCTTCATCGTCCGTCTCCAGTGGACAGACCTTACTTCAAATCGAGGGCATTTCAGGGGGCAGGGTCAGAATATCGCTGCCCCACGAACAAGCAGGATAATAAGTATGTAGAAGAGAAATGAGCCAACCTCTTCCATGTTCGGTTGATGATCGCTTTCATGTAGGCCAGCCTCCCCCCAAGGCTCTGAAGGAGCTGACCGCCGCGCGCGCCGCGTTCGCCTGGTTGAGGGCCAGTTGGTCCTGCGTGTCGAGAAGCTGCCGGTCAGCGTCCAATACGTCGGTCAACGGAATGATACCCGCCTGGAACGATTGTTGCGAAAGATCGCGTGCGCGGGTCAGCGAGGAGACTTCAATCTGCAATTCGCCAGTGCGCTGCTCGGTCTGTACCAGGGTCGTGAATGCATTTTCGATATCCTCGGCGGCGTGGAGAACCGTCACCTGGTAACGCGCGAGGGCCTCGGCATTGGCACCACGTGCCTGCTGTACCTCAGCGTCGATTTTGCCGAAATCAAAGATCCGCCAGCGAATGGCGCCTGATCCGACAGCCTGGAACCCCGGTGCCGTGAATAGATGCTGAGAATTGATGCTCTGAAATCCCAGGATGCCGGAAAGGGAGAGCTTGGGGTAATAGTCGCCGAGTGCTGCGCCTATTCTGGCATTTGATGCCGCCAGTCTACGTTCGGCAGCCAGAATGTCCGGTCGGCGGCGCAGCATGTCCGTGGGTTTGTCGGTCGCGCCGATAGCCGGGATGGCCGGAATTTCGGACGGCGTTCCCAGTTCCGCAGCATAGGTACCGGGCTGCGCGCCCATCAGCACGTCGAGGCGATTGAGCTGGGCTTCGAGCGCAATGCGGATCAGCGGCACGGTCTGGCGGGCGGATTGCAACAGGACTTCAGTCTGGGCCAGCTCGCGTTCATTCGAAACGCCGCTCGTTCGCCGCTGCCGCATCAGCTCCAGCAGATGGGCGTCCACCGCGATCTGTCTTTCCGCAACTGACAGGCGGGCTTGGTCTCCTCGGATCTGGAAGTACGCGTCCGCCGCGTCGGCGGCCACCGTGATACGCTCCCCCACACGTTCCATCTGGGCGGCTTCTGCCTCGTCACGCGCTGCCTCTTGCCCACGTCGCAGGCCGCCGAACAGGTCGATTTCCCAGCTTGCAGCACCACTGACGTCATAGGTGCGATAGTCGCGGTGGAAGCTCGGTACTGTGCGCACGACATGGCCGATCAGCCCCTCCTGCGACAGTCGGTTTGCGGATGCCTGCGGATTGAAATCCAAGGTCGGGAGCAAACGCGCCGTGGCCGCCTCCGCGGCGCCTCGCGACTGGCGGACGCGCGCTATCGCGGCCGCGAGATCAAGGTTCTGAGCCAGGACACGCTGTTCTATGCGTAAGAGTTCGAGATCGTGAAATCCCTCCCACCATGTATCCAGCGGTGTAGCTGCGGCTGCCTGGCGTGCATCGACGGCGGTGGCACTGTGGAAGGGCTGAAGATGCGTAGCGGGCGCATGATAGTTGGGGCCGACCGCGCAGGCCGTCGTCAGGAGCGTCATGGCCAAGGCTGCGGCAGAATGCAGTCGCATGCCCATCGTGAGATGACGCAGGGGATTGGCGTTCCGCTGGGATGCGGGAAGCGAAAGATTCATGGCGCACGACTTTCGATCAGCCCCGGACATGCATCGTCCTGGTGTTGTCAAGTAACCGATATACATATTCGTCACTCGTTGTCAATTTACAAGCTGCGTTCTATCTAGAAGGCGGAATTCAGTCGGGAGGAACAGGATGCGCGCGCCTCACAGCGGACAACGCGGCCCGGTCGATCATGAACGCCGGGATCAGATCATGACGGCGGCCATCGAGCATTTCGGGCATTACGGATACAAGAAGACCACGATCGCTGATCTGGCTGATGCCATCGGGCTGTCAAAGGCCTACATTTACAAATTCTTCGAATCGAAGAAGGCGATCGGCGAGGCGATCTGCGCGCTTCAGCATGGCAAGATGCAGGCGGATATCCAGGCGATCGTTGAGGAAGACAAGCCGGCTTCCGACAGAATGCGCAGGGTTTTCCTCGCTCTGGCGCGCAATACGGTCGCGCTGTTTTCCCACGAGCGTAAACTGCACGATATCGTCTATTCGGCGGTGGAGGAGGAATGGACGTCTGCCAGGAGTTTTGCCGATGCGTTGCGCGGTATGGTCGAGCACCTGATCCGCGAAGGCCGCGAGGGAGGCGAGTTCGAGCGCAAGACGCCCGTTGACGAGACCTGTCACGCCATCATGCTGATCCTGCAGTCGATCTATCATCCCCTCCTGCTTGAACAGCACATGGATACGCTGGACGACGATGCGGCGACGCTGGCCAGTCTCGTCTTGAGAAGTCTCGCGCCGTGAATGGGGCACAAGGCTTTATGTGACCGATTGACAATATGGTCACTCGTGTACAATTTGGGCTTCCAAACCCGTTGGGAGCCCGAACATGGCTGGAACACGCCTGTCCCTTCTTGCAGCGGCCGGCATCTGCACCGTTTTCGGGCTGTCGGCTTGCAAATCCAAAGACGATCCTGATCCGCGCACGGCCGACCGCATCGTGGAGACAGTGCGGATCGAGTCCGCAACGACAGCCGAGCATGTCTATACGGGGGTCGTAGCGGCCCGCGTCCAAAGCGATCTCGGCTTTCGCGTGTCCGGCAAGATCGTCGAGCGCCTGGTCGATACCGGGCAGACTGTGTCCAAGGGGCAGGTGCTGATGCGCCTGGATCCGACGGATTACCTCCATGCCGTGACGACCCAGGTCGGCAGTGTGGCATCGTTGCGTGCCCGCTGGGTCCAGGCCGCGGCGGATGAGCGCCGCTATCGCGGTCTTGTCGCGACCGGTGCCGTGGCAGCCTCGGCCTACGATCAGGTGAAGGCCGACGCGGACAGTGCCCGTGCGCAACTGGACGCGGCGATCGCCCAGGAGAAGATTGCCCGCAACCAGGACGATTATTCCCTGCTGCGGGCGGATGAAGACGGTGTCGTCGTCCAGACCCTGGCGGAACCGGGGCATGTCGTCGCGGCCGGTCAGACCGTGATCGTGCTGGCACATGCCGGCCCGCGCGAGGCTGCGGTCGACCTGCCGGAAGGGGTGCGTCCGATCCTGCATTCCGCGGCGGAAGCCGAACTGTATGACGAGGGTTCTCGCGTATCCGCGCACCTGCGGCAACTGTCCGACGCCGCCGACCCGCGTACCCGCACGTTCGAGGCCCGTTACGTCATGGACGGGCCAGGCGCGGACGCGCCGCTGGGGGTGACGGTGCGTGTCCACCTGCCTGAAGCCAGCGACGATCCGTCCGCGCTCGTCGTGCCGTTGGGCGCCGTCGATGACGAGGGCAGGGGACCCGGCGTCTGGAGCGTGGATAGCCGGGCATCGACGGTCAGCTTTCATCCGGTACAGATCGCACATATCAGCGAAGATACAGCGACGATCCTCCCCGGTGCGGATCTTCGTCCGGGCATGCTGATCGCGGCGGCCGGCGGTCACTATCTGCATGCCGGCGAGCATGTGCAGATCGCCTCGACAAAGGTCGCGATGCAATGAGTGGATTCAATCTTTCTGCCCTCGCGGTGCGCGAGCGCGGGATTACATTGTTCGTGATCGTGGCATTGGCCCTGTCGGGAGCCTATGCATTCTTCAGCCTCGGTCGGGCCGAGGATCCGCCTTTTACGGTCAAAACCCTGACGGCGACGGCTATCTGGCCGGGCGCCACGGCGCAGGAAATGCAGGATCTGGTGGCCGATCCGCTGGAAAAGCGCGTGCAGGAACTGCAATGGTACGACCGTGTAGAAACATTGACCCGGCCGGGCCTGGCGCTGATGATGGTCACGCTCAGGGACAACACGCCGCCTGCCGCCGTTCCCGAGCAATTCTACCAAACGCGCAAGAAGCTGTACGACACCATGCCCCTTCTGCCGAAAGGCGTGCAGGGACCGATCGTCAATGACGAATATTCCGATGTCGATTTTGCGGTCTATGCGCTGGACGGTCATGGATTGCCCGAACGCCTGCTGGTCCGTCAGGCGGAAACGGTGCGGCAGCACCTGCTGCATGTGCCGGGCGTGCGCAAGGTCGATATTATCGGCGAACGGCCGGAACAGATCTTCGTCAATTTTTCCAATGCCAGATTGGTCACGCTCGGGATCAGCGCGCAGGACGTGTTCGCGGCGCTTCAGCGTCAGAATGCGGTGACGGCCGCGGGTTCGATCGATACGCGCGGCCCGCAGGTCTTCGTGCGGCTGGACGGTGCGCTGGACGACCTGGAAAAAATTCGCGACATCCCCATCGCGGCGGGCGGCAGGACGCTCAAGATCTCGGACATCGCGACGGTGGAGCGGGGATACGAGGACCCACCGACCTACCTTGTCCGGCATGCCGGGGTCCAGACTCTGGTGCTGAACGTCGTGATGCAGGATCACTGGAACGGGCTGAAGCTCGGCCAGTCCCTGGCCGCGGCGGAGAAGACGCTGGGGGCGGGATTGCCCGTCGGGGTTACGTTGACGAAAATCGTCGACCAGGCCGGCATCATTCATGCTGCGGTCGGCGAGTTCATGCTGAAGTTTTTCGTGGCCCTCGCGGTGGTGATGGTCGTCAGCCTGGTAAGCCTGGGCTGGCGGGTCGGCATCGTCGTCGCGGCCGCCGTGCCGCTGACGCTGTCGATCGTCATGGTCATCATGCTGGTGACCGGTCGGGCGCTGGATCGCATCACGCTGGGGGCGCTGATCATTTCGCTGGGCCTTCTGGTCGATGACGCGATCATCGCGATTGAGATGATGGTGGTGAAGCTGGAGGAAGGGTACGAACGCACGAAGGCCGCCGCCTATGCCTGGAGCCACACGGCGGCTCCGATGCTGGCCGGCACGCTGGTCACGATCATCGGTTTTACGCCGGTCGGCTTCGCGCGCTCGACCGCCGGCGAGTATGCCGGCAACATTTTCTGGATCGTCGGTTATGCGCTGCTGACCTCCTGGTTCGTGGCCGTGGTGTTCACGCCCTATCTCGGTGTCAAGCTGTTGCCCGACATCAAGCGGATCGACGGTGCCTACGAACATATCTACGCCACGCCCAACTACCGTCGCTTCCGGCGCCTCGTCGTGTGGGTCGTGCGGCGTAAATTTCTGGTCGCGGGGGCGGTGCTGGCGTTGTTCCTGCTGGCTTTCGTTGGCATGGGCGCCGTCCGGCAGCAATTCTTCCCCAGCTCGGACCGCCCGGAACTGCTGGTCGAGGTGCAGATGCCGGAGGGAACCAGTATCGAAGCCACTACGCGGGTCACGGCCCGTGTGGAAGCATGGTTGAAGACACAGCCTGAGGCAAAGATCGTCACCAGCTATGTGGGTGCCGGCGCACCGCGTTTCTTCCTGGCGTACAACCCCGAGTTGCCCGACCCTTCCTTCGCGAAGGTCGTTGTCCTGACACCAAGTGCCCAGGACCGCGACCGCTTGCGCGATCGTATGCGGCAAGCCGTGGCCCAGGGAATGGCGCCTGATGCCCGGATCCGCGTAACGCAGTTCGTCTTCGGCCCCTACACCCATTTCCCGGTCATGTTCCGTGTCATGGGACCAGATGCGGATCGAGTGCGTGATATCGCGGCGCAGGTCGGCACGATCATGCGGAACAATCCGCATACGCGGCAGGTCAATGCCGATTGGGGCGAGCGCGTACAGACGGCGCATTTCGTGCTGGATCAGGCCCGGCTGCAACTGATCGGCCTGTCCCCCCAGGAAGCATCCGAACAGATCCAGTTCCTGCTGCTGGGCGTGCCGGTCACGCAGGTTCGAGAGGACATCCGGACCGTAGACGTCGTGGTCCGTAGCGCGGGACCCGATCGTCTGGACCCGGCGAAGCTGGGTGACATGACCATCAGCAACCGCACGGGCCAATTGATACCGCTCAGCCAGATCGGTCATGTCGAGATCCGCGTGGAAGACCCCATCCTGCGTCGGCGTGACCGGATTCCGACGATCACGGTACAGAGCGATATCGACGAAAACCTGCAGCCGCCGCAGGTCACGGCGGAGATCGATCTGGCTTTGGCGCCCGTCCGCGCGACGCTGCCTCCCGGCTATCGCATCGAAGCCGGCGGCAACGCGGAAGAATCCGGAAAAGCCAACAAGGCCCTGGTGCCGATCTTTCCGGTGATGGTCCTGTTGACCCTGATCGTTCTGGTGTTCGAGACCCGCTCCATCTCCGGCATGTTCATGGTGTTCCTGACGGCCCCGCTGGGGCTGATCGGGACCGTTCCGACCCTGTTGATCTTCCATCAGCCGTTCGGCTTCAACGCGATCCTGGGCCTGATCGGCCTGTCGGGCATCCTGATGCGCAACACGTTGATTCTGATCGGACAGATCAAGGTCAATCAGGCGGCGGGGCTCGATCCGTTCCATTCCGTGGTCGAGGCGACCGTGCAGCGGGCCCGCCCGGTCATCCTGACGGCCCTGGCGGCCGTGCTGGCCTTCATCCCGCTGACGGAATCGGTGTTCTGGGGCTCGCTGGCCTATACGCTGATCGGCGGTACGGCGGCCGGCACGGGGCTGATCCTGATGTTCCTGCCGGCGCTTTATGCGATCTGGTATCGCATCGGACCTATGAAGGATAGCGAACCCGGGGAACCGGCGGTCGGTCCACACTTCACCGGTGCTCGTGTGCAAGAGGGTGAGTGAATGGAAAAAGTGAATAGCAATCCATTGGCCCTTCGACATGCGGCGTGGGAGTCGCGAGGCCCGCCGCTTCGCGGGTCAATTCACCCCCCCCTATCAGTCGGAGAAAGACTATGTCCCTTTCGAATAAAACTGTTTTGATTACGGGTGCGAACCGCGGCATCGGCGCGGCGATCTTACGGGAAATGCTGAAGGCCGATGTCGCGAAAATCTACGCTACCGCACGCGATCCGCATACGCTCCCGTCGTTTGGAGACCCCCGAGTGATCCCGTTGCAGCTCGATATCACGAGTAATGCGTCCGTAAAAGCGGTAGTCAGTACTGCGAAGGATGTCGATGTTCTCGTCAACAATGCTGGAACACTCGCCCTCGGCGATTATCTCAGCAGCGACTGGGAATCCTTCGAAAATGACATGCACACTAATTTTTTTGGCACTCTCCGTGTTCTGCGGGCTTTCACCCCACAGTTTGTAGCCCGCAGGTCCGGTACAATCGCGAATGTGATTAGCGTCGTTGGCCTTTCGGCGGTTCCCTTGATGGCCGGTTATTCAGCTTCCAAAGCGGCTCTGCATTCGATCACCCAGTCCCTGCGCGGAACCCTGGAAAAGGACAACATCACAGTCATTGGTATTTATCCTGGACCAATCGACACTGATTTAGCGAGATCGGTGCCATACCCGGAAAAGGCCACACCCGAATCCGCGGCAGCTAATATCGTTAGAGGTATCATCGACGGGCAGACCTCCATCTTCCCGGATCACTTGGCACAACAGATCGAAGGACTATGGTCGACAGACAACCGGAAGTTGGAATACGTCGCTTTGCATCTTGGAGGTTAATTTGTTCTTACTAGACAAGTAGGCGGCGGATACGTGGCGGGTGTCTCATAAGTTTCTGATTTGGCAAATGAATTAGGTTTCTAAGTTTTCCGTTTGCCTGATGGCGCTGAGCCACCTCGCCATATCCAAGATGATCTGCTTTACGTACCTCATTCCTGATGGAATGCTCTCGGGGCGTAAAGCAGGGGCTACTCAGATCGGCGGCGGCGCAGCGCTGGTCTGAGTGCTCAAAGCCTTTGACCGATTGACCTCTTGCACGGTCGGCCGGACGGATCCCAGAAGGCCGGGGAAAATTTGTGCGTATCTAAAACGACATGAAACGTATCGAGCGCCTAGAGGGTGTTATGTACTTTCGTGGGTGATTGGTTCAGTAATGCTGAATGACGCAAGTTCGCAAGCCGTATCCCTCTGACGTATCAGACGAAGAATGGTCGTTGGTTGT
>NZ_JABEQM010000025.1 GCF_014174155.1 Gluconacetobacter tumulisoli | reverse complement strand
GGCCGAGTTCGAGATGTACTACTCGGTCTGATCCGCAACCCGGATCAACCGATCAGGGCGCCGGGCCGGCAAGGGCCGGCGCCCTTTTTCATGGGGCTTTGCCCCATGCCCCGCCAGGGCCCGAGGCCCTGGACCCCTGACGATCGGTTTCCAAAGGCCGCGCCCTGAGAAGGCCGCAGTAATCAGGCCAGGGTCGGAGTCCCCGGCGCCAGCGCCAGGTCCAGCCGGCCCAGGTAGGTCAGGCGGCGGGCGGCCACGATCTCGCCGATGCGGCCGTCGACGATCCGGGCATAGCCCGATATCGCCGTTTCCATGGGGGCCGACCCGACGGCGATGCCGGCGAACAGCGTGCCGGATTCGTCGTTCAGGTGCCACACGTCGCCGCGCACGCAGGCATTGTCCATGTAGCGCAGGCCCGGCAGGATATCCCTCAGCACGGGCGTCAGCACGTCGGTCACGTCAAGGGCGTTGCGGACGAAGGCACCGCACTCGTCGTCCGGCACGAAATATCCCGACAGGCTGCCCTGGACCATCAGCAGGCCCGGCTGCACCTTCCGTTCCACGACCATGCGGGTGCGGATCACGATCCGCTGCGCGTCCGATCCGGCCTCGGAGGTCACCAGGATGGTGCCGATGGGCGTCGCCATCAGGTTGGGCGTCACGCGCATGCGCGCCAGCGGCAGGGTGGCAAGGGTCGTCATGGGCCGCGTGCTCCGCCTTTCGACAAACTGGAACAGAATACGTACTCCGTCATGGACCCCCGGACGCGCCAGGCCGATCACGAAAAGAAGGATGGATCACCAGGGCCTCCGGCCGATGACGCGGCCCCGGGATCGAATTCCGGCCTCCTCGTCCGGCCAGTATAATCCGCTCCCGCATGCCCCTTCGATCACGTCTTCAGGTATCCGACGGGGTCGGGACGGACCGTCGGCCCGGCATCCGTCCCCGCGGGCAGGCAAGCATCTCGATATTTCTATTTCGTTATGAAATGCCTGAAGTTTCGGATTGGACGACCCTGGATGATCCGCTTCGTCCCTAACCTTCGGCATGCGGAAAAGTTGCGCCCCTCCGCCGGCCCGCAGGGCTGCCGTGCCATCTCCCCGGGGGAAATTTCAAAGGTCGGCCCGGTCCATGAACACCCGATTCCCGCTGCGTTCGGCCCACAGGTAGATCGCCAGCGCGAACAGCGCGACGGCGGCATCGTCCAGCGGATGCGGCAGGATCCCGCTGCCGCCGAAGCTGCCGGTTCCCGACAGGCCCACCATGCCCGCGAAATAGACCAGCACCCAGCCAGTATGGCGCAGCTGCCCGCGATGGCCCGGCCGCTTCGTGACACCCCACCAGGCCACGAAGCCGACGCCCAGCAGCAATTGCAGGCTCAGCAGCCACGACACCGTCTGCCACCCGGACCAGTAGACGATCAGCGACGCGACGATGAACGACAGCGGCCCCATCACGGCCATGCGCGACAGGCGGAACGGCCGGTGCAGGTCCGGCGCGGTGCGGCGCAGCGCGGCGGCGGCGATGGGCGCGAAGGCGTAGCTCATCATCAGGGCCGACGACACGACGCCGATCAGCGCCTGCCAGGACGGAAAGGGCAGCGTCCAGAACACCGCCATCACGAAGGTCAGGTACAGGGCCGGCCGCGGCACGCCGCTGTCGCGATCGACGCGGGCGAACAGCGCGGGGAAGGTGGCGCCGCGCGCCCAGCCGTAGATGATGCGGGGCGACGCGCTCATGTAGATATTGCCCGTCCCGGCGGGGGACACGATGGCGTCCGCCACCACCAGCGTCGCCAGCCACAGCGCGCCGACCGTTATCGCGATGTCATGGAAAGGCAGCGCCAGGATATGGGCGACGCCCGCCCACCCCCCGGCCAGCAGCCGGTCGGGCACGCTGCCGACGAAGGCGACCTGCAGCAGGACATACACCACGGTCGCCATCAGCACCGATGCCGTCAGCGCCAGCGGGATGGTGCGCTGCGGATCGCGGACCTCGCTGGCGACCGAGATGATCGGCGTCAGGCCCAGATAGGCGAAGATGATGCCCCCGGTGGAGATCGCGGCCTCGATCCCCGCCCCGCCGGCGGGGGCGAAGCCATGGCGGGTGAACGCGCCGGCATCCATGTGGCCCAGCAGCACGACGATCACCAGCAGCGGCACGCAGAACTTGAATACCGTGACGATGTTGTTGAACAGCGCGAAGGTCCGGATCGGCGACAGGTTCAGCCGCAGCAGCCCGGCCAGAACGGCCAGCTGCACGATCCATCCCGCCCAGGTCGGGTCGCCCGCCGCATTGCGGGTCAGGCCCGGGATCCATGCCCCGGCATATTGCCGCGCCGCCACGATCTCGATGGAAATCAGGCTGGAAAACGCGATCACGGTGATCAGCCCCATCAGGAAGCCCAGCAACGGCCCGTGGCTGTAGGCCGGATAGCGCACGACGCCCCCCGCATGCGGCAGCGCGGCCCCCAGTTCGCAGAAGACCAGCCCCAGCAGCAGCACCGCCAGCCCGCCGATCGCCCATGAAATGACGCTGGCCGGCCCGGCGATGGCCGACACGTTCGACGCCGCGAACAGCCAGCCCGACCCGAAAATGGACCCGAAGCCGATCATCGTCAGGTCCAGCAGCGACAGCGACCGGCGGAAATGCCCGGCATGCGTCCCGGCGGCCGCGTCGGGGGACATCAGGACGGAAGACGGGGAAGAGGGGACGGGCGCGCTGGGGGGCATGGAACACCTTGTGCCGGGGAAGGGGGCCGGGTCGCACCCGGCGGCGAGGTCAGGCGGGGCCGGGGTCGCGCGGGCGGGTGCGGCGCGTTCCGCCGAACCGCTCGGGCCGGAACGGCGCCAGCGCCATCCCGGGCGCGGCCCCGGTGGCCAGCGCGCACACCAGCTCGGCGGTCAGCGGCGACAGCGTCAGGCCCAGATGCTGGTGGCCATAGGCTGCGATCGCCCCCGGCAGGCCGGGCAGCGGCCCGATGGCGGGCAGGTAGTCCGGCAGGGTCGGGCGCGATCCCATCCAGCGGGCGAAGCCCGAGGCCACCGGCAGGCCCAGGTCGCGGACGTTGTCCTCCAGATAGCGCCATTTGCGGACATCCGGCGGGGCGTCGGGGGCCGTGAACTCGACGAAGGACGATGTCCGCAATCGCGTGCCGAACCGGCTGACGATCATCGACCGTTCCTCGAACACCATCGGCGGCAGGGCGGGCATGCCGCCATGGTCCCATTCGATATGGTATCCGCGCTCGGCCACGACCGGCGCCGACAGGCCCGCCGTCCGCAGCAGCGCGCCGCTGCCGACGCCGGTGGCGACCACCACCCGGTCGGCACCCAGGACCTGCCCGTCCGCCAGGCGCACCGCGGTGCGCGCGCCGTCGCGCGCCAGGCCGACCGCCCGCGCGGACACGCGCCGCACCTGCGCGCCGTACAGCGCGTCGGACAGGACTTGCATCACCGTCCCCGGGGTCACGGTCATCCGCCCGGTGCCCTCGATTTTCAGGGCGCCGCAGAGCCGGCGGGCCAGCACGCCGGACAGGTCGGGAAAATCGTCCGCATCCAGCCGCCGGACCGTGGCGGTCCCGGTATCGGCGGCCAGCCAGTGCGCCATGCCCGGCCCGGCGCGGCGCGGATCGTGCCAGAACATCAGGTGCCCGCCATCGTCCAGCAGGTCGGGCCGGCCCAGTTCGTCCGCCATCCGCCGCCAGGCCGGCATCGCCCCGGCCAGCAGCCCCCGCAACGCCGCCTGGCCCGCCCGTGCCCGGCCGGCGCGGCACGCCGGCAGGTAGTGGCGCAGCCACGGCACCCAGGCCCCCGGCCGGGTCCAGCCGAAATCCAGCGCCCCGCCGCGCAGGAACAGCCGCCCGGGGGCCGAGGCCAGCGCGGCCGGCGACGCCAGCGGAATCACCTGCTCCACCGCGACATGCCCGGCGTTGCCCCAGGACGCCGGCGGCATGTCCCGTGCCTCGCTGACCAGCGTGACGTCCAGCCCCGCCCGGCGCAGGGCCCGCGCGCAGCACAGCCCGACCAGCCCGCCCCCGACGACGATCGCTGTCCGGGGGGCTGTCCGGGGCGGCGCCGGCACGGCGGGCGCGGGCATGGCACCCATGCCGGAAGGCGGTGAAGGCACGATGATTTCGTCCTTTCCATATCGACACGTATACGATAAACGAAACAAAACCGAATGCAAGCGAGGCGTGCAATGAAGTGGACAGGCGTATTCCCCGCGGCGACGACCCAGTTCGCGGCGGACGGATCGATCGACATCGCAGCGACCCAGGGCGTGCTGGACGCGCTGGTGCGCGACGGGGTGCACGGCCTGGTGGTCATGGGCACCTGCGGCGAGAACAATTCGCTGGAGCCCGAGGAAAAGCGGACCCTCCTCCGCGCGGCGTGCGAGGTCGTGGACCGGCGCGTGCCCATCATCGTCGGCGTGTCCGAACTGACGACCGGCCGGGCCGCGCGCTTCGCCGCCGACGCCGCGCGGATCGGCGCCGACGCTCTGATGGTCCTGCCCGCCATGGTCTACGTCCCCACCGAGGCGGAACTCGAGGCCCATTTCTCCACCGTGGCGGCGGCGTCCGACCTGCCGATCATGCTGTACAACAACCCCACCGCCTATCGGGTGAACATCACCCTGCCGGTGCTGGAACGGCTGGCAGCGATCGAAACGATCGTGGCGGTCAAGGAAAGCTCGGCCAACACCTGCCGCTACACCGACCTGATCAATGCGTTCGGCGACCGCTTCGTGCTGATGGCGGGGCTGGACGACGTCGCGCTGGAAGGGCTGATGCTGGGGGCCCAGGGCTGGATCTCCGGCCTGACCAGCGCCTTCCCCCAGGAATCGGTGGCGCTGGTCGACGCCCTGGCGGGCGGCGACATGGAACGGGCGCTGGCGATCTATCGCTGGTTCATGCCGCTGCTGCACCTGGACGCCGAACATGACCTGGTGCAGGCGATCAAGCTGGCCGAACAGATCATGGGACGCGGCAGCGAACGGGTCCGCATGCCGCGCCTGCCCCTGTCCGGCGCCCGCCGGGCGGCGGTCACGGCGATGGTCGAACGCGCCGCCGCCACGCGGCCCTGCGGCTGATTCCACCCGTGCCGGCCAGCGGCCGACCCATCCCATCCAGGCAGGGGCACGCGATGCGTCACACCTTCTTCTGCGTCGACGGACACACGGCGGGCAATCCGGTCCGACTGGTCGCCGGGGGTGCGCCCCTGCTGCGCGGCATGTCCATGAGCGAACGCCGCCAGGATTTCCTGGCCCGCTTCGACTGGATCCGCACCGGCCTGTGCTTCGAACCGCGCGGACACGACATGATGTCCGGCGGCTTCCTCTATCCGCCCACCCGGCCGGATACCGATGCCGGCATCCTGTTCATCGAAACCAGCGGCTGCCTGCCGATGTGCGGGCACGGCACGATCGGGCTGGTCACCTTCGCGCTGGAACACGGGCTGATCATCCCGCGTGATCCCGGCCGCCTGACGCTGGAGGTCCCGGCGGGGACCATCGGCATCACCTATGCGACCTGCGGCGGGCGCGTGATTTCCGTCACCATCCGCAACGTCCCGGCCTATGTCGCCGCGACCGGGGTCGAAATCGACGTGCCCGGCTTCGGCCCGATGGTGGTCGACGTCGCCTATGGCGGCAATTTCTACGCCATCGTCGAACCCCAGGGCGCCTATCGCAGCCTCGACGACCTGGGCGCGCAGCGCATCCTCGACCTCAGCCCGAAAGTGCGCGCGGCCGTCCGCGCCGCCTGTCACCCCGTCCATCCGCTGGACCCGACGATCGCGGGCGTCAGCCATGTGCTGTGGGCGGAACCGGGCGACGAACCGGGGCAGGGCCGCAACGCCGTGTTCTACGGCGACCGCGCGATCGACCGCAGCCCCTGCGGCACCGGAACCTCCGCCCGACTGGCCCATCTGTGGAGTCGCGGGGAATTGCGGGCCGGCGACCGCTTCGCGCACGACAGCTTCATCCGCAGCCGTTTCATCGGCGAAATAGAATGCGAAACCGACCTCGCCGGCCGGCCGGCGATCGTGCCCCTGATCACCGGCAGCGCGATTTCGACCGGCCTGAACACAATCTGGATCGACCGCGAGGACGTCTTCTGGCAGGGTTTCCAGATTGTCTGACCATTCAAAAATGTTCGGCAGACGGGTCCGGCGGGCACGGCCATCCTGTCGCGTCCCCTGGGATGCGGCGCGCCGGATCGCCGGCCGGCCCGTGTCCGGTACAGGCTTTCGGTCCCCGTCCTGAAGGTGGGGCCGGCCCCATGGCAAACGGGCCGGTTCCGGTTTTTCCGCGCTGCCAGAAGGTTGCTCACCCCCTATGCCCATCGGCAAACCCCTGCCGGCGCTCGCTGACCGGCCGCTGACCATCCGGACCATTTCGGATCAGCTGTATTACCTGATTCGCGACCGGATCCTCAGCGGCGCCCTGCCGGACGGCGATCCGATCCGCCAGGACACGATCGCCACCGAACTGGGCGTCAGCAAGATCCCGCTGCGCGAGGCCCTGGCCCGGCTGGAACAGGACGGGCTGGTCCTGTCCCATCCCAACCGCGGCTTCTCGGTCAGCAGCCTGTCCTCGGCCGAGGCCGAGGAGGTCTTCGTCCTGCGCCTGCAACTCGAACCGCCCGCCGCCGCCCGCGGCTGCCGCATGGCCTCCGCCGCCGACCACAGCGCGGCCCGCACCGCGCTGGCCCGCCTGCGCCGGGCGGAACGCCACGACGATCCCGACACCGGCGCCTACAACCGCGCCTTCCATCTGTCGCTGATCCAGCCCGGGGCCGGGACGCTGACGATGTCCTTCGTCGAACGGATCAACGTCCTCGCCGACCGGTATATCCGCTTCCACCTGCATTCCGAGGACCGCTACGAACGCGCCCACATCGCCCACCAGGCGCTTCTGGATACCTGGCTGACGGGCGATGCCGAACAGGTGGAACGGCAGGTCGCCCAGCATATTCGCGATACGATGGAAGACCTCCACAAGGAACTCCCCTGAGAAACCGGGTTCAGGACGGGTTTGCCGGCGATCCGACGCGCGTTTCCTGCGCGCCGGTGCTCACGGCCCTCAAGGCCGCTCCGCTCCGGTGCTCGGCAACCCACGCCGGGCGCGCCGCTTCGCGTCGCTCTCGCACGGCAAACTCGCCCTGAACCCGGTTTCTGGTCGTCTCCCCGCGATCGGTCCGAACCGGGGCTACGGTCGATCCGACGCGCGTTTCCTGCGCGGCCGGTGCTCACGGCCCTCAAGGCCGCTCCGCTCCGGTGCTTGGAAACCCACGCCGGGCGCGCCTCTTTGCGTCGCTCTCGCATGGCAAACCCGTCCTGAACCCGGTTTCTGGTCGTTTCGCGGCCGCCGGGAAGGTTCGCGCGTTCCTGAACGGTGATTCAGGCGTTCCAGCCCCAACTCCGCCAGGCCGAAGAAGCGGGATAATTCCTGATATGCTAAAAATGCATATCAGATATCGAAATGATGCGACCCTTGGACGTAGGGCAGGCGCGGAGTCTCCATTATGCCGCGATGCGAACAATTTCGACGATACCGGCCAACGGGGCGCGCACGTGGCGTTGCGGCGGGGCGCCGCATATCGTTATGATTGAAATAACATGTACCGGGGGGGTATCGGGGAAGGTGCAGGATTTCACGAATATCATGGTCCAGGCGATCGTGGGCAGTGGAACCGGCATCTGGGACCGCAACGTCGTCACGGGGGAAATCCGCTATTCGCCCGAATGGGCCGAGCTTCTGGGTTATCGGCCCGACGATCTTTCGAACCGGATCGAGGACAGCTACATCCGCGTGCATCCCGACGACCTGGCCTACGTGCAGGAGACCCTGCGCGCCCATTTCGAGGGACGAAGCCCGAGCTACGAGGTCGAACACCGGCTGCTCTGCAAGGACGGCACCTACAAATGGGTGCTCAGCCGTGGCCGCGTCATCGAACGCGACGCCGCCGGCCAGCCGCTGCGGATGGTGGGGACGACGACCGACATCACCTCGATGCGCCTCCTGGCCGAGGAACTTCGCAACAGCCGCGACCTGATCGCCAACCTGACGAACGAGATCCCCGGGCTGGTCTTCCAGTACCGCCAGGCCGCCGACGGCACCGCCTGCCTGACCTATGCCAGCACGCGGATCGCCGACATCTACGAACTCGTGCCCCAGCAGGTGGCCGCGACCGTCGCGCCGCTGGAGGGGCGCATCCACCCCGAAGATCTCGATGCCTACCGCACCACGCGCACGGCCTCGGCCGCCGACCTGGCGCCGTGGCACTGCACGTTCCGCGTGCTGCTGCCCATCCAGGGCCTGCGCTGGCGGCAGATCGACGCCCACCCCGTCCGGCAGGAGGGGGGCGGCATCCTGTGGCACGGCCTCGTCGTCGACGTGACCGAGCACAAGCGCGTGGAACAGGAACTGAAGGACCTGGCGCGCATCGACCACCTGACCCAGCTGCCCAACCGGCGCGCCTTCATGGAACGGCTGGACGAGGCCTTCCAGCGCATCGGCCGCGTCGCCGCCGGCCAGGGCGATCCCCCTGCGGCCGACGACGAGAGGGACGACCGCCGTGCCGCCGTCATGATGATCGACATCGATCATTTCAAGATCGTCAACGATACGTACGGCCATGCGGTCGGCGATGCGGTGATCCGCCATTTCGCCGCGGTGCTGCGGGCGATATTGCGCGTGACCGACAGCGCCGGCCGCATGGGGGGTGAGGAATTTGCCGTCTGCCTGCCGGGCGCCAGCCTGGAGCAGGCCGAACATTTCGCCAGAAGGGTGCGCCGGACGATCGCGGCGGGCCCGGCGGTCGTGCGGGGCCGCGTGATCAGCTTCACCGTCAGCATCGGCATCTCGGACATGACCGCGCGGGACCTGCAGACGGACGACCCGCTGGCGCGCGCCGACATGGCGCTCTACAGCGCCAAGGAACGCGGCCGGAACCGCGTGGAAATCGCCACCGGCCTCACCTGCGGGCCCCAGCCCCTGCGCCGCAATCGCGTGGCGTTCTGAACGGGTCGGACGCGCCGGACGCCCGTCCGGGATTCAGCCCCGGAACCGAGCCGTCGGGTGCGCTCACATCCGGATCAAGAAACCGGATATATGAAGATATAATCATAAAAATACGAAACAAGACCGACGACGACCGGTTGGGTTTCCACTCGCCAGGGCCGCACGCGCGCCGGATCGCCGGGTTGTGCGCGACCCGTACCCGCGCCTTGCGCCACTGCCGGTCCATGCGCAGGCCCAACGCTGCTGGCGAATGCGCCGCCGATCTCGAAACATGACGTGGAAGACTAGATTTTTCGGACACCATTCGCTACCGGGCAGGACTTGGTACACACCGGACAATACGGCCGCGTCAGCCCCGTCTTCGGCGCGTTCCACCCGCTCCCTGTCGCCGACTTGAAGGCACGTTTCCGATGCCGCGCCTTCCGGGACCTGTTCCCCTATGCGCCGCGGCTGTCGTAATCGAGGCCGATATCCAGCGCGCGCACCGTATGCGTCAGCCATCCCAGCGACAGGATGTCGACGCCGGTCGCCGCGATGCCGGCGGCGGTGGCAGGGGTGATGCCGCCCGAGGCCTCGGTCAGGGCGCGTCCGGCCACCATCGCCACCGCCTCGCGCAACTGGTCCGGCGTCATGTTGTCCAGCAGGAACACGTCCGCGCCGCCGGCCTGCAACGCCTCGGCCAGCTGGTCCAGCGTATCGACCTCCAGCTCGATGCTGACCAGGTGGCCGGCGCGGGCGCGGGCGGCCTCCAGGGCGGCGCGCACGCTGCCGCCGGCCAGGGCGATGTGGTTGTCCTTGATCAGGATCGCATCGTCCAGGCGGAAGCGATGGTTGGATCCGCCCCCGGCCCGCACGGCATATTTCTGGATCGCGCGCATCCCCGGCAGCGTCTTGCGCGTGCAGCAGACGCGGGCGCGGGTGCCCGCCACGGCGCGGACGATGCCCGCCGTCGCCGTGGCGATGCCGCTCAGATGCGACAGGAAATTCAGCGCCACCCGCTCGCCGCCCAGGATAGCCGGCGCGGCGCCCACGACGCGCGCGATGCAGGTCCCGGGCGCGACGACGCTGCCGTCAGGGCGTTCGACCGTGAAGCGCACGGCGGGATCGATCAGCGTGAAGGCCAGCCGGGCCAGCGACAGGCCCGCCACCACGCCGTCCTGCCGCGCGACCAGCGCGGTGTGCAGGACCTGCCCCGGCGCGGCCAGGGCGTCGGTGGTCAGGTCCCCGCCGCAGCCGAAATCCTCCAGCAGGCCGGCGCGCACCAGGGGTTCGAGCATGAAATCGGGCAAGGGCGTCATGAGGGATCAATGCTCCAGAAGGAAAGGGACCGGCGCCAGCGCGGCCAGGGCCGGCAGGGCGCGCGCCAGGGTGATGCGGCCGGTGACGGCGTCGGGCGCGGTGTCGGGATAATCGGTGCGGTAATGGCCGCCCCGGCTTTCGCGCCGCTCCAGCGCCGTCAGGCACAGCAGTGCACCGACCAGGGCCTGGTCGTCATGCGGGACATGCGGCGCCAGGGCGCGGGCCGCGCGGCGCAGGCCGTCGGCGGTGCGCAGGATGCCCGCGGCCCGCCCGACCAGCAGGCGCACATCCGCCGGATCCGCCGCCTGCGGCTGTGGCGTATCCCGCGCCGGCAGCGGCCGGGGAACGGGCAGGCTCGTCGCGTCCAGGTCGCGCGCGACGAAGCCGCCGCAGACGAAGGCCTCCAGCAGCGAATTGCTGGCCAGGCGGTTGGCGCCGTGCAGGCCGGTGGACGCGGCCTCGCCGCAGGCCCACAGGCCCGGCACCGACGTCCGGCCGCGCAGGTCGGTCTCGATGCCGCCCATATGGTAATGCGCGGCCGGACGCACCGGAATCGGGTCGCGGTCGGGGTCGATCCCATGGGCCAGGCAGGCCCGCGCGATGCCGGGAAAATGCCGCGCGAAATGCCCGTGCGTCGCCGCGCGGGCATCCAGGAAGACGCGATGCCCGGCCGCCAGATGCGCCTGGATCGCCCGCGCCACGACATCGCGCGGGGCCAGTTCGTCGGTGAAGCGGTCGCCGGTCTCGTCGACCAGCACCGCGCCGGCACCCCGCACCGCCTCGCTGACCAGCACGCGCGGCGCGGCGCCGGCCCCGCGCGCCGGGGGCGTCGCGTCCAGCGCGGTCGGATGGAACTGCACGAATTCCATGTCGCGCAGGGTCGCGCCGGCGCGCGCGGCGCAGGCCAGGCCGGACCCCAGCCCGCCGGGCGGGCTGGTGGTGGTGGGGAACAGCGCGCCGACCCCGCCCGTCGCGATCACGCAGGCGGCGGTCGGGATCGCCACCGTTCCCCCGGCCCGTTCGGCCAGCACGCCGGCCACCTGCCCGTCCGCGACGATCACCCGGCGCAGGGCGGCATGGTCCAGTACCGTGATGCGCGGCGTCGCGCGGACGCGGGCGACCAGCGCGCGCATGATCTCGGCCCCCGTGCCGTCGCCATGGGCATGGGCGATGCGCGGGCGGGAATGGGCGGCCTCCAGATGCAGGTCGGGCGTGCCGTCGGGCCGGCGATCGAACACCGCCCCCAGCCCGGCCAGCGCCGCGATGGCGTCCGGCGCGGCCCGCGTGATGGCCTCCACCGCCGCCGGATCGCACAGCCCGGCGCCGGCGGCCAGCGTGTCGCGCGCATGCAGGGCGGGCGTGTCGTCCGGGCCGATCGCGGCGGCGATGCCGCCCTGCGCCAGGGTGCTGGCGGCATCGGCGGCCAGCGGGGCGGGCGACAGCACGACGCACGGCCGGTCCATCAGCAGGGCGGTCGCCAGGCCGGCCAGGCCGGCCCCGGCAACGACCGGTCGCCCGGCAAGGGCGGCTGGGCCGGTCACGCCGCCAGCATCCGTTCCACCGCCCGGCGGCCGCCGGCCAGCAGATGGCCGGGGATCGTGACCTCGTGGGTCATGCTCTCCAGCGCGTGGCGGATCGCGGGCAGGGTGATGCGCTTCATGTGCGGGCACAGGTTGCACGGCCGCACGAAATCGATGCCGGGATGGGCGGCGGCCAGATTGTCGCTCATGGAACATTCCGTCACCAGCAGCACCCTGTCGTGCGCGCCGCGCGCGACGAAATCCGACATCGCGGCGGTGGACCCGGAAAAATCGGCCTCGGCCACGACGCCGGGCGGGCATTCCGGATGGGCCAGCACGGCGACGCCGGGATTGTCGCGGCGCCAGTCGCGGATCTCCTGCGGGGTGAAACGCTCATGCACCTCGCAATGCCCGGCCCAGGTGATGATCTCCACGCCGGTTTCCCGCTGGACGTTCTGCGCCAGGAATTCGTCGGGGATCATGATGACGCGGGGCACGCCCAGGCTCTCGACGATGTGCCGCGCATTGGCCGAGGTGCAGCAGATATCGCTCTCGGCCTTCACGTCGGCCGTGCTGTTGACATAGGTGACCACCGGCACGCCCGGATGCGCGCGCTTCAGCGCCCGCACGTCCGCGGCGGTGATCGAGTCCGCCAGCGAACATCCCGCCTGCAGGGACGGGATCAGCACCGTCTTGTCCGGGTTCATCATCTTGGCGGTCTCGGCCATGAAATGCACGCCGGCCATCACGATCACGTCGGCGTCCAGCCCCTGGGCATCGCGCGCCAGGGCCAGGCTGTCGCCCCGGATGTCGGCGACGCAGTGGAAGATCTCCGGCGTCTGGTAATTATGCGCCAGGATCACCGCCCGGCGCCGGCGCTTGAGGTCGAGGATGGCCGCGATGTCGTCGGCGAACATCTCCCACTCCATCCGGGGAACGACCCGGGCGACGCGGTCGTACAGGGCTTCGAGGCGGGGCGAGGCGGTAAGGGTCTCGGACATATTCGGCTCCCTGGGCTTATTTATACTCGTTATGAGCATAAATAAGCCGCATCAGTTCACCCCTGTGATTGGCCCGCCGGCCCGCCGCGTCAAGAGGGATCGATATGACAGCGTTGTGACCAGCCCGCAGGAAACGCGCGCCGGATCGCCGGCAAACCGCGTTTTCAGACGGGTCGGGTAAGCGGCAGCTTGGATCCGGCGATCCGCCGCGCCCCGATCACCTCGCGCCGGAAACGGAACAGGCGGGCAGGGCGACCGCGCGTGTCGGATGCGACATCCGCCGTTTCCTCCACCAGGTCCTGCTGGGTGATCAGGCGGCGGAAATTCTGCTTGTGCATGGGCTGCCCGGCCACGGCCTCGACCGTGCGCTGCAGGTGCAGCAAGGTAAAGCTGTCGGGCATCAGTTCGAAGATCACGGGACGATAACGGATCTTGGCGCGCAGCCGCGCCATGGCGGTGGCCAGGATGCGCCGCCCGTCGCCCGCCATCTCCAGCCCCGGCACGGTCCTCCCCCCCGGCGGCGCCGATTCCGGCACCAGCCCGGCCTCCCACAGCAATTCGTAGCGTTGCAGCACCAGTTCGTCGTCCCAGCCCAGCCCGTCCAGTCCGAAGGTCAGGGCGATGCGCTGGCGGCGGGCCGCGCCCGGGGCCGGCGGCGCGGCATGGGCCCAGTGCTCCAGCCGCGCCGCGATCCGTGCGACCAGGGCGCGGCCGTCGGGGGCGGTCTGGTCCTCCCACGGGAAATAATCGTACCAGTTGCGCCAACCGTGCTCGCCCTGGTGGATGCGCGTCAGCGCCAGATAGGAAATCAGCACGCTGCGATCGTCGGCGGCGTCGCCGTCCGGCGCGTCGGCAAAGGTATAAAGCTGCTCGACATGGCCCAGCGCATGCCCGGTCTGCCGCTCCACCCACAGGCGCAGGCCGGTCTGCAACGACCGATGCCCGGCCTCCAGCGGGCCGGACGGCAGCGCCCGCCCACCCTCCAGCGTCAGGACCATGGGACGACCGTCGCTGACCGCGATCAGCACGGCGATCAGTTTCGTGGGCATGGCGCGCGTCCCCTCCCGTCCGGCCTCGGGCGCGGCGCGCCCCGGCCATGCCTAGTCCATCGCGCGATACATGACATGGCAATCCACCACGCCCTGCGTGGCATGGCGAAAGGCGCCGGGCAGCGTGCCCACGATGGCGAAGCCGTGCTTCTGCCACAGCCGGATCGCGACGATATTGGTGGCGACGACCGAATTGAACTGCATGGCGGCGAACCCCATCTCGCGCCCCACGCGCAGCGAATGCGCGCACAGCGCCCCCGCCACCCCCTGTCCCCGCGCGGCGGGCGAGACGATATAGCCGCAATTGCACACGTGATCGCCCGGCCCCGCGGCATTGGGCTTGATGTAGTAGCTGCCCAGCACCACGCCGTCGCGCTCGGCGACGAAGGTCGCCCGCGGCGCCTCGGCCCACACGCGCCACCCGGCATCGCGATCCATGTCCGGGTCCAGCGCATAGGTCTCCCGCGCTCGCACGACATCGCGCAGGATCGGCCAGACGGCATCGAAATCGGCGGGCACCAGGGGGCGGATCAGCAGCATGCATCCTCGGCAGATAAGTCGCGCCACCGTATCAGCCGCCGGCCGTCCGGACAAACGATGCGCACTCCGTGCGCAATGCCGATTTCCGGATCGGCCAGCCAGCGCGGGATGTTCCTGAACCGGACGAAGCAGAAATTGGAATGGCGCAGCGTGCCGCCGACGGACAGCGTGCATACGCGCCGGGGACGCGAAAGACGTCCGCGATGCTGCCCGGAGCCGCCATTTGACGCTAATACAGCCTCTCGACGGCATTCCTGGTTGGGCGGTTCATGTGTTCCTGCGTCAATTAACGTATCTGGTCGCGCTGGATCGGTTCCGGCATTTTTCCCGTGCCGCGGATCATTGCGGCGTATCCCAGCCGGCCCTGTCCGCCGCGATCCGGCAGCTGGAGCATGAACTCGGCGTCACGGTCGTGCTCCGCAACCGGCGCGTGTTCGGCTTCACCGCCGAAGGCGAACGGGTCCTGGCCTGGGCGCGGCAGACGATCGCGGCGCTGGACGGCCTGCGGCAGGAGGCGCATTTCGCCCGGGACATCGCCGGGGGCAGCCTGTCCATCGGCGCGATGCCGCCGGCGATCCTGGTCCTGCCGCTGCTGATGGAAAGCCTGCGGGCGGCGATACCGGCATTGCATCTCTCGGTGAATGTCGCGGCCAGCGCGGACATCCTGCATGACCTGGCCGAGCATCGGATCCAGATGGGGCTGATCTACCTGGACCAGGTGCCCCCCGACGGGTCCTTCGAAACCCGGTATCTCTACGCGGAACAGCTTGTGCTGGCGGCCGCCCCGGGGGTGAGCCTGCCGAACCGCACGACCTGCGGCTGGCAGGAGGCGGCGGGGCTGCCGCTGTGCCTGCTCGGGCGGTCGATGCGCAGCCGGCAGATCGTCGACGCCTGTTTCCGCGAGGCCGGGTGCGAACCGACGGTCTTCCTGGAAACGAACGCGCTGGAATTGCTGCATGCGGAACTTCGGGCGGGGCGCCTTGCGACGATCCTGCCCGTCGCCGCCCTGCCGTCCGGGCACGAGGCCGCCGCCCCGCTGCAGATCCGGCGCCTCAGCCCCTGCCCGGCGCCCGGGGTGGGGCTGGTGCGCCTGCGGCAGCCGGTCGTGACGGCCCTGATGGCGCGTAGCTGGGAGGTCGCCGGCGGCCTGGTCCTGGACGACGCGCTCAAGCTGTAGGAGCCTGTCTGGACATGCGCGCTGGTGGCGATCCTATGCGCGTTTCCTGTGCTTCGCGGCGGACGGCCGTCAAGGCCGCTCTCGCTCACCAGCGCGCATGTCCAGACAGCCTGCTAAGGACTGGTCCGAAATGCGCCCTGGTGGCGTTCGATCCCGCCCGCCGGGCTCCGGCGACGAAACCCGGGTCAAGTCCGACAGGACCCGCACCCGCAGCGGACGTGATTCACGCGCCGCGGACGGGCAGAACAAGGTTCAATAGCGTCCACGCAGCGTGAAATTGAATGTCCGGGGCTCGCCGAAAATCATCCCGTCGTAGAAACCGGCCTGACGCACGTAGGTCTTGTCCGTAAGGTTCGTGATGTTTCCGGCAATGTCCAGCCAGCCGGCCACCCTGTAGCGTGCCATCAGGTTGATCAGCGTGTAGCCGCCAACCTTGATGTTCGATGTGTCATATCCCCCGCCCGACAGGGGGCGGCCGGGATTCGTCGTCCATTCCGTGCTGCTCTGGCTCGAGATGCCACCGCCCACGGTCAGGCGATGCAAGGCGCCGGGGAACGTGTAGCTTGTCGTCAGGCGGACCAGGTGATGCGGATCCTGCTGGTAGCTCAGGCCCCTGGTCCGGAGATAGCTGTATCCGAAGAAGACGTTCCACCCCGGAAGCAGCTCGCCGGACGCGTCGAAATCGATACCCTCGGATTTCACGCCATTGACGGAGGTATAGATCGAATCCCCGGTGATGTCGTTGACGGCGCCGGTCGCCTGGGCAACGTTGCTCTGCTTGTTGAGATAGAACGCGAGAGAGGTGTTGAGTCTCTGCCCGAAGAAGGCACCCTTCAGGCCGGTCTCATAGCTTTTGCCCATGACGGGATCGAGGGGACGGTTGTTTTCATCCCGCAAGTTCGATTGCGGCGTATAGATATTGGTATAGCTGCCGTAGATCGACATCGTGCGGGTGAAGTCGTAGACCATGCCCGCATAGGGCGTCAGCACGGCGTTCTGCCGCGTGCCGCCCGCGATCGGGTTGTATTGGTTCGAAAGATTGTAGGTACCGCTGTAGGCTTCGTATGTGCTGATGCGTCCGCCGAGGATAAGGGACAGCCCCTTGGCCAGGATGAAGCGGCCGGACACATAGGCGCCGTAGTTCCGGGTCACGTCGACCTCCCGCGCATGCGTGCGGTGCGTCGAGAAATCGGGATACGAACCGTCCCATGTCCGCCAGTTCGCGACAGGCAGGCCGGCCGCGCGATATTGGCAGCCGGACCATGGGGATACGCCGGCAATGTTGCAGTTGCCCAGCGCCTGGCTGAACGTATATTCCGTCAATTCGTCGTTATAGCCGTTGAAACCGAACATCAGCTGATGTTCCCGCCCCAGGATATGAATGGGGCCGGAGATATGGACATCCGCGTTGTCCCGGGCGTCGGCATATTCGGCATGCATGGCGTTCAGATAGGCGCCGGTCCCGTCCTCGTTCCAGAAACCGGCAAAGCCACCGACGTTTTTCGCGGCATTGTTGATTTTCGCCACGCCGAGATCGCTGAAGGAGCCACCCTGCGTGCGCATGTAGCCGACCATGAGGTGCCAGCCGGCGGAAAAATCGTGATCGTAATTGATGAAGGCCGTGTACATGTCCCGGGTGGCCTGGCTCCAGTTCGCGACCGGGTTCGTGCTGCGGGGCAGGTTCGTCCTTGTTCCGTCGGCATACCAGATCGGAACGTTCGTGCCCCACGATGCGCCGTCATTGCGGCTCCGCTCGTACTGGAAGCCGAAATTCAGGACGTCGTTCGATGAAAGATCCGCGGCGTAGTTGGCAAGTGCGCCGATCCGGTTGACATGCTCGCGCTGGCGGAACGTATCCGTATCGTCCCAGCTGAAGACGTAGCGGCTGCGGATGGACCCGGATTTGTTCAGCGGCGTGTTGACGTCCGCCATGACGCGGTGCTCGTTCCAGTTGCCCAGACGCAGCAGGCCGTTCACGCTGAAGGTCCGGGTCGGTTGCTTCCGCTGCAGGTAGATCGTCGCCGACGGATCTCCCGTCCCGCCCAGAAGCCCGTTGGCACCCCTGATGATCTGGACGTTCTCGTAGAGGTCCATGTTCATCGACGTGCCGAGGCCGGTGAAACTCGTGCTCGCGTCGACCTGCATCCCGTCGATCTTGTAGTTCGTGATGTCGAACCCGCGGGCACGGTACGTGGTGCGCCCGGCATTGTCGTTCGCATAGGACGTGACCCCGGGCGTTGTATTGAGAACGTCGTCCAGGGTGTTGATCTGCTGGTCGTCCATAAGCTGACGGGTCATCACCGTCACGGTCTGGGGTGTTTCGCGAAGGCTC
Organism: Gluconacetobacter tumulisoli; assembly: GCF_014174155.1. Lineage (GTDB taxonomy): Bacteria > Pseudomonadota > Alphaproteobacteria > Acetobacterales > Acetobacteraceae > Gluconacetobacter > Gluconacetobacter tumulisoli. Next base: position 1,541 of record NZ_JABEQM010000025.1, on the reverse strand, counting down.
AGCGCGAGGCCGGTGGACGCGCTGGCGGCGGACGCCGTGTAGCTGCCTCTCTCCGTTCTCTGCGATTTCACGACGATATTCTCCGTCGTGACCGCCTTGTTCTCGTCGGCCAACGTCTTTGCGGGCGCCGATGTCTTTGCAGGTTTCGACGTCGTAACGGATTTCCTGCCCTGGGCGGTCTTGTCGGTCACATCGGCGGCGCGCGGCGCGGTTATCCAGAAAAACGACGACAATATCGATGTCAGGAACATCGCCGTGCGGAACTGTCGCCGTCTCGAGATTTTCACCTTGCCCTCATTAAATGTGATAATCATTCGCAACGTGGCGATCTGTATCATGCTCGTTACGTGTTGCAATACATGGTGACATTACAAAACATTGCCGTTCCAGCACTGCACTTCTCATCACCGCACGCGGATCGCGCTTCTCCTGGCCCATGCACGGGGGAAGATCCGCCGGAAGGCGGGGACCAGCCACGCGGCAAGGTACGGTCGAAAACGAAACGACCTGAAAAATGCGCGGATAAGGAAAATCCTAAGGTACAGAAACCATCTTTCCGTCGAAATGGCTTCGACGGCGGCAACGTGCCCGGCGGCTTCACGCGGGACGCGCGCCCGCTTCTCTCCACCGCGCAGGCCATGCCGGCGCATCGACCCCATCTCCCCTGATTCCCGCTGGCCCGCACGACGGGGAAACGCGCCGGGTCATGCATAGGAGGCAGTCGGAAAATGCGCGCCGGCGGCGGGCGCAATTACGTTCCGATTTCGAACTGATCTCCACGCGGCGCCCTTCATAAGCGTTGCTTATGATCAGATCACGACAACCACTTGGACACGCGGCGCGCGGCGCCGCAGCCTGTCGTTTTTCGGGGCGGGGCCATGTCAGGCGCGGCGGGAAAAATGGCCGGTTCGGGGGCCGGGGCGTGGCACCGGGCATGGGGCGCCACATGGGGCAGGCCATGGGGCGGATCATGGCGGTGGCTGATGGCGCCGTCGCTGGCGGACCTGGGGTTTGCGGTGCGCACGTCGCTGGCCGCCGAACTGTCGCTGCTGATCGCCATTTGGATGGAACTGGACAGCCCGCAATGGGCGCCGCTGTCCGTCTGGGTCGTGGCGACGGCCTCGCGCGGCGAATCCCTGTCCAAGGCGCGCTGGCGCCTGGCAGGCACGCTCGTCGGATGCGGCGCGGGGGTGGCGCTGATCGCGGCGTTCCCGCAGGAAACCGGCCTGTTCTTCCTGGCGCTGGCGCTGTGGATCGGCCTGTGCTGCGGGTGCGCGACGTTCTTCGACGGCTATCGCAGCTATGGCCTGCTGGTCACCAGCTTCACCTCGGCCATCGTCGCGACCGGGGCCATCAGCCAGCCCGACCATGTCTTCGACGTCGCGATGGCGCGGGGAACCTATATCGTGCTGGGCATCGTGTGCGAGGCCGCGATGGCCGCGCTGCTGCTGCCCGGCGTCCGGGGGGCGGCGCGCCGGCGGCTGCCGGCCCGGCTGCGCGGGCTGGCGGACAGGGTCGCGGCCGGCGTGGCGGCGCCCGCC
>NZ_JABEQM010000024.1 GCF_014174155.1 Gluconacetobacter tumulisoli | reverse complement strand
CTGGTCGATCATGGGCACGCTGGCCTGGAGCTGGATCGACCAGAAGGGGGCGCTGAATGCCAGCAGCGCACTGAAGAAAACCTTTTCGGCCGACGCGGCTTTCAGCCCGACGACCAGCCTGATGTACAAGCCGACCGACAACCAGACCCTCTATTTCACCTATGGGCGGTCGGTCGAGGCGGGGCCCGTCACGCCCAACAGCCAATATTATACCAACACGAACATCGCATTGCCGATCGCGCATTCCGAGGAATATGAAGTCGGCTATAAATTGCGTTATCAGAAGATGCAGTTCAACGTTGCCGGTTTCCGCATGACCTCGCCCTATGCGATGTATGTCGGTGCGGCGAACGGTACCTGCGCGGGCGGCGTGACCTGCCAGACCTACACATATGGCGGAACGCAGCGCAATTATGGTGTGGAAGCGCAGGTTTCGGGCGAAGTCCTGCCGAACCTTTCCGTTCTGGCCGGCATGACCTGGCTGGATGCGGAACTGGTCGGCAGCAGGACCGCCGCCTATAACGACAAGGAGATCGTGGGCGCGGCGCCGTTGCAGGCCAGCATGCTGCTGGACTACCGTCTGCCGGCGACACTTGGTTCCTTCGCGTCGGGATGGGCCTTCAATGCCGGGGTCCATTACATGGGCAACCGGGCGGCCAACGTGACCAATACGCTGCATACCGGATCGTACACGACGCTGGAGCTGGGCACGCGCTATGCCTTCCACGTCGCCCGGTTTCCGTGGGTCGCGCGTTTCGGCGTCAGCAACGTCACGAACGAACGGTACTGGGCATCGGTCTATACCGGCGCGCCGAGCGGCACGTCCGGTGCGGCATCGACCTTGTATGCGGGGCTGCCGCGCGTCTACCACTTCACCCTTTCGGCCGAGTTCTGATTTTTTACGGGAAATCGGAGAGGCGGGGAAACAGGCTCGTCGCGGTCGGCGACGAGTCGATGTTCCGCGCGATAACCGGGTGTGACGGCATCGCGTCGTGAACCGGCCGCATCGCAGGCGGTCGGTGACGGGTCATGCCGGTGGCGCGCAAGGTAAGGGTAAAGGCGTGACCGCGCGGGCGGGCCATCCTGATGGAGCGGCCCGGTTCGTCGATGGACACCGGGCGGTGAGGATCGAGGTCAGGATGTCTGCGGTGACTGCGCCGTGGCTTCTGCTGGCCGGTCCGCCTCGGCGAGATCTTCCGGACATGGCAACGGCGGACGCGGACCTACCGGCAAGCGATTCGATTCGGGAAAAGGCCTGGAGCCGCCGCCGACCCTGCTGATGAACGGCGGATTTCGGGAAGACGGGAACGACGGTCGGACGCCCGGCATGGGGCGGCATGAGGGCGGTGACCAGCGGCCCCCTGTTCCCGGGGGCGGGTCCGCTTGCCCGCTATCGCTTCCCGCAGGTGGGACCATCCGCATCCGGCCGACCTGCCCGGTCGGGCCGGGGGCGCCCTTTCGATACCCCCCCGGACCGCATGAGGCGAATGGGATGCAAGGGCCGCGGCCCTTGCCGGGTCCGGGCAGCGCCCGACGATCCCTGCCCCGGCGTCAGAATTCCGCCGTCAGGCTGAGGCCGATCGTGGCCGGCGGGGCGGAGTTGATGACCAGCGGCTGGACCGAGTTCAGGCGTCCCGAGACGCGTGTCTGCCGGTTCAGGATGTTGTTGGCGTAGATCTGCGCGCTGTAGCGTCCGATCTTGGTGCCGACATTGAGGTTGGCCAGGAACCAGCCCCCGATATAGGCATAGTTCGGGCTGGCACGGTCGAAGGCGGTGGTCCGGCCGCTCTGGTACGCGATGTCGCCGCGCACCCAGGTCGGCAGGCCCAGCATGTCGAAATTGTAGGTCGCGTTCGCGTTCAACGTCCAGCGCGGCACGTAGGGCAGGTCGTCGCCGGATTGCGTCTGGTTGACCGCCAGGGGCTGGTAGGGCTGCCGGCCGACCAGGTGGGCGTCGGTGTAGTTAACGCCCATTCCCAGCTGCACCGACCGGATCGGCCGTGCCGCCAGTTCGGCCTCGACGCCCGTGGCGGTCGCCGAGCCCGCGTTGGTGATGAAGTCGAACGCGCCGGACGGGTCGGTGCCCTGCTGCTGGATGTTCGACCAGTTCATGCGATAGACCGCGCCGTTGAAGGTCAGGCGGTTGTGCAGCCATCCGGTCTTCCAGCCGAATTCGTAGTCCCACACCGTGTCGGGGGCGTAGGGGGCCGGGGTCGTGACGGTGAAGCCGACGGGCAGGTTCGGCCCGCCGATCCGGTAGCCTTCCGCCGCCTCGACATACACCATGGCGTGCGGCGTGATGTCGTAGGACAGCAGCGCCTTGCCGGTGGCCGACGTCTCGCTGGAGGAGGAGCCCGGATAGAAGGTCGGGATGGCGTTCTTCTCGCCGAACGGCATGATCGCCAGCGAGGTCAGGCTGCGGTCGGCGGTAAAGACGCGCACGCCGCCGGTCAGTTTCAGATTCTTCAGGATCGGGTACGTGGCCTCGCCGAAGCCCGCGATCTGTTCCGTCCGGTCCCAGTTGGCGCGCGCGAACATCGTGGTCGGCGCGTAGCCGTTGGAATCGTAGTCGAAGAACCCGGCCGAATCGACTGCACCGTAATAGAGCTGGAACGTGTTTTTCCGGATCTGGTAGAAGCTGCCGACCGTCCACTGGATCCTGCTCTGCGCCGGTGAGGACAGGCGGACCTCGGACGTCCAGGCATTCACCCGCTGGCGGTCGTCGACCGCGTTGATCTGGCCGGCGGCCAGGCGCTGCTGGAACACGTCCAGCGGATAGCAGCTGGCGAAATCGCCGCTGGTGCAATCGACGCCGTAATTGAACGTCGTGTCATGGGTATAATGCATCTTGCGCTGCTGCCACGATGCGATGGCCGTCAGCGTCGCCCAGGACATGCGGTAGGCCGAGATCAGGTTGTACGCCTGGAATTCGTCGCGCATCGGCTGGCGGACGAAGCTGGCCGCCGCCCATTTGCTGTGCGCCACGCTGTCGAAGGACGGGTTGAGGTTCGACAGGTCGTTGGTGTTCGCGTTCTGGTAATAGGCGATGAAATCGATGGTCCAGTTTTCCATCGGGCGATAGCGGATGTTCAGGCGGCCGCCGTAATCGTCGGTGCTGTTGGTGCCGTTCTGCTGCAGGTAATATTGCTTGATCCAGCCCGCGTTGCTGTCGCGGTAGGCGCTGAGGCGGATCGACAGCTTGTCGTTGACGATCGGAACGTTGATCGTGCCGCTCTGCGAATTATTGAAACCGCCGGTGGCGTAGGTCGAGATCGAGCTGTTCACGCTGCCGCCCAGCCGGGTCATGTCCGGGCGTTCCGAGATGATGCGGATGGTGCCGCCCTCGGACCCCGATCCGTACAGCGTGCCCTGCGGGCCCTTCAGGACCTCGACCCGCGCCATGTCCCACAATTTCACGTCCGGCTGCGCCGAGCCGGAATCGGTGTTTTCGCCGGTGAAGCCGGCGATGGGGATTTCATCCAGGTACAGCCCGACCTGCGGTTCGCCCGCCGCCGTCAGGTTGCGGATGGCGTAGCGCTTCTGCCCCGGCCCCTGGTCCTGCATGCTCAGGCCCGGCACCTGGATGAAGTAATCGGCGATCGTCTGGGCGTGGGTCTGCTGCAATGTCCTGGCGCTGATGGCGGTGATGGCCATCGGCGTGTGCTGCACGTCGGTGCTGCGCCGCGTGGCGGACACCGTGACCTGTTCCACCCCGTCATTTGCCTGAACGGGCGCAGATTTTTTCGAAGTCGCGCCCTTGGTTTCCTTGATGTCCGTGGATACGGGCCGGCCTGCCGCCTGGGTGGCCGCATCCCCGGCCGGCGCCGCCGCCAGCGCCGGGGACATCAGGAACACCGGAGATGCGGTCAGCAACAAGGCAATCCGCAATCCGAAAACCCGTGGTCCATTCCCGATGGTAGGCATACCCGCAATCCCTTTCCGAATGTAATCGGAGTGTGTCGAATCTTGAGTCGGTTTGTCGATATTATTTTGAATGTGTGACGAGTTTTTTTTAGAAAAAATGTATTGCGATACGTCCTTCTGTGCACAGAAGGACGTTACATTATACTAATGACGGAGGACATGACCGGGATACGGCCGGAATCGGCCGCCCGCACGCAGGACATGTTGTCGGTAAATCGGGGGGCCGCATGCATCCGGGCCGCGGGGCCCGGATGCGGACGGGCCTAGCGCAGCCCGCGGCCGCGCGTTTCGGGCAGCAGCAGCGTGGCCACCAGCACCAGGACGTAGCTGATTGCGCAGACCGCCAGCAGGGCCGGGCCGATGCCGTAGCCATGGGCCAGAACGCCGACGAAGGCGACGCCCGACGCGGCCCCCAGCCGGCCGGCGCTGTAGGCGAAGCTGGTGCCGCTGGCGCGCACCGCGGTGGGGAACAGTTCGGAGAAGAACGTGCCCATGCCGCCATACAACCCCTGCGAGAAGAACCCCAGGGGAACGCCCGCGACCAGCAGCAGCCACGGCGGCATGGGCAGGCACAGGTAGGCCACCAAGGTCAGAACGCTGCCGGTCACGTAGAACAGGAAGTTCGGACGCCGCCCGCGTGCGTCGGCCAGGTACGCGCTGGCGATGTACCCCAGGAACGCGCCGGCGGTCAGCACGATCACGTACAGGCCCGCCGCCCCGTGCGACAGATGCCGCGACATCGTCAGGTACGCCGGCAGCCAGGTCGAAATGCCCAGGCCGCTGCTTTGCACCCCCAGCGCCAGCAGGGTGGTCAGGAAGGTGGTCCGCGCGACACCGGGGCGGAAGATGTCGTGGATCTTCATCCGCGCGGCATGGGTGATCGCCTGTTCGCGCTGTTCCTTGTAGATTTCCGGTTCGTCGACATAGCGGCGGATGGCGATCAGCAGCAGGCCGGGCGCGATCCCCGACCAGAACACCGCGCGCCAGGCGACCCAGTCCGGCAGCCAGGCCAGCGCCAGGCTGGCGATGATCGCGGCCAGCGCCCAGCCGGCGGCGACGCCGCTTTGCAGGCAGCCGACCGCCTTGCCCCGGCTGCGATTGCCGACGATTTCCGCCATCAGCACCACGCCGGCGGTGATTTCCCCGCCGAAGCCGAAGCCCTGGATCGTCCGGCAGACGAACAGCTGGTCGTACGAGGTGGCGAAGCCGCTGAGGAAGGTGAACAGCGAATAGATGACGATGGTGAACTGCATCGCCTTGACCCGGCCGAACCAGTCGCCCAGCAGGCCGGTGATCCAGCCCCCGGCGGCGGCGGCGTACAGTGCGGCGCTGCCCAGGAAGCCGACCTGCGCGGGCGAGACGTGCCACGCCTTCATCAGCGCCGGCATCAGGAAGCTGAAGATCCGCAGGTCCATCGCGTCGAGCGCGACGCCGCCATAGCAGCTCCAGAACGTGATCTTCTCGACCCGCGACAGGGCGCGGAACCAGGCGAACGGCGCGGCCGGGGCGCGCATGGAGGCACGGGCCGGCCCATCGGCCGCCAGGTCGGCGGCCAGATCGGCGCGGGAGGGATCGACATCGGCGGCGGGGGGCATCGCGCGGTCCTTCGGGCGGGGTGGGGTTACGTGACGCTTTGCGCGTCGTTCAGGCTGTCCTGCAACGAGGCGCGGCGCATGAACGCGCGGGCGCGTTCGGGATCGGCGGCGGCGGCGCGCAGCTGGCGCAGGTGCTCGGCGCGGATGGCGGGGTCGCGTTCTTCCAGCAGGCGCTTGTTCTGGATGCTCTGGGCCTGGACGAAGGCGGTCGCGGCGTGGCGGCGCTGGCGGCTGTAGAGGTCGAGCACGTCGTCGGACCGTTCGCCGCGCAGGACGGCGCCCAGCTTCTCGCACAGGTTGACCGCGTCATGGATGCCGCCGTTCATGCCCATGCCGCCGATCGGGTTGTTCACATGCGCCGAATCCCCGGCCAGCAGCACGCGGCCGCGCCGGAAGGTGGCGGCGACGCGCTGGTTGACGGCGTACATGTTGGAATAGGCGATCTCGTACTCTCCTGCCTTGGGAAAGAATTTCTGCAGGCGGGCCTGCAGGCCGGCATGGCCCAGGGCCTCGTCCTCGGTCTCGTCCACGCGGGTGGGGAAGATGGCGCGCCACAATCCCTTGCCGTCCGCGCCACGGACCTTGAACAGATTGCACCATTCCGTGGGGTCGGAGAAATAGTTCCGGAAGGCGTAATCGGTCTTTTCGGCGCCGAAATCGAACGGCGTCGCGATCTTCACGAAGCGTTCGTCGTAGGTGAATCCCTCGAACGCGATGTCCTGCGACTTGCGCACCGTGCTGCGCCCGCCGTCGGCGCCGATCAGGTAATCGACGCGCATCGTTTCGACCGCATCGCCCTGGCGCAGCGTCACCAGCACGTGGTCGTCCTTCTGGACGATGTCCGTGGCCTCGGTGGAAAATCGGACGGCGAAGCCGATTTCCCGGGCGTAGCGCGTGCTGACGTCGTCGGTCAGCTTGTACTGTTCGTATTGCAGGACGAAGGGGTAGCGGAATTCGTCCTTCATCAGGCCGAGGTCGAATTCGGCCACGATCTCGCCCCCCAGGCGGTCGTGGTACTGGAAATTCGGCGCGATCAGGCCCTTTTCGATGATGGTGTCGCCGATGCCCAGGTCGGCCAGCATCGCGATGGTGGGCGGATGCAGCGAGGCCGCGCGCTGGTCCATCACCGGGGCGGGTTCGCGTTCGACCACCGTGACGGCAATGCCCTGGCGGCCGAGGGCCAGGGCGCAGACCATGCCCACGGGCCCTGCGCCGACGATCATGACGTGCTGTGACATCGGGTTCTACTCTGCTCCTGGTTCGGGCGATCCGTCATGGTCGCGAAAGAAGAGGTCCAGCGCGCGCGCCAGGCGGTCCTCGCCGGAATTGATATGGGCGACGATCGAGGTGTGGTTGTGGCCGGCCAGGCGCAGGAAGCGGACGGGCACCCGCCCCGCCGCCCGCACCGCCTGCGCGAATTCCGCGCCATAGGTATCGAGATGCCGGTTTTCATATTCCGCGACCGCCACCAGCACCGGCAGGGGGCAGCGCGCGGCATGGGTCACGGGCGAGCGTTCGGCATACAGGCCCGCGTCGTCGCCGCAATAGGCCGCGACATGGCGGGCGTTCGGGTTGTCGGGCAGCGCGTCCAGCCGCAGGCGGCCGCTGACCAGCGCCAGCGTCCGCACCCCCGGCGGCATCGCCCGCCCGACCGCCGGGTCGACCGCCAGCGCCGCGACATGGGTGCCCCCGGCCGAATGGCCGATGACATGGATGCGCGCCGGGTCGCCGCCCCGCGCGGCGACATGCGCCGCCACCCAGTCCAGCGCCAGGGCAACGTCGCGCGCGCCGTCGGGGTACATGATGTCGGGCGCCAGGCGGTATTCGACATTCACCCCGACGTAGCCGTGGCGGGCGAACCAGTGCAGGACATTGTCGTAGACATGGCCGTTCGCGCTCTTGCTGCCGCGGGTGAAGGCGCCGCCATGGACGAACACCACCACCGGGGCGGGCGTCGCGGCCGGGGCGGGCGCGAAGATGTCCAGCACCTGGCGCGGGGCGTCGCCATAGGGCACGTCGCGCGTGACGCCGCCGGGGGCGGGATCCATGCGCGCCAGGACGTCGGTATAGCACCGCACGGTTTCCGCCCGGTGGCCGACGATATCGTCGTTCCAGACCGGGCCCAGCGCCAGCAGGCGCGCGCGGTCGGCCGGCGGCAGGCCGCCGAACGGGGCCTGATCCGCCAGGGGATCCGTGGCGGCGGGGGGGACGACGGCCGGGCCGGGCGCGGTCATCGGCAGATCATGCCCGTTTCATAATCAAAGTGATGCATATGCGGTCACCCATGGCATGAGGCGGCAAGGGGGAAGCCTGCCGTGCATAGAAACTCATCATAAATACAATCCAAAGTCAAAGTATTTTGTAGCGTCCATCCGTATTCATGTGCATAGTGTGTGCACGCCGTGCGGCGGGAGCGCACGCGGTGCAACGGAGAGTCATCACATGAGCAAATTGCGACACATCGCCCTGTCCGTGCCGGACCCCGAGGCGGCCGCGACATTCTTCGAACAGGCGTTCGGCATGACGCGCGCCGGCCGCGCCATGCGCGGCGTGTACATGTCCGACGGGACGGTGAACGTCGCCCTGCTGAATTTCGGCGACGAGCCGGTTCCGGGCTTCGAGAAGCAGAAGAACTATTACGGCATCATCCATTTCGGCGTCTGGGTGGACGATCTGGAGGCCGCCGGCGCCAAGGTGACCGAGGCCGGCGGCGCCTACGTCACCGGCCGCAAGGAGACCGATCCCAACGTCTTCTACGAGGTGAAGTACAGCACGCCCGAAGGCATCGTGTTCGACATGACCGAGAGCGGCTGGCGCGGCGCGGTCAAGAACGTGACCCCGGCCGAGGACGGCGCCGCCGCATGACGCCCGTCCCCGCATCCGTCCGGGCAGGCGACATCCTGCTGCGCGCGCCGCTGCCCGCCGACTGCGTGGCGGGCCTGGCGCGCCTGGCACGCGTGCACGACCTGTCCGGTCCGGGCGCGGGGACCATTCCGCATGACGCCGCCGCCTGCCGGGCGATCGGCATCGTCGTCACCAACGGGTCGATCGGCCTGGACGCGGCGGCGATGGCGGCCCTGCCGGCGCTGGGCCTGGTCCTGTGCACCGGCGCGGGATACGAGGCCGTGGACCTGGCCGCCGCCCGCGCCCGGGGCATCGTCGTCGCCAACGCCCCCGGCACCAACGACCGCACGGTCGCCGACCATGCGCTGGCGCTGATGCTGGCCATCGCGCGGGACCTTGTGTTCCTGGACCGCGCGGTGCGCGACGGGATGTGGGATTCGGTGCGCCAGGCGCGCCCGACCCTGACGGGCGGGACGCTGGGCCTGCTGGGCTATGGCCGGATCGGCCAGGCCATCGCGGCGCGGGCGCGGGCGTTCGACATGACGATCCTGTATCACGCCCGCGCGCCGCGCCCCGACCCGGACGCGCGGCATGTCGCCGACCTGGCCGACATGGCGCGGCAGGCCGATTTCCTGGTCGTCGCCTGCCCGGGCGGGCCGCAGACGCGGCATCTGGTGAACGCGGCGGTGCTGCGCGCGCTGGGGCCGGGCGGGTTCGTCGTCAATGTCGGGCGCGGCAGCGTCGTCGACACCGACGCGCTGGCCGTCGCCCTGCGGCGCGGCGACATCGCGGGCGCGGCGGTGGACGTCGTGGAGGGCGAGCCGGCGGTGCCGCCCGCCCTGCTGGAGACGGGCCGGGTGATCCTGACCCCGCATCTGGCCGGGCGGTCGCCGCAGGCGCGGTCGGCCCAGAAAGCGTTGCTCGAAAATTATGTCGCTACGTATATTCAGGGGGGCGTTCTGCCCGATCTGGCGGAACAGAGAGCGGCCACCTGAATGCAAGGAGTCCTGCGTGTCGACCTACGCCGAAGATATATATAATAATCTCGCCGAGCAGATCCTGCATGGCAAGCTGCGTCCCGGCCAGCGCCTGGACGAGCAGAGCCTGGCCACGACCTTCAACGTGTCGCGCACGCCGGTGCGCGAGGCGCTGAAGGAACTGGCCACGCGCGGGCTGATCGATTTCGTGCCGCGACGCGGGGCGATCGTCACGCAGATCAGCCTGGACCAGCTGGCCGACATGCTGGACGCCGAGTGCGAGATCGAGGCCCTGTGCGCCCGCCTGGCATCGCAGAAGATGAACGCGCTGGAGAAAAGCATGCTCCAGGGCCTGTACGAGCAGGGCAAGGACGCGGCGCAGCGCGGCGACCAGACGGCGTACTGGGCGATCAACCGCAGTTTCCACGAGCTGATCGGGCGTGGCGCGCATAACGAGACGCTGGCCAACCTGATGCAGGACCTGCGCACCCGCCTGGCCCCGTTCCGCCAGGCGCAGCCGCTGGAGCATGCCGAACGGCTGAACCGGTCGCGCGACGACCATGGCGCGGTGGTGCGCGCCATCGTCGCCGGCGACCCCGAGGCCGCCTACACCGTCATGCGCGACCACAACGCGCGCCTGGCCGCCGGGGTGCTGCAATTGCTGCGCTCGCACAATGACAGTTTCGCCCGGCAGGCCGAATTCATGCCCGCCCCCTGAACCCCGTCCCCGTCCCGCCCATGCCCGCGCCGGGGGCCGCCCGTCCCGAAGGAGAGTCCGGACCCATGTCGATTCCGTTCCAGCTCAACGGCCGGCCCGTCAGTTTCGACGGGCCCGAGGACGCCCCCCTGCTGTGGGTGGTGCGCGAGCATTTCGGGCTGACCGGCAGCAAGTTCGGCTGCGGCATCGGCATGTGCGGCGCCTGCACGATGCATGTCGACGGCGCGCCCATCCGGACCTGCGTGCTGGCGGTGGGCAATGTGCGCGGCCGCGCGATCCGCACCATCGAGGGCGTGGCCGCCGACGCGGACAACGCGGTGCGCAAGGCGTGGAACGACCTGGACGTGCCGCAATGCGGTTATTGCCAGTCGGGAATGATCATGACGGCGACGGCGCTGCTGGCGGAAACCCCTGCCCCCACCGACCAGGATATCGACCGCTGGATGACCAACCTGTGCCGCTGCGCGACCTATGTCCGCATCCGCCAGGCGATCCATGCCGCCGCCGCCGCGCGGCAGCACAAATCGTGACCGGCGCGACATCCGCCCCGGGGCCTTACGGGAGGCCGTCCGCCGGCCCGTCCATGGGGCGCCGCCGCTTCCTGGAGGTCGCGGCCGCGTTCGGCGCGCTGCTGGCCGTGCCGCTGGACCCGGCGGTGGCGGCGCGGGACGGCGCGGCGGCGGAGGCGGATATCGAGCTGACGGACTGGATCTTCATCGACGCGCAGGGCGGCGTGACGCTGGGCCTGTGCCAGCCGGAGGTCGGCCAGGGGTCGTACACCGCACTGCCGGCGATCCTGGCGGAGGAGCTGGATGCCGACTGGCCGGCGGTGAAGGTGCGCTGGGTCATGGGACGCGATGCCTACAAGATCCAGTTCCGCAACGAAAAGCCGTCGCAGAAGGAAGGGGCTTCGACCTCCACCACCAAATTCTATGCCCGGCTGCGCGTCGCGGGCGCCGCGGCGCGCGACGTGCTGGTGCGCGCCGCCGCCGCGCGCTGGCAGGTGCCGGTGAGCGATTGCGCCACGGAATCGGGCATGGTGCGCAATACCCGCACGGGCGACACCCTGCCCTATGGCGCGCTGGCGGCCGAGGCCGCGCGCCTGCCGCTGTCGCCCGCGCCACGGTTGAAGACGCCCGCCGAATTCCGCCTGATCGGCAAGGCGCTGCCGCGCCGCGACACGGCGGCCAAGACCGACGGGTCGGCGAAATACGGACTGGATGCCGAGGTGCCGGGCATGCTGAACGCCGCCATCGCCCTGTCGCCGACGATCGGCGGCTGGCTGGTGCGGATCAACAACGAGGCCGAGATCCGGCAGCAGCCGGGGGTGCGGGCCATCGTCCGGCTGGATGACGGGGTCATCGTCGTGGCCGAGCGCTACTGGCAGGCGCTGCGGGCGGTGCAGATGCTGGACGCGACCTTTTCGCCCGGCGAGAACGGCGGGCTGTCGACCGAGCTGATCGACCGGCTGGCGGAATCGGGCCTGGATGCGGAAATCGGCGTAACGGCGCTGGCGCGCGGCGACGCGCCGCGCATCCTGGGCCAGAACCCGGACCAGGTGATCGAAAGCCGGTTCAGCGTCCCGCACCTGGCCCATGCGGCGATGGAGCCGATGAACGCCACCGTACATGTCCAGCCCGACCGGGTCGACGTGTGGGGATCGATCCAGAGCACCGATGCCTCGGTCGCCGTCATCTCCAAGATCTCGGGCGTGGCGGAGGAGAAGGTCCATCTGCATATCGGCTTCCTGGGCGGCAGCTTCGGCGGCAAGATCGCCCCGGATTTCGTCGCCCAGGCGGTGCGCGCGGCGATGGCGGTCGGCCGTCCGGTCAAGCTGATCCGCACGCGCGAGATGGATATCCAGCACGACCATTTCCGCCCCAACAACAAGGGGCGGCTGCGCGCGGTGGTGGACAGGGACGGCTATCCCGTCGCGGTGCATGCGCGCGTCTGCGGGCAGTCGCTGTTCGCCACCACGCGGCCGAACTGGCTGACCAAGACGCCGCTGGGCGATTACGACGAGAGCATGGTCGACGGAATCTATAACCAGAGCTACGAGATTCCGCATTTCCATGTCGACGTGATCCAGACGCCGCTGCCGATCCCGGTCTATTTCATGCGTTCGGTCGGGTCCAGCGCCGGGGTGCTGTTCTGGGAGAGCTTCATCACCGACCTGGCGCACAAGGCCGGGATCGACCAGTACCAGTACCGCCGCCACCTGCTGCGCAACAATCCCGCCGCGCTGAAGGTGCTGGACGCCGTGGCCGCCGCCGCGTCGTGGGACACGCCGCCGCCCGCCGGCACCGTGCGCGGCATTTCCTTCGACACCTATCACGGGCGCGGCGGGTCGTTCGTCACCTATGTCGCGGAAATCGTCGAGCTGGTCCGCAAGGGCGACAGCTGGCGGGTGGCGCGGGTGTTCTGCGCGATCGACGCCGGGCTGGTCGTCAACCACAATACCTTCATCGCCCAGATCCAGGGCGGGATCGGATTTTCCCTGACCTCGGCGCTGAAAAGCGAGATCACCTTCAATCGCGGCGGGGCCGAGCAGTCGAATTTCGCCGACTACCCGCTGCTGTCGATCGGGGAGATGCCCGAGGTGGTGCCGATCGTCGTCGAAAGCGACCGGCCGCCGCAGGGCGTGGGCGAGATCATGGTCGCGCCCCTGGCGCCGGCGATTTCGCAGGCGCTGCTGCACGCCACCGGGCGCCGGCCGGACCGCATGCCGTTCCGGGCGGAGGTCTTCAAGGCGTCGGCCTGAAGCCGTCGCCCGCGGCGTGGCGGGCGATGGACACCCTGATGGCATCATTGTATATTTATGCTTCAATTTGTATGTAACGGAGACGTGACGTGCCTGCGCCCTTCCATCTTGCCTTCCCGGTCGACGATCTCGATGCCGCCCGCACGTTCTATGGCACCGTCATGGGCTGCCCGGAGGGCCGCAGTTCCGACAGCTGGATCGATTTCGACCTGTTCGGCCACCAGATCGTCACCCACCTGACCCACGCGCCGAAGGCCCCGTCGAACTGCGCCGGTTCGGTCGACGGGCATGCGGTGCCGATCCCGCATTTCGGCGTCGTGCTGGACATGGACAGCTGGACCAGCCTGGCGGACCGCCTGCGCAGCCACGGGGTGGCGTTCGAGATGGAACCGCAGATCCGCTTCAAGGGCCTGCCCGGCGAACAGGCGACGATGTTCTTCTACGACCCGGCGGGCAACGCGCTGGAATTCAAGGCGTTGCGGGATATCGGGCTGCTGTTCGCCAAGCAGTAGGCGCGACGACGGGCAAGGGCCCTGCCCCTGGCCCGCCAGGGGGCGCGGCCCCTTGGAAGGATCTTATGATGCGAGGGCCGAGGCCCTTGCCAGGTTCGGGCGGAGCCCGGACAGCCTGACACGGGAAGGACGACCGGATGCATTTCGGGGCGATGGCGCGACAGGGAACGTTGCGGATCGGGCTGGCCGGCCTGGGGTCGATCGGGGTGCAGGTCGCGCGGCTGCTGGACGCCGGGATCGACGGGCTGACGCTGGCGGCGGTGGCGGCGTCGGACCAGGACAAGGCCCGGCAGCGGCTGGAGGGGTTCCGCACCCAGCCGCGCATCGGCACGCTGGACGCGTTGTCGGACACCGACGTCGTGGTGGAAATGCTGCCGGCCCGCGCGTTCGCCGACATCGCCCGGCCGACGCTGGAACGCGGCGCCACGCTGGTGGTGGCGTCGGCGGGGGCGCTGCTGTCGCACATGGACCTGGTCGATGTCGCGCGCCGCACGGGCGGGCGGATCATCGTCCCCAGCGGCGCGATCCTGGGGCTGGATGCCGTCCGCGCGGCGTGCGAGGACCGGGTGGCGTCGATCGCCATCGAAACCCGGAAATCCCCCGCCAGCCTGGCCGGCGCGCCCTACCTGGCGCAGCAGGGCATCGACGTGCACGCGCTGCGCACCGCCACGACCATTTTCCGCGGCAATGCCGAGGAGGCGGCCCGCGCCTTCCCCGCCAACACCAATGTCGCGGCGGCGCTGGCGCTGGCCGGGCTGGGGCCGCGCGAGACCGAAATCCGCGTGATCGCCGACCCGGCGGTGGACCGCAACATCCATACCATCACGGTCGAATCCGCCGTCGCGCGGTTCACCAGCCATATCGACATCGTGCCCAATCCGGAAAATCCCCGCAGCGGCCAGCTGACGTCCCGATCGATCATCGCCTGCCTGCGGGACATGGTCTCGCCGGTGCGGATCGGGACGTGACGTCCGGGCGGGGCGCCCTGGCCCTGCGCCAGGCCCGTCCGGAGGAGGCCGGCGCGCTGTCGGCCCTGTGCCTGCGCGCCAAGGCGATCTGGGGCTACGACGCCGCGTTCATGCGGGCCTGCGAGGCGGAGCTGGCGGTGACGGCGGCGGCGATCGCGGCGGGACGGGTGCAGGTCGCGGAACGGGACGGCCGGGTGGTCGGCATGGCGCAGATCGCGCCGGACGGGCCGGCGGCCGAACTGGACAAGCTGTTCGTCGAACCCGACGCGATGGGCGGCGGCGCGGGGCGGGCGCTGTTCGACTGGGCGGTTACGGCCGCCCGGCACGCGGGCGCGCGGACCATGACCATCGACGCCGATCCCGGCGCGGCCGCGTTCTATCGCCGGATGGGCGCGATGGACGACGGGATGGTGCCGTCCGGATCGATCGCGGGCCGCATGCTGCCGCGCCTGCGCATGGACATGTAAGAGGCCGGTCAAGGCAAGAGGCCGGCCGAACGCATTTCGACCCGGCAGGGAGCCGCTTTCCGGCATGACCGGGAACGATGGCGCCGGCGCTTCAGGATTTCTTAACATGGGCCGTTTCATGCTGGGCGGGCGCAGGGCACCCGTGCGTCCGGCGCGGAGCTGAACCGGCGTTCAGGCAACAGTTCCTACCCGCGGGCGTTCCCCCCCAAGGACGTGGCGGTGGCCGCAAGGGGACCGCCGCGGCCTGTCATTGCCATTTCATGCAGGAGGCCCCTTCATGGCCCAGAGCATTCCCCCCCAGAGCCAGGACCATCAGCCGGGTGTCGAGCGCCTGCTGCAACCGCAGGCAGAACATATCCGTGCCGATTATCGCGGAAGCGGCAAGCTGAAAGGCCGCCGGGCGCTGATTACGGGCGGCGACAGCGGCATCGGGCGCGCGGTCGCGCTGCATTTCGCGCGCGAGGGCGCGGATGTCGCGATCCTGTACCTGGAAGAGAAGGAAGACGCGCAGGAAACGGTGCGCCTTGTCGAGGCGGAAGGCACGAAGGCGCTGGCGATCCAGGGCGACGTGTCCAGCAGCGAAGTCTGCAACACCGCCGTCGCGCGCACGGTCGAGGCCTTCGGCGGCCTGGACATCGTGGTGAACAACGCCGGCGTGCAATATGTCAGCGAAGACCTGGCCGACATCACCGATGCGACGTGGCAGCGCCACATGGATGTGAATATCAACGGATATTTCTACATCGCGCGCGCGGCGCTGCCGCATCTGGGCAAGGGAAGCGCCATCATCAACACGTCGTCGATCAATGCGTTCGCCGGCAACAAGGCCCTGGTCGCCTATACCACGACCAAGGCGGCCGAGCTGGGCTTCATGCGCGCGCTGGCGCTGCAGCTGGCCGACAGGGGCATTCGCGTCAATGCCGTGGCGCCCGGCCCGATCTGGACCCCGTTGCAGCCCGCAAGCTGGGGGCCGGTCGATCCACAGGCCGTGGCCGACCTGGGCAAGGATACGCCGCTGGGCCGGATCGGGCAGCCCAGCGAAATGGGGCCGGCCTATGTCTACCTGGCATCGGCCGATGCGTCCTACGTCACCGGCCAGACGGTGCACGTCAACGGCGGCATGATCGTCAATGGCTGAGGCGCTGCCGTCGCTGATGCTGCCGGCGTCAAGCTGGCTGCGTTCGGCGCCCCATCGCCGCTGGCTGGACCACCAGGGCCAGCGGCTGCTGGATTTTTCCAAGCCGTCGCGGGTGGACGACGGGTTCGCGGCGCTGGGCGACGATGGCCGGCTGATGCCGGGGGCGGCCGCGGACAGCATCCTGACGGCCCGGATGACCCATGTCTACGCGGTGGCCGCCGGACGCGGCCTGCCCGGGTGCGCGCCGCTGGCGACACATGGCGTCGCCAGCCTTCGCGGGCCGTTGCGCGATCATGCGCATGGCGGATGGTTCGAAGGCGTGGCGCAGGCGAAGGCGGGCGGCCGCAAGCAGGCGTACCTGCACGCCTTCGTGGCGCTGTCGGCGTCGTCGGCCGTCGTGCAGGGCATACCGGGAGCGCGCGACCTGCTGGACGACGCGCTGGCGGTATGGGAACGCCATTTCTGGAGCGAGGAGGAAGGGGTGTTCCGCGAAAGCTTCGCCGCCGACTGGTCGGACGAGGAAGATTATCGCGGCGCCAACGCGAACATGCATTCGGTGGAAGCCTGCATGGCGGTCGCGGACGTCACGGGAAACCCGGCATGGCGGCGGCGCGCCCTGAGGATCGTCGAGCGGATCATCCACGTCCTGGCCCGCGACGCGGGATATGGCGTTCCGGAACATTATGATCGCAGCTGGACCCTTCTGAAGGATTTTCACCGCGACAAGCCGACCGACGACCTGCGCCCCTATGGCATGACGCCCGGGCATTTCGTCGAATGGTCGCACCTGCTGCTGAAGCTGGAGGCCGCCCTGCTGCGCGAGGACGGGTCCGCGCCGTCATGGCTGCTGGAGGACGCCATCGGTCTTTTCCGCCGTGGCGTCGAGGCGGGATGGGCGCGCGACGGCGAACCCGGCCTGCTCTATACCGTGGGCTGGGACCTGGAACCTGTCGTGCGGAACCGCCCGCACTGGTGCCAGGCCGAAGCCATGACGGCGGCGGCCGCGCTGCTGAAGCGGACGGGACATGCGGAATATGAAAGATGGTACCGGAAGATCTGGGATTATATCGATCTTCACATGATCGACCGGCGGCAGGGTGGCTGGCTGCAGGAACTCGATGGGCATAATCGTCCCTCGGCCGTGGTGTACGCGGGCAAGGCCGATCTCTACCATGCCTGGCAGGCGACGTTGACGCCGCTTCTGCCCCTTGCACCGAGCTTCGCCACCGCCGTGTCGATCATGGATGGCTGAGAGCCCTTTTGGACATGCGCTGGCGGCGATCCGCGGGGATAGACCTCGTCCGCCAGGGCATTTTTTCAAAAAATCTTTTTATATCACGAGAGTTTATTTTTTGATCCCGGCGTCCGGCGGGGGCAGGGCGGCGCCCAGCCCGTCGGCCAGCATGCGCATCAGCCGCAGCAGTTCGTCGAAATCATCGCGGCTCCAGTCCCGGAACAGCCACAGCGCCATGCGTTCGCGCGCGGCGTCGACGGCGTCCGTCGCGGCCTTGCCCTGCGGGGTGATCGCGGCCTCCCGCACGCGGCGGTCGGCGGGGCTGGCGCGGCGGCTGACCAGGCCCAGTTCCTCCAGCCGCGCCACCTGGCGGCTGACGGTCGTGTAGTCGCGGCCGACGCGCGACGCCAGGTCGCCCACGCCGATCGGCCCCAGCCGTTCGATCAGCACGATCAGCGGAAACAACGCGCGTTCCAGCGACAGGCCGGCCATGTCCAGCATTTCGGCATCGCGCTCGGGCCGGTTCATCATGCTCACGATCTCGATCAGCGAACGATGGAGGTCGGGCAGGCCCGCACATATATGTGCATTATGCACTTTATTGGTTGACAGCCTACCCTCCCCGGCCAGATATATGCATCATACACACAATTATATACGCGAAGGGGGCCGGAATGGAAGATTGCGATGCTGTCGAGGTCCTGATCTGCGGCGCCGGGGCGGCCGGGCTGACGCTGGCGATCGACCTTGCCCGGCGGGGCGTGTCGTTCCGCCTGATCGACAGGCTGGCAGAGCCTTTCGCGGGTTCGCGCGGCAAGGGCATCCAGCCCCGCACGCTGGAGGTGTTCGAGGATTTGGACGTCGTCGACCGGATCGCCGCCGCCAGCGGTCCCTACCCGCCCCAGCGCCGGCATCATGTCGGCGGCGGCCATGACGAGGCGCAGAGTTTCGCCATCACGCCGCCCACGGCCGACGAACCGTACCGCACCCCCCTGCTGGTCCCGCAATTCCGGACCGAGGCGATCCTGCGCGAACGGCTGGCGGAACTGGGACAGGCGCCGGCCTATGGGCGGGAACTGCGGGATTTCACGCAGGACGCCGAGGGGGTCACGGCGCAGGTCGCCGGCCCGGACGGGGTCGCGACGATCCGCTGCCGCTATCTGGTCGGGGGCGATGGCGGCCGGTCCTTCGTCCGGCGCGCGCTGCAGGTCGGCTTTCCGGGCAGGACGCTGGGCGTCCGGGCGATCGTGGCCGATATCGTGCTGGAGGGCCTGACACGCGACGCATGGCACCGGTTCGACGACGGCGACATGGCGCGGCAGGTCGCGTTCTGCCCGTTGCCGCACAGCCGCCTGTTCCAGCTTCAGGCGCCGATCCCGCCGGAGGGCGAGCCCGACCTGTCGGTGCGGGGGCTGCAGGCGTTCGTCGACGCGCGGATCGCCGGATCGGGCCTGGTCGTGCGCGAGGTCGCCTGGGCCTCGGCGTACAGCATGAACGCGCGCCTTGCCGATCGGTACCGTGTCGGGCGGGTGCTGCTGATGGGCGACGCGGCCCATATCCATCCGCCGACGGGCGGCCAGGGGCTGAATACGAGCGTGCAGGACGCCTATAATCTGGGCTGGAAACTGGGCGCGGTGCTGGCGGGCGCGCCCGATGCGCTGCTGGACAGCTACGAGGCGGAGCGCCGGCCGATCGCGGCCGACATGCTGGGCCTGGCCACGGACCTGCTGGAAAAGGCGAAGCAGGGCGACATGCGGCGCGGGCGCGACGTGCACCAGATGGACCTGGCCTATCCGTCGTCGCTCCTGTCGCTGGACCTGACGGGGCGCGCGGCCGGCGTGCGGGCCGGCGACCGCGCGCCGGACGTGCCGTTGCAGGGCGCGGGCGGCCAGCCCCGGCGGCTGTTCGACCTGATGCGCGGACCGCACTGGACGCTGGTCGGGCGCGGGGCGGATGCCGCCCTGCCCCCGCCGCGCGCGGGACTGCACAGCCATCGCATCGGCCCCGGCGACGCGTTCCGCGATGTCGGGGACCGGCTGGCCACGGCGTACGGCATGGCCGATGGCGACCTGCTGCTGATCCGTCCCGACGGGTATGTCGGCGCCGTGCTTCCCGCCGCGCAGGCCGCCCGGCTGGAGGCGTACCTGGCCGCCTGCCTGCCGGCGTGACGCCCGGCCGCGGCAACACCATGTCGCGATGCGCGGGGCGCGGGGCCGTTGCCCGCCCGGACGCCCGCAATATCCGGGGACCCGGCTTCACGCGTCCCGCCCGGATATGTCAAAGCTTGCAGGCCGGCACGATCGACTCGCCGCGTCTGTGGGAAATGCCATGCGATTCGCAAATTTATCCGGCCAGGCCGTCGCCGGCCTGTGCGCCCTGTTCGCCTCGACATTCATCGCCGTCACGACCGAGGTCGCGCCGGTCGGGCTGCTGATCGATCTGTCGCAGGCATTCGGGATCAGCGAAGGGCATGCGGGGCTGGCCGTCAGCGCCTATGCCCTGCTGGTGGCCGTGGGCGCCGTGCCGATCACCATCGCGACCGCCCGCATGGACCGCAAGCTGCTGATGCTGGTCTGCCTGGCGGGGTACGTCGCCTGCAACCTGGTCGCGGCCTCGGCGCCGTCCTTCCTCGTCCTGTGCATCGGCCGCGCCATCGGCGGACTGGCGCATGCGGTGCTGATGTCCATCGTGTCCGCCTATGCCGCGTATCTGGTCCCGGAGCGGATGACCGGGCGCGCCATCTCGTTCGTCTATGGCGGGACGTCGCTCGGCTCGGTGCTGGGCGTGCCGGGTGCCGCGGCGCTCGGCCATTTCGCGGGATGGCGCGTCGCGCTGTACGTGCTGGCCGGGCTGTCGGTCCTGCTGACCGTCTTCATCGCGCTCTGCCTGCCGCGCGTCGCGGCGCCGGCGGCCGGGCGGACGCGGCTTCCTTCCCTGCGGTCCCCGCAGGCGGTCCGCATCTTCGCCGTGGTCGTCGCCGTCAACGCCGTGTTCTTCTTCGGCCACAATTTGCTCTACACCTATGTCTCGCCGCTTCTGCTGCGGCACGGCCTGCCGGAGCGGGCATTGAGCATCGCGCTGCTGGTCACCGGCGCCGTCAGCGTGTTCGGGCTGTGGGGCGCGGGGCAGGTCGTGGACCGCTGGCCGGCGGCGGGCCTGTTCGGCGGGGGCTTCGCCATGCTGGCCGGCATGGCGCTGGTGGACGGGCATCTGCTGTCCGGCTGGGCGACCGTGGCGGCCGTGGGGGTATGGTGCATGGGGTATGCGGCGATCATCCCCTTCGTCATGTCCGGCGCCATCCGGGCCCGCGCGACCAGCGCGGACGTGGCGGGGGCGGCGATCAACGGCAGCAGCAACCTCGGGATCCTGCTGGGCTCGGCGGTGGGCGGCCATCTGCTGAGCACGCTGGGGTTCGCGGTCCTGTGCCCGGCGGCCGTGGTCACGGCGCTGGTCGGCATCCTGCTTGCGGCGTTCAACCCCGCGGCCTTTCCCCGGACCCTGCCCCAGGGCGGACCGGCGGAACATGCCGACACGACGCGGCCGGCGCGGGAATCCGCCTGAAAGCGCCGCCTGCCGGGATCCGGCGCGCGTTTCCCGCGCGGCAGGGGACGGTTTCAGGCGGGCCCTGACCCGCCGTCAGCCTGTTCCGGGGCCGGGCGCGGGGTGGGGGAACGGTTTCCGGCGTCCGTCAGTCCTTGCAGCGCCGCCAGCACCCCCGGCGTCACGTCCGGGCGCCGGTGCAGATCGTCCAGCACCTGCCTGCCGATATCCCGGGCGTCCGCGCCCCGGCGGGTCCAGGCCCGGAGGAAGACGCGCAGGCGCGCGCGGACGCCGTCGGGGATGTCGGCGGCGAGGGCCGCGTCCCGGAGTTCGATCACCCACAGGCCCAGCGTCATGGCGTCCAGGTGCCGGCCCATGTAGCCCAGCATCTGGTCGCGGGGGACGTCCCGGCCGGTCCGCACCGCGCGCACCATGCTGTCGGCCTGCGCCGCGAGCCAGGACTGGACGGACGACCGGTCGTGGAGGCGCGCCACCGCGCGCAGCCGCCTTTCCACCCAGGCCGCCGTGCGCCGCAGATGGCCGTCCGCCGAGAAGGGCAGCACGAGCCCGAAGGTCAGCCGCGCGAGCAGGACGGCCGCCAGGAAGGCCATTGCCCCGTTGAGGAACGAGACCTCGTCGAAGCGCCCGAGGTTCGACGGGCCGAGCAGGACGGGGAAGAACAGGTTGAAGGCGAAGGCATGGTTGGCCAGCCGGGGTGTGCGTGCCGCCAGCCCGCCGGCGATCATCGGCACGAGCAGCACCAGCGCCAGGCCTTCGGGCGACGTCACGGCGGGGATCACCAGCACGACATACAGCCCGGCGACGGCCACGCACCAGACCGCCCCCCGGAAGAACCCGGCGGACGCCAGGGCCGGAACCTCCCGCGTTGCCAGAAGGCCGTAGACCAGCGCCACGAACGACACGAAGGCCGGCCCGGCCGGCCATGCCGTGACCTCCCACGCCAGCCAGGCGGCGGCGATCCCCACCGCCGCCCGCAGGCCGTTGTGAAACGCCTCGATCGCCTGGCGCGGGGAATGGCTGCGGAACCTGAACGGGTCGCGCGCCCGGGGTGCCAGGATCGCCTGGATATGCCGCCGGGCGGCGTCGAAATCCCCGTCGAGGCCCGCGCCCCGCACGCCGCCGCGCGCCCGGGCCAGGACCGCCAGCAGGTGGGCCAGCGCGGCGCGGGCGTGATCGGCGCTGCGTCCCTGGCCGGCGCCCATTTCCAGCACGTCGAATTCGACGCGCGCGTTGACCCCCACCAGGTCGGCGAGAAGGTCGCCCTCGGCCTCGACATCCGGCCGGCCGGCGGCGGGCGCCGCC
>NZ_JABEQM010000023.1 GCF_014174155.1 Gluconacetobacter tumulisoli | reverse complement strand
GTCGCCGCCAGGTCTTCCAGTCCACCTAACCACCGCGGGGTGGAGCAGCCCGGTAGCTCGTCAGGCTCATAACCTGAAGGCCGCAGGTTCAAATCCTGCCCCCGCAACCATGAATTTCCGCAAAACCCCACTCCACCCCGGAGTGGGGTTTTGTGTTTTGGGCCCTTCGCTTGTTCGGGCGGAAGAAGGGGACGGGGATTTCCGCATTCGGGTCTTCGACCCACGGGGGATCTGTTTTAATCTAAAATGGAAATTTTACATGGGCTTAAGGCTGCATCGGTCGGATAGGCATTCGCCGCAATGACCTGATGGGACGGCGGGCCCTGGTATCTTCTTCGGGGGGCGTCGTGACCACGCAGATCTATATCGCCATGCACAAAGATACGGCAAATCTGCCCGGCCGCGATTTCGTTCCCATCCAGGTCGGCCGGGCGGACAACCATCGGGCGATTTGCGAGATCGGCGACGATACCGGGGACAATATTTCTGCCAGGAACGCCAGCTTCTGCGAACTGACGGCCTTGTACTGGATATGGCGGAATACATCCGGGCAGGGGCATGTCGGGTTGTTCCATTACCGGCGTCACCTGAATTTCTCCACGCGCACATATCGGGAAAATGAATGGGGCGTCGTGGATTATCCTTATCTGGATGACTCCTACATTCGTGCCAACGCCCTGACGGACGAACATGTCGATGCCCTGGTATCTGCCTATGACATGCTCTTGCCCAAGAAGTGGGACGTACGGCAGGCCGGTTCGCGCACCATGTGGGATCATTACCGGAAAGGGGGGGCGCATAGCTCGGCCGACTACGACGCGGCCATCAAAATCCTGACCGAGAAATATCCCGATTATGCGCGATTCGTCGCCCCGGTGAATGCGAGCCACAGCGGATATTTCACGAATATCTTCGTCATGCGTCGCGATATATTTGATGCGTATTGTGCGTGGATTTTTGATATATTATTCGATCTTGAGAAGAAGATAGATCTCGCAAACTATTCCCTGCAGGAAACGCGGGTTTTCGGATATATATCCGAATGGTTGTTCAACATATTCATCATGAAGTACCGTTCGGATCATCCGGACGTCAAAGTCAAGGAACTGGAGCGGACGCTGATCCTTGACCCTGCGCCGCGCGCGCGGATCGAACCTGTCTTTTCCACGGATGCGATTCCGGTTGTCCTGGCCTTCAACAACAATTTCGTGCCCTATGCCGGGGCATGCATACAATCAATCCTGAATTGTTCGGAAGATCACTTCAATTACGATCTGATCATTCTGAACGACGATATTTCCGATTATAACAGGTCCCTGATCAAGGGGTTGGCGACCGGCGCCCCAAACGTTTCGATCAGGTTCGTCAATCCGCGGGGATATTTCGCGGATTTCGATCTGAAGACCCACATGCACTTTTCGAAAGAAACATATTATCGTCTTTCGATTCCTGAAATTTTCAGGAATTACGGGAAAATTGTCTATATCGACGCGGATATGATCGTCCGGCGTGATCTGGCCGATCTGCTACAGGTGGATTTGTGCGGAAAGGCGGTTGGCGCCGTCCGGGACTGCGTCATGACCGGTTTCCGAAAATTCGGCACGCCCGCCCTGGCATCCTGTGGCGGCCAGGATGCCGAAACCTACGTCGCGCAATATCTGGGATTAACCGATCCTGGTGGGTATTTTCAGGCCGGCATTCTCGTCTTCGATCTGCAGCGGATGCCCGTCGATATCAATGCCCGAATCCGCGCGGCATTCCGTCATCAGCCGACATACTGGTTCCTGGACCAGGATATTCTCAACATCGCGTTCCAGGGAGATGTCCATTATCTGGACATGCGGTGGAACGTCTTCCATGGAAACGGGAATGTCGCGACGTTTTTTAAAAACCTTCCATTGTCGACATGGAAGGAATACGAAAATGCGCGCAAGGATCCCTATGTGGTGCATTTCGCGGGTGAACAGAAGCCATGGCTGTGGCCGGCAACGGATTTCGCCGAGTTCTTCTGGACGGTTTCGCGTCAGACACCGTGGTATGAAACCGCCCTGCTGGCCTGCATGGACCGATATCGCCAGCGCAGGATGGTCGGGGCGATGAAGTCGTCCTCCAAAATCGTTCTGAAAAAAGTCGCGGACCGGACCGCGCCTGTCGGAACCAGGAGGCGCGGGCTGTTGCGGCGCCTCTATCGCGCGGCTACGTCCCGATAGAGGCGCCGCAGCACCCCTATGCGACCCGGTTGGCCGGAGTGCCGCTGGCAAAGGCGCGAATATTGTCGAGCGTGGTGTCCATGATGCGCCGGAACGCCTCGACCGTATTATAGGCGTTGTGGGGCGTGACCAGGACATTGGGATGGGAGGTCAGGGCGTGGTCCGCCACGATATCGCCCAGCACGGTCGCCGCCTCGGCGGTTTTCGCCTTGAACAGGGCGTCCTCCTGCCGCAGGAGGGGCTCCCGGGGCAGGACGTCCAGTCCCGCCCCGCCCAATCGTCCGCTGGACAGCGCCCGGATCAGGGCAGGCGTGTCGACGACCTGCCCACGGGCGGTATTGATCAGCACGGCGCCCGGCTTCATCAGGCCGAATTCCCGATCGCCGATCAGTCCGGTCGTCTCGGGCGTTGCGGGGACATGCAGGGTGACGATATCGGCCGCCGCCAGGACCTCCGGCAAGCTTGCATACCGAAAGGAAGGGGTTTCCTTCAGTTCGGGGGACGGGACAGCGTCGAAGGCGATTACCCTCATCCCGAAGCCATGAGCCATCTCGATCGCGCGGCGTCCGATACGGCCGGTTCCCACGACGCCGAGCATCTTGTCGCGCAACTCGAAACCGCGCGCCGGCACAAACCCGAATTCGCCGCGCCGCGTTGCTTCGACGCACGCCACGAGATGCCGGCTGAGTGCCAGCAGCAGGGCGAACGCATGCTCGGCGACCGTCGCGTCCCCATAGGCAGGAACGGTGGACACCACGATCCCATGGGCCCTGCAATAATCCAGATCGACATTGTCGTATCCCGTCGCGCGGACGGCGATGAGGCGAAGCCTGGGGAACTGCACGAGTACCGCCTTGCCGAGCTCGCAGCCGACGAAAGTACTGACGACCTCGCTGTCGGCGTAATCGCCGGCGATACGGGCGTCCAGCGGTAACGTGGTGGATCTGATCGTGAAGGCGGGGCCAAGGGTCGCCGCCGCGGCGGCGACCTCGCTGTCGGCCGCCGCGAAAAAAGAAATCTTCATCATGGCCCGCTGATTCCAGACGTTGCGCATCCCCCGATCGAACCCGTTCGATCGGGGGGCTGAACGCTGGTACTATAATAGCATGGCGTGACGCCATCCTTGATCGACGTCAAGGCAGCATCATCGTTCCCCGGTTATGGAGAAGCGTGATGTGAAACAGCGTCGTCAGGAGCGAGAATGCGCGTTCGATTCATTATTTTAAAATAATGTTAAATAATTATGTCAGGTCAGGTCTGCTTGATCCCCTCTTCGGGCACCGATAAGTGCCACTGCGAGGACGGCGACGCTCGCGACCAGAGCCACGGCACCATGGGAGTTACCGAGATTTCCGGATAGCAGCGGCAGAGGAAAGGTACAGAAGAGGGCGAATTTCTGCCAGGGCGGGAATCCCCGATCGCATCCATCACGCACCAGCCAGGCGATGGCGAGGCCGGACAACGTCAGGTCATAGAACATGGTCATCGGAGTGGCCACCGGTGTGGCCGCTGCGATGACTGCGGCGCGGATGGGTAATCGACAGGGGCGCGACCAGGTGCGATAGACGGCGCAGGCCAGAAGAAGAGTGGTCGCGGCCTGGACCCCATAGGCCACCCGGAGGGGGGCATGGAATGCGACCAAGGGGCCGTAAGGGGCCGTTAGTGACGCGACGTGCACCGCTCCTGTTTCGTATGTGCCGTGAGCTTGTCTTGCAATATTTAAAAATGCGGTCCATGTGTCCCGACCGAAAATGACGAGCGACATCAGAATGAGAAGCGCCGAGGTTCCGGTTGCCGAAAGGATCGCGCGCCAGTTGCCTTGGGCAAGCAGAGCAATAGGAAAGAACAGTCCGAGCTGTGGTTTGTAACAGAGCATGCCGATGAACGCGCCCCCCAGGACAGGGCGCTTGTCGACCAGTAGAGTCGCTGTGCCGAAGAGCGCCACGGTCAGCAGGGCGTTCTGTCCGACGCCGATATTCCATAACGTCGCTGGAAAGGCGAGACCGCAGATGATCGTCATCCATTTCGACAGGCCCAGGACCCTGCGCAGAACTGTCAGGGCGGCGATCAGGGAAAGAGCCTGGAAGGCGATAAACGATGCCAGATAGGGCAGCCGCGCGAACGGCGCGCAGATCAGGAGAAAGACCGGCGGATAAAAGAAATGTACGTAAGGAATCCCGATTTCCCTGGCGGCCTGCTCGGCGGCATGGTGTGCGGCGGGGTCGTAGACCTGTGCTGGTACGCCGGCATTCACCTGTCGTCCCGCCGCATAGAAACTGACATAATCAGTGGTTGTCGGGTGCCGGGCCGGCATGATCATGCCGTGGGTGCCGAGGACGAGGATCAGTGCGAAAAGCAGCTCTACCATCAGAAAAGTGGTTGCGTACCCAACTACGCGCTCGTGGTGCAGCCAGTCGCTGTTCCGCAAGGTATTTATTATGGAACATGTCATATATATTCTGGGCTTCCTGAGAGTCGTCTTGTCGCCTGTCATGCGTTATGATTCGATTTCGATATGAAAGCCATGCGGACAGCAGGGTCGGCATTATTGTATTTGCCTGTTTTGGTACGATGTCAAAGAGGGGGGTGTTTGCCCCGTGCCGGTTGCGAACATGCAAGGCGAAAAGAAAAACCATTTCAAGGGAACTTTTTAAGATTGTGCGTATGGACAGCAAAAAGGCTTCCAGCTATATGATTAACTATCAATTAATAGTTGATGAGACCTCTGTGCAGATGCGAAATCCCAATAGAATTATTTTTATCGGGTCCGCATTTAGTCCATTTTATTGATAAAAAAGGGAAGATAGTAATAATGATGCAATATCTGACGACGGTTCTTTCTCTTAAATCCGATCGGCGTGGCGTGACGATGCTGGAATACGGACTGATCGCGGCCCTTGTCGCGGTTGTTGCTGTCACAGCGTTGGCAACGCTCGGAACCAACTTGAGTGGTACCTTTACCAGCGTTAGCGATAAGTTGGGTTCCTCTACTTAAATTGAACGCATTTACTGGGCTGGAAATTAATCTGACGCGTGTCAGGTCATGTGTTGTCTCGTTCATGTGGTCTATTTTCGCGGATGGGCGAGATGTTGATGTCGGTAATTTCTGATTGATCTGACGTGTGGTCGGTAGAGTGTGGCGATGTTGGTTGTGACCTGATTGTCGGGCTGGTTGTGATGTTCGGCATGGCGTTGCTTGCAATGAGAAAGCAGCCGGGTTCGGGCTTTTTCAGGATTGGTGACGAGGTGTTGCCCCATGTGCCTGTATTCTGGTGGATCGATCGCCCCCTTGTATCGCGTGATGGAACGTTGAACGTTGTTCGTATCGGCGACTTCGGTCGTTCCGTATTGCGTGATTGGTATCGCGATCGTCCTGGCCGCCGCGTCGATGCATGATGTGGCGACCAGGACTGTCTCGAATCGTCTCGTCCTGATGCTGGCGATCTTGAGCGGTGTAATTTCGGTCGCGACCGGGCACATTCTTGAGGGATTGTTGTCTGGACTGATGATTTTCAGTCTTGCGGTCCTGTGCTGGTGGCGCGGCTGGATGGGGGGCGGGGACGTCAAGTTGCTGGGCGCCGTCGGGTTGGCCCTGCGGACGGGGCAGATCTTGCCGCTGCTGGTGGCAGTGGCGTTGGCGGGGGGCATTCTGGCCTGCATTTATCTTGTGGCGCGTGCCTGTGTGGCCAATCGTCTTTCGTTGGCGCGTCCACGCAGCCTGTTCGGGCGGGTTTGGCGTATTGAGCGCTGGCGTCTGCATCGTGGATGCCCGCTGCCCTATGTCTGCGCCATTGCAGCCGGGAGCCTGTTCGTTCTCCTGTAACGCGTGGTGTCATGATTTTTCGGCTTGTGTTCTTCGTTCTCATGGCTGTCGGCCTTGGGGGATTCGGCGTGGTGGCCTGGATCGCCACCCGTCCGCCACCGGCCCCGGCGCAAATCGTGCCGGCGACGGTGCAGGTGCTGGCCAGCGCGCGTCCGCTGGAGGGCGGAATCCTGCTGAAGCCCGAGGACATCACTTCCCTTCGCCTGCCGCGCGGGAAAGAGGGCGAGGGGACGGCGCCCGATACGGCCGAGGAACGACAGGCCCTGGTCGGCGCCATGCTGCTGCATAGTCTGGGTGGCGGCGCGGTTCTTCGCGCATCGGACCTGCTGCATTCCGGGGACCGGGGTTTTCTTGCCGCGGCGCTGAAACCGGGAATGCGGGCGGTCACCATCGGGGTTGATGCCATCACCGGCACGGCCGGCCTGATCTGGCCCGGCGACCATGTCGACCTGATTCTGACCCAGATTTTCGCGGCCGGTACATTGCCGCCGGATCGCCATGTCGCGGCGGAAACGGTGTTGTCCAACGTCCGTGTCATCGCCATCGACCAGCGGCTGGTGCAAGGGGCGACATCCGAGAAGGAGCAGCAGGCCCGGACCGTGACGCTGGAGGTTTCGCCGATGCAGGCGGAGCGTGTTTCGGTGGCGACGCATCTGGGACGATTGTCCCTTGCGGTGCGCGCGGCGCAATCCGCGACCCTGCCGGAGGATGTGCCCCAGGCGGCCTGGGCGGGTGATGTGTCGGCGACATTGCGTGCCGGTGATGCACCGGGCGCCCCCGGGTCCGTGGTCATCTATCAGGGGAGCACGGACGGGAAGGAGTTTCATTTCTGATGCGTGGTTTTTCCCGTCTGGCCGTCGTCGGCCTGGCGTTGTGCGGTCTGCCGGCTGCCGTCCAGGCCTGGTCGGCCGAGGCGGCCGTGCGGCGGCCAGTGGCCTCCTCGCATATCGGTCTGGAGGTGGGGGGCGGCCATATGGAAAACCTGTCGCATCCGGCGGCTAAGATATTCGTGGTCGATCCCAAGGTGGCGCAGGTCCGGCCGGCCAGTGCCACCAGCATGTTCGTGTACGGCATGGCGTCGGGCCGGACGTCGATCCTGGCAACGGATGCCGAGGGCCGCACGGTCGCCCAATTTACCGTCGATGTCGCGCCGTCGAGTTACGGGGCCATTCAGGCGCAGGAACATATCGCGCGCCAGGTTCCGGGCAGCCAGGTCCAGGTGCAGGCGGACCAGCATGATTTGATCCTTACCGGCGACGTCGATTCACCCGACGCAGCGGCAAAGGCCGAGGAAATCGCCCGAGGGTACCTGGCCGACAACCAGGCGATCAACAACCGCATCGCCATCCGGTCCGCCACCCAGGTGACCTTGAGCGTTCGCATCGCGGAAATGGACCGTAACGTTGTGCGTCAGCTGGGGGTCGACTGGCAGGCGGTCGGCAACATGGGCAAGTTCGGCAGTTTCCCGGCCCTGACGCTGAATGTAAATGCCAGCACGGCGACCTGCGTCGCGACCCGTAATCCGTTCTGTCTGGGCAGCAACGTCAATGGCGTGATCGATGCGATGGCCCAGGACAATCTGGTGCGCCTGCTGGCCGAGCCCAACCTGACCGTCATGAGCGGGCAGAGCGCCAGCTTTCAGGTTGGCGGCCAGTATCCCATCCCGATGGCGCAACAGGCGGGTGCCATTTCGGTTGCGTTCAAAAGCTACGGTGTCAGCCTGACCTTCCTGCCCACTGTCTACAGCAACGGGCGCATCAACCTGCATGTCGCCCCCGAAGTCAGCCAGCTCAGCAACCAGAACAGCGTGTCGGTTACGACGTCGGGTTCGACGTCGGTCATTCCGGCGCTGACGGTGCGGCGCGCGGAAACAACGGTGGAACTGGGAAGCGGCGAAACGTTCGCGATCGCCGGATTGCTGGAAGATTCCCTGACCGATACGACCAAGGGCATTCCCGAAATGGTGGATATTCCGATTCTGGGATCGTTGTTCCGGAACGATTCCTTCAACCGCCAGGAAACGGAGCTGGTCATTCTGGTCACGCCGTATCTGGTGCGGCCGGTCGCGCAGAAAACCGACATGACGCTGCCGACCGACAGTTCGGGCGTGCCCAGCGAGATCGAGCGTCTTCTGCTGATGCGCCAGGTGCGCCCCCAGCAGGCGGCGCAGCCGATGCATATTCCCGGCGATGCCGGTTTCTATGTCCAGTGAGGCCGCCTGATGGAACGATCTGTCCGCCGCTCCATGCCCCCTTCCGTCCTGTGCCTTCTGGCCCTGGCAGGCTGTGCGGAAATGGAACCCTATCGCAAGCCCTATGCCTGGCATCCGACGGGGGCGAACGCCGCGAACCTCGCTGCGATGGT
Source organism: Gluconacetobacter tumulisoli (assembly GCF_014174155.1). Classification (GTDB taxonomy): domain Bacteria; phylum Pseudomonadota; class Alphaproteobacteria; order Acetobacterales; family Acetobacteraceae; genus Gluconacetobacter; species Gluconacetobacter tumulisoli. Next base: position 16,673 of record NZ_JABEQM010000023.1, on the reverse strand, counting down.
GGCCGATCCGCATGACCTGGAACGCGGGCACGATGCCGGGGCCGTCGATGCCCAGGCGCCGGTCCTGGCCGTGGAACGGCTGCGGGTAGACAGGCCCAAGGCCCTGCCGTCCACCAGCGGCATTGCCTCCGGCGTCAGCGGTTCGGGAGGATCCGGAGGCTCAGGCTCAGGCTCAGGCTCAGGCTCAGGCGGTTCGGGCGGAGCGGGATATTGAACGATGGCGGGTGATGGAGGGGGCATGGGCACGTCGGGCCAGGTCAGGCCGGAGACGGCGCGCCATGACAGGCCGCATCTGCTGGGCTTCGTCGCCGATGCCGCCACCGAGGCGCTGGTTCGTGACGGCCTGACGGAATTTGCCGGTGCCGACTTCAATATCCGGCGCGGCAATGTGCGGATCGCAACGACAGCGTTGCAGAAGCAGCAAACCCCGAAGGTCCTGCTTGTGGATATCGCGGGCGAGGATCACCCGATCAGTGCCCTGCGGGACCTGGCCCATGTGGTGGAACCGGATGTGACGGTCCTGCTGATCGGAACCCTGGATAGCGCGGATTTCTATCGGGAGGTAACGCGCGGGCTGGGGGTGGCGGAATACCTGCCGCGGCCCCTGACCCGTGAAAAGCTGGCCCGTCAGTTCGGGCCGCTGATCCTGGGCCAGGCGCCTGAGGCGGATATGGGTGGCCGCTGCGTGACGGTGACCGGGGTCCGGGGGGGCGTCGGCGCCACCACGGTGGCGGTGAACCTGGCGTGGCTGTTCGGGGTGGTCATGCATCGGCATACCGTCCTGCTGGATCCCGACCTGCATCGCGGGCTGGCGGCCTTCCTGCTGGACGCGCGGGTCGGATCCGGGTTGCGGCAAGCACTGGAATCGCCGGACCGGATCGACGTGCTGCTGGCCGAACGGGCGGCAAGCCCGGCGGCGGAACGGCTGCATGTCCTGTCCGACCAGCTCGATTTCATGACCGAACTTGCCTATGCGTCCGGGGCGGTGGACGCCTTGCTGCGGGTCCTGCGCCATCGGTACAATTTCATCGTTGCGGATGTACCGTTCGTGTCGAACGCATTCAACCGGGACCTGCTGCTGCAGGTGCATCAGCGTGTCTTCGTGCTGGAACCGACCCTGGCCTCGGTGCGGGAGACGCTACGTCTTCTGGACCTTCCGGTGGGACCCGCGCAGAAGCAGCGGCCGGTCCTGGTCCTGAACCGTCTGGGACGGCCCGGTACCTTGACCCGTCGTCAGGTAGAGGACGCGCTGAAGACGAATGTGGACATGGTCATTCCCGATCTGCCGCGCCAGATCGGCAACGCCGCCACATTGGGCGAACCGGCTGCGGCGGCACGCGGGGCGTTTCGCAATGCAATGATGGAATTGGCGCGGCAGGTGGACGCCGTCGGATTGCTGGACGTCGCTTCGTCTGATGCGACCGTGGCGGACGGTGCCACGAAGCCGAAATGGTTTTCCTTCGGGAGGCGGTCATGACGGCCCGCGGCAGGATCTTCGGACGCCGGACAGGGGAGGGCGACGTCCCCGAAACCGTCCAGAACGAGGTGGTCGTCATGCCGGCGGCGCCGATGCCGTCAACCCCCGCAGCACCGCCCGTGGCCAGGATCGCGGAGACGGCCGGCGTATCCAGCGTGCCCCCTGCCATGATCGCGGAGTTGCGGTCGACCTGCCTGGACCGGCTGGACCCGGCAGTGGTGGCGGTGATGCCGCCCGAGCGCCTGCGCGCCGACATGGAGCACCTGATTTCGGAAATCGCCACCGAGCGGCGAATCCAGCTTAACAGTCGTGAGCAGCGCGCCCTGGCCGAGGAACTGGTCTTCGACATGCTGGGGCTGGGGCCGCTGGAGCCTCTGCTGGAAAACGATGCCATCAGCGAAATCATGGTGAACGGTCCCGACAAGGTGTTCATCGAGAATGGCGGCAGGCTGGTTCTGTCGGGCGTCCGGTTTCGTGACGTGTCCCATCTGGCCGGGGTCTGCCAGAGAATTGCCTCGGCGGTTGGCCGCCGTATCGACGAATCCAGCCCGATGGCCGATGCGCGATTGAAGGACGGATCGCGCGTCAATATCGTGTTCCCGCCGTTGGCGCTGGACGGACCGTACCTCTCGATTCGGAAATTTGGCAAGAAAGCCATCGATTTTGCCAGATTGATCGAATTCGGTGCCCTGACGCCGCCGGTCGCCCGCCTGCTGGAAATAGCGGCAAAGGCCCGCCTGAATATCATCATTTCCGGGGGCACCGGGTCGGGCAAGACGACATTGCTGAATGCCCTGTCACGCCTGATCGATGCGGGCGAGCGCGTGATCACCGTCGAGGACGCGGCTGAACTCCAGCTGCAGCAGCCGCATGTCGTGCGGCTGGAAACGCGTCCGGCCAACCTGGAAGGACGGGGCGAAATCGCCCAGCGCGACCTGATGCGCAATGCGCTGCGCATGCGTCCGGACAGGATCATCATCGGCGAATGCCGGGGCGGCGAGGCCTTCGACATGCTTCAGGCCATGAACACGGGCCATGACGGCAGCATGTCCACGGTCCATGCCAATACGACGCGCGATGCGCTGACACGGATCGAGAACATGGTCCAGATGGGAAACATGGGCCTGCCGTCACGTGCCATCCGGACCCAGATCGTCGGGGCGGTGGACCTGATCATCCAGGTGGAACGCCAGCGCGATGGCGGACGGCGGATCACCCAGGTGACCGAGGTCTGTGGCATGGAGGGGGAAATCATCACCCTGAATGACATCTTCCGCTTCGAAATCCAGGGGGAGGGGGCGGATGGACGCCTGATCGGGCGCTACAAGGTGACCCGGGTGCCACCGGCCAGTCAGTCGCGGCTGGCCTATTTCGGACTGGAGCGTGACTGGCACATGGCGCTTGAGCAGGCGTCGATGCCATGACCGTGGGTACGCCCATGCTGCTCGTGCTCCTGACCCTGTCGTGCCTGTCCCTGGCCGGAATGGTCGTCAGCGGCGTGCTGGTATCACGCATGCAGGACCAGCGGCGGCGGCGGGACGCACGCCTGGCGGCGGTTTCGGCGTCATTCCGGCCAGCCGTGCAGGTGGAACTCTCGGCATTCAAGCCGGTGGCGCGCGCGCGGCGTCCCTTCATGGCGTCGCTGGCCGAACTGTTCGGCATCGATGTCGTTCGGACAGATCAATATCCGGCGCCGTGGTGGGTGGTGGTTGCGTGCACGTTCGTCGTGGTCGGGTTTCTGTGCACCCTGATTTCCGGTTTCCTGCGGCTTCTGACCTTTCCGGCCTTCATCGGGGGCTGGATCATGACATGTCGGGCGATTTTCGGCTGGATGCTGGAAAAACGCCGGGATAGCCAGTTGCAGCAATTTCCCGATGCGCTGGCGATGATCGTCCGTTCGGTCGGGGTCGGCATTCCCGTCATGGAGGCGATGCGATCCGTGGCGCGGGAGGCATCGGATCCGACCGGGCCCGAATTCGCACGGATGATCGAACAGGTGTCGATCGGCGTGCCGATGGAGGATAGCCTGCGCGAGATGGCGAGCCGGTCGAATCTCGCGGAATATCGTTTCTTCGCCACGGCCCTGGTGTTGCAGGCGCAGACCGGCGGGTCGCTCAGCGGGACGCTGATCGGGCTGGCGGATGTCATTCGCAAACGCCTGGCGTTGAAGGCCCGCGGACACGCCCTTTCATCCGAGGCACGGGCCAGCGCCACCGTCCTGGGGGGGCTGCCGGTGGCGCTGGGCCTGATGCTCTGGGTCATGAACCCTGCCTATATCGATCTGCTGTTCGTCGATCCCATGGGCCACGCCATCCTGGGCGGGGCATTCGCATCGCTGTGCTGCGGAGTACTGACGATGCGGACAATCATCCGCAGGACGCTATCATGAACCGGGTGCTTCTTGCCGGCGGGTTCGTGTCCCTGACGCTGGTCATGGCGACCGCCTCGGTGGCGCTGGTCGCCCTGCAGCGCCAGCGGCGCTTTCTGGACAGGGTACGCCTGCTGCACGATCCCGACGGCAGGGCCGTTCCGGCAGCAGGGATAAGGGAGTTCCGGGCCACGTCAGTGCGCGCCGTGGCGGGGATCGGGCAGTGGATCGTCAAGCGGGGCCTGCTGTCGACGGGAACGCTGGACGAGTTGCGGGAATCCCTTGCCTCGACCGGCGTGCAGGGCACGAATGCCATCGGCCTGTTCATCGGCGCCAAGATCCTGCTGGCGACGATATCGCCCATTCTTGCAATCGTGCTGCTGCCGCGGGTATTTTCGTCGATATCGCCGTTTTTCCTGCGTGTCCTTCCCGCCGGCGTCGCCATTGCCGGGTTGCTGCTGCCCGACTACGTGCTGCGGGCACGACGCAACGCCTATCTCAAGCAGCTCGAGGCCGGGTTGCCGGACGCCCTGGACGTTATGGTGATCTGCACGCAGGCCGGGGTCGGGCTGGGCCCCGCCATCGTGCAGGTGGGCGTGGAACTGGAACATGCCAACCCCGCCGTCGCAGGCGAATTCACGCGCACGGCCCATGAATTGGGCGTGATTGCCGATACGCGCCTGGCGCTGGGCAATCTGGGGTCCCGTTCGGGCCTGGACGGCTTCAAGCGCCTGGCGGCGACCTTGTTGCAGACACAGCAGTACGGCACGCCGATCACGGACGCGCTGCGCGGACTGTCCGTGGAACTTCGCCACGAAATGCTGACGCGATACGAAGCGGGGGCGGCGCGGCTGGGCGTCCTGCTGACATTGCCCACACTTCTTTTCATCATGCCATGCGTGTTCCTGGTGGCCGGTGGTCCGGCGGCGATCCAAGTCATGCATGCCTTCGCACGTCATCACTGATCGTCGGCTGAAGGCGACCGGCGACAGAATCGGAAAATTCATGAAAGCGACAATCCTGTTGATCCTGGCCTTGTTTCTGTCCGCCTGCACCGCCGGGAAGGGGGGCGGGACGGGCGGCAGCGTCGAGGTGGCGCGGGCTGCCCTGCGGGGAGGCGCGCCGCAGATTGCCTTGCGGGCGGTCTCCAGTCTTCTGGCCGGTGATCCCAACAATGCGCACGCCCTTCTGGTGCAGGGCGATGCCCTGACCGCGCTGGGGCGCCTCGGACAGGCGGAATGGAGCTATCGTGCGGTGTTGAGCCGTGACCCGCGATCGGTCGGTGCGTGGATCGGCCTGGGCCGGTGCCTGCTGGCCAGCAACCCGGCGGAGGCCGAAATCCAGTTCCAGGAAGCCGTCAGGCGCGACCCGCGCAATGCCGTGGCCCTGAATGACCTGGGGGTGGCGCGCGACCTGCTGCGGCGGCATGCCGAGGCGCAATCGGCCTACCGCCGCGCCCTTGCCGCTGATCCGGAGATGATCGGCGCCCAGGTCAACCTGGCGCTGTCGCTGGCCATGAGCGGACGGATGGCAGAGGCCGAACATATGATGCGGCCCTATGGCAGCGACAGCAATGCGTCCAGCAAGCTGCGCCATGATCTGGCGGCGGTCTTGGCCATGGGCGGAGATCGGGCCGAGGCCGCGCGGATCCTGTCGGCGGACCTGAGCCCCGCCCAGGTCTCGCAGGCCCTGTCGGCCTATCTGGCCGCGCGGGACCAGGGGGATGCCGCCGCGCTCCCACCGACCGGTCCGTAGTCCCCGTGCGGGGGGCACCGGACGGAGGGGGCCGCGCAGGCGGACTGTGGCACGCGCGACGCGGTGCGGTGATGCTGCTGGCCGCGCTGGCGTTCCCGGTGCTGATCGGCATCATGGGGCTGGGGATCGATGTCAGCTACTGGGCGATGACGCGCGTGGAGTTGCAGCGGATGGCGGATGTCGCCGCACAGGCCGGCGTGGCCCGTTATGGCGCCACCAATGTCGCGTCCGACGCCCTGACCGTGGCCGCGACCGTGGCCGAATTGAACGGCCTGCCTGCCGGCACGCGCGGGGGGGATGGGGCGACGACGCTGACCGACAGTTACGGGCCGTATGCGGCGACGGTGACATTCGCCGCGCCGTCGACCGTCACGGTGTCGGTGACGCAGGCGGTTCCGCGCATGTTCACCGGATTCTTCCTGCCGACGGCGACCCAGTCGATCTCGGCCACGGCGGTCGCCAGGCTGGCGCAGCGTACGAACGGCGGGCAGGCCTGCATACTGGCCCTGAACAACGCGGGTTTCAGTACGATAATCAACGGCAGTGCCTCAATCCAGATGCCCGGCTGCGATATGCGCGCGAATGGCTCGATCCTTGTCAATGGCCAATCGGACATCAACGTTGCGAATATCGTGACGAGCGGGAGCATCACCCAGAACGGCAACGGCATTTGCGGATCGGTAACCTGCCTGCAGGGCACGGCACAGATGCCGGATCCCTACGCCAGCCTGTATGGCACTCAATTGACGGTTCCCAGCCGGACGGTCTCTCTTGCAAACGGACAGACGACGTTGAATCCGCCCCCGGCCGGCATGGCGTACTCATCCTTTTCCCTCAGCGGCGGGCCCTATATTTTCAATCCGGGAGTTTATTACATCAGTGGGGATTTCAACGTAAATGGCAATGTGTCGCTGGCCGGAACAGGGGTTACCTTCATCACCAACGGCAATATAAATATCAATGGATCAGCGGACGTCAGCCTGAGCGCACCGGCATCCGGCGCAACGGCAGGGTTGTTATTCGGCTCGAAATCGTCGGCATACCAGTTAAACGGCGGATCCTCGGTCCACCTGACGGGTGCGATCTACATGCCGAACGCAAATCTGCTGGTGAATGGAGGAAATTCCGCGACAGGAACGTGCCTGCTGATCGTCGCGGCCAATGTGACGTTCAACGGTGGAGGCAATTTTACCGACACGAATTGTCAGGCCGAGGGGATGCAGCCGATCTATGACCTGCCCGGCGTCGCGCGGCTGGTGCAATGAGGCATCTGGTCCATTCCATTCCTCGGGGACGGGAGGGCGTCGCCGCGGTCGAATTCGCCTTGATCGCCCCGGTGCTGCTGTTGATCGCGGCGGGGTTGAGCGACTTTCCCCTTGCGTTATGGGACCGGATCATTATCGCCGCGGCGGTCGAAAGCGGTGCCAATTATGCCTTTGCCGTCGAACAGAACGAAACAGGCAACAATTCGTCCGTGTCTGCGACGGACGTCGGAAATGCGGTACGCGCCGCCAGCAGCCTGACGAATCTGGTCGTTACGGTGTCCGCGCCCGCGACATATTGTGTGTCGTCCGGTGCGACGAAGGCGTCGCATGTCACGGTCCTGACATCCGGAACGTCGGGAAATGCGTGTGCGGACGGGCAGCAACCGGGGCTCTATATGACGATTTCCGCCACGTACCACTATGCGCCGCTTCTGCCTGTCTACGGCCTGCTGGCGCAGACGACGCTGGGCGACACCGCGACGGTCAGGCTGCAATGATCGCGCGAGGACTTCGCCGTTGCCTGCATGGCAGGAAGGGGGCCGCGGCATTCGAATTCGCCATTGTCGCGTCGGTGTTCATCGCCCTGATCCTGGGGATGATCGAACTGGGGTTGCTATGGTGGACGCGCAATGCGCTGCAATTGGCCGCGGAATTGACGGCGCGTTGCGACGCATTGGGATCCTGCGCCGATCCTTCCGGTTTCGCGGCAGCGCAGGCAGGCCAATGGGGATTGACCGGGGCGGTGTCGCACATTTCGATCACGATCCCTGGCCAATGCCATGGGATCACGACGGCGTCGGGAAAATTCGTCATGGTCCAGATGGAATCTGGATACTGGGCCGATCTTCCGCCCCCGTTTTCCGGCATGACGCTGCAGGTTTCGGCGTGTTATCCGGTCGTGTCATGACCAGATTTTTGGCGATGGGCCGCATGACGGATGCCATGTCTCTGCTGCGCCGTTTTTCCGTATTTCATATTCTTGGCGCATATATACTGAGTATTGTCGGATTGTTCGTGATTGCCCAGCCGTTCGGGAGTGCGCCGCGCGCCCTGTGCCGTTGGGATTGCTTCTGGTACGAACGGATTGCCGCGCGGGGCTACGATCTTCACCCGATTCTGGACGGGTTTGAGGCGGGGATGGCCGATTGGGCGTTTTTTCCATTGTACCCGCTTCTGCTGCGGCTGGTGTCATACATGACCGGCATGGATGGCCATGAATCCGGCATGCTGATCAATATCGTGCTGTTGCCGGTCCTGGCTTTGCTCAGCTTGTCCTATGTCCGTCGAAAGGGATATGTCGCGGATCACGTCGCGTATTGGACCATCCTCTTCATGGTCTTTCCGACGGCGGTCTGGTACCGTTTCCCCTATACCGAAAGTCTCTATGGCGCTTTGCTGGTGGGGTGCGCGTACGCCGCACGTGTGGGATCCATCGGTCTGGCATGCGGGTTGGCGGCGGGCTTGTGCGCCACGCGCCCAACGGGCCTGGTCTGCGTCGTTTCGATCGGCCTGTTCCGCATGCTCGGTACGTGGCGACCCGGCGTGGCGGGATCGGCACGACAAATGGGAGTGCGGTTTCTGGAAGGTGCGGCCATCATCGCGGTCGGGGCGACGGGGCTGGCGGCCTTTATCCTTTATCTTGATCGCCTGACAGGGGACGGGCTGGCGTTCCTGCATATTCAATATAGCTGGAGACACAGCACTCATCTGCCGACGACATGGCTCTGGTATGGCCTGACCCATAAGGGCCTGACGGTCGCGACAGTCCTGGATCTACTGGCCTTTTCCATCATTCCTTATGGCTTTTATATCGGATGGTATTTTGAAAGCACGGTTCTGCTTCTGACGTTCGGGCTTGCGACGAGTGCGGGCTTATCTTCGGTCCATCGTTATGTTTTTGCCAATCCGTTCTGCCTCATGCTGATTCTGACCGTTATCGATAAATCGACGCCGCTCGTCAGATATTCTGTTCTGATACTTGCCCTGTGTGTCGATTATATTCTGCTGGAGAGTTGGTTTTACGGTTATGCTTTTCTCATGTGATCGGGCAAGAGTGCGCGCTCTGGCACTTGTTGCAGCCTGTCTGTGTGCGGGTGGGATGGATGCATGGGGGATCTGCACCGCCTTGCGGCCGCATGTCGGCACGACATATCGTCAATTCTTGATCGAGCATCGGATAAGTTGCGTCCGTTACCTGGAGCTTTCCGGATGGCATGCATCGCCGTCGGACGTGGCGCCGTCCTCCGGGATGGCAGATCACGACGGCATGCTGCCACCGTCCTGCCCGGTTGAATCAGCCGCCGCCCGCAAGGCAAGAAGACCCGACACCGGCACGACATTGGAAGTCAGAAACGGCGCGGATGCGTTCTGACGGCTTGGCGGCACCATCCCGGCGCGGTCCGGGTCATTGCCCGGGTCCGACCACCGCGAACAGGGCGCCTTGCGGATCCCGACCCTGAACGATCCAGTGTCCGCCAGGAATCTGCCGGAAGCCATGGATGATCTCGCCACCCTTGTTTCTGATCGTGTCGACGGCGACATCAATATCGGAGACGTTGAAGTAATGAAGCCAGAAGGGCGGGGCAGAGGGATCGGCGCGGCGTATGATGCCGCCGCCCATGCTGCCGCCCGCCATGAAGAACTGACAGGTGCCCGTCGGCCCCATGTCCAGCGTATCGGCCTTCGTCCAGCCAAACAGGCGAGCATAGAACGGAAACACTTCTTCCGGATCGACGGCGTGCAGTTCATGCCATTCCGCCTGGCCCGGAATGGCGGGAGCGGTCGGTGGAGGAGGTGTCATGTCCTGGCACAATGCAAACATGGCGCCCTGCGGGTCGCCGACGATTGCGAAACGGCCGATGTCGGGAATGTCCATCACGGGGCGGTGAACCGTTCCGCCGCTGCCGTCGATACGCGCAATCATCGCGTCGATATCGTCGACGGCGATGTAGCCGATCCAGCCCGTGTCGGCTGCGATGTCGCAATCGGGGCCTTGCGGCAGGTGAATCACGCCCCCGATCATTTTTTCCCCGGCCGTGAGCAGCACGTAGCACAAATCGGGCAGGCCCGCGTCCCGAGCGCCCCAGCCGAACACCGATTGATAGAACAGGGTTGCCGCCGTGGCATCCGTGGTCGTCAGGTCGTACCAGACGAAGGTCCCTTGTGGCCGGGAGCGGGGGAACGCGGATGCGTGCGACGCGGACATATCGATGACCCCATGGCGCGACGGCGCGTGCCGGTGCAAACCTGGGCGGACATGTGGACCGACAGGCCGAAGATCAAGTGGGGATGACGTCCGTGGCCCGCCTGCGAGACGGAAAGGGCGGAGGCCGGGAGGATCCGCCCTCCGCCCACGTCATGGGCGGCAGGTAAGCGCCGCTGTTACGCGAGGAAAGTGGCGATCGTCTTGTTGATATCGGTCGCCCGCTCCATCTGCGGCATATGTCCGACACCCGGTAAGATATCGACCGTAACGGCAGGCGGCAGGCCGCTTGATTGCCGCACGGGCAGGATTTCGTCGTCCTCGCCCCACAGGACCAGCGCCTTGATGTCGCCGCGGGTCAGGACAGGGCGCAGATCGTCTGCCTGCCGTCCGTCGGGGAAGCAGGTTTCGGCAATCCGCGTCAGGGCGGTGACCGCCCCGTCGAGGCGCTTGTAGCGCAGGATATCGTCCGCCATCTTGCGTCCGATCAGCGATTTGTCATGGACCAGGTAGGCCAGCACCGGCTGGATCGTCTTCTGGCGATCGGCCGTGATGAATCCGTTGATGAAGTCCATGTTGATCTCGGGCCCCAGGCCGGCCGGCGCGATCAGCGCCAGCGAGGCCACCCGCCCAGGGGCTTGCCCGGCCAGCGCCAGTGCGATCGCGCCGCCCAGCGAGTGGGCCACCAGATGGGCTTTGCCGATATTCAGGGTATCAAGAAGATCGATTGCGACGCCGGCGAAGAACGCGGGATCGCCTTCGCCGACATCCTTCACCGAGCCGCCATGTCCCGGCAGGTCGAAGGCGATGACCCGGCGCCCGTCCGCCAGGGCCGAATGGTTGAACATCCAGTTCGTCAGGTCGCCGCCGAATCCGTGGATCAGCACGATCGGCGTGGCGTCCCCGTGCCCGAGGTCGAGGACCCGCAGTGCGCGTCCCTTCACGTCGATGACCGTGGGTTCCGCCGGGGCGGCCTCCTGGCCATCGCCGAGGGATTGCTGGCCGAATTCGGCGGTAAAGCGGGCGATGAAGGCATCGATGTCGGCGTCGGATACGTCGTTTTCGACCAGGACACCGATCAGGGCGCCCACCGGCAGGGTCTCGCCATCCGACGCCACCTGGCGCAGGACGCCCGCGGCCGGGCTTTCATAGGCGTTGGTGATCTTGCTGGTCTCTATGTCCGCCAGGTCGTCGCCGGCCTTGACCCGTGTGCCGGGGCGGACCATCCAGCCCGCCAGCTTGCCCTCGGTCATGGCCAGCCCGAACTTGGGCATGGTGATGGGAGTAATGGATGCGTTCATGGCTCAGGCGATCTCCGGCACGCGATGTCCCATGGCGGCCTTCACGGCAGCCTCGATCTTTTCGACGCTTGGCAGGTAGAGGTTCTCCAGGACCGAGGCGAACGGCACCGGCGTATGCGGCGGCACGACGCGGCGGATCGGGCCCTTCAGGGCGTCGAACGCATGTTCCGCCACCAGGGCGGAAATATCGGCCGCCATGTTGCAGCGCGGGCTGGATTCATCAACGATTACCAGGCGTCCGGTATCGCCGACGCAATCGAGGATCGTGTCGGTATCCAGCGGCGACGTCGTGCGCGGGTCGATGACGGTGCAGCTGATGCCCTGCTGTTCCAGGCGGTCGGCGGCCTCGTTCGCGAGTTTTACCATCCGGCCGAAGGCGACGATCGTCACGTCGTCCCCCTCGCGGGTCAGGTTCGCCTCGCCGAAGGGGATCGTATAGGCCTCGTCGGGGACCTCTTCCTCGTCGTCGTACATGACCTTGTGTTCCAGGAAGATGACCGGGTCGTCGTCGCGGATCGCCTCGATCAGCAGGCCCTTGGCCTCGTAGGGGGAGGACGGGACCACGACCTTCAGCCCGGGGATATGGGTGAACAAGGGATAAAGCGCCTGGCTGTGCTGGGCGGCGGCGTTGAAGCCCGCGCCGAACATCGCCCGGATCACCAGAGGCGTACGGGCCTTGCCGCCGAACATGTAGCGGAACTTCGCCGCCTGGTTCATGATCTGGTCAAGGCAGCAGCCGACGAAATCGACGAACATCAGTTCGGCGACCGGGCGCAGGCCGGTCGCGGCCGCGCCGGCCGCCGCACCGATATAGGATGCCTCGGTAATCGGGGTGTCCAGGACACGGTCCTCGCCGAATTCGGTCAGCAATCCCTTGGTGACGCCCAGGACGCCGCCCCAGGCATCGACAGTGCCGGAGGTGCCGCCACGTCCGCCCGCCACGTCCTCACCCATCACGATCACGCGCGGGTCGCGGCGCATCTCCTGGCGCAGGGCCTCGTTGATGGCCTGCCGAAAGCTTTTCTTGCTCATTGTTCTTGGTTTCCCGCCTTCTGGGTTCTTGGTTCCAGCGTTCTGGGTCAGACGCGATCAGTACCGGACGTAGACGTCGGCCAGCAGGTCGGCGGCTTCGGGCAGGGGGGCCTGCTTGGCGGCGATCACCGCACTTTCGATTTCGTCGCGGACGGCGCTGTCGATATCGTCCAGTTCCGTGCCTTCCAGCAGGCCGGCCTCGGTGACGCGGGTGCGGAAGATCGTCAGGCAGTCGTGATCCGCACGGGCCGCGGCGACCTCGCCGGCAGCGCGGTAGGTCATGGCATCGCCCTCGAAATGTCCATACCAGCGGGCCAGATGGACATGCAGCATCACCGGCCCGTTGCCGGCGCGCGCATGGGCGATCGCTTCGCCCGCCGCCTGGTGGACGGCGAAGAAATCCGTGCCATCGCATTCCATGTACGGCATGCCGAACCCTTCGGCCCGGGCCTTCTGCGACCCCGCGCAGGCATAGGACGAACCGGTGGCCTCGCCATATCCGTTGTCTTCCAGCACGAAAACCGCGGGGAGGCGCCAGACGGAAGCGAGGTTGAGGCTTTCCAGCGTGGTCCCCTCGTTCGAGGCGCCATCGCCATAGAACGCAACGGCGACCGCGCCATTCTTCAGCGTCTTGTGCGACAGCGCCGCCCCGCAGATCAGCGGCGGCCCGCCACCGACGATGCCGTTGGCGCCCAGCATGCCCCGGGACAGGTCGGCGATATGCATCGATCCGCCCTTGCCGCGGCAGACACCCGTCTGGCGTCCGTAGATCTCGGCCATCATGCCCGCGACCTCGACCCCCTTGGCGATGCAATGGCCATGTCCGCGATGGGTGCTGGCGATGGTGTCGAGGTCGGTCAGGTTGGCGCACACCCCGACGCCCGATGCCTCTTCCCCGCAATAGAGATGGACGAAGCCGGGGATTTCACCCGTGGCGAATTCAACATGCAGCCGTTCCTCGAAATCGCGGATCGTCCGCATCGAGCGGTACGAACGGAGCAATGTTTCCCTTGCTATCTGCATTGGAAATCTTCCTTGTTTTTATCGCAGGGAATCGGTTCGGCCCTGCCGTCCTGTTTCCCGTGTGGCGAAGGAAGCGCCGGATATAGGAACAGGAAAAGAATGTCTGTTATGCGTTTCACCGATATGTGACGCCGGTGGCATGAAGTGTCGCGGGACTGCGACAGGGCAGTCCGGCTAGGCTGCGGGCCTGTCGGCATGACCGTCTGGGCGAAGCGGATGACACATTCCTATACCGAACTTGCCGGATTGATTCCGACCACCGGCGATCACACCGGGACGATCATCGACGCCTCATGGCGGCGGTGCGGCGGCGATTACGCGCTCGACCCGTCGCGCCCGGGGCTGACGGACCTGCTGACGGGGATGGAACTGCGCCAGTCCTGCGAAGAAGCCGGGCCGTTGCTGCGCTTTGCCGATCCGGAACTGGACCGGCTGCACGGGATCGTCGGCGGGCTGGATTACGCGGTCCTGCTGGCCGATCCGAATGGCGTGGTCCTGACGCGCCGGACTGCCATGACGACCGAGCGGGGATGCCGACGCTGGCATTTATGGCCCGGCGCGATCTGGAGCGAGCGGGACGAGGGCACGAACGGCATCGGCACCTGCCTGGCCGAGGGGCGGGCGGTGACGGTGCATATGAACCAGCACTGGCGCGTGGGCCTGCGCTATCTGACCTGCACCGCCGTTCCGGTCCATGACGCGTTGGGACGGCTGGCCGGCGCGCTGGACGCCAGTTGCATCCGCCCCGATTCCGACGGGCGGGAGACCGCACTGATCCGGATGGCGCTCACCGAGTCCGCGCGGCGGATCGAATCCCGTTGTTTCATGGATCTGTACCGCGGGCACACCATCGTCACGATGGGCGAGGACGAGGGCAGTTCCGCGCCCATGCTGGCGCTGGACGATGATCGGCGGGTGGTCGGGGCGACGCGTGCGGCGCGCCTGCGCCTGGGGGCACAGCCGGGGGACGAGCTGAATTTCTGCCTGACGGATGGTGCGCGTTCCGCCGAAGTGCCGGGATTCCGAACTGCCGAGAAAGCGGTGATCGACGCCGCGCTGACGGCTTCACGCGGGAATGTCACGGTCGCGGCGCGCCGTCTGGGGATCAGCCGTTCGACCTTGCATCGGAAGATCCGCGCCCTGTCGGCGGCGGACGCGGAACGGTGAGAGGCAGCCAGCCTCTTAGTGACGCTTGCCTGTGCGGCCTAGCACGCCGTCCCGGACGCCCCGATACAGATAGTTGACAGAGCGCCCTCGCGGCGCCTGCCGGACGGCTGCGAGCGCGTAGCGCGCGATCCGCAGCAGGATCGACGGCACGGAGTAGGGGGGCGCGGACCTGAAGCGTGCGCGCGACAGGATCAGGTTGCGGACCAGGTAATAGATCTTCCACGGTGACATGGCCCCCGGTGTCGCCGGAACGTCGTGCGTGAAGACGATTTCGGGCGAATAGCGGATCCTGATCCCCTGCCGCGTCAGGTCGTAGGCGTAATACAGATCGTCGAAATACAGGAACAGACTGTCGTCGATGGCGTCCCAGGTCCGGCGAAGGATTTCATTGTCGATGATCAGCCCGACGAACGAGAAACTGCCGACGGTCCGGGCGCGCGACGGATCCAGCCGGGGAAAGCGGCCGACGAACGGGGCCAGGATGTCCCCCAGCGTGCTTTGCGGCAAGGTGACATAGGGCAGATTCATCCGGCAGGGGACGCCGTTCCGGTCGACCACCTTGCAGCAATAGGCGCGCCAGGAATCGGTCCTGATGGCGGCGAAGCGCTCGGCCAGATCGGCGGGGGGCGCGGCGTCGTCATCATAGAACACGACCCAGCCGACATCGTGCAATCCGGCAAGATGGCGCGCGCCGTGCCGGAAGCCGCCGGCCCCCCCGATGTTGTCAGGCAGGGTCAGGATGCGCAGCCGGGGATCGTCCAGCGTCGCCAGCCATGCCCCGGTGCCGTCATCCGACGCATTGTCGACGATGACGATATATTTGAACCCCACCTGCACCGAGGCATCCCAGCACGCCTTCAGCTTTTCCAGCCGATTGCAGGTCACGATCAGGGCGGCGATCGTCATGGATGTCACGGGCTGCCCCGGGGCTGCCATATGGGGTCCTCCCTGACCGGCCGGGCCGACGGCGTGGCCCGATCCGCCCGTCATATACTGCGGGGCCGGATCTGCCCATCCGGTCCGGAGGGGGATCAGCCGGCCGGGTGGGGGGTGCGACCGATGCGTTCGCGCGCGGCCTCCACCGTGTTGCGCAACAGGCAGGCGATGGTCATCGGGCCGATACCGCCAGGCACGGGGGTGATGCGGCCGGCAATCGTGCTGACTTCGTCGAATGCGACGTCGCCCACGATCTTTGGGCCCTCGGCGGTCTGGACGCGGTTGATGCCGACATCGATGACCGTGGCGCCGGGCTTGATCCAGTCGCGGCGTACCAGGCCGGGGCTGCCGGCCGCGACGACCACGATGTCGGCGCGCCGGGTTTCCGCGGCCACGTCCCGCGTTTTCAGATGGGTCAGCACGACCGTGCATTTCTCGCGCAACAGCAGGCGCGCCATCGGCTTGCCGACGATGTTGGAGCACCCGATGACGACGGCGTGCAGCCCGGCCAGCGATCCCAGTTCCGCCTTCAGCAGCATCAGGCAGCCCAGCGGCGTGCAGGGCACCATGCCGTCGACGCGGCCGCTGGCCAGCTTGCCGGCGTTGACGATGTGGAACCCGTCCACGTCCTTTGACGGGTCGATGGCATCCAGCACGGCGGTGACGTCGATCTGCCGCGGCAGCGGAAGCTGGACCAGGATGCCGTGCACCGCCGGATCGCGGTTCAGGGATTCGATCAGGGCCAGGACGTCCTGCTGGCTGGCCGAGGCCGGCAGCCGGTGCGCGAACGAGGCCATGCCCGCGGCCTCGGTCTTGCGGATCTTGCTGCGGACGTAGATTGCGCTGGCCGGATCGTCGCCGACCAGCACGACCGCCAGGCCAGGCCGGACGCCGTGGGTGGCGACCATGTCGGCGGCGTCGGCCGCGACCTCGGCGACCAGGCCGGCCGCGAATGCCTTGCCGTCGATCAGATGCGCGCCGGGTGCGGCCGCGCGGTCCATGAGGGGCATTGTCAACATCCGTTCCGTCACGGGCTGAACACGATGGTCTTGTGTCCGTTCATGATGGCGCGCTGTTCGACATGGTATCGGACGGCGCGGGCCAGGACGCGGCGTTCGATGTCGCGTCCCTTGCGGATCAGGTCGTC
>NZ_JABEQM010000022.1 GCF_014174155.1 Gluconacetobacter tumulisoli | reverse complement strand
AACAACCAACGACCACTCTTCGTCTGATACGTCAGAGGGATACGGCTTGCGAACTTGCGTCATTCAGCATTACTGAACCAATCACCCACGAAAGTACATAACACCCTCTAGATGACAGGGATCGGCATATGCCCGATATGCGACTGCCTGATATGCCAGGCTCCAGCCCTTCCGATGATGTGGGAGAGAGGACGCATCGTCTCGAAATCAGGCCTCTGCCGGATGGTCGTGCCAGGGAAGCCTGGCCGATCGAGCATTACACCGCCTTAGGTAATGGCCGTTCCGTCAGTCTGGTGGCACCCGACGGAACAGTCGAGTGGTGGTGCGTACCCTCCATGGACAGCCCTCCCCTGTTCGATTGCCTGCTGGACAGGGAAGAAGGAGGATATTTTCAGGCGTTCCCTGACACGGATTGTCAAGTGGAACGCGCCTATCGCCCCGACAGCAACGTCATGGAAACCATATGCATATCCTCCGACGGCATCGCGTGCCTTACCCAATCCCTCAATAGCACGATGGCCGGCCGTCTGCCATGGAGCGAACTGGCCTGCCGCCTGGAATGCCTGTCTGGAACGCTGACATTCCACGTCAGGCTCGTGTGCGGTACCCAGGGAGGAACGGTATCGCCCTGGCTCCAGCCAAATCCTAACGGCAGCATCTTCCATGTCGGCTCCGTTCTTGCCGTCTTCTGCCGCACGGAGAATGTGTACGTGATGCGCGAGGATGACAGGGGCATGGAGGCAAGAGTAACCCTCAGAGAGGGCGAACGGGCAACGGTAGCGCTGATCGTCAGCCGGGACGAACCGCTGGTCCTCTCACCCATCGATGAGATCGATACGCGGATCGACATCAGTGACCGCGCATGGCGGGCGTGGGCTGAAGGCGTGCATCATGACGGTCCGCATACCACATTGCTGCGCCGACATGCCCTGCTTCTTAAACTGCTCCTTTACTCGCCCAGCGGCGCCATCGCCGCGGCAGCGACCACCTCGTTACCCGAAAAGATCGGCGGAAATCGAAACTACGACTATCGATACGGCTGGATTCGTGATGCGGGTTATGCGGTGAATGCGTTTCTACGGCTGAGTATCATGCCTGAAAGCGATGCCGCATTCGCATGGTTGATGCAGTGTCTGGACGCTCACGGCACCCGCGTTCTCTATTCCCTCGATGGCAATCCCGTGGCCGACGTCCAGATTCTGGAGACGATGGCGGGTTATATGGAAAGCAGGCCGGTCGTGACAGGCAATGCAGCAACCAGGCAGCATCAGCACGGAATCTATGGCGACATTTTCGAGACAGCCAGCCTGTTCGTCAGCCGGGGCAATGTTCTGGACCAGAAGAGCGCCCGCACTCTTTCCGCCCTGGCCGATGAATGCGCCGATAAATGGCAGCAGAAAGATGCCGGCATTTGGGAACTGGAAACACCCCAGCATTATACCCAGTCCAAGATCAGCGCGTGGCAGGCGCTGACACGCGCGACGGAACTGGCGTCCGGTGGCCACCTGCCGGCCACCTGTGCCGAACGCTGGGGTCGCGAACGCGACCGTATCGCCATGTGGATAGACAGATATTGCTGGTCCGAATCGCAGCAGGCCTACACGATGTATGCTGGTAGCGATCGCCTGGATGCCGCGCTGGCGCTTGGCGCACGTTTTGGCTTCGGCAGCACGCAACGCATGTCCGCAACCCTTGATGCCATCCGCCGCGAACTGGGCCACGGCGCGCTGCTGTACCGCTATTCCGGCACAGAGAAGGAGGAAGGCGCTTTCCTCGCCTGTTCCTTCTGGATGTGCGAAGCCCTGGCGGAACTGGGCCGGCAGGAGGAAGGGGAACGATTCTTCGAGGCATGCCTCGACGCTTTACCCCCGACGGTGGGTATCCTCGCCGAAATGATAGATCCTCTTACAGGACATTTTCTGGGCAACATTCCCCAGGGCCTCAGCCATCTGGCCCTTATCCACGCCGCCTGTTCCTTGGCAGGAGACCGGCATCGCTCGTCATCCTGAGAGAGCAATGATGACGCTGGAGCACGGTCCTGCTTCCTGAATTATCCCCTCAGATTCTTTACCGGCATTTCTACAAGCTGCAATTGCATTGTCGTTCCACCCTGCCATGAGTTCGCTCCAGGCACGATTTCCGGCGTCGGTATATCGGCCCGGTTCTTTTTCTCATTCTGATAGGACAGATCGAAGCGCCGGTCCCGATCATCCAGAAAAGACTGCCGGACCTGACCATCTTTGGTAAATCCCATCATCAGTTGGGGAATGCCAAAGGGAAAATCATGATCCCGGTCTATTTGCCAAGTATGCCACGTTTTCCCATAAGTGGTCACGAGATCAGCCATAAAGGCATGCTCGCCCGGATTGGGAACGCCCGGAGCGACAAGCATCCCGGACTTTACCTCATATTGATGACTATGCCACAATTTCTTCTCTTCTTCAGGAAGCGTTTTAAATATCCGCTCGCTGACAATATATTCAATTCCAATGAGCTTCGCATTGGGCTGATTGGCTTCATAAATGACGCATTGATGGAAATCCTCGGTCAGATGGGTGCAGAAATGATTGGCTTCGACCTGGCGGCCCATATCGTCGGCATAAAAATGGAATCCATTCAGATACTCACTCATCGCATCAATCGGTTTTTTGACCTGCAGGGCATCGGCGGCCGTGTCGAGAATATGACTCCGAACCGATTTCGGGCTGCCGGGAACAGGTGTCAGCGTCTTGTCCGCCGCATTGGCACTGCGCCCGGCGATTGCCGCAAACGGAGTGGCAACAACCGCTGCGGCAAGCGTACGGTTAAAACAGCGACGACAGGTCAAGCTATGAAGGAATGACATTGTCTATCCTTTCCGGCAACATGAGCCGTGCTCCGTGCCGCTATAAGCGCTCTCACCTCCCGGAGTTGCGTTCCAGGATACAGCGGCGAACGGGGCGCTCGGGATCATCGACAGTCGGTCCGCGATGATGGCGCAAGGGGGCGCTTCCGCAGGCACTCCCCACTCGCACACACAGAACCACCACAGATGTCAGAAACGCAGATCCCCCGCGCGATGGAGCTCGCAGATCCGGTCCGCCGTCCGCAATGCAATGGCCGTGATCGTCAGTGACGGATTGACACCACCCGTCGTCGGGAACACCGATCCGTCACAGATCCACAGATTGGGGATATCCCAGCTTCTGCAATCCGCATCCACCACACTGCTCTTTCCATCCGATCCCATCCGCGCGGTGCCCGCCAGATGGTTCGTATCATTCTCCTGCCGCCATATGTCCCTGGCCCCCACCAGTTCCAGGCTGCGTTGCATTTCACCAAGAGCGTGCTGGATCATCGCCTTGTCGTTATCGTGCCAGGAATAGGTCACGCGGGCGATGGGCAGGCCATACCGATCGGTCTCATCGGCAAGGGAAACCCGGTTGTCGAAATGGGGCAACATTTCGCCCACCATCTTCAGCCCGACCTGATGGTTGTAGTCCCCCATCTTTTCCCGCAGTGCCGCACCCCAGAGCCTGCGGGAACCGGACAAGGCGGCCGACCACTCGACCGGCAACGGGCCCTGCGCCATCCAACAATAGCCTCCGTGGAAATCCTTCCTGTCCTCGTAGTTCCAGTGCTCCGTGATGGTCAGTGACGGCGGCCCCTTGTTCCATCGGACGATCTCGTCCATCACGCCATAGACGGCCTGATTGGACTGCGTCATCAGATACCGGCCCACGAGACCCGAACCGTTGGCCAGTCCCTCCGGGAACCGATCGGTCGCGGAGTTGAGCAGCAGCCGCGGCGTCTCGATCGCATAACCCGCCACGATGACGTTTCTGGCGGCCTGGAAATGCCACGCTCCATTGCGATGATAGTGAACGCCGCATGCCCGGCCAGCCGCATCGACCGCGATCCGCCCGACCATCGCAAGGTCACGGATCTCGGCGCCCGCCGCGAGCGCACGCGGAATATACGTGACAAGCTGGCTCTGCTTGGCATTGGTCGAGCAGCCCACGCGGCAGAAGCCACGGTAGACGCAGGGGGGAGATTCTCCGCGCGGCGCCGAAACCGTTGCAAGCGGCGTTTCCGCCCATTGATAGCCCATGGCCTCGGCACCACGCGCCAGAACCTCCGCGGCCCCATTGATTTCGTGAGCACGATAGGGGTAGCGGGGCCGCTTCGGGCCCCACGGGTAGGAAACCGGCCCGGCAATGGCCAGGTCGCGCTCCGCCTGGGCGTAATAACGCCACATCTCCTGCCAGTCGAGCGGCCAGTCAGCACCATAGCCAAGAAGCGTACGCGACTTGAACCACTCAGGACGGAAACGAAGCGATACCATGGCATAATGCACGGTCGAGCCGCCGACGGCCCTGCCGCTGTTATTGGAACCCAGTCTAAGCGGATTGGCACCGTCAACCAGCCTTTCATCCGTCCAGAAAAGCTGGCTCTGACTGGTTTCATCCGAGGCGAAATCCTCAAGAGGCCGGAAATACGGGCCGGCATCGAAGCCGATCACCGCATATCCCCGCTCCGCGAGGCGCGCGATGAGCGGACCACCCCCTGCCCCCGTCCCGATCACAACGAAATCCACCGGTTCACGCTGCGGATATTCCTTCATCGGTACCCAGCCGCCCGGATGAAAGACGTCCGGCGCCCGGCCGCGCATGGCCCTTGGCGTGGTCATCGGATCATCGGACACGCATGTTCTCCCTGCGGACTCGCGCCTCATCGCCCGACCCGGCCTCGACCGGCTCCCATGGATCGCGCCGGTTGCGGCGCATCCGCACATAGCCGCGCGGACCGGCGGGACCGCCGAAACCGATCTCGTTCCAACTGGTGGGGTGGGCGTAGTAGGCCGCGATGATGTCGTTCATGACGTGTTCCGAAAAGAACAGCGACGCCTCCATGCCATCCCACGCCGAGGCATCCGACCGGCCGGCCTCCGCACAACGCAACAGTTCGTCCTGCCGCTCCCCATCCAGGCAATGGAAAGACATATCATGGCGCAGGCGGGCCTCGGCCTCGAATGCCGCGAGTCCCTTCTTCCACGCCTCGCGCTGCGGCGGCAGGGCGGCGTTCCGAAACCCGCTGCGGGCATCATCATTCAGCTTCTGGTCGATATACCCAGCCAGCGGCACGGGCGGACGGCTCGTCGGCTGGGGAACAATGCGCTCACAGATCGCCACAAGCGTGGCCCACTCCGCCTGCGAAAGGAAACGCGGCTCACGCGGAACGCCGAGACGCGCATCCATGGCCTTGCGGGTCGCGTCGTTCCACGACAATGAATGCCTCTTGGCCAGCACGTCGTACCCGGGATAGCGGTCACGGTCAGTCATCCGGATGATCCTCCAGCAGTCCCAGTGCCGCCAGCCCCGCAAGGGCCAGTCCTGTAAAAGCCGGGGGCGCGGGAATCGGCGGTCCGTTGAGGATGTTCTGCTGCCAGTTGCGCCATCCGCCCATGTCACGCCCGACACCAATGGCATGAAAGACAGTTCCCGACAGGCCCAGGATCGCGGTGGCCCGCAACCACCACCGCGTGGCCCGCCGATCCTCCCCCGTCGGGCCGAGCGCGCTCCGGCCCAGAGCCAACGCGGCAACCGGCGGCATCGCCACCGGCAGATACATGAACGGATCGTGAAACCTGCCGCGAAAATGCAGCAGCCCGGCTTCGCCGACCGTCCCGGCCATGCCCAGGCCCGAAGCAACACCGACGGCACGCCCGGCCGGCAGCCCCCAGATCATCGGCCTCTGTCCCGGCGGTGTCTCACGCACCCGCTCCGACAGATAGCCGAGCAGGCCGGAAAGCCCGATCGCCATCGGTGCGCCGACCGGTGCGCCGTAAAACAGGTTCTGCCACGAAATGCCGCCAACCTTCCTGCGGACATTGTACAGATGAAAGCCAGTGCCGATGACGCCCACAAGGGCGGTCAGAAGATAGACCGTGTCACGCACCATGTGGGATGTCTGGCGCTGATCCATCGTGCCATGCGCACTGACGCCCAGCGCCATGGCAGCGGTCACCAACGGTGTGTACATCATCCTGTTCTCGAACTGTCCCCGATAGTGCTCCACCGCGCTGTCAAGCAGGACAGATGCCGCAAGGGTCCCCGCGGCCCGGTTAAGGCGCCGTGCCGCACGATTGGCCGCCGCAGGATCGGGCGCCGGCGCTTTCATCGACGGCCGCGTCGCGGGCGCGGGAGAACGCGAATGCAACGCCGCGACGAGCGCTACGCCCGTCAGAGAGCCGAGCAACGCCAGCGCCGCACGCGGCGCGCCATCAGGGCTGGCGGTATTGGCCATGCGTCCAGTCCCTTCTAGCTGACCGCGAACGGCGCGGCGTCGGCATGTTTGAACGTAAGGCCACAGCCCGGACGCGTCAGATCCGGGCCGATCCGCCCATTGCCAGGGACCGGCGCGCCATCGAACAGGCGCTGTTCGATCAGGACATGATCGTGAAACCATTCAAGATGCCGCAGATCACGGACCGCACACAGCGCATGCAGATGCAGAGCCGGCGCGCAATGTGCCGAAAATGGAATGTGGAAGCTATCCGCCAGATCGGCCACACGCAACAGTCCGGTAACGCCCCCGCATCGCGTAAGATCCGCCTGCAGGACGTCCACGGCATGATGGCTCAGAAGAGTCCGTGCGTTATCGAGATCGTAGATATACTCGCCGGCCGCCAACTCCATCGGCGCCGGAAGATGGGCGCGTATCGCGGCAAGGCCTTCGAGATCATCCGAAGAAACAGGCTCCTCGAACCAGCGGACGCCATGCACCTCCATTGCCATACGCCCAAACGCGATGGCTTGTGTAACGGCCAGAGCGCCATTGGCATCCATGAAGAGCGCCGCATCGCCTATGACTCGGCGCGCGATGTCGAGACGATGCGGATCGCGGGCTTGATCGGTGCCCACCTTGATCTTGACGGCACGACACCCGCCCCGTTGCACCCAGTCCCGGAGTTGCTCCTCAAGCTGCGCGTCGGAATAGGTCGTGAAACCTCCACTGCCGTAAATCTCGACGCTCTCTCGTCTGGCTCCGAGCAGGACGGCCAGCGGCAGATCCAGCAGCTTCGCCTTCAGGTCCCATACCGCCGTGTCAACCGCAGAGATCGCATTGGCCGCGATGCCGGCACGGCCCATATTGCGAACGGCCGCGTGAAGCGCATCCCACAGCTTCGCCGGGGACAAGGGATCGCTCCCGACAATTACCTGCTTCAGCGCCCCCTCGATCAAGCATGCCACCGAGGCGTCGGAATAGGTGTAGCCGAGGCCCACGCAATCCCCGGCCGTGACATGCACGACGATGATCGTCGTGGCCGACCACGCCATCGTGCCGTCGGCTTCCGGGGCGTCGGTCGGAAGCGTAAAAGCTTGCGCCGTGACGCCGTCAATCTGGCAATCCGGACGGCTCACGATTTCCTGGAGGGCAGGATGGAAGCCAGCATTTCCTTGGCCGAACTGAGAATGACACTGGCACGCTCAGGCTCGGTAGGGAGCGAGGAAAGAAAGGCCTTGGCCTGCTGCAGGGTGATATGGGGCGGAAGAGGCGGCACATTGGGGTCGGTACGTGCTTCCAGAATAACCGGACGGTCGGCACTCAGGGCTTCTTCCCAAGCGGCGGCGACCCCCTCGGGATTGTCAACATAAATACCCTTCAGACCCAGTAATTCTGCATATTTGTGATAAGGAAAATCAGGAATCGACTGCGTCGACACCGTCTTTCCCTCGCCGAGTTGGATACGCTCCTCCCACGTCACCTGATTGAGATCCTGATTGTTCAGCACCAGAACGATCAGCTTCGGGTTGGACCATTGTTTCCAGTATTTGGAAATCGTGATCATGACGTTCAGACCGTTCATCTGCATGGCCCCGTCGCCCATGCAGGCAATGACGGTGCGCTCCGGATAGGCCATCTTGCCCGCCATCGCATAAGGCGTCCCCGCCCCAAGCGAAGCCAGACCGCCGGAGAGAGAAGCCTTCATACCCCGACGCATCCTGAGATCCCGAGCGTACCAGTTGGCGACGGAACCCGAATCAGCAGTGATGATGGCGTTCTCCGGCAGACGCGGCGAAAGCTCCCAGAACACACGCTGCGGGTTGAGCGGCCTGGCCTCGTTCATGGCCCGCGCTTCCAGCACTTTCCACCACCCGGCGACTTCCTTCTCGATCTGCGTACGCCACGACCTGTCATTGTTGCGCCGCAGCAGTGGGATCAATGCCCGTAGCGTCGCGGCACTGTCGCCCTGGAGATTGACGTCCATGGGATAACGCAGGGAAAGGTTCGCGCCGTTGATATCGATCTGCACCCCGCGTGCCTGACCTGGCTTCGGCAGAAATTCGCTATAGGGAAACGACGACCCCACCATCAGGAACGTGTCGCACTCCTTCATGAGGTCCCATGAGGGTTTCGTCCCCAGCAGGCCGATCGAACCCGTGACGAATGGCAACTCGTCCGGAACGGCGGCTTTTCCAAGAAGCGCCTTGGCGATCCCCGCCCCAAGGATTTCGGCGACTTCCAGCAACGCGTCGGTTGCCTCAAGGGCGCCCGCCCCCGCAAGGATCGCAACCTTCTTGCCCGCGTTGAGAAGCTCGGCCGCGGCGCGCAGACCGGCTTCCTCAGGCACTTTGCTGCCGATCGTCGTGCCAATGCCCGTATGGGTCGACCCATGCGCCATCGGCGGGTCTGAATAGGGTAGCTCCTGCAGGTCATTGGGCACGATGACGACCGTGGGCGATCGTTTGTCACGCGCGATGCGTACGGCACGATCGATGGCATGCCGCATCTGCGACGGCTCGGTCACCGTCACGATGTATTCAGACGCCACATCCTTGCACAGCGATTGAAGATCGACCTCCTGCTGATAGCTCGACCCGATGGCCGTCCGTGCCTGCTGGCCCATGATCGCCACAACGCCCACGTGATCGAGCTTGGCATCATAAAGCCCGTTCAGAAGGTGAATCGCACCGGGCCCCGACGTGGCGAAACACAGCCCCACCTGCCCGGTGAATTTGGCATGGGCCGTTGCCATGAACGCCGCCATCTCTTCGTGGCGCACCTGCACATATTCGACGTTCCCTGCATCCACTTCCCGCTGAAGCGCAACATCGATGCCTCCAGCGCCATCACCCGGATAGCCATAGGCACGCCTGAGGCCCCACTCCCGGAGGCGTTTCCAGAGAAATTCACTGACGTTCATTTCGGGGTCTCCTCCCGGCTTCATTTGGCCAACGCCGGGCATTCGGGCCGGTTCCCTCCTGCTTCGAGGGCTGGTCGCCGGGCGTTCCGATAAGAAAAACCGCCTTCTTCCCTCACTTTTCGCATGACAGAGCGCAACCTGCAGGCACTGAGCCTCTTAGCCTCAAGACCATGCCGCCTACCGGAGCGACCCAATGAATGATGTTTCCGCCGATATCCCCTGCCGTCTGCAGATTAACGGAAAAACCTATGCTGCCGATCTGCCGCCATCCGTCACCCTTCTGGACCTGCTCCGGGAACGGCTTGATCTTACGGGCACAAAAAAAGGGTGCGATCGCGGACAATGCGGCGCATGCACCGTGTTGGTGGCCGGAAAACGCGTTAAAAGCTGCCTCGTGCTTGCCGTCTCGATCCCCGACGCCGAGGTCACGACCATCGAAGGACTCAGCCCGAACGGCCAACTGCACCCGATGCAGCAGGCATTCATCGAAGCCGACGCCTTCCAGTGCGGATATTGCACCCCAGGACAGATCATGTCGGCCGTCGCGCTCCTGGCAGAAGGCCACACTCATTCCCGCGAAGAGATCCGCGAATTCATGAGCGGCAATCTCTGCCGGTGCGGCGCCTATAACGGGATCGTCGACGCCATCGAACAGGTCGTTGCCCAACAGAACCGGAACCATACGGGAGAAGCCGCATGAGACGCTTCTCCTATTCCCGTCCCGCCACCCTCGATGAAGCCTGCCACAGTGCGGAACACACGCGCTTCCTCGCAGGCGGGACCAATCTGATCGACCTCATGAAATCCGATGTCGAACGTCCCGCCCATGTGGCCGACCTCAAAGCTCTCGGGATGCACCATATCGACGAGCAACCTGACGGCGGCCTTCGTCTCGGCGCCCTCGCCACCAACGCCGACACCGCGGCCCACCCGCTTGTGGCCGACCGTTACCCACTTCTGGCCTCGGCCATTCTCGCTGGCGCCAGTCCGCAGATCCGGAACGTGGCCACCAATGGCGGCAATCTGAACCAGAGAACGCGCTGCCATTACTTTTATGATCCCGACATGCCCTGCAACAAGCGCTCGCCCGGCACGGGATGTTCCGCGCGCGGCGGCCGCAACCGGATCATGGCTATCCTGGGAACCAGCGATGCCTGTATCGCCACCTTCCCCTCGGACATGTGCGTCGCGCTCGCCGCCCTGAAGGCAACGGTCAACCTCACCGGACCGGAAGGCGAACGATCAGTCCCCATACGCGACTATCATCGGCTGCCCGGCGAAACGCCATGGCGCGACAACATCCTGCGACCGGGCGAAATCGTGACCTCCATCGACCTGCCCCCCGCGTCCTTTGGACCACACCATACCTATCTCAAAATCCGTGACCGGCTCTCCTTTGCCTTTGCGATCGTCTCGGCGGCCATCGGCCTGCAGATCGAGGACGGCATCATCCGGCACGGCCGCATCGCGCTTGGCGGCGTGGGGACGAAGCCCTGGTGCGTACCGGCAGCCGAGGCGCTGCTGGAAGGCAAGCCCCCCTCACATTCGCTGTTCCGCGATGTCGCCGAGCGCCTTCTGCAAGGCGCCATGCCGGACCGCGACAACGCAGCCAAACTCAGGCTCGCCCCCCGCGTGATCGAACGCGCGCTGTGGCAAGCCAGTGCCGGCACGCCGCAATCCCAGACAGACAAGACCATTCGCTGAAGGAGCCGGGCCATGAACGTCATATCCACCAATATCGGGCAATCCGTCTCCCGGATCGATGGCTTTGCGAAGGTCACCGGACAGGCAAAATACGCCGCCGAACCGCATCCGCCTGGCCTGCTGTACGGCGTCATTGTCAATAGCCCTATCGCACGCGGACAGATCGCGGCCCTTCGCGACACCGAGGCACGAAAGATCCCCGGCGTGGTCGAGATCATGACCCACCGCAACCGGCCTCACACCGCCCTGTTCGAAAAATCCTACGTGGATGGGCTGGGGGTTCCCGGCTCCCCCTACAGACCGCTGCATGACGCCGAAATCCGCTTCAACGGACAGCCCGTTGCCATTGTCTTCGCCGAGACATTTGAGGCCGCACGCGAAGCAGCAATGCTGGTCGAAGTCGATTACGAGCGGTGGCCACACAACGCGGATTTCGAAGCCGCCCTGCACCAGAAATATATGCCCTCGAAAACGCGCAGCAATTATGTGCCGCCCAAATCCCGGGGGAATGCCCCCGAAGCCTATGCCCTGAGCCCGGTGAAGGTCGAAGGACGCTATCATCTTGCGCCTGAACACCACAATCCGATGGAGATGCACGCAACAACCGTCATCGTCGAAGACGACGGCACATTCACGGTCTGGGACAAGACCCAGGGGCCCCAGTCGGTCCAGGCCTACCTGACCAGCGCCCTGTCCCTCTCCGGAGACAAGGTGCGCGTCCACAATCCCTATGTCGGCGGTGCGTTCGGTTCCGGACTGCGGGCACAATACAATGTCTTTCTCGCCGCCCTCGGCGCGAAGATGCTGAAGCGGTCGGTGCGCGTGACCCTGACGCGACCGCAGATGTTCACGCATGTCTTCCGTCCCGAGGCCGTCATGGATATCGCGCTTGGCGCCAGTCCGGACGGGACGTTGCAATCCATGATCGTCGAAGGCGTCACCGACACCTCGCGCTTCGAGCACAATATGGAAAACATCGTCGTGTGGGGCCTGATCAATTACAAATGCCCGAATGCTACGGCCGGTTACACGATCGCGCCGCGAGATACCTACACCTCCAGCGACATGCGCGCACCCGGCGCAACAACAGGCGTCAATTTCTTCGAAATGGCGATCGATGAAATAGCCTATGCCTGTAACATGGACCCGCTGACGTTCCGCCTGAACAACTACTCCGACACCGATGCCATGCATGACATGCCGCTGACCAGCAAGGCCCTGCGGGAAGCGATGGTGCAAGGGGCACAACATTTCGGCTGGCATGACCGCCCCATGGCGCCAGGCAGCATACGCGACGGCAACGAACTCATCGGGTGGGGCATGGCAACCGGCATCTGGGACGCCATGTTCTCTCCCACATCCGCGCGTGCCCGCCTGACTGCCGATGGTCGCCTGCATATCGCCACAGCCGCCTCCGACATCGGTACCGGTACCTACACGATCCTGGCGCAGACAGCCTCGGAAGCGTTCAGTACGCCGATCGACCGGATCGATATCGAACTGGGAGATTCCACATTGCCGGAATGCCCGACGGAGGGCGGCTCATGGACGGCAGCCTCCGCGGGCGCCGCCGTCTGGCTTGCCTGCCAGATCCTGCGCGAAAAACTCTTCAAGGCGCTTGCCAAGGGCAAGAATATCCCCGCCTGGGTGAAACAGGGACTGGAGCAGGACAATCTGACGCTGGAGGACGGCATCCTTCATGGTATGAACGAAAATCAGAAGATCGTTCTCTCTTTCCAGGATGCCCTGTCTCTCATAGGGCAGGATGCCCTCGAAGTCGAGGAAACCGCAAAACCGGGCCTTCGTGGAACGATCAGCCAAATGCGAAAAGCACGTTTCACGCATAGCGCGGTCTTTTGCGAGGTGCGCGTGGATCAGGAACTGGGCATCGTGCGCATCACACGCCTTGTCAACGCCGTGGCCGCCGGCCGCATCATGAACCCGAAGACGGCCGCCAGCCAGGTACGCGGCGCCATGGTCATGGCCGCCGGAATGGCGCTGCACGAAGAGTCCCTGATGGACGAGCGCGTCGGCCGTTTCATGAACCACAATTTCGCCGAGTATCACATCCCGGCCCATGCCGATATTCCAGACATGGATGTTCTTTTCGTCGAAGAAAAGGATTCCGAAATCAGCCCGTTAGGCGTCAAGGGGGTCGGCGAAATCGGAATGTGCGGCACAGCCGCCGCCATCGCCAACGCGATTTTCCACGCGACCGGGCACCGCCATCGGAACCTGCCAATATCCCCCGGTTCATAAGCATCCGCCGGCGGCGCGGGCAAGAGCAGGGCGTCCGGCCTGCCCTGCCCTTCGGATACCATTTATGCTCCAGCCCGTGACGCCGCCTCGATTTATACCTGGGGGAATCAAGCGATCGATTCTCTCATATCCTGTTTTCGATCCGGCACAATCCGACGGCCGGACCGCCAACAGGCAAGCCCGCAAGATCAGACCATGGTACCGACCGAACCGCCATCCACGCGAACGACCGCTCCGGTGGTGAATCCGGCCTGCCCCGATACCAGATATGCGATTGCAGCAGCCACTTCCTCTGCCCGCCCACGACGTCTGACAACCATCATCGGACGCTCTTGCTCAAGAAATGTCTTTATTGCGTCATCGAAAGACACCTTATCTCGCGCCGAACGCTTTTCCATCATCGCGTCCGTCATAGGTGTGGCAATAAAGGCCGGCGATACCGTATTGACTGTAATTCCGTACTGGCCATAGGTATTTGAAAGACCCTTGGCAAGACTGAGAATCGCCGCCTTGGACGCGCAGTAGGGCAGTTCATCCACATACGGCTGCACTGCATCTTCCGAGGCCACGAAAAGGACGCGCCCCCATCCTGCCTTCTGCATCGCGGGGATGAAGGCATGCGCCACGCGGACGGCGCTCAGAAAATTGACGTCCAGAACCAGCTTCCAATCCCTTTCGGTCAATTCGTGAAAAAGGCCGGTCGGGCCTGTTATTCCTGCCGCCGATATGACGATGTCCGGATTGCCCATCTCCGCTGTTATCTGGGCGTGAAGTCCCTGCACCTGTCGCTCGTCCGTCAGGTCGGCCGTAAATCCCCGAACTTCTCCAAATTGCGAGAGTTCCGCGACGGCGGCCTGCAGGGGCGCCGCCTCCCTGTCGCTCAACGCAACCCGCACGCCCTCGCGCAACAAGCGTTGCGCGGTGGAAAAGCCGATACCGGAATCCCCGCCAGTAATCAAAGCGAGACGATCACGAATTTCCAGATCCATAGGATGTCCTCCCCACATAGAAGATCAATGATAAAATAATGAAATCGGGAGGAAAGTTTCCTCTGTCATGGGCGAAGAACGTGACTTATGGAAAGATGACACCCGCAATAAAGATGACACCCGCAATATCGCGGCCGCACCGCGGGTTTCATGCGCAACCGGCGAATGAAATCATGAAAAGGCTCTCGAAAGGCTGAACCCGTCGCGCAAACGGGGGTTAACATCGACTGACCCGGCATTCGAACACAGGTAAGGAGAACAGCCATGCGCACGTTTCTCATCCTCTCCCTTTCGGCCACCCTACTCGCGGGAAGCGGCACAGCGTGGGCTCAGTCGTCCCCACCCTCCCAGATCGGCACGATCGGTCAGAGCCCGTCTTCCCACCCCTCCAGGGCCTATAGACATAAGCCAGACAATTCTTCAGGTGGCCAAAAGCAGGGGAACAATCCTCCACCCGCGAAAACACCTCCGTCGCCCTCGTCTCTGAGCGTGTCCCGGGGCGAACATGAGGCGGATCGGATACTGACACCCCCGGCCCTGAAATCCGATCGCAACCCCCAGTAGCGGCAAAACCGGAAATTTTTCGAACCCGATCGCACCCTGTCCGGCTACGCCTTACACCGAGGGGTGGCAGGGCGCACCGTCGGCAGAATCTGCAGAAAAGCCGCTTCTAACTTGCCCCCGTCAGGGCGGCCCGGCGCGCCGAGGCGCGCCGGATCTCGAGGGTCTCCGGCATCGCAGACAGGAACAGGAAAAACACGGCGGCCCCACTTCCCGCCAGGGCCAGGAATGCCGTATTGAAACCGTAAGCGGACGTCAGCAGACCTCCGGCGAAATTCGAAAGCAGGGCGCCCACGGTACCGGCCGCGAGCCCGACCCCGATCAGAAGGTTCCGTCGCCCGCCGTTCGACGCCAGATCCGACAGGATGGCGTAGAAGAGCACGAGAATGATGCCCGAGGACAGACCGTCCAGGATCTGGGCCAGACACATCATCGGCCAGCCGGCGCTACGGATAATCAGAAGGTCGCGCAACGGCTGCATCGCCAGCGCGGCAAGAAATGGCGGCTTGCGCGGCCAATGTCCAGCTGACCGCCCCACCAGGAACGCCACCGGCACCATGGTGGCCTGGGCGACGACGATACACAGGGCGGTCATGGAAGATACGTCCCCGAAATGGTAGACAGCCTGCCGTTCGATCATAAGCGGGACGGTCGCACCATTCGCCAGGTTGAACAGCAGATAGCAGGTCAGAAAGACAAGCAGACGCGGATCGCTCAGAGCATGCACGACCTGTCGCCCTTTTGCGATACGGGGTGCGGAACCGGGCGATGTCTGCTCTCCTGCATCCGCGCGGCGTGTCAGCCCGCCCACCAGAAGCAGACTGACGGCTGCGAGGCCGCCAATGGCCCACAGGGGAGCGAGCGGCCCCGCCGTGCTGCCCGCCACGCTCATGAGGCATGCAATCAAGGCATTGCCCATATGGTTGAAGGATTCATTGCGCCCCATGCGCGCCATGTAACCGCCATCGCCGGCGGTCTGGCGACTGATTGCCGCCAGCAGGGGTGAGAACAGCGCTCCTGCTCCTCCGGCCAGAAAGTGGACACAGGCGATCTGCCAGAAGCCCGGGAACAAGGCTGCAATCGCGACCGACAGTGCCGTCACGACGCAGCAGCCCGCCAGGAGCGCCCTACGGCAAGACAGGCGGTCGAGCGCCCAGCCACCCAGCAGGCGCGCGGTCACCGCCCCGGCCCCACCGGCTGCGATCGTCATCCCGATATTGGCCGACGGCCACCCGTACGCCGCAAGAAGACCGGTCAGAAAGGCACCCAGATTGTCCTGGACATCGGCCAGCATGAAGCTGAGTCCGTCCAGGACCACATCGTCCCGACGGCGGACATTTTCCGTCTCATGGCGCGTCATGAATCCTCGTCGTCTCTGCATTTCGCCCGCGCCGAACGCTGTTGGCATGGCCGCCCCCTTGTTGGGAGCTTTATCGGCGCCTCATCGTGACGGTCTGTGTCAGGGACACAGGCAGCATCAGGGAGGGAACTCAGGCATCACGCCGCGCAGGTCACCGTCCTGTGGCTCCTCCACGGACGGAAGCCGCATAGCATGATACCCGGATTGAATCGGGTGGACGTCCACGTTCCCCGAGAATTCGGACCATTTCCTGAGATGTCATTTCTCAGTTTAACGGATTTCCAGGATTTTCAGGCATCGGGGGCGGCCGGTCCGATGGCGGAGGAGGCGCCGGCCGTTCCGGCGGATACGGTGCTGGCGGATTCGGTACACCGGCGCTTCCCCATGCAATGGCTGCATCATTCATCTTGTGCCAATCCTTCGGCTGATACCGGCAAGAGCGAACGACGGTCAGCCGTCATACCCCCATCGCCCATTCTATCAAGACGTTGGGCAAGGCAAGACGTTGCATGGGAAAGCGCCCCGCAGGATGTTCACCTGCCCTGTCGCGGCAAGGCGAAGGCCACGACCGCGTCGCCGTTCCGGGTCTGGAGGCCACCATGGCCGCCTGCCCCAGCTACCACGTATTGCCGCCCGTTCTTTCCCATATAGGTCATCGGGGTTGCGTTGCCGCCGGCATCGAGTTCGTTTTCATAGAGGATGTTCCCATTCCGGCCATCAAGGACACGGAACGCCTCGTCGACGGTGGCGCCCATGAAAACCAGTCCGGCCGGGGTCATCAGCATGCCGCCATGCTGAAGATGCCGGTCGGCAGGCCAGCGGGCATGCACAGGGCGTCGCTCGGGCCGACATTTCTGGTCGTGCCCAGGGCGAGACCAGGCAAACCTATGGCCTCGGCACCGCGCCCCGCGATCTCCGCCAAGAACGCTTCCAGCCTGCCCCGTTCGAGATCGGCCAGGACATCGAAGGAACGAATGCCGTTCAGGTGGCCTTCTTTTTCTGTTCGCTCCCTGGATGAGCGCTTCCAGCAGGCCCCTGGGCGGCAGTCCGCTCCCGGAACCCGGTGAGAGAGCGCCGCCTCCCACCTGACACATGGCGGTATTGCCATTTCGTCCGGAACGAATGTCCATGACCTGCGTATGCAAAACAGTGCCAATTCAGGGGCGGCCGCCGGGCATATGCACCCGCAGCCGGATTTCCCCCGCATCATCCTCCGGAAGAACTTCGGAGGCGAATGTCGCTTGTCCGGACGGTAAAATCGTGCCGTCACGTGGCGATTTCCCCAGGACGAAAGGAATGCCGATGACCGACGACAGCAGAAACCCGAACCATGACTCATCACGCCGCCGGTTGATTCAGGCCGCAGGCATTGCTGCCATGGCCGGTGCGTCGAGCTTCACTCAGCGTGCGGTGGCCGCTGACGCACCCGCCGCCACCGCCATTCCTCTTTCTGACCCTCGGCAGCTTTTTCCGCACCCGCCATTCAGGGCGCAACCCCAGCCGTGGCCCGGATTGGCATCGAAGATGGACCCGCGCCCCGACCATGGGGAGCACAGCTATCGTGGCAGTGGACGCCTTGCCGGACGGAAGGCCTTGATCACCGGCGGAGATTCCGGCCTGGGTCGCGCCGCCGCGATTGCCTATGCGCGAGAAGGCGCGGACGTCGCCATCAACTACCTCCCGCAGGAGGAAAGCGATGCGCGGGACGTCCAGGGGCTGGTGCAGCAGGCGGGCCGCAAGTTCGTTGGCCTGCCAGGCGATATCCGGAACGAATCTTTCTGCCGCGACCTCGTCTCCCGCGCAGCGGTCGAACTGGGCGGCCTCGATATCTTCGTGAATTGTGCCGGCCGGCAGCACACGCATGACGATATACTGGATGTCAGCACCGAAGATTTCGACTGGACGCTCAAGACCAATCTCTATGCCCTCTTCTGGCTGACCAAGGCGGCAATCCCGCATATGAAGCCCGGATCAGCCATCATATTCACCTCCTCGACGAATGCCTATAATCCATCGGTCAATATTCTTGATTATTCCATCACGAAGGCAGGCATCGCCAATTTTGCCAAGGGATTGGCGAAGCAGCTTGTCGGGCGCGGTATCAGGGTCAATGCAATCGCACCCGGCCCGTTCTGGACCGCGCTGCAGGTCAGTGGCGGCCAAACGGCGGAAAATGTCGAGAAACTGGGCGGTGACGTGCCGATAGGCCGCCCCGGACAGCCGGTGGAAATCGCGCCCATCTACGTGCAACTGGCCTCCACCGAGTCCAGCTACATGACCGGCCAGGTAGTCGGTGTGAATGGCGGGGTCGGACTGCCGTAATGCCGGCTTGCCCTGACGTTCTGTTTCGCGAGAATACGGAGAATATGCAGTGACGCAAGATGGCCCACATCCCTCTGACGCACCGTGGCATGACGTCGCGGCCTTTGTCGACCTCGATCCCGCCATCGCATACCGTATGGAGGTCGCGGGTCGTCCGGTGCTCCTGATTCGACGCGGGAACGGGCTGGTGCGTGCCCTTGCCGCGGAGTGCCCGCATAAGGGTGCGCCGCTGGAAAAGGGTGTCGTATGTGACGACCGACTGGTCTGCCCATGGCACAAGGCAATCTTTTCCGTCGAGGATGGAGGTCTTCTTGAGCCCCTTGCCCTTGATCCCCTGGCTTCATATCCGACTGAAATCCGCGACGGTCGCGTATATGTTTCCCTAGGCGCACGCTCGCTCTCGTCCGGGACAGCAAGAGGGCAGGCACAGAACGTCCTGGTCGTTGGAGCCGGGGCCGCCGGCGTCGCC
Source organism: Gluconacetobacter tumulisoli (assembly GCF_014174155.1). Taxonomy (GTDB): domain Bacteria; phylum Pseudomonadota; class Alphaproteobacteria; order Acetobacterales; family Acetobacteraceae; genus Gluconacetobacter; species Gluconacetobacter tumulisoli. Next base: position 24,439 of record NZ_JABEQM010000022.1, on the reverse strand, counting down.
GCGGCCGTCTCCCTGCGTGAATTCGGCTTTGCCGGTCCGATTACCATGGTCGACATGCAGAATGCAGCGCCGTATGACCGCACTGCGCTGACCAAGGCCGTGCTGGCGGGCAAGGCCCAGGACGACACGCCCCCCTCCCTGCGTCCGGACGACTTCTGGACCGACCACGGTATCGATCGCCTCGTCGGGCAGGTCGTGGCACTGGATGCGCCGTCGCGTGCCATTACGTTGGCGGACGGGCGGGTGCTGACCGCCGATCATGTACTGCTTGCACCCGGCTCCATTCCCCGCCGCCTGGACGTGCCCGGTGCCGATCTGCAGGGCGTATTCACGCTTCGGCAGACAGCCGACACACAGCGAATGCTCGCAGCCTGCCCGGCGAAGGGGCATGTCGTGATCAGCGGCGGCAGTTTCATTGGCATGGAGGCCGCCGCATCCCTGAAGTCCCGGGGCATGCAGGTCACGATCATCGCGCCGGACGATATCCCGTTCGCGAAAATATTCGGCCGCGAGATCGGTCATCGCTTGCGTCGTCTTCATGAGGAAAATGGCGTGGTCTATCGTGGCGGGCGCCGGATCGCCCGGATAGAGGGAGACGAGCGTGTAGAGAGGATCTGGCTTGACGACGGCACCCATTTGGATGCGGACGTCATGCTGGCGGGTATCGGCGTGCAGCCCGCGACCGACTTCGCGACGGCACTGGCGGCCCAGGATGGCGGCATCGATGTCGACGACGGAATGCAGGCATTGCCCGGCATCTATGTCGCCGGCGATTGTGCACGCATCACGCACGGCGACAGCCGCGTCCGGATCGAGCATTGGCGCTCCGCAGAGGTTCAGGGCCGGCAGGCTGCCCGTACGATCGCGGGACAATCCAGGCCCTCCCGTTTCCTCCCCTGGTTCTGGACGCAGCAGTTCGGGTGCAAGCTCGAATATGCAGGCTATCATGAACCCTTCGATGACGTGACGATCGAGGGCGATCTGGAAACCTTTCATTTCGTGGCCCGCCTGGCCCTGAACAGCCGCTGTGTGGGCGTGGTCACGGCGGGACATCCGGAAGTGACTGCGAACGCGGTGCTGACGGGAAGCCTGAATTAAGTGATCCACTCACCCGCACCGCCATACGTCGACGGCAAACATTCAAGGGAATGGTTCCCGCCGTACCAGGAATGGTCTTACCCCGGCACCATCCGTTCCTGAACAATCCACAACCGCAGGAGGTCAGCATGACCAACGACAAGACATCCATTTCAACCGATACCATCAGCAAAATTTCCGATATCATGACGGGTGCCGCCGGCGACCATTCGGGACTGACCAGTCTCCTTGGCACATATCTCATTTCAATCGGGAAGGACGGTTTGACGGCCCGTGCGAAAAACGCCGGCGTCGAATCGGAAGTGCAGGAGTGGCTGGCGGAAAGTCTGCCGCACGAAACGTCCGCAGGGACCGTAGCCGCTCTGGTACCGGACGATGTCCTCGACAATTTCGCCTCGCAGACCGGTCTGACGAAATCCGCCACCCTTCAGGCGCTGCAGGAACAGCTGCCACAGACAATACACAAGCTGCGCGCACAGGCCGATTTCATCATGGCCTGAGAAGAAGCCGGACGAAAATGCGCTGACGGCGATCCGACGCGCATTTTCCGCGCTTCGCGGCGGGCGGCCATCAAGGCCGCTCCGCTCCGATGCTCAAAATACCTGATCCCGCAGGGCCTCTGCCATCTGGCAGAAGAAATGGCAGCCTCTTCCCCGGCGTCGACGCCAACGAACCCTACGGGTTCACACTCGAAGCGACCTCGGCATAATCCCAGCCCCCACCAAGGGCACGATAAAGAGACACAAGCGTGGTCTCGGAGCGCGTCTGGATCGCCGCAAGGGCGGACTGGGTGGACAGCAGTGCCGCATGGGTTGCGACGACGTTCAGATAATCCGTCGCACCCTGGCTGTAACGCTGTGTCGCGGCGGTATAGGCGGCACGGTTCTGCAGAAGAGCCTGTCCGGTCAGGGTATGACTGGATTGGGATCTGGCATAGGCGGTCATGGCATCATCGACCTCCCGCCATGCGTTCAGGAGCGTATGGCGCCACGTCAGGAAAGCCTCCTGCTGGGCCTCCTTGCGGAACTGGAGCGTGGCAATCAGCCGCCCGCCCTGAAAGACCGGCACGTTCAGCGTGGGGCCGACGCTGAACTGCTTGGCAGGCAGCGCAAAGAAATCCGAGGCCGCGAAGGATTCCGTGCCCATGTTTCCGGCAAGCGTAATATCCGGATAGAAGGCAGCGGTCGCGCTCCCGACTTCCGCCGTCGCGGCATGCAGCCGCGCCTCGGCTTCCAGCACGTCCGGGCGACGCCGCGTCAGGTCCGAAGGCAGGCCGACGGGAACGCTGGCAGGTAGTGGTGGCTGGGCCGCCGGTTTCTCGAGCTCGGCTTCCAGCGCGCGCGGTGGCTCGGATAGCAGCAGGCCGATGGCGTTGATCAGGGCGGCTTCCCCGCTTTCAAGATCAGGCAGCCCCGATTTCATGCTGGCCATCTGGGCCGCCGCCTGCGAGACATCCAGCTTCGTCGCGACCCCGTTGGCGAAACGGTCCCGCACAAGTTTCAGATTCGTCTCGGCCAGAACAATGTTGGACCGCAGGATCGCCCGCTGTGCCTGCACACCGCGGAGCTGCATATAGCTCGTTGCGAGGTCACTGACGGCGGCCAGGGCAGCGGCGCGGCGCGCGGCCACGGCGGCAGCCTGATTGGCACGCCGGGCTTCGACCCCACGACGGATGCCGCCAAACAGATCCAGGTCCCAGCTGCTGCTCAGGACATTGTCATACAGGTTGAAGTTCATGCTGGCGTCGGGGCGTGGTTCGGCCAACGAGAAAATCCCCTGCGTGCTGAGCTGTCGATAGGCGTATGACCCGGACCAGTTGGCCTGCGGAAGCCCGGCAGCGGCAGCCGCTTTCATTTGCGACCGTGCTTCACGGATCCGATGGGCTGCGATCTGAAGGTCGAGATTCTGCCGACCGAGACGGTCCACCAGACCCGTCAGTTCCGGATCATCGAAGCTGCGCCACCAGCGGGTGTCGATGGCGCCAGCATAAGTCTGACTACCGGTCTTCGGCTCATAGCCCCAGCGTGGCGGCGTCGCCATATGAGGGCGTCGGAAATCCGGACCGACTGTACACCCCATGACGGCAGCCAGCGGAAGGATACATGTTGTCGCAAGAAGAAACGCCCCTTTTTTCATGGGCGCGCGCTCCCATGGCCCGTCACGGTCGTAGCCGTTTCGTGCTCCTGGTCCGCCGCAACATCGGCGAGGCCGGTGTCGACCGTCGTTTCGACGGAAAGACCGAGACGGAGTAGCCTCGCCAGAGGCTGTTTGGGAGCAAGGATAATCTTCACGGGCAGGCGTTGGACAATCTTGGTGAAGTTGCCGGTAGCATTTTCCGGTGCGATCGGGGCGAAGACCGCTCCGGAGGCAGGCGGGATACTATCCACAATGCCATCCAGGGTGGTGTCGTAGGCGTCGACATGGATCTTGACGGGCTGGCCAGGGCGCATGTGATGCAAGGCCAGTTCGCGATAGTTGGCGCGGATCCAGATCCGGTCCAGCGGGACAAGCGCCATCAGGGCCGCACCAGGGGAAACGTAATTACCGGTCTGAACGCTGCGTTCGCCGATCATGCCGTCTTCAAGGGCGCGGACCTTGGTATAGGACAGGTTGAGTTCGGCCTGATGGACCTGGGCCCGATCGAGTTCCACGGTGGCCTCTGCGGCTCTGTGGCGCGCCTGAAGGATCGGAAGTTGCGCACGGGCCGCGGCAATGCGGGCTTCTAGCGACTGGAGGGTCGCCTCCATCTCCCGCAGCGTTGCGGCAGATTGCTGATTTTCCTGGGTCGATCCCGCGCCGGTTTTCGCGAGGTTGGTATATCGCTGGGCATTCTGGCGGGCGAAGACGAGCTGCGCGCCGATGCGGGCGGCTTCTCCGACACTTTCATCAATGATCGACGGCTGGCGCGTGACAGCACTGGCGGCATCCTGCACAAGGGACCGGTCCCGCTCAAGGGTTGCCCGGGCCTGGGCCAGCGCCGTCTGCTCGTCTCGCGGGTCCAGTTCCACCAGAACCTGTCCGGCTTTGACGGACTGGTTGTCCGTGACGTCGACGGCGACGACCTGTCCCGAAATACGCGGCGCGACGACGGTGTAATGGGCGGTGACGTATGCGTCATCGGTCCAGACATAGCGTGCCGGCACAAAAATGATGGCAAGCACGACAGCGACGAAAATGAGGATGACGGCGCCCGCACCGATGAAGAGCCAGCGCATGACGGGGTTGCTGTTCCGCTGTCTGGTATCCTTGCCATCCTGGTCTGGCGTTTGGTCATCATCCGCCATTCTGCGGTATATCCTTCTTGCCCCGGAGGAACGGCTGAGGCGAACGTTCGCCGGTTATTTCGATTTGAATACGATACGGGGCGGATAGGTTCGAACGGGAAGCACGGAAACCCATATCATCAGGAACAAGACGATGCAGGCCATGACGAGCCAGTCGTCGCTGTAGGTCAGGGTCGCGGTCTGTCTGGTGACCTGCGCATGCAGGGCGGCCATGCCCCCGGGAGAGGCCGGCAGGCCATCCGGCATCAACGGGGCCGGATGCTGAAGCATGGGATTTGCCCCCTGGATGAGCTGGAACCGCTCCTGCCCCAGCCGGTCGGTGATCCGATCGGAATGCAGCGAGCCACGCTCACGATGCATGAGCTGGATCAGCCAGATGCCAACGGCTTCCGCCACGGCACGGGGTGTATTGACCATGGCGGAGGCGAACGGCCCCTCTTCAGGAACGAGGGTGTTGGTGGACATCATGAGCAAAGGCATGACAATCATGGCATTGCCGACGCCCTGAAAGGCCTGCCAAAGATAAAACTGATCGCGTACCCAGTTTGATGTAATAAAAAAATCGCCAATGCAGGCCACAAGGATAAAGGTCATGCCAATAAAACTGACGATACGGGAATCCACCCATTTCTGATTCAGCAGCACAGCCATGAAGGGCAGCATGACGATTTGCGTCGCCGCGATTTCCAGGGTGACGGGATAGATTTGTTCCGGCCGGTATCCAGATGTTTCGCGAAGGAAATCCGCGGGCAATGTAGAGGACGATAACGAGATGATCATAAATATCAGCAGGGTACTGGCACCATAGGCGAAGTTCCGCCGCTTCAGAAGCTGGAATTTGAACAGTGGAAGAGGATGGAACCACTCATTCAGAACAAAAAGCGGAATGCAGACGACGCTCAGCAGAACCATGACACAAATGGCCGGACTGTTGAACCAGTCCATCCAGTCACCCATCTGCAGCATTGTCGAAAATGCGCCCATTCCGACCAGAACAAGAACAAATCCTTGCCAGTCAAAGCGCCAGAATCGTTCATGCCTGGGTGGCTCAACGGGCATGCCGTACCAGAGCAGGACGAAGGAAATCGTGCAGAGCGGGATGGATTGCCAGAAGACGAAGCGCCAATTGACCAGATCGGTCCATAGGCCGGCAAAGGTGGTGCTGAGGCTGGGAAAAAAGGTGGCTGTCATGGCATAGGCAGCCAGCCCGTAAAGCCGGATGGGCGGCGGCAAGACACGCAGGGCCGTCGTCATCAGGAGAGGAACGGTAAAGCCGCCAGATAGCCCCTGGAAAATCCTTAGACCATAAAGAAGAGTCAGGTTTCCTGTAAACGGGATCAAGCTGGAGGACAGCATGGCCAGCCAGGGAACCGCCAGTGAAAAACGACGCAGTGTCAGGGTTACGGCCAGCCAGGGTGATACCGACATCCCAACGATTTCAGCGGTTATATAGAGGCTGGAGAACCAGCGCTGCGGATCGCGGCTGAGTCCCAGCGCCCCTGCAATGTCCGGCAGGGCCTGAGCCGAAACCTGCTCGTTCATTTCGGTGGCAAATGTAAGGGCAATGACACCTGCGAGACCGAAGAGGGAGCGCTGCTCTCGGTTCATCGACAAATGTCGGAGGGGGCAGAATACAGCATGTTCCAAGCATAAAAGATCGAACGGCTCTCCTTCAACCTCGATATGGATGCGATCGGGACAATACGATCGTTCCAACGATCAGCGCGCAATCACCTGCAATGACCTCCGATCGCTAGCATCCAAGGATCGCTATCCCTGCAAGAAACACGAGCCCCGCCATCATCCACAGCACATACTCCCCGATCACACCATCATGGATCGCCTGCAACATACGGAACGCAGGCCGGCTTGCGCCCGCAAAAGCGCCATAGACCGCATCAGGGATATGATGGCGATTGAGATCAGCGCTTGCAATCGCCATCGCGATCAGCGCCGGCAGCCACGGCAGGACGGGCGTCACATGGGGCAGGCCCCGCCGCGGAAAGAAATCCGCATCAAGTGTCATGTCACGGGCCGCGGCGAGCGCAAAATCCTCGGCCCCCGAGGCGAATACGATCCCGAAAAGCACCCACACCGCAAGCAACGCCAGGACAGGAACAAGCTGCGCCGCAAACGGCCTGTTTGCATGTTCGCGTTCGTCGTCGGTAGGGGCTGCATCCTCCTCCCCCGACGTCGGTCCCAGATTGAAGAACACCCGGCCTGTCACCCGGAGCACGGCGCCTCCCGTCAGGGCCCCCGCGAAACCAATGACCAGCGTCAAGCCATGCAACCCGCTGCTCCGCGCCTGCGCGTCCATCATCTGCGCGCCCGCATCCAATGGCCCGATCGGAATTCCCGCCAGCACCAGCGCGCAGGCCCCCATCACGATGCCCGCCGGCCAGATCGGCCGCCCCGCTCCGCGCAGCCCGATCTCATCGATGCCACCCAGCGTGGAAAGCATGATGCCCGCAATCATGAACAGCACTGCCTTGATCAGCCCATGACCCGCCAGATACAGCAGACTTCCGCCCAGGCCCTGCTGGCCGAGCAGTCCGACCCCAATCAGCGCAACGCCCACATGCGAAACAGTGGAAAATGCCAGCATCCGTTTCACATGGCGCTGCATCAGGGCCATCACCGCGCCCATGACCGCGCTGCCGCAGCCCAGCGACATCAGGCCGACATGAACAAGATGACGCACGACCGGGCACGGCGCGAACACCTCCCAGACCATCCGCGCGACGCCGAACAGGCCGACCGACACCATGATCCCGGAAAAAATCGCCGAAACCGGGCTGGGTGCGACCGCGTGGGCGTCCGGCAGCCAGAAATGAAACGGCACCTGCGCGGCCTTGGTCAGAAATCCGGTCGTAATGAGCACGAACGCAGCGATCAGCAACGGATCGTCCGGCTGCCCCTGTGCGATCGCCCGAACGGCCGAGAAATCGAGCGCATTCGCGCGTGCGTAAGCTAGCGCTATCCCCATCAGAATCAGATAGGCGCCGATCGTGTTCAGGATGGTGAAGTTCAGCGCCCCGTCCAGAGAGGGGCTTCGCAACGCATAACCCGTCAACGCAAAGCCCGCCACGCTCATCATCTCAAACCAGACGAACATGTCGAACAGATCATGCGCGAAGAAAAAACCGCACTGGGACGCCAGGAACAGCAGCATGAGGACATGGAAATGATTGCGTGCGCCGGCAAAATGCCCACGCGCAAACCAGATCGCCACAGTAAACATCAGACCCGCGAAGGCAGTCGCCCCGGCGCCCGCACGATCGGCCAGAAATGCGATCCCGATCGCCTGTCCCTGACGCGGCGTCCAGCCCCCCATCCAGTAGAGTGCCGGATGGTCTCCGATCCGCATCGCGAGCACCGCCGCCATACCGCCGGCGATCGCGGTCGCCGCGAGTGTCACGATATCGCTGAGCAGCGTCGGCACGATCTTCGCTCCAGCAAGCAACACCCCTGCAAGCGTCAGCAGACCGGCCACAATACAGATCGGCCAGGCGGCGGGATCAGCGAAAACCGAATTCATCCTACCCGCCCGCCTCTTCGCTGGCGGCCATCAGCTACACCTGCCCTTCCCATCGGGCGCATGGCCTGCGGATCGACGGTTCCGGCATGCTTGTGCAGTTGCAGGATGAGCGCCAGCAGAAGCGCGCTGACGGTGGCTCCGATCACCACATCGGTCAGCACCAGCGCCTGCACCACAGGATCAACCGCCTGCGTGCCCGGCTTCTTATCGTAGAAAATCGGCGCGACCGCCCCATAGCGATAGCCGATGGCCAGCAGCAGCAGATAGCTCGACGACTGGATGGCCGCGAGGCAGCCGGTCAGATGGACGAAATGCCGCGAAGTGACGATCCCGTAGAGCCCGATCCCGAACAACCAGACGACACCGATCCATGGCAGCAGCGACAATGCCTCACCCATCCGCGTCGTCGCCCGGATTCAGCGCCCGTGTTTCCTCCATGAACTCGATCAGGAGGGTCGCGAACCCGCCCGCCACCGCCAGAGTCACGCCCAGATTAACGATCAGCATCGAGCCGCCGGAGAATGTGCTCTTCAGGCTCCCGAGAGGCAGGAATACAGCCAGATAGGGCCGACCAAGCCCCATCGCCGCAAAACCGCATAGTGCATAAAGGGCAGCGCCCAACCCCTCCATCGCATCGAAGAATTCGCCCCCCAGTGCATCCCGCCAGCCGGCATATCCCTCAGCAAGATAGATCAGCAACAGCGCACTGGCGATCACGACGCCGCCCTGGAATCCCCCACCGGGCGTCAGCACCGCATTGATCGCAAGATAGAGCCCGAACACCATGGTCAGCGGTGCCAGCATCCGACACAGCAACCGCAAGGAGTCCGGAGGCCGATGATTGGCGCGTCCTCTGACGCAGCCTGGCTGCGCTCTCCTATCCTCCCCGCGCCCGCCGCGCAGCAGAATCGTGCCCCCGGTAACCGTGCACAGCAGCATGAACTCCTCGCCCAGCGTATCAAGACCGCGAATATCGAAATTGATGGCGCTGACCATGTTGGTGATATGTCGTTCGGCCGGCCCAATTGCATTCACCCGGTCACCATAGATGAGTGGATGCGCGCCAAATTGCGGCATCGCCCGCATGACCGGCCATGCGGCGACGACCAGCGCAACCGCGAGGGCTGCGAAAGCCCCGCGCAGGACGCTGGCGCGGCGTGCGATCGTGGCCTGCGCTTCCCGGGACGAAACATCCACCGCATTCATGCCTCAGGCTCCCGACGTCGGTCCATCCGCATGCTGGACAGAGTGACCAGGAACAGCAGCGGTGTAATGGCAGCTCCCACCACGATTTCGGCCAGCGCCACGTCAGGCGCAAGCAGGACCGCGAACAGCAAGGCCAGCACGAGCCCATTGACGCCCAGCGCGACAATCTGCTGCCTTGGCGCACGTACCAGTACGACAGCACTCCCACTTATGATCGCCAGCAGGATAAGAAGCGGGACGATCATGGTCGCTCTTCCTCGGCTGCACGATGGAGATGCGCCCGCCCGATCATCTGCGACACGACCGCCCCGCCGAATACCAGCAGCAGCGCTATCAGGACGAGCTTGATAGTCCGCGCCGACAGCCCGTCCGCAATCACGCAGACCATGATCAGCGAGGCCGATCCGGCAACATTGAGCAGGGCCGCCGCATGCAACGCATCAAGTGTCTCGGGCAGGCGCAGGAACCCGAGCACCGCCACCCACGCGACGATCACAAGCAGACCCAGCGCCCCGTCAAGCAGAATGGCGCTCATAGAAAACGATCGTAGAACGACGCGATCAGTAACGACCCCGGCAGACCGAGCAGCACAAGGGCCAGCGGCAAATCCATGAAACTGGGCTCCCCCTGCGCGAACGTCACCAGCACGAGGATCGCCGCACTGAGAAAGCTCGCCATCTGCATGGCAGCGAAACGACGTTCCGACCGTCCGCGCCAGGCCGCCAGCACAGTCAGTCCCAAGGGCAGGAGCAACCCCACGATCGCACTGGTCCAGACGTTCACGCAGGCCACCCTGCGGGTCCTGGGGTCCGCGACGGCAACAGACGATGCACATCGCAGCTTCGCTCATCCCCGGCGATCGAGAGGATGATCCCGTTCGGCGAAGCAGACCCGATCATTTCAGCTGCTGCCCGATGCCCGCGTCGCTGTGCATCGTCCCGCCCCTCCGGCTCAAATCTTTCCGTGGTCGTCCGCCCGGCGGGCCGACCCGGCCGCACCCGAAGCAATGCGCACGCAACCCGGCCGCTTTCGATCAGAAGCGACATCAGGACCGGTCCAAGGTGGCGGATCCAGCTCCAGCGCAAAGCCAGGGCTTCAGTCCGCGAGCTACCCAGGCGAACCTGAAACAAGAACAGAGGTGGCAACAGAATGGCTACACAGATGAACGCGGTTCCAGTCCATCCGCCCGCCAGCACTGGATACAGTACAGCCAGAAATGCCGCGCATCCACCTGCGCGCAACATCATGCCTGCTTTCGCGCGCCCGCTTGCCTGCACGTCCACTCCGCTTCAAACACCTGCAGCCCATAAACCCTTATGCAACGATAGGGTTCCCACGAAGCAGATCAGGAGGCGACCGAACGGATAGCGGGAACGAGGCAAAAAAGCCCACCGTCACCCGAAAAATCCAGCGAACCGAATCGGACGGGCCTCCAATCACCTGCCACCGGACATCTGCCTGAATCGGGAGAAGTCGTTGCGCGATGAACCGATTCCGACCGCGCTGCGATACCCGCCCGCTCTCAGGAAATTGGTTGTCGCAAGAACCACGAATCAAGACCTGACCAGTCATTTTCCTCATTAATAATAAGCATTTGTAAATAAGGATTTAGTCGAATCCGTATGCAACCTTTCGCTGTTCCGACGTTTCGAATTCATGGCTTCAGTCAAAAGGAAACCAGCCATGAGCATCGATACGAAGAACGCCTTCCTCACCGATGTGCAGGTGCTGCGCGAGCGGGCGCAGAAATCTCTCGACGCCGGTGCGGTGATGCCGTCCTATAAAGGGGACGTAAAGAAGACCATCGAGCTTCTTCAGGCGGTCGTCGCAACCGAACTCGTCTGTGTCCTGCGCTACACCATGCATTCCATTTCGGTCGAGGGCCTGACCAGCGAGAGCGTGGGCCGCGAGTTTGCCGAACATGCGGCGTCCGAACGCAAGCACATGTTGGCGGCAGCGCAACGGATTGATCAGCTTGGCGGGGTGCCAAACTTCAACCCCGAAGGGTTGGCCACGCGCTCAGCGACGGAATATGGCAATGGCGGCAATCTGGTCGAGATGGTCAAGCAGGATCTGATCGCCGAGCGTATCGTGATCGAACATTATCAGGAGTTGATCCGCCATTTCGGCGACGACGATCCGACCACGCGCATCATGCTCGAAGGATTCCTCTCTGACGAGGAAGACCACGCCACCGACCTGCATGATCTGCTGGTCGCCCATGAAGGCACTCCATTCCTCTCCTGACCCGCTGATCGGGTTCCACGGCCTGAGCCTCAGGGCTCCGGTCGTCCCAACGCGTTAGCGGCGACCGCCCCAAGGACTCTCCGATCGAGCCGTTGATGCCGGGCGCAAGCGACTGGATATCCCGGGCCACGGATGTGCGACGCGCGCCGAACGGCCGGCATGGGGGCACTCCGACAGCGTCTCCATGACACAACACCCTATGCGGGTCGTGCATTGCTCTCAGACGCGGGAGGACTCGGGCTAAACTGCCGGACCCAGCTTGAACAGGCATGCGTGCCAAGTGCCAAGGCGCCCATCTTCGGTGGCATTAATTACTTAAGATACAAATAAAACGGAATAATACCGAAAATTGTCCACGCAACCACGAAAACAATTGGTGCACGGTGGGCAAACAACGCCCCCTCTTGGTTCCGGCGCGTCATATCGAGCGAATCGTCTTCGTTGGCGGCCAGGGTAAAATTGACCAGATACGAACATCGTCCGTGCAAGGCCCGCTCTTTTTCTTCCCATTTCGCAATCGCCGCGTAGGCTGCACGAATACCTGGCCATGCCATGAGAGCCAATACGAACCCAAGAAGTGAGAACAAAACAGGACCTATCAGCAACAAGGTATTTCCCCAGTGGTTATTCGCTCCAGTCAGCGCGGTTGCATAAGCGATCACAAGAAAGGATTGAGATCCCAGCAGGGCTTGCAAACGGCCATTGACCACTTCGCTTTCGAAGCGGATCTCCGACCGATAGAACGCCAGCAAATCGTGATCAGTGGGACTCGTATCCGGCATTACCCCAGGCGCTGCCGCCGCTCGCGGTATCACGTCCACCATTCCAGCCCTCCACGACAATGCATATGATCCGATTGCATCCCAGCGATCCTAGGAATGAACCACGCCGAGAATAAGGCTGGACGAACGAAGCGTTACAGGGATCGAGAGGGATAACCAGGCCGAAAGACTGAGGCATCGAGCCAAGCTGCACCTGCTCCATACCCCCCAGGAAACCGCCTTCTCCAGGTTCACAGCCTCCTTGGGATACCGGAGTCTCCAGAGAGTGCCCCGACGCGACAGGGCTATGGCAGGGCTGCCACAGCAGCTTAGACCCTTTCTGGAAGCATATCTGCCATGCACAAGGCAAAATATTTATAATTCAGACCATTAGTGCCTCTCGCACCCCGTTAAACTTTATGCAATCATTCCCCGCCCCGGGTCGAGGATATGCTTGGTTGTTTCCGGTGTGGAGAGATTATCAGGTACATGGCAAAGTATTGGGAAGTCATTAAAGAAGCAGGCCGGGTTCCGGCCCTTATGAAAATTCTCGATGTTGTGTACCATACGACAGGATTGCGCTTCGCCACGGTTGCGCGCGTCACCGAGGATTATTGGATTGCCTGTGCCGTGCGGGACGACATCGATCTGGGGCTCAAAATCGGAGACGAGTTGCCCGTCCAGACGACACTCAGTCATGACGTTCTTCGTCGGGGCGAGCCCATTGTGATCAATGACGTCGGAGCTGATCCAACTTACTTCCATCATCTTGCGTCTCATCATTATCATTTCAAAAGCTATATTTCGGTTCCGATCCTTTTGCCCGACGGAACATTCTTCGGCACGCTGTGCGCAACCGATCCGGCGCCGCATGATCTGAACCGGCCCGAAATCCTTTCCATGTTCCGCCTCTTCGCGGACCTGGTAGCCTTTCATGTGGATGCGAGTGCACGATTGGCGGAAAACGAGATTACGTTGTCTCACGAACGCACGCAGTCGGAACTCCGCGAACAATTCATTGCCGTTCTAGGCCACGATCTGCGCAATCCATTGATGTCGATCGATTCGGGAGCAAGGCTTCTTCTTCGTCGGCCCGAAAGGGCGACCGAGCTTTTGCCGCTGATTCAAAAGAGCACCGCCCGCATGGCGGCGCTGATCAACGATCTCATGGATTTTGCTCGCGGCCGGCTGGGAGACGGCATCGTATTGGAGCAGAATATCGAATATTCCCTGCAACCCATCCTTGAGCAGATTGTTCAAGAAGTAGAAACTGCTCAACCGGAACGGCGTATCGAGACGCAATTCAAGATAGACCATGCTGTAACGTGCGATAGTGGACGCGTATCTCAATTATTTTCCAACCTGCTATCCAACGCCATAGCGCATGGCGATCCCCACGAGCCGATTATCGTACGAGCGGGCACAGAGGAAAAATTATTTGAATTATCCGTCTTTAACCGAGGCAAGCCCATTCCGCCGGAAGCTCACGACAAGCTTTTCCAGCCATTCTTCCGGGGCGGACAACGGCGGAGCCAGCAGGGATTGGGTCTCGGACTCTATATCGCCTCGGAAATTGCCCGAGCACACAAGGGAAGGTTGTCCTTGTCGTGCAGAGGTGGCGAGACCTGCTTTACATTTCGCCTGCCAATCACCCCCTCCTCTTCCAATTATCATTGAAATGACTGGATTTTCCTGAGAACCGCAATGTCCAATCCTCCCTTCCGCCGTCTGCACGTCATTGTTGCCGAAGACGAAATTTTAACGCGCCTGGCAGTCGCGGATGAATTACGGGACAACGGGTTCGACGTGCGCGAGGCTTCCAATGCGGATGAGGCGCTCACCGTTCTCGAAGGTGAAAAAGCGCCTGTTGATGCCCTTTTTACGGATATCGACATGCCTGGATCAATGAACGGCCTGGAATTGGCCCTACGAGCACGCCAAAGCCGACCTCGGCTAGGCGTCCTTGTGACATCGGGCAAGCATTCGGTGCCAAACGACTTCATTCTTTCTCACAGCCGGTTTGTTGCCAAACCTTATGACATTTCGGATATCCCGTTGATACTTCAAAATCTTGTTGAAATATAATTGGAACAGTAGTGTTGTTAAATGCGGCTGTAAGACCAAAATTTTCTCTGCTTTGGAAGCTGACTTTTGATCGGGTTAGTCAGGCACATCTTTCCTAGATCGTTTTCTTCTCAATCTGGTTCATATCCAGCGGCGGTGAAGAAGTTGGCGCATTCTGTGGGTGTGAACAGATCGATGAGAGAGCCGATCCTGTCCCACAGAGCGTCGCGTGTGCGCTCGGCGGCGCGGCGCAGATGGGCCTTGAGTTTTATCTCGATCGGATTGAAGTCAGGGCTGTAGGGCGGAAGAAACAGGACTTGCACCAGCGGTCTCGATTGCTTCCTGCACGGCCGCTCCCTTGTGGGAGCCGAGATTGTCCATCACGACCACATCGCCCGGTCCCAGGTCCGGCACGAGGACATGCTCGACATAGGTCTGGAAGCACCGGCCGTTGATCGGCCCGTCCAGCACCATCGGTGCGACCAGGCCTGTCAGCCTCGGGCCCGCGATGAAGGTGGTTGTTTTCCAGTACCCATGGGGAACGGCCGAACGCAGCCGCTGGCCGCGCGGGGCACGACCGTAGCGTCGCGCCATGTTGGTCGACGCCTAGAGGGTGTTATGCACCTTGAGCGAGTATAGCGGCGTTTCTGAGCATGAAGCATGCGAAAGCGACGACATGGAGACTTGCGAGCGTTGAAGCGTAGCGCTCGTAATCCTTAACGAGTCTGCGGCATCGTGTGGCCCATGCGAAAGACCGTTCTACGACCCGTCGGCGAGGCAGCAGGACAAAGCCGCGCTTGGCTTCGGGCAACTTGACGACTTCAAGCGTGATACCGTGGGTGCGGGCTGCCTCGGCCGGCCTCTCGCCCGTGTATCCCTGATCGACATAGGCCAGTTCGACGCTTTCCTCCGTCACCTCCTGAATGGCTGCGGCGAGGCGTCCGACCTCGACGCGATCGTCCCGATTGGCTGGCGTGACGTGCAGGGCCAGCAGATGGCCAAACGTGTCCACGGCCATATGCAGTTTCGAGCCCTTTTTGCGTTTGGCCCCATCATATCCGGCGCGCGGTCCGCTCTCCGGTGTCGAACGCAAGGTTCGGCTGTCGAGGATGGCCGCCGTGGGTTCCGCCTTGCGGCCGGAGGCCATGCGCAGCACAGCCCGTAGGTCAGACGCCAGTGCTTCGAAGCAGCCTGCCTCCATCCAGCGACGGGATTGCTGATAGACCGCCGACCAAGGCGGAAGATCGTTCGGCATGGCGCGCCAGGCAATCCCGTAGCGGATCACGTAGCGCAACCCGTTGAACAGTTCGCGCAGATCATGCCGCCGCTGTTCCGCGTCCTCTCGCATCAGAACCAGATACGGGACAACCAACGACCATTCTTCGTCTGATACGTCAGAGGGATACGGCTTCCGAACTTGCGTCATTCAGCATTACTGAACCAATCACGCACGAAAGTACATAACACCCTCTAAGGAAACATGCTTATTAAAAAAATATTGTAATTCCAGAAACAATTCTCACAGGATTACATGTGTGGGTTGTGGGACACTAAGATGAAGCAAGTAGACAAACCAAAATTCGACAGAGAGCAGCAGGTTCAGGACTGGCTCGAATCAGTCATTACGGATGATAGGTTGTCAGATGTCATTGTCGGCGCTGACAAGATCCGTGAAGCACTGATGTGGTCAGAATCGCCCGAATTCAAGCCGCCTTTTCCCATCGACTACCTGAGCCGGCTCGGAAACCTAAGGGCAGCCGGGCATGTGCTGGGAGAACTTCACACCCTTGAACTTGTCGCCAAGAATAATCGCAGCATATCCAGCGAGAAAGGAGAACGCCTCTTTGTCGACCTGCTATACTGCGCGCGAGAAACCTCACGCTTTGTTCTGTTCGAGATCAAAAATCAGCATGGCAGCAGCCGCGAGGCGGTGACAGAGATCATGGCGTATGAGCATGAGGCACTGAACCATACGCCCTTCTCCAGCGCGAACGATGTCATGATGGTGATCGTCTCACGCAATTTCTCAACGCTTCTCGATCACGCCGTCACCGGCCTTAACAGTTGGTCACATCGCCGTGTTCTGTGCCTACGCTTCGATGATAGCCAAGCAGAGCCTCAACTGATCGTTCATATTCCAATCGCCTGGAGCGCGATTGGCCAGAAGGGACTGACAGCTGATGGAATAGTGGCTGCGACACTGTCTTTCACGCCCGCATCAAGCCTCGACGAAGATGATATCCATGCCGTGTGCTCGACTGCTGCCAATCTGATGGTCCGAGAGGCTGAGCGTTCCGGGGGCTCCGGCTTTGCAATGGTGGCCTACAACCATCTCTATCCCAGAATGGCCAATTCACCCTATCTGATCCTCGCGGGCGTCGTGAATCCATTCAGTTTTCTGGAGCGGGCACAAAGCGAAGGGTTCTTGGAGAATAGCCGCTCGCCCATATGCGATTTCATCCTTGAGGACGGTCGGACACGCGAATTGTCTGCATGCTGGTCCTGGCTATCGAATGACGGCGGTGCTGCCGTCCAGTATCTGGAAGGATATGGTTCGTCGGAATGGGCGCTGGCCCAAGGATGGGAAGACATTCGAAATATAGAACGCTGGCGTTACCCAGGGTTGACGCTGGATCGCCACATCATGCCGGTATCTGTCGATTTCTGGGGTGTGTTGGGTGACTATGCGCGAGATGCCGTTCGCCATGTCGACCGCATGCGGAATTTCATGTCGAGTTGCGCCAGACCTGGCATGGACTGGCGCCATCCGATCCTCGGCGTACTTCTACTCGACGAAATTGCGTCGACGCCACCGCTGATTGACGGTCAGTGGACCTTTTCCGCTCTATTTAGATTGGGATTGCTTCTCGGTCGATTTGGTTCGCTTTCCGCTCAGATTGCGGATGCCGAACCAGAGCAGAAGCGCTTGCTGCAAGCCAGTTCCTTTTGGGCCGAGGTCGATATGGCCGGGATACTTCAGGAGGTAGCGCTCCGCTATTCGTCTGCCGAAGACATAGATGAGCCTCCCCCCACCATCTCTGTGCGTCGATGCAAAACAGGAGCAGAGGCCTTTGCATCGGTCTCCGATTTTGCTGACTGGATATTACGAGCCTTCATTGGTGAAGACGAGCAACTCATGCGTTCCGCATTCTCGACCGGCTGGCAGACTCATGCCATTTTCGATTGGCAGTTTGACGCAAAGCAGGACGATCCACAGATTACTCGTCTTCGTGATTTGGGGGTGGAAAGGGCGAGATACTGGCTTAAGTGCTCTATCATTGCGGCATCTGGCGATGGTCGGGATGCGAGTGCGGCAAACACGGCCATTATCACAAGCTTTGGCGATCAAATTCCTTTAAACGAAGGAAAAAATGCCGCTTTGGCAGCGATTAACGCGCTGAGTCCGACGATCCTGATCGACAAGTTGCTGACTGAAATCCCTAGGATCGTTGATAGTTGGCACCCACAGCTTGCCCACATTTTGACCCCCGTGGCATCGATCGGTCATGATTGGGACTGGTTCGAACAGCAGATAGCCGCCGCTCATAAGCGTGGTGAGAAGAACCCTTGTATCTGCATTGGCGCAGGTGGAGAAATCGCCGTCGGCGTCCTGCCTTCAATGCCTGGGATTCCCAAGGTTGACGACGTGACGCAGAAAGTCCTGCTGTCCAGCAACAGTAGCGGATCGGAAACCATTCTGGTGGTTAGTTGGGAGGAGTTGCGGGCCGGAAAAGTGCCGGGGCTATCCTGATACCAAGGGCTATTGCTTCTGCCTCATCTGTGAAGAGACGTGAAAGACCCGTTCTGTTTCTCTCCTGCGAGGGAGGATCGGAGATAAGTGGTACAATTGCATTACGGAAGGATTGTACCGCTGAGCTGCTTTGGCGGCTGGCCTTTTGTGCGCAGGATAAAAATATTGCACGACACCTTTTGTCTTTGACTGTGGTGCGTGACGGTGTCAGGCGAAGTGGCGCGGATCGGAGGCGTGGACCGACATATGAATGTTCACGTTAAATGGCCGGTTTCTGATCACGGTATATACCGCTTGCGACCATCCTGCGGGCGGCCTTGGGAGCGGAGGAAAGTCCGATCCTGAAGTGAAATTACGATTATCGGACATTAAATAACAAAATTTTATACCTCCTCATTTTTAGGCTGACTATCGCTTGCATCAGAAAATAAAATAGTGAAAATCCCCTATGATTTACATACGTTTTATGTCTTTCTATTAAATCATAAATGGATATGTTATATAAAATAATCACGTAATTATTAATAGTAATTTGGTAGGAAATGCGTGAATATAATATTCTACCATCGTGTGTTCACCCATTTAAGCCACAGGGGTTTACGAGATACACCAGTGGGTGCTTCACAACTGCGCATCACGTTCTCTAGTAGATATTCCTGCATCAGAGACATATTGCCAGCAGCGAACTTCTTCAAAGCGTTTGAAAACATTATTGCTTCTTCATTGCCTTGTTTGAACTCTCGACGAAGGAGAGGACACCAAAATTTGCAAAGCCCAGATTTAAGCTTTTTCTTCGGAGAAATTATGAAAATTGGGATAAGGGCATGAGCCGGACCGGTATTGTGCGATCCATCATTAGAAGAACTACGATGTTTCTCTTGTTCATCTTTCAAATGAACAAGAAAATCAAGAGTGCGGCGATCAATAGGGTCGGAGTGTGAAAGATCTTCAACTGCACGTGGCACAATACATAGGACGTATGCTCCACCCGTAGCGCCATTTGTTAAAATGAAGCCTGCAGGAAGATTCGCTACCAAACCACCATCAAGTAGCGTCATTCCACTCAAACGGGTAGGACGTACCAAGCCCGGAATGGAGGCCGAAGCGACAGCTACATCGAAGGCGTCAACCATTTCTCCGGTATGCAAATTTTCAGAAGAACACGCAGATGAATCGTTTTTAAGAAAAAACCAGCCATCGTTTGTATCCTCCCATTGTTCTGGCCATGACTGAGAGTCAACGTTTGCAACGCAAGTGTAAACAAACCAACCTGGCGCAATACCTTTTGGTCTAGGAATAATCAGTCGAACGAAGCTGGACGGCAATATTCCAGGAAGCCTCTTTAATATTTTGCACAAGCATAATAAACATAATATGGAAATTAGTGAAAATAAAAATATTACAACGGCGAAAATTATTATCAATGACAAGTGAAATACGTAAAAAATACACCATACGATCATCAAAATACACGAAATTAATAGAATACCTAAACAAATAAATCGAGATGCCATAGTAGTCCAGTAATCAAGAAGCTTTAAAGGTTCCTTCTGAACAGAAGGGTCTCTACTCCAAAGCGCATTTAAGGCTCCAGCACTCGTTCCCCAAATAGCGCACGGGGTGGTAATTTTTCCTGATTTGAGGAGGCCAGCCAATACACCCGCTTCCCACGCTCCACGAGCACCGCCTCCTTGGATACAGAACACTGGAGCCGCACTGTGCTCTCGCCTAAGCTTATCTCGCAAAACTACTTTCCAAATCGACCCCAGATTAAGTGACCGCTTTCTGCACATCCTCTAACCTCGATTTTGACAGCCATAATGCCACTTTCCATCCCGAAAATCTGTCCACGTTCAGGATGGCACAAACTGGCTCTATACGTCTTGAGTGGGGAGTGGAGAATGGGAGGCTGTATGTCTTAGATGAGGCGATAGCAGTCGTCACTTCGAACAATATAACCGCCCCTTATTGAACGGAGCCTAGGCCACCGTCGGCAACATCTACAGGCTCGGAACGTCCGATGCATCGTCCAGGCGGTCAAGCTGCGGGGGGGTATCCGGGCCTGGCGTCCTTCGGCACGGCTGGTGACCCTGTCGATCCAGTTCCGGAAGCTCGCGGCGTCCGCAGGCGTTGTCCAAGCTCCTTTGACTGTGCTCGCCTACTTTCTCAACTGCTTCAGGGCGTTAATAACATAGTTCTAAAATGCGCTCTTCGTTATCTCTCAGTCTTGGACTTGTCTATGTCTTGATCGCAATTCCGCTATCGGCCTCCAAGAAAGGCCCGCATTTTTTCGTTTGCTGCACTCGCGGCATCACGAGCAGTGGC
The DNA here is from genome assembly GCF_014174155.1 of Gluconacetobacter tumulisoli. Lineage (GTDB taxonomy): Bacteria > Pseudomonadota > Alphaproteobacteria > Acetobacterales > Acetobacteraceae > Gluconacetobacter > Gluconacetobacter tumulisoli. Next base: position 4,165 of record NZ_JABEQM010000022.1, on the reverse strand, counting down.
ATGTTGCGGGCAGGATGGTGGACTGCTCTTCAGACGTGCAACATGCTCGGTCGAATCTGTATCCGCTGGAGGAAGCAGGCAAGCAGCTGCTGCGAGGCTGGACTGTAATTCATTAGGTGCCTCTTGCCTGAGTTGAGTGACTTCTTCTTCTGTCGCGCCCCAGCTGGCAGGTGTGACGGATGGTGGACCGTCATTGTCGGGTGTCATCGTCATACAGGAGAGAATATCCGGCGCTGCCATATCGCGTAAGGTTAAGGCTTCGATTCCAAAGAGCTTGCGAAGCGTCGCTATGATCGAGGTATGGTCGAAGGGCGTTAGGCTCGGCGGCCGTATAAAACTTCCCTTTTTGATATACGGAGAGACAATCACCGCGGGAACACGTACGCCATAATAATCAAAACGGAAACCTCCAGTGGCTGTTCCTCCTGGTGGGGTAGCCGCAGGGGGCACTACATGATCGAAACAGCCACCATGTTCATCGTATGTAATGATGAAGAGCGTCTGCTTCCACTTGGGGCCTGCACGTAGAGCATTATAAACAGAGGCGATCAGCGCCTCGCCGTATGCAACATTGTGGGGAGGATGCTGATCGTTCGGAGCATGATTGCCGACCAAATCAGCAAAATAGCGCGGTTCTATAAAGGTATAGGCTGGAAGTCGCCCTTTTTTAACATCAGTTGCGAAATCATCATCAAACCGCCTGAAACGCTCCGGACTCTCCCATAGACGCATCAAGGTCGCGGATTGTGGGAAATCGTGAAAATAAATTCTCCAGTCCTTCCCCTTGTCTGCAAGACGATTGAATACCGTCTCCATTGTGTAAATATGGGCCGGGGTATTATTCACATACCCGCCTGCGGTTCCCGTGTGCACGAAGAACCTGTTGGGCCATGTCTGGCAAGGGGCAGATGCAAACCAGCGGTCTGATACACCGAATGCCCGAGCCAATTGACTGATGACGGGCACATGGATTGGCGTAAAATAATGCATGGCGGCTTGGGGATCAGGCTGTTTCGGCAGGTCAAGCCGCATATAGTTGTCGACAAATCCCTTCATCGTAGGGCTATCTGGATTGACCGTACCGTCTGGTCTCAGTCCGTGGATTTGCATGTGGATGTCGTCGAAACTCTCACCTGGATCTGGAGTGGGGACATAGATGGATGCGGGAGATAATGTGGAATCCGACCATACTGTGATATCTTCTCTGGAGCCGTCTGGTTTATGCCAAGTGTTGTATTCGGTGCCTTTTAAACCATCGAAACCCGTTTCTTGTCCGTATAATTCTCCGAGCATACAGTCAAAAGATCTGTTTTCCAGCATTAATACAACTACGTTATCGATATTTGGAAGATCATTTTTGTCCATTACGCTCTCACGATACTTGATGGGAATTATGATTGGCATCTAAATCTATGCTATTCATCAATCTCCCGGATTCGAATTGACATTCAGATATGCCTAGATAGCCCGACGATAGTCTGGATGCCAACGGAAGAGAAGCGAGGCGGAACGTCAGTGCCTTACTCTAATGCACATAAAACCATATGAATTGCGGCACCCAGATCAACCAACGGTGTTCTTTCGGTCGGGCCAACCGCGCTCAACATTTCTGGTACGGCGCGCCATGGTAGTACAGCGCGCGATAAGTTAGGGTGGCATAAGCACAGCCAAACGTGACGACATCCATCTTCGAGCAGAGCCATGTGAAAGTGGCATAGCACCGCTGATGGGCCGAATCGGGACTACAGTCAGCAATCAGTAGCGTGTTCGCCAGCAGGCAAGCGCGCCACTCGCGCCGCCCATGATGGTCGGTACGGCCGGGGCAGCCGTCGGCACTGCGGCGAGGAGCGCTGTCGACCGTGGCTTGGCGGTGAAATAGCCCAGTAGGGCCATCTGATGAGACCGGCTACCTGCAGAACGGTCGATACGGCACGTCGAGCAGGCCCTACGCGTCGACCCTCCGCGATCTGGAGCGTGACGGCCTGATCGCGCGCACGGTGTTTCCCACCAAGCCGCCAAGCGTCGAATACCGACTGACGCATCTTGGTGTTACGATCCTCGAACCGCTGACCTCCCTTGTCCGATGGGCCAATCAGAGCCACGCCGCCATCCGGGAGGCCCGTCTGGCGTTCGATCAGGCGTCCTGAAGCTGTTCCAGATCGGCAATCAGCCCCGGGCCGGTCGGTGCCCATCCCAATGCCTGCCGCGTCAGTGCGCTGGAGGCGCGCATGTCGAAGCCCGCGAACATCGCGAAGCGCCCGAAGAAGGCAGGCGCTTCGTCGGGCAAGATGGATCGAACCGGCAGGTCCAGGCGCCGGCCGAGCGTGTCGACGATATCGCGCATCGCCACGCCCTCTTCGGCCACCGCATGCCAGGCGGCGCCCGTGGCCCCCTTTTCGATGGCCAGCCTGTAAAGACGGGCGACATCGAGCACATGCGCCGCCGGCGAGAGATTGCTTCCATCGCCCACATAGGCACAAGTGCCGTTCTGACGGAACGTCTCGATAAGAGGCGTGATAAGCCCCTGCTTCGCCCTGTCGTGGACCTGCGGCAGGCGTACCACCGACGCGCGGATACCTTGCGGGATCAGCGCCAGCGCCAGCGCCGTCTGTTCGGACACGCGCGGGAACGGGAAGTCCGGCAGAATCACATCGTTTTCGGTCGCCACCTGTCCCGGCGGTGCCAGTCCTGCCAGCCCGCCCGTGGCCAGGAACGGCTTGTCGGAGCCGGCAAGCGCGGACCCGAGCGCCTCGATGGCGCGGCGATCCGTTTCGCAGCTTGCCATGAAGTTCGACCAGTCGTGGATAAAGGCCAGATGAATCACGGCGTCCGACGCCATTGCCCCTTTTTGCAGGCTGTCGAGATCCTCGAGCGCGCCGCGCTGCGCCTGCGCGCCGACGGCGGCGAGGGCGCGCGCCCCGTCATCCGAACGGGCCAGGCCAAGCACGTCATGACCGGCGGCGATCAGTTCCCTGACGGTCGGCATGCCGATGAATCCGGTTGCACCGGTGACGAATATACGCATGAGCGAAGTCTCCCGTTTTCTGGTGAAGACAAATCTCGGTCTATGCCCTATTCTGTTAAAGTAGTGATCTTATCGTATTATAAAGACTAACAGGATGAGCGAGCATCAGGACGGCGGCAAACGGCTCGGCACCTGGCTGAAGGATCGTCGCGCGAAGCTCGATCCGGCAGCCTTCGGCCTTCCGCAGGAACGCCGCCGCACGCCCGGCCTGCGGCGCGAGGAAGTCGCGCAGAGGGCCAATATCAGCCCGACCTGGTACACCTGGCTGGAACAGGGGCGTGGCGGCGCACCGTCTGCCGATGTGCTGGACCGGATCGCCCACGCCCTGATGCTGACCGATGTCGAGCGCGAGCATCTGTTCCTGCTCGGCCTCGGGCGCCCTCCCGATGCGCGGTATCGCAGGAGCGGCACCGTCACGCCGCGCCTGCAACGCGTGCTCGACGCGCTGGACCCCAGTCCGGCGCTGATCCGGACCGCGACCTGGGATGTCCCGGCCTGGAACCACGCGGCAACCATCATGCTGGGCGACTACAGCGCCTTGCCACCAGCCGAGCGTAACATCCTGCGGATCATCTTCCTCGATCCGCGTTCCCGCGCCATGCAGCCCGACTGGGACAGCATGGCCCGCTTCGTGGTCGGCGCCTTCCGGATCGAGACGGCACGCGCCGGGGCAGCGGACGAGATCACACCCCTGGTAACGGAACTCTGCCGGCTCAGTCCCGAATTCCGGACGATGTGGCATGAGAACAGTGTCACCGAGGCGCCGGTCGACATCGTCAAGCACATCGACCATCCGGTCCTCGGCTCCTTCGCCTTCGAACACTCGACGTTCTCGGTCGATGGCCGGCCGGATCTGACCCTGGTCGTCTACAACCCCGCGACACCCGAGGACGCCGAAAAGCTCAGAACAGCTCTCGAGCATTGATCCGGATACGATACGGGCAGTCCTCCATTCCCAATTCGATGCCGCCTTTTCATGAGGAGCCTGGCAATAGTACGCGTTATCTTCGCTTTACCCTGCCTGATCGTTATCCTGAACTGGCTATGGCCGCTGACCCTTCCCTTATGGCTGAAAGTGCCGGCGGCCATTTTGCTGCTTGTGGCCTCGCAATATCATTTCTGGTCCCGGCTTTCCTCGGG
>NZ_JABEQM010000021.1 GCF_014174155.1 Gluconacetobacter tumulisoli | reverse complement strand
CCCAGAACAAACCAGATGCCCAATCCTCCTCAACAACCCAACCTAAGCCAGGTCGTCAGAACGCCGCCAACATATCCCTTCCAAACTCTCTCTATTCTATTGTCAAAGATCAGCACCGAAGGGGCAGTGCCGTTCGGTGAAGCGGCTTTTACGGGGACTGGCGGGGGATGTCAACACACTGTCTCGCCTGCCAAAAATCGCTGCTTCCGCCGGAAAACCGCCATTTCTGCCCCCCGTCCCCCCAGGCGGGCCGAAAGAATGATGAATTTTTTTCGTCAGCCCCGGGACCGGAGGCAGGGAAAGGCGGAAACCACCCTTCCCCTTGCCGTCAGGACGCGCCGATCGGCTTGCCGTTGATGGTCAGCCCGTCATCGTCAGCCGACACGCGCACCGTTTCCCCATCATGGATGGTGCCTTCCAGCAGCAGGCCGGCCAGCGGGTTCTGCAATGTCCGCTGGATCACCCGCTTGAGCGGACGCGCCCCATAGACCGGATCGTAGCCTTCCTCGGCCAGCCACAGATGGGCGGCCTCGTCCAGCGTCAGTTCGATATGCCGGTCGTCCAGCAGCTTGCGCAGGCGGGCAATCTGGATATCGACGATCCGGGTCATGTCGGCGCGCTGCAGGCGCGAGAACAGGATGATCTCGTCCAACCGGTTGAGGAATTCCGGCCGGAAATGATCCCGCACCACCTTCATCACCTCGGCTTGCACCCTGTCAGTCGATTCATTGTCCGGCAGGTGGGCCAGCACGTCGGATCCCAGATTGCTGGTCAGGACGATGATGGTGTTGCGGAAATCGACCGTCCGGCCCTGCCCGTCCGTCAGGCGTCCGTCGTCCAGCACCTGCAGCAGGATGTTGAACACGTCCTCATGCGCCTTCTCGACCTCATCGAACAGGATCACCTGGTAGGGACGACGCCGCACGGCCTCGGTCAGCACTCCGCCTTCCTCATACCCGACATAGCCCGGGGGGGCGCCGATCAGGCGGGAGACCGCGTGCTTCTCCATGAACTCGCTCATGTCGACGCGCAGCAGCGCCTTTTCATCGTCGAACAGGAAGCGGGCCAGCGCCTTGCACAGTTCGGTCTTGCCGACACCGGTCGGGCCGAGGAACAGGAACGATCCGATAGGCCGGTTGGGGTCCTGCAGACCCGCCCGGGCACGGCGCACGGCGTGGGCCACCGCCGTCAGCGCCGCTTCCTGGCCGACGACGCTGCGGCGCAGTTCGTCCTCCATCCGCAGCAGCTTGGCACGCTCGCCCTCCAGCATCCGGTCCACCGGCACGCCGGTCCAGCGCGAAACGATCGCGGCGATGCCCTGTTCGGTCACGGCCTCGCTGACCAGGCCGGCCCCTTCAGCCGCCCCCTCGATCTCCTCCTGCGCGCGGGCGATCTGATCTTCCAGGCCGGGGATAACACCGTACATCAGTTCGGACGCCCGCCCCAGATCGCCGCGGCGCTGCGCCACCTCGACATCCGAACGCGCCTGATCGAGCTGTTCCTTCAGCTTCTGGACCGCGTTCACCCGGTCCTTCTCGGCGTGCCAGGCGGCCGACATGGCGTTCGATTTTTCCTCGATCTCCGCCAGTTCGGCCTCCAGCTTCACCAGCCGTTCGCGGCTGGCCGAATCCTCTTCCTTGCGGATGGCCTCGCGCTCGATCTTGAGCTGGATCAGGCGGCGGTCGAGTTCGTCCAGTTCCTCGGGCTTGCTGTCGATCTGCATGCGCAGCCGACTGGCGGCCTCGTCCATCAAATCGATCGCCTTGTCGGGCAGGAAGCGGTCGGTGATGTAGCGGTTGGACAGCGTCGCCGCCGCCACCAGCGCGTTATCGGTGATCCGCACGCCGTGATGGAGTTCGTACTTCTCCTTGATGCCGCGCAGGATCGAGATCGTGTCGGCCACAGACGGTTCGCCGACATAGACCGGCTGGAACCGGCGGGCCAGGGCGGCGTCCTTTTCGATATATTTGCGATATTCGTCCAGCGTCGTGGCGCCGATGCAATGCAGCGTGCCGCGGGCCAGTTCCGGCTTGATGAGGTTGGACGCATCCATCGCGCCGTCGGACCGGCCGGCGCCGACCAGCGTGTGCATCTCGTCGATGAACAGGATGACCTGTCCCTCGGCGCTCTCGATTTCCTTCAGGACGGCCTTCAGCCGTTCCTCGAACTCACCCCTGAACTTCGCCCCGGCGACCAGCGCGCCGAGATCGAGGGACAGCAGCTTCTTGTTCTTCAGCGCCTCGGGCACGTCGCCATTCACGATCCGCAGGGCCAGCCCCTCGACGATCGCGGTCTTGCCCACCCCGGGCTCACCGATCAGCACGGGATTGTTCTTGCTGCGCCGCGCCAGGACCTGGATCGCGCGCCGGATTTCCTCATCCCGCCCGATGACGGGGTCCAGCTTGCCCTGCTGCGCGACCTCGGTCACGTCACGGGCATATTTCTTCAGCGCGTCGAAGCCGGCCTCGGCGTTCTCGCTGGTCACGGTACGTCCCTTGCGGATGGCCGCCACGGCCTTGTCCAGTGCCTGCGGGGTGGCACCCCCGTCACGCAGCGCGCGACCGGCCGGCGTGTCGGACGCCGCGATGGCGACCAGCAGCCGGTCCTGCGCCACATATTCGTCGCCGGCCTTCTGGGCCGATTGCTGCGCCGCATCCAGCAGCCGGACCAGGTCCGGCGTGGCCTGCGGCTGCCCGGCGCCGCCACCCTGCACGCGGGGCAGTTTCGCCAGCGCAGCCTCGACCGCCGACACGACCGCCGGCGTCTGGCCGCCCGCCGCGCGGATCAGCGCTGACGCGGCCCCTTCCTCGTCATCCAGCAGGGCCTTGAGCAGATGCTCCGGCGTCAGCTGTTGATTGTATTCCCGCACCGCGATGGTTTGCGCGGCCTGGAGGAAGCCGCGCGACCGTTCGGTGAATTTCTCGATATTCATTATCCCATGTCCCTTTCACTCAGGCGACCTGTCAGCCGGCGACATCGCCCCTTCTCGAGGCAGCGGCGTCACCGGAACGATTCCGAGATGGGATGCCGCAGGCGTTATGACAAGAGGAAAGCCATGGGCGGGCGGGATGGCAGCCCCCCGCTCGGCCGGGGAAGGTCGGGCTCCGCCCGAACCCGGCAAGGGCCGAGGCCCTTGCATCGCGTTCGTCCATAAAATCCATGATAATCTGTGGGTTAGGGACGTCGCCCGCCTCAGTTCCGGAAGTCGATCACCATGCGGCCCTGTACTGTGCCGTGTTCCAGATCGTCGAAGATGCGATTGATGTTCTCCAACCGTTCCGGGGCCACCACAGTGCGGACCTTGCCGTCGGCGAAGAAGGACAGGGCCTCGATCATGTCCAGGCGGGTGCCGACGATGGATCCCCGCACCGTCGTGCCTGCCATCACCATGTCGAAGATCGAAATCGGGAATTCACCCGGGGGCAGGCCGTTCAGCACGATCGTTCCGCCCCGTCGGGCGTAGCCCATGGCCTGCGCGAAGGCGCTGCGCGACACCGCCGTCACCAGCGTGCCGTGCGCGCCGCCCACATGATCCTGGATGAAGGCGGCGGGATCGGTCTGGGCCGCATTGACCGTCAGAGCCGCCCCCAGTGTACGGGCCGTCGCCAGCTTGCCGTCGTCGATATCGACGGCAATCACGTTCAGGCCCATGGCCACGCCATACTGCACCGCCATCTGCCCCAGCCCGCCCACGCCCGAGACCGCCACCCACTGGCCCGGGCGGGCATCGGTCATCTTCAGGCCCTTGTAGACCGTCAGCCCCGCGCACAGCACCGGTGCGACTTGGACCGGATCCACCCCCTTGGGCAGATGCGCCACGTAATTCGGATCGGCCACCACATATTCGGCAAAGCAGCCGTTGACGGTATAGCCGGTGTCGTCCTGCGTCTTGCACAGCGTTTCCCACCCGCCCAGGCAATGTTCGCAATGCCCGCAGGCGGAATACAGCCAGGGCACGCCGACCACATCGCCCTCGCGCACCCATTTCACCGCGCTGCCCACGGCCACCACATGGCCCACCCCTTCATGCCCCGGAATGAAGGGCGGCGTGGGCTTCACCGGCCAGTCGCCGCGCGCGGCGTGCAGGTCGGTATGGCAGACCCCGCAGGCGTCCATCTTCACCAGAATCTGGTCGGGCCGGATCTGCGGAACCGCCAGTTCCTCGATCGTCAGGGGCGCGCCGAACGCCCGTACGACGGCTGCCTTCATTGTCCCGGCCATTCTCTTGCCCTCCGCCCGTATGTCGGGTTTCAGCAAAGGCGCACCGGCCCCGCTGCCGCCATGATACAGATCAACGGCGGCAGGGTCACGCGGCGGATCAACCGGGCAGGTTGTCGGTCCGGCGGATGAAGTCGGCGGCGTTGTCGTGCAGTTCCTTCAGCGCCGGCGCATGGGCATAGACCATGTGGCCCGACATGTACTGATGGATTTCGACATTGCCCGCCAGCTTGCGCGGGATCGGCAGATGGCGCATTTCAAACACGCCCTCGAAATACGGCGTACCGAGATCGAAATAACCCTGGTTCAGCTGGACCTTCAGCAGGGGGTTTTCCTTGATCGCCATGGCCAGGTCGGGCAGCACGTTGGGCAGGCCGCGGTTTGAATGCGGGCTGTCGGGCTGTTCGTGGGTGAACGACCAGGCGCCGATGGAATGGGCGCTGACCTTGTATTCCTCATAGGCGCCAGTCGGGCTTTCGCCGCCGTAATGCAGCACGTCGCGTGCGTAATCGTTGAAGGTGGACAGATAGGCCGACCCCATCGATGAATCCATCGGATCATAGAACGGACGCTGCGACAGCGGATCGATCGAAATGCCGGAGAAACGGCTGTCCAGGCGGCCGGTGTCGGTGTCTTCGTCCCCCATCAGGGTCTTTTCGAACTCGCCGCCATTCACACGCAGGTTCGCGTGCTTGATGTAATCGACCGGCAGGCCCGTATAGGTATGCAGCCGCGCGGCGATGTCGTTGAAGCGCGCATCGGAAATCGCCGTGCCCTCCTGCAGGGCGCTGGTATAGTCGGTCAGGGCGAAATGCTCGACCTCATGCAGGAAGGCCTTCAGGTCCGCCGGCTGCTGCGGCAGCTTGTGGTGGTACCACGCCGTGGCAGCGAAGCTGGGCAGCGCCAGGACATAGGGCTGATCGACGCTGGGATTGTTCTGCGGACGATCGATGCTGTTATCGTAATCGAGGATCTGCGACAGCAGCATTACCCCGTTCAGGTCGATTTCCTTGTCCTGCTTCAGCATGTTGGCGACGATGGCCGATCGGGTGGTGCCATAGCTTTCGCCATACAGATATTTGGGCGAGTTATAACGGCGGTAGCGGCCCAGGAACTGGGCGATGAAATCCGTGAAGGCCCAGGCATCGGGATCGGTGCCGTAGAACGCCTTGTCCTTGTCCTTGCCGCCCAGGCGACCGAAACCGGTGCCCGGCGCGTCGATGAAGACCAGATCCGTCACATCCAGCAGGCTATCGTCATTATCGATCAGCTTGTACGGCGCGGCGGCGGTATGCGTGTCGTCCGCCGTCACGATGCGCCGCGGGCCGAACGCGCCCATATGCAGCCAGACCGTCGCCGAACCCGGCCCGCCATTATAGACGAAGGTGATCGGGCGCGCGGTGCTTGCCGCCCCTTTCTTGAAGTAGGCGACATAGAACATCGCCGCGACCGGCTCTTCCTCGGGCTTGGCCTTCTTTTCCGGGGCGGCATCGTCCCAGTCACGGGGATGGACGATCAGCGTGCCCGCAACGGCCTGATAGGCGATCTTCTGCCCGCGCACGGTGACCGTGCCGTCCGAAATCTTCTGCTGCGGGGTAAAATCGAACCCGCCTGTGGCGGATTTGGCCGGGATGTCGGCGTGGATCGGATGATCCTCGGCCCGCGCTGCAGAGAGGCGGGGCATGGCAAGGCATGGCGCCAGCATCGCCAGGGCGACGCCGGCGAGAAGGAAGGATCGTGTCATCTCATCTGTCTTGGTTGCTGCGCAGCACAATCACGCACCGTCATGCTGCAGACAGGCAGAGAGACGCGCCGCGCAAGGGTCGATCGAAAACCGGAACCTGGCGGGACAGTCGTCGCACGGCGCAAACAGGACGATCCCGCGCCGTTTCCGGCGGATTGGCAGGACGGATCTCCTTGCAGGATCGTTCGGATATAGCAGGGGCCCAGCTATAACAATGGCCTGTTCCCGGAACAATCGCGGGTGATCGCGTATGTCGTAAATTTAATTTTATTGTGATATGGAAAGAGAGATTCCCAATCATCTGCAAATAATATTTATTCTTCGCAATGATACGTCGGAACGGGGCGGCCTTTCGCCGGGCCTGACAGGGCCCGGGGCCCTGGTCCCCGGGCGTGGATCAACGACAGGTTCCGTAAGCGCGCGACGTCAGCGTGTATGGCCGGGAATCGGGCGCGGCGGCATGCCGGCGAAGGTCACGAGGCTTTCGGCCCCCGTCGCGGAAAGGGCCGATACACCGAAGACATGATCGTCGATATTCACGTTCTTCAGCACCAGCGACGTCGCGTTCGCAGGCGTATCGCGCCGGTCCGTCCAGACCGTCCCGTCGGCGAGACGCCAGCGCACGCGATAGGACACGGCCCCAGGAACGACCGCCCAGGTCACCGTCGTGTCGTCCGACAGCGCACCGGCGATCGTCGCCGTGGCGGGCGCCGCGGGGGCGGCTGCCAGGTCGGACAGCACCAGCATGTTCAACGCCGTGACCCGCGCCAGATACGGGAAATCCACGAACGCGATGGTGTCGCCATACTGGCGGCCGGCCTCGACCCGCACACGCTGGTGCTGGCGGTCGTAATCCTCGACCGCCTCGGTAAAGCGGACGGCCGGAAAGCCCTCGGCCAGGAAGGGAATATGGTCCCCACCGCGCATGAAACGGTCGGGCCGCCGTACCGCCAGCACCGACAGCCCGAGGCCCGGATGTGCCTCCGCCCCCATCACCACCGCCTTCGCCAGCGCGCGGGACGGCGAATCGTCCTCACCCCCCGTCGCGCGCTGCGCCTTGATGCCGGCGGCATCGGCAGCCGCGCGGATACCCTCGCTGAATACGCGAACGCGATTATCGACGTGCTCCCCCCCGATGCCATGGGTATTGCCGACGATGTCGTTGTTCAGCACGCCGGCCACTTGCCACCCGCGCGCCTTGGCCGTACGGGCCAGCAATTCGCCGCCCCACAATCCCTGCTCCTCGCCCGACAGCACGGCATAGACGATCGTGGCGGGGAAATGCTGCCGCGACAGCAGGCGCGCGGCCTCCATCACCAGCGCCACGCCCGACGCGTCGTCATTGGCACCGGGCGCGTCGGTGGTCGCGTCCATCACATCGTTCACGCGGCTGTCGATATGGGCCTGCACGATCACCACGCGGTCGGGATCGGTCGTGCCCTTCTGTACCGCCAGCACGTCTTCCACCCGCACACCATCCGGCGCGCGCGGGCCGGTGAAGCGGTCGCCGATCGTCTCGACCGACAGGCAGCCGCCGCAGGCCGCGCCATAGGTCGCGAACCGATCGGCCACCCAGCGCCGCGCCGCCCCGATCCCGCGCCCCGCGTCCGTCGTGGTGGACAGCGTGTGCCGCGTACCGAACCCGACCATCGCCGTCACCGTCTGGCGCAGCATCGCCTGGTCCGGATGGGGCAGGCCGCCGGGGGCTGCGGCCATCGGGGCGTGCATGGTCCCCAGGCACAGCACGGCGGACAGGGCGGGAACGAGACAGGGGCGCAGGCGGGCGCGCAAGCCGGAGAGACGTTTCATGTTACAAACATTGCCGCCTTTCCGCCGCCACGCAAGGCCGCCGCCCACCACCCCGGACGCCGGCCTAGCGGAACTGCGGGGAGACTTCCTTCAGCGCGTCGACGGCACAGGCCTCGTCCTTGTCGCCGCCGGGGGCGCCGGATACCCCGACGCCCCCCAGGATCGTCCGGTCGGCCCGGCGGATCAGCGCGCCGCCGGGCACGAACAGAACCTGCGGAATCGTGTTCAGGGCCCCGTTTTCCGGGCCCGTCACCTTCGCCGCGATCAGGGCGCTGGTCGTATCCTTGTCGAAGGCCAGGCCGTAGGCATAAGCCGTATAGGCCTTGCGATAGGACACCGACAGCGATTGCAGCGGCACGGTATCGCCCTTGATGATGACCTGTTCGTGTCCCGAAGGGTCGACCACCGCCGCCGTCACCGACCATCCGCGCGCGGCACAGATCCGCACCGCCGTCGCGGCCAGGCGTTCGGCAAGTTCCCATGACAGTTTCTGGGTCGTGATGATCGGGGACCCGGCTGCCCGGGCCGGGGACGCCGCAACGAGGGCGGCGCAGGCCACGCCCATCGCCACGAAGGTGGAGCGGGGCACCGCCGCTATGCCGTCTTGATCGACGGGCCGAGCAGCAGCAGATCCGCCGCCGACAACCGGTCCGACGATGTGCTGGCCTGGTGCCAGTAGGGATAGATCAGCGGCGGTGCGCTGGCCTTGTCCAGCCGGGCCATTTCCTCGGCCGAGAGCGCCAGTTCGGCGGCCTTCAGATTGTCGGCAAGCTGCGCGTCGGTACGGGCCCCGATCACCACCGAGGTAATGGCCGGGCGATGCGCCACCCAGGCCAGCGCCACCTGGGCCGCCGACACCCCGCGTTCCGCGCCGATCGCCACCAGGACCTCGACCACGTCATACAGCTTTTCGATGTCATAGACCGGCGGTTCGTTCCACTGGGCCAGCTGGCGCGTGCCCTCGGGTTCCGGCTTGCCGCGCCGGTGCTTGCCCGACAGCAGGCCGCCCGCCATCGGGCTCCAGACCTGGACGCCGAGACCCTGGTCGAGGGCCAGCGGCAGCAATTCGTACTCGGCCTCGCGCGCCTGCAGCGAATAATAGATCTGCTGCGACACCGGGGCGATCAGGCGGTTGCGTTCCGCCGTGCCCAGCGCCTTCATGATGTGCCAGCCCGAGAAATTGGACACCCCGGCATAGCGGATCTTGCCCGAGCGGGTCAGGGTGTCCAGGGCCTCCAGCGTTTCGTCCAGCGGGGTCTGCCCGTCCCATTCGTGCAGATAATACAGGTCGATGTGATCGCGTCCCAGCCGGCGGAGGCTGGCCTCGCACGCGCTGACGATATGATAGCGCGAGGACCCGGCGTCATTCTGCCCCGGCCCCATGTGGAAGCGGGCCTTGGTGCCGACCAGGATCTCCTGCGGGCGGCCCTTCAGCGCCTCGCCCAGGATTTCCTCGGACACGCCGGAGGAATAGACGTCGGCGGTATCGAACATGTTGATGCCGGCCTCGATGCACATGTCGATCTGCCGCTTGGCGCCCGCCACGTCCGTGCTGCCGGTCTTGGCGAAGGCGCCCTTGCCGCCGAACGTCATCGTCCCGAGGGTGAAGACGGATACGCGCAGGCCGGAGCGGCCGAGCTGGCGATACTGCATGGTAGGTCTCCCGGTCGAATATGATCGAATATCCCTGGGGACTATGGGCGCCGCCGCCGGGGAATGATAACCGTCAAATCCGGAAAACAGCTTCCGGAAAAGGCGAAGGATCGATGCGCGACGCGGACGAGATGGAGATTTTCGTCGAGATCGTCCGCCAGGGGGGCCTGTCGGCAGCGGCCCGCCATCTGGGGCTGGCGCCATCGGTCGTCAGCGACCGGCTGTCGCGTCTGGAACGCCGGCTGGGCACACGCCTGCTGGTCCGCACCACGCGCCGCCAGACCCTGACCGAGGCGGGGCGGATCTATCTGGACGAGGCCACCGCCATCATGGCGGCCACCGCCGGGATGGAGGCGCGGGTCCGCGCCACCGTGAACGCCCCCGGCGGCATGTTGCGCGTCACCGCGCCCGTGCCGTTCGGCCGCATCCGCCTGGCACCGTTCGTCGCCGGGTTCGCCCGGCGCCATCCCGACATGCGCGTCCATCTGGCGCTGGAAGACCGGATGACGGACATCGTGGGCGAGGGATATGACATCGCCATCCGCGCGGCCCCCGTCGTCGATACCACGCTGACCGGGCGACGGCTGATGGAAAGCCGGCGGGTGCTGGTGGCCAGCCCCGGCTACCTGGCGCGGCATGGGCGACCCGAGACGCCGGGCGACCTGGCCCGCCATGCCTGCCTGGTCGCCAACATGACCGGCCAGTGCCGCGGGGAATGGCGGTTCGGCCGGGGGGAGGACATCCGCATCCTGCGGGTCGACGGCGTGCTGGCATCCAGCAATTCGGAATTGCCCGTCCAATGGGCGCTGGACGGGCTGGGCCTGGCCCAGAAATCATTGTGGGAGGTCGAGGACCATCTGCGCGCCGGCCGGCTGGAGACGGTGATGGAGGCCTGGGAGCCCGACCCGGTCACCTTCTACGCCATCCATACCGTCAGCACCGCCCAGTCGCACAAGATCGCCCTGTTCATGAGCGAGTTGCTGCATCCGGGCGAGTTCCCGTAGGTGCCCGGTGGAAAAGGAAGGTCGGGCGCTGCCCGAACCCGGCAAGGGCCGGGGCCCTTGCATCCCGTTCGTTTTTTGAAGCCCCCGGGTTCCGGAGGCGACGCCGTCGTCGCAATCAGGCGCCGTAGGTCACATCCAGTGCGCCGAGGCCGTCGCAGGTCGCATGCAGCACGTCGCCGGGCCGTACCGCGCCCACGCCCGCGGGCGTGCCGGTCATGATCAGGTCGCCCGGGGCCAGCGCCACGAAGGCGCTGAGCTGCGAGACGATTTCGGCCACCGGCCAGATCATGTCCGCCAGGTCGCCCTGCTGCCGGATTTCACCATTTACGGCGAGGGCGATCCGGCCCGCGTCCGGCGAACCCATCCGATCCGCCGGCATGACGGGACCGATCGGGCAGGACTGGTCGAACCCCTTGGCCAATGCCCAGGGCCGGCCGGCCTTCTTGGCTTCGGCCTGCAGGTCGCGCCGCGTCATGTCGAGGCCGAGCGCGTAGCCATAGACATGCGACAGGGCGTCGGCGACCGGGATGTCCCGCCCGCCCTGGCCGATCGCCACGATCAGTTCGACCTCGTGATGCAGGTTCGACGTCTTCACCGGGAACGGCAGCACCCCGCCGCCGGGCACCACCGCGTCGGCGGGCTTGGCGAAGAAGAAAGGCGGCGCGCGACCCGGTTCCTGTCCCATTTCGCGGGTGTGTTCGGCATAATTCTGGCCCACGCACCAGATGCGGCGCACCGGGAAACGCGCGTCGCCGCCCACGACCGCCAGGCTGGCCTGCGGGGGCGGGGGAATCACATACTCGACCATATATCCTGCTTCCTGTCTGTGGCCACGACATGGCGTGGCCGCCACATAGCATGCGCGACGCGTCGGGATGACGCACGAGCCGGTGAGGCCGAGGGCCGGCAGCCCTCCCCCACGGCATGCAGGTGCGGGAAGCAATGCAATGACAGCCGGATGCGCCCCGGACGGCACTGCTGTATAGGCCATCGCCATGCGATACCGTTGCACAGAAAAGGGTCCGGCCATGCGCCATCATGTCGTCCGGCACGCGCGACACATCCGGGGCGCGATCGGGGCCATCGTGCTGGCCGCGACATTGGGGGGATGCTTCGGTCCGACCGGCCCCATCTATGGCCAGTGGTCGGGATATCAGCCCGACGGCGCCATCGGGTACGAACGCAATGTGCAGCTCGTCCTGGAAGGCACCCCCGACGTGCGCGAGGGGACCTATCGGATGCGGATGACGCCGCTTAATCCGGCCGCCCTGCTGCAGGGCGCGTCGAGCGTCTTCTACAGCGATCACTGGGAACTGGAATCCGGGACTGCCGACGGGCAGGCCTGGACGCGCCTTCATTTGAAGGGGCTGCCTGGCACGCAGTACGATACCTACGACATGCTGCCGGACCGCACGCTGGTGCCGCATATCCCGGGCCAGTCGCCGCAGGCCGCCATGCCCTACCGGCTTGGTCCCCTGCCGACGACCACCTACGGCTACGGACGGATCTGAAAACCGCCCCGCCGCAGATTCGCGGCCGAAAGCCGCTCAACGACCGGATTTCAAAGGCAGGCCCTTGATGGGGTCCAGGGGACTGTGTCCCCTGGACCCGACTCGTCGAGATCAGTTGCGGGTCTTGTCGACCAGCTTGTTCTTGCCGATCCACGGCATCATGGCGCGCAGCTTCTCGCCGACCTGTTCGATCTGGTGGGCGTTGTTGCGGGCGCGGATCGCCTTGAAGCCGACATTGCCGGACTGGTTTTCCAGGATGAAGTTGCGCACGAACGTGCCGTCCTGGATATCGGTCAGGACGCGCTTCATCTCGGCCTTCGTCTCCGGCGTCACGATGCGCGGGCCGGTGGCGTATTCGCCATATTCGGCGGTGTTCGAGATGGAATAGTTCATGTTCGCGATGCCGCCCTCATAGATCAGGTCGACGATCAGCTTCGTTTCGTGCAGGCACTCGAAATACGCCATCTCGGGGGCGTAGCCGGCCTCGACCAGCGTTTCGAACCCGGCGCGGATCAGTTCGACCATGCCGCCGCACAGCACCACCTGCTCGCCGAACAGGTCGGTCTCGACCTCTTCCTTGAAGGACGTCTCGATGATGCCGGCGCGGCCGCCGCCGTTGGCCGAGGCATAGGACAGGGCGATTTCCAGCGCATTGCCCGACGCGTTCTGCGCCACGGCGACCAGCGAGGGCACGCCGCCGCCGCGCTGGTATTCCGAACGCACGGTATGGCCCGGGCCCTTGGGCGCGATCAGGAACACGTCCAGGTCGGGACGGGCCTCGATGATGCGGAAATGGATCGCCAGGCCATGCGCGAAGGCCAGCGCCGCGCCCGGCTTCAGGTTCTTTTCCAGATGCTCGGCATACAGCGCGCCCTGGCCCTCGTCCGGCGTCAGGACCATGACGACGTCGGCCCAGGCGGCGGCCTCGGACGGGCCCATCACCTTGAAGCCCGCGGCCTCGGCCTTGGCCACCGCGGTGGAACCCGGACGCAGGCCGATCACCATGTCGGTGACGCCGCTGTCCTTCAGGTTGTTGGCGTGGGCGTGGCCCTGGCTGCCATAGCCGATGATCGCGACCTTCTTGGACTTGATCAGGTTCACGTCGGCGTCGCGATCGTAATACACGCGCATGGAAAATACTCCTGTTGCAACGATAGAAAGCGAAAAGACCCGTGCGTCGGGACCGGCCGGGGGCGTCAGATCGTCCGGGGGCCCCGGACGATGGCGGCGACCCCGGTGCGGGAGACCTCGGCCAGGCCGAGGGGACGCATCAGGTCGATGAACGAATCGAGCTTGTCGGTCGCGCCGGTCAGCTCGAAAACGAAGGATGTGGCCGTCGTGTCGACGGCGCGGGCGCGGAATGCCTCGGCGATGCGCAGGGCCTCGGTCCGGGATTCGCCCGAGGACACCACCTTCACCAGCGCCATTTCACGCGCGACATGGGGGCCGAGCGTGGTGAGGTCCGACACGCGGTAGACCGGGACCAGCCGCCCGACCTGGGCCTTGATCTGCTCGATCACCTGCGGCGTGCCCGACGTCACGATATTGATGCGCGACTGGTGGCGCGATTCCTCGACCGGTGCCACCGTCAGGCTTTCGATATTGTAGCCGCGCCCCGAAAACAGGCCGATGACGCGGGCCAGCACGCCGCTCTCGTTCTCGACCAGAATGGAAATGACCGCGGAGATCGTCGTCTCCTCCTGCGTGGTCATGATGTGTCCGTTCCTGCATGGATATCGGCGCGGGGCCCCGTCACCCCGCAACCGACTGGAAAAAAGAAGGTCCGGCCGACTCATCCGGCCGGAAGCATGGGCGCGTCCGTCAGACCAGCATGCGTCCCTCGGCACTGACCTTGACCTCGCCGTCCTGCTCCGGCCCAAGCAGCATCTGGTTGTGGGCGGCCCCGGACGGGATCATCGGGTAGCAGTTCTCGTCCTGCGCCACGCTGATGTCGGCGACCACCGCACCGGGTTCGGCCAGCATCGCGCGGATCACGTCGTCCAGTTCGCCCACGCAGGTGGCGCGCATGCCGCGGGCGTGGAAGCTTTCGGCCAGGCGGACGAAATCCGGCAGGGCGGCGCTGTAGCTTTCGGAATAGCGCGACCCGTGCAGCAGTTCCTGCCACTGCCGGACCATGCCCATATACTGGTTGTTGAGGATGAACAGCTTCACCGGCAGGCGATATTGCGCGATCGTTCCCAGTTCCTGGATGTTCATCAGGGTCGAGGCTTCGCCCGCGATGTCGATGACCAGCGCGTCGGGATGGGCGATCTGCGCGCCGACCGCCGCCGGCAGGCCATAGCCCATCGTGCCCAGGCCGCCCGAGGTCAGCCAGCGGTTCGGGCGGTCGAACTGGAAATGCTGGGCCGCCCACATCTGGTGCTGGCCGACCTCGGTCGAGACATAGGTGTCGCGGCCGGTTTCCATGGCCAGTTCGTACAGGCGGCGCACCGCGTGCTGCGGGCGGATGATCGCCGACGGCGTCATGTCCTGCTCGAAATGCAGGCTGCGGATCCCGCGCCAGGCGTCGATCTGCTGCCACCATTGCGCCAGCGCCGCGCTGTCGGGGATTTCGGACTGGCGGGCCCATTCCTCGATCATCATCTCGATGATCCGGCCGGCGTCGCCCAGGACCGGCACGTCGACCTGCACGATCTTGTTGATCTGCGACGGGTCGATATCGGCGTGGATCTTGAACGAATCGGGCGAGAACGCATCCAGCCGCCCCGTGACGCGGTCGTCGAAGCGCGCGCCCAGCGCCACCAGGACGTCGCACCCATGGGTGGCCAGATTGGCCTCGTAGGTGCCGTGCATGCCCAGCATGCCCAGGAACTGCCGGTCGGTGGTGGGGAACGCCCCCAGCCCCATCAGGGTGGAGGTGCAGGGAAAGCCCGTCATCCGTACCAGGCGGCCCAGCGCCTCGCTGGCGCGGGGACCGGAATTGATGATGCCGCCGCCGGTATAGAACAGGGGACGCTTCGCCCCCTTCATCGCGGCGACCGCGCGCGCCACCGCCTCGCGATCCGGTTCGGTGCGCGGACGGTAGGACGGGTGCGGGGCGCGGGACGCCGGCTGATAGGGCGCGGGGCCCACGGTCAGGTTCTTCGGCAGGTCCACCAGCACCGGGCCGGGACGGCCGCTGCGCGCGATATGGAAGGCCTCATGCACCACGCGGGCCAGGTCGCCCGCGCGCCGCACCAGGTAATTATGCTTGGTCGCCGGGCGGGTGATGCCCGTGGTGTCGGCCTCCTGGAACGCATCGGTGCCGATCAGCGGCACGCCGACCTGGCCCGAGAAGCAGACGACCGGAATGGAATCCATCAGCGCGTCGACCAGCCCGGTCACCGCGTTGGTGGCGCCGGGGCCGCTGGTGACCAGCACCACGCCAACCTTGCCGGTGGAGCGGGCGTAGGCCTCGGCCGCATGCACGGCCGCCTGCTCGTGCCGGACCAGCACGTGGCGGATCGCGTTCTGCCGGAACAGCGCGTCATAGATCGGCAGCACCGCCCCGCCCGGATAGCCGAAGACGACCTCGACACCCTGGTCGACGAGAACGCGGAGCAGGACTTCGGCCCCGGAGAGGACGACGTCCCCTGCCGCGGCGCGTGCGTTCGGCTTCAGATCGTTCAGGTTCGGTGTCGCGTTCATATCCCTGGCTCCTCCGTCCGGCGTGTTCAGGAGGGCCCCCAGCGAGGCCCATCCGGACGGAATGTCGGGTGGGTTTAGGGAATGCTCCGGCCCGCGTCAATCCGGTTTAGAATAAAAGAAACGATATCGTCGTCGTTTCTTTCCATTTGTTGCGCATCCGCGGATATTCTTGTCCCGATCACCCGACTGTCATCGGGCGCGGCCAGGGAATGGTGGCCGAACCAGGTCGATTGCCGCCGCGTATAGCGCCCGGTGGCCAGGACCGCGCGGCGTTCGGCCTCGTCCAGCGTGATCTCGCCCCGCAGATGGGCGGCCAGTTCGGGGACGCCGTGCGCCCGCATCGCCGGCAACGCGGGCGACAGATCCCGGGCCAGCAGGGCGCGGACCTCGTCCAGCGCGCCGGCCCGCACCATCGCCGCGAACCGGACCGCGATCGCCGCACGCAGCATGTCGCGTGGCGGATCCAGGCGTATGGCGACGAAACGGCAGGCCAGCGGCGGCAGCGTCGCCTCCCGCCGCCAGCGGGCGATGCCCCGTCCGGTGCCGGACCAGACCTCCCACGCACGGGCGATCCGCTGGGTGTCGGCGGGATGCAGCGTGGCGGCGCTCTCGGGATCCACTTCCGCCAGGCGGGCATGCAGGGCGGCAGGGCCTTCGGCCGCGGCCAGCGCCCGGGCCTCCGCCCGGGCGGCGGGACCGGGATCGGGGATGTCCGTCAGGCCGTCGGTCAGCGCCCGCAGATACATGCCCGTGCCGCCGCACAGCACCGGAACCCGGGCTTCGGCCCACGCGGCCTCGATTTCCGCGACCGCCCGCTGGCGCCACCACGCGACGCTGCCGGTTTCCGCGGCCGGCAGCACCCCATACAGGCGATGCGGCACCGCGTCCTCGTCCGCCGGCGACGGACGGGCGGTCAAGATCCGCAGGTCACGATAGACCTGCATGGAATCCGCGTTGACGATCATCCCCCGGACCGCGCGCGCAACCGCCAGGGCCAGCGCCGATTTCCCCGAACAGGTCGGCCCCGCGATCACCACGACCGGCCGCGCGGGCCCATCCGCCGCTTGCGTCATGCCGTCATCCCTGCCACACGCCTTGCGTCATGTCGCTGTCCCATACCCTTACGCTCGTCGCCCGCCGCGACGCCACGACCCTGACCGACGCCCAGGTCCGCGCCGCGCGCGACATGGTCAAGGGCGGCGCGCCCGTCATCCTGTCACCCGGTGAGGCCGTGGATATCCCCTGTCCCGCCCCCGGGCCGGGCATGCCGACGCTGGACACGATCCGCGCGGTCTTCGGCCCCCGCCATGTCGACACCCTTCTGACGCGTTCGCGCGGACGACGCAAAGGGCTTCTGGTCGCGGATATGGACAGCACCATCGTCGCGAACGAGACCCTGGACGACCTGGCCGCCCATGCCGGGATCGGCGAGCGCATCGCCGAGATCACGCGGCGGTCGATGAATGGCGAGATCGATTTCGAATCCGCGCTGCGTGAGCGGGTCGGCCTGCTGAAGGGCCTGCCGGCCTCGCTGCTGGACACCGCATGGAAGGATGTGCGGCTGAACGAAGGCGCGCGCGAACTGGTGGCCACGATGCGTGCGCGCAACGCGCACACCGCGCTGGTGTCGGGGGGCTTCACCTTCTTCACCGGCCGGGTCGCGGCGCTGTGCGGGTTTTCCGAACATCATGCCAACGTGCTGGAAAGCCGGGACGGCACCCTGACCGGCGAGGTCGGCACACCGATCCTGGGCCCGGACGCCAAGCGCGCGCACCTGCATCGCCTGGCCGAGGCCGGCCGGCTGAAGCCTGCCGCCACCATGGCCGTCGGTGACGGCGCCAACGACCTGGCCATGCTGCGCGAGGCCGGGCTGGGCATCGCCTTCCACGGCAAGCCGATCGTACGCGCGGCAGTGACCAACCGCGTCGATCATACCACCCTGCGCACCCTGCTGTTCGCCCAGGGTTATCCGGCTGCGTCCTTCGTTAGCGTGGACTGACGGGGCGCCGGCCCAAGGGGCGTTGCCCCTTGAACCCCATCAAAGGCGTCGCCTTTGAAATCCGGTCGGCGAGGGGCACGGCCAAAAGCTCGGACCTGTTCCCGGATCGGGGTCCAGGGAAGCTGGCGGCACGCGTCGGATCGGCCGACAGGCCGCATGTCAGGCCATTCTCGGGGCGCCAGCGGCCAGGCGGTCCTGGCCATTCTGCGCCTCGATGAACGTGTGGGTGATTTCGGGGAAGCTTTCCTTGACCCGTCGTTCGATGCGCGACACCGCATCCTCGACCCGGCCGGCCGACACGGCATCATCGAAATCCAGGCTGATCGCCACCAGCACGTCCGACGGGCCGAAATGCATGGACCGGATCTCATTCAGGCCCAGCACGCCCGGTTCCGCCAGGGCGATGGCGCGGACGCGGGCCAGCCCTTCCGCCGCCATGCCCTCGCCGGTCAGCAGGGATTGCGATTCCCGCGCCAGGAACATGGCCGTGAATGCCAGGATCGCCCCGATCACGATCGACGCCGCCCCGTCCAGGACCGGCAGGTCGAACAGGTCCGACAGGATCGTGCCCAACAACGCGACCACAAGGCCGCACAGCGCGGCCGTATCCTCGAACAACACGGTGAAGACGGTCGGGTCCTTGCTGTGCCGCACCGCCTCGATCCAGCCGCGCCGGCCCTTGCCGTGGCGGCGGAACGTTCGCAGCGCCGTCAGCCAGACCGCGCCCTCGAACACCAGGGCGATGGCCAGGACGGCGTAGTTGACCGCCACATGGTCAACGGGATGCGGATGGCGGATCCGGGCGATCCCTTCCAGGACCGACACGCCGGCCCCGACCCCGAAGATCAGCAACGCCACCACGAAGGTCCAGAAATACAGTTCGAGCCCGTAACCGAACGGATGCGACGCCGTCGCCGGCCGGGCCGCACGCCGCATGCCCACCAGAAGCAGCACCTGGTTGCCGGTATCGATCAGGGAATGGATCGCCTCGCTCAGCATCGCCGCACTGCCGGTCAGTGCCGCTGCGCCGAATTTCACCAACGCGATCAGCAGGTTGCCCGACAATGCCGCATAAACCACGAAACGGGAGGACGAGGGGGCCATGACTGCTCCGCCAGAGGATGGAGGATCATATCCCGCGCTGGCCGACGGCCCAAGCACCGCCCCCGCATCGGGCCGGGCGACCCTGACGGTGGCTGTTGCAGTCCCGTCGGCCGGCCCCTTATAAGCAATGGGTCATGATCGGCATGCCACGTGCGGTTCGCGCGGAAGCACGGGGCAGAACGACAGGGCGACGCCCGGGGCGCCCGGCGAATGCCCCCGCCCCCCCTCGGATGGAGTTTCACGTGCGCGCCACCGTCGCCCAGATGGCCCCCGGGTCGTCCCTGCCGGACATTATCGACCGGGCGCCCCACCGGGTCGAGGCCGCGATCCGCGCCGATCGGCCGGCCCCGGCGCGGCAGGTGCGCGCCGGGACAGCGGTGACCGCTCATCGCCGCCTGCCCCTGTGACGACGATGCCCCTGTCCATGCTTCCCGTTTCGCCGACGCCCCGCGCCGCCCGATGACCGAACCCCACCAGCCCCCGCCCTGGCCCATCGGCATGATACCGAGCCGTTTCGCCTTCGTCGCGGCGCCCAACACCGGCGCCCGCCAGACGCTGGAAATCCTGACCGCCCGCTACGGCCAGCATGACCCGCTGGAGGCCGATGCCATCATCTGCCTCGGCGGCGACGGCTTCATGCTGGAGATCCTGCATACCACCCTGGGCCGCAATATCCCCGTCTACGGGATCAATTGCGGGTCGGTGGGGTTCCTGATGAACCCGGCGATCCCCGACGATCTGCCGGCCCATCTGGCCAAGACGCAGGCGGCGACGCTGCACCCGCTGCGCATGCAGACCACCACCCGGGCCGGCGAGGTGATCGAGGCGCTGGCGCTGAACGACGTGTTCCTGTTCCGCCAGACCCGCCAGGCCGCCAAGATCCGCATCGAGGTCGACGGCCGCGAACGCCTGTCCGAACTGATCTGCGACGGGGTACTGGTCTCGACCCCCGCCGGATCGACGGCCTATAATTTGTCGGCACACGGGCCGATCGTGCCGCTGTCGGCCAACCTTCTGCCGCTGACGCCGATCAGCGCCTTCCGCCCCCGGCGCTGGCGCGGCGCGCTTCTGCCCTCCACCGCGCGGGTCAGTTTCACGATCCTCGAGCACGAGAAGCGCCCCGTCGCCGCCGTCGCCGATTTCACCGAGGTCCGCGACGTGATCTCGGTCGCGATCGAGGAAGACCGGACGCTGCACACCACCTTGCTGTTCGACCCGGACCAGAGCCTGTCCGAACGCATCCTGGCCGAACAATTCACCGTATAGCCCCGCCCATTGTCCGACAGGTGCCGCATTCATACCCATCCGCGTCATGAATCGCCGTTCGACCGCAAGCCCCGGGGCGCTGCCCTGAAACCCGCCAGAGGACCCCACCCCTTTGAAACCCGGTCGGTGGTGCATGATCGGGGTCCAGGGCCTCAGGCCCTGGTGGGTCCGGGCAAAGCCCGGGTTCTATCATTACTATTGGCCGCCCTGCCGGTGCTGCCCGCCCTCCCCGCCCACGCGCAGGACCTCATCGTCCGCGAAGCCCGATCGGTGAACGAGGCAGGCGGCCGGCACGCCATCGTCGGCACCGCCGAAAACCGGTCGGGCCGGATGCTGCAAACGGCCACGGTGATGTTCAACCTGTACGGCGAACACGGCACGATCATCGGCAGCGCCATCGACGAAACCCACGATCTGCCGCCCGACGGACGCTGGACGTTCCATGCCCGGGCCTGGACGCTGTTCGCGGATTTCGGGCTGGCGCGGATCCGGACCGTGCCGGCAGCCCGCTGAGGGGCACGCGCCCTTTATGCGGCACGAACGGCCGGCGTCAGAAACATCCTGTTTCAGGATAAAAGGGCGCTCCGGTTCAGGACGCGACCTGCGACAGACAGGCTGGTGCGAGCTGCGGGACTCGAACCCGCACGCCCTTGCGGGCGCAAGATTTTAAGTCTCGTGCGTCTACCATTCCGCCAAGCTCGCCCGGCTCGCCCTCTAGCACACTCGCCGAACCCGTAAAATCCGGTGGCGGGGGTTTTTCTCCGCCTATGCGGCACGCAGCAGCGCCGTGCCGTGGCGGCGCAGCCAGGCCTCTGCCGCGCGGCGATGCGGGGTCAGGGTGGCGACCAGGGCCCAGAAATCGGGGCCGTGATTCAGGTGCCGCAGATGCGCCAGTTCGTGGGCGATGACGTAATGCTGGACCTCGGCCGGGGCCATCAGCAGCCGCCAGCTCAGCATCACCGTGCCCTCGGCGTTGCAACTGCCCCACCGGCTGCTGGTATCCTTGATCGTCAGGCGCCGGGGACGCAGGCCCGACCGGGCGGCCAGTTCCGCCACCCGCGCGCCCAGCCGCACCCCGGCTTCGCGCCGCAGGAAGGCGCCCAGGCGCCTTTGCAGGAACGGGGCCTCGCCGCTGACCAGGACGACGCCGTCCTCGATCCAGACGCCGCGCCGGCCCTGCGGGCAGTGGCGGATGGCATGCGGCCGGCCGTCCAGCAGGACCTGCCCGCCATCCTGCCAGGGCGTCGGGGTGGGCAGCGTGTCGATCCGCGCCACCACCCAGGCGGCATGCGCGCGCAGCAAGGTCAATCCGGCCTCGCGCCCCGCACGGGGCGGCAGCGTGACGACGACCCCGCCGCCGCGCGGATCGATCCGCAGCGACACCCGGCGCGCCCGCGCCGAACTGCGCCAGCGCAGCGGGATCTCGCGCCCTGCCAGATGAATCGTCTCGCCCATCCCGCCCCGACCGTCGGACAGGGCGGCCGTCATCGGGACCCGTCGTCCGGGCCGGACCGATCGCCGACCTTCAGGTCCCGTGCGAGCCGGCGGACCCGGGGCTTGCGCGCGGCAGGCATCTGGCCCGGCCAATCGGCGATATGATGTTCCAGCGGGCCGGCGCGTCGTTCGCTGATGGCGCGGCCGCGCACCGAAACCCCGGCCTCATGCACCGTTTCCGGCCGGCCCGACACCAGCGGATGCCACCACGCCAGGGGCCGGCCGGCCGCCACCAGCCGATAGGCGCAGGATGGCGGCAACCAGTCGATATCCGCCAGCGCGGCCGGGGTCAGCCGCACGCAATCCGGTACCTTGCGCTGCCGGTCCGCATAATCCGAGCACCGACATGTGTCGGTATCCAGCAGCCTGCAGGCCACGTCGGTATACAGGACCGTATCGGTCTCGTCCTCGCGCAGCTTGTGCAGGCAGCACCGGCCGCAGCCGTCACACAGCGATTCCCATTCCTCGGTCGTCATCTCGTCCAGGCGGCGGACCTGCCAGAAAGGGGGAGAATCGGTCATGGGGGCTGTTTTACGCACTCCGGCCCGTGCCGGAAAGAAAAAGGCGCGGCAAGGCCGACCTATCGCACATCGACCAGCGCGACCAGCACCGACCCGCCGACCGCCAGCAGCAACGCCGCCAGGCCGGACGGCCCCAGCAGCGGCAGCCACAGCATGCGCGCCCGCATACCCTGCCCCGCCCCCAGCCCTTCCGCCGTGCGGGCCAGGCCCGCCGGCAGCCGGCAGATCGCCCCCAATGGCGGCAGCACCACCAGCGGCACAAGGCACAGCCCTTGCAGGACGGCACGGGGCACGCCGCCATCGCCCCCCGCCAGGCGCGGCAGCAGCAGCGCCAGCACGCAACCGGGAATCGCCAGGGCCACGGCCAGGGTGAGGCAGGCCGCCAGCACGCGGCCGGACAGGCCCGGCCCCGCGGCGCGCAGCAGGACGAACGCCGCCAGCCCCACGCCGGCGGCGGCCCCCGCCGTCGCCAGGCAGATGACCAGGTCGGACAGTCCCAATCCGGACAACGAGAGGCCCGTCACGCGGGGGCCGCCAGCCAGTCCGCGAACTTCCGGGCCAGGTCGGGCAGGTGATCCTGCCAGAACGCTGCGTCCATCGGCAGGGGCTGCGCCGCCGCGTCGTCGGGACGGGCGCGATACAGCGCGGCGAAGCGGGCCACGCGGTCCGACCCGGCCATGTAGTGCAGAAGATCGCGCGCCCGGTCCCGCTCGCCCGCGTCCAGTCCAGGGGCGATGCCCCACGACAGGCCGTCATCCAGGCCCTGCGCGCCCTGGAGCCCGACATCGCGCCGCCCCCCGGTGGCGGCCTGCGCCGCGACCTCGCCCGCCGCCGCGCTGGTCATCAGCACGCTGCCGTTGCCGATGATCCGCGCGGAATCCGCCGCGGTCGTCCACCAGACGATATAGGGCCGCAACTGGCTGAGCTTGTGGAACGCCCGCGCCACGCCTTCGGGCGTGGCCAGCAGGGCATAGACATCCCCAGGCGCCACCCCATCGGCCATCAGCGCGATTTCCAGCGTCGAGCGCGGATCCTTCCGCAGGCCCCGCTTGCCGGGATAACGGACAACGTCCCAGAAATCGCTCCAGCGCGGAGCGGTCGGGACGCGGCCCCGATCCCAGGCCAGGACGATGCCGTCATGCAGCGCCGGCACGCTGCAGGCGTCCGCGCTGCCGGGGGCACCGCCCAGGCGCTGCAACTGCCCCTGCATGCAGGCGATGCGGGCGGTGCTGTCCTCCATCAGGGCCATCGCCCAGGCGTGGCGCCCCCGCGCCGGACGGTTCGCCGGAACCTGTCCGTCGCCATCCCAGGCAAACCGCCGGACGCCGACGCCCCTGGCGCGTGCGAAGGGCTGGAAGAACGCTTGGTCCTGCGCCTTGCCCAGGGCACCGCCCCAGGTCGCGACCGCCAGCGTGTGCCCGCTGCCCCGGGCATCCACCCGGGCCGGCGCCGACAGCGCAAGCAGCAGAAGAATCCCGGACAGAGGACGGGACGGTCTGAAGGGCAGACAGGACGGACCGGACAGGGGGATCACTTTCACAGCGGGGACGAAAAGCGAATAAGGACTAAGGGCGGAAAACTAGACCAGTTCGCCCCGAAACGGAAAGGCCACGGCATGCGCCGGTTGCCACGCCAGCAGGGCCCGGCGGCCGGGCGACAGGCCGGCCAGGGTCTGGATCGGCGGGCGGCGGACCAGGACCTCCTGCCCGTCGGGCAGGCGCAGGCGCAGGCGCACGTGATCGCCCATGTGATGAACCGCCACGAGGGTGGCGGGGACGTCGCCGTCACCGCCATCCGCCGCGTCGCGGCCGTGGAAAGGCCCGGCGGAAAATCCCGCGGGAAACAGCGTCGCGATCCGGTCGGGCCGAACGCACAGCGTGCACAGCGCGTCGGCTTCCAGCCCGTCGGCAGCCATCGCCTCCATCACCGCGCCGCTGGCCAGGCGGACGCGGGCCTGGTCGTCCTCGACCCACTCGACGCGGCCGGTCAGGCTGTTGGCGTCGCCGAAGCCGGTGGCGACCCGGTCGCAGGCCGGGCGGTCGAACAGCTCGGCCGCCGTTCCCGTCTGCAGCAGCGTCCCCCCGGACAGGAACCCGATCCGGTCGCCCAGCAGCAGCGCATCTTCCCGGTCGCGGGTGGCCAGCAGGATCGTCAGGCCCTGCGCCCGCGCCAGGCGGGCCAGCAGCGTTTGCATCGCCCGCCGCCCCTCGGGCTCCAGCGCCGCGAACGGATCGTCCAGCAGCAGGACGGGGGGCGCGAAGGCCAGCAGGCGCCCCAGCCGGACACGCCAGGCCTGTTCCGGATCCAGGTCGCGCGGCCGGCGCGACGCCTGCCCGTCCAGCCCCAGCAGGGCCATGATTTCGCGCACGCGTGCCGCGGCCTGCGGACGGGGCATCCCCCGCGCGGCCAGCGGAAACGCCAGGTTCTGCCGCACGGTCAGATGGGCGAACAGCGGATCGCGCGCGCTGAACAGGCCCATCCCCCGCCGGCCGGGCGGCCGGGCGGTCACATCCTGCCCGTCCACGACGATGCCGCCCGCCACGGCCGGCAGGTGTCCGGCCAGCGTATCCAGCAGGCAGGACAGGTCCGCCGCGCGATTGCCCAGCAGCGCCAGGCACGTGCCGGCGGCGACCTGCACCGAGAATCCGTGGCGCGACGGGTCCAGCGGCGCGCGCACAAGTCCGCGAACGTCAAGACGTGGGAGGGAAGGTGGCATGCAAGAACCGAAACCTGACGAACGGACGAGGCGTTGGTAACAATGTACACATCCACATCGAGGGAGACGACCCATGTTCGGCTGCAAGACCAAGAAACCGACCCAGGAAGCCCTGAAGGCGACCCACGACGAACTGCTGTCGCTGAAGTCGCAGGTGGAACGGTTGATGAACGAGCACGTGACCCCGGTGCTGGCCGATGCGGCCGACAGGGCGGAGCACGTCGTTGCCAATGCGCGCGAACTGACCGATCATCAGGTTCAGGACGTCACCAGCCGCGTGCGCGCGAAGCCGCTGATCGCCATCGCCATCTTCGCCGCGGTGGGCTATCTGGTCGGGCGCATGCGCCGGTAGGTCGTCCGCCCAACACAGCAGAGGGACGAAGCGAGGACCATGAGAATAGCCGAACTTGGCAAGGCCACCGTGCAGGCGGAACTGACCGTCCGCCGGCAGATGGCCATCCGCATAGGCCGGCAGGCGGCTTTCCTGGTCATCGCAGGGATATTCGGCCTGCTGGCCATCCTGTCCGGCCATGCGCTGCTGTGGGCCTTCGCCTACCAGACGCTGGGCTTCAGCGTCCTGGGGGCGGCAATCCTGGTCTTCGCCGCCGACGCCCTGGTCGCCCTGCTGTTCCTGCTGCTGGGCCGTCGGTCCATCATGACGCCGCAGGAAATCCGCGCGCGCTTCGAACGGGATCACGCGATCAACGAGTTGCGCCAGGCCGTGGCCCTGACGGCGGTCACCACCGCCGTCGCGGGTCCGGTCGGCCGCCAGGCCGGCCGGGCGATCTGGCATGTCGTGCGGTCGGCCTTCGGCCGGAAGGGCCAGGTCTGAGCCCTTCCCCTTCCGGAACCGGAGGGATGGCATTGCCGGAAGGTATCCATGCTGAAATTGCATTGGCTCCCGTCCGGCATTTCTGGAAACGTGCCCCCGGACTATGATCGTGAGCACGCGAACGATTTGTGTGCTCATCAATTGGGAAACCGGGTAGCAGAAACGGATGGCCGAGACCGAGCGGAGCGCGCGGGAACGATCCTTTGGACGTCGCCTGGCCCATCTGGGGGCCGCCTGGCGACGCCAGATCGATCATGACCTGCGGGATTTCGGCCTGACCGAGGCCACGTGGCGCCCCATCCTGTACCTGGGCCAGCTGCCGCCGCCCGTCCGGCAGAGCGACCTGGCCCGCGCGCTGGGGATCGAGGCCCCGTCCCTGGCCCGCCTGCTGGACGTGCTGGAACGCCGGGACCTGATCGTGCGCACCCGCGACAAGGAAGACCGCCGCTCGAACCTGGTGCGGCTGAGCCCCGGCGGCCAGAGGATCGAGCACCAGGTGCGCCAGACGGCCGATTCCGTATCGGCCCGCCTGCTGCGTGACGTCTCGACCGGCGAACTGCAGGCCTGCTACGCGATCTTCGACCGGATCGAAAGCGCGCTGGGCACCCCTCGCGACGCCGGGACGACGCCGGTCGCCGAGAGCGTGGCCCCCGACACAGTGGCGGTCCTGCCATGCGGCTGATCCCGCCGAGCGGCGCATGGTCCCTGTCGATCCCCCTGGCCCGCTTCGGCACCTTCGCCTTTCCGGAATGGAAGACGGTCAGGCCGACGGCGGCCTATGCGGCGCGGGCGCTGCTGGCCGTCGGGCTGGCGCTGTTCCTGTCGTTCTATTTCCAGCTCCAGACGCCGATGTCGTCGGTGACGACGGTCCTGATCGTCGCCAATCCGGTCGTCGGCGCCATGGTGTCCAAGAGCTTCTGGCGCATCTTCGGCACGGTGGTCGGGGCGGCCAGCGCCGTCATCCTGATGGCGCTGTTCCCGCAATCGCCGCTGCTCTATTTCCTCGGCCTGTCGCTGATCATCGGGATCGCCTGCTGCGTGTCGACGCTGCTGCGCTTCTTCAAGGCGTATGCCGCCGTGCTGACGGGCTATACGATCGTGCTGATTTCGGTCTCCGCCTTCAGCGACCCCGACCATATCTTCATGGCCGCGATGTCCCGCCTGTCGGCGGTGACGGTGGGCATCATCTGCACGGCGGTGGTCTTCCTGGTCACGTCCATCAGCCGGCCGGAGCGAATCCTGCGGCAGGTGGACCAGACCCTGCGCAACATCACCGCGCGGTTTTCCCACCCCGCCGACCTCGAAGGCGCGATCGCCGGCGCCACGCCGATGCCCGACGACAGTGGCCAGCCGCTGTCGTTCCGGGCGATGACGGTGACCAGCTACGACGAACGCGCGCGCCTTCTGTCTCAGGCCAATGCGCTGGTCGAGGCGATCGAATATGCGGCCGCCGACAATTTCGCGATCGGCCGTCGCGCCCGCGGCCTGCACGCCGGCGTCGCCCGCCTGCTGGGATTGCTGAGCACGCATCACCCGATCTGGGAGGACGTGCCGCCCGACACCCCGCATTCCGCCGAGGCGCGCCAGATCGTGCAGACGGTGATGGCGACGTTCGCCGCCACCCCACCCGAGAACCTGCATCTGGACGATCCGGGCGACATGCGCGCGCGGATCGCCGCCGCCATCGCCCGCCTGGACGAACTGACCGAGCAGACGCACGACCTGCCGACGATCGCGTTCATCGACAACGAGCGCGACATTCTCGACCAGCTGCGCGCCGCGCTGGACGATTTCGTGGGACCCCAGCACCGCGTGCGGCGCCTGCCGCTGAAGGTGTATTTCGACTGGCCGGCAGCCCTGCGCAACGGCGCGCGCGGGGCGTGCGTGACGTTGCTGGGCTGCCTGGTCTGGTACGTCTTCCGCTGGTCGAACGGCGCCACGATGCTGACCTACCTGATCCCGGCCTCGTGCCTGCTGGCGACCAGCCCGCTGGCATCCCGGGCCAGCGCCCTGTTCGCCAGCGGCACGCTGGCCGCGATCCCCGCGGCCTTCATCTGCCAGACCTACATGCTGCCGCGGATCGACGGATACCCGCTGCTGTGGCTGTCGCTGTCGATCTGCCTGCTGCCGGGCATCTGGATCCAGTTCCATCCGCGCCACGCCATGCGCGGCTTCGGCTACGCGGTGTTCTTCAACGCGATGGTGCAGATCCGCAACCCGATTTCCTATGACGACATCTCGCTGATGAATCTGTGGCTGTCGTACCTGATCGCCCTGATCGGACTGGCCCTGGTGTTCAGGGTGATCCTGCCGGCCGACCACCGGCTGGATACCGGGCGGCTGGTGATGTCGATCACCCGCGCAACCGAACGCCTGGCGTGCCGGCCCATCCACCGGCGGGTGGACTGGATGGTGTGGGAAAACCTGCAGATGCAGAAAATCCTGCGCATGATCCAGCGATTCTCGCTCGTCGCGCCACCACGCCGCGTGTACGAGGTCACGGATGCGGCCTTCATCGCCGTATCGCTGGGCCGGGTGATCGCGCGCCTGCGCCGCCTGGTGCTGGACCCGGCGGTGCACGAGGACGATCGCGTCCGCGCCCGCGCGGCCCTGGCCGCCTTCCGGCACCTGCGCAGCCGCCCGAACCTGACCGCGACGACCCTGCGCGAAACCGCGCAGGTGATCATGACACATGTCGAGGGACGGCACGCGGCCTCGCACATGCCCACGCGCCGGATTGCCGCGTGCCTCGAACAGGCGTCGCTGCTGCTGGATGCGATTCCGGGATTCTTCCATGCGAATGGACCGCTGCAATTGTCAGCCAACATGCCTGGCGCCAATAACAGGCTGACCCTGGCCGTCCCCCCCGGAACGAACCTGTTCGGAATGAAAGCCGCGTGATGCTGACCGAGTTCAATTTCTTCGGTGTCTTCATGGCCCCGATCGTCGTCTACGCGATCGCGGCCCTGCCCGTGACCATGCTGATCCGCTTCGTGCTGTGGTGGAGCGGCATCATGAAATGGTTCTGGCACCTCGCGCTGTTCGAGGTCGCCCTGTACGTCTGTGTCCTCTGCCTGCTGATCCTCTACGTCTGAACTGCTGCCCCCAGGAAGGTTCGAGAATCCCCAATGCCCCTTCTGCGCACCCTGATCCGCGTGGTCCTGACCCTGACCGTGGTGGCCCTGGCCATCGCCATGGGCATCACCCTCTGGGACACCTACATGATCGCCCCGTGGACCCGCGACGGCCGGGTCCGCGTCTATGTCGTCGACGTGGCGCCCGAA
Source organism: Gluconacetobacter tumulisoli (assembly GCF_014174155.1). Classification (GTDB taxonomy): domain Bacteria; phylum Pseudomonadota; class Alphaproteobacteria; order Acetobacterales; family Acetobacteraceae; genus Gluconacetobacter; species Gluconacetobacter tumulisoli. Next base: position 24,139 of record NZ_JABEQM010000021.1, on the reverse strand, counting down.
GTCCCCGGCACCGTGGTGCAGGTGCCGGTCGTGGACAACCAGTTCGTCCATAAGGGCGACCCGCTGTTCGTGCTCGACCCCGTGCGCTTCCGCCTGGCGATCCGCGAGGCTCAGGCCCGGCTGGACGGCGCGCTGGAGGACCTGAAGCTGAAGCAGAACGACGCCAAGCGCCGCATGGGCCTGGGCGGCATCGTCTCGGCCGAAGAGCAGGAAGTCTTCAACTCGAACGTCGCGACCCAGGTCGCCGCCGTCGACGCGGCGCGCGCGTCGCTGGACCTGGCGAAGCTGAACCTGCAGCGCTCGGTCCTCTATTCCCCGGTCAACGGATACGTCACCAACCTGAACCTGCGGGTCGGCGACTACGTGACCGCCGGCGCGGCGCGGCTGGCGGTCATCGACGCCGACTCCTACTGGGTCAACGGCTATTTCGAGGAAACCAAGATGTGGGGCGTGCATGTCGGCGACGTCGCCCGCGTCAAGCTGATGGGCTACAAGCAGATCATCCCCGCCCACGTCGTCTCCATCGCGCGCGGCATCAACGACCAGAACGGCGCCCCCGACCGCCTCGGCCTGCAGGACGTCAACCCGATCTTCACCTGGGTCCGCCTGGCGCAGCGCATCCCCGTCCGCGTCCATCTCGACCACGTGCCCGACAGCGTGACGCTGGCCGCCGGCATGACCTGCACCGTCACCGTCGGCCCCGAATCCCGGGGACAGCGGGGACGCCTGACCACCTGGCTGCAAGACCATCTGTAAGGCCCCCGGCATCCCCATGACCATGAAGACAATGCCCAGAAGGGCCGGCCTGTTCCTGACCTCCGCCCTGTTCCTGGCGGGGTGCACGGTCGGGCCGCGCTACCAGCCGGACCGGATGAAGCTGCCCCCGGCCTTCGCCGAGGACGAGCATCCGGCCACCCCGGACGAGATCGCACGCACCAACGCCGAAATGAAGGATTGGTGGCATCGTTTCAATGATGCGGAACTGGACAAGCTGGTCGATCGCGCGATCGCGGGCAATTACGACCTGCAGATCGCCGGCCAGCGGATCCTGGCCGAACGCGCGCTGCGCGACGTCCAGGCGTCGGCCTGGTATCCACAGGTGGATGCGAACACCACCAACGGCGACAGCCGCTATTCGCTGAACATCGACAACTGGCCGCTGCGCCCGGGCAATCCGGCCAACCGGCCCGGCGCGTCCTACCTGTCGTACGGCGTCAGCGCCAGCTGGCAGATCGACGTCTTCGGCCGCATCCGCCGCAGCGTCGAAGCCCAGGAACATGCCGTCGAACAGACGATCGAGGACCGGCGCGCCGTCCTGATGACGATGCTGTCCTCACTGGTCAGCGACTATATGGTCCTGCGCGACACGCAGTTGCGGCTGGATATCTCCAACCGCAACATCCGTGTGGCCCAGGACGCCTATGACCTGACCAACCGGCTGTACCTCGAAGGCATCGGCAACACCCTGCAGATCGCCCAGGCCAAGGCCGAGCTGGATTCCCAGATGGCGGCCCGCGAACCTCTGCGCACCCATATCGCGCAGATCACCCACGCCATCGACGTGCTGATGGGCCAGGTGCCCGGCACGACCGAGGCCGAGCTGAAGGTGGCCCAGCCCCTGCCCAAGGTGCCGGACTTCCCGGCGACCCTGCCCTCCATCGTACTGGCCAACCGGCCCGACATCCGCCGCGCCGAACGCGCCTATGCCGAGGCCACGGCCCGCGTCGGCGTCGCGGTCGCGCAGATGTATCCGAATTTCAGCATTCCGCTGAACTTCAACCCCAACGCGTCGGCCATGTACCAGGTGTTCGAGGCCGGCGCGCTGAGCTGGCAGTTCTTCATGCTGGCGTCGCTGCCGCTGATGCACGGCGGCAAGCTGACCGGCCAGATCCGCGCCGCCCAGGCAGCGGCCGAGGCCAGTCGCCTGACCTATCGGCAGACGGTCCTGCAATCGTTCCGCGAGGTCGAGGACGCGATGGCCGCGTGGCACGACGACGTGGAGCACACCGAGCTGCTGCACCGCGCGGCCGAGGACAGCACGCTGGCCAGCGACCGGGCGCGCAGGCTTTACAGCGCGGGACTGGTAGGCTTCCTGGACGTGCTGACCACGGAACGCATGGCCCTGGCCGCCGAGAACGCCGAGGCGGTGGCCCGGCTGGAACGGCTGCAGGACGCCATCGACCTGTACACCGCCATGGGCGCCGGCTGGCAGGGCGTCGCGGCCACCGCCACCGCCCTGCCGGTGTCGCTGGAAACGCAGAACGTCCTGGCCCGCGCCCTGAAGCAGTAGGGCCGGCAAGGACTGCCGAGCAGGGTTTTCGGGCTTTGCCCGAACCTACCAGAGTCTGAGGCCCTGGACCCCGATTCAGGCCAGGCGGGGCGCGAAAGTGCGCCCCGCCCCCCCTGTCGTCCCCGTCAGGACCAGCGCCATTCCTCGATTTCCGGCATGTCCCGCCCATGTTCGGCGATATAGCGCGTGTGATCGACCAGCTTGTCGCGGATCGCCTGCTTGGCATAGGCCGCGCGCGTGGCCAGGCCCGGCACGCGATCGATGACGTTCGACACCAGGTGGAAGCGGTCCAGATGGTTGCGCACCACCATGTCGAACGGCGTCGTCGTCGATCCTTCCTCGCGGAAGCCATGAACGTGGAAATTCCGGGCATTGGTCCGCCGGTAGATCAGCTTGTGGATCAGCTGCGGATAGCCGTGGAATGCGAAGATCACCGGCGTCTCCAGCGTGAACAGCGCATCGAACGTGGAATCGGGCAGGCCGTGCGGATGCTGGCTGGCGGATTCAAGCGTCATCAGGTCGACCACATTGATGACGCGGATCTTCAGATCCGGCACATGCTCATGCAGCAGCTTGACGGCGGCCAGGGTTTCGATGGTCGGCACGTCGCCGGCGCAGGCCATCACCACGTCGGGCGTGCCGTCCTTGTCGTTGCTGGCCCATTCCCAGATGCCGATGCCGGAACTGCAATGGCGGACGGCCGCATCCATGTCCAGCCACTGGGGCTCGGGCTGCTTGCCGGCGACGATGACGTTGATGCGGTCCCAGCTTTGCAGGCAATGCGCCGCCGTGCACAGCAGGGTATTGGCATCGGGCGGCAGGTAGACGCGGACGATATCGGCCTTCTTGTTGATCACATGGTCGATGAAGCCCGGATCCTGGTGGCTGAACCCGTTATGGTCCTGCCGCCAGACATGCGACGTCAGCAGGTAGTTCAGCGACGCGATCGACCGCCGCCACGGCACCTCGCGCGACGTCTTCAGCCATTTCGCATGCTGGTTGACCATCGAATCGACGATGTGGATGAACGCCTCGTAGCAGGACATGAAACCATGGCGCCCGGTCAGCAGGTAGCCTTCCAGCCAGCCCTGGCAGGTATGCTCGCTCAGGATTTCCATGACATGCCCGTCGCGGGACAGGTGATCGTCATAGTCCAGCGTCTCGGCATTCCAGGCGCGGTTGGTGGCGTCCAGCACCGCGTTCAGCCGGTTCGAATTGTTCTCGTCCGGGGCCAGGACGCGGAAATTGCGCGACGGCAGGTTTTCCTTCATCACGTCGCGCAGCCACGTTCCCAGAATGCGCGTGCCCTCGGCCGTATCATGGCCGGGCGAGGCCACCTGCACGGCGTATCCCCCGATGTCCGGCAGCTTCAGCGGACGTTTCAGCTGCCCGCCATTGGCATGGGGATTGGCGCTCATCCGCCGGTCGCCCACGGGCGCCAGCGCCGCGATGTCGGGAAACAGGCGGCCGCTTTCGTCGAACAGCTCCTCGGGCCGGTAGCCGCGCAGCCAGCTTTCCAGCGCCTGCAGATGTCCCGGCTTGGTCAGGTCCGAGAACGGCACCTGATGCGACCGCCAATAGCCCTCGGTCCGCAGGCCGTCGATCTCCTTGGGGCCGGTCCAGCCCTTGGGGCTGCGCAGGACGATCATCGGCCAGACCGGACGGGTGGTGTCCCCCCCTTCGCGCGCCGCCTTCTGGATCGCGGCGATCCGGTCGAACGCCATGTCCATGGCGGCGGCCATCTTCTGGTGCATCGGGTCGGGATCGTGGCCTTCGACGAAGATCGGGTCGTAGCCATATCCCCGCAGCAGCGCCGTCAGCTCGGCGGGCGGAATGCGGGCCAGGACCGTAGGGTTCGCGATCTTGTAGCCGTTGAGGTGCAGGATCGGCAGCACCGCGCCGTCGGTCTGGGGGTCGAGGAATTTGTTGCCGTGCCACGAGGTCGCCAACGGCCCGGTCTCGGCCTCGCCATCGCCGATGACGCAGGCGACGATCAGGTCGGGATTGTCGAACGCGGCGCCATAGGCGTGCGACAGCGAATAGCCCAGTTCCCCACCTTCGTGGATCGAGCCGGGCGTCGTCGCGGCGGCATGGCTGGGAATCCCGCCCGGAAAGGAAAACTGCTTCAGCAACCGGCCAAGCCCGGCCTCATCCTGCGAAACGGCGGGGAAATATTCGCTGTATGTCCCTTCCAGATAGGTGCTGGCCACGATCCCCGGCGCGCCGTGGCCCGGGCCCGCGATGAACAGCACATTCGCGTCGCGCGCGCGAATGATGCGGTTGAGGTGCAGATAAAGGAAATTCAGCCCCGGCGTGGTGCCCCAATGGCCCAGCAGGCGCGGCTTGGTATGTTCCAGCCGCAGCGGTTCGCGCAGCAGCGGATTGGCCATCAGGTAGATCTGCCCCACGGACAGGTAATTGGCGGCATGCCACCACCGGTTGAACAGCCCGATCTCGGTCGCGGACAGCGGGGTCGCCGTCGGCGTCCCGCACATCGTCGTCTCACTCATCTTCGGTCCTTTCGAAACGGTCGCGCAGGGCACAGTCAGCCCCCCGCCAGGCAATCCGCGACATGGCGGCGGATCATGCTTTCCTCATCGGTCGGGATCACGCGGACCTCCACCGCGCTGTCCGGCGTGCTGATCACCGCAGCGTGGGCCGCGTTGGCGCTCTCGTCCAGCCGGATACCCAGCCAGGACAGGCGCGCGCAGGCCGTCGCGCGCACCGCGGCATCATGCTCGCCGATGCCGGCTGTGAAAACCAGCCCGTCCAGTCCGTCCAATACTGCCGCCATGGCGCCCACCTGCTGCACCAGGCGGTAGGCGAACAGATCCAGCGCCTCCCGCGCCTGGGCGTCGCCCCGCGCGCGCTCCTGCAGGTCGCGCATGTCGCTGGAGGCATCGGACACGCCCAGCAGGCCCGAATGCCGGTACAGCACATCCTCGATCCCGGCGGCGTCCAGCCCCTCGGCACGTAGCATGTACAGGATGACGCCAGGGTCGATCTGGCCGCAGCGCGTGCCCATCACCAGCCCGTCCAGCACCGAGAAGCCCATCGTGGTCTCGACGCTGCGTCCGCCGTGCAACGCGCACAGGCTGGCCCCGTTGCCCAGATGCGCCACCACCGTCCGCCCCGCCGCCAGGCGCGGCGCCAGGTCCGGCAGGCACGACGCGATATATTCATAGGACAGGCCGTGGAACCCGTAGCGCCGCACCCCCCGCTGCCCGTAGGCGCGCGGCAGCGCCAGGCGTGTCGCCACCGCCGGCATGGTGTGATGGAAGGCGGTGTCGAAACACGCCACCTGCGCCAGGTCGGGACGCAGCGTCGCCAGGGCGCGGATCGGGCCCAGGCTGGCGGGCTGGTGCAGCGGCGCGAACGGGGTCAGCGCCTCCAGCCGGGTCACGATATCCGGGGTGATCCGTACGGGCTGGATGAAATCGGGCCCGCCATGCACCACCCGGTGCCCCACCCCCGCCAGCGGTACGTCCCCCAGATGGGACGTCACCCAGTCGATCAGGCTGCCGACCGGTCCGTGATGGGCGTCCGTGCCGTCGGCTGAATCGGCGGCGGCCGGATCGGGGGCCGGCCAGGTCCGTTCGACCAGGACATGCCCGTCGGCGTCCACGGCACGAAAATGCGGATGGGTGGTGATGCCTTCCAGTTCGCCCGAGGCGATCCGCCGTGCGGTTCCACCCCCCTGCCCCGCGTCATCCTGGTGGAACAGGGCGAACTTGACGCTGGACGAACCGGCATTGAGCGCGAGTACCGCCGTCGCCATGACATGTCCCCTTCCATCCCCGATCTGCCGACCAGTCTAACAGGCCGGGGGATGGAAGGACATTGACCCGTGTCAAACCCAGCCCTGCGACCGGGCGCCGCATCGGCCGGCGGCAGCGGGCCGACCGGGTCAGGCGGCAGGCGCCGCCGGGTCGACCAGATCGAAGAACGGCTGCAGATCGACCGTGAAATGGCGGGAATAGGCCGGATCGTTGCGAAAGATCGGCCTGTCGCCCCATTTTTCCTGCATGTACTGCGTTTCCTCGAAAAAGCGGGCCTCGGTCTCCGGCCGGTTGTCGCTGCCGCGTGACAAACTTTCGTGATGATAGGCGACGAATTCGTTGCACTGGATGATGCGATAGCCGGCCTCCCGCACGCGCAGGCACAGGTCGACGTCATTATAGGCGACGGTCAGGTTCTGTTCGTCGAAACCGCCGACGGCGCGGAACAGGCTGGCGCGGATCAGCATTCCCGCCGCTGTCACGGCCGAGACCTCGTGCGACAGTTGCGCCCGCCCGATGAAGCCGTACTCGTTGCCGTCCAGCCCGCGATGCACATGCGCCGCGACACCCGCCGGCCCGACCACGACGCCGACATGCTGCACCGTGTCGTTGGGATACAGCAGCTTGCCCCCGACGATGCCGATGTCGTCGCAGGACGTCGCCTCGTTCACGATCGTCTTCAACCAGCCGGCATCCCGGACGAAGACGTCGTTGTTCATGAAGAAATAGAAATCGGCGGTGCTTTCCTGCGTCGCCAGATTGTTCAGGCGGGAATAATTGAACCCCTCCTCGATCGTCAGGACGCGGATCCGGGGGTTCTTCGCCATTTCGGCGCAGAACAGCTCGGCCTCGCGCGTCAGGGACCAGTTATTGACCAGGATGATGTCGTATTTGCGATAATCGGTCGTCGCCAGCACCGTCTCGACGCACAGGCGGGTGATGTCGATCTGGTCCTTGAACGGAATGATGATGGTCACCGACGGCTGGGCGCGCGGCGCCTTCCAGTCCACGCGGTACAAGGTCAGCCCCCGCAGCGACGACACGCTGGCCTTCTTGCCGATCCGCTTGAGGTGATCGCCCACGCAGCGGACGCCGGCATCGATGGCATAGGTCTTGTTCCCGATCGCGACCGCCGTGGAATTCGGCGTCTTGCGCCAGTGATAGAGGATTTCCGGCACGTGATGGATCTGCGCGTGCGGCACCGCCTCGGTCAGGCGCAGGACCAGGTCATGATCCTGCGCGCCGTCGTAATCCGACCGGATCTCACCCACCGTGCGCATCACGGCGGCATCGACCATCATCAGGTGGCAGATATAGTTGCAGCCCAGCAGATAGCGGTAATTGAAATCGGGCTTCAGGTTCGGCTCCAGGAAATAGCCGGCCTGGTCGATCTTGTCCTCGTCCGAATACAGGACCTTCGCGCCGGTCCGGCGCGCATCCGACATCATGACCTCCAGCGCCACGTCGACCAGCAGGTCGTCATGGTCGAAGAAGACGATCCACTCCCCCCGCGCCGCCTTCAGGCCCGCGTTGGTCGCGCCGGCAATCCCGAGATTCTTCTTCAGCGGCACCGAACGGATCCGGGAATCGGCCCGGCAATATTCGTCGATCCGCGCCGCCACCGGAATGGATTTCACCCCGTCATCGACGATGATCAGTTCCCAGTTCTGGTAAGTCTGCGCGATCACCGACTCCACCGCCGCGGTGAAATCGCTCATTTCCGGCTTGTAGGTCGGGCAGATCACGCTGATCAGCGGTTCGGCGGGCGCATGCGCCGCGGTCGCGCGCCGTTCGGCGACACGCGCGCGCAGGCAGTCGTAATACCGGCGCGCCCAGCGATCGTAATCGCCCAGATTGTAGCCCGGGCTTGGAACCAGATCGACCACCTGCCGCCGCAGCGACGTGATTTCCCCATGCAGGCGCGCGATGGTTGCCGACAGGTCGAGCAACCGCCCTTCCAGCTGGTCGGTGACGATCGACGTCTCGACCGGGCTGCCGCCCAGTTCGACATTGTCGGGCATGACGAAGAACCGGAACCGGACCGGACCGAACCGGCGGCGGGAATTCGGCACCACCAGTTCGAACCCGCAATTGGCCTCCCCCCCGATCGCCGCCGTCACGTCGCCGCGATAGCGATCGGCCCGCACCTGCGCGATCGGGGCGTCGTCCATCGTCACCAGGATATGGCAATGGCCGCCGACCTCGCCGGTCAGGGTGTCGATCCGCTGGATCCATCCCCGCAGCGCGCCGGATTTCAGCCCGTCCACGAACGACCGGTATTCGTATTTCGAACGGATCCGGAATTCGCATTTATCGCTCAGCCGGGACGAATCTTCCGGGTCCAGCGTCGGCACCACCGACCGGTCGGGAAAGCGCAGCGACAGGCTGTGCGGGCGATCGTCGATGAACTGGTCGGGAATGGGAAAGGCGAAGCCCAGGTCGGTCGCGGACGTGCCCAGGACCTGCTGCACGTCCGGACGGGGCTGGCCGCAGCGTATCGTCCCGACTTCCTGCTCGTCGATCAGGACATGAAGTTCCGTGACTTCATCGGGCGCGTTGGCGTCGAACGCCCAACCTACCGCCAGCCTACCCGTAACGCCATCGAAATGACCCTGAAAATTCGTCAACTGACGAAGCGGAACCGGACTGGACATGCACCCTCGTTTCAGACAGGCAAGGCCACCACGGAACGAAACCTCCGTCATGCCGCCCCGCCGAACAAACCCGACAGGCCACAGCACAGACGTGAAACATTGAGATTAAATTAAGGCGACTGTCCGAAACGCCTCTATGTTGCGACAGCAGGGGAATCGGGCGTGCGGCATCCCCCGGTCCCGGGAACAGGCTTACGGATTTCCGGACAGCCGGCCCCGCAGAAACGCGATCGCCCGCGACCGGGCCTGTCCCGCATCGCGGCCCAGCGCCACCAGGGCCGGGATCTGCGACGGGCGCCGCAGGACGCTGGCCAGGATGCGGCCGATGCCGATGCCGCCGTCCGGTCCCAGCGCCAGCACCGCCGCCGGCGGCAGGCTGCGGCTGGCCGGGTCACAGACCACGCGCAGCACCGCGAACGGCACCCCCGCCCGGACGCAGGCATCGGCGACGATGCCGCTTTCCATGTCCAGGCCCGCGCAACCCGTACGGCGGAAACAGGCCCCCTTGCGTCCGGCGGTCACCACCACGTCGTCGCTGTGCAGCAGGTCCGTCGACACGATATCGGGCCGGCCGTCGCCCAGCCAGGCCAGCCAGCCCGGATCGGCGGCCAAGCGCCGCCCGTCGGGCAGCACAACATGGCGCGGCACCAGCACCGCACCGGGGCGCAGGGCCGGGTCCAGGCCGGCCGCCAGCCCGAAGGACAGGATCGCGTCCACCCCCGATTGCAGCAGGGTCGCCACCGCAGCCTCGGCCCCCGCGCGGGTGGCGCCGCTGACGCCGATCGCGGCGTCGGGGGCGAACGCGCGGATCAGCCTGGCCTCGGCCTCCATCCCCACGACGATGCCCGGCCGCGCGGCCGGCATTCCACCCCGCGCCGACGCGTCATGCGCCATTCCCGATCCGTCCGGCGCCATCAGAAGCCGAACGCGACGTGGCGGCTGTTGCTGGAGGCCAGGTTGCGATAGCGCGACAGCGCCATCAGCGGGAAGAACTGGCGATAGCCGTGATAGCGCAGATAGAAGACCTTGGGGAAACCCACCGCGTTGTACGGTTCCTCGTCCCACTCGCCATCCTCGTTCTGCATCCGCGTCAGGAAGGCCATGCCACGCGCCACCGCCGGATCGCCATGCAGGCCGGCCGCCATCAGGCCCAGCACCGCCCAAGCGGTCTGCGACGGCAGGCTCTCGTGGTAGATGCCGGGGGTCGCGCCTTCATACGACGCGCAATCCTCGCCCCAGCCGCCGTCCTCGCGCTGGACCGCGCGCAGCCATTCGACCGCCCGGACCATCGAGGGGTCGTCATGCGCCACCCCCGCAGCGTTGTATGCGCACAGGACCGACCACGTGCCGTAGATATAGTTGGTGCCCCAGCGCCCGAACCAGCAGCCTTCCTTTTCCTGGTCCGACCGCAGGTAGTCGATCCCGCGCTCGATCACCGGCCGGTCCTCGGGATGGCCGAGCTGCGCGAGGAACGAGATGCAGCGCGCGGTCACGTCCGCCGTCGGCGGGTCCAGCAGCGCGCCGTGGTCGGCGAAGGGAATATGATTGAGGAATTCGAGGTTGTTGTCGATATCGAACGCGCCCCAGCCGCCGTTGCTGCTCTGCATCCCGATGATCCACTGGCGGGCGCGCTCGATCGCCTCGTCATTCGCGGGATCACCCTCGCGGTGCAGCAGCATGCCGACCACCGCCGTGTCGTCGACGTCGGGGTAATAATCGTTGCGGTACTGGAAGGCCCATCCGCCCGGCTCCACGTCCGGGCAGTTGATGGCCCAGTCGCCCTTGACGTCCAGGATCTGCCGGTCGCGCAGCCAGGCGGCGGCGGCGGCCAGCTTCTGCCGCGTTTCCTCGGGCCGGACGCCGTCGGGGCCGGAGGCGGCCTCGATCATCGCATGGCCGGCCAGGCCGGTATCCCAGATCGGCGACACGCAGGGCTGGCAATAGGTCTCCTCGCCGTTCTCGACCAGCAGGTTGCGCACCGCTTCCCACGCCGTGGCGGCGCGCGGGTCGCTGTCGGGCACGCCCAGCGCGCGATACATCATCACCGTGTTGGCCATCGCGGGATAGATCGCGCCCAGCCCATCCACGCCGTTCAGCCGGGGTTCGATGAAATCGACGGCCGCCTTGATCGCGCGGCGGCGGGTGGTCTCGGGGATCAGGCGTTCCGCCGGACGCACCACCTTGTCCACATATCTGAACACGCGACCCAGGGGCGAGCGGTACGGCCCGCGGATCCAGTCCCGGATGCGGGACGGGGGCGTGACGAACAATTCCTGGACATGCACGCCGCGCGGGTTGATCGCGCGCGGACGCAGGGCCGCCAGCACCAGCAGCGGGGCGATCACCGTCCGCGACCAGTACGACATGTTCCACATGGAAAAGAACGCCTTGCGCGGCAGCAGCACCAGCTCCACCGGCATCGCCGGCGTGGCATGCCACGGCACCTCGCCATACAGCGCCAGCTGGAAGCGGGTGAAGACGTTGCTGCGCTCCGCCCCGCCATGGTCCAGGATCGCGGCGCGCGCGCGGGCCATGTGCGGCGCGTCGACGTCGTCGCCGATGGCCTTGAGCGCGAAATACGCCTTTACCGACGCCGAGATATCGAACTTGCCGCCATAATAGAGCGGCCAGCCGCCGTGGTCCCCCTGGATCCGGCGCAGATAGACGCCGATGCGCGCCTCCAGCGCCGGGTCGATCCGGTCCAGGTAATGTTCCAGCAGGACATATTCCGCCGGAATGGTGGCATCGGCCTCCAGCTCGAACACCCAGTGCCCGTCGTCGTTCTGCCGTCGGCCCAGCGCCGCATGGGCGCGGTCGGCGGCGCGGTCGACGTCCGCCATCGGCACGATCGGGTCCCGTACGGCGGGGCGGGAGGAGTCGAGGGTATCGGTCGCGTTCGGCATCATTCCACGTTCCCCGCCATCCGGCGCGGGCCTGTCCAAAATTCCTGTCTGCGGGTGGTCCGCGCGCCGCGCGTCACCCCGTCGCCCGGGCGGATCGTCCGCGCGCGCGCAGGACGCGTATCGCGGCCGCCCCGGATCTCATTGCACCTTCGATTGTCGCGGGCAACCCCGTGGCCGTCCAGTCCCCCGCCAGCAGCAGGTTGTCCAATGTCGTTTCGGTTCCGGGACGGAGACGTTCCTGCGCGGGGGTCGCGGCAAAGGTCGCGCGTTTCTCGCGCACCACGCGCACCGGCGGCATCGCGACCGGCAACGGCCGGGCCAGCGCCGGATCCAGGGCGGTGCGGACCTCGTCCCATACCGTCGCGGCCAGCGCATCAGGGTCGCGGTCGCCATAGCGGTTGGCGGCGCTGACCGTGACCGACAGCACGTCGCCCTTGACGAATACCCATTCGCTGATGCCCCCGACGACGCCGATGAAGCGCGCCTGTGCCAGCGCCCCCAGCGCCACAGGCGGATCAGGCATGCGGAAATGGACGTTCAGGATGCTTTCGAACGCGTCCGGCGCGGTGAAGCCCGGCACCTTCCCGGCCAGCAGGCCCGCCGCCACCGGCGCCGGCACCGCCAGGATCACCGTGTCGTCCCGCCCCACGGACACCGACCGGTCCGGCAGGCGCAGGCCGGTCACCCGGCCGCCCGCGACCTCGATGGCGGAGATACGGCAGCCGGTTTCGACCTCCGCCTTCAGGATCGACAGATGCGCCAGCGCCGGATCGACGAAGCTTTCGGACAGTCCCACCTCCGGAAAGCAGGGGATGCAGGCGCGGCCGCCCTTGGCCAGGCTTTCGCGGATCACCGCCCCCAGCAGGGCGGCGCTGCCGGTGTCGCACGGCGTATTCAGCGCGGACACCGCAAACGGCGCCAGCAGGCGGGTGGCCAGCATGCCGGGCGCCAGGCAGTCGGCCACCGTGTCGTCCGGGCCGGCGCGGGTCAGGCGCGTCAGGCCGCGGATTTCCGACAGGCGCATCCCCGGCACGCGCCGGCGCTTCGACAGCAGCCAGAGCGGCACCCTTCCCCGCGACAGGTCCAGCGTCCAGCGCGACCGATCCCCCAGGTCGACGAAGGGAAAGATCGGCCGGCCGGGGCCGGTCAGGCTGCGTTCCGCCCCGATCAGGCCCAGATAGCGGAACACCGCGTCGTTTGCCGACAGCAGCAGGTGATTGCCGTTGTCGATCCGGCAGCCCAGATGCCGGTCCTCGTACGACCGGGCGCGGCCGCCGCAGGCCGGTCCGGCCTCGTAGACCGAGATCCGCACCCCGCTGCCGGCCAGTTCGACCGCCGCCGACAGGCCTGCCAGCCCGCCGCCGACGATATGGACATGTCCCGTCATCCGGTCAGCCCACCAGCGCGCGCGCCGCGATCAGCAGTTTGCGCGGCCGCGACAGCGATACCCGCCGTTCCGGCGTGCGCCAGCCCTGCTTTTCCTGCGCCGTCAGGATGGCGGCATAGGTCGCCCCCATCAGGCGCGCCGGCCGCATGGCGCGCCGGTCGCACCGGCCCATCGCCCGGTAGGCGGCCCGGAAATGATCGCGCGCCCGTCCGGCCAGCACCCGGCCCACGCCGTCCAGCCGGCGTGCGCGCACCACGCGGGCCGGATCGGCCGGCACGTCGAAACGCGCCAGCAGTTCCCGCGGCAGGTACAGCCGCCCGCGCGCCGCGTCCTCGGCGATGTCGCGCAGGATGTTGGTGATCTGCAACGCGCGGCCCAGATGGTAGGCCACGCGGTCGGCGTCTTCCGAACCGTCGCCGAACACCCGCACCGACAACCGTCCGACGGCCGAGGCCACGCGATCGCAATACAGGTCGAACGTCGCCTCGTCCGGGGCGACGATCGGACCGGCGGCATCCATCATCATGCCGTCGATCACCGCGTCGAAATCCGCCTGCCGCAGGTCGAACCGGCGGATCACCACCCCCAGGACGCGATCCAGCGCATCCCCGGCCCGGCCCGCATACAGGCCGGCGATCCGCGCATGCCAGGCCCGCAGGCGGGCGCACCGGTCGTCGGCATCGCCTTCCTCGTCATCCGCCACGTCGTCCACCAGGCGGCAGAACGCATAGACGGCGTACATCCCGTATCGCCGGTCCGGCGGCAGGATCCGCATGCCCTTGCCGAACGACGTGCCCGACGCGGCGACCACGCCCTCGACCTCCGCCAGGTCGGCGGGATCACACCCCAGAGGCGCCGTGTCCGTCGTTCGCCCGCGTGCAAATCCCATTCCCGCCTTCCCGTTCACGTCCTGCGTTCCATCTGAAAAATCCGCGCCATCATGCCAGCACCCGCAGCGCGCCGAACCCGGCCCGCGCCACGTCCATCTTCGACAGCTTCACCCGTCCGGCCACCGGATCCTCGCGCCGCAGGCGTTCGGCCAGACGATGGGCCAGACCGACGATCACCGCGCTTTCCAGCCGCATGCGCCGGTCGCGCACCAGCCCGGGCAGGCGCGCGGCCTCGCGGTTCAGGATGTCCACCTGGTCCAGCAGGGCGTCGATCACCCGACGCAGGCCGGGGGACGCGCGGCTGGCGCCCAGATCGTCCAGCGACGCCCCTTCACGCGCCAGCCAGGGCAACGGCAGGTAACAGCGATCCAGCACGCGCAGGTCGTCCGCACAATCCTGAAGATGGTTCAGCACCTGCAACGACGTGCACAGCGCATCCGACGGGCCGAACGTCGCCGCGTCCTCGCCATGCAGGCACAGCAGGAAACGACCGACCGGATTGGCGGAATAACGGCAGTATTCCACCAGTTCGTCCCAGGACTGGTACCGCCCCTTCACCGCGTCCTGGCGGAACGCCACGATCAGGTCGGTGGCCGTCGCCGCCGGCACCCCGGTCGCGGCCAGCGACCGCCCGACCCGCACCGCCGTCTGCGCATCGCGGCGCGGCGGCGCCTGGCGGCGGCCCAGCACCACGTCCTCCATCGCGTCCAGGCGCGCGATCTTGGCGTCGGCATCCAGCCGGTCGGTATCGACGATATCGTCGATCACCCGGGCGAAATCGTAATACGCATGCACGTGCGGGCGCAGCCGGCGGCTGATCAGCAGCGACCCCACGGGGAAATTCTCGTCCGACGCGCCCTTGCCGGACGACACGTCTTCCGTCCCCCACACGGCGTCCGGCGCCGGGTCCCCGCCGTTGCTCTGGCTGGTGCTGTGGCTGGCGTTCACTTCATGTCCTGTCATCGTCGTCATGCCGGGCGGACACTATCGCGTGCCGTGGCCTCTGCCTACCGCCTGCCAGGGACGCTGTCGCCGGCCCCGGTCGGTTCGGTGTAGGCACGGTTCTTCCACACCACGCCGCGTCCGCGGTGATGGTCGACGGCCGAGCCGATGGTGGCCGCGGTATAGAACACCGCCACCAGCGGCAGCAGCAGCGCCCAGGCCGGCGACAGGCGGGACCGGCGCAAGGTCGGCACGAACGACGCCATCGACACGCCCCAGGCCAGCGCCCCCAGCAGGCGCGGCACCCCATGGCCGAACAGGGCGAACAGCATCGGCGCGATCCAGACCAGCGCCATGCCCAGCACCGTTCCCGCCAGCAGGGCCGGCGAATAGCGCAGTTGCACATAGGCGGTGCGCGCCACCATGCGCCAGATATCGCGCGGATGCGGATAGGGGCGGATCGAGCGGGCCAGCCGGCTGTGGCCCAGGTACAGGCCGCCGCCGCTGCGCTTGACGCGGGCGGCCAGGGTGCAATCGTCGATCAGGGCGCCGCGCAGCGACTCGATCCCGCCGATACGGGCCAACGCGCTGCGCCGGATCAGGATCGACCCGCCGGCAGCGCCGGCCACCCGGCTGCGCGGATCATTGACCCGTGCAAAGGGATACAGCAGCGCGAAGAAGAAGACGAAGGCCGGGACCAGCATGTGTTCGGCGGCACTCTGGCAGTTCAGTTCCACCATTTCGGATACCTGGTCCAGGCCGTCGGCCTGCGCCTTGGCCACCAGGGTGGAGAGGTGGGCCGGATCGTGCCGGATGTCCGCGTCGGTCAGGAACACATATCCCGCCTCGTCCGGCACCTGCCGCCGGGCCTCGGCCACGCCCTGCGCCACCGCCCAGAGCTTGCCGCTCCAGGCCGGCGGGCGCGCCTGCCCCGTGATCACCGTCAGGCGGTCCAGCGGGTCGGGCACCGCGCGGGCGATGTCGCCGGTGCCGTCCGTGCTGTTGTCATCCACCAGGATCAGGCGGAGCGACCCGGGATAATCCTGACCCACCAGCGAGGCCACGCAGGCCCCAACAGATTCCGCCTCGTCCCGCGCGGGCACGACGATGCAGACGTCGGGGCAGGTCCCGTCCGGCCGGGCCGGGGAAAGGATCGGGCCGGCCTGCCAGAACCGGCCATGGAAGAAGACGAGGACGACCCAGATCAGGACCGACAGAAGCGACAGGACCAGCCAGAGCATTCGATCGCGCCTTTACCCCAGCATGCCGCTCTGGCGGAACCAGTCGATGGCGTCGGACACCGCCGCGCGCGCCGGACGGGGGGCATAGCCCAGGTCACGCTCGGCCTTGGCCGAGGAAAAGAACATCTTCTTGTGCGACATGGCCAGCATCTCGCGCGTGACGCGGGGCGCGATCCCGAAGCCGCGCGACAGCCATTCCGAAACGACCGCCACCGGCCAGATCACCGATTGCGGCAGGCTGATGCGCGGCGGCCGCACGCCGGCGATGTCCGCCGTCATGGCGAACAGGTCGCGCAGCAGGTAGTTCTGGCCGCCCAGGATGTATTTCTCGCCCACGCGGCCGCGTTCCAGCGCCAGCGCGTGCCCCTCGGCCACGTCGTCGACATGGACGATATTGACGCCGGTATCGACATAGGCGGGCATCTTCCCGGCGGCGCAATCCAGGATCATCTGCCCGGTCGGCGTCGGCTTGATGTCGCGCGGCCCCACGGGGGTCGAGGGATTGACCACCACCGCCGGCAGGCCGCGTTCGCGCACCAGGCGCAGGACCTCCTGCTCCGCGCGGTATTTGGACCGCTTGTAGATCCCGATCACCGCGTGTTCGTGCACCGGCGTGGTCTCGTCCGACACGCTGCCGTCGCCGATCAGTCCCAGCGCCGCGACGGACGAGCAATAGACGATCCGTTCCACCCCCGCGTCCTGCGCCGCGATCATCAGCTGCCGCGTGCCCTCGACATTCGCCATCATCATCGGCGCCGGATCGGGCACCCACAGCCGGTAGTCGGCGGCGACATGGAAGACGTAGCGACAGCCCTTCACCGCCGCGGCGAAGCCCGCCGGCGCGGACAGGTCGCCCTCGACCAGCTCCGCCGGCAGGTCGCGGATATTCGTCAGGTCCGCCCCCTTGCGCGCCATCAGGCGCAGCGAATGTCCGCGTTCGAGAAGGTTGCGGGCGACGGCCGAACCAACAAAGCCGGTCGCACCGGTAACAAGCGTGGGGGCGGTCATGATGCGGCCGGGTGCTCCGATAACGTCATAAGGCGCGCCCGCGAGAAAACGCGGGGCGGCGGGGGTTCCATTTATCCCGACACCTCATGGTGGCGCCAGACCCTCCTCTGGTGTAAGTCAGGCGCAACCCATGCGCCGGAACGCCCCGCCGAGGACGCTCCATGGTGCGGCAGACGAAGTGCGATCCATCCTTGAAAAAGCTCACTATCCTGCTGGCCTTCCTGGGATTGGCCCTGATCACCGGGTGTACCGCGTGGCTCGGCGCGGGGTCGGTCGTGAAGGCCGTCCTGTCCATCGGATTGGTCGGATTCGGCGCGACCGTGCTGGCCCAGCTTGCGGTCGACGCAATTCTGGGTCTTGCCTGGCACGCGGCTTGCCGCGAGATCGGGCTGGGGCACCTGACGGGATCGCGCATGGTACGCGACGCGGCGGCGACCTGCCTGCCGTTCTCGCAGCTGGGCGGCATCCTGATCGGCATCCGCGCGACCTGTTCGGGCCTGGCGCGGCGGCAGACCGGCCGCCCCGTCGAATGGCCCGAGGCCGCCAGCGCCAACATCGTCGACCTGACGACCGAGGTGCTGGGCCAGATCGTCTTCGTCCTGGTGGCCGTGGTCTTCCTGGTCGCGCACCAGCAATCCAGCCCGTTCGCCAAGCCGGTCATCATCGGCACCGTCCTGCTGGCCCTGGGCATCGGCGGCTTCATCTGGACGCAGCGGCATGGCGGCACGATCCTCAAGCGCGTCGCGCGGGGGCTGAGCCGCAACATTGCCTCGCAATGGCACAGCGCAATGCTGAGCAGCGCCGACACGATGCAGCAGCGCCTGGACGAGGTCTGGTCCCATCCCGGCCGTATCGCCGAGGCCGCGCTGCTGCACGTGATCGCCTGGATCGGCAGCGCGGGCACGGTCTGGGTCGCCTATTATTTCCTGGGCGCGCATCTGAGCTTCGCCGGCGCCATCGCCATCGAGGGCGTGGCCTGCGGCATCATGTCGGCGTCGTTCCTGGTCCCCGCCGGACTGGGCGTGCAGGAAGCGGCCTACATAGCGCTGGGATCAGCCTTCGGGATCGACCCGTCGCTGTCGCTGGGCCTGTCGCTGCTGCGGCGGGGCCGGGACCTGGTGATCGGCGTGCCCGTCCTGCTGCTATGGCAGGCGTCGGAAATGCGCGTCCTGCGCCAGCGCGAACGCGCCATTCCCCCGGCGCGCGACCAGAAGCCCGCGGCCTATGCCGCGTCGGAACGCTCGCGCTGAACAGGCCCCATCATGACCGCGTCCCCCACGACCGCTTCCCTGACCGTTTCCCCGGCGGATTCCTCCGCGCCGCTGTTCCGCAGGCTGGCGATCGTCGGCCCCGGCCTGATCGGGTCGTCCATCCTGCGCCGCGCGCGGCGGGACGGCACGATCGCGGCCGAACTGGTGGCCTGCGACATCGACCCCGACGTGTGCCGCCGGGTCGCGGAACTGGACCTGGCCGATGAGGTGGAGCAGGACCCGATGCGCGCCGTCGCCGACGCCGATTGCGTGATCCTGTGCGTCCCCGTCGGCGCGGTGGCCGAGGTCGGGACCCGGATCCTGCCGGCCATGAAGCCCGGCGCCATCCTCAGCGAGGTCGGGTCGACCAAGGTGTCGATCCTGACCGCCATCACGCCGGCGCTGCGCGCCGACGTGCCGTTCGTGCCGACGCACCCGATGGCGGGGACCGAGCATTCCGGCCCCGATGCCGGGTTCGCCACCCTGTTCGACGACCGCTGGTGCCTGCTGACCCCGCTGCCGGACACGCCCCCGGCGGCGACGGACCTGATCGAGCAAATGTGGCACCGC
This sequence comes from Gluconacetobacter tumulisoli, assembly GCF_014174155.1. GTDB lineage: Bacteria > Pseudomonadota > Alphaproteobacteria > Acetobacterales > Acetobacteraceae > Gluconacetobacter > Gluconacetobacter tumulisoli. The sequence continues at coordinate 5,225 of NZ_JABEQM010000021.1, read as the reverse complement.
ATGGGTGCGCGCACGCGCGTCATGGACCCGGCCCACCACGACCGGGTCTGCGCGATCGTCAGCCACCTGCCGCATCTGCTGGCCTTCACCATCTGCGGCACCGCCGACGACCTGGCGGACGAAACCCGGTCGGAAGTGCTGGATTTCGCAGCCTCGGGCTTCCGCGATTTCACCCGCATCGCGGCGTCCGACCCGGTGATGTGGCGGGACATCTTCCTGAACAACCGCGAGGCGCTGCTGGAAATGCTGGCCCGCTTCACCGAGGACGCGCAGGCCATGGCCCGCGCCATCCGCTGGGGCGACGAGGCGTTCATCGTCGACCGGATCGAACGCGGACGGCGCATCCGCCGCAGCCTGATCGAAAACCGCCAGGCCTGATCGGGCGTTGCCCGAACTCACCAGGGCCTGGGGCCCAGGACCCCGATCAGGGATAAACAAATGGGATGCAAGGGCCGAGGCCCTTGCCGGGTGCGGGCGGAGCCCGGCCTTTCCGTCCGCCGACCTCAGTCCGCCAGTCCGGGTTCCGGATCGTAGACCGGGCTGTAGGTCATGCCCTCGATCCACGAGCGGATATCGGCAGGGCGGTCCACCTGCGCCATGTCGGACGCGAAGATATATTCGGCCAGGCGGCAGGCCGAGGTGATCTGGACCTCCAGGATCTGGCTTTGCGGCGGATAGAGCATGCCGCGCGCCTGCGCCGTCACGTCGACCTGGTCGGCCAGGGCATGCGCCGCCTCGATGATCAGGGCGTCGGTGATCAGGCGCGGCCTGGTCGCATAGGTCGCCAGCCCCAGGCCGGGGAAGATATAGAAATTATTGGCCTGCCCGGGACGGAAGACCGCCTCGCCGCGCGTAACCTGGGGGAACTGCACCCCGGCCGCGTACAGCGCCCGCCCGTCCGACCATGCATAGGCCTGTTCGGCCGTGCATTCGGAATGGGGAATCGACAGCGGGAAGATCACCGGCCGCACGTTGATCTCGGCCATCAGCGACACGACTTCGCGCGTGAAGGCCCCGCCAGCGGTGGATACCCCGATCAGCACGCTGGGGCGCACCCGGCGGACGGTGGCGGGCAGGTCGCGCGTGGGCTCGGCCACGTGGGCATAGCGGCGCTGCTCGTCGCTCAGGTCGGTGCGCGAGGGTTCGATCAGGCCCCGGACGTCCATCATGGTGATCCGCGCCCGGGCCTCGGCCTGCGACAGGCCCTCGGCCTGCATCGCCTTCACCAGCAGGTCGGACGTGCCCAGCGCCGACGAGCCCGCGCCGTAGAACAGGAAGGTCTGGTCCGACAGTTTCTCGTCCTTGATCCGCAGGGCGGTGATCAGGCCGGCCAGGGTCACCGACGCAGTGCCCTGGATGTCGTCGTTGTAGCACAGCACGCGGTCGCGGTACTGTTCCAGGTAGCGGATGGCGTCCGTGCCCTTCCAGTCCTCGAAATGGATGCAGCAGGCGGGAAAGACCTCCTGCACGGCGGCGACGAATTCGGCGACGAACGCATCCAGTTCCGCCTGCGGCGGCGGCTCGCGCCGCAGGCCGAGATAGAGCGGATCGGCGCGTAGGGCCGCGTTGGTGGTGCCGATATCCAGCTGGATGGGCAGGGTCGTCTGCGGCGGCACCGCGGCGCAGGCGGTATAAAGCTGCAGCTTGCCGATGGGAATGCCCATGCCGTTGGCGCCGATGTCGCCCAGCCCCAGGATGCGCCCGCCGGTGGTGACGCAGATGAACCGCACGTCGGACACCGGCCAGTTGCGCAGGATCTCGGCGATGCGCCCCTTCATCTCCAGGCTGATATACATGCCCCGGGGGCGGCGGTAGATGTGGCTGAAGGCCTTGCAGGCCTCGCCCAGGGTGGGGGCGTAGACGATCGGCACGAAGCGCGCCGGATCGGACATCAGCACCTTGTAGAATAGGGTCTCGTTCCGGTCGACCAGCGCGGACAGGTAGATATAGCGTTCCAGATCCGTCGGCTTGGCGTCCAGATGGCGCTGGACCCGTTCCGCCTGCCGCTCCAACGTCTCGATCTGCGGGGGCAGCAGGCCCTCCAGCCCGTAGGCGCGCCGTTCCTCGCGTGTGAATGCGGTGCCCCGGTTGAACGCGGGGTCGTTCAGCAGCGCCGTGCCCCGCAGGGTCTGTCGGGCAGGTCTGTTCATCTTGTTCGTTCTCCCAAAAACTGGATGGCCTGTTGAGCGGCCTCTTTGAATGGTCCCGGGCGGGTGTCCGGCGTCAGACCCCCGGAAGCTCGTTGACGGTGACGATGCGCCAGGCCTCGGGGAAGCGCTCCACGATCGTCAGCGACAGGTTCTGGATCGAGAAATGCAGCGCCGTATCCGCATGCACGCGCAGGGCATGCGCCAGCGCCGCCCGGATCGCGCCGCCATGGCTGACGACGACCATGTCCTGCCCGGCATGCCGGCGCGCCAGGCGATCCAGCGTCTCGCCGACGCGGGCGCAGACGTTCAGCATGCTTTCCCCGCCGGGCGGACATTCGCTGGCGGACACCGACCAGAACAGATGCGGCGGCAGCGTCAGGCAATCGGGCAGTTCGTGATGGCGCAGCCCGTGCCATTCGCCCATCGATTGCTCGGTGAAGCCGGGCTCGACCGTCCAGTCCACCGGACCATATCCGGCCTCCTGAATCGCCTGGGCCGTCCGGTGCGTCCGCCCCAGCGGGGACGTGAACCACAGGGCCTCGCGCGGGAGGCGGGCCGCCAGCGCCTCGTACATCGGGCGCTGGGCGATCAGGCTGTCGGGGCACAGCGGCACGTCCAGCGCGCCATAGAGCCGCATGCGGGCGTTTTCCTCGACCAGCGCGTGGCGGATCATCCAGAAGCGGGTGACCCCGGGCTGGAGCTTGGGGGTATCGAGGAAATGGCCGTGAGTCTGGGTCATGCGCGGATCCGGTCAGCAGCGGGGCAATGGTGCGTCGCCATCCATAACCGGATGCGGGGCGTAGGTCTGTACCGGGTCGGCCCGCGCAATGGCGGGCCAGTGCCGAAGGATCAGCCCGATCTTGGCCACGACCCGCAGCGCATCGCCGATTTCCCGATCCATGCGCCTGTCGGGAACCAGCCCGTCATGCGACGGCTCGCCCGACACCAGGCGCGCCCCCGCCGACAGGCGCAGCGCCCCCGCCAGGCCGTCGGGCCGCCCGTCATGCGGCAGCGGAACCGGCTGGCCGACATGGCACAGCAGGCTGGCCAGGGCGCGGTCCGCATCCGGCGGGACCAGCCGCGACAGATCGGTGTTCAGCCAGCGATAGAGGGCGCGCGCATCCTCCAGCGACAGGGGCACGAACGAAGCGCCGGCCCCCGCCGGATCGCGCACGAAGAAGGACAGGATGGTCGGCCGGTCGTCCCAGGCATCGGCCAGGGGCGGCCGCGCCGGCGACGGCGCCGGCAGGCGCGCGAGGTCGGGGCTGGCGTCGATCGCCCGTTCGACCGCCGTCAGGAAACGGTTCAGCCGGTCGCGCACCACCGCGCGGGGGATGGCCCGCAGGGCTGTCATTTCCGCCAGCGCCGCGGACCAGCGCAGGGCCAGGCCGATATTCTCGCCCGCGGGCAGCACCCGCCCGGCGGGACAGTCAGGCCATGCCCCGCGATGGCTGTACTGCGCCAGACCCGCCGGCAGGCGCCCATGCCCCAGCCGCGCCGCCATCCGGGCAGGCAGCAGCAACGCGCCGCAGAAGGGTGGTCCGGTGAAGAATTTGGACCCGGTGACCATCACCATCCAGCCGCGATCCAGATAATCGCGCACCCGGCAGGGATCCAGCCGGGCCTGGCAGGCGTCGACCACGATGTCCGGCGGGTTGTCCCCCGCCGTCAGGCCGTCCAGCACCGCCGTCCCCGGCGCCAGCAGCCCGGTCTTCGACAGGTCCAGCCGGTGCAACAGGACATGCCGGCCGGCGGCGCGTGCGTGCCGTGCCAGCAGCACGCAGTCGCGATCGACATCGCCGGCCGGGCGCAGCGCGCCGTCGGAGCCGCGCAGGGGTACCGACAGCAGCATCGTATCCGCCGGGAAGCCGTCGATCAGCCGGCCCTTCTCCACCTGCGCACCCAGCGCCGTGTCGTTGGCGAAATGGCAACCTTTTGCCGCTAACGGTACGCCACTCCCGGTTTCCTCGGGGGCCAGAAGGATATTGCTGACCGGATGTCCACCAGGTGCCAGCGCAGCGAGGACCAGAGCGTCCAGTTCGCAATCCGTTCCGGACGGGGCCAGCACCACGCCCTCGTCATCGGCAAGATGGAAATGCGCGGCGATCTGCGCGTGCAGGTCACGCACCAGCTCCGTGCGCCCGGCATCGCCCCGTCCGGCGACGCATTCCGTCACCAGCCGCAGGCGCGCGGCCTCGGCCCCCGCGAAGCCGCGTTCCGACAGGGACGAAGCCGTCGAGGACGCGAAGGTGACCGCCCACGGGCGCGGCCGGTGGGAACATCCGTAATGATTGAGCCCGGTCGCCGGGTCGATGGCCAGGCGCCCATCCCCCCCTTCGGCCATCAGGGCCTCGGCCGGGCCCAGCAGGGGCCACAGGTCCGTCAGCCGCACCCGCAGGGCGGCGAAGCCGTCGGCCGGTACGCCGGCCGACGGCTGCAACGGGGCGAGCATCGCCCACACCGCCCCGAGGCACGCGGCGGAGGGCGGAACATCGCCGGCCATGTCGGCGCACCATGCCGCCTGCCCGCCGGCGCCTTCATCCACGACGTCGAGGGTCCGGAACAGGGCGGCGGTCCGGGCGGCGCACATCCCCGCCAGGACCGGGTCCACCGACGCGATTTCCAGCAGCCGGGCCAGTTCCAGCGCGTGGCGCAGGAAGAACGACGCGACGCCGGGCGGCGCCAGGCACGGTGCTCCCAAAACGACCCCGCCGTCGGCGTCGACCCGGAACGGCGTCTCCAGCGCCGAATCCAGGGCGATATGCCGCGCACCCGCGATCACGCGCAGGTCGGGGCGTTCGAGGACGGAGATCAGATCCTGGGTCAGCTGTTCGGCGAGCACATGAAAATCCCTGTTGCCGTCATCACTATGCGCGCACGCGGCAGGGTCATCAATTCCGCACCCTGCGCCTTCGCCATGCGGACGCGCGGGGCATCGCGGATCTTTCGAAACCGGGGACTTCCATGCGGATTCTAGTGACGGGCGGTTGCGGGTTCATTGGTTCGGCGGTTGTGCGCCGTCTGATCGGGTTTACGGGGCACGAGGTGGTCAATGTGGACTGCCTGACCTACGCG
>NZ_JABEQM010000020.1 GCF_014174155.1 Gluconacetobacter tumulisoli | reverse complement strand
GCCCACCCCCGCCCCCCGCCCGCAGGATTCCCGCCTGGACTGCGCCAGGCTGGAACAGGTCTTCGGCATCCGACTGCCACACTGGCAGAACAGCGTCGCAAGGACGGTCGCTACAATTCTAGCCCAGGAGGCAATCAGCTAACGCCACCATTCAGGGCAGGCCACACTTTCGCCCCGCGTCCCGAGGAACCAGAGTCCGGATCCATCGCGCCTTGCCAGAAACGATGGTCCTGATTTTTTCGCAAAGAGAAACGTCGATGCTCTCCACATCCACCGCGTCGCAACCTGACGATCCAGCCCAGATGGAACAGGCGCTGGCCGACGTGCGGACGGCACTGGAGCGGGAAACGCAACGGCGCATTCAACTCAATCGCCAGATGGAGCTGCAACGCCAGGTATTCTCGGAGGAACTGGAACGCAGGACGTTGCTGGACCAGCGCTTCGCCACCGAGCGGGAAACCCTGCGCGACGCGCTTTCCAGCGCCCGCACCGAAATACACCAGTTGCAGCAGGACGCGGCAACCCGCAAAGAGCGGATACCGGCTCTGGAGCAGGACCTGATCGGCCGTGCCAATCAGATCTCCGCGCTGGAACGCAGGATCTCCCTCCTGGAACAGGAGATCGGCGACCTCCGGTCCTCGACCTCCTGGCGCGTGACGGGACCGCTCCGCCGCCTCGTCCGCGTCCTTCGGCCCGCGGCACCAGACGCCTTCCGTCGGAACAGGCCGTCATGACGTCAGGCGGCACCGATCCCGCGCACGGGACGCTGACGAATCCCTTCTTTCCCCACATCCAGACCGACCTTCTGGCGCGCGCCGTCTCCAGGCTGGAAAAACTCGCCTATTTCTCGGACGAGGATTATTACGGCCTGCACAAGGACATCGTCCACAATGCCGCGGAACATGCGTTGCTATGGGGCGTGGGCGAAGGTCGGAAGCTCTTCCGGAAGGACAGGATCGCCCGCGCCCTGGTCTCGACGACCCCGACGGACAGGGCGTATCCGCCGCTGCTCGCCGACGACGAACTGAACCGGCTGTCGGCGCGGGGCATCACGATCTACGCCAGTTCCCTGGGCAATGTATTCATGACCGAAATCGCCAGCGATCTCGCCATGAATATCAGCGAACTGGGCATTCCCACCCGCATTCTCGACGAGACATCGGATCCCGAGGATACCGACGCCATTGCGATCTATGTCGCGCCGCATGAATTCTTCTCGATGGGGCAAGGCCGGGCATGGTTGCGGGATCGTACTGTCCGCAACGGATTCATGTACAATACCGAACAGATTCCCAGCCCCTGGTTCACCAGCGCCCTTCCCATGCTCATGCTGGCACGGGGGATTTTCGACATCGCCTATCAACCCGCCTGTCTGTTCGCGCAGGCGGGCATCCCCGCCATGCATTGGGAACCGGGACTGGACGGCCAGCCCCCTGCCCCGGACGAATTCGACCGCATGCATCCGCTGTTCAGGACCTTGCCGCCGGGTGCGCGCGACGGGCGAGACCATGCCCGATGGCAGGAGCGGCCGATCGATTTGTGTTTCTTCGGAACAAACAGCCCCCGTCGGGACGACATCCTGGCGTATCTGGCCGCGCCGCTTTCGTCGTACCAGACCTGCATCCATTATCGCAGGCAGGCGTTGGGACCCGTCGGCACACGATTCGAGGAACGGTCCCTGACCCGCCTGTCCCGCTATATCACGCAGCAGGCGAAAATCAGCCTGAACATCCATCGCGACGAATTCTGCTATTTCGAATGGCATCGCATGGTCTGCCAGGGCATGGCCATGGGGGCGGTCGTCGTGACCGACCCCTGCCTGCCGCATCCGCGATTCCAGCCGGGCGTCCATTATTTCCAGGACGATGCCAGACACATCCCGAACCTGGTGGACTGGCTTCTGCGCGATCCGGAAGGGCGGCGGCAGGCGGCCCAGGTCGCGCGCAACGGCCGGGACGCGGCCTGCAGTCCGGCCCCGCGCCGCGCCGCCGCCGGCAGGGCGGTGAATTTCATGCTGTCGCATCTGCACGAGGAGGGCTGATGTTCCAGCGGACGACACCCCGCAACATCGTCTGCGACACCCTGTTCGAGGCATGTGCGGCCCCCCTGCCGCCACCTGACACGATCACGGTCGCGGTCAGCCTTTACAATTACGCCGCCTTTATCCCGGAATGCCTGTCGTCGATCGCGGAGCAGACTCACCAGGCCCTCGACCTGATCGTGGTCGACGACCATTCCACGGCCGATGCCGCCGTCACGGTCACCACCGACTGGATGAAGACGCATCACCGCCGCTTCGCCAGGGCGACCCTGCTGCGCCACCGCCGCAACCAGGGGCTGGCGGAAACCCGCAATACCGCCTTCCTGCATGCCCGCACGGACCCGGTCTTCGTGATGGATGCCGATAATTTGATCTATCCACGCGCCCTGGCACGCCTGCACGAATTCGTCGCCCATCGGGACTACGACGTCGCCTATACGCAATTGGAACTGTTCGGCGAGGCGCGGCGGCCGGGCTACGCCGACGTGTGGGACAAGGAGATTTTCCGTTACGGCAATTATGTCGATGCCATGGCCCTGGTCTCGCGCGCCTCATGGGCCGAAGTCGGGGGATACAGCCACATCCAGGGCGGTTGGGAGGATTACGATTTCTGGTGCAAATTCGTCGAGGCCGGCATGACCGGGGCCTATGTGCCCGAAATGCTCTGCCGCTACCGCGTCCATGGAACGTCGATGATGCGCACAGAAAGCACCATATCCGAGGAGCAGATCCGCACGCAGATGATCATGCGGCATCCATGGCTGAGGATATAACGACATGGCCGAGACCATCACTCTTCCATGAAAATAGAATTTTCGTTTATTTTTAAATGGTATGGATTACTGAATCCAATCCCACAATAATTCCCCACGCTCCTCAATCCGAAACGCGAAACGAACCAGATCCGTTGCAGCAAGGGTTTATTTATTCAAGACATAGGATGTAATGCGCGCATATGGTTTTCAACGTTTGCCAGACGCAACTTTTTACGCAAAGATCAGTTTACCAAGGCCCCTGAATCTAAAATCACCTTGATGGAACAGAACGTGAACCATCTTAATCTATCCGATCAAGCTTCCAGCCCGGGAAAATCGGATTGTACCAACGGAATAACGCCACGAGAGGCAATTCTTCGTCACGAAATTGCGCGACTCATGCGTGAGCGGGACAGCCTCCGGGCCCAGGCGACCAATTACGAAGCGCGCAATCGCGTCCTGGAAAACCTGAATGACGAGCAACTCGCGCTGATCCAGACCTTGAGCCAGAAGACGGAAGCAGCAGAGGAACGGACGCAACGCCAACAAGACGAAATTTCCGCCCTTCGTGCCCATATCGCCGCACTTTACACGTCACGATCCTGGAAATTAACCGGGCCGGTACGCACGTTAAGCATACTCCTGCGCGGCGCCCCCGCCCCGGCGCCGCCCGTTCCCGCACCATTGCCCCTGCCGTTGCCTCTTCCTATGCCCACCACAGTACTATCCGAAGCGTGCATGATTGCCGCCCCCCTGCCAACGGGACGGCGCAGCCTGTTCGTAGCCGCCGACATGCCGCCGCTCTACGACCAGCACAGTGGCGGCCTCCGCCTTCTCACCTTGATCGGCATGCTGGCCGAATCGGGTTGGTCGATCAACTTCGGATCATTCTCGCCATGGCAGGACCTCCCGGATTCCGTCACGTCCGCAAAGGGCAAGCTCCGTTACGAGGAAGCCCTGCACAAGCATGGCGTCGAGCGCATTCTGTATGGAATGACCGAGATCGATCAGTTTCTTAACGAAACCGAAACGCGAATCGACGGTGCATTTCTGTCTTTTCCTGCTGTTGCCAACGCAATCATGCCATTGGTGCGGGCACGTTTCCCCAACGCCCTTGTCGCCTTCGATATGGTCGACTTCCATGGACTTCGCCAGGAACGTGAGGCGCTGCTTCAGGACGATCCCGTCAAACTCGCCGAAGCCAGCCGCATGCGCGATCTTGAGGTTGGCCTGGCATGCGCGGCGGATGTCACCTTGGCCGTTACGGGTGAGGAAAGAGACAAGCTGCTTACCCATGCTCCCCTCGCATGCGTGAAGGTACTTCCCAATGTCTTCGATATTCCCGACCGCTCTCCGCCAGACCTCCTTAATCGCACAGGCTTGTTTTTCATCGGAGGCTTTTGGCATGCCCCCAACGGGGACGGTGTCCTATGGTTCGTGGAACATGTCTGGCCGCTCATAAGGAAGGATGCTCCAGAGGCTACGTTCACGATCGCGGGAAGCAACATGGGAAACGACATTCTGGCTCTTGGCGCAGTGCCCGGGATCGAGGTCGTCGGCTACGTTCCCGAAGTCGGCCCCGTGCTCGACCGGCATCGGGTTTTCGTCGCACCCCTCCGCTACGGCGCTGGCATGAAAGGAAAAGTTGGGCAAAGTCTCGCCTGCGGCCTTCCCGTCGTCGCGACGACGGTCGGCGCTGAAGGGATGGACCTTACCAACGGAACGAACATTCTCGTCGCAGATGAACCACAAGCGTTTGCGGACGCCGTGATCCAGCTGCTACGCGACGATGAATTGTGGACGACACTCTCACGGTCTGGCCGCGTGCATATCGAACACACACTGTCTCGCCCTGTCGTCAAAAACGCACTCATGGACATATTTAATGGATAGGGTGCTTGCCGTTGGAATTTACATGGCCGACCGACCGAGTACGGTGGCACATGTAAGCCTTTGCCTGGCGTCAGCTCGAAAATACGATATTACGCAAAGATGGATCGCCATAGCCCCCAATGGCAGAGGTGATTACTCTCATCCCATGACCAGCATGGTCATCTCCACCCCCGAGCCCAAATTCCCCCTTCTCGATCGCCTTCTGGCAGACGCTCAGGACTTCGACTGGATCATTATCAGCGACGATGATATCGAATTCGAAGAAGGTGCGATCGACCGGCTGCTCTGCCTGGCGAAGAGTTGCGATTTTGCATTGTGTCAGCCTGCACGCACGCTGGACAGCTTCACCGACCATCCTCTGGTCCAGGTTTTGCCTGGTTTGACGGCGCGTCGTACACGCTTCGTGGAAATCGGCCCGTTCATTTGCATACGGCGCGATGCCGCGGAACTGCTTTTGCCATTCGGCGAGCAATGCAGGATGGGATGGGGGCTTGATTTTGTCTGGCCGGTCGTCATGGAAAAATTCGGCTTGCGCATGGGCATCATCGACGGCGTGACAATGGCGCATCGCATCAGAAGGCCGGCCGAGCATTACAGCCATGCGGCTGCTCATCTCGATATGTATCGGATGCTGGCTACCCGGCCGTATTTGACGCAGGAAGAAGCATTCACGATTCTCGAAATTTACCCAGAATGACCCTTCAGATCTCGGCCATACTCATAACCCATAATCGTGCCGCGCTCCTTCCCCACGTGCTGGAAGGATTGCGGCAGCAGCATCTCGATCCGGAGCGTTTCGAGATCGTCGTTGTTGATGACGGATCCAGCGACGATACCCAGAATGTTCTGACAGCGTGGTCCAACCGCCTGCCCATGCGCGTCTTCAAGCAGCGCGCGGCCGGTCTTGCGGCAGCAAAGAACCTGGGGGTATTTGTCGCAAAGGCGCCCGTGATCGTTTTCCTGGACGACGACGATGTCGTCCTGCCCGGTTTTCTGACGACGCACCTTGCTGTGCATCTCGCCCAGCCAGACATTGCAACCGCGGTACTGAGCAGGACCGTCCTCGCGCCGGAAATCGCGGAATTTCCGCTCATGCGGCACGTGACGGAGGTCGGAGGCCAGCTGTTCTCTTATAAATGGATCAAGCCGCATCAGGTACTGGGATTTCGCGAATTCTGGGGCGGACGCAGTTCCTGCAAGAGGTCCCTGCTCGTCCGCCATGGCGTGTTCCATCCCGATTTCCGCTTCGGATGTGAGGATATCGAGCTGGGCTGGCGCCTGTCCCGTCAAGGTCTCCGGGTGATATATGAACCCGATGCCTGCGCAAAAATGATCCGGAATGTCACTTTCGATCAGTTTTGCAACCGCTCCTATCGTCAAGGGCGTTCGCAATATCTTTTCTCCAAACTCCATACGGACTTGATCATTCGCGAATATTGCGAAATCGACAAAGCAGAGGAAGCCTGGCAATCTGAATGGTCGCATTACGCGCGACTTCTCCAATGGACGCGAAAACTGGAAACCTTAACCATCGCGCGCCAGGCCACCGGCCAACCGGTCCATCGGGAATTGCAGGAACGCCTCGATTTCGCCTACAAAAAGTCATTTTTTCTCTCCAGAGCAAAGGGCGTCATAGATTCGCTTGCGTCCGATGGTCGCCCCGCCCGGCCGCCAAGGTCGGGGGCACTCACGGAATACGGGCTGCAGACAATGGCGCGCAAAAATGGCTGATCCGTCCATCACTCTCTATGATCAGGCGTTTTATGCGGCCCAGGCAGAGGCCAGCCTCGAATCCGCTCGCCATGTATTGCCTGAGTTATTCCGTTACTATCGGCCGGACTCTGTCATCGATGTTGGATGTGGGGTTGGCCCATGGCTTCGCACCGCCCTGGAACTCGGCGTGCCACGGGGTCTTGGAGTCGATGGCGATTACGTTCGCCGGGAGCAACTGTTGATCTCACCGGATCAATTTTGTCCTGCGGATCTCTCTCAGCCAGATCTCTTTACAACCATTTCCAGCAAAACCGACGGCCGCTTTGGACTTGTTATCAGTCTGGAAGTTGCGGAACATCTTCCCTTCGATCGTTCCGAAAGTTTCGTGGATGACCTCACGCGACTTGGAGACGTTGTCCTGTTTTCCGCAGCTGTTCCATATCAATACGGAACGGGGCATATCAACGAACAATGGCCCGAATTCTGGGCGCTTTTATTCCGCAATCGGGGTTTCAAGTGCTTCGACATACTGAGGCAGCCGATGTGGTCTTGTCCCCAGGTCGATTGGTGGTACGCTCAAAATGCTCTTGTCTTCGTGCGAGAGGAAAGCGCCGTCTATGATCGGTTTCCGGTCAATGCGATGGACGGCCCGCTGGCAAAAATTCACCCTGCGGCCTGGCTCTCTGCGATCCTGAACCACTGGCGTCCCCACCGTGCGTCGGCACGAGGCCTCGAAGAGGCCGATCTCGCCACAATAGCCGAAAGATGGATTACGGGCGGTACGGATCTTCCGCGCCTGAAAACCGTGGAACACGGCCGCGCAAGTCTGTTCTCGGCAGCCGACGCATTCCCGAACAACAGACTCCTGATCGATGACCCCGAAGCGAAAATTGCCCAACAGGATGACTCCCTGGCGAACAGAAAAAATGAACTGGACGAGGTCCGGGGGGCCCTCTTTTCCCTACGTAGCAACGTGGTCGAACTACTGCCCATAGATGATGGTACCCAACCTCCTCAACCCGAGAAAATGACGGATGGCAATCTTATCCTCCGCCTGAGGCGCGAATATCAATCGCAACAAGAGGCCCTGAAGAGGGTACGTCAGCAACTTTCGAACGAAAGAGACGAACTGGAAAAGACAAGGGCACAGGTCGCGCATAAAGAAGCCGAATCCGCCAGATTGACTGCTGCCAATGCCACCCTGCGGAGCCAAGTCAGTCGCCACGTGTCGGAGCTGGCTCAACTTCCGGGCCTCCGAAACCAGATTTGCACTGGGCAAGATCGTATCGTGGCCTTGGAAACGCGTCTTTCCACCCTTCGTGTCGAACTTGACGCGACCAACGCAGCCGTCCGAACGCTCAAAGACGCCTACGCCTCTGCCCAGCTTGAAATTCGGTCGCTTTTGCACTCGACCTCGTGGCGCATGACGAGACCTTTGCGTGCCGTGAGACGACTGTTCCCGACATAAGAAATTTTGGACACAATTGAACAGCGGAGAGATCCTGGATGAGCCTTTCTTCCGGGGACCAGTCCCGTTCAGACCTCCCCCATGCTTCGGCCGGACCACGAAAGGATCGATAACCATCTCAATCCAAACGGTCCTTTTCGTAAAACCGGAACAGGATTGTTCTCCCGCGATACCTGTCAGGAACACCGATGAGGCATTTTGAAGACATATTTGAAGACGACCTCGATTCTGATCGATATAGCGGAACGTGTTCCAAAGCCCCCCATCTTCGCAGTACCATCGCCTATATTCATCAAAAGCAGATTGTTACCGACGCTGCCGGCAAGCCTACGCGCGAAGCTATCCTTCGTTGGTTCCAGGCCGATATCATCACTGCCGGCTCCTTTGTCGTACCTTCGCCCTACACCGGCGAACTGCTGCGTTCGGGCGCGTCAATCATTATGCCCACGCGGGAAATTTTCTTCCGGTTTCCCGAAGAACCACGGTTGCTGCTCGCCTCTTCCAATCTTGGCCGCGGATACCCCATTGTTGCCGTAATCCTTGTTGATCTTGGCGTTTTCATAAAAATGGAAGAACGCATTTGGGGAATCGCCAATCAACATATCCAGCATGTTCTTGCCATACTTGATACGCCTGCGTGGAAAACGCCGTGCCCCACGGATGAGGTCGAAATCCTCACCGGCGATTCGAATTTTGCTCATCACGCATGGAACCAACTCGGAGCATTGGAAGCCGCCTGCGAACTTCGCGGTTCGCGCAGACCAGTTCCTATTTATGTCTCACATCAACCTCTGGGTTCTCTGGACAAATTAATTCCAGGTTTCGCAAACTGGCCCATACGGTGGGTTTCAACGACGATTCCGGAGCACCTGAACAATCCCCGCAAAGTCATTGTCGCGCCGGGCGGGATGGTCGTACGGGAATCAATAAAGAAAAGAATTTATGATTATTCGCTGAAATCGACTTCTTCCAGAGGATGGGTGGCGGGTCGTGCCTGCGCCCATGGATATCCTGTTGTCTGGATAAGTATCCGCAGCGTCAATCGGACGGCGCACAACCAGTTGGATTTTCTGGATTCGATCTGCACATCCATATTTTCACTTCACAGGCGGGCCGTCATCATTATCGATGGGACATCTCTCCCGCACGACTTGGCAGGGAATATTAATTACGCCGGCATAGGGATCGAGGAAAATGCCAAACGCGATGCCGGCGTCTTCAACGATCTTATGGAAAGGTTGCAAGCTGCCAATTCCATCCCGACGAACGGAAGAATTATCAATGCGTGCGGGTTTGATATAATCGATTCGATATTTATTTCCCATCATGTCAATTTTTACATATGCCATCACGGCACGGTACAACATAAGATCGGATGGCTGACAGACACGCCCGGCATTATTCATTCCAATACAAGAACCATCAAGACCCGTCCGGGACCATGGGTCGCCTTGCAGGCCGGCCTTGAATCGATACCCGAATATTTTCCGGAATATTTGATCGAAGATCTCGCAATCCCCGACACCGACACTTCATCAGATCCGGAATTTTTTTCGCGCCTGTTCGATGCTTACAGATTTTCTGATCTGGCTGCAGCAACGGCCTTCGTTATCGACCGCCTTGAAAAAAATGCCCCGCCTCTCTCCGGGGCTGCACTCGGGAAACACAGGCTGCGCGCGATGGCGCGATACGTATCGGAGCGTATCACGGCAGCGCTATAGCTGCCTTTCTCAAACGACCTCCAAGACATCCATCCCCGGATCCATCCGGTGAGGCTGCACCCTCAGCATGAATTCCTGTCCCCTACGACACGCAACCAGGCGGTACGATGATCTGGCCTGTGTCCAGAGCAATGTCCAATCGCCGTTCCTGCCGGCGGAAATAGGCGGCCACATCATGGGGATGAACCGTCGCATGCCGAATCAGCTGTTCGAAATGGCGCTGCATCCGCATGATGGTTTCCGGCGCGTTGAGCACGAGGTACATGCTGCCGGCATAGATCGCGACGCGCTGACTGCCGAAGATCGTATAAGGCACGGAATGCCGCGCCCGTTCGTCGAACAGGAAGATCCGGAATGACGGATACAGATCCTCGACCAGGCGGGCCATGTGCCGGATCTGCACCTGCCGGACCGAACGGGACAGGCCGTCCCACGGAAAGGCGCCCGTGACCAGCGCGTCCAGCGCCTGCACGGACATGCAGACCTCCATGTCCGTTCCCGGACGGCGCTTGAAATCGAGGTTGCGGGCAATCTCCCCGGCGGCCTGGGCCGCGCCGTCCTCGGCATCCCGCAATTCATAGGCGACGATCTCGGGCGTGCGCAGCATGTCAGGCAGACGGTGGGGAACATAGCGGATCTTGGTGCCCGTGGCTTCGGCATGCCAGTGCGTCAGCAGGGGCACGTTATGGTAGGTGCCGCTTTCGGCGATCTCCAGCCCCGGAACATCCGGCGCGGCGTCCGGACGCTCCGCCTCCCCCCCCTCGGACATACCCAGCAGCCAGTCCACCGAAACGCCGTGATGCCGCGCGATCTGCACCAGCGTATCCGCGCGCGGCAGGCGGACGGCATCCTCGGACAGAAGCTGCGACAACGCGGAGCGATCGATTCCCACCTCCATGGCGAAACTGGAACGGTTCTGCCGCGAGCGTGCGATCAGCGTCAGCAGCCGGGAGCGGAAGATGCGGGCAACGGTGCGTTTGTCCATGGAACAGCCTGTTTACAACCACAAATATGTTCTGCGATTGGTGACAATTGTCAACAACACTTTCCTGAAGAAACGTTGTTTCTACTTAAGTATATTGTAAATTACGATATTATTAGGGAGAGAGCAGTCGATGTCGCCGGCACCTGCTGGACATTCCGCGCGACAGCGCGAGGTCGAATGGCCGACTTTTCTTGCCATCGCATCCTGCTATGGGGTGTGGATCCTGGCGGGAACATTTCTGTATGGCACAAGCCATCTGCTCAGCCTTGCCGTCCTGGCGCTGGTCGTCGCCTTTCATTCCTCGCTGCAGCACGAGGCGTTGCACCGTCATCCGACATCGTCGGACCGGTTGAACGAAATCCTGGTCGGCCTGCCGGTCGGGCTCTTCTACCCGTTCCGCCGCTACCGGACCACGCATCTCGACCACCATCGCGACGAATTGCTGACCGATCCCGACGAGGATCCGGAGACCTATTACCACCACCCGGCACGCTGGGCCCGCCTGCCGCGCGCCCGACGCTGGCTGCTGGAGGCGAACAACACGTTCCTCGGCCGCGTGATTCTCGGCCCCCTCATCGGTTCCGTCAGCTTCTTCCTGTCGGACATGCGGCGGATCGCGGCAGGCGACCGGGTGATCCTGGTGGCCTGGGTCATCCATGCCCTGTCCCTTGTACCGGTCGTCTGGGTGGTCACGCGGGTGTTCGGCATGCCCTTCTGGCTCTATCTGTTCGGGCCCGCCTACGCCGGCACGGCGCTGATCGGCATCCGGTCCTATTGCGAGCATCGCTGGGCCGAGCAGCCGTCCTGCCGGACGATCCTGGTCCAGCATTCGGTCCTGTCGTTCCTGTTCCTGTATAACAATCTGCATATCGTGCATCACAGCCGGCCGGGCATTCCCTGGTACCGCCTGCCGCGCACCTACCGGGCGGACCGCGCATACTGGCATGCCCTGAACGGCGGGTATGTCTATCGCGGCTATTGGGAGATCGCCTGGCGCTATCTGCTGCGCCGCAAGGAGCCCCTGCCCCATCCCGCGCCGCACCTGCCGCTGGTGCCCGTCCCCCGGCCGCCCCATGCGGCCCAGCCGATGGAAAACGGATCATGCTGATCGCCGCCCTGCCGATGTACGACTGGCCCGAGGAGCGCGCGCAGGTCGACCGGCGCTGGGCCGTCCTGCGCGACCGGATGCGATCGGCGGGCATCGCCGCCCCCGACGCGCTGGTTCGGCGGAACGCCGACATGCCCGCCGTGCCCGGCGGCATCCGGGCCGCCGACGGCACCATCCTGGCGCCGGATCCGGCCAGCCTGCCGCCTGACGGGTTCGATCTGGCGGTCCTGTGGCGCCATCCCGCGCTGCTGTTCGCCGAGACCTGCTGGGGCCCGCTGGCGCACGGCCTGGCCCCGCACGTCACGGTCGTGGGTCAGAGCGATTACGGCCCGTTCGAGGGCGGGGCCGGCCCGGATTACTGCAGCGCCATCGTGGCGCGGCGCGCGGACGGCCTGGCCGCCGCCCCGTCCGCCGACGGCCGGGCGGTCCTGCCGCTGGAACTGTTCCGGGGCCGGGTCCTGGCCTTTAACGAGCCCCATTCCATGTCCGGCTATATGGGCCTGCGTCGCGACCTGACGGCCGAAGGCCCGGGGATGGATCTGTTCGGCGGGCATCGGGCGACCGGGGCGCACCGCGCCTCGATCCGCGCGGTCGCGGAGGGTCAGGCGGATTTCGCCGCGATCGATTGCCGCAGCTGGTTCCTGGCCCGCCAGCACGAACCCGCCGCACAGGACCTGCATGTCGTCGGCTGGACGGCACGCAGCCCCGGCATTCCCTATATCCGCGCCGCCGCCCTGGACCCGGCCACCGCAGCGCGGCTGGGCCACGTCATGGCCCAGCACTGAAAGGTAGGTCTCGGGCTCCGCCCGAACCCGGCAAGGGCCTCGGCCCTTGCATCCCATTCGTTTTATAACGTCTGGGGTTTCCAGAGGGGGCTATGCCCTTGGTGGGTCAAGGGCACCCCCTTGGCTTTACCATCACGAATCGTAGATCCCCACGAAACGGGCATAGGCGTTTTCCAAATGCGTCCGCATCGCCGCCGCCACGGCATCCGGGTCACGGGCATGGAAAGCCTCCATGATGCATGCGTGTTCCACCAATGCATCCGTCGTGACCCGCGCGGACAGCCGCAGGCGGAACAGGCGCACATGGACCGCCTGCTGCACCAGGATGTCATAGTACAATTCGTTCTGGCTGGCCTTCGCGATCGCGGCGTGGAAACGGGTGTCTTCCTCGGCGAACCGGTTATAGGCCACCTGCGTGTCCGTGCTGAAACGCTGGCCCATGCTGTCGGCGATCGCGGCGATCGCATCGCGTTCGTCGTCGGACATCAGCAGGGCGGCCTTGGCGGCGGCGGCGGGCTCGATCACCAGGCGCAGTTCCGACAGGTCGCTGAACTGCTTGCGCGTCAGTTGCGGGGCCGCCCGATATCCCGACAGATGCACCTTGACGACCAGGCCCTGGGTTTCCAGCCGGCCCAGCGCCTCGCGGATCGGTGTCTGCGATACTTCCAGTTCACGGACCAGGGCATCGACGCCGATGCGTTCCCCCGGTTCGATCTCCAGCGCCATCAGGCGTTTCAGCAGGATCTCGTAGACCTCGCCGGCCAGGCGGACCGGGCGCGCCACAGGGCCGGCCGGCAGGGCCGCGGCATCCTGTCCACCCTGCGGGGCCAAGGACGACAACGGATCACGTCGCGGTGGTCTCGCAAACATTTCTTGACATGCCCCTCTGTCATCAGCAACGTCCCCACATCGTATATCCGATCGGATCGGATCTGCTAAAATAAAAAAGAATGGTCGCGCCACTATCGAGTCATCGAATTCGGGAAGCACCACATGAAGAACATCGCACTTGTCGGATGCGGCCTGGTCGGGGGCTCATGGGCCCTGGTCTTCAGTCGGGCCGGCTTCGACGTCACATTGTACGATCCCTCCCCCGCCGCCGTGCAGACCGCACTGGACGTGGCGCGCGATGCCGCGGAAACGCTGGCCCGGCAGGACCTGCTGCACGCCGAGCGTGTCGAGGACGTGCTGGCGCGCCTGCACGCCGCCCCGTCACTGGCCGAGGCGGTGAGGAATGCCGACTATATCCAGGAAAGCGCGCCCGAACGCCTGGCGGTGAAGCAGGAGCTCTATCGCGACCTGGCCGTGGCGGCGGGACCCGACGCGGTGATCGCCAGTTCCACCTCGGGGCTGCCGGCATCCGCCTTCACGGCGGAGATCCCGGGCCGGGCGCGCTGCGTCGTCGCGCATCCGATCAACCCGCCCCACCTGATCCCTCTGGTCGAAATCATTCCCGCCCCCTGGACCGATCCATCGGTCGTGGCGCGCACCCATGCCCTGATGCAGGCGGTGGGCCAGGTCCCCATCCAGCTGAGCCGCGAAATCCCCGGCTTCGTGGTCAACCGCCTGCAAAGCGCCGTCCTGGCCGAGGCCTTTCGCCTGGTCGAGGACGGGATCTGCTCGCCCAATGACGTGGATGCGGCGATGTCGGACGGGCTGGGACTGCGCTGGTTCTTCATGGGCCCGTTCGAGACCATCGACCTGAACGCCCAGGGCGGGATCGCCGATTATTGCCGCAAGCTGGGTCCGATGTACTACGATCTGGCGCGGGAACAGGCCGATCCGCGTCCCTGGGGCGAGGCATTGATTGCCCGCGTCGAGGACGCGCGCCGCGCCAGAACGCCGGCCTCGGATCTGGATGCCCGCAAGGCCTGGCGGGACCGGTGCCTGGCCCGGCTGGTGCGCGCGAAGAAGGAGATCGTGCAGGATCAGGAGTGATCCCCCTTCGTCGGGCCTTGCCCGAACCCATCCGGGCCTGATGCCCCGGATCCTATTCGATAGACTATTCCCAAGGGCCGATGGCCCGCGCCGACGACAGATAAAAACAAGCCGCCTCCCACGGTACAAAAAAATTGTCGAAGGAATCTGAACATGACCGATTTGACGATGTCACCCGGCGCCGGCATTGGCGCCCCACCCGTTTCCGATTCCGGCGCGGATATCCAGCGCATGGCGCAGGCGCCCGATGCCCGGCAGCAACGGCGCCGGGCATCGATCGGAAGCCTGATCGGCACCACCATCGAATGGTATGAATATTACATCTATGGCGCCACGGCGGCCCTGGTGTTCCCGCATCTGTTCTTTCCCAGCCACAACCGGCTGGTATCGCTGATGCTGTCCTTCGCCTCGTTCGGCGTCGCGTTCGTCATCCGTCCGATCGGCGCCGCGGTCTTCGGGCATTTCGGCGACCGGGTGGGCCGCAAGACGACCCTGATCGTCACCCTGACCCTCAGTGGGTTGGCGACCTTCCTGATCGGTGTCCTGCCGTCCTACGACCGGATCGGCCTGTGGGCGCCGGGGCTGCTGGTAATGCTGCGGATCGTCCAGGGCTTCGGCGTCGGCGGGGAATGGGGCGGGGCTGCGCTGATGTCGCTGGAATGGGGCGAGCAGAACCGGCGCGGGGCCGCCGGGGCCTGGCCGCAGGTCGGCACTTCGATCGGGTTGATCCTGTCCACATCGGCGGTGATGGGCGCCAGCATGCTGACCGGCCCCGATTTCCTGGTGGGCGGGTGGCGCATTCCGTTCCTGCTGTCGGGGATCCTCGTCATCATCGGCCTGCTGGTGCGGCTGTCGATCCGTGAGACACCGTCATTCGCCCAGGCCTTGCAGGAGAAACGGATCGAGGACAGCCCGGTGGGCACGGTGCTGCGCGGGTACTGGCGCGAAATCATCATGATCGCGTTCCTGCGCATGTCCGAGCAGATGCCGTTTTATATCTTCACTGCCTTTATCTTCGATTATGCGACCACCACCGCGCATGTCACCCGCACCTTCGTGCTGTCGGCGACGCTGGTGGCGGCGGTAATCGACATGATCCTGCTGCCGGTCTGCGCCGTCGCCGCCGATCGCGTCGGCCGGCGCCGGATGTACTACATCGGCTGCGCCGTGCTGGTGCTGATGGCCTTTCCCTATTTCTGGGTCCTGAATTCCGGCAATACCACGCTGATCTTCATCGCCATCGCGCTGTCGCTGCTGCCGCATGCGCTGCAGTACGGGGCGCAGGCGTCCCTGATTTCCGAGCAATTTCCAGTCAACATCCGATATTCGGGTGCGGGCCTGGGCTACCAGATGTCCTCTCTGGTCGCGGGCGGCCCCGCGCCGCTGGTCGCGGCGGCCCTGCTGGCCTGGTCGGGCAGCGGCTACGCGGTCGCGGGGTATCTGGTCTTCGGCGGGATCGTCGCGGCGGTGGCGCTGAGCCTGATGACGGATCGCAGCAAGGCCACGATGTAGACGCCGGTCGCAAGGCAGGCCCATCGTGAAACAGGAAGGACACCACATCATGAAACCCTCCATCGGGGTCATCGGCCTGGGCGCCATGGGGCTGGGCGTCGCGCGTTCGCTGCTGCGCGCGGGATATGCCGTGCATGCCTACGACATCCGGCCCGAGGTGCTGGAGGCCTTCGCCGCCCAAGGGGGAACGGCCAGCGCCACCCCCGCCGATGTGGCCGAGGCATGCGACATCATCGTCATCCTGGTGGTGAACGCCGCGCAGACCGACGCCGTGCTGTTCGGCCCCGGCGGCGCATTCCCCGCCATGCGGCCGGGCGGCCTGGTCATCGCCTGCGCGACCGTCGCCCCCGCCGCGATCGAGGCGCTGGAAACGCGCCTGCGGGCCGGGGACATCTGGCTGCTGGACGCACCGATGTCGGGCGGGGCGGCGAAGGCCGCGACCGGCGAGATGACGCTGATGACCTCCGGACCGCCGGAGGCCTACGACAGGGCGCGGGACGTGCTGCCGGCGATCGCCGGCCGCGTCTATCGCGTCGGCGACCGGGTGGGGCTGGGCACGCGGATCAAGATCATCAACCAGTTGCTGGCGGGGGTACACATCGCCGCGGCGGCCGAGGCCATGGCGCTGGGCCTGCGCGAAGGGGCCGACCCGAACACCGTGTACGACATCATCACCAACAGTGCCGGCAATTCCTGGATGTTCGAGAACCGCATGGCCCATGTGCTGGCGGGGGATTATACGCCGCTGTCGGCGGTCGACATCTTCGTCAAGGATCTGGGCCTGGTGCTGGACACCGCGCGGGCCGCGCGCTTTCCCCTGCCGCTGGCCTCGGCCGCGCATCAGATGTTCCTTCAGGCCGCCGCCGCCGGGCTGGGGCGCGAGGACGATTCCGCCGTCATCAAGATCTTTCCGGGAATAACGCTTCCGGGCATGAACCGACCGGCCGGGAACGACAGCACGGGGGGAGCGGCGTCATGACGCAGGCACAGGGGCCCCTTCTGGGCTGCATCGCCGACGATTTCACCGGCGCCACCGATCTGGCCAGCACGCTGGTGGCGGGCGGGATGCGCACGGTGCAGACGATCGGGGTACAGGACGATGCGAAGCTGGCCGATATCGCGGCCGATGCGATCGTCGTGGCGCTCAAGACCCGGACCGTTCCGGCGCGCGAGGCCGTCGAACAATCGCTGGCCGCCCATGCCTGGCTGCGCGCCCGGGGATGCGGGCAAATCTTCTTCAAATATTGCTCGACGTTCGATTCGACACCGGATGGGAACATCGGCCCGGTGACCCAGGCCCTGATGGCGGCCACGGAGACGCCGTTGGCCATCGCCTGCCCGGCCTTTCCCGCCAATCAGCGCACGGTCTACAAGGGTTATCTGTTCGTGGGGGACGTCCTGCTGAGCGAGAGCGGCATGCGCAACCATCCCCTGACGCCAATGCGCGACCCCAGCCTGGTGCGGGTGCTGCAGGCCCAGACCGATGCGGCGGTGGGGCTGATCGCGCACCAGGTGGTGGCGCGGGGTGCCGATGCCGTGCGGGCGCGCATCGCGCAATTACGGGCCGAGGGCATCGGCATGGCCATCGCCGACGCGCTGGACGACGAGGAACTGCTGGTGCTGGGCGAGGCCTGCGCCGACCACCCGCTGGTGACCGGCGGGTCGGGCATGGCGATGGGCCTGCCCGCCAATTTCCGCCGGCAGGGCCTGCTGCCGGCGCAGGACGCCACGGTGCTGCCCCGCATCGCGGGCCGTTGCGCCGTGCTGGCCGGCAGCGCGTCCGAGATGACGAACCGGCAGGTCGCGCGCTGGATCCAGGACGGCCGGCCGGCCTTCCGGATCGATCCGATGCTGCTGGCGGCGGGCGAACCGGTCGTGGCCCGCGCCCTGGCCTTCGCGCAACGCAGCATCGGCACGCCCCTGATCTACGCCACGGGCCCGGCCGACGACGTCGCCGCGGTGCAGCGCCGCCTGGGGGTGCAGGCCGCCGGCGCGATGATCGAGGAGGCGATGGGCGACCTGGCCCGGGGACTGCGCGAACAGGGTGTACGGCATTTCGTGGTCGCCGGCGGCGAGACCTCGGGCGCCGTGGTCCTGGCGCTGGGGGTGGACATGCTGCAGATCGGGGCGCCGATCGCGCCGGGCGTACCGGCCACCGTCAGCCTGGGGACGGACCGGATGGGCTTTGCCCTGAAATCGGGCAATTTCGGCGGTCCGGATTTCTTTGCCGAGGCCGTGGCGGCGCTGGCAGGATCGGAAAAAGCGGCCGCGACGGGGGCGGAATGATGAGCGTGGAAAGCATGCGGCGCGAGGAGATCTGCCTGATCGGGTGGAACCTGTACCGGCGTGGCTATACGGCCGGCAGTTCCGGCAATATCAGCGTACGCCTCGAAGACGGCTGGCTGATGACGCCGACCGATGCCTGCCTCGGGCGGCTCGATCCGGCCGCGATCGCGCGGATTTCGTCCAATGGGGACTGGATTTCCGGCGACCGCCCGTCCAAGACGCTGGCGCTGCATAGGCGAATCTACGAAAATCGTCCCGACTGCCACGGCGTGATCCACACCCACTCCACCCATCTGGTGGCGCTGACGCTGGCGGGCGTGCACGCGCCCGACGCGATCCTGCCGCCGATCACGCCCTATCAGGTGATGAAAGTCGGGCGGATTCCGCTGATCGCCTACGACCGGCCCGGGGCGCCTGCGGTGGCCGAGCAGGTCGGGGCGATCGCGAAGCAGGTCCGCGGCGTGATGCTGGAACGCCTGGGGCCGGTCATGTGGGGGGCCAGCGTCACCCAGGCGGCGGACGCGCTGGAAGAACTGGAGGAAACGGCGCGCCTGTGGCTGATGACCGCCCCGCGCCCCGCCCCGCTGGAGCCGGAACAGGTTGCGGACCTGTGCCGGACCTTCGGCGTGACCTGGCCCTGATCATTCCGTGTGCCGACAGCAAGGATATCCCCTGCCATGCCTGCCTTCGCCGCCAACCTGACAATGAATTACGTCGAATGCGATTTCCTGGACCGTTTCGCCGCCGCGGCGGCGGACGGGTTTCGCGGTGTCGAGTTCCTCTTTCCCTACGCGCATCCTGCTTCCGACATCCAGGCCCGCCTGCGCGACAACGACCTGACACTGGCGCTGTTCAATGCCCCGCCGGGGGACTGGGCGGCCGGCGAACGCGGTCTGGCCGCCCTGCCGGGGCGCGAGGACGAGTTCCGCCGTACGATCGAGACCGCGCTGGCCTATGCCGGCGTCCTGGGCAACCGGCGCCTGCATGTGATGGCCGGCCTCTGCCCCGATCCGGATGCGCGCAACCGGTATCACGACGTCTATGTGAACAACATCGCCTATGCCGCCCGCCAGGCGCGCGACGCCGGCGTGACGATCGTACTGGAAGCGATCAACACCCGCGATATGCCCGGATATTTCCTGACCCGGCAGGAAGACGCCGCGGGGGTCTGCGCCGCTGTCGGCGCGGATAATGTCCGGGTCCAGTTCGACCTCTATCACGCCCAGATCATGCAGGGCGACGTCACCACCCGCCTGCGCGCGCTGATGCCGGTGATCGGCCATATCCAGGCGGCCGGCGTGCCCGACCGCCACGAACCCGATGACGGAGAACTGGCCTACCCGTATCTGTTCCGCCTGCTGGACACGCTTGGCTATGCCGGGTGGGTAGGATGCGAATACCGTCCCCGTGGAACGATGCGCGCGGGCCTGGGCTGGATCGAGCCCTGGCGGGGACAAAGCGCCCCGGAAACGACCGGCGATCAGTAGTGCCCATTATCCACAGACGCATTTTGGCAGCATGGCTCGGGCTTCGGCCCGAACCAGCCAGGGGCCTGTCGCCGACACGCAACAGCATTTACGAACATCCGGATCACTGCCAGTGTTCCTCCCTGCGCTCGCGGGAGGGAAACGAGATGCTGGAGATGCGGCCGAACTGCGAATGTTGCGACAGGGACCTGCCCCCTTCGGATACAGCTGCACGGATCTGCTCTTTCGAATGCACCTTTTGCGTCAAATGCGCGGAAGACAGGTTGGGTGGACGCTGCCCCAATTGCGGGGGAAACCTGGTCACAAGACCGACCCGCGCCGCTCGTTTCCTGGAAAAATTACCTGCATCGACGGTGCGTGTCCTGAAACCGGAAGGATGCGCGGCGTCATCCGGCTGAAATCGTCGATTTCCAAAACTCCAGGGGGAGGCAAGCCTCCCCCTGGAGATGTGCGCGATGACACCGCTTGTCCTTGCCTGCGACGCAGGCCTGCAACGCTTCAGGCGCCCGATATGCTAGGGTTCCATGCCTTCTCGTCCCCCGTCTGCATGCGGGGATGGCCTGACGTTTCGGTTGCCAGCGCGGCTTCGTCGATCGGATCGCCGATGAGGAATCCATAAGCCAATGCAGCCAGGATCGCGACGCCGGCCCCAGCCCACAGCGCGGTCCGGAACGATCCGGTGGCCTGGCCCAGCAGACCGGTCACAAAGGGGGCGAAGGCGCCACCGATATAGCCGCCGCAATTCTGCATCGCCCCGATCGATGCCGTGCACCGCCCCGGCGCCGCGACGGGCGCCATCGCCCAGGCCGTCGCGGTGCAGACATACAGCAGGAACATCGCCATGCTGATGCAGCCGACGGCGACCGCGTTGCTGGTGACCTCGGCCGCCAGGACCGTAGCCAGGGCGGTGCCCAGCAATGCCGCGATCATCGGATATTTCCGGCTGCCGACCGGCGAGACGCCATGCCTGACCAGCATATCGACCAGCCGGCCGCCGCACAGGCTGCCCGCGATCCCGAACAGGAAGGGAATGGCCGCGATCCATCCGGTGCGCGCGACACTCATGTGCCGGTCCATTTCCAGATAGCCCGGCAGCCATGCGTTATAGATCCACAGGACATAGATGCAGCCGAAATACCCGGCCATCATGCCCCAGGTCGTCCGGAAGGCGAACAGCCGGCGCCATTCGCGCAGGCTGACCGGGCCGCGCGTGCCCGCGTTCATGTCGTCGCGCAGATAATCGCGTTCGTTGGCCGTCAGGGCGATGTCCGCCGGATCGCGATGCAGCAGCCAGAACAGTCCGGAAAAGACCAGCCCCGCCACCCCCATGATTCCGAACATCCAGCGCCAGCCGAACGACAGCATCAATATCGTCAGAAGCGGCACCGAGATCGCCGAACCCAGCGTCGACGCCGAATTCCAGATCCCCGTCGCCGTGCCGCGCGCCGGAACGGCGAACCAGTCCCGCACCACCCGCGCACTGGCGGGGGATTGCGGCGATTCCCCCGCGCCCAGCAACAGCCGCGTGGCGAACATCGCCCCGAAACTGGTCACCAGGCCGCCCAGGCATTGCGCCATCGACCAGATCGCGAGGCCCACCGACAGCACCCGCCGCGGCCCCAGCCGGTCCACCAGCAGACCGGCGGGCAATTGCGCCAGGGCATAGGCCCACAGGAAGGCCGACAGCAAGGCCCCCATTCCCGCAACCGAAATGCCCAGATCGTGACGGATCAGCGGATTCGCGACAGCCAGGGTGGCACGGTCCACATAATTCAACGCGCCACTGGCCACCAGCAGGACCAGCGCGAGGCGTCCGGTCCGTGCGATGCGGGGCGTTCGCACCCCCATTCCCGGTGGCGGGGGCATGGCATCGCCCCGAACAATATCGTGAGGATCCCCTGCGTGTGCAGCGGGAGGCGGGCGGCTTTTCATGACCGTTCTTCCTTGCCTGCCGGACGTGTCGCCGGCTTATGGGGGATCTGACGCCACCCGTCGACGTTACGGTGCGATGACGTCACATCCCGGATCGCAACGCATTGCCAACAGAACGGATGCATGAGATCCGTTCGATTCATGCAAAACGATGCATGCAATGCAACATTTACAGAAATGATCGGGCTTTGCCCGAACCCGCCAGGCCTGGGGTCCTGGCCCCCGATCATGGATCGACAAACGGGTTTCCAAAGGCAACCGGCGGGTTTCGGGGCAGCCCCCTGAGGCAGACCAGGACGATTCCCCATTCCAAGTCGTCACATTTCACAATATGGGTTAGTGACTGCGAGGCACAGAAGACAGATGCGGCATCTGCTCACGCGATTGAAATTTCGTCACCTGACGCTTGTCCTCAGCCTGGAGGAAAGCTGCAACCTGCACCGCACGTCGGAACTTCTGAACATGTCGCAGCCGACGGCGACGAAATTGCTGCAGGAAATCGAGCATACGCTGGGCGTGCCGCTGTTCGAGCGCCGGCCCAAGGGGATGATACCGACACCCTTCGGTTCGCTGGTGGCACGCCATGCCCGCCTGATGCTCAGCGACATCGGACGGCTTCAGCAGGACATTGACGAATTGCGGACCGGCATTTCCGGCGTGGTGCGCATCGGCACGGTGGTCGCCGCCATGCCGGACCTGGTCGCCCCCGCCGTCGGCCGGATCATCGGCGAAAATCCGCGGGTGTCGATTTCGCTGACGACGGACAACAGCGACGTCCTGCTGGTGGAATTGCAGAACGGCCGGATCGATTTGATGGTCGGACGACCGATCAGCATTGTCGAGAACGAGGATTTGAACGTCGAAACGCTGGAGGACGAGGATCTGCGAATCGTCGTGAGTCCGGGTCATCCGCTGCTGGCGCGCCAGGACCTGAGCCTGCGGGACCTGGTGGGCGAACGCTGGCTGCTGCAGCCGGGCACCAGCCCGATGCGGCGGGCGATCGAGGCGGCGTTCACCGTCGAACGCCTGTCGTTTCCGCCGCATCCGGTCGAATCCGCTTCGGTGACCGCGACGATCTGCATGCTGGCGGAAACATCGCTGATCGCGGTGCTGCCGCACAGGATCAGCGCGTTCTTCGTTCGTCATGGCGCCATCGCGGAACTGCCGGTCCAGCTGCCGCGCATCCTGCGCCCCTACGCGCTGGTGACCTTGCGCAATCGTCCGGCAGGCAACGCACTGACCCGCATGATGGCCCTGCTGCGCGCCGGCGCGGCCGGGGACGAAACGGGCGACTGAAGCGAATTTTAAGCGTCACGCCTCGGGGCGCCGACCTGAAACCCGCCAAGGAGCAACGCCCGATTGCGCGCATGGGTTCGCGTGATCGGATTTCGTAATCGGCCCTTCCCAAAACTCGATTTGTAATCGTCCGCGCCCCGCGAAAGGATAACCCCAACAGCAACAACAAAGCCTGCGGATGCGACAGCCGACTTCAGTCGCCCGACAGGCAGGGGAAAGCATCCTATGCATGTGCTGATTCTTGGCGCGGCCGGC
This sequence comes from Gluconacetobacter tumulisoli, assembly GCF_014174155.1. GTDB lineage: Bacteria > Pseudomonadota > Alphaproteobacteria > Acetobacterales > Acetobacteraceae > Gluconacetobacter > Gluconacetobacter tumulisoli. Next base: position 30,771 of record NZ_JABEQM010000020.1, on the reverse strand, counting down.
ATGATCGGGCGCAAGCTGGCCGAAGCCCTCGGCCGGACGCCCGTCGTCGGGTCGCATGGCATCACCCGCCTGACCCTGGCCGACGTCGTCCTGCCCGCCGCCCCGCCGGGGCTGGAAGACCGCACCGACTGCCTCATCGCCGACCTGGGCCAGCCCGGCGAGGCCGCGCGCATGGCGGCATTGCGGCCCGACGTGGTCTTCCATCTGGCGGCCATCGTCTCGGGCGATGCCGAGGCCAATCTGGAAAAGGGCTACCGCATCAATCTGGACGGCACGCGCGCGCTGTTCGACGCGCTGCGGCTGAACGGGGCGGACGGTGCCCGGCCAAAGGTGATCTTCGCGTCCACCAACGCGGTGTTCGGCGGCGACATGCCTGATGTGATCGGTGACGATTACCTGCTGACCCCGCAGACCAGCTACGGCACGCAGAAGGCGATGTGCGAACTGCTGCTGGCGGACTATACCCGCCGGGGCCTGCTGGACGGCATCGGCCTGCGCCTGCCGACGATCTGCGTGCGGCCGGGCAAGCCCAACCTGGCGGCGTCCGGATTCTTCTCGAACATCATTCGCGAACCGCTGGTGGGGCAGGAGGCGATCCTGCCGGTCGGCGAGGACGTGCGCCACTGGATGACCAGCCCGCGTTCGGCGGTGTCCTTCTTCCTGCATGCGGCGACGCTGGACCCCGCCGCGCTGGGCGGTCGCCCGAACCTGACGATGCCCGGCCTGTCGGTCACCGTCGGCGAACAGATCGAGGCCCTGCGCAAGATCGCCGGCCCACGGGCGGTGGCGTTGATCCGCCGCGAACCCGACCCGCTGATCCAGCGCATCGTCACGGGCTGGGCGCGGGCCTTCGACCCGGCGCGCGCACGGGCCCTGGGCTTCGTCGCCGAGGCAGCGTTCGAGGACATCATCCAGGCCCATATCGATGACGAACTGGGCGGCGAACAACCGGGCCTGCGCCGCGCCTCCTGACGCTTTCCGACCACAGAACGGGATTCAACCCGTCTTGCCCCGGAAAGGGGCCGGAGACAGTCTGACATGAGCATCATCCTCTCCAGGGCCGGCCTCGGGGCCGGCCGGGCGCCGGGCGTCGCGTCGCGGCCCGCCGCGCCGATCCCGACGCCGCTGCAGAACGCCATCCGCAAGGCGCGCGTCCGCCTCGTCCCCTTTCTGATCCTGATGTACATGCTGGCATTCCTGGACCGCGCCAATGTCGGCATGGCCAAGCAGGCGCTGGCCGGCGCCATCGGCCTGTCGCCCGCCGCGTTCGCACTGGGGGCCGGCATCTTCTTCATCGGCTATGCGCTGTGCGAGGTCCCCAGCAACCTGATCCTCCACCGCGTCGGCGCACGGCGCTGGATGGCGCGCATCATGGTCACCTGGGGGCTAGTCGCCGCCTGCACCATGTTCGTCCAGGGCGGCACGTCGTTCGTCGCCCTGCGCTTCGTGCTGGGCATCGCCGAGGCCGGGTTCTTTCCGGGCGTGATCCTGTATCTGACCTACTGGTTCCCGCCGGAAGAACGCGGACGCGTCATCGGCCGTTTCTATTTCGGCTATGCTCTGGCGCTGGTGCTGGGCACGCCGTTGTCGGGCCTGCTGCTGGGGATGGACCGGATCGGCGGCCTGGCCGGCTGGCAATGGATGTTCCTGATCGAAGGGCTGATGGCCTCGGTGGTGGGCATCGTCACGCTGTTCGTGCTGCCCGACCGGCCGGCCGATGTCACGTGGCTGAACGACGAGGAAAAGCTGGCCCTGTCGACGGTGCTGGCCCGCGAGACCCGGCAGAAAGAGGCCGAGGGCGCCTCGAGCTTCCTGCATGCGCTGCGCGATCCGTGGCTGCTTCTGTTCACCACCATCTATTTCCTGATGCAGATCGGCAGCTACGGCGTCGCGTTCTACCTGCCCGACCAGGTCAGCCAGCTTCTGGGCGTGGCGATCGGGCTGAAGGTCAGCCTGGTGTCCGCCCTGCCGTGGCTGTGCGCCGTGTTCTTCACCGCCTTCTGGCCGCCCCTGGCCTCGCGCGTCAACCGGCCGCGTGCCTTCTTCATCGTCACCCTGCTGTGCATTGCAGGCGGGATCCTGGTGTCGGCCCATGCGCCGCCGCAGGTCGCCATCATCATGCTGTGCCTGGCTGCGGCCGGCATCATCTCGGCCCAGGCTATCTTCTGGACCTTTCCGACCGACCGCTTCGGCGGCACGGCGGCCGCGGGTTCGATCGCGGTGATCAATTCGCTGGGCAATCTCGGCGGGTTCGTCGCCCCGAACCTGCGGGCGGCGGCCGACCGCATCTTTCTTTCCCCCACCGCCGGCCTGCATGCGCTCAGCATCGCGGCATTGCTGGGAATCGGGCTGGCAATGCTGCTGCCTGCCCGGGGACGCCGGGTGATCGCGGCGACGGATCTTCCGCCGGCCGACAGCATCCCGGCGGCCGGTCCTCCGGACGGTACCCGCTCCGTGCCCCTGGGGGCACGTGCCTCCGTCCCCTGACCATTCCTGAAACCATGTTTTCCACGCAGGAGAATCATACGATGACCGGAATCGCCTCCCCATCCTGGAATCGCCATAACTGGCCGATCGCGGCCGCGATGATCCAGTATCCGAACATCCTGCCCGACGGGCGGTGCGTGCAGGACCTACCGGCCGAAAACTGGGCCGCGACCCTGGCCGATGTCGCGGACGCGGGCTTCACCGACCTTGATCCCACCGATTCCTGGCTGCGGATCGCCGATCTTGGCCGCAGCCGACTGAATGAATTCATGGGCGTGGTACGCGACGCCGGCCTGACGATCCCTGCCATCTCGACCGCGCGGCGCAGCGTGATCGACGCGCAGCATGGCGAGGAATATCTGGAATATTCCCACCGCCTGATCGACGTGGCGGCGGAAATCGGCGCCGGGGCCGTGTCCTTCGGCCTGTTCCAGGCCCTGACGCCCGAACAGAAGCGCGCGCTGTGGTTCTGGACGATCGATGGCTACCGCGACCCCGATGACCGGGCGACATGGGACCTGGCCGTCCGCCGCCTGCGCGAACTGGGCCGCCACGCCGCCGATGCCGGTATCGAACTGTCGCTGGAGATGTACGAGGACACGTATCTGGGCACCGCCGACAGCGCGGTACGCTTCGTCACCGACATCGACCTGCCGAACGTGGGCCTGAATGCCGATCTGGGAAATCTGGTGCGCCTGCACCGCCCCGTCGAACATTGGCAGGCCATGATGGAGAAGGTCGCGCCCTTCGCCCGCTACTGGCACGTGAAGAATTATTTCCGCACCGAGGACGAGACCACGGGGCTGATCGTCACCGCGCCGGCGCCGCTGGAATTCGGCGTCATCAGCTATCGGGCCGCGATCCGCAAGGCGCTGGAGCACGGGTTTCGCAGCGCCTTCCTGGTCGAACATTACGGCGGCGACGGGCTGAGCGTCAGCGCCACCAACCGCGAATACCTGCGCCGCATCCTGCCGCGCTGAAGACGCATCACGGAAAACGCCAGGAGTACACTCGACATGACGCATATCCATAACGGGGCGGACGGCTTCGCGGCGACGGCGCTCGACGGGTTCTGCGACGTTCACGCCCACCTTGTGCAGCGCATCCGCAGCGGGGTGATGCGGGCCACCGCCACGCCGGACGGCAAGGTCGCCGTCGTCATCGGTGGCGGCAGCGGCCATTACCCGGCCTTCGCCGGCTATGTCGGGCCTGGCCTGGCCGATGCGGCCGTGGCCGGCGACGTCTTCGCGTCGCCCTCGGCCAAGGCCGTCTACGATGTCTGCAAACGGGCGGATCGCGGCGGCGGCGTGCTGCTGATGTTCGGCAATTATGCCGGCGACGTGCTGAACTTCAACATCGCCGCCGAGCGCCTGCGCCGCGAAGGGATCGACACGCGCATCGTGGCGATCACCGACGACATCGCCAGTGCGCGCGAACCGGCCAGGCGTCGAGGCATCGCGGGCGACCTGCTGGTGCTGAAGCTGGCGGCGGCCGCGGCCGAAGCCGGCCAGCCGCTGGACGAGGTCGCGCGGATCGCCCGCCACGCCAACGACCGTACGCGCTCGTTCGGTGTCGCGTTCGGCGGCTGCACCCTGCCGGGCGCCGAGGCCCCCCTGTTCTCGGTTCCGGCGGGTCATATGGCGCTGGGCCTGGGCATCCATGGCGAGCCCGGCATCGACGAGGTCGCGATCCTGCGGGCCGGCGACCTGGCGACCCTGCTGGTCGGCCGGCTGCTGGACGACATGCCGGCCGGCGCGGGCACGCATGTCGCGGCGGTCCTGAACGGGCTGGGCGGCACCAAGCAGGAAGAATTGTTCGTGCTGTGGACGTCCGTCGCGGCCGGCCTGCGCAATGCCGGCCTGGAATCTATCCGGCCCGAGGTGGGCGAATTCATCACCAGCCTGGACATGGAAGGATGTTCGCTGTCGCTGACCTGGCTGGATGACACGCTGGAACCGCTCTGGACCGCGCCATGCGAGAGCGCCGCCCTGACGCGCGGTCCGACCATTCCGACCACGCCGGCCCCTCGGGTCGAGGAAGCCGCCGACCAGGCCGCCGCCTGGGCGCCGTCATCCCCCGCGTCGCGCTCCGCCGGACGCGCGGTGGCCGAGGCGATGAGCCTGCTGGCGGCGACGCTGGACGGGGCCGAGGCGGAGCTCGGCCGGATCGACGCACGCGCCGGCGACGGCGATCACGGCCGGGGAATGGCCTGCGGGTCGGCGGCCGGCGCCCGCGCGGCCCGGGACGCCGCGACGGGCGGGGCCGGGGCCGGCGACGTGCTGACGGCGGCGGCCGATGCCTGGGCCCACCGGGCGGGCGGCACGTCGGGGGCGTTGTGGGGCCTGGGGCTGCAGAGCGCCGGCCGGGCGATCGGTAACCAGGGCGATCCCTCGGCCGTCGATGTAGCCCACGCCGCGCGCACCGCCCTGGATGCCGTCATGCGCCTGGGGGGCGCCCGCCCGGGTGACAAGACGCTGGTCGACGCGCTGCTGCCGTTCGTCGAGACGCTGGAGCGCGAAAGCGCGAACGGCGCCACGCTGGCCCGGGCCTGGCACGCGGCCGTCCAGGTGGCCACCACTGCCGCCGACCGCACGGCCGACCTGCTGCCGCGCATCGGACGCGCCCGCCCGCTGGCGGCGCGCAGCAAGGGCCATCCCGACGCCGGCGCGGTGTCGCTGGCGCTGTGCGCCCGCACGATCCTGAAGATGATGGAGCATGAAAATGTCTGACACCCCGCGCACATTGCGGATCGTCATCGGCAGTGACGATGCCGGCCTGCACTATCGCGCCGCCCTGGCCCGCGACCTGCGGCAGGATCCACGGGTCGCCGAAGTCATCGATATCGGCGTCGGCGACGACGAACATACCGATTATCCCCACGTCGCCGTCCGGGCCGCCCGCATGATCGCCGACGGCCGGGCGGACCGGGGCCTGCTGATCTGCGGGACCGGGCTGGGGGTGGCGATCAGCGCCAACAAGGTCCCGGGCATCCGCGCCGTCACCGCCCATGATTCCTATTCGGTCCAGCGCGGCGTCCTGAGCAACGACGCGCAGATCCTGTGCATGGGCGAACGGGTGATCGGGCTGGAACTGGCGCGGATGCTGGTCCGGGAATGGCTGGGCTATCGCTTCGACCGGCAATCCGCGTCGGCGGCGAAGGTGGCCGCCATCTGCAGCTACGAACCGGCCCCCGCCCACGCGCTGTAAGACCAACCGGCGGACAAATCGGCCTTGTCCGAACCCGTCAGGGCCCGAGGTCCTGGACCCCGATCATGAATCACCAGTTCGGCGGGTTTCAGGGCAGGCCGGAGGCGACCGCCGCCAGACGAAAGCAGGAACACGACATGACGATCCAGATCAGAACTGTCGCCGTCATCGGCGCGGGATACATGGGGGGCGGTATCGCCCAGTCGCTGGCCCTGGCGGGGGTCAGGGTCACGCTGGCGGATGCCTCGCCCGACGCCACGACAGCGGCGCTGCGCCGCCTGCACGACGAGGCCCTGGCCTTCGAGCGCCAGGGTCTGTTTCCGGCTGGCGCGGCGGCCTTGATCGCCGACAATCTCCGCGCTGCCGATTCGATCGCCGAGGCGGTGGCCGACGCCGATTTCATCGAGGAGGCAGTGCCCGAGATCCCGGCGCTGAAGCGCGACGTGCTGGGCCAGATCTCGGACGCGGCGCGACCCGATGCGATCATCGCGACCAACACCTCGACCTTGCCGGTCCACACGCTGGCCGACGCCGTGCGCCATCCCCGCCGCTTCCTGACGGTGCATTTCAGCAACCCGGCACCATTCATCCCCGGCGTCGAGCTGGTCTGCGGCAGGGATACCGATCCCGCGATCGTGCCGGCGATCCGCGACCTGCTGGCCCGCGCCGGGCGGCGCTGCGCGCAGGTCGCCGACACGCCGGGCTTCGTGCTTAACCGGTTGCAGTATGTCCTGCTGAAGGAGGCGACCCTGATCGTCGAGGAAGGCGTCGCCACGCCCGAGGACGTGGATACGCTGGTCAGCACCACCTTCGGGTTCCGGCTGCCGTTCTTCGGCCCGTTCGCCATTGCCGACATGGCGGGGCTGGACGTCTACGCCAATTGCTTCCGCACGTTCGAGGACGCGTTCGGCTCCCGCCTGGCCACCCCGGCCTCGCTGACCGCCCTGGTGGCCGAAGGCAAGTTCGGCACCAAATCGGGCGCCGGCTATTCCGGCAGCTTCGACAAGACGCAGACTGACGCGCTGATCGCCTATCGCAACAAGGCCTATGCGCGGATGGGCCAGCTTCTGCAGGAACTCGGCCCCTCCCCCCTCCAGCGGAAGGACTAGGCGCCATGTCCGCATCCGCGACATCCAACCCCAAGCCCGGCCGGCCCTTCTGGGTGGGCACCAGCTGGAAGATGAACGGCCTGCCGGACGACGCCCGGCGCTATGCCGAACGCATCGCGGCGGTGGACGACTGGCATGGCATCCGTCCCTTCGTCATGCCGCCCTTCACCGTCCTGGCTGATGTCGCGCGCCTGCTGCACGGCAGCGCGGTGCAGGTCGGCGGGCAGAACATGCATTGGGACGAGTCCGGATCCTGGACCGGCGAGATCTCGGCGCCGATGCTGCGCCAGTGCGGCGCGACGATGGTCGAGCTGGGCCATTCCGAGCGACGCCGGCATTTCGGCGAGACCGACGAAACCGTCAATTGGAAAATCCATGCCGCGTTGCGCCATGGGCTGACCCCGCTGGTCTGCATCGGCGAGACGCAGGCCGAACGGGACGGAAACGTCGCCGACCTGATCCTGGCCCGCCAGGTGCGCCTGGCACTGCATGGACTGACGGCGGCGCAGGCCGGCCGCGTGATGTTCGCCTACGAACCCGTCTGGGCGATCGGCGAGGCCGGACGCCCCGCTCCGCCCGAACTGGTGGCGCAGGCGGCTGCCGGCATCCGGCAGGAACTCGACCGCGCCGCCGGCGCCCCGGGCGTGTCCCCGCCGCTGCTGTACGGCGGCAGCGTGAACCTGGAAAACGCGGCGCCCTATGCCGCGCTGGCCGACATCGACGGCCTGTTCGTGGGCCGCGCCGCCTGGACCGCCGAGGGGTACGCCACCCTGGCGCGCACTGCTTCCCGTACCCTGGCCGCGCCACGTCCGGAGCCATAGGCACCAGCCGGCGCCCCTCCCCCTCTCCGTTCGGAGTATCGTACCATGCCACGGTTACGATGGATCATGGTCATCCTGTGCTTCGCAGCTACGACGATCAATTATATCGACCGGGCGACCGTGTCGGTCGCGGCCCCCTTCATCGCGCGCGATCTGCATCTGGGCCCCGCCGTGCTGGGCGTGGTGCTCAGCGGATTTTTCTGGACCTATGCGTTCATGCAGGTGCCGGCGGGCCTGGTGGTCGACCGGCTGGGCCCGCGCCTGACCTACACCGTCGCCGTATTATGGTGGTCGTTCTTCACGGCCATCACGTCGATCGTCAACAGCGCGGCGCTGCTGTTCGGCTGCCGCTTCGCGCTGGGCATCGGCGAGGCCGGCAGCTATCCCTGCAACACCAAGGTCGCGGCCCAATGGTTCCCCACCCGTGAGCGCGGCCTGGCCTCGGGCATCTTCGACAGCGGGTCGCGCGCCGGTTCGGCGCTGTCGATGCCGCTGATCGCACTGCTGATCAGCTTTACCGGCTGGCGCCTCGCCTTCGTCGTCACGGGGCTGGTGGGGGTCGTGTGGGTGGCGGCATGGCTGCTGCTCTATCGCGATCCGGATCGCCATTCCGGCGTCACCCCGGCGGAACTGGCCGCATTGCGGGCGGCACAGCCCGCGGTGCAGACGTCGGGGGCCGGGGCAAAGGGGACGGTGCCGTTCCGCGCCCTGTTCCGCTACAGGACGGTCTGGGGGATGATGATCGGCTTCTTCTGCCTGAATTTCGTCTTCTATTTCTATACCACCTGGTTTCCGACCTACCTGGTGCAGGCACGCAATTTCTCGCTGCATCAACTGGGCGTTCTGGGCATGCTGCCGGGCCTGGCGGCGGTTCCATCCGCCTGGATCGGGGGCTGGACGTCGGACCGGCTGTACCGCGCGGGCTGGAGCCTGACCGCCGCGCGCAAGACCTGCCTGGTCGGCGGCATGCTGCTGTCGTCGATCATCACGCTGTCGGCCTTCACGCGCAGCGACGCGCTGTGCCTGACATTCTTCACCACGGCCTACGCAGGCATCGCCTTCGCCGGCGCCAATATCTGGTCGCTGCCCGCCGACGTGGCGCCCAGCGCGGCGCATGTCGCCTCGCTCAGCGGCATTCAGAACGGGGCGGCGAACCTGTCGGGCATCCTGACCGCGACGATGACCGGCGTCATCCTGAAGCTCACCGGCGGCTCGTTCATCGCGCCGCTGTGCGTCACCGGCGGGTTCTGCGTGCTGGGAGCCCTGACCTATCTGTTCGTCGTGGGACCGATCGCCCCGCTGCCGCCGCTGGCCCCGAGGAACCCGCGGAACCCGATGACGGATCGGGCCTTGCCCGAACCCACCCGGGCCTGAGGCCCTGGACCCCGATTGTGGATAAACAGAATGACCGCCCTGTCCATCGTGCCGACACGTCCTACGGACACTTCCTCGCCCGCGGTATCGCCCGTGCCGGCGTCCGCGCCGATCCCGCGCCTGTGGGGGCGTTACCTCAACCTTGACGATTTCGAGGCCGCCGCCCGCCGTCGCCTGCCCCACGCCATCTACGGCTATGCCAGCGGCGGCGCGGCGGATGGCGGGGCGATCCGCAGCAATCGCGACGTCTTCGGCCGCTGGCATTTCGTCACGCGGATCCTGCGCGACGTGGCGTCGCGCACGCCGGCCCGCACCCTGTTCGGCCATCGCTATGACGTGCCGTTCGGGATCGCGCCCATGGGCGCCTCGGCGGTGGCGGCCTTCGACGCCGATCTGCGGATGGCGCGGGCCGCACGGGCAGCCAACCTGCCGTTCGTGCTCAGCGCGAATTCCATCACGCCGATGGAAGCCGTGACGGCGGTGAATCCCGATATCTGGTTCGCCGCCTACCTGCCGCCCGATCCGGCCCATATCGAAGGCATGCTGGCCCGTGTTGCCGCCGCCGGCGTCAGGGTGCTGGTGGTGACCGCCGACGTCCCCGCGGGATCGAACCGCGAGGCCGAGCGGCGGAATGGCTACACGATGCCCATACGCCTGACCCCGCGCTTGATCGCCGACGGAATCACGCACCCCCACTGGCTGCTGGGTACCGCGGCCCGCACCGTGGCGCGCCAGGGGGTGCCGGTCATCTCCAACATCCAGCCGCGCGGCGGGCCGGGCCTGTTCTCGCGCCAGGTCAGCTTCATCGGCGGGGATGGTGCCTTCACCTGGGATCACGTGCGGCAGATCCGGCGGTCATGGCAGGGAACGCTGGTCCTGAAGGGGATTCTCTCGCCAGCGGACGCCCGCCTCGCACGGCAGCATGGCGTGGACGGCATCGTCGTTTCGAACCATGGCGGCCGCCAGCTGGACGGCGCCGCGTCGCCGATGGACGTTCTGGGCGCGATCCGCGACGAAAGCGGCGACATGGCGGTTCTGGTCGACAGCGGCTTCCGTCGCGGCGGCGATATCCTGAAAGCCCTCGCGCTGGGGGCGGACTTCGTGCTGATCGGCCGTCCGTTCCTGTATGCCGCCGCCCTGGCCGGCGAACCCGGCCTGCGCCATGCGGCGGCGCTGCTGCGCCGCGAGATCGATCTGGACATGGCCCAGCTCGGTCTCGCTTCGCTGGAAGAGATCGGTCCCGACTGCCTGCTGGAGCGCGCCACGATGCAATAAATCCTTTGGCCGCGACAGGCGCGCCGGCTCCCGACCAGGAAGGCCGTTAGAACGTGAAGCCGACTTCGAAGTCCAGGATCAGAGCGTTCGGATAGCGGCTTGTGCCCCCCGGGTGCCAGAGATATTGCAGGCCAGGCCGGACCGTCGCCCATGGATTGGGACGCCAGCCGTAATTCAGCTCGAAGGAATTCTCTTCGGTCGGCCTGTAGGCTTTTTCACCGAGCGACTGAAGATATTCCGCATAATGCGTCAGCTTCGGGTTGAGCACGAGTATCTTTCCGCCAAAATTGACCGTGTCATTCGGCCTGCCGGGAAACGTGCCTTTGCGTATAAGGCCCCATGTCGCGAAATAGGGCGAAAAGGCCGTACGCGGATCCCCCCATATGAAACTGACGAAGAGAAGGGTACCTCTGGGGCTTCCCTCATGATCACGCTGCAACATCTGGTCGACTTCCACCCAGCCACCATAACGCCCGCGAACGGAATCCTGAGGCAGGTCGATGAGACGGACCGAAGAGGGCTCGAACTGGGCGATCTGGGTCGTGACGATTTTGACCTGCGATGTATCCCAGTAACCGCCGATCCTCACGTTGCCGGGCAGTGTACCATTTTCATCCGTCCCTCCGTGAATCCATCCCAACTGGAAGGGAAGATAGGAACCGGTGGTGTTGTTCAAGCCAAGCTTCCACCCGTTATGGGTATTTGAAATGGTATTATCCACATTGTAGAGTCCACCGGAAATCAGGAAGTTCCTGTTTCCGAATGGATATAGTTTCAGGTAGCTGCCGGGATGGGCGGTCGGGTACCAGCCATAGCCCGAGTTGAAGGCCAGGGACTGCGGCATGCCGCAAATGGCATTGCTCTGGAATTCGCAATAAACATACAGGTTCCAGTGGATACTGGATTCGGCGAAGTCATTTTCGGTGCTGAACCAGCCTGCCTCCATGGTCGCGTAGCGGCCGAAATGATGTTCAAGGGTAAGACGCGTCAGACGCACCGTTTCACCGGAGCCGAATATCTCCTGCACGGAACTGATGGCCGGCAGAATCGACGTCGCCAGGCTCAGGCCGGCGCGCTCCGTCACCAGGAAATGAAGAGTACCTATGTCATGACCGGTCAGTTTCAGAAAATTTATATCGGTTCCAAGCGCAAATTCATGTGCATATCGCACGCCCTGGGATTTACCCCCGATCGGATTACCCGAAGTATCTTCAAGATAACGTCCTTTGAGGACAACGCCCTGCGCCTCAAGCCGCTTTCGCAGTCCGCCCAGACCGCCGATCATGGAATCCTGCTTGTTCCATTCCGCGAAGCTTGACGGAAAAAAGGATCCCCCCGTCGGTTCCGCGACATAGAATTCTGGAGGCGGGGATTTTTTCTCGGGCTGGCGAATGGCGCCGAGAGCGGCACGGCCGCCGGAAGGGCGAGATTGCGGAGAACTCTGCTCCGGAGGGCCCGCCACGCTTGCATATGCGTAATTAGGGAATATTAATTTCATTAAAAGCATGAATGTTACTACAGATTTGTATATTATGTGAAAAATAAAACCCGGTTCGCGCTCCTCGTAAATCTGGCGCATCTCATGTACCATCTGAGTCTCCACAAATTATTATTTTTATAAGTATGAGACCAAGCGGAGAAAAATCCGGAGGGTAAATATTTATAAAAAACATCCCTCTTCTGGGACAATGCATCAATCCCAGGCTCAATGAAATCGGAGGGAAAGACGAGAACTATTATAAATACAACCTGCGCATCAAACGGTCAGGCATGTTCGCCGGAAAGAATACAACATCGATTCGGCTTCGCATTTACATACCAGCAAGATGGTCATTAGGAACGCAAATAACCGACTTTCCTTATCTTTCGACAAAGTCTTTTTTTCCTGACTTTTTCGCGAATCCGCGAGATCTTCTTTCCACGTTCATGCGTTGCCCCGAATGAGATCGGCTGCACGCTCCGCGATCATGATGGTGGGCGCATTCGTATTGGATCCGATAATCGACGGCATCACGGAACTGTCGCAGATGCGTATGCCGTCCAGACCGTAGACGCGCAATTGCGGATCGACCACGGACATTGTGTCCTGTCCCATCTTGCAGGTGCAGGTCGGATGATACGATGTCCGACCATGTTGCCGCGCATAGGCCTCGAACGTCGCAGAAGTCGGGGCACTACCGTCAAAAAAGTTGATTTTCCTTATATATTTGCTCAGAGAATGCTGAGTGAATATATCGAGACTGATCTTGACGCCATCGGCAGAAGTCCGGAGGTCGTCGGGGTCCGCCAGAAAATTCGGGTCCACAAGAGGCGCCTTGCGCGGATCGGACGACTGCAAGGTCACCGATCCCCGTGACCTGGGACGCAGGGTATAGCTGTTCAACGTCACGCCGGACACTCCGCGGGGGACGGAGGCGACGCCGGCCTCGGCCCCGGCCCCGGCGAGAAAATGGAATTGCAGGTCGGGGCGCGACGTCCGCTTGTCAGCATGCCAGAACGCGCCGCCTTCAACCACGTTGGAAGTCACGGGCCCCGTCTTGAACATGGCATACTGAAGCCCGGCCCAGAACATCCAATGCATCTTGTTATATTTATCGAAACTGTCATGGCTCTTCAGTTCCGCTACGATGTCGACGCCGAAATGGTCCTGCAGATTCTGTCCTACACCCGGCAGGTCCCGCACAACGGGAATATCATGCTGCCGGAGATGGGCGGCGGGACCGACGCCGGACAGCATGAGCAGCTTCGGTGTGCCGATGGCGCCCGAGCTGACGATGATTTCCTGACCCGCACGGGCGGTCTGCACGGAACCCCGGGCGGCATATTCCACACCGGTGGCGCGGGAGCCGTTAAATACGATCCGCAGAACCTGCGCGCCCGTGATGACATGAAGGTTGCTGCGCTTCAGGGCAGGACGTAGATAGGCAACGGCGGCGGAGCAGCGACGGTTGTCCCTGATGGTCATCTGGTAGATACCCGTGCCCTCCTGGGAAGCGCCATTGAAGTCGGGGTTGTACGGCATCCCGAGTTCCTGGCAGCTCTGCACGAATGCGCGGGTGACGGCATTGGGCGCGCAAAGGCTGGACACGCCCAGCGGTCCATCGGTCCCGTGCCAGGCCCCGGAAAGAATGGTGTTTCCCTCCGAACGCAGCATGTATTTCTGAACTTCCTGGAAACTCCAGCCCTCGGCGCCTTCCTCGGCCCAGCGGTCGTAGTCGGACGGGTGACCGCGGGTGAAAACCTCTGCGTTGATCGAGGATCCTCCGCCGAGGACCTTGGCCTGGACGTAGGGAATCTGCCGGTTGTTGGCATGCTTCTGTGGCGTGGTCGTCAACCCCCATGTCAACGGACCGGTCGTCATCTTGGCAAAGCCGATCGGCATGTGGATAAGGGGGTTGGTGTCGCGCCTGCCGGCCTCGATCAGGCAGACGCGCGCAGACGGGTTCTCGGACAGATGGGCCGCCAGGACGCAGCCGGCCGAGCCACCGCCGACGATGATATAGTCGAAGGCCGCCTTCATGACGAGATCCAATGCGAACGTCTGCCGATTTCGATATGGACGGATTTCACCTGCGTGTATTCCTCCACCCCGAGGAGGCCCGTTTCCCTTCCCCAGCCGGACTGCCTGAAGCCACCCGTCGGGGTTTCCGGCCCCCCTGCCATGATGGTGTTGACCCAGAAGCGACCGGCCTGGACACGGCGTGTGACGGTCAGGGCCTTGTCGATATTCTTTGACCAGACGGAAGCCGCCAGCCCGTAGACCGTGTCATTGGCCAGCACGATCGCCTCGTCCTGCGTATCGAAGTGGAACGACGACAGGACAGGTCCGAAGATTTCCTCGCGCGCGATGGACATGGAGGGCGTCACGCCCGAGAACAGCGTCGGCTGGATATATCGCCCGCAATCGCTTTCCAGGGGCTCGCCACCGACCAGGAGCGTGGCACCTTCGGCCTTTCCCTTGGCGATATAGCCCAGAATGGTCTCGTTCTGCGATGCCGTGGTGATCGCACCGACCTGGGTTTCCGGGTCAAAGGGGTCGCCAACACGGATTTTCTTCATCTTTTCGGCAAGAATGCGCTCGAATTCGGCGGCGACCGATCGTTCGACAATCAGGCGGCTTGATGAAACGCAACATTGCCCCGTGTTGAAGCTGATGCCGAACGCCGCGCCATCAGCTGCGTCTTCGAGATCGGCATCTGCGAAGACAATGATCGGATTCTTGCCACCCAGTTCAAGACCGAGCTTCTTCAGATTACTGTCGGCTGACGCGTGAACGCATGAACGCCCGACCGCCGTCGATCCGGTGAATGACAGCATGTCGATGCCAGCATGCTCCGTCAGCGCCTGACCGATGCTGCGCCCGGATCCTGTCACGACGTTATAGACACCCGCCGGCAGGCCTGCCTCCGCGAGAATGTCCGCAAGGATCAGCGTTGTTGCGCTTGTCACTTCCGCCGGTTTGACCACCAGGGTGCAACCGGACGCCAGAATGAAAGGGACCCGTTCACAGAGAATGAGGAACGGAAAATTCCACGGCGTGATCAGGCCGACGACGCCGACGGGTTCGCGCAGCGTCATGCCGAACAGGCCGTCGCCCAGATTGTTGAAGCTGTCGCCATGAAGAAGTCTGGCGGCACCGGCGGCCGTTTCGAAACATGCGATGCAATGATCGATTTCTCCCCTTGCCTGGGAAATCGGCTTGCCGTTTTCAAGAACTTCCCAACGGGCGATCTCTTCCCGATGCCACCGCAATCCCTCGGCGGTTCGCAGCAGGACACCCGCCCGCTCCGCGCCGGGCAGGCCCGCCCAGCGACGATCGTCAAAGGCACGGCGAGCCGCCGCGACGGCCTGATCGAGATCGTCCGGCGTGCAACGGGCCGTTCGCGTGACCGTCACGTCGTGGCTGGGAGAGTTCCGTTCGAACATGTCCCGGCCCTTGCGCCACTCCCCATCGATAAAAAACCCGAATTCGCGAGGGGTTTCCGGTAACGCTACACCATGTGCCATCTCGTCCATTGGCAGCTTCTCCGTGATTTCTACCCGCGCGTTACCCACGTGGGGAATATGTGATCAGGTGATTGAATCGACGTGGTCGATGCAAATGCTCTGGCATCCGCACTCGGAAAACGAATGAACAGGCGGTCATTTCGTGGAATTTCACGTGGGATGCAACGAATGGCGTGCGCCTGGTCAGGCGCGAATACCGACTTGTGCCTGCGGCTTCACCACGCGGTTCCCCGATTGCAGGACAGAGGCACCGATGCGCCGTCGTACACGCATCGCCTGTCGCAAGCCTTGAAATTTTTCCATATGTCGATGCCTTGCATTTTTGATTTGTGCCTTGTTTGTCTTTTTTGACGGCACTTGCTTTTAGAGCGACATCTCCAGACGCACCATCTGGTTACCTATTTCATAGAGCGTCCCACCGGGGGCGGTAATACACGTTCCCGTGATATATCCGGACCTGCGGCAAAGACTGCCTGATCGCCCGCATCTCGCGGCAATCCGATAATAGATTTTCATATCAACGGATAACCCGTTCCGCTGAAGCCGATGACGACGCGCCCTGCGGAAGTCGGGTCACGCGCACGCCCGCCTTTGATCACAATTTCCGAAACACCCGCCGCGCTTCAAAAAAGGCTCTCTTTGTCCTTGATCGCGCCTGACGAAAAATATATGTAACCAGTTAGTGCATACGAGAGCAGGAACTGCCGGCATGTATCTGAATGAGGCACGGGAACCCGCGCGGGACACCGCCCGGGCTTTCAGCAGCAAGGTCATCCATCCCGAAACCGAGGTTCCGACCCGCGACAAGGATGGTGACGGTCGCGTCCCGGGAAACCGGACATCGCTTCAACATAAGAAAGCGCGTGCCGGACAAGCCCCGTATCGGGATCGCCGCGCCTCGGGCGGACAGGGCGAAGGACGTCCATGTCGCGCAACCGCGGGTGCATTCTGCGGCAGTTGAGGTTTGCCGCGGACGGCAGACACGGCGGCAAGTCCGCCATAATTCGGCTCATATTCGTGAATTCGAGGTCGAGTGGCCGCGGCAAGACGTCGAACTATGCGAATCCGACAAATAAAACCCAGATCCAGCACATGATCGTCGTGCGGGTTCTTATGAAAAAGGCACCTGGACATGAAGCAGGTCGCGCTCATTACCGGCTCCTCCCGTGGGATCGGTCTTGCGACTGCGGAAGCTCTTGCGCGGGCGGGGTTCGCTGTGGCGATCAACGGACCCGTCGAGGATGAAGAGCTCCGCGGCGCCGTTCGGCGCGTGGAGGCACTGGGGGGGGCCGTCACGGCCGTGCCCTTCGATGTCGGCGATGTCCGCCTGCATTCCACGGTCCTGGCCCGGATCGAGGACACGCTTGGGCCGCTGACGACGCTGGTCAACAATGCCGGCGTGGGTGTCCTGCAGCGAGGCGACCTTCTGGAGGTCACGGAGGCAAGCTGGGATCGCTGCCTGGCCATCAATGCCCGGGCGCTGTTCTTTCTGTCCCAGGCCTTTGCGCGCTGCCTTCTGGCCAGGGAACGCCCGGCCGGCCTGTTTCATTCCATCGTGAACGTCACCTCCTCGAACGCGGTTGCCGTGGCTGTCCAGCGCGCGGAATATTGCGCGTCCAAGGCGGCCGCCGCCATGGTGTCAAAAGCCCTCGCCGTGCGCCTCGGTCCCGAGAATATCGCCGTCTATGACGTGCAGCCCGGCCTCATCGCCACGGACATGACGGCGCCGGTGATCGAAATGTATCGCCAGCGTGCCGCCGAGGGTTTGACCCTGATACCCCGCGTCGGGGAACCTGATGACATGGGCAACATCATCGCGACACTCGCATCTGGAAAACTGCCCTACACGACGGGACAGGTTATCTCGGCCGACGCCGGGATGCTGGTCCCCCGTTTCTGAGAACAGCCATGAAAATCAAGCTGCCCGACCAGACAGGACGGAAGGTGGATTACCTTCTGACCGGAATCCCGCTTCCCCTGACGGTTCTTCCCCCCAATCCCGCGCGCGTCGTCTATTCCGCGGCACATGTCGTCGCGGACCCGTTCACCGCGACGGACCCGTCCGGCCAGGCTGCCGTTGACTGGGACAGGACACTTGCGTTTCGCCGGTATCTGGCAGGGCTTGGGCTGGGAATTGCCGAGGCCATGGACACGGCGCAGCGTGGCATGGGGCTCGACTGGCCCCGGTCCCTCGAGCTGATCCGAAGGACCCGGGCCGAATTGCCCGATGCGCTGATCGGCAACGGCTGCGGGACGGACCAGCTCGACCCGCGCGACGCCAGTTCGATCGATCAGGTCACCGGCGCCTATCTCGAGCAGGCCGAGGCCATCCAGGCTGTTGGCGGACGGCTCATTCTCATGGCCAGCCGCGCCCTTGTCCAGGTCGCAAAAACACCCGGGGAATACCGCAAAGTCTACCGGACCGTTCTGTCGCGTTGCGACCAGCCGGTCATTCTGCACTGGCTGGGCGAGATGTTCGACCCCGCGCTGGCCGGTTATTGGGGGAGCAGGGATTTCGATGCCGCCCTGGAGACCGTCCTGGCGATCATTGAGGAAAACCTGTCCAAAATCGATGGCATCAAGATCTCCCTCCTGGACAAGGACAAGGAGATCGTCCTGCGTCGCCGCCTGCCGGCAGGCGTACGGATGTATACCGGTGACGATTTCAATTATCCCGAGCTTATCCAGGGTGACGACAGGGGATTCAGCCACGCGCTCCTCGGGATTTTCGATCCGCTGGCGGTTGCCGCCGCGCACGCGGTCAACAAGCTCGGCGAAGGAGACGTCGCTGCGTTCCGTGCCACGCTCGACCCCACGGTTCCCCTGGCCCGCCTGATCTTCAGGGCCCCCACCCAGTATTACAAGACAGGCGTGGTGTTCCTGGCATGGCTGAACGGCTTCCAGGACCATTTCGTTATGCTGAACGGCGCGCAGGCCATGCGCCCGCTGCCCTATTTCACCGGAATATTCCGGCTGGCCGACGGCTGCGGACTGCTGCGGGACCCGGACCTGGCCGTCAGTCGCATGAATATCCTCCTCGCGCTCTACGGGGCATGAGATGCGTGATTTTCGCCACGATCATTCGGCCCTGGCCCTGAACACCGCGACGCTTGGCCACAATGTTCCAGGGGCGGGCGCCGGATGGTCGCCCGAACGGACCATTGATGCGTGCGCAGAACGCGGAATTACAGGCATCGTCTTCTGGCGGCGGGAAATTGAAGGGCGGGCATGCGCCATCGGCGCCCGTGCACGGGCAGCCGGGCTCAGCGTCGTCGGCTTATGCCGATCGCCGTTCCTGGTCGGCCCGCTTGCGCCGCAACGGCATGACGACATCGCCGACGATTTTCGCCGGGCGATCGACCAGACGGCCGAACTCGGGGCCGACGTTCTGACGATCGTCACCGGCGGCGTTCAACCCGGCACGAAAGGGGTCAAGGACAGCCTGAAAATCGTCGCGGAATATGTGGCGAACGCCGTCCCCTTTGCGGCGGCGGTCGACGTCAGGCTGGCGTTGGAGCCGTT
Source organism: Gluconacetobacter tumulisoli (assembly GCF_014174155.1). Lineage (GTDB taxonomy): Bacteria > Pseudomonadota > Alphaproteobacteria > Acetobacterales > Acetobacteraceae > Gluconacetobacter > Gluconacetobacter tumulisoli. The sequence goes on along the minus strand of NZ_JABEQM010000020.1, from coordinate 11,969 downwards.
GCACCCGGTATACGGTGGTGATCGGTCCTGCCTGACCACGACGCGGGACGCGCTGGACCTGTGCGACCTGATCGACGCGGATAATCTGGGCGTCGCAATCGACGTCTATCATGTCTGGTGGGACACGGACCTTCCGCGTCAGCTGGGCCGCGCCGGCAACCGCATCTTCGGGTTTCACCTGTGCGACTGGCTTGCGCGCACGTCGGATGTCCTGCTCGACCGCGGCATGATGGGCGACGGCGTTGCCGATCTCCGGGCACTCCGTTCAGCCGTGGAAGATGCGGGATATGCCGGCTTCTGCGAAGTGGAAATCTTTTCGGCCAATAACTGGTGGAAGCGTGACCCCGGCGAAGTCCTCGACGTGATGACGGAACGCTTCCGTTCGGTGTGCTGAACCCGATCAGCGCACGGGAAAGCGCTGTTCGACTATTGGGGGCAGCGCCGCGCACCCTCGCGGAACTGGAAAACGGGAGGCCGATGTCAAAGCGCCACTGAACGGTCGATCCGAGACAACGTTCAAAACGGATCGAAGGGACAGGAGACATTTTGATGCCTGCGCGTGTCCTGCAGGCCCGAAACCTTCTTTCAGTTGCTCCAGAACTGACAGAGAAATTATGCGAAGCCTATCAATTGAAATATCCTGAAAGAGCGAAAACGCACAGGACAAGCGCCCCTCCCCGATAGCCGGCCGATGTGCAAGACGGCAAAAAATCGAACAGGGACTCATTCGGGAATGACGGCCGTCCGGAAAAACAAGCCAGCGCACAAACATGACCTGGCAGGAAGAAAAGGATGACAGGCTATGACCCCCGACGAAAAACGTAAGTTCGGCCGAAGCGGTCTCGATGTGACCGCATTTGCCTTTGGAACTGCCCCGCTTGGAAATTTTCTTCGGGAAGTCGACGAAAAAACGGCCGACGACATGATCCAGCATGCGTGGAATGCCGGTATCCGATTTTACGACACCGCGCCCATGTATGGTCATGGCCTTGCGGAACTCCGCCTCGGCCAGTCGCTTCGCTGGAAAAACCGCGACGAATTCGTGATTGCCTCAAAAGTCGGACGCGTCCTACGCGCCGGCAGGCGGGAGGACATCGATTTCTCGCCTTGGAATAATGCCGCCCCCAACGTGATGGATTTTGACTACAGCTTCGACGGAACGCTGCGCGCTTTCGAGGACTCCCTGCAGCGCCTAGCGCTCGAGAGGATCGATATTCTTTTCATCCACGACATCGACAGATTTACGCAAGGCGAAAATCAGCCTGAAATCTTCCGGCAAGCAATGGATGGGTGCTGGCGTGCCTTGGAAAGATTGCGATCCGAAGGGGTCGTGAAAGCGATCGGCGTCGGCGTCAATGAATGGGAAGTCTGTTATGAAGCCCTCAGGCAGAGGGACTTCGACTGCTTCCTTCTGGCCGGACGCTATACATTGCTGGAGCAGGACGCGCTGGACACGTTCCTGCCGCTTTGCGAGGAACGCGGCGCGGCGGTGGTCGTCGGTGGCGGCTTCAATTCCGGCATCCTGGCGACCGGCGCCATCCCGGGTGCCAAGTATAATTATTCTCCTGCCCCTGACGGAGTCATGGAACGCGTGGCCCGAATCGAAGCGGTCTGCCGCGCGCACGACGTCCCGCTTCCGGCAGCGGCCCTTCAGTTCGTCGTCGCTCATCCGGCAATACCCGCATTCTGCGCCGGAACGCGAAACGTTGAACAGCTTGAACAGAACCTGAGATGGTTCAGTCATCCCATTCCTGCTGAATTCTGGCATGACCTGAAGGATCGCGGACTGCTGCGGAAAAACGCGCCCGTTCCAGGCCAGGCCAGACAGGCTTGCCCGCAATCTCTCCCCGCATAGGCATGGGCATCACGTCGAAGACGAGGCCGAGAAAGGGCTGACCCGGCAGGGGGAACAGGCTGTATCGGGCGCGATACGCCTTTCTGATGGGGGCCTGATCCATCCTGGGGCAACTGGAGTTCTCGGCGAAGCCACTTGCTCCATCATTGACTTTTCAGACACAGTATAGTAACTATCCAGTTCAATAATAAGAGCGCCGGGAATGTCGCAAGGAAAACCGGAATATCACGACATTCCACACAACAGGCGTCCCGGAGACAGACATGTCGTTCATCAAAAATTATATCGAGCAGCAGACGCTCAATCGTCGTAGCCTGCTTTTACTCTCGGCCTACGGTCTCTGCGGGATGACGACGGCCGCGACTCTCGGATCGGGCGTCGCGCGCGCGGCCGCACAGAATCCGAAGATCGCATGGAGTTATCGGGACCGGACAAACCCATATTGGAACTCGATCGTTTCCGGAGGCGAGGCCTTCGTCCGGAGTCTCGGGAAGAGCACCAGCGATTTGATCAACCTGATCAATGAGGGCTCCAGCGAGAAATCGCTCTCCGACATCAAGTCCCTGCTCTCCCGCTATGGCAGCGAGGTCGCGCTGGCCGCCGATCCGAACGATATGCCCAATTGCCGTCCCGTAGTCGAGGCCGTCAGCAGGGCTGGCGCTTATGTCTCCACAATCTGGAACAAGACCGACGACCTTCATCCATGGGATTTCGGTGACAATTACGTCTCGCACATGACATGGTCCGATGTCGGGCCATCCGAGCAGACGGCGCGCCTGCTGTTTGACGCCATGGGTGGGAAAGGTGGGGTCGTACATCTCGGCGGCATCGCCTCGAACAACCCGGCGATCGAACGCCTGGAAGGCTTCAAGAACGCCCTGAAGGCCTATCCGAACATAGAATTCCTTGCGGTCCAGGCGGCCGACTGGGACACGCAGAAGGCCAACCAGGTCATGTCGGGCTTTCTGACGCGCTATGGGGACGCGATCAAGGGCGTACATTGCGCCAGCGACACCATGGCCTACGGCGTGATCGAGGCATTACGGGCCGAAGGCATAGAGGACATGCCGATCGTATCGTATGACGGCAACCCGCAGGCGGTTGAACTGGTCACCAAGGGGAAAATACTCGCGACGGTGTTCACCAATCCCCATTGGGCCGGCGGAATCACCGCAGCGCTGGCCTATTATGCCGCAACGGGCTTCTTCAAGCCTTCGGCCGAGCCGAAAGAACATCGTGAATTCTACGGTCCAACGACACTGGTCACGACAAAAGACGCCCAGGTTTTCAAAACGAAATACATAGATACCAATCCGACATACGATTGGAAGGACTTCTGGTCCTTGGGCAAAGGGCAGATCAAGTACAGATCATAACGTTCGCGGGTACGGGATTTCTTCCTGAAGGACAACCCGTATCGTCAGGCCTTCCCTGCGTTTCGTTTTCATAACGAGGCTGGATCATGAATCAGTTTCTGGCCATGGAAAACTTCAGGAAATGGATCCCCCTCCTGGTGCTGATCGGGCTTGCGCTGTTCTTCACGGCGGTCAACCCGAATTTCCTGTCATTTCGCAATTTCGCCCGAATCGCCATCTCGGCCTCGCCGGCCCTGATGGTTGCGGTGGGCGTCACCTTCGTCATCCTGATGGGGTCGATTGACCTGTCGATGGAGGGGACCGTCGCCGTGTGCGCCGTCCTCTTCGCCCTCATGCTGAATGCGCTCGGCGGATCGATCGCCGGTTGGGGATGGATGGCGATACCGGGAACGCTTTTCGTCGGCGCGATCCTGGGCGCAATCAACGGACTTATCCATGTGCAACTCAAAATTCCGTCGTTCATGGCGAGCCTTTCCCTTGGATTTGTCGGCATAGGCCTGTCGCTTCTGATTACCGGGGGCAATCGGATACAGATCGAGGACCCGATCTTCCGCTCCCTGCTGACACTGCGGATCGGGGGCTTCGCGCTGATGTCCTATGCGGCACTGGCCGCCCTTCTGATCGCCTGGTTCATCCAGGACAATACGACGATCGGACGCAATTTCTACGCCATCGGTGGGGGCGAGGATCTCGCGCGGTCGTCCGGGCTAAATGTCGGGAAATTGCGCATCACAGGCTTTGTCGTGGCTGGCATATTCTTTGCGCTTGGTGCGATTTTCGCCGTCGCCCGGCTTGGCATCGCCGAGACCGAAACGGGACGCAACTTCATGTTTGTGTCCGTCACGTCCGTCGTCGTGGGGGGAACGGCCTTGCGCGGGGGCTCGGGCGGCGTATGGAACACGCTTGTGGGCGTCCTGATTGTAAACGTCATTGGCAACGGAATGGTGGTCATCGGTCTTCCTGATTACTTTCAGGACGGTGTCCTCGGCCTGCTCGTTATTGCCGCCGTCTATCTGTCCACCGATCGCCGGTCTCTCTCTTTTGTAAAGTAGGGTGCCATGTTCGAATTGCAGAATGTCGAAAAACGCTATCCGGGCGTTCACGTTCTCAAGGGCGTGGATTTGAAAATCGGGGACGGGGAAATCATCGGACTTGTCGGTGAGAACGGTGCCGGAAAATCTACTTTGATGAAAATCATTTACGGCGCCGTCCAGCACGACGCCGGCAATGTGCTGGTTGATGGGGTGCCGGTGCACTTCCGCACCCCGCGCGACGCCATGCAGATGGGCGTCGGCATGGTGTATCAGGAGCAGTCGCTGATTTCCAACCTGACTGTCATGGAAAACATCTTTCTGGGATTTGAAAAACCGTTTATCCGCTTCGGCGCGATCAACTGGAAAAGGATGAGTGAGGCGGCGCGAAAGCAGCTCAGGAAGGTGAAACTTGATATAAATCCGGCGACGATTACATCCAGGCTGACCTTTTCCCAACGCCAGCTTGTCGAGCTTGCCAAGGTTCTGGCCCTGGAAGAGAGAGTCGACGGAAAGCTCGTCATCCTGCTGGACGAGCCCACTTCCGTTCTGTCGAAAGACGAGATCGAACTGCTTTTCAGTCTGGTAAGGGAATTACGCAGGCGCGCGTCGTTCATCTTTGTCTCTCACCGTCTGGATGAAATCATCGATCTGTCCGATCGCATTTACGTGCTCAAGGACGGTGCCGTCGTTGACGTCATCAGCGCCGACGAGGCCCAGATCGAGACCATACAGAAGAAAATGGTCGGAAGAGAGATAAACCGGGAATATTATCGCGAAAACAGGCAGATTCCCTACAATAAAGACGATGTTCTTCTCGAACTTGACCATGTCACCGTCGCCGGGCGGGAAAATGATGTTTCCCTGAAACTTCACGCAGGGGAGGTCTTGGCGCTTGTCGGTGTCGAAGGGTCGGGAAGGGAGCCCATCCTGCGCACGATTTTCGGCATGCGGAAGCCCGAGAAAGGCACCGTCAGCATTCGGGGCATGACTGTCCGGTCATTCAGCGCGTCGCAGAGTGTATCGCACGGCGTGGGATATATTCCACGGGAACGCAAGATCGAAGGCATCGCAAGCGGCATGAACGTCTTTGAAAACATGACGCTTTCCCAGATGAAAAACTATTCGAAAGGGGGAATGCTCGACATCGCGGCCGAGCGCGAACTGGCGCGCGACTGGATCAGGCGCCTGTCGATCAAGGTCGCGTCCGAGAATGTCGATTGTGGAAACCTCTCGGGAGGCAACCAGCAGAAAGTCGTACTGGCAAAATGGCGGAGCGGCGGTTCGGAGATCATCCTTCTCGATCACCCGACGCGTGGCCTCGACATCGGGGCGAAGGAAGACGTCTACGAAATGGTCCGGGACATGTCGGTCGACGGCGTAGGGATCATTCTGGTCGCAGATACCCTGGAGGAGGCCATTGGCCTCAGTCACACCATTGCTGTCATCAAGGACGGAGAGATCAGGAAATGGTTCAACTGTCAGCCCGGCGCAAAGCCTTCCCTCTACGACCTCATCCAGCACATGGTTTGAACGGCGGACTGACCTACACCGAAAGGATGAGGCGTCATTTCCCGTGGATCACGCTCGTCAGCGCGCTTCTGCTGGTCGGAATGACCGATATCAATTTTCTCAGTCCTGAAAATCTCCTGAACCTGGCCACCGACATCGTTCCATTGCTTGTCATGGCCGTCGGAATGACTCTCGTAATCTATATCGGTAGCATCGATCTTTCCTCCCAGTCGATCGCCAACATGGCGACGGTGCTGACAACGATTTCTCTTCCTGCGCTTGGCGTCGGTTCGGGACTTCTTGTCATCGCCGCCGGTCTTCTGTTCGGCGCGATTTCAGGAGTGGTCACCGCACGCCTCAAGGTCCCTTCCTTCATCTCGACACTCGCTGTGGGCGGGATTGCGCTGTCGGTGGGACAGTTCGCCTCGGGACAGCAGGCGCTGCACATGGATGCCGAACAGAGAAAGCACGCGTTCGGATGGATAATGGGCACGACCGCAGGCATACCGCACGAATTGATCGTGGCGCTCGCGATTGTTGCAGTGGCATGGTTTATCCAGAACCGGATGACAGCCGGACGGACATTCAAGGCAATCGGCGCCGCGGAACCGGTGGTCGTCGCATCTGGTATCCGCGTGGAACGGTACAAGATCCTCGCCTTCGCGCTCTCGGGCATGTTTGCGGCCATTGCCGGGCTGATGTTCTCCGTCAGACTGTCCGGAGGCTCTCCCACCCTGGCGGAAGGATTTCTGCTGCCGGCGATCGTCGCCGTCCTCGTCGGCGGCACGCCGCTGACGGGCGGTGTCGGCGGGGTGACCAATACGCTGATCGGAACGATGATCGTCGCCGTCGTCAGATCGAGCATGCTCTATCTGAACATTCCTGCGACAGGACAGCAGATTTTCTTTGGCCTTGTTCTGATCGTCGCCATCGCGACGACAATCGACCGTTCAAAGCTGCGCATTGTCAAATAAACGACCAGGGAGAACGAAGATGGAGACCATGCAGGCAGCCGTACTCCTCGAACCCGGACGTTTTGAAGTCAGGGAGGTTCCGATACCGCAGATCGACCCGGACGACGTGCTGGTCAGGGTGGATCGTTGCGGGATTTGCGGAACGGACGTCCATATCTTTCACGGGCATTATGCGGCGGACAGGCTGCCATTCATTCCGGGACATGAGTTCACCGGAACGCTGGACCGAATGGGTGAGAGGGTAAGTGGCCTGACGGTCGGGCAGAGAGTCGTGGCCGACATCAACATCGGCTGTGGGCATTGCTATTTCTGCCGCAGGAACGAAATCCTGAATTGTCGCGAGATGCGTCAGATTGGCATTCATCGGGACGGCGCATTTGCTCAATATGTTTCCGTGCCGGCGCGTCAGATCATCCCGGCGCCGGAGGACGTTGCGCCGGAGGTGCTGGCGCTGACCGAACCCGTGGCCTGCGTGGTTCGGGCAGCGCGCAAGGCCGGTGTCAGCTTCGGGCAGTCCGTTGTCGTTCTGGGCGCCGGTCCGATCGGAAACCTGCACATCCAGATGATGCGCCTGGTCGGCGCTGCGCCGATCATCGCGGTTGAACTCTCGCCCGAACGTGCGGAACTGGCAGCCCGGTCCGGCGCGGACATCGTCATCACGGATCCCGCGCGGGTTCTGGACATCGTGCGGGCCAGGACAGGCGGCCGGGGGGCCGACATCGTCATCGAGAGCATCGGGGCGCCTGCCCTCTATGCCAAGGCGTTCGATCTGATACGGCCGGGCGGCCACATCGCCGCCTTCGGTATCACCGGCCCCGACGACAGCATACCGCTCCGGATACTTGACATGGTCCTCAGGGAAAATTCGATCAAGGGCTCGGTTGCAGGAATGGGAGAGGACATGCATGACGCGCTGACGCTGCTGACCCACGATCGGTTTCTGGTCGAGCCATTTACCCGCAGTATCGTTTCCCTCGACAACATCCAGTTAGCATTTGATGCGTTGAAGGATAAGCCTGGGGTTCTGAAGGTGCAGATCTCTCCGTTTACGTGATGCTTCCCGCTCGGATGTGACATTTTTCAGACATGCTGGCCGCCATTGATGTGGATTTCCGCTCCGTTGATGTAGGAGGATTGCGGCGAGCAGAGGAACAGGATCGTCTCGCCCACTTCGGCCGGCAGGCCGAGACGGCGCATGGGGATCTGCTGGTTGATGATGGCATCGGTGCCGGGCGAAAGCATCGCGGTTGCGATTTCACCCGGCGCGATGGCGTTGACGCGCACGCCGTGGGCACCGAATTCATGGGCCATTTCGCGGGTGAGTGCCGCCAGAGCCGCCTTTGAGCAGGCATAGGCCGGGCCGGCGAAAGGATGCACGCGGCTGCCGACGATCGAGGTGACATTCACGATCGTACCCTGTGCTGCCTTCAATTCCTGGAAAAGTCCCCGTCCCAGCGCAGCGATGGCGAACAGATTGACGTTGAACACGCTGAGCCATGTCTCGGGTGTCGTGTCCAGGACGCCCATCCGGCCGCCACCGGGAAGTTTCGGAGAAATGCCCGCATTGTTCACCAATGCGTGGAGCTTGCCCTCGGGCAGGCGCCGCTTGACCTCTTCGATCAGCCGTTCGACGTCCCCGGGCTCGTCCAGGTTGGCCTGAAGATGGCTTTCGCGCGCGTCGGGCCAGCGGCATTCTTCAGAAAAGGGCTGCCGGGAGACGGTGAGGATCCGCCAGCCCTCGGCCTGGAAACGCTTGACGGTGGCATGCCCGATGCCCCGGCTGGCACCCGTCAGCAGCATCACGGGACGATGCGTCGCAGAAGACGATGAATCAGACATGATGCAGGTTCCGGGTCAGGCGGTGAATCGGGGATCAGGCGGACGCGGCAATGCTGTCTTCAAGACGCGATGCCAGCATATCGACATTTTGCGGGGAGAAGCAAAGCGGCGGCCTGATCTTGAGGACGTTGCCCGCCGGCCCGCTGTTGCTGATCAGAACGCCTTTTGCGCGCATCGTGTTGACGATCGCTGCAGCCCGGGCGGCGTCGGGCGCTTCGGTTGCCGGATCGACGATTTCCGCGCCCAGATAGAGGCCGGCGGCCCGCACATCGGCAATACAGGCCGTGCGCGACTGGATGGCCCGTACCGCCTGCTCCAGGGCCGCGCCGACCTGCGCCGCATTGGCCGTCAGTCCTTCGTCCCGGATCACGTCCAGCACCGCGAGTCCCACGCGCGCCGAAACCGGGTTGCCGCCGAAGGTATTGAAATAACGCGCTCTTTCCCCGAACATATCAAAAATGGGCGGGCGCGCGGCAACGGCGCCGATCGGGTGTCCGTCTCCCAGAGGCTTGCCCATGGTCACAAGATCCGGGACCACGCCATGGCGGGCGAAACCCCACATATGTGTGCCCGTGCGGCCGACGCCAGCCTGCACTTCGTCGGCGATGAACAGGCCACCTGCGGCCCGGATTTCTTCAGCCGCCAGACGCAGAGCCCCCAACGGAAAGGGCTGGATGCCGTCGGAAGAGAAAATGGTGTCGGCCAGCAGCGCACAGGGCGCAACATCGTCGGCACGCATCCGTTCCAGCGCGGCACGGACGTCCGCAGCGAACATAGTGCCGTCGGTGCTGCCGTCATGCAGGGGATCGGGGGCGGCGACGTAATACACATCGCGTGCCGGCGGAGCCCCCGCGCCGAGGGAGGGAGACAGGCCGGCGGTCAGTTCGGTGACGCCGTGATAGGCGTGTTTCGTGACGATGATGCCCGTGCCGCCGGTGAAGACCTTTGCGGCCCGCAACGCCAGGTCGTTCGCCTCGCTGCCGGTGCAGGTGAACATCACGTTGCCCAACGCATCCGGCATCAGTTCCAGAAGACGCTCCGCATACATCAGGACGGCTTCGTGCAGGTAGCGTGTGTGAGTGTTCAGCGTGGCCGCCTGCGTCGACAGTGCCTCGACCACCAACGGATGACAATGCCCGACCGAGGCGACATTGTTATAGGCGTCGAGATAGTCCCGGCCGTCGGCGTCGCGCAGCCACACGCCGGAGCCCGAAACGAGATGCACCGGCTCCTCATAGAACAGGCGGTAGGCGGCCCCGAGCAGGCGACGACGACGGGCGAGGAGGGTGGCGTTGGACGTCATGGATGGGCGTGCTCCGTTGCCAGGGCCGCGTGCAGTTGCGCCGGGCCGTCGGACAAGGTGTGAAGGTGATCGAACAGGGCGACCGCCTTGTCGAGATTGCGCCGAATATAGACGGCATTGCCAGGGAACAGCGACGCGCGCCATTCGCTGAGGATGATGCGGGTCGCAAGCCGGGCCCGCACAAGCGGTACCAGCATCTCGATCTCGGTTTCCGTCAACGCAATGACCGCGTGAAAAGCGGCGGTCATGGCGGCCAGCGAGGCGATTGGTCCTTCAGGTGCGCGCATCTGATACGATGCCGCTACGGCCAGTTCGTTGACCAGAGGGGCTTCGCAGGCGTCCCCGAAATCCACCAGCCCCGCGACGCGCGCGGGATCGGTCGTCATGACCGTTATGTTGGAGGCATTGTAGTCGTTATGGATGATCTGACGGCGCAGCCCGTCGATCGTGGTTCGGCGCAGGGACGTGAACTGATCGAGGAACGCCAGGACATGGGTTCTGCGCTGCGGATCGGCGATGTGGGCGGCAAAATCGGCGAGTTCGTCGATACGGCTTGAATCCCACAGGATACGACGCCGTGCCGCAGATGCGCCTGCGTCGAGCGAGCGCAAACGCAGTGCCACGCGTGCGATCTGACGACCCGTATCGCGGCACAGGGCGAGGGCGGGTGGTGCTTCGGCCAGCGGCGTGCCGTCCAGCCATCCCACCAGCCGCATTCGCCATGTCGCGCCCGCATGCGCCAGCACCGTATCGGCGTGCCCGTTCCGGTCACGCTTCACGACCGCGACCGGAAGATCCCCCGTATCGACATGCGTCATGATCGCGGTCAGGAGCGCGGTTTCCTCCGCCGTCTCGTGCGCATTGACGATCTTGAGCGCGAAGCGGGTGCCATCCGGCGTCGTGGCTTGGAAATTCAGGTCCCTCTCGCCCGGCAGGGGCGAGAGCGAGACGTCGAGTCCATACTGGTCGGCAATGGCACGCCGCACGATGTCCGGCGGGACCGCGGGCGGCACGGAGTTCAGTTGTGCAACGGCAATAGAAAATACGTCGTCGCGATTCATGGGCGGGAGGCTCGTTCTCTGGCGATCGTCAGGATCCGGGGTGACGGGTTACAATTTATAAATTATAATTTGATCATCTTATAAATTATAATTTGATCATCGCAACGGGTTTTTCCCGGCGCTTGCCGGGCGCGACGGAAACAGGCAGGAACGGCCCATGCGGCGTCTCGACCAGGGCAGTCTTTCCAACCAGGCGTATCTCGCCCTGCGCGAGGAACTGATCGCGGGCGGTTTCCGGCCTGGGACCCGGCTGCTGATGCGCGATCTGGCGGAACGCCTGGGCACCAGCATCACCCCCGTACGCGAGGCCTGCCAGCGCCTGACCAGTGAACATGGGCTCGAGCTTCGCGCCGGTCGATTCGTCGTGGTGCCCGACGTCACACTGGAACGGTATCGCGAACTGCGCGTCATCCGGATCGCCCTGGAAGGACTCGCGGCCGAGCACGCGGCCGCAACCGCGCAGGAGGACGAGATCGCCCGCCTTCGCGCGACGCAAAGGGCTTATGAAGATGCTTGGAGCCGATCGCGCGATGAGGGCGTGGCGCGCCTCAACCGCGCCTTCCATTTCGGGCTGTACGAGCTATCGCGTCTGCCGATGCTGGTTCGTCAGATTGAGAATCTCTGGCTGTCCATGGGGCCGATCCTCAAGCTGTTTCACGAAACTGTCGGCCCCGATTATGGCGGCTTCGATTCCCACCGCGCGGCGCTGGACGCGCTTGAACGGCACGACGGGCCTGCCGCCCGCGAGGCGATCGTCGCCGACCTTCTGACTGGGGGTGCCGAGATTGAAGCCTATATAGCGCGCCTGGGATAGGGGCGTTCGATCTGTTGGGGGATTGGCGCCGGAACGCAGAAAACCCGCCTGTTGGGGCGGGTTTTATCCTGTCTTATCAAAGACTTAATTCGTATGGTTGCGGGGGCAGGATTTGAACCTGCGGCCTTCAGGTTATGAGCCTGACGAGCTACCGGGCTGCTCCACCCCGCGGTGGTTAGGTGGACTGGAAGACCTGGCGGCGAC
>NZ_JABEQM010000019.1 GCF_014174155.1 Gluconacetobacter tumulisoli | reverse complement strand
CAACCGGGCCAAAGACATTAGCAAACCCAACCCCACCAGGCAAGTGCCTTTCGGCCCCGCCCCTGCGGTGAACAGCGATCTACACCCCACCCACACCACCGTCAACTGCGGTCGTTCGATTTTTTCGAACCTTTTTTGACCGGATGGACAAAATTGGCGGTTTCAGGCCGATTTCCGCTTGTCCATCAGCATGTTCGTCACCGCCGATTTGAACGGCGACAGAGAATCGGCCAGCCGCAGACCGGCACGGCGCAACTGCCGGAACGGCATTTCGTCCCGCGTATAAAGGGTGGCGATTCCATTCGTCGCCGCGAACAGCGGCGCGGTGGCCAGGCGGTGCCGGGTTTCGAATCGCTTCAGCACGGACGCATTGCCCGGATCGCCGTCGCGGGCCAGGCCCACGGCGATTTCCTCGGCCAGGGCCTCCTGTCCCTTCAGGCCCAGATTGAAGCCGTGCGCCGTGATCGGATGCATGCCGACCGCCGCGTCGCCGATCAGGGCGAAGCGATGGGCGACGAAGCGGTGGGCATAGACCGCGCGCAACGGATAGACATGCCGCGTGCTGACCAGACGCATTTCGCCCAGCCGATTGCCGATCCGCTCCATGATATCGGCGTTGAAGCGGTCGCGCTCCATCACCCGCAGCGCCTCGATCCGGTCGGGCGGCAGGGTCAGGACCAGCGAGGATGCGCCGCCATTGACCGGCAGCAGGGCCACCGTCTGCCCGTCATCGAACCATTGGGTCGCCACATGATGATGAGGCGATTCATGGGCCATCCGGCACACCAGCATCGCACGGCGGAAATCATGCACGATGGCGCCGATTCCCCGCAGGCGCCTGATGTCGGAAAACCGTCCGTCGGCGGCGATCGCCAGGCGGGATTCGATTTCGCCGCCTTCATACAGGACAGTCACCGCGCCCCGTTCATCGCGTACCCACCGCGTCGCCGTGCCCGCGCGGATCGTGATGTCGGCGCGGGACAGGGCCTCTTCATACAAGGCCCGCCGGATCAAGTGGTTGGACACCAGATAGCCCAGCGCATCGACGCCCTTGCCCTGCGTGTCGAAGGTCAGCGGATGGTTGTGCCGCCCGGTTTCCACCCGTGCCTCACGCAGGGGGGAAATTCCGACGGGCGGGATCCGCGCCCAGGCGCCGCTGCGCTGCAGGGCCGAGACGGCATGGTGCGTCAGGGCGATTTCACGCCCGTCGAAAGCCGGTTCGGCCAACTGGGGCTGCGGCGCGCGCTCCAGAACCATGACCGACAGGCCCAGCGCCTCCAGCGACAGGGCGGTGGCCAGCCCGGCCGGGCCACCGCCGATGATCGTGACGTCGCGGTGCATCGCCGTTCCCCCTGCCCTGTTCAGGCGTCCGCACCGAAACTGACGGGCGAGCCCTGCCATTCGGCGACGTAATCCACGACCGGCCACCGCCTGGGCACCGGCCGCGCCGGGTCCGGCGTGCCGACGAACAGGAATCCCGCCAGGCGGTGCGGTGCGTCGAACCCCAGGGCCGAGGCCACTGCCGGATCGTAGGCCATGTCCCCCGTCACCCATACGCCTCCAAACCCGGTGGCATGCAGGGCGTCGAGGACGTTCATCGCGGCGGCGGCCACGGCCATTTCCTGCTCGACGACCGGGATCTTGTCATCGGGACGGATATGCATGCCCAGCGCAATCGTCAGCGGCATTGTGGAAAAGCGCGACCGGCGCTTGTCGATTTTCGCGGCCGGCACGTCGGGGTCGCGCGCGATCATCCCGGCCACCACCAGTTCGGCCAGTTTCGGCCGCGCGTCGCCCCGGATCAGGACATAGCGCCAGGGTCGCAGCTTGCCGTGGTCGGGTGCGCGCATCGCGGCGGACAGGATGTCCTCCAGCACCGACCCTTCCGGCGCCGGGTCGGACAGCGCGTCGGTCGATGAACGGGACAGGAGGCTGTCGAGCACTGCCATCCGGGGATCCTCCATATAATGTCGGCCGGCGCAGGCCCCGCGAGGGTCGGCGACGGCGGGACGGCACCATGCCGCAGAAGCCTCCCGAAGCCAATATCGGGCCACCCGGCTTGCACGACGCCGGGGCGGGACTCGCACGGGAATGGTGGCCTAACCCGCCCCTATCCTGTAGGAGAACGGGACATGGACACCGCCCGCACCGCCACGATTCACCGCGTCACCAGCGAGACCGACATCACGGTCCGCCTGGACCTCGACGGCACCGGCCAGTCCCGCATCGCGACGGGAATAGGCTTCTTCGACCATATGCTGACGGCGCTGGCCCGGCACGCGATGTTCGACCTGGACGTAACGGCCCAGGGCGATCTGCATATCGATTTCCACCATACGACCGAGGACACCGGCATCGCGCTGGGCCAGGCCTTCGCCCGCGCGATCGGCGACAAGCGCGGCATTCGCCGGTTTGGTCACGCGCTGGCCCCCCTGGACGAGGCGTTGAGCGAGGTCGTCGTCGATATCTCCGGCCGTCCCTACCTGGCCTGGTCGGTGGAATTCACCCGCGACAAGATCGGAGAGATGGATACCGAGCTGTTCGAGGAATTCTTCCGCGCCTTCGCCATGAGCGCACTGCTGACCCTGCATGTGACGCAGAAGGCCGGACGCAACTGCCATCATATCGCCGAGGCGTCGTTCAAGGCCGCCGCCCGCGCCTTGCGCATGGCGTCCGAGGCCGATCCGCGCGCGGGCGGCCTGATCCCCTCGACCAAGGGCGTGCTGTGACCACCTACTCCTCCTGGTTCCGGGCCGAAAGCGACCATCCGCCGGTGCTGGTGGCCGAACGCTTGTCCTGGCGGGTCCTGGTCCTGGGCTGGTTCGGACTGCTGCTGCAAGGCTGCTGGATCGCCGGGCTGCTGGCCGGGGCGGTCAGCCTTGCGACCTGGGCGCTGCTGGGCCATTCGGCGTTGATCGCGCCGGTGTGGCTGGGCCTGCATCTGGGGCTGGCGCTGTGCACCGGTAATATAAGGGAATGGGAGCTGCGGCTGAACGGGCTGACCGCCGGCCCGGTAGTCGTCGCCCCGGGCGCCGAGGCCGCGCTGCTGCGCCTGTTGGAACGGCATCCGGGCATTCTGGCCCCGCGCGCCGCCACGGCCGGGGAATGAAAGGGAAATGAGGGACAGGATGGCATCCGCGACCCAGTCCATCGTCGTCATCGACTATAACGGCGGCAACTTGGCCTCGGCCGCACGCGCCCTGACGCGTGCGGCGGCGGACAGCGGCATCGACGCCACGGTTACGATCACTTCGGCGCCCGACGCCGTGCGCCAGGCCGACCGGATCGTCCTGCCCGGACAGGGCGCATTTGCCGATTGCGCCGCCGGCCTGGCCGCGGTGCCCGGCCTGCGCCAGACGATCCAGGAGGCGACGGACGCCGGTACGCCGTTCCTGGGCATCTGCGTGGGCATGCAGCTGATGGCCGAACGCGGGCTGGAACATGCGACGACGCCCGGCTTCGGCTGGATTGCGGGCGAGATCGCACAGATGGACGCCCCGGGCCTGCGCCTGCCGCAGATGGGGTGGAACCGGCTGGACTTCACACCCGGCGCGCATCCGCTGACCGAGGGGCTGGGCCCGGACGCCCACGGTTATTTCGTCCATTCCTACGCCCTGCGCGGCGGGGCGGCGACCGATCTGGTGGCCACGACCGATTATGGCGGCGCCGTACCGGCCATCGTCGCCCATGGCAATCGCGCCGGCACCCAGTTCCATGTCGAGAAAAGCCAGGCGGTCGGCCTGCGGATCCTGTCCAATTTCCTGCGCTGGTCGCCCGTTTGCGAAGGGGCCGCCACATGAACGAGATCGGCGGCCTGCGCCGCGACCGCCTGCGGACCGAGCGGCTGCAATCCCTGCACGAAGACGATCTGGAGGCGCTGTGCGAGGCGACCGACGCCGCCATCCTGGACGGCGGCGGCTTCGGCTGGCTGAACGTCCCCGGCCGGCAGGCGATGGAACGCTATTTCCGGGGCGTGCTGATGGTGCCGGAACGCATGCTGTTCGTCGCGCGCCTGGACGGCATCATCGTCGGCGCGGCGCAACTGGTCCGGCCACCCCGGAATAACGAGGCCCAGGCCATGAGCGCCACGCTCATGCACCTGTATGTGGCGCCCTATGCGCGCGGCCACGGGCTGGGCCGGCTGCTGCTGCTGGAGGCCGAGCAATGCGCGCGGGCCATGGGGTACCAGATCCTGAACCTGGATGTGCGCGAAACCCAGGTGGCGGCCATCCGCCTGTTCCATTCCTTCGGCTTCCATCAGTGGGGCACCCATCCCAGCTATGCCCGCACCGACGGCCGCACCGTGCGGGGCCTGTTCTTCACCAAGCGCCTGCAGGACAATGAACGGGTCGTGCCCGCGCATCCGCAGGCCTCCTCCGTTCCCATTCCTGCCCCTGGACCCATCAGCGTGACCGGACACAGCCTGACCCTCTATCCCGCCATCGACCTGAAGGACGGCGCCTGCGTCCGCCTGCGCCGGGGGGACATGGATGCCGCCACGGTCTATTCCGACGATCCGGGCGCGCAGGCCCGCGCCTGGGCCGCCGCCGGGTGCCGGTGGCTGCATGTCGTCGATTTGAACGGCGCCTTCGCCGGGCGATCGGCCAACGGCGCCGCGATCGAGGCCATCATCGCCAACGCCACCGTGCCGGTGCAGCTGGGCGGCGGCCTGCGGGACATGGCGGGAATCGAACGCTGGCTGTCCGCCGGGATCACGCGCGTCATCCTGGGCAGCGTCGCGGTCAAGAACCCCGCCCTGGTGCGCGAGGCCTGCCGCGCCTTCCCCGGCCGCATCGTCGCGGGCATCGACGCCCGCTCGGGCCAGGTCGCGACCGAGGGCTGGGCCGAGACGTCCGAAATGAAGGCGGTGGAACTGGGCCGGCGCATGCAGGATGCCGGCGTCGCCGCCATCATCTTCACCGAGATCAGCCGCGACGGCATGCTGACGGGCATCGACATCGCCCAGACGGCGGAACTTGCGAACGCGCTGTCGGTCCCGGTCATCGCCAGCGGCGGGGTGGGCACGGCGGCACATCTTCAGGCCCTGCGCGCCGCGACCGCCCAGGCCCCGGGCATCGAGGGCGTGATCGTCGGCCGCGCGCTGTACGACGGCCGGGTCGACCCGGCCGAGGCCCTGCGGATCCTGTCCTGATGCTGAAGCTGCGGGTCATTCCCTGCCTGGACGTCAAGAACGGCCGGGTCGTGAAGGGGGTCAATTTCGTGTCGCTGCGCGATGCGGGGGACCCGGTGGAACAGGCCGCGGTCTATGACGCCGCCGGCGCGGACGAGCTGACATTTCTCGACATCACCGCCAGCCACGAAAACCGGGACACGATCCTGGACGTGGTGAACCGCACGGCCGAACGGATCTTCCTGCCGCTGACGGTCGGCGGCGGCGTGCGGACGACCGACGACATGCGCCGCCTGCTGCTGGCCGGGGCGGACAAATGCGCGATGAATTCCGCCGCCGTCGGTCGGCCCGACCTGATCAGCGAGGCCGCGCGGAAGTTCGGCAGCCAGTGCGTGGTGGTGGCCGTCGACGCGCGGTCGGACGGCCATGGCGGGTGGGAGGTCTATACCCATGGCGGACGCACGCCGACCGGGCGCAACGTCATCGACTGGTGCCGCGAGGTCGCCGCGCGCGGCGCGGGCGAGATCCTGCTGACCAGCATGGACCGCGACGGCACCGGTGGCGGGTTCGACCTGGACCTGCTGCGCGCCGCCTGCGCCGCCGTGCGGGTGCCGATCGTGGCATCGGGCGGGGTCGGCACGCTGGCGCATTTCATCGAGGGCGCACGGGCGGGGGCCACCGGCCTGCTGGCGGCCAGCGTCTTCCATTTCGGCCAGTTCACCATCCCGCAGGTCAAGCAGGCGCTGGCGGACGCCGGCCTGCCGGTCCGCCAGACGACCTGACGCGCCGGATATTCCAGCAGAGTACATGATGCCCAAGCCATCCAAGCCCAAGACCGCCAAGACCGGCACCCCGAAGACCGCCCGCAAGGCGGCCCCCGCGCCCCGCAAGGCGGCGAAGGAGGCCGAGACGCCCCGCGCGCGCAAGAAGGCGGCCGCCCTGGCCGCGCCGGTCGCCGACGCCCCGCCGGCCACGTCCGACGTGCTGGACCGGCTGTTCGCCGTCGTATCCTCGCGCAAGGGTACCGACCCGTCCATCAGCCATTCGGCGCGCCTGCTGTCGCGCGGCCGGCGCAAGATCGCCCAGAAATTCGGCGAGGAAGCCGTCGAGTGCCTGATCGAGGCCGTCGCCGGCAATACCGGCGAACTGGTGAGCGAGAGCGCCGACGTGCTGTACCATCTGATCGTCATGTGGGTGGACGCGGGCGTGCAGCCCGCCGACATCTGGGCCGAACTGCGCCGCCGCGAGGGCACAAGCGGCATCGCCGAGAAAGCCGCCCGCCCGCGCGACCCCCTGGCCTGATATCACCGGTCTGACCTAAGGTCTGTCCGGACATTCGATCTGGCGGCGATCCCACGCGCGTTTTCTGCGCTTCGATGCCTGCAAACACACGACGGGCGCGCCTTTTTCAGGGCGATCTCGCTCAACGGGTCGAATTAAAGACGGATTTTAATCAACACGATCGCCACAACCCGAGGGAATCGCATCCATGGCTGTCTCCGGACTGGGTCCCTATGACCCGCAGAACATCTTCGCGAAGATCCTGCGCGGCGAGATTCCGTGCCGCACAGTGTTCGAGAATACGTTCGCCCTGGCCTTTCACGACATCGCGCCCAAGGCGCCGGTCCATGTTCTGGTCATCCCCAAGGGCCCGTATGTGTCGTTCGCGGATTTCAGCACCACCGCTTCCGACGCCGAGATCGCGGGTTTCACCCGCGCGGTGGGCCATGTCGCAAGCCTGCTGGGGCTGGATGAGGCCGGCTATCGCCTGCTGTCGAACATGGGCGCGGCCGCCGGGCAGGAAGTGCCGCATTTTCACGTCCATCTGTTCGGCGGCGCGGCGCTGGGGCCGATGCTGCATCGCTGAAGGGACGCCGTGTCGCAGGGCGCTGCCCTGCTGCCCTCATCCCCCGGCGTTGCAGCCAGCCCGCATTTGCAAACAGGCCCTTACCCGTCCAGGGACTGGAGTTCGAACAGCCGCCGGTACAGCCCGCCGTCCTGCGCAATCAGTTCGGCGTGGGACCCATCCTCACGCAGTTCGCCCCGCGCGAAGACCAGGATGCGGTCCAGGCCGACAACGGTCGACAGGCGGTGGGCGATGACCAGCACCGTACGGCCGATCATCAGGCGTTCCATGGCCTCCTGCACCAGGATTTCCGATTCCGAATCCAGGCTGGACGTCGCCTCGTCGAAGATCAGGATCGGCGCGTTGGCCAGGAAGGCGCGGGCAATGGCCACGCGCTGGCGTTCGCCGCCCGACAGCTTGACCCCGCGTTCGCCGACCATGGTGGCATAGCCCTTGGGCAGCCGGTCGATGAAACCCGCCGCATTGGCCTGGCGCGCCGCCTCCTCGATTTCCGCCATGGTCGCGTCGGGGCGGCCGTAGGAAATGTTTTCCGCCAGCGAACGGTGGAACAGGACGGGTTCCTGCTGCACGATCGCGATCTGGGACCGCAGGCTGGACTGCGTGACGGTGGAAATGTCAGTGCCGTCGATCAGGATCCGGCCATCGGACACGTCGTACAGCCGTTGCAGCAGCTTCACCAGAGTCGTCTTGCCCGATCCCGACGGCCCGACCAGCGCAACACGGCTGCCGGCGGGGATGTCGATTGACAGATCGCGGAACAGCGGACCCTGCTGGGCGCGATAGCCGAACGACACATGGTCGAAGTGAATGACCCCGTGCGTCACCCGCAGGGGCAGCGCGTCGACCGCATCCGCGACCCCCATCGGCAGGCGATAGATGGCGACCAGTTCCTCCATCTCGTTCACCGAGCGCTGGACCATCGAAATCTGCTGGCCGATATCGCGCAGATAGCCCTGGACCAGGAAGACCATCGTGAGGACATAGGCGACGTCGCCCGGCCCGGCACGACCCCGCCACCACAGCGCCAGCACCGCGCCGACCAGCAGGACGCGCATCGCCAGCGCCGCCAGGTTCTGGAGGTTGCCGCTGTTGGTGCCGCGCACCCACGACCGCTCGGTCCGCCTCTGCCACCGCGACAGGACCCAGGACAGGCGTGCATCCTCGCGCTGCTCGGCGCCGAAGGCCTTGACCACCATGTTGCAGGTCACGGCATCGGCCAGCGCCGCGCCCATGCGGGTATCCCACGCATTGGCCAGCCGCGCCGACGGCGCGACATAGCGCAGGGTCAGCAGCGTGGACATCAGCACCAGCCCCACCGAACTGCCGCCCAGCAGCACCCCCATCAGCGGCCAGCGCAGGGCCAGCACCACCGTCGTCGCGCACAGCACCAGGATGCCGGGCAGCAGCATCAGCATCAGGGTGTCGCCCAGCGTGTCGACCGCCCACATGCCGCGCGTCAGCCGCCGCACGGTCGATCCGGCGAAGGTGTTGCCATGCCAGTCGGTGGAAAAGCGCTGCACGCGGGCGAAGGCGGTCTGGGCAATGTCGCGCATCACGCGGGCGGTCAGGAAGGTGATGCCCAGATAGGACATCCGCCGCCCCGCAACCCCCAGCAGCCCCAGCAGCAACAGCCCGCCCAGCAGCATCAGGACGTCATGCCGCGCCGCCAGCAGGGCCGGCGCCACGGCCGGGGCGCTGCTGCCCGCCGGCCCGGCATGGGCGACATCGTCCACCAGCCATCCGGCCAGCAGCGGCGTCACCACATCGGCCACCGTCGCCACCGCGACGCCCGCGAGGGTGCAGGTCAGCGATGCCGGGTGGCGCAGCCAGCGTTGCATGACGAAGCCCAGGACCTCGCCGAATTCGTTGCGCCCGCGGCCCTGGGCGCCGGGCGCGGTCTGTCTGTCCGCCATGACGTCCCGGCCGGTCCCGACGGCCATCCCTTCCATCCATACCGGCCACGGGCGACGCGCTGCCGCCCCGGGATCGCCGGATCCGTTTCACATTCGATCGGTTTCGGGCCCGATTATCGCCGTCCACCCGGGCGAAAGCAAGCGACGGGCGATTTACAGGCCGCCTGGTCCGGCCGACAAGAAAGGCCCGCGACATGAACAGACGGCAGAACCGCATGACCCAGCCCGCCCGCCCCGCGAAGGCCCGGCGCCGCATGACGCTGAAGGAAGTCGAACGCTTTATCACCCTGCTGGCCGAGGCCAATCCCGACGCCGCCAGCGAACTCGTGTTCGGCGACGATTATACGCTGCTGGTCGCGGTGGTGCTGTCGGCGCAGGCAACCGATGCCTCGGTCAACCGGGCGACGGTCGGCCTGTTCCGCGACGCCCCCGACCCCGCCGCGATGGTGGCGCTGGGCGAGGACGGGGTGGGCGCACATATCCGGTCGATCGGCCTGTGGCGCACCAAGGCACGCAACGTCGTCGCCCTGTCGCAGCGCCTACTGGACCAGTACGGCGGCCAGGTCCCGCACGACCGCGCGGCGCTGGAGGCACTTCCCGGCGTCGGACGCAAGACCGCAAACGTGGTGATGAACGTGGCGTTCGGCGACAGCACCATGGCGGTGGACACCCACATCTTCCGCATCGGCAACCGCACCGGACTGGCCCCCGGCAAGACACCCCGCGCGGTGGAGGACCAGCTGATCGCCCGCATCCCGGCCCCGATGCTGCGCCCGGCGCATCACTGGCTGATCCTGCACGGACGATATGTCTGCAAGGCACGGCGACCGGAATGCTGGCGCTGCCCGGCGCAGGAACCCTGCCAATATACGGCCAAGGTACTGACCCCGCCCTGAAGCCCGCCAAAGGCCACCGGCCTTTGGAATCAGTCTGTTTATCCATGATCGGGGTCCGGGGCTCCAGGCCTTGGTGGGTTCGGGCGAAGCCCGACCTATTCGGCAGCGGCCAGCGGCAGGGTCGGCATGCCGTGCTGGCCCGGTCCCATGACCCATGGCCGCGCACCACGTACGGCGCGATCGGTGACGACGCGCGGCCCGTCCGGCCGCAGATAGACGGTCTGCGCACCCGACTGCCACAGGGTCAACCCGTCGATCGTGGCCACGCCCGGACAGTTCGTACCCTCGCCCCCCGGCGCGACCAGCAGCGCAATCCCGGCGCAGTCGGGCGTGGCCGCCCCCGGCAGGCGCAGCAGCACCCGGCCACCCGCCAGCCGGCACAGCCCGTCGCGACAGGCGATGCGGCTGTCATCGTCCCCGGCTGGCAGGGCCGCGAGGGGCAGGGCAAGGGCCTGGCGCCAGTCGGCCTCGACCACCCGGTCCGCCCCTGGACGCGGGACCACCCGCAACATTCCGCCGTCGCGCACCCCCATCACCCGCCCGTCCGCCGCCACCAGCAGGTCCGGCGGCGTCACCAGGAACGGGACGAGCAGCGCCACCGCCATCGGCACCATGCCGGCCCAGCGCCAGCGCCGGGTCCACAAGCACATCCAGCACAGGCCCAGCAGCCACGCCGCCAGCGCCCATCCCGGCATCGCCGGCACCATGATCCGCGCCGCCGGCCAGCCGGACACCGCCCGCGCCAGATCCAGTACCACCCCGATCCCCCAGCCCATCGGCACCAGGGCCGCGGCCTCCAGTCCCAGCGGCATCAGCCCTATGGCCAGCAGCCCTGCCGGCAAGATCCACATCGCCATCAGCGGCACCGCCAGCAGGTTCGCCAGCAGAAACCAGGGTTGCAGCGTGCCGAAATGCGCCATGACGACCGGGACCGTCGCCCCCCCGGCCATCAGGCTGGCCAGCGCCAGATGCGCGACATGGACGCCTATCCGGCGCCACCAGCCCCCGTCCTGCACCAGACGGCGAAGGGGGGGCCGCGCGGCCTCGAACCCCGCGGCCAGCGCCATCACCGCCGCCAGCGACATCTGCAACGGCGTTTCCATCAGGTCCCCCGGTCCGGTCAGCAGTAGCAGCCCGGCCCCCACCGCCAGCCCGCGCATCGACAGGGCCCGCCGCCCGGTCACGATCGCCAGCACCACCAGCGTCGCCATCGCCAGACCCCGCAACGCCGGCAGATGCTGGCCGGTCAGCACCACATACGCCGCCCCGGCCGCCAGTCCCGCCAGCGCCGCGACCTGCCGGCATGGCCAGAACAGGCTTGCATGTTCCGAGCACGCCAGCAGCAGGCGCGCCGCCGCCATCGCCACGCCCATGACGATCCCCAGATGCAGCCCGGCCACCGCCAGCAGATGCGCCAGTCCCGCATCGGCGAAGGCGTCGCGATCGGCCTGCGGCATCGGCGCGGCGGACCCGGTCAGGACCGCCGCCGCCACACCGGCCCGGTCGGGGGGCAGCACGCGCAGGATACGGGCAAGGATCGTTTCGCGCAGGGATTCCATCGTGCGATGGGCGGCAGGGAGCCCTTCATCCACCCGCTGCACCATCGCCAGCGCGTATCCGCCGCCCGCCATGCCGTCGAACCACGCCCGGCGCTGGCGGTCCGGGCCGCCGGGCCAGGCGGGCGGCATCGGCGGACGCAGCATCGCGCGCACCCGCACCACCATTCCCGGCGACAGCCGCACCGGGTCGTCGGGCCGCAGTCGCAGCCGCAATATGCGGCGCAAGGGCGGCATCCCGTCATCGACCGGGTCCTCCAGCCGCACGTCCGCCAGATCCACCTGCAGGGCCCCACCTGCCGCCGCGTCGCGCGGCGGCAGGACGGACACGGCCGTGATCCGGCCCACCACCATCGTCGCGCGATGCGGCAGGTCGGGCAGCGGCGGCTGGCGATGCGTGGCGGTCCAGGCCGCGACGCCCCCCAGCGCCAGTGCCGCCATTCCCCCGCCGATCGCCCGCGCCGCCAGCACATGGGGCGCCCGCGCGATCCAGGCGACCGCCCCGCCCGCCACGACCAGCAGCGACAGGATCGTCGTCCCCCCGGGCTCCCGCGTCAGCGCGAAATAAATCGTGATGCCGATCCCCAGCCCGACCGGCAGCCACAGCGCCAGCCGCGACCGTTCCGCCAGCAGCATCCGCGCCGGCCATGCGTCCCGGCCGATATCTCCATCCGAATCGTCCACTGCGGCAGCCTAGCCGCCAACGGCGCGGATCGGCCATATGCCGATCCCCCTGTAAGCAGACGGCATCCCATGGTATGGAGCCGCCTCATGACCGTTCGTACGCGCTTCGCACCGAGCCCCACCGGGTTGCTGCACATCGGCAACGCCCGAGCCGCCCTTTTCAATTTCCTCTATGCCCGTCACCATGGCGGCAAGTTCCTGCTTCGCATCGAGGATACCGACCGCGAGCGGTCGACCCAGCAGGCGGTGGACGTGCTGTTCGACGGGCTGGCCTGGATGGGGCTGACCCCGGACGAGGAACCGGTGTTCCAGTCCACCCGGCAGGCCCGCCATGCGGAAGTCGCGCATCATCTGCTGACCCAGGGGCTGGCTTATCGCTGCTTCTGCACGCAGGCGGAATTGCAGCAGATGCGCGAGCAGGCGATGGCCGAGGGCCGTCCGCCCCGCTACAACGGCTACTGGCGCGACCGCGACCCGTCCGAGGCCCCGCCCGGCGCGCCCTATACGGTGCGCATCCGTGCCCCGCGCGAAGGCGAGACCGTCATCCCGGACCTGGTGCAGGGCGAGGTCCGCGTCGCCAATGCCGAAATGGACGACATGATCATCCTGCGCGCCGACGGCACGCCGGTCTATCAGCTGGCTGTGGTGGTGGACGACCATGACATGGACATCACCCATGTCATTCGCGGCGACGACCATCTGACCAACAGTTTCCGCCAGGCGATGATCTATCGTGCCATGGGCTGGGACCTGCCGGCCTTCGCGCACCTGCCGCTGATCCACGGTCCCGACGGCGCCAAGCTGTCCAAGCGGCATGGCGCCCAGTCGGTGGTGGAATTCCGCGAGATGGGATACCTGCCGGAGGCCCTGAACAACTACCTGCTGCGGCTGGGCTGGGGCCATGGTGACGCCGAGATCCTGTCCCGTGACGAGCAGATCCAGCTGTTCGACCTGGACGGCGTCGGCCGGTCGGCGGCGCGCATGGATTACGCCAAGCTGCTGCACCTGAACGGCGTGTGGCTGCGCCAGGCCGATGACGCCCGCCTGGCGAACGACGTCGCCGAACGCCAGGCCGGCCGGCCGGACGTGACACTGGACGATACCGTGCGCGCCCGCATCCAGACCCTGATGCCGGGGCTGAAGGACCGTGCGAAGACGCTGGTGGACCTGGCCGACAGCGCCGCCTTCCTGGGCCGCCACGTCCCGCTGTCCTTCGATGCCAAGGCCGAGAAGCTGCTGACGCCCGAGGCCCGGACGTTGCTGGGCCTGCTGGCCCGCGACCTGGCGGTGATCGACCCGTTCGACGCACCGACCATCGACGCCGCCCTGCGCCGCTTCGCCGAGCACCACGGCCACAAGCTGGGCCAGGTGGCGCAGCCGTTGCGCGCCGCGGTAACCGGCACCACGACCTCGCCGGGCATCGACGCCACCCTGGCCGCGCTCGGCCGGGACGAGGTGATGGCCCGGATCGGGGCGGTCGCGCAATGAGCGAGGGGCCGCGCACCGCCTCGCCGCATTTCTTCCCGCAATCGACGCGGCACCTGCTGGGCGTGCAGGGCATGCACCCCACGCGGATCGAGCCGTTCCTGGACCTGGCCGAGAGCTACGCGCTGATGAACCGGTCGCGCAAGACGCCGCGCGACCGGCTGCGAGGCCGGACGGTCATCAACCTGTTCTTCGAGGACAGCACCCGCACCCGCACTTCCTTCGAACTGGCGGGCAAGCGGCTGGGGGCCGACGTGGTCAACATGACGGTGGCCAGTTCGTCGGTGAACAAGGGCGAGACCCTGCTGGACACCGCGACCACCCTGAACGCCATGCGGACCGATTTGCTGGTGGTACGCCATTCGCAGTCCGGCGCACCGGCGCTGCTGGCGCAGAAGGTCGAGGCCAGCGTGGTCAATGCCGGCGACGGCACGCATGAACACCCGACGCAGGCGCTGCTGGACGCGCTGACGATCCGCCGGCATTTCGGCGGCCTGCACGGGCTGACGGTCGCGATCTGCGGCGATGTCAGCCACAGCCGCGTCGCGCGGTCGAACATCCACCTGCTGACGGCGATGGGCTGCCGCGTACGCGTGGTGGGGCCGCCGACCCTGATCCCCGGCGCCATCGGGGCGCTGGGCGTGGACGTCCATTACACGATGGAAGACGGGCTGCGCGACGTGGACGTGGTCATGATGCTGCGCATGCAGCGCGAGCGCATGACCGGCGGGCAGGTGCCCAGCGCGCGCGAATATTTCCGCTTCTACGGGCTGGACCGCCGGCGGCTGGCGGTGGCGCGTCCCGGCGCGCTGGTCATGCATCCCGGCCCGATGAATCGCGGTGTGGAAATCGACAGCCGCGTCGCCGATTCCGACCAGAGCGTGATCCGCGAACAGGTCGAGATGGGCGTCGCCGTGCGCATGGCGGTGCTGGACCTGCTGGCACGCGCCGGAGAAACGACGTGAGCGTCCTCCTGTTCGAAAATGTCCGCCTGATCGACCCCGCGCGCGGGCTGGATCGTCCAGGGCGGCTGCTGGTGCGCGACGGCGCGATCGCCGGCACCGACCTGCCCGGGGCCGAGGGCGTGCCCGAGGGCGCCACGACCATCGACGGCGGGGGGGCGATTCTGTGCCCCGGTCTGGTGGACATGCGCGTCGCCATCGGCGAACCCGGCTTCGAATATCGCGAAACCGTGGCCTCGGCCGCGCGGGCGGCAGCGGCGGGGGGCATCACCACGATGGCGGTGCTGCCCAACAGCCAGCCGGCGATCGACGATCCGGCGCTGGTCCGCCTGCTGCGCGCCCGCGGCGAGGAGACGGGCATTGTCTCGATCCTGCCCTATGGCGCGCTGACCTGCCGGTGCGAAGGCGCCGAGATGGCCGAGATCGGCCTGCTGCACGAGGCCGGGGCCGTGGCCTTCACCGACGGTACGAAGGCCATCGCGGATACGCGAACCATGCGCCTGGCCCTGACCTACGCGCGCGGATTCGACGCGCTGGTCGTCCAGCACCCCGAAGACCCGTCGCTGGCGCGCGGCGGCTGCGCCACGGATGGCGAACTGGCCACGCGGCTGGGCCTGCCGGGCATCCCGGCGGCGGCCGAGGCGATCATGATCGCCCGCGACCTGCGCCTGGTCGAACTGACGAAGGGGCGGCTGCATTTCGGCCATGTCTCCACCGCCGAGGGGGTGGAACTGATCCGCGCGGCCAAGGCGCGGGGCCTGCGCGTCACCTGCGACACCGCGCCGCCCTATTTCGACCTGAACGAGACCGCGATCGGCGATTTCCGAACCTATGCCAAACTGTCGCCCCCGCTGCGCGGCGAGGCCGACCGTCGGGCGATCTGCGACGCCCTGGCGGACGGCACGATCGACGCCATCGCATCGGACCATGCCCCGTGCGACGCCGACGACAAGCGCCAGCCCTTCGCGGTCGCGGCGGCCGGGGGAACGGGCCTGGCGACCCTGCTGGCGGTGACGCTGGCGCAGGTGCATGGCGGCACGCTGCCGATGATCGAGGCACTGGGCCTGCTGACCCATCGGCCGGCGGCACTGCTGGGCGCCGCCGCCGGAACGCTGGCCGAGGGCGTCGCGGCCGACCTGTGCCTGTTCGACCCCGATCGCGCCTGGCGCGTCGATGCCGACGACATGCCCGGCCGCGCACAGAACACGCCGTTCGACGGCCGCGCGCTGGAAGGCCGGGTGCTGGGTACCTGGAAGGCCGGGCGTCCGGTCTTCGCGCATGCCGGGGGGCGACCCACGCCATGACCGACGCCGTTCCCCCCTTCGCCCTGCCGCTGCTGGCCGCGATCGCGGCCCTGTCCTACTGCATCGGCAGCATCCCGTTCGGCCTGCTGCTGACGCAGATGGGCGGCGCCGGCGACATCCGCCAGATCGGATCGGGCAATATCGGCGCCACCAACGTGCTGCGCACCGGCCGGCGCGGGCTGGCGGCGGCGACCCTGCTGCTGGATGGGGCCAAGGGGGCATTCGCCGTCGTCTGCGCCTTCATCCTGTCACCCTTCCATACCGGACAGGCCGAGGCGGTCGCGGCCCTGTTCGCCGTCGTCGGCCATTGTTTTCCGATCTGGCTGAAATTCCGGGGCGGCAAGGGCGTCGCCACCGGACTGGGCGCGGCATTGGCCCTGTCGCCGCTGGTCGGCCTCGCGTGCTGCGCGATCTGGCTGGGCGTCGCGCGGCTGACAAAACTGTCGTCGGCCGGGGCATTGGCGGCGTTCGTGGCGTTGCCGCTTCTGCTGACGGCGGTGGCCGGCGGCAATCCGCGCGCGCCGGCCGCGATGGCGGGCCTGCTGGTCGCCGCCCTGGTCATCGGCCGCCATCACGAGAATATCCGCCGCCTCCTGGCCGGGACCGAACCCCGGATCGGTCGTTCCCGCCCGTGAGGCCCCACCCATGAGCCCCCGGTCATGAGCCAGGGCCGACCGCTGGCCGCCCACCTGCGCCTGGCGCGCACCGAGGGGGTCGGTCCGGTCGGCTATCGCAAGCTGCTGCTGGAATATGGAGGGGCCGAGGCGGCGTTGGCCGCCCTGCCTGCCCGCGCCCGGGCAACGGGGCGGGCCGACCGCCTGCGCATTCCCCCGCCCGACGAGATCGAACGGGAAATCGCCGGCACCGCCGCGATCGGCGGACGGATCCTGGTGCTGGGCGACCCGGATTACCCCGAATTGCTGGCCGACATCCACGACGCGCCGCCGGTCCTGTCGGTACTGGGCGATCCGGCGCGGCTGGGCGGACGCAGCGTTGCCATCGTGGGCGCCCGCAATGCATCGTCGGGCGGCGCGCGCATGGCCGAAAGCCTGGCGGCCACCCTGGCGACCCATGACGTTTCCATCGTATCGGGCCTGGCCCGGGGCATCGATGCCGCCGCCCACCGCGGCGCCTTGCGCGCGGGCGTCACGATCGCGGCGATCGCGGGCGGACTGGACCGCCCCTATCCGCCCGAACACGCAGAATTGCAGGACGCAATCGCCCGGCACGGCGCGGTGGTGACCGAAACGCCGCTGGGGGTCGCCCCGCAGCACCGCCATTTCCCCCGGCGCAACCGCCTGATCGCCGGCCTGTCGCTGGGCTGCGTGGTGATCGAGGCAGCGCTGCGCTCCGGCAGTCTGATCACCGCCGGCCTGGCCACCGATTATGGCCGCACGCTGTTTGCCGTCCCCGGATCGCCCCTGGATCCGCGCTGCCGGGGTGGCAACGACCTGCTGCGGCGGGGCGCGGTGCTGACGGAAAACGAACATGACGTACTGGCCGAACTGCCCCTCGCCCCGGCAGGACGGGCGCCGTTTCCGGGCATGTTCCGCCCCCCGCCCGTCCGTCCCGGACACGCGGCGAACGCGGGCGCACCGGGCATTCCCCGGCCCCCTTCGGGGCCCGGGGAGATACGCGACGCAATACTGTCCCTTCTGTCTTTCACGCCAACGCCGGTTGACGATCTTGTACGGCGCTGCCAGTTCTCGGCATCGGCTATCCTGACCGTGCTGTCGGAACTGGAGCTGGCGGGCGACGTCGAAACCCTTCCCGGGGGAAGCGTTATCCTGCCATCCACAGTCCCCGACACCGGCCGGACCCTGGAACGAGATGCGTGATCCGGAGACAGAATGACTGACGTCGTCGTGGTCGAGTCGCCTGCCAAGGCGAAGACGATCAACAAGTATCTGGGGGACGGATTCACGGTTCTCGCCTCGTTCGGCCATGTCCGCGACCTGCCGCCGAAGGACGGAAGCGTCCGCCCGGACGAGAATTTCGCCATGGACTGGGAATCCGACGAGCGCGGCAACCGCCAGATCACGGCCATCGCCAAGGCCCTGCGCGGGGCCCGGCACCTGTACCTGGCCACCGATCCGGATCGCGAGGGCGAGGCCATCTCGTGGCATGTCCGCGCGGTGCTCGAGGAGCGGAACCTGCTGAAGGGGGTGGACGTCCAGCGCGTCACCTTCAACGAGATCACCAAGTCCGCCATCCGCACGGCGATGGCCCATCCGCGCGACCTCGACCAGCCGCTGATCGAGGCGTACATGGCGCGCCGGGCGCTGGATTACCTGGTGGGCTTCACCCTGTCGCCCGTGCTGTGGCGCAAGCTGCCGGGCTCGCGCAGCGCGGGACGGGTGCAATCGGTGTCGCTGCGCCTGATCTGCGAGCGCGAGGCGGAGATCGAGGCATTCCGCAGCCGCGAATACTGGACCGTGGCCGCCCAGTTCACGACGCCCGGCGGCGCGCCCTTCACCGCGCGGTTGACCCACCTGGCCGGCCGCAAGCTGGACCAGTTCGACCTGCATGACGAGGCCGGGGCCATGGCGGCCAAGGCCGCCGTCGAGGGCGGCCGCTTCGCGGTCCGGTCGGTCGAACGGCGCAAGGTCCGCCGCAACCCGCCGCCGCCCTTCACGACGTCGACCCTGCAGCAGGAAGCCTCGCGCAAGCTGGGCATGGGCGCACAGGCCACCATGCGCACCGCGCAGCAATTATATGAAGGCATCGACCTGGGCGGCGAGACGGTCGGCCTGATCACTTATATGCGAACCGACGGCGTGCAGATGGCCGGCGAGGCCATCGCCGCGATCCGCACCCATATCGGCGAGAGCTTCGGCGCGCCCTACGTGCCGGAAAAGGCGCGGATCTATTCGACCCGCGCGAAGAACGCTCAGGAAGCGCACGAGGCGATCCGCCCCACCGAAATCACCCGCACGCCCGCCAGCGTCGCCCGCCACCTGACGGACGACCAGCGGCGGCTGTACGAGCTGGTCTGGAAACGCTCGGTCGCCAGCCAGATGCAGTCGGCCGAGCTGGACCAGGTGATCGTCGAGATCGCGGACGATGCCGGCGCGGCCGGCCTGCGCGCCACCGGATCGATGATCGCCTTCGACGGGTTCCTGAAGCTGTACAGCGAGGGCCGGGACGACGCCGGCCAGAAGGACGAGCAGGACGACGACAGCCGGATGCTGCCGCCGATGCGCGAGCGCGACCCGCTGAAGACCGGCGACGTCGCCGCCGAGCAGCATTTCACCCAGCCGCCTCCGCGCTATTCCGAGGCGTCGCTGGTCAAGAAGATGGAGGAAATCGGGATCGGCCGGCCGTCGACCTATGCCTCGATCCTGTCGGTGCTGCGCGATCGCAACTATGTCCGGCTCGATGCCCGCCGCTTCGTCCCCGAGGATCGCGGCCGGCTGGTCACCGCATTCCTGACCTCGTTCTTCGAACGCTATGTCGACACGCAGTTCACGGCGGGGCTGGAGGAGCAGCTTGACGACATCTCGGGCGGGCGCGCCGACTGGCGCGACGTCATGTCGGCCTTCTGGCAGGATTTCTCCCACGCGGTGGACCAGACGAAGGACCTGAAGATCTCCGACGTCATCAATGCGCTGGATGCCGACCTGGCCCCGCATTTCTTCCCCGCCCGGCCCGATGGCGGCGACCCGCGCGTCTGCACCGCCTGCGGCACCGGCCGGCTGGGGCTGAAGCTGGGGCGGTACGGGGCGTTCATCGGCTGTTCCAACTACCCGACCTGCCAGTTCACCCGCCGCCTGGTCGTGGACCCCAAGGAAGACGGCGAGGCCGATACGCTGAAGGACGGCATGCGCGTCCTGGGCCAGTCCCCGGCCGGCGAGGACGTGACCGTCCGGCGCGGTCCCTGGGGGCTGTATGTCCAGCAGGGCGAACCCGACCCGGAAGACAAGAAGGCCAAGCCCCGGCGCGCCACCATCCCCCGTGGAATCGAGGGAGACAAGATCACGCTGGAGCAGGCGCTGGGCCTGCTGTCCCTGCCCCGGATCGTCGGCATCCACCCCGACACGGGCGAGCAGATCGAGGCCGGGCTGGGCCGTTTCGGCCCGTATGTGAAGATGGGCGCGGTCTACGGGTCGCTGGACAAGGATGACGACATCCTGACGGTCGGGCTGAACCGCGCGGTCGACGTGCTGGCGCGCAAGCTGGCGTCGGTCCGCACGATCGCGCCGCATCCCAAGGATGGCGAGCCGGTGATCGTGCGCAAGGGCCGGTTCGGCCCCTATATCCAGCACGGGCAGATGGTGGTCAACGTGCCCCGCGGCGAGGCCATGGAGGACGTCACCCTGGACCAGGCGGTGGCGCTGCTGGCCGAAAAGGGCAAGCCGCTGAAGCCGAAGGGCAAGGCCGCCGCGAAGAAGGCACCCGCCCGCCGGACCAAGGCCGCCGCGACCGACACCGACGCGCCGAAAACCGCCGCGCCCCGGAAGGCCGCCGCCGCGAAGGCCAAGACCTCGAAGGCCGCACCCGCGAAGACGGCGGCCACCAAGGCCACGGCCGCCAAGACCGCGACCGCCAAGACGGGGGCGAAGGCCGCGGGTACGAAAGTCGGCACCACGACGCGGACACGGCGCGCGGCGGCCAGCGAGGCTGGCTGAACATGGGGGGACGGGACCTGACCGACCCGCCGCCCGACCGCCTTCCGACCGAGTCCCCGCCCCAGGCGGGCGGCCTGCCGGACCGCGAGGTCCTGCGGCGCTTCATCGCCGATGCGACCGGCCGCGTGGGCAAGCGCGAAATCAGCCGCGCCTTCGGCCTGGGGCCGGAGCACAGGACGGCTCTGCGCGCGATGCTGCGCGACCTGGCGCTGGACGGCACGCTGGTTCCCGCGGGGGCGAAGCGCTTCCGGGCGTCGGCCGCGCTGCCCGAGGCCACGGTCGTGCAGGTCACCGGCACCGATCCGGATGGCGACCCGGTGGCGCGCGCCGTCGCCTGGGATGGCGACGGCCCCGCCCCGGTGGTCTTCATGCACCCCGAGCAGAAGGGCCGCCCGGCACTGGCTCCGGGCGAGCGCGTGGTCGCGCGCCTGAAGCGCCTCGGTCCCGGCCGGTACGAGGGCCGGACACTGCGCCGCCTGACCGACGCGCCGGGACGTATCGTCGGCCTGTTCCGTCCCGCCCGGGTGACTGACGACGCCCCCCCGCGCCTGCGCGCCGAAGCCGGGCGTGTGATCCCGGCCGACCGGCGGTCCAGGGCGGAATGGATCGTCCCGGCGGGCGAGACGCTGGACGCCGGACCGGACGAAATCGTGGTTGCCGAACCGCTGCCGCAGTCCGGGCCGGGTCTGAAATCGGCCCGGATCGTCGAACGGCTGGGCCGGATGGGTGACCCGCGCTCGATCAGCCTGCTGGCCATCCACACCCATGGCATCCCCGATGTCTTTCCCGCCGAGGCGCTGGCCGAGGCCGAGCGCGCGCGCGGCGTGTCCGCCGCCGGTCGCGAAGATTTGCGCGACGTGCCGCTGATCACCATCGACGGCGCCGACGCGCGCGATTTCGACGACGCGGTCTATGCCGAGCCGGATGGCGACGGGTTCCGCCTGATCGTCGCCATCGCCGACGTCGCGCATTATGTCCGCCCCGGATCGGCCCTGGACCGCGAGGCCCGGCGACGCGGCAATTCGGTCTATTTTCCCGACCGGGTGGTCCCGATGCTGCCCGAGGCGCTCTCGAACGGCTGGTGTTCCCTGCGCCCGGGCGAGGATCGCGGCTGCCTGTTCGCCGAAATCCACATCGACGCTGCCGGCACCAAGACACGCCACCGCTTCGGGCGTGGCATCATGCGCAGCGCCGCCCGCCTGACCTATGAACAGGCCCAGGACGCCAGCGAAGGGACGACCGGCGAGAACCAGCCGGAGACCGGCCTGCCCGACGGGCTGATCACAACGCTGTTCGCGGCATGGCGCGCCCTGTCGACGGCACGGGCGCGACGTGGCACGCTGGACCTCGACCTGCCGGAGCGTCTGGTGCGATTCGACCCGCTGGGACGGATCGCCTCCATCGACCCTCGGCCCCGTTACGACAGCCATCGCCTGATCGAGGAATTCATGGTGCTGGCCAACGTTGCCGCCGCCGAGGAACTGGACCGCCGCCGCCGGCCGTGCCTGTACCGGATCCATGCCCCGCCCTCCCCCGAACGGGCCGAGGCGATGCGGGACAGCCTGTCCACACTGGGGCATGACCTGCCCCCGGTGGGGTCGTTGCGGGCGCGCGACCTGGGGGCGGTGCTGGACCGCGCATCGGGCACCGACGCCGCCGGCCTGGTCAACGAAACGATCCTGCGGGCGCAGAGCCAGGCGGAATACAGCCCGGACAACATCGGCCATTTCGGCCTGGCCCTGCCGGCCTACGCCCATTTTACCAGCCCGATCCGCCGCTACGCCGACCTGATGGTGCATCGTGCGCTGATCGGTATGGGCGCCACCCCGCCCGACGGCATGCCCGCCGCCGATGCCGCCGGGCTGGAGGAGATCGGCACGCAGGTCAGCACGACCGAGCGACGCGCCGCCGTGGCGGAACGCGAGACGACGGAACGCTATGTCGCCGCCTGGCTGGGCGAGCAGATCGGATGCGAATGTGACGGCCATATATCCGGCCTGACCCGGTTCGGCATTTTCGTGACGTTGACCCAGACCGGCGCCACCGGCCTGGTGCCGCTGTCCGCCCTGCCCGACGACGTCTGGGTGCACGACGAAGCGACCCAGACCCTGCGGGGCCGCCCGCGTGGCCCGGATGGCGGCATGCGGTTCCAGCTGGCCCAGAAGGTGACGGTGCGCCTGGTCGAGGCGACGCCGGTGACCGGCGGCCTGCTGTTCGCGCTGGTCGGGCCGCGGGACCCGTCGATGCGCGATTCCACAGCACGCGGGTCGCGGCGCCCGCGTGGCGCACGCCCGCGCTGATGCGCCTCCGGACATCCCCCGTTCCGGCGGGCCTGGCCCTGTCCCGCACGCGCGGGACGGCGCGGCGCGGCGCGTCCTTCACGCGGCCGGCGCTGTCCATTGCCCTGATCCTGATCGTGATCCAACTGGCGACGCCCGTCGCCACCCGGGCCGCCGACAGGGCCGCCGTCCCGCCGGCCGTCCCTCCCCCGGGTCCTGCGGCCAGCAACGATGCGCCGGCCGCTCCCGGCGCGCAGCCGGCCGTGGATGCGCAGCCGGTCCTTGATTCCACGATGGTGTCGTCGGTCATCGGCGCGGCGCTGGCCTTCCTGACGCCCCGCACGCTGGAAAGCCACAGCGCGCGTGAATTCTGCCTGTGGGGCCTGAACGGGCTGGGCGCGATCGACCCGTCCCTGGCCGTCGACGGGACGGGCGGACGCGTTCGGCTGTCGCTGGGGCAGGACACGCTGCTGACGCAGCCCGCGCCGCCGGATGCCGACCTCAACGGCTGGACTGCGCTGGCCGTCCGCCTGATGGAGGCCGCGTGGGCACGGTCCGCCCCGGTGCGCGAGGCCGGACGGGACGGCATGCTGCAAAGCTTCTTCGACGAATTGTTCAACCATATGGATCCGTATTCGCGCTACGTGGCCCCGATGCCGGCGACCACCGACCGCGACACCCGCACCGGCGGGACGGCGGGAACGGGCCTGACGCTGGGCCATGACGCGCGCTCGATCCTCATCACCGGGGTCAATGCGAACGGGCCGGCCTGGCCCGAAGGCCTGTCCAGCGGCCAGCGGCTCTATGCCGTCAACGGACGTTCGACCCGCGACCAGACGCCGGCGACCGTCAGCCAGTGGCTGCTGGGCGACGTGGGCAGCAAGGTCACGCTGGTGGTGGGAGACGAACGGACGCGGCGCACGGTCGTCCTGCGCCGCGCGTCCGTCCCGCCCGAGACGGTCTTCGCCTATGCCAGCGACCATACGGTCGTCCTCCGCGTCACCGCGTTCTCGGCCGACACCGCACAGGAAATGAGCCAGTATCTGGACCAGGCGTCCGACGACCCGCATCTGCGCGGGCTGGTGCTGGACCTGCGCGGCAACCGGGGCGGGGTCCTGCAGCAGGCGGTGACGACCAGTGCCCTGATGCTGGACCGGGGGGTCGCCGCGATCACCCATGGTCGCGACCAGCAGGCCAATCATATCTGGGCCGTGCAGGGGGGCGACATGACCGGCGGCGTGCCGATCGTGATCCTGGTGGACGGCCGGACCGCCAGTGCTGCCGAAATCCTGGCCGCCGCCCTGGCCGACCATCGCCGCGCCGTGGTCGTCGGCAGCGCCACGCTGGGCAAGGGCCTGGTGCAGACCATCGGCCAGATGCCCGACGGCGGCGAATTATTCGTGACCTGGAGCCGCGTCCTGGCCCCGCAGGGCTGGCCCCTGCAGGGGCTGGGCGTGATGCCGCAGATCTGCACCAGCCGGGGCGAGAACGACCTGGAACGGCAGTTGCAGGACCTCGCCGCCGGCACCGTGGACATGCGCGACGCGGTCCAGGCCGCGCGGGCGGCGCGCTATCCGCTACCGGTGTCGCGCATCCTGGACATCCGCAAGGCCTGCCCCGCGGCGATCGGCACCGATTCCGACCTCGACACCGCCCGGTCGCTGATCGACAATCCGGCGGAATACCGCGCGGCCCTGACCGCCATCCCCGAAGACATCGCCTATGCCCCCCAGGCCGAGTAGAATGCGGCCGAGCAGGACGCCATGACCGAAGCCCGCCTGCGCACCGGCCTGTGGGCCGCCGCCGTGATCCGTCATGCCAACCAGACCGGCCATCCCGCAATGGTCCTGCGGCGCGGCGACGCCGATGCGGGCGGGGTGCTGGTCGTCCTTCTGGGCCGCGCGGGCCGCCTGTCGGTGCTGGGCCAGACCCGCGCGCCCGACGGCCGTCCGGCCTGGATCAGGGGCACGGGGGCCGACCCGGTCGACCAGGAGACGGCTGATGCCTATGTCGCCCGCCAGGTGGGACGCGACCCCGACCTGTGGGTCCTGGAATTCGATGCGCCCGACCTGCTTCCTCCCTTCGAGGCCCTGCTGATCTGACGGGACGCATCCCGAGTCGGGCGCCTGTCACCCGGTGTGTCCCATGGCACACACTGCGCGGTCGCCATCGCGGTCGTGCCCTATTCAACAGGCCGCATGACACCTATGGATTGCCATAAGCCTATCTTTCGGCAAAAGAAGGCAGTGACTGGCAGCCCACCGGACCATGTCGCGTTCAGTCGACCGGACACCATACCGACACGTCCGGCGAGGGGAGAGAAGAGATTATGAAATTGCGGCACGGACTGCTCGCGGGGTCAATTCTGGCGGCGACGGTCGTCCTTGGTCCCGTCCTTTCCGTCGCCCCGGCGTTGGCCCAGCCGGTGCAGGGCCTGTATGTCGCCGGCGAAGGCGGGGCCAGCTTCAACCAGGATCAGCGCGTCCGGTCGTCACCGAACTTCCCTGACGGACGCGACAGCTACCATACGGGCGTCACCGGCATCGGCAGCGTCGGCTGGGGCCTGGGCAACGGCTTCCGGGTCGAGGTCGAGGGCGATTACCGCAATAACGGGCTGAAGAATTTCGGTTCCTCCGCCGTGCAGGGCCACGTCGGCGGACGCCAGCAGACCTATGGCGTCATGGCCAACGCCCTGTTCGACATGGATATCGGCAAAAGCTGGCTGTTCCCGTATTTCGGCGCCGGCGTCGGCTATGCCTGGCAGGGAATGAACGCCAGCGTGACCGCGCCGGGCTTCAACCAGCAGATCGGCGGCACCTTCGGCAATTTCGCCTATCAGGGCATCTTCGGCCTGGCATTCCCGATGCCGTGGGTGGTGGGCCTGTCGGCGACGGCGGAATACCGGTTCTGGACGATGTTGGGCCCGCAATCGCACGGCGCGCGGTCCGTCGGCACCATCGGCGGCTATGACAGCATCAAGGAAGAGGGGGTCGCGACCGGCAACCGCGACACGCGGACCGATTTCAATCATTCGCTGATGCTGGGCCTGCGCTACGAATTCAACCCCGCGCCCCCGCCCCCACCGCCGGCACCCGAACCGGCGGCCCCGGCCCCGGCGCAGAGCCGTACCTATCTGGTGTTCTTCGACTGGGACAAGGCGGAACTGACCGACCACGCGCGCGCCATCGTGGCCACGGCGGCCCAGGCCTCGACCCACACCGGGACGACGCGGATCGAAGTCGACGGCTATACCGACAATTCGGCCGCCCATCCCGGCCCGCGCGGCGCGCGCTACAATATGGCGCTGTCGCTGCGGCGTGCCCAGGCGGTCCAGGCCGAACTGATCCGCGACGGCGTGCCCGGTACGGCGATCGACATCCACGGCTTCGGCGAAACCCACCCCCTGGTCCCGACCGGTCCCAATACCCGCGAACCCCAGAACCGCCGCGTGGAAATCATCCTGCACTGAGACCCCGGGGAAACGCGCCACGCGCGTTTCCGCCCCCCTTGAAGCCCGCTAGAGACCACCATGACCGGGGTCCAGGGCCTCAGGCCCTGGTGGGTTCGGACAAAGCCCGAAAAATCCGGCATTCCTCAAAAAATCGGTCTGTAAACGCGGTTTGCCGAGCGAGAGCGCCGCAACGCGGCGCGCCAGGCGTACTTTCCCGAGCATCGAAGCACAGGGAAAGCGCGCCGGATCGCCGGCAAATTGCGTTTACAGACCGATTTTCAGGCGAGGCCGGTGAAGAGGGAGGTGGACAGATACCGTTCGGCAAAGGACGGCGCGATGACGACGATCGTCTTGCCCTGGTTCTCCGGACGCTCGGCCAGCTTCAGGCCGGCATGCAGCGCCGCCCCCGACGAAATGCCGATCGGCACGCCATCCAGCCGGGCGCAGCGGCGGGCGGCGGCGATCGCCTCGCGCTCGGACACCGTCAGCACGCCGTCCAGCGCGGCCAGATCCAGCGTCTGCGGGCAGAAGCCCGGGCCAATGCCCTGGATGCCGTGGGGCCCGGCCTCGTCCCCGTTCAGGATCGCGCTTTCGACCGGCTCCACGCCGTAGACCTCCAGCCCCTGCTTGCGGGGCTTCAGCGCGTGGGCGATGCCGCTGGCGGTGCCGCCGGTGCCCACGCCGGCCACCACGATGTCCACCGCGCCATCGGTGTCCGTCCAGATTTCCTCGGCCGTCGTCGCCCCGTGGATCGCGGGGTTGTCGGGATTGTCGAACTGCCGCGGCATCCAGGAATTCGGCGTCTTCTTCAGGATGTCCTCGGCCCGGGCGATGGCGCCCGCCATGCCCAGCCGCGCCGGCGTCAGTTCCAGCTGCGCATCCAGCAGGCGCAGCATCTTGCGCCGCTCCATCGACGCGCCCTCGGGCATCGTCACGATCAGGCGATAGCCGCGCGCCACCGCGACGAAGGCCAGCGAAATGCCGGTATTGCCCGATGTCGGTTCGACCAGGACCGTCTTGCCGGGGGTGATCTCGCCCCGCCGCTCGGCGGCCAGCACCATCGCCGCCCCGATGCGGTCCTTCACCGACGCCAGCGGATTGAAGAATTCCAGCTTCATCAGGATCCGGCTGGCGATCTCATCCTCGCGGGTCAGGTGGGGCAGCGCCACCAGCGGCGTCCCACCGACCGTCTCCACGATCGATTCGTACACGCGCCCCCGGGGGGGTGCCAGGCCCATCCGGCCGTCCGCCGCCACCGTCTTGTCCATGTTCGCGTCTCTCCTCCAGTCCTTGTCGTAGATTTAATCGTAATCCCCGACATAATCTACCATCACACCAAACAGAAGCGTGGATCATCGCCGCCGATGCTGTTAGGCTCAGCCGATCGTGCAACAGGCGACAACGGAACAGGGGATCAGGGGCATGCTTCTTCGGCGTGACAGGGCGATGATCGCGGTGCTCATCATGCTGGACGTCGCGTTCCATGCCGGGCGCAGCGGCACTGTCAGCGCCGCCGACATCGCCGAGCGCGCGGGCCTGGCCCGGCGGGGCATCGAACCCCTGCTCCAGACCCTGTCGCGGTCCAATCTGCTGGAAAGCGTGCGCGGGCCGCGTGGCGGCTATCGCCTGGGCCGCCCCCGGCGCGACATCACCCTGGCCGATATCGTCGAAATCGCGACGGCCGACGATTCGTCGTCCGACGACGGACCGGAAGGCGCGCTGTTCGCCCGTGTGGTTGAACCCTGTTGGCAGAAACTGGACGATTCGGTGTCCGTCCAATGCCGGAAACTGAGCCTGGACGACCTGGTCCGGCGCGCCGAATCGAGCGGCATGCGCCGTCCGCTGGCGGAACCGATCACCTTTTCGATCTAAGGGCCCGGTCCGGACGGGTCGGGGCGCCGCGGCCCCGATCCGCCGGTGTCATGACCTGTCGCGTCAGTGATGCCTGGTCGTGGCGGCGCGGCGACGCACGGGCGTGGCGGCAGGCTTGGCGGGGACCGCGGGGGCGCTGACGGCTGGCACGGGCACCACGACGCCGGTGGCATCCACGGTTGCGGTGACCGCCAGATATTCGCGCGGCTGGCCCCCTCCACGGATCAGCGTCACCGTGAACCGGTCCTGCCCGGCGTAGGCCGTATTGGGCGTGTAGGTCACATAGGTGTGATTGGCGAAATTATAGATGAACGCCTTGCCATGCTCCGGCGCGGGCGACACCCCGAACGAGGCGTAGGCCTGGCCGCCGGTCTGCTGGACCACGATTCCGCAATTGCCGTCGTCGCTGCGGACGGTCATCGTCGCCGCCATCTGCCCCGGCGATACCGAATGGACCGGCCCGACCTGGCACACGGCCGAGCGTTTGATGTAGCCGAACGGATTGGCCGGGCCGCCCGCCTGAGGTGCCGGCTTGTTCACACACCCGGCCAGCATGGTGCCTGCCGTGACCAGGATTGCAGAAGACAGTCGCACTCGCACTCGTCAACTCCGCTCGTTCAATATCGTACGCGCCTGGGGGCGCATCACCGGCCTTCGCTCTAGAACAATGCCGGGCGGCACGAAAGGCCTAACTGCCCGTTGCGGCCCCTGGTCCCGGAGACATGATCCGGCGCGATGGCCCCTGTCGGGCACGCATTCGCCGGCCGGCCCAACCCGATCCTTGCGAGTCGGCGGCCATCGCGATAGAAGCCGTGCCATGTCCCGCCACCGGGCGGCCGGTATCGCGGATACGGGGAAGCCGGCAGAATTCGGTTGCCAACGCCATGGGCAAGGTTATTCTGCCATTCTAGCGTTTTAGCAAAACCAGCTCACATACCGGTTCATGTGGCAGATCACGGATCCGGTGCCGCGTCCTGCTCGGTCTGGAGAATTCATACGATGTCTTTCTCGATTTGGCGCGCCACCGTGGCCAGCCTGGCCCTGGCCGGCCTTCTGAACGGCGAGGCCGCATTCGCCGCCACGCAATGCACGTCCTCGCCGGCGCACGAGGCGTTCGACGTGCAGGGCCTCAAGAGCGAGCTGATGGTCACCGCGCTGTCATGCAACATGCAGGACAAGTACAACGCCTTCGTCGGCAAGTTCCGCACCAAGCTGATGGACGAGGAAGGTGCGCTGAATGCGTATTTCCGCACGACCTACGGCCGCAGCGCCCAGCGCGAGCATGACGACTACATCACGCAGCTGGCCAACGTGCAGTCCGAGCGCGGCCTGAAATCCGGCACCGCGTTCTGCGACCAGCGCGTCGCGATGTTCGACGAGGTCGCGGCCCTGGAAACGTCGTCCGACCTGTCCAGCTATGCCCAGGCCAAGGACATCATCCAGCCGGCCTCCTACGAAACCTGCGCCGCGCCGGAACGTGTGCTGCGCGCCGAGGTACGGACCCGCTACCGCCGCCCGCGCGCCGCGACGCGGAGCTGAGGGACCGGACCGCATTCCCGGCAAGGCGGCATTCGATATCGCCCCGACCAGGAAAGACTACGCAGGAGAGGGCGGCAGCGACGAACGGAACGACGGCCGGGGCGGATGTCCCGGCCATTTTCATGCGCCCCGCCCTCCGCCCGACCTGCCGCGTGCTTGACAGGCGGTGGGGCGGCAGAACAAAGAACAGGACATGAACGACGATCTCTTCTCCTCGCCCCGTCCCAAACGGGAGATCCGTGCCCGGCCGGCTGCGCCTCCGGCGCCCGCGCGGAATGGCGACGGTGAAGAGTACGACGCCAGCGCCATCGAGGTCCTGGAGGGGCTGGAGCCCGTCCGCCGCCGTCCGGGCATGTATATCGGCGGCACGGACGAGGCGGCGTACCATCATCTGGCCGCCGAGATCCTGGACAATGCGATGGACGAGGCCGTCGCCGGCCACGCCACCACCATCGACGTGACGCTGGAAGACGGCGACTGGCTGACGGTCCGCGACAACGGGCGCGGCATTCCCGTCGACCCGCATCCCAAATTCAAGGACCGCTCGGCGCTCGAGGTCATCCTGACCACGCTGCATGCCGGCGGCAAATTCTCGGGCAAGTCGTACGCGACCTCGGGCGGGCTGCACGGCGTGGGATCATCGGTGGTCAATGCCCTGGCCGCGCGCCTGGAGGTCGAGGTCGCCCGCGACCGCGCGGTCTGGCGGCAGGTCTATGAACGCGGACACCCCACCACCGCACTGGAGAAGATCGGGGCGACCCAGAACCGGCGCGGCACGCAGATCCGCTTCACGCCCGACCCGCAGATCTTCGGCCGGCTGCATTTCTCGCCCACGCGGCTCTATCGCCTGTGCCGGTCCAAGGCGTACCTGTTCCGTGGCGTGACCATCCGCTGGTCGTGCGACCCGGCGCTGATCCGCGACGGCGATATTCCCGCCGAGGCGGTACTGCATTTTCCTGGCGGCCTTGCCGACAGCCTGCGCGACGAACTGGGCGCATCGGCCGCACTGCTGACCGAAATGTGGTCCGGCGATGCCGACCTGCCGGT
Organism: Gluconacetobacter tumulisoli; assembly: GCF_014174155.1. Taxonomy (GTDB): domain Bacteria; phylum Pseudomonadota; class Alphaproteobacteria; order Acetobacterales; family Acetobacteraceae; genus Gluconacetobacter; species Gluconacetobacter tumulisoli. Next base: position 24,266 of record NZ_JABEQM010000019.1, on the reverse strand, counting down.
CGCGTCGGACGGCACGTCCACCGGGCGGATGGAATGGGCGGTGGCGTTCCTCGAATCCGGGTCGGCCACCCTGTCGTCCTATTGCAACACCATTCCCACCCCCCTGGGCGGCACGCACGAGAACGGCTTCCGCACCGCCCTGCTGAAAGGCTTTCGCGCATGGGGCGAGCAGCGGTCGAACAAGCGCGCGGCGGCCATCAACGCCGACGACGTGCTGGGCGCCGTCGCGGCCAAGCTGTCGGTCTTCATCCGCGATCCGCAGTTCCAGGGCCAGACCAAGGAAAAGCTGACCTCGTCGGAGGCCAGCCGCCTGGTCGAGACCGCGCTGCGCGACCGGTTCGAACAATGGCTGGCCGGCCATCCGGCGCAGGCCGACAATCTGCTGGCCTTCATCGTCGAGCGGGCCGAGGAACGGCTGCGCCGCAAGGACCTGAAGGATACGCCGCGCAAGAGCGCCACGCGCCGCCTGCGCCTGCCCGGCAAGCTGACCGACTGCACGCGCGAAAACGCGGCCGATACCGAGATCTTCCTGGTCGAAGGCGATTCTGCAGGCGGATCGGCCAAGCAGGCCCGCAACCGCGAGACGCAGGCCGTGCTGCCCCTGCGCGGCAAGATCCTGAACGTCGCCAGCGCCTCGACCGAGAAGCTGCGCGCCAACCAGGAACTGCGCGACCTGATCGAGGCCCTGGGCTGCGGCATCGGCGATCGGTTCGACGTCGCGCGCCTGCGCTATGGCCGCGTCATCATCATGACCGATGCCGACGTGGACGGCGCGCATATCGCGTCGCTGCTGATGACGTTCTTCTATCGCGAACTGCCGGACCTGATCCGTCGGGGGCACCTGTACCTGGCGCAGCCGCCGCTGTACCGGCTGACGCAAGGCGGCAGGACGATCTATGCGATGGACGACCGCGACCGCGAGCAGAAGCTGAAGTCGGAATTCAAGCCCAACGCAAAGGTCGAGATCTCGCGCTTCAAGGGCCTGGGCGAAATGCCGCCGGGCGACCTGAAGCAGACGACGATGGACCCGAAACGCCGCACGCTTCTGAAGGTCGTGACCCCGCCCGAGGATCGCGCCCTGACCAGCGACCGGGTGGAACATCTGATGGGCCGAAAGGCGGAACTCCGCTTCCAGTTCATCCAGGACCACGCCCGTCTGGTCGACAATCTGGACGTCTGATTCCCTTCATCCGTCCGGGGGCCCCCGCCGCCCGGACCGTCCGCCTCGTGCGGCGCATCCACCGCGGGGCCGCAGGATGACGATGACCGCTTCCCCCCTCTCTCCTGCCCCGCACGGCCTCGAATCCGCCGAGGGGCCGGCCGGCCGGCTGGGCGGCGTACTGCTGGTCCTGGGCGGCATCCTGTCGTTCCAGGTCGGCGGATCGATGGCCAAGACGCTGTTTCCGCTGTTCGGCCCGCTGGGCACGGTCAGCCTGCGCCTGTGGATCGCGGCACTCGCCCTGTGCCTGCTCGCACGGCCGTGGCGGGCCTCGCCGGACCGCGGGACGCTGCTGGTCATCGTCCGTTATGGCGTGTCGATCTGCCTGATGAACATGATGTTCTATCTGGCGCTGGACCGGCTGCCGCTGGGCATCGCGGTGGCCATCGAATTCCTGGGCCCCCTGACCCTGACCTTCCTCGGACCCCGCCGCCCGGTCGACATGATGCTGATCGCCATGGTGCTGGTGGGCCTGCTGTTGCTGCTGCAACCGGGGGCGACGCTGCATGGGCAGGGGATCGACCCGCTGGGCTTCCTGTACGGCCTGCTGGGCGCTGCGGCATGGGGGGTCTACATCCTGGCGGGCGCACAGATCAGCCGCCGGATCGACGCCACGCAGGGGGCGGCCATCGGCCTGGCGGTCGGGGCCCTGACGGTGACGCCGGTCTTCGCCTGGACCCTGCCGCGTGCCGCCACGCACCCACATGCGACCCTGGTGGCCTGCGGGGTCGCGCTGCTGTCGTCGGCGCTGCCGTACACGCTGGAAATGCTGGCGCTGAAACGGCTGCACGCCCGGGAATTCGGCATCCTGACCAGCATGGACCCGGCGGTGGCGGCATTGGCCGGACTGGTGCTGCTGGGCGAATATCTCAGTCCCGCGCAATGGGCGGGCATCATGTGCATCGTCGTCTCGTCGATCGGCGGGGTAATGCTCCGGCGACCGGAAAGCGCCCCGACGGACCGGCTGGAGCCGGAGCCGGTTCCCGAAATCTGACGGGCTCGCGCCAAGCCCGATTAGCCGCCCGTCGGCACTACAGACGACGGTCGCGCTTGATACGATCCCAGGCGGCATTGATCTGCGCGATCCGGTCCGCCGCCGCGTCCACTTCGGGCGGAGTCGCCCCACGGGCCGCCATGGCGTCGGGATGGTGTTCGCGCACCAGCTGGCGCCAGATCGCCCGGACCTCGACATCCGTCGCGGTGCGGGCGATGCCCAGAACGGTATAGGCGTCGATTTCGCTGACGCCGGGGCGCGCCCCACCCTGCTCGGCCCGGTCCCACGCCCCGGCGCTGAGCCCGAAGGCCCGATGCACCCGCCGCAGGAACTGGATTTCCGCCGGATGCAGTTCCCCGCCCGGACCCGCATCGGCACGGGCGATGGCGAACAGCGCGCCCAGCGCGTCCTCCAGCATTTCAAGACGATCGGGAAAGGCGCGGCCCAGTTCGACGGCAAAGGATTCGTAGTCGTCCACCCGCTGGCGGGCATGGTCGAACAGGCGACCGACCTCCTTCGCGTTGTCCGCCGGCACCTGGAACCGGCGCTTGAAGGCGTCGATCTCCGCCCGGTTCACCGGCCCGTCGCACTTGGCCATCTTGGCCGAAAGGATCACCATGACCAGGCCGTAAAGCTGTTCGCGCTTGCCCATCACGGCGGCCAGCTTGGCGGCGACGAAGGCCGCGGCCCCGTTCGGGTCGGCATAGACGCGTGGCGCCCAGCGATCGGTCCAACCGCCCACCGGGGTCTGCAGGATCGACCCGTTATCGGCCGCGTGGCCCAGCACGGCGCCCAGCAGGCCCCCTACCGGCCCGCCGACCGCGAACCCCGCCACACCGCCGAACAACTTTCCCCAGATCGCCATGAGCCCTGCTCTAGCATGCACCGCCCTTCAACCCAAATCACCATCCGGGGTTGCCCCGGCCTGCGGCTCGACACCCCTCCCGTCCAGCAGGGCCGCCACCCGCAGGGCCGATGCCAGGGGCCGGGTCGGATCGCGCGCGGTGTCGATCCGGGCGATCAGCGCCGGCAGGCCGAGGCCGCGGGCCCGGGCCATGGCCTCCAGCACCGTCCAGAATTCGGGTTCCAGCGCGACGCTGGTGCGATGGCCGGACAGGACCAGGCTGCGCTTGGCCAGTGCCCGGCCGCCCGGCAGGCGGAAGGCCGGTCCGCCGGTCATGCCGGCAGCCGCCCGACGGCCCAGCGCGCCGACTCGGCCACCACGGGGTCGGGATCGTCGCACAGCGCCTGCGCCGCGGGCCGCAACGCCGCGATGCCCGAATTGCCGATGGCGACCAGCACATTGCGCACGAATCGGTTGCGGCCGATCCGCTTGACCGGTGATCCCGCGAACAGCGCGCGGAACGCGGCATCGTCCAGGCAGGCCAGTTCGGCCAGGCGGGGGGCGGTCAGGTCATCGCGCGCCCGCAGTTTCATCTGGCGCGATTCCACGGCGAAGCGGTTCCACGGGCACACCGCCAGGCAGTCGTCGCAGCCATAGATCCGGTTGCCCATCGAGGCGCGGAATTCCTCGGGGATAGGCCCGGGATTCTCGATCGTCAGGTAGGACAGGCAGCGGCGCGCATCCATCCGCCACGGTTCGGGAAACGCCCCCGTCGGGCACGCATCCAGGCAGCGCCGGCAGGTCCCGCACCCCCCGCCCGATGGGGCGGAGCGCGGCAGCGCCAGGGTAGTATAGACCTCGCCGAGGAACAGCCAGCTGCCATGCCGGCGCGACACCAGGTTCGTGTGCTTGCCCTGCCAGCCCAGCCCCGCCCGTTCGGCCAGCGGCTTTTCCATCACCGGGGCGGTATCGACGAACACCTTCACCTCAGGCACGCCCGCCCCCGCCCCGGCGTCCCTGGCAGCGGCCCGCGCGCCCTCGGCAACGACGAACTGCGCCAGGTGCTTCAGCATCCCCTTCACCACATCGTGGTAGTCGCGGTTGCGCGCATAGACCGAGATATTACCCCGATCGGGCCGCCCTACCGTCGCCAGCGGATCGTCCCCGGGCGCGTAGGACAGGCCCAATGCGATGACGCTACGCGCCGCCGGCCACAGGGCGCGGGGATCGCCGCGCTGCTGCACGCGATCGGCCAGCCAGCCCATCGACCCGTGATGCCCGGCCGCCAGGAAATCGGCCAGGCGGGTCCGGGCCTCGTCCTCCAGCGCGGCGTCGCAGAACCCCACCGCGTCGAACCCCAGCGCCAGCGCCCGGTCGCGAATCGCATCGCGCACGGCCAGGGCCGCGTTGGGCGAGAGGTCCGCCATGAGTCAGGGAACCGGAGGGATGTCGGGGGGCGGCATCTCGTCCGGGGTCCAGTCGTCCATCGCCCACTGCGCGCGCAGCCAACTGCCGTGCGCGTCCAGCGTACCCTCGACGATGGCGGCGCGGATGCCGCGCATCAGACGCTGGTAATAGGCGATATTGTGCCAGGTCAGCAGCATCGGCCCCAGCATCTCGTTCGCGCGGAACAGGTGATGCAGGTAGGCGCGGCTGTGGCGGGAGCACGCCAGGCAGTCGCAATGCGGCGAGATCGGGCGCAAGTCGTCGGCATGGCGCGCGTTCCGCAGGTTCAGCGTGCCGCGTTCGGTATAGGCGCGCGCGGTGCGCCCCGCCCGGGTGGGCATCACGCAGTCGAACATGTCGACGCCACGTTCCACCGCCCCCAGCAGGTCGTCGGGCGTGCCGACGCCCATCAGGTAGCGCGGACGGTCCTGCGGGATCAGCGGCACCGTCGAATCCAGCGTCGCGAACATCAGCGCCTGCCCCTCGCCGACCGCCAGGCCGCCGATGGCATAGCCCTCGAACCCGATGTCGGTCAGGGCGCGGACGCTCTCGGCCCGCAGTTCGGGCTCGGTCCCGCCCTGGATGATGCCGTACTGGGCATAGCCCGGGCGCGGCACGAAGGCTTCGCGGCAGCGCGCGGCCCAGCGCATCGACAGGCGCATCGACTGCGCGATGGTCTCGGTGGGCGCCGGCAGGGCCGGGCATTCGTCGAAGCACATGGTGATGGTGGCATCCAGCGCATTCTGGATGTCGGTCGAGCGTTCCGGCGTCAGCCGGTGCTTCGACCCGTCGATGTGCGAATTGAACGTCACCCCGTCCTGGTCCAGCTTGCGCAGCGCCCCCAGCGACATGACCTGGAACCCGCCGGAATCGGTCAGGATGGGGCCGGGCCAGTCCATGAACCGGTGCAGCCCGCCCTGGGCGCGCACGCGTTCGGCCCCCGGACGCAGCATCAGGTGGTACGTATTGCCCAGAACGATCCCCGCCCCCGTGGAGCGCACGGCGTCCATCGTCATCGCCTTCACCGTGCCGACGGTGCCTACGGGCATGAAGGTGGGCGTGGGCACGATGCCATGGGCGGTGTGCAGGTGTCCGGCGCGGGCGCGCCCGGCGCGGGCCTGCGCCACCCAGCGGAATGCGGTGCTCATGCCGACGCCCCGTCCGGCGACGTGGCGCGATGCAGCAGGCAGGCGTCGCCGTAGGAATAGAAACGATAGCCGTCGGCGACGGCATGGGCGTAGGCGTCACGCATTCTCTGATATCCGGCGAACGCGCAGACCAGCATGAACAGGGTGGAGCGCGGCAGGTGGAAATTGGTCATCAGCATGTCCACCGCCCGGAAGCGATAGCCCGGGCGGATGAAGACCGCGGTATCGCCGTCGAAAGGCCGGATCGTGCCGTCCGGATCGGCGGCGCTTTCCAGCAGGCGCAGGGTCGTGGTGCCGACCGCGACGATCCGCCCGCCGGCCGCGCGCGTGGCGTTGATGGCCGTCGCCGTCCCGGCGGTGATGACGCCCCGTTCGGCATGCATGCGGTGGGCGGCGATGCTGTCGCCCCGCACCGGCAGGAAGGTCCCCGCGCCCACATGCAGGGTCAGGGTCCGCCGCGCGATCCCCGCCGCGTCCAGCCCCGCCAGCAGGCCGGGCGTGAAATGCAACCCCGCGGTGGGCGCCGCCACCGCGCCGCGATGTTCCGAGAAAATGGTGCGGTAATCACTGCGGTCGGCCTCGGTCGGGCCGTCGGGGCGCGCGATATAGGGCGGCAGGGCCAGGGCCCCCGCCGTCTGCAGGAACGCATCGAAGGCCTCGCCCTCGGCATCGAACCGCAGGATCACCCCGCCTTCGGCATCGCGCGAGACGATTTCGGCCGTCGTGGCCACCCCCGCGAAGGTCAGCACGTCGCCCGCCCGCAGCCGGCGCGCGTTGCGGGCCAGGGCATGCCATGTCCCGTCGGGCAGGATACGGTCCAGCGTGATGCCGACCCGGGCCTCGCCCCGTCGCGCGTCCAACTGCGCCGGGATCACGGCGGTGTCGTTGGCCACCAGCAGGTCCCCCGGCCGCAGCAGCGAAGGCAGGTCGCGCACGATGCGGTCATGGAACGGCCCCGCCGCCGGAATGTCCAGCAGGCGCGCGGAATCGCGCGGGCGCGCCGGGTGGTCGGCGATCAGCGCGGGCGGAAGGTCGAAATCGAAATCGGAGGCAAGATCGGTCATCGGACGCCCCGTTTACGGAATCCCATCGCCTGTTGCCAGCGTCGCGTGACGTGCCCTGGCCGCGATGGAGGGAAGGCAAGGGCTTTGCCCTTGCCCCACCAAAGGGCATTGCCCTTTGGAAACCCCAGACTTTATGAATGGGATGGAGTCCGACCTTCTCCAGATAACCGAGTGCCTATGGGCGGCCGCCCCGGGCCATGAAACGGGAACGAGACCGATGTCCTATGCCGCACTGGATGCCGCGCGCGTCGCCAAGGCCTGCAAGACCGCGTTGAGCGTGCTGGAAGCCAACCCCGAGACGTCCGAGGCGCATGTCCGCAAGACCCTGATGGTCCAGCGCATCGCGGCCCTGTCCGAGGCGGCGGCCGAATCGCCGGCCGGCGGCGGGGTCGTCACCCTGACGTCCGAGGAATTCTGGCTGGTCAGCAAGAACTGGTAAAACGCCTTCCCTCCACGGACAGGACACGGACATGACATTCACGCTGACAAGCCGCGCCTTTACCGAAGGCGGGCGCCTGCCCGACGCGCAGGTGTTCGACGGCATGGGCTATCGGGGTGGCAACATCTCCCCCCCGCTGGCCTGGAGCGGCGCGCCCGAGGGAACCCGCAGCTTCGTCGTCACCCTGTACGATCCCGACGCGCCGACCGGGTCGGGATGGTGGCACTGGGTGGTGATCAACATCCCCGCCACCGTGACCGCGCTGCCCGCCGGCGCGGGATCGGGCGACGCCGACCTGCCGGAAGGCGCGTCGATGACCCGCACCGATTTCGGCGGGAACGCCTATGGCGGCGCGGCGCCCCCGCCGGGGCCGGCCCATCGCTACATCTTCACCGTGCACGCGCTGGACACCGAAACCCTGACCCTGCCGTCCGACGCATCGGGGGCGATGGTGGGCTTCTTCGTGCACAGCCATGCCCTGGGCTCGGCCAGCCTGACGGCAACCTTCGGCAAGGACGCCTAGGCAGGGCTGTCGTCCTTGGACCCCGGTTATTATCCATGATCGGGGTCCAGCGCCTCGGGCCCTGGTGGGTTCGGGCAAAGCCTAAAAACTCCGCCTCAGGATTCCCGGTTGCGCCGCCAGGGCAACAGGAAGGGCGCCCGGCCATGGTGGCCAAAATGGGCGATGCGGGCTTCGTGCAGGTGCATTTCGCCGAACATCTGCAGGCGCATCATCAGCACCGTCGCCGCGGCCCCCAGGAACGGGGCGACGCAATAGATCCAGAACCCCTGCCACTGGCCGGAGAACAGCGCCGGCCCCAGGCTGCGCGCCAGGTTGGTGCTGTCGCCCGACAGCCAGGCCTCAAACGGGTTCAAGGTGAAGAACAGCGGGCCGGCCAGCAGCGGCGTCGCCCAGCGCAGGCGGGCATGTCCCCCGGTGAAGAGCAGGGCCGTGATCAGCAGCGCGGTGGTGCAGGCCTCGCCGGTGAAGGCCCAGGACAGCGGCACCCGGTCGTAGGGCACGGTCGCGGCGAAATGCGTGACGTCCGCCCACCTGCCCCAGCGCGGCCACAGCAGGCCGGCCAGCGCGACCAGTCCCGTTCCGATGATGGCCCCCGCCAGCTGGGCGGCCATGTAGCCGATCATGTCCCGCCAGGCCAGACGACCAGCCAGGGTGAAGGCCAGGGTCACCGATGGGCTGACATGCCCGCCGCTGACCCGCCCGAAGGGCGACAGCGCCGCGATCGAGCCCCCCATGCCGAAAAACAGGCCCTGCAAGGCGACCTGCAAGGCGGGATAGGCCGACAGGACTCGCCCCACCGGGCTGGATGCCGCCCCCAGCAGCACATTGGTGGCAACCCCGAAGACCATCAGCAGGACCGTGCCCGCGCATTCGCACGCATACAGGCGCGGATGGACCAGCCGGTCGGGATGGGGCTCGCCGGCCAGCGGACGGTCATGCGGATGGGGATAGAGCGCCGGATCGTCCGCCGGCGCGACGGGCGGCGGAGAAGAAGGCACGCCGGTCATTGCAGTCCCCCGGACGCTATCCCTGGTAGGACCCGATCTCGATCAGATTGCCATCCGGGTCCTGGCAATAGACCGAGGTAATGGGCCCCAGCGCCCCCAGGCGCGCCACCGGCCCCTCGGTCACCGTGACGCCGCAGCCTTCCAGATGTTCGATCACGTCGCCACTGGACACGGCAGTGATGAAGCACAGATCGCTGGTGCCCGGCAGCGCGTCGTCGGCTGTGGCCCAGCCCTCCGCCCCATGGGGGCGGAGGTTGATCTTCTGGCCGCCGAATTTCAGCGCCGTCCGGTTGTTGCGGCCGTATTCCTCCCGCTCCATGCCCAGCACCCGCTGATACCAGGACGCCGAAACCTCCAGGTTGCGGACGGTGATGACGACATGGTCCAGCCGATCGACGGTAAAGCGCATGGAACGGGGATCTCCCTTGCTGTCGGGCTTGCCGGGCGCGATCGCCCGGCCTCAGCCCGTCAGGCCATCGTAGAAATCATTGCCCTTGTCGTCGATGACGATGAAGGCGGGGAAATTCTCGACCTCGATCTTCCAGACCGCTTCCATGCCCAGTTCCGGATATTCCAGGACTTCGACCTTGCGGATGCAATCCTTCGCCAGCCGCGCCGCCGGGCCGCCGACCGATCCCAGATAGAAGCCGCCATATTTATGGCATGCCTCGCGCACCGCCTTGGAGCGGTTGCCCTTGGCCAGCATGACGAACGATCCGCCGGCTTCCTGAAGCATGGCGACATAGCTGTCCATCCGCCCCGCCGTCGTCGGGCCGAACGATCCGGTGGGCAGCCCGTCGGGCGTCTTGGCCGGACCGGCGTAATAGACCGGATGATCCTTCAGATAGTCGGGCAGCCCCTCGCCGCGCTCCAGCCGTTCGCGGAACTTGGCATGGGCGATATCGCGGGCCACCACCATCGTGCCGGTGAGCGACAGGCGCGTGCGGACGGGATAGCGCGACAGCAGGGCGCGGATTTCGGCCATCGGCTGGTTCAAATCGACCTGCACGACATCGCCGTCCAGATGCTCGTCCGTCGTTTCCGGCAGGAAGCGGGCCGGGTCGGTTTCCAGCTGTTCGAGGAAAATGCCGTCCGCGCTGATCCGCGCCTTGACCTGCCGGTCGGCCGAGCACGATACGCCGATCCCCACCGGCAGCGACGCACCATGGCGCGGCAGGCGCACGACCCGCACATCGTGGCAGAAATATTTGCCGCCGAACTGGGCGCCGATGCCCAGATGCTGCGTCAGCTTCAGGATCTCCTGCTCCATCTCCAGGTCGCGGAAGGCGTGGCCCAGCGGGCTGCCCTGGGTCGGCAGGGTATCCAGCCAGCGCGTCGAGGCCAGCTTCACCGTCTCCAGCGTCTGTTCGGCCGACATGCCGCCGATCACCACCGCCAGATGGTAGGGCGGGCAGGCCGAGGTGCCCAGCGTGCGGACCTTGACGTCCAGCCATTTCAGCAGGTTTTCCTTGCTGGACAGCAGGGCCCGGGTTTCCTGGAACAGGAACGTCTTGTTGGCCGACCCGCCGCCCTTGGCGATGAACATCAGGTCCATCTGTTCGGCATGATAATCGCCGGGCGCTGCCGAGATATGGAACTGTACCGGCAGGTTGGTGCCGGTGTTCACTTCCTCGAACATCGACAGGGGCGCCATCTGGGAATAGCGCAGGCTGGTGCGGGTATAGGTGTCGTAGACCCCGCGCGAGAACGCCTCTTCCTCATTCCCGTCGACCCAGACGCGCTGGCCCTTCTTGCCGTAGACGATGGCCGTGCCGGTATCCTGGCACATCGGCAGCACGCCGCCGGCGGCGATGCAGGCGTTCTTCAGCAGGTCCAGCGCGACGAAGCGGTCATTGTCCGAGGCCTCGGGGTCCTTCAGGATCCTGGCCAGCTGCGCCAGATGGCCCGGCCGCAGCAGGTGGGCGATGTCGTGGAAGGCGCGGGCCGCCAGTTCGCTCAGGGCCTCGGGCCGGACATGCAGCACGGTCCGCCCGTCGCAGACCGTGGTGTGCACGCCCTCGATGTCCAGCTTCTTCCACGGCGTGTCGTCGTCGTGGGCGGGAAAGAGGGGGCCATAGACGAATGGCTTGAGCGCCGGCTTCGGCGGGGTGGTTGAAACATTCAACGGACGATCTCCCTTGTGCCTGTCTCCCCCGGATTGGTTCCGGGTGGTAGCGGTTCACGGGACGCCCGGCCGCATCCGGGCGCTCCGGATGACGTGCGGTTCAGCCCTGGCCCGGTCCTTTCTTCCGAAAGGCCGCAAGGCTGACCACCTGCGACGAGGCCGGCTCCTCAACCGGCTCGTCCCCCGCCGGGGCGGGGGCCGTGGCCTCCGCGTCCGGCTGGGCGGACTCTTCGTTCTCCGCCTCCGGCTCCGGCGCGGTGAAGCGCAGGGCCAGCCGGACATGGGGGTCGGCGAAGGCCGTGATGGCGGCGACGGGAATGACCAGGATCGATCCGACGCCGCCGAAGGACAGGCCGACCGACACGGTCTGCGCCGCGCGGTCGACCTTCAGATCCCAGAACTGATGCTGCAGCACGATCGTGATCTCGTGCGGGTACTGGGCGCGCAACCGGGCCGGCATTTCCACGCCCGGCCAGCCGGTCAGGAACGTGATGTAGAAATGATGCCCGTCCGGCAGGCCGTCACGGCCGACCTGGTCCAGTGCGCGCAGCATGACCTCGCGGTACGCATCCTCGATCCAGGCGTCGTAGGGTATGAGGCTGTCGGGAATCGCGGCGTCGAAACCGTTTTCCTCATCGTGATCGTCGGACATGCGGACTTCTCCGTACCGTCCGGTCTCCCCTGGATCGGGCGACCGGCACTTGATGGCCATGCTGGTTCGCGCCACGCCGTGCCACAGGTCCAAGCCATGCGTCAAACGCCGTCCCCTTGCAAGGGACGGACCCGCGGATCAGCTTCACGAAGCGGACATGATGCCACGACCGGGCGGCAAAGTGGGAGGGCTTCTGTTGCCCGGTGCCCTCCCGAACCGCGCTTGTCACTTATGCAGCGACAGCGAGCACCTCAGAGTTATCGTTGGCACTTGTGATTTAGCCCGATGACGGTGGTACAATACCGGGCAAAAGGCAGGTCTTTACCATGCGTGTCGAGCCTGTTTCGTCCCCATTGCTCCCCTGCCCCGAAGGGTCGTAGCGGAGAGAGTTCTGGTGGAGACGCCGGGTACCGCCCCCGGGTCCACAACATTTATTCCACGTGCCGTTTATCGCCATAGCCAAGGGGCGAACCCCTCCGGCACCATGGGATATAGGGTCCGCGCCGTCCGTTGGCAAGCGGTGCACGCGCGGCACGGCGCGGTCGCGAACCCGGCGGTTTCGTGATATGCGCGCCCATCGGACCACACGGACAGGGCGGGAAGCAGATGTTTTCAACGGACCAGCAATCGCAGATCGACGCCGCCCGCGCCGGCTGGACCCAGACCCGCCGTACCGTCGTCCCGGCGGCGGAAGAGGCGCTGTATACCCCCCTGCCGGTGCTGCAGACCGGATTCGTCCGCCTGATCGACTACATGGGCGGCGACGAGGCCATCGTGCAGGGCGCGCGCGTGTCGTACGGCAAGGGCACGCGCAGCACCTCGGACGACCGGGGGCTGATCCGCTACCTGATGCGCAACCGGCATACCAGCCCGTTCGAACTGGCGGTGGCGAAGTTCCACGTCCGCGCGCCCATCTTCGTCACCCGGCAGTGGTTCCGCCACCGCACCGCCAGCATCAACGAATATTCCGCGCGCTATTCGGTGCTGGAAAAGGAATTCTATTTCCCCCGGCCCGAGGACATCGCCCGCCAATCGTCCAGCAACAAGCAGGGCCGCGGCGACATCCTGCCCATGGAGGCCGCCGAACATGTGCTGGACCTGCTGCGCGAGGACGCCACGCGCTGCTACGACCATTATCTGGAGATGCTGAACCAGGACGAGGACGGCAACGTCGTCGACCCGGACCGCCCGGTGGTGGCGCGGGAACTGGCGCGCATGACCCTGCCGGTCAACGTGATGACGCAGTTCTACTGGCAGATCAATCTGTGGAACCTGCTGCATTTCCTGCGCCTGCGCGCCGACGCCCACGCCCAGTACGAAATCCGCGCCTATGCCGACGCGATCCTGACACTGGTCGAACGCTGGGCGCCCCAGACCTACGAGGCGTTCCGCGACTACATGCAGGAAGCTGCCCTGCTGTCCGGCCCGGCGCTACGCGCCCTGCGTGCGATCCTGGCCGGAGACGGGACCGTCGACCTGCAGGCGGCCGGCCTGTCGAAGCGCGAAGCGACGGAACTGATCGCCCTGCTGCCCGAAATCGGGTCGCGCGCCCGCTGAAACCCGACCGTTCCCTTGCCTGGGCGAGGAGAGCGTTCCACCAATCCCGGCGCCGGAAACCTGCCGTTCAAAACGGCCGTTCCGAAAGCGAACGCGGCCGACGGGGATGGCGCTACGGCGCCAGGGCCGGAAATTCCCGGCCCACGGCCGCCACATCGTCCTGCAGTTCGCTGACCAGCCAGTCGCGCACCCGGCCCACCACGGGCCGGAGGGGCCGATCACTGCGCCGGACGAGATGGCAGACGCGGCCGGTTCTGGCGACATGCCCGTCGATGGGCCGCAGGACGCCCACCCGCAACCAGCGCGCGACGACGTTGAGCCATCCCAGCGCCACGCCTTGTCCCAGGATCGCGGCCTGTACGACAATGGCATAGTCGGTAAAAATCATCGTATCGCCCATCGCATCGGCTCCATGGGTGAGAAAGAGCGTGGACCAGTCATGATTGACGGTCGACACGCCCCCCTGACGCACCGCCAGCAGCGACGCCAGCGCACCCGTCATGCCGGGATCGAGCTGAAAGGACGGGCTTCGGACCGGCACGATGGTCTCGGGCATGATGGCGACGCTCTCATGCCCCGCTTCGGGCACGGTGATGAAGCGCATGCCCAGATCCACGTCATGCACAGGGCCCGCCAGCGCTCCCATGATGAGGTCGAACCGCAGATCGACCCCCGGGAAACTGGCCTTGAACGCCGGCAGGCGCGGCATCAGCCAGTGGGTCGTAAAGCCGGTGGAGAGGGACAGCGTGACGGTCTCGACCCCGTCGCGACGGTCCTCGATCTCGCGGATCGCGGCCTCGATGCCGGAAAAGCCCCGGGCGATGGCGTCGAACAGGATCCGTCCCGGCTCGTTGGGAACGACGCCGTGCGGTGCGCGGATCAGCAGCCTGGTTTTCAGGCCGGATTCCAGACGCGCGACCATGCGGCTGACGGCCGGCGGCGTCACGTTCAGTTCGGCCGCGGCAAGGGCGAAGCTGCCACAACGCACGGCGGCCTCGAAGGTCACGAGGCCGTTCATCGACGGGAAGGTCTGGCGGCGTATCGACATTACATGATGTAATCTCGACGCGGCCTTTTTTTCAATTGCAATTCGCAACGGCCTGCGTTTGTCTGATTGGGCAAGGACGGCGCCAACGCCGCAGCACCTAGATAAATCCTGTTGATTTAACGATTTATGTCGCCGGTCTACCGCGCCGATATCGAAACGACCGGACCAGGGGAGGCTGATGGACCGCACATACAGCATGACATGGCGGACATGACCGGCGCCGCGCCCGACGGGGTTTCGATCCGCGCCGTGTCGAAGCGGTACGGGACGTTCACCGCGCTCGACACGGTGTCGCTCGATGTCCGAAAGGGTGAATTCCTGTCGATCCTCGGCCCGTCGGGATCGGGGAAATCGACCCTGCTGGGCATGCTGGGCGGATTTGTGCGGCCGGATAGCGGATCGCTGTGGATCGACGGGCGCGACGTCACCCGGGACGCGCCGCACAAGCGCAATATCGGGATCGTCTTCCAGAATTACGCGCTGTTTCCACATCTGAACGTCGCCGACAACATCCTGTTTCCCCTGCGCGCGCGCGGGGTCCCGAAGATTTTCTGGCCGGAGCGCCTGCGCGCGGCGCTGGACATGGTCGAACTGTCGGGCTTCGCGCACCGGCGCATCACCGAACTGTCCGGCGGGCAGCGCCAGCGCGTGGCCCTGGCCCGGGCGATGATCTTCGAGCCGGCGCTGATCCTGATGGACGAACCGCTCTCGGCCCTCGACAAGCAGTTGCGCGAGACGATGCAGATCGAACTGAAGCATCTGCATGCCCGCCTGGCCGCGACCATCATCTATGTCACCCACGACCAGCGCGAAGCCCTGACCATGAGCGATCGGATCGCCGTCATGAACAAGGGCCGGATCGTACAGCTGGACACGCCGATCGGCCTGCACGACGCGCCGGACAACGCCTTTGTCGCGGGCTTCATCGGCGAGGCGACGCTGCTGCCGGTCCGGCGTCTGGACAGCCACTTCGTGCAGCTGGAGGACATGGTCCTGGCGACCGCGCGGGCGGTCCCCGACCATGGCGACCTGCGCCTGGTCCTGCACCCGGAAAAGCTGGCCACCGTGCGCCAGGACGCGCCCGTGGAAGGAAACCGGCTGAGGGGGACCGTCACCGACACGCTGTTCCAGGGCGACAGCACGCGACTGTTCATCCGCCTGGCCTCCGGCGAACGGATCGCCATGCGGGTTTCGGAAAATCACCGGGAACGGCAGCACCTCTCGCGCCCCGGGGATGACGTCACACTCGAACTGCACGCGCAGGACACGATCGTCGTGCCGGGCGGTCCGGGATAATCATGTTTCCAATCATGGACGACCAAAGATGAGAATTTCCGATTTCAAGGTCATGACGTTCGACGTCGTCGGCACGCTGATCGATTTCGAGACCGGCGTCCTGGACGCCGTGCGGCGTCTGGGCGGCGAGCGCGCGGCGGTCGCCACCGATGACGAGATCTTCGAACCCTACAAGCGGGGCCGGGACAAATTCTATGGCCGCTCGTCCTTCGCGATGAAGGACGTCTATCTGTCGCTGGCGGCCGAATGCGGGTTCAGGGCCGACGAAGCCACGGCCGATGCCTTCCAGCTGTCGGTACTGCGGTGGGCACCGTTCGCGGATTCGGTCGCGGCGCTGGCCCGGCTGCGGCGCAATTTCCGGCTGGTGGCCATGACAAATGCCGACCGGACGGCCCTGTCGGCCTACGAGGCGGCACTGGGCCATCCATTCCACGATACCGTGACCTGCGACGAGACGGGATGTGCGAAGCCCGATCCGCAGTTCTTCGCCTACAACAAGGGCCGCCAGTCGGCATTCGGCTACCGGCAATCCGAAATCCTGCATGTCGCGCAAAGCCAGCATCACGATATCGGCGTCGCGAAATCGCTGAATTACACCACCTGCTGGATCGAACGGCGCCAGGGGCAGGCGGGCTTCGGCGGTACGCCGGCGCCCGGCACCCTGACCACGCCCGACTTCCATTTCGCCACGCTGGCGCAACTGGCGGACGCCGTGGACGCCGAACGGACCGCGGGCTGAACGGAGCGATCATGCCGCACCAGCCCCCTCTCCCGGATGTCGCCTCGCTGTGGCAGGAAACGGCGGTCCCGCGCGTGGCCTATCCGGCGCTGGCGCAGGATGTGCGCCATGATGTCGCGATCGTCGGGGGCGGCTATACGGGGCTGGTGACCGCCCTGTCCCTCGCCCGGCGGGGGCTGTCCCCGATCGTGCTGGACGCCAACCGGATCGGATGGGGGGCCAGTGGCCGCAATGGCGGCGTGGTCTCGGGAAAATTCCGCCAATCGCTGGGCGACATCGCCAGCGCCCACGGAATCGAGACCGCGCGGCGCATGCATATGCTGGCCCAGCAGGCCGTCGAGCATGTCGGCGAACTGATCGCGGCGTACGACATCCCCGGCGCGGCGTTTTCCGCCAGCGGTTCGCTGCGCTGCGCGCACAACCTTCGGGCCCTGGCGCGCCTGCGCGCCGAGACCGAGTGGTTCCGTTCGATCCTGGGCGATCCGTCCTATCGGATCCTGTCCGCCGGGGAGGTCGCGGCCGAGACCGGATCTCGAGGCTTCGTGGGCGGCATGCTGAACGTCCATGGCGGCATCATCCATCCGCTGAATTACGCGCGCGGCATCGCCGCCGGCGTCGTCCGCGACGGCATCGCGCTGCATGAGGACACGCCGGTACTGAGGATATGGCGCGACGGCGCGGACATGTGCCTGGAGACGCCCGGCGGCATGGTGCGTGCCGGGCAGGTCGTCCTGGCGTCGAACGCCTGGTCTGATCTGACGCCCGCCACGCGCGCCATACAGCGGCGGGTGATCCCGTTCCGCTCGGCGATGATCGCGACGGAACCGTTGCAGGGGGCGGCGGCCGGCCTGCTGTCCAGCGAACGCAGCTATACCGAGACCCGCCGCATGATGCGCTGGTTCCGCAAATCGGGCGACCGGCTGATCTATGGCGGGCGCGGCGCGTTCGGGCGCGACGACAAGCCATCGGCCTTCGCCGCGTTGCAGCGCGCGATGGTGCGCCAGTTCCCCGAATTGTCCGGCGTGCGGGTGACGCATCGCTGGTCAGGGCTGGTGGCGATGACGCTGGACAGCCTGCCGCATGTCGGACGGTTCGACGATCGCGTGGTCTACGCGGCGGGCTATAACGGCACCGGGGTCGCGCTGGCATCCTATATCGGGACGCGCGTCGCCGCATTCGTCGTCGGGGAAAAGCCGGACCTGGGGCCGCTGACCGCCGGTCCCTGGCGGCCGATCCCGCTGTACGGCGTGCGCGAACCCGCCGTGCGGGCGGTTGCGGGCTGGTATCAATTCCTCGATGCGATCGGCCGATGACGGTCCGGCAGGCCTGTTTCTGTCTCGGGATACTGCTGGGCGACGGCGGTGTGGCGCGGGCCGACGACGGCATCACCTTCGTTTCGCAGGGGGGATCGTACCAGGCCGCGCAGACCCAGGCGATCCTGGACCCTGTCGCGCGGCAATTGGGGATTTCCATCGACCAGGACAGCGCGCCCGACGCCTGGGCGGAGATTCGCACGCAGACCGCGACCGGCAAGGCGTTCTGGGACGTGGTCGACATGCCGGCCAAGGATTGCGCGCGCGGCGGAGCGCGCGGCATGATCGCGCCGCTCGATTACGCGGCCATTCCCAACGCGCGCGACCTGCCCGACGACTACAAGACGCCTTATTCGGTGGCATACGAATTCTATTCCAGCGTCCTGGCCTACAACACCGACAAGTACGGAACCGCGCCGCCGCATGACTGGGCGGATTTCTGGGACGTGAAGAAATTCCCCGGCACCCGCGCCCTGCGCGACAACCCGCTGGCGACGATCGAGGCCGCGTTGCTGGCCGATGGCGTACCGCCGGACAGGCTCTACCCCCTCGATCTCGATCGTGCCTTTCGCAAGCTGGAACAGATCAAGCCCTATATCACCGTCTGGTGGACCTCCGGCGCGCAGGCCGCGCAATTGCTGGCCGACGGCGAGGTGGACATGGAAATGGCGTGGAGCAACCGCGTCTCCGCCGTCCAGCACGAGGGCGCGCCGGTCGGCTTCACCTGGAACCAGGGATTGCTGCAATATACCTCTCTGTGCATCCTCAAGGTCTCGCCGCATATCGCGACGGCGACCCGTTTCGTCGATGCGGCCATCGGGCGGCGGGTGCAGGCCGACCTGACGCGCTACACCGACAACGGTCCTGGCAATCCGCGCGCCTATGAGATCGGCGCGATCGCACCCGCGCGCATGCGCGACCTGCCCAACACGCCGGACAATGCGCGCCTGCAAGCCCTGATCTCGACCGAATGGTGGAGTTCGCCGGCCGGGGACGAGGCCATGCGCCGGTGGCTGACCTTCGTGCAGCATTGACAGGAGTACCCACCACCGTGGCCGCCGCACCCAGCCGTCCCCTCCGCGCCGAAGCCCTGCTGGCCGCGTCGTTGCTGACACCGGCCCTTCTGCTGGTGGCGTTGCTGCTGCTGGTCCCGCTGCTGTGGCTGGTCTGGCAGTCGGTGCGGCAGGATGGCGGCTTCACGCTGGCGCATTATGCGCGCCTTTTCACCGACCCCGCCTATGGCGCGACCTTCCTGCAGACCTTCCGGATTTCCGCCATCGTGACGCTGGCCTGCGTGGTGCTGGGCTTTCCCGTCGCCTGGGCGGCCGCCGAGAGCGGACCGACGCTGCGCACGCTGATCCTGGCTCTGGTGGTCCTGCCACTGTGGACCAGCGTCCTGGTGCGCGCCTATGCGTGGATCATCGTGCTGCAGCGTACCGGCCTGGTCAATTCGGCGCTGGAGGCGCTGGGCGTGATCCATCGGCCGGTCATCCTGGTCAACAATGAATTCGGCACCATCGTCGCGACGACGCATATCCTGATGCCCTTCGTCGTGCTGCCGCTCTATACCACCATCAGGACCATCCCGCGCGAGGTGCTGGCGGCGGCGGCCAGCCTGGGGGGAACGCCCGCATTCGTGTTCACCCGCGTGTACCTGCCGCTGTCCCTGCCCGGCCTGCTGTCGGGCGCATCGCTGGTGTGCGTGCTCAGCCTGGGGTTCTACATCACCCCCGAACTGCTGGGCGGCGGCCGGACCTATACGGTGTCGATGCTGATCGCGCGCAATATCGCGCTGTATGACGAATGGGGGGCGGCGTCCTCGGTCAGCGTTGCGTTGCTGGCGTGCATTTTCCTGATCTTCTTCCTGGCCGGGCGCATCGTGCCGATCGACCGGATCGTGGGGACGCGATGAGGACGACATCTCCCGCGCGCGTCGCGGCCTTCCTGTTCGCCGGGCTGGTATTGCTGTGGCTGATCCTGCCGGTGCTGATCGTCATCCCGATGTCGTTTTCGGAATCCCGCTTCCTGACCTTCCCGCCGAAGGCACTGTCGCTGCGCTGGTATCACGCCTATCTGGGCAGTTCGCTGTGGCTGCGCGCGACACGGGTCAGCCTGGGCGTCGCCGCGGCCAGCGCGGCGCTGGCCTCGGTGATCGGGACGGCGGCGGCCTATGCGCTGAACATATCGAATACGCGCGTGCTGAAGCTGCTCAAGCTGGTCCTGCTGCTGCCGCTGATGGTGCCGATCGTCATCACGGGGGTAGGGATCTTCCTTGTCTATGCCCGGGTCGGCCTGCTGGCCACGATCACCGGTCTGGTACTGGCCAACACGATGCTCGGCGTGCCCTATGTGCTGACCTCGGTCCTGGGCGCGCTGGGACAGTTCGACCCGGCGCAGGAGATGGTGGCACGCAGCCTGGGCATGAACCGGCTGCGCGCGTTCTTCGCCGTTACCCTGCCGCAGATTGCGCCGGGCGTGCTGTCCGGGGCGCTGTTCGCCTTTGTCGCCAGCCTGGATGAAACGGTCGTCGCCCTGTTCATCTCCGGCGGACGCTACCAGCCGCTGACCAAGCGCATGTTCACCGCCCTGCGGGACGAGATCGATCCGACGATCGCGGCCATCAGCACGATGCTCACGCTGGTCTCATGCATCGTCGCGGCGTCGGTGATGCTGAATGCGCGCCGGTCGGAACGGCGCAGGCGCCTGCGGGCATGACGGCCGATCATCTCATCCTGGGCGGGGGGTCGGCGGGATGCGTGCTGGCCGCACGCCTGTCCGAGGATTCCTGGCGACAGGTCGTGCTGGTGGAGGCCGGCCGCGACATCAGCGCGGACGACATTCCCGCCGACGTGCAAAGCCGTTATCCCGGCCGCGCCTATCTGGACACGCGCAATATCTGGGCCACGCTGACCGCCGCGATGGGTCACGCGCGATCGAACGATGCCCCGCGCCCCACGCGCCGCTACGAACAGGCCCGCCTGCTGGGCGGCGGGTCGGCGATCAACGCGCTGATGGCCAATCGCGGGGCACCGTCCGATTACGACGAATGGGCGGCATTGGGCGCCGAAGGCTGGTCCTGGGCGGAGTGTCTGCCCTGGTTCCGGGCGATCGAGACCGACCGCGATTTCGGTGGTCCGCTGCACGGGGACAGCGGTCCGCTGACCATCCGCCGCATCGACGACACGCGCCTCTCGCCCTTCGTCGATCGGGTGATGCACACGCTGGCCCGGCGTGGCCACCCGATCGGGCAGGACCAGAACGGCCCGTGGCGGGACGGAACCTATCGCGGCGCGGTCGCCGTCAGCGACGCGGGCACGCGCCTGCCCACGTCGCTGGCCTATCTGACCCCGGAGGTCAGGGGGCGCCCCAACCTGCGCATCATGACCGGAAGCACGGCACGCCGGATCCTGTTCGAGGGCCGGCGCGCCGTCGGGGCCGAGATCTCGGCCGCCAATGGCGGGTGGGAGGTATTGCACGCGCGGGAGGTCATCGTCGCGTCCGGCGGCATCCACACGCCAGCCCTGCTGATGCGTTCGGGCATCGGCCCCGGTGCGGCCCTGCACGCCCTGGGCATCGACATGGTGGCGGAACGTCGTGGCGTCGGACACAACCTGATGGAACATCCGTCCATCGCCGTGGCGACCTACCTGCCCCGCGCGGTGCGCGAGCGCAATCGCGCCGAACACCATGAGCAGGCAATCTGGCGCTATTCCTCCGGCCTGCCCGACGCGCCGGCCGGGGACATGCACGCCGCGATCCTGTCCCGCGCGGGCTGGCATTCGGTCGGCCAGCGCGTGGGATGCCTGTTCTTCTGGGTCAACAAATCCTTCTCGCGCGGGCATGTCACGCTGCGCTCGGCCGATCCGTCGATGGAACCGGAGGTCGATTTCCGCATGCTTAGCGACGAACGCGACCTCGTCCGGCTGAAGCAGGCCTTCCGCATGGGGGCGGAGGCCCTGGCCGACCCCCATATGGACGGCTATCGGGAACATGTATTCCCCGCCAGCTACTCGCCCCGCGTGGCCCGCATCGCCCTGCCCAGCGCCAGCAACGCCCTCCAGCGCGGCGCCCTGTCATCTCTGCTGGATATGGCGGGGCCTTGGCGCGGCACATTGATCGACTGCGTCATGGCGCCCGGGGTCACGGCCGCGACCCTGATGACGGACGACCGGGCGCTGGACGATTTCGTGCGCTATCATGTCGGCGGCACCTGGCATGCCTCGGGCACCTGCCGGATGGGACCTGCCGACGATCCGCTGGCCGTCGCCTCGCCCGCCGGCGCGGTCCACGGCGTCGACGGATTGCGTGTGTGCGACGCATCGCTGATGCCGTCGATTCCCTGCGCCAACACCAACATCCCGACCATCATGATCGCCGAACGGATCGCAGACATGATCCGCCGTGAAGGAACAGGTCGGGCGTTGCCCGAACCCACCAGGGCCTGAGGCCCTGGACCGCGGTCATGGATCATGTGAATTGGCGGATCAACGGACGGGCAGGTTTCGGGCGGCATGTGGCATAGCTGCCTTCCCTGAAGGGATCATGCAGCAGGAAACCTGACGAAACGCCGCAGCTTCCTGGGCGGCCTCAAACAACCTTGTCGAACGCCTGGCGGGCGTCCCGGATGGCGGCATGGCTCTGATTGGCCCATCGGACAAGGGAAGCCAGCGGTTCGAGGATCGTGACGCCGAGAGGCGTCAGCCGGTACTCGACGCTGGGCGGCTTGGTCGGGAACACCGTGCGCGCGATCAGGCCATCACGCTCCAGATCGCGAAAGGTCTGCGTCAGCATCCGCTTAGAAATGTCCGGGATCGCACGCTGGACGGCACTGAACCGGTGCGGGCCCGTGGCGAGGGTACCCAGTATCAGCGTCGACCATTTGTCGCCGATGCGATCGAGCACGTCCCGCACCGGGCATTGTGGATCGACCGGCTGGCCGGGCTGCCGTTCGGCGAACAATTGGACGGTGGCATCGAATGCCGGGGCGGTTACTTTTGCCTCACCCTGTCCCAAAATCCTGCCTCCTTCACGCCGTCTGTGGTCTCACTTAATTACCTTGTGTCGATTGCGAACCACAAGGAAGACCGACAATGCCCACCGCACCTACGCTCTTCGTCAGCGCTGCCACCGGCCATCTCGGCGGCCTGGTCATCGACGCACTGCTTGAGACGGTGCCCGCCAGCGCCATCGTGGCGGGCGTACGCGATCCCGCCAAGGAGGCAGCGGTCGCAATCCGCGACAAGGGCGTGGAAATCCGCGTGGCCGACTATGCCCGGCCGGAGACGCTGACCCATGCGCTTGCGGGCGTGGAGCGGCTGCTCCTGATTTCCGGCAGCGAACTGGGCCAGCGCACGGCGCAGCACCGCAACGTCATCGCCGCAGCGAAGGACGCCGGCGTTGGCCTGATCGCCTATACCAGCATCCTTCATGCGGACACGTCCCCGCTGTTCCTCGCGGACGAGCATCGTGAAACGGAAGCAGCGCTCAAGGAATCCGGTGTGCCGTTCGTGCTGCTGCGGAATGGATGGTACACCGAGGTTTATACGTGGCGGATCGCACCCGCCTTGCAGCAAGGCGCATTCCTCGGCGCGTCCGGGGAGGGGCGTATCTCGTCCGCGGCCCGCGCCGACTACGCCAGGGCTGCGGCGGTCGTGCTGGCCGGCGGCGACCATGCTGGCCGCACCTACGAATTGGCCGGCGATGCTTCCTACGCGCTGGCCGAGTTCGTCGTCGCTGTGGCAGAGGCTTCGGGCAAGCCGCTCCCCTACCAAAATCTGACCGCGGAGGATTACCGAGCGGCGCTGCTCAAGGCCGGCGTGCCGGAGATGTTCGCCATGATCCTGTCGGACACCGATGAGGGCGTAGCGAAGGGGGCACTCTTCGATGATGGCGGCGATCTGGCCCGGCTGATTGGACGACCGACTACCCCCTTCCGCACAACCGTAGCCGAGTTCTTCTAGATCGCCATTGGCGGGCCGACCTTTGAGCCACACAGAGATCGGCCCATCGCGTTGGGTGCAAACAAGCTCACGTTCCCAAAAACGAGCTTATGGCGGGAAACCTGCGCCGTCGAAGACGGGCGCCAACCGCGAATATAGTACGAACGAGGGCGAAAGCGGTCCGGTTATCCAACGCGAAAAAACGCATCGACACCCGAGGCGTTGAGGCAAACGGAGTTTCTGCACAGGACGTCAGTAAAATGATTATCCTGAGCGCAGGGAAAAACGTGTGATCTCGGACGGTTTTCCAAGCCGGAGCGCGAAGCCGGGCCATAGGCCGGTGCCGTTGCTGACATAGAGCGTCATGCCGCCGATATCGTAGCGACCGGACACGAATCCGTTGTTGCCGCGTGCGACGAGGCGATCGAGGCCCGGAATCATGCCGCCATGCGTATGGCCCGACAGTTGAAGGGCGATGCCACGCTCGGCGGTTGATCGGGCGTTGCGCGGCTGATGATCGAGCAGCACGACCGGCGCGCCCGGGGGCGTGCCGTCGAGCGCCGCGTCGAGGTCCGGACCAGCGTGGCCATGCCCTAGCGCGGACAGGTCCGTCACCCCGGCGACGACCAAGTGAGTGGCGTCCCGCGTGACGACCGCATGGGTGTTTGCAAGCATGCGCATGCCCAGATCCGACAGATGGCGCATCCAGTCGGCATAATCGAAAAAATATTCATGATTGCCGGGGACCGCGAAAACCCCGTCCGGGGCCTGCAACCCTTGCAGCGGCGCGATGTCGGTGCGGCGCATGTCTACCGAGCCGTCGATGAAATCGCCCGTCACGACGATCAGATCGGCTTCGGCGGCGTTGGCCCGTGTTACCATCGCCTGGCTCCAGGCCGTCGGGAAAAGCTTG
>NZ_JABEQM010000018.1 GCF_014174155.1 Gluconacetobacter tumulisoli | reverse complement strand
GCCACCTTCGTCCTGCTCAAGATCGTCGACCTCGCCATCGGCCTGCGCGTCACCCAGGACCAGGAGGTCGAAGGCCTCGACATGGTCCTCCACGGCGAACGCATCGACTGACCCCTTCTACCCCGGGGCAACGCCCCCGGGCGACAGGACAAGGCCGGCCCGGGGACAGCCACCCCGGGACCGGCCTTTTTCTTTCCGTATTGATGTCAAACTGTTATGGATTCCTGTCCAGACAGACCGGTTCGCGGGGCGCGTTGCTTCGCGATTCCGTTCCGAAACCGGAAAGGGTTGCCTTCCACATGGCTATTGCTCTTCGCGGCCGCCTCGCGTTCGCACTGCTTCTGACTGCCCCGGCCCTCTCGCTCATGCCCGATCATGCCCACGCGGTCAGCGCGGCGCAGGCGTGCTACAAGAAGTTCAACGCGGCACGAAAGGCGGGCACCGTCCAGGGCCAGACCTACACCCAGTTCAAGGCGACGCAATGCGCGACGCCCGACGCCGCCACGCCGACACCGGCCACGCCAGCGGCAGCACCGGCCGCCGCCCCCGCGGCCGCACCGGCCGCCTCCGCCCCTGCGGCACCCGCGACACCGGCACCCGTCGCCGCCGGCAACGCGGTCCTGCCGAGCGCCGTGTCGCCGAAATATACCGGCGAGACCGCCGGCAAGGCCCGGATGCACACCTGCCTTGACCAGTACAACGCCAACAAGGCGACCAACGGCAATGGCGGCCTGAAATGGATCCAGAAGGGCGGCGGCTATTACAGCGTCTGCAACGCCCGCCTGAAGGGCTGACAACCGGGCGCCGGCGGGACGACACCAGGTCCCGCCGGCCGTCCCGCGTCAGTGCGGCGACCGGCGGACGAACATCCGGCCGGTCGTGTATGAAATCCAGACAGCATGCGCGGCGAACCAATCCGCGCCCAGCAGCATATCCGCACGATCATGCAGCGGCGCGACCGTCAGCACCGGCCCCCGATCCAGTTCACGGCCGATGCGCAGGCTGGTGAACCGGTGCCAGCGATAAGCGATCGCGCGCCCGTCCACACCGCTGTTCTCCCCTCCTGGATCCACCGCCAGCCGGTCGGGGCCGACCCCGACCCGTTCGGCCATGGCGGTGGAAACGATGCGCGACCGCGCGCCGCTGTCGACCAGGGCGGTCATCGCCGTGCCATCCAGCTCCGCGTCGATCGTCACGCGGTGCCCCTCCCGCCCCAGGGGAATCGTATCGTACTCCCCCCGCCAGGCCGGTGGACCGCCGCAGGCCAGCGACCCAGCACCCACCCGCCACAGCGACAGCCATCCGCCTGCCACGTCGAGCTCCACGTCGAAACGCGCCAGCACGTCGCCACCCAGCAGACCCGCGATCGCCGGGCGAATCATCGGCTGACCCGGCAGATCGCCCACCGGAATCGACATGTCCCCCAGCCGCACGTCACCGATCCGCATGTCCGGGACGACGACGTTCGGCACCACCCCCGCAAGGCCGCCGGTTCCATGCATGACGGTGCGACGATCCGGATCGATCGCCAGCCGCAAGGCCCGGACCGCCCCATCGTTCACCAACCCGCCTTCCGACCCGGTATCGACCAGCATGCTGACCGCCTGTCCGGCGATGGAAACCGGAAAGGACAGATACCCCCCGTCGTCGCGCAGCGGCACCCGCGCGACCCGGATCACCTCGCAGGCCCCATCCTGGGCCCGCGCCGGGCCGGTGCCCCCCGACCCCAGGATCAGGATCGACAGGCCGAGAACCGACAAGCGGATCCGCACCGGCCGGCCATCAGGGCGCGCGGGCAAACCGGTCGGTGGCGTCGAGCAACGCATTCAGGATTCCCGGCTCGGACACCGCGTGTCCCGCATCGTCGACGAGATGGAACGCGGCCTCGGGCCACGCACGATGCAGGTCCCATGCCGTGCGCACCGGCGTGGCCAGATCATAGCGTCCCTGCACGATCACCGCGGGGATGTGGCGGATCCGGTCGACGTCACGGATCAACTGGCCTTCCTCCAGCCAGCCGCCATGGACGAAATAATGATTCTCGATCCGCGCGAAGGCCAGCGCGTAGTCCGGGTCGGCATGCTGGACCGAAAGGGCGGGCGCGGGACGCAGCGTCAGGGTCTCGCCTTCCCACAGGCTCCAGGCAATCGCGGCCGGAGTGCGGATTGCGGGATCGTCGCTGGTCAGGCGGTGGCGATAGGCGGCGATCAGGTCCCCGCGCTCTTCCGGCGGGATCGGCGCCAGGAAGGCCTCCCACTTGTCGGGAAACAGCCAGGACGCGCCTTCCTGATAATACCACAGCAATTCCGCTCGCCGCAGCGTGAAGATCCCGCGCAGGACCAGTGCCGTGACGCGCTCCGGATGCGTCTGGGCATAGGCCAGTGCCAGCGCCGATCCCCAAGATCCGCCGAATACCTGCCAGCGCGCGACGCCGGTCAGGCGGCGCAGCCGTTCGATATCCTCGACCAGGTGCCAGGTGGTGTTGTTCTCCAGTTCCGCATGTGGGGTCGACCGGCCGCAGCCGCGCTGGTCGAACAGCAGGACGCGGTAGCGCGCGGGATCGAACAGGCGCCTCTGCATCGGGCTGCATCCGGCGCCGGGACCGCCGTGCAGGAACACCACGGGGATGCCGTCGGGATTGCCGCACAATTCCCAATAGATCGTGTGGCCGTCGCCAGTTTCCAGATATCCCCGGTCATAGGGTTCGATGGGCGGGTAAGGCAGGCGCGGGGATGCGGTCGTCACGATCATCGGTCCTTCACTCATTCAGGTGGGTCACTTCGGGTCCGGCGCCCGGTCGGGCGTGTCCGCGCGGGGATGCGCGCGGGCCCAGACCTCCATCAGCCGCGCCTCGTCCGCCAGGGTATAGCGCTGGGTCGTCGACAGGCTGGCATGGCCGAGCAGGTCCTGGATGGTCCGCAGGTCCGCCCCGCCCGTCATCAGGTGCGTGGCAAAGGAATGACGCAGCGCATGCGGCGTCGCGTGGTCAGGCAGGCCGGCCATGTGCCGCCACGTCCGCATCGCCCGCTGCGCCACGGCGGGTTGCAGCCGTCCCCCCCGCACGCCGGGGAACAGCGGCGCCTCGGGCAACGGCGCGGGATGCCGCGCCCGCCAGTCCAGCAGAGCCTGCCGCACCGCCGGCAGGACGGGCACCAGCCGTTCCCGCCCGCCCTTCCCGCGGATCAGCAGCGTGCCGCCGCGCGCCAGCGCATGATCGAGGTCCCGGACATCCAGGCCCAGGGCCTCGGAAATCCGCAGGCCGCATCCGTACAGCAACAGGAACAACGCCCCGTCGCGCACGCGCGCCAACGGCGTCACGGCCAAGTCCCCCACGCCCTGCGGGACCTCCAGCGCCTGGTCCCGGGTCAGGGGACGCGGCAGGGTGGCCTTCGCGCGCGGGGCGGCCAGCAGGCGCGGCGCGGGATTGGTGCCGCCATGCCGGCGCGCGAGATAGCGAAAGAACGACCGCATGGCCGACACCCGCCGCGCCCGGGTGCGGGCGGCGCGATCCTGCGTGCTGGCCCGGCCGTCGCGACGGGGCCGCAGCGATTCGGCGTGTTCGAACGCCAGCCACGCGCGCAGATCCGTCAGCGACAGGCGATCCAGCATGTCCAGGTCGACCTCGCCCCCGACATGGCCGCCGATGAAATCGAGAAAGCGGACCAGATCGCCCCGATAGGCCTCGACCGTCAGGGGCGACGCCCGCCGCTCGTCATGCAGCCAGGCCAGGAAGGCCTCGCGCGCTTCGGCCCCGGTCATGGCGCGTCCCCTACCATCACGCTGTTCCGCGACGGCAGGCGAGACACGCGGCGAAGGGAACGATAGAAAACGGCATGGCGCATGCGAGTCTAGACAAACGCGACCCGACGCGAAAGCCGGGAACGACGGTCCGGCCCCGCGTGCGGGTCCTGCTGCCGCTGCCCTTCCCCGGCCCGTTCGACTATGCCGTGCCGGACAGCCTGGCCGCCACCGGCCTGCGCCCCGGCGACATCGTGACCGTCCCGCTGGGGCGGCGGACGGAAACCGGCGTGGTCTGGGACCATGACAGCGTCCTGCCGCCCGAATTCGCCCCCCCCCCGATGCCGACGGTGGCGGACGGACGGTTGAAACCCGTCGCCGCCCGGCTGGACCTGCCCCCGCTGCCCGACGGCCTGCGCCGATTCGTCGACTGGGTCGCGGCCTATACGCTGTCGCCACCCGGACTGGTGCTGGCGATGGCGCTGCGCACGACCGCGACGATCCCCACCGCGCCCGTCCTGGGATGGACGATCGCCGACCCGCCACCACCCGGCCTGCGCGAAACGCCCGCCCGGCGGAAGGTGCTGGAGATCGTATCGGCCCACGGCCCGCTGACGGCGGCCGAGATCGCCCGCCGCGCCGAGGTTGGCCCCGGCGTCGTGCGCGGATTGGCCGATGCCGGGGCCTTGCGTCATGCCCCAATGGCGGCCCCACCCGCCTTCGTCCGGCCCGACCCGAACCATCGGCCACCGGTCCTGACGGGACAGCAGGCCGACGCCGCGCGCGACCTGCGCGCCCTGGCGGAACAGGGCGGATTCTCGGTGACGTTGCTGGAAGGCGTCACCGGATCGGGCAAGACCGAGATCTACATGGAAGCCATCGCCGCCTGCGTCGCCCGGGGGCGACAGGCGCTGGTGCTGCTGCCGGAAATCGCGCTGTCGTCGCAATGGACCGGCCGCTTCGCCCGCCGATTCGGCGCCGAACCGGCGCTGTGGCATTCCGACCTGGGGCCCCGCCTGCGCCGCGTCACCTGGCGCGCGGTGGCGGACGGCGCGGCCGCGGTCGTCGTCGGCGCGCGGTCGGCGCTGTTCCTGCCGTTCCCCGACCTCGGCCTGATCATCGTGGACGAGGAGCACGAGACCGCCTTCAAGCAGGAAGACGGCGTCACCTATCACGCCCGTGACATGGCAGTGGTGCGGGCGCGCGTGGCCGGCGCGCCGGTGGTACTGGTATCGGCGACGCCGAGCCTGGAGACGCTGGCCAATGTCGGCGCGGGACGGTACCGTCATCTGGTCCTGACGGCGCGGCATGGCGGGGCGACGATGCCCGCGGTGCGCACGATCGACATGCGCGCCCATCCGCCCGAACGCGGGTTGTTCCTCTCGCCGGTGCTGACGGCGGCGATCACCGAGGCGACGGGGCGCGGCGAACAGGCGATGCTGTTCCTCAACCGCCGGGGCTATGCGCCGCTGACCCTGTGCCGCACCTGCGGGCACCGGATGCAATGCCCGAACTGCACCGCGTGGCTGGTGGAACATCGCGTGCGCCAGATCCTGAC
The DNA here is from genome assembly GCF_014174155.1 of Gluconacetobacter tumulisoli. Taxonomy (GTDB): domain Bacteria; phylum Pseudomonadota; class Alphaproteobacteria; order Acetobacterales; family Acetobacteraceae; genus Gluconacetobacter; species Gluconacetobacter tumulisoli. The sequence goes on along the minus strand of NZ_JABEQM010000018.1, from coordinate 54,723 downwards.
CTGCCATCATTGCGGCTACCAGGAACCGGTGCCCCCGGCCTGCCCCCAATGCGATGCGGAGGCCAGCCTGACGCCGATCGGTCCGGGGGTGGAACGCATCACGGAAGAAGCGCGCGCGACCTTTCCCGACCTGCGGATCCTGGTGATGGCCAGCGACACCCTGCCCGGCCCCGCCGCCACCGCCGACGCCGTCGCCCGGATCGCGCGGCGCGAAATCGATCTGGTGATCGGCACGCAGATCGTCGCCAAGGGCTGGCATTTCCCGCACCTGACGCTGGTGGGCGTGGTCGACGCCGACCTGGGGCTGGGCGGCGGCGATCTGCGCGCGGCGGAACGGACGGTGCAATTGCTGCACCAGGTCGCCGGCCGCGCCGGCCGTGCCGAGGCGCCGGGGCATGTCATGCTGCAAAGCTACACGCCCGACCACCCGGTGATGCTGGCGCTGGTCTCGGGCGATTTCGAAGCCTTCATGCGGCAGGAGGCCGAACAGCGCCGGCCCGGCTTCTGGCCACCCTTCGGACGCCTGGCCGCGCTGATCGTCAGCGCCGACACCCCCGACGCCGCCGACGCGACCGCCCGCGCCCTGGGTCACGCCGCGCCGCATGGGGAAGGGTTGCAGGTGCTGGGCCCGGCCCCTGCCCCACTGGCGATCCTGCGCGGCCGCCACCGCTGGCGCCTGCTGCTGCGCACGCGCCGCGACGTCGCGGTGCAACCGTTGCTGCGTCACTGGCTGACGCTGGTGAAACCCGAACGCGGGGCGCGGATCGACGTGGATATCGACCCGGTTTCGTTTCTCTGACGGGACACTTCGACAGATTTCAGGGCACTGCCCCTTGGAAATCCAGTCGTTTTATCCGTGATCGGGGTTCAGGGCCCCAGGCCCGGGCGGGTTCGGGCAAAGCCCGATCTGCTTTCCTCGTTACTGTCACTTCAAAGAATATGATCGATCGCCGGGGATTTCCGGGGCGGAACCGCCTCGGCCCAGCCGCCGCCCAGCGCCTTGTAGAGCGTGACACTGTTGGACATGGCCTGCAGCCGGGTCGTGATCCCGCCCAGCTGCGCCGCATACAGGGTCCGCTGCGCCACCAATGTCTCCAGGTACGGGTCGTATCCCGCCTGGAAGCGGGCCAGGGCGAGGCGATATTGCCGCGTGCTGGACGCGATCAGCGCCTCCTGCGCCGAAAGCTGGCCGAGATAGGTGCCACGCCCCGCCAGGGCATCCGCGACTTCCCTGAACGCGGTCTGGATCGTCTTTTCGTATCGGGCGACCTCCTCCTTCTTGCGTGCCCGCGCCATCTTCAGTTCGGCCGTCAGGCGTCCGGCATCGAACAGCGGCAGCGTGATCTGCGGCGCCACGTTCCAGGCCCCCATGCCGCTTTGAAAAAGGCGGGTGATATTGTTGCTGGCCGTGCCGTTCGCCGCGGTGATCTGGATCTTGGGAAAGAATTCGGCCCGGGCTGCGCCGATATCGTCGTTGGCGGCCCGCAGCGCGCCCTCGGCCGACAGGATGTCCGGCCGGCGCGCGATCATGTCCGACGGCAGGCCGGGCGGCACGTCCGGAAACCCTTCGACGGTGGCAAGCGATGTCTTGGTCGCCAGCGCCTGCATCGTTTCGGCCGGCAGCGGCGCGCCGACCAGAAACTCCAGCTGGTTCAGGGCCTCGGCCCGCTGGCGCGTGTAGATCTGCAGGTTGGTTTCGGCGTCATGCAGGTCGGATTCCGCCTGTGCCACGTCAAGCTGCGTGCCGGTTCCGACCTGCGCCGTCTGCCGCACCAGCGCATAGGTGCGGCGGCGGTTGTCCAGCACGTCCTGCGTGACCAGCACCGCCTGGTTGTCGGCCGTCCAGGCCAGCATCGCCGAGGCAACGCCGGCGATCACACTGATACGCATGCTCTCGCGCGACAGGGCGTCCGCCATATAGCGGTCGAACGCCGCCTGCGACGCGCTGCGAATGCGGCCCCACAGATCGATTTCATAGGCCGAAACGCCGAAACCCACCGCATACTGGCGCATGTAGAACGGGCCGGAACTCTGCGACAGGCTCCAGATCCGGGAATATTCCTTCTGGATACTGGCGGCCGCCCCCCCATTCAGGGTCGGAAACAGAGCCGCATTTTCGATGTCGAACTGGGCGCTCGCCGCCTCGGCCTGATGCTGGGCGATCCGCAGGTCTCGGTTGTTGTCCAGCGCCATGCCGATCAGCGTCCGCATGACCGGATCCCGATAGAATTTCTTCCAATCCTGAAAACCCGTTGCGGTATCTGTCATGTCGGCGCCGTAGGCCGACCCTTTCGGCCATGACGCCGCCACCGGGGCCGTTGGACGATGATAATCCGGGATCATGGTGCAGCCTGACAGGAACACGGCCATGGCGGCCGACAATCCATAACGGCCGAAGATATCCGCACGCACGCTCATGCTCCCTTCACGTCCGGCCGGGGCGCGACCGGGCTGCCGTCGTGCAACGCCGATGGCGGATGGATCACAAGCTGGCTGCCATCCGGCAGGCCGTCCTGGATTTCGATGCGGTCGCCATAATCGCGCCCGACCGCCACACGATGCATGCGGATGCGATTGTCGGCATCGACGGTCGCGACGGACAGGCCGTCCGCCTCGTAAAGCAGGGCTTCGGCGGGAATCAGGACAGTGCGCGTGTCACGCGGCAATGCGAAACGGATAGTCGTATACAGGCCTGCCGCCAGCCGGCCGTCGCGATTGTCCAGTTCGATCTCGACCGGCAGCATCCGGCTGTCGCGTTCCAGCGCATGGCCCGTCCGCGCGACGGTGCCGGCGAATGCCTGCCCCGGCCGCTCGGGCACGATGACAACGGCCCGCGCGCCGACCGAGACGTCACGCGCTTCCTCCTGCGGCACATGCACCCGCACGCGCAGCCGGTCGGTACGCGCCACGACGAACAGCGGCTGCGCGCCCGTGCTGTCGGCGCTCACCAGGTCCCCGGCCTCGACCGTGCGGGCCGTCACCACCCCGTCGAACGGCGCCGTCACGCTTGTATAGGCCTGGCGTTGCGCGGTTTCGGCCCAGGCGGCGTGCGCGGCGTCCTGTTCGGCCTGGCGGGCCTGCTGCATGATGCGGTCGGTATCGAAATTCTGCTTGCTGACCGCGCCGCCGCCGACAAGGCCGCCCGACCGCCGCGCCGTCACCCGCGCCAGGTCGAGGTCGGCCCGTGCCTGTCCCAGCATGGCCTGGGCGTGTGCCACCTGCTGGTCCAGCTCCGGCGCGCGAATGATCGCCAGCACCTGTCCCGCCTTCACCGGCATGCCGATATCCACGAAGCGCCGTTCGATATAGCCGGAAGCACGCGCGCCGATCGCGGCCGTTTCCAGCGGCGCCGTCTCGCCCGGCAGGTCGAGCAACGCCGGATCGGTCTCCTCCCGAACCTGCATCGTCCGCACCGCGGGAACCAGTTCCTGCCTCTGCATCGCCAGGGCGCGCACGGCCACGCCCCGTTCGACATGGGCATAGACCCCATAGCCCAGGGCCGCGGCCAGCCCCAGGCCGATCAAACTCCCGGTCCGGCGTCCCGTCGCGCGCCCTTCCGTGGTCGGAGACACAGGCTCAGACATCGCTATAATCCTCCAGAATACGGCTCTCGCGCCTGCGCAGGCGGCTATAGAGCCAGGGCACCACGAACAGCGTGGCGCAGGTTCCCATCATCAGCCCGCCGATCACCGCGCGCCCCAGGGGCGCGTTCTGCTCGCCGCCATCGCCCAGCCCCAGCGACATCGGCAGCATGCCGATGACCATGGCCAGCGACGTCATCAGGATCGGACGCAGCCGCGCCTGTCCGGCGGCCAGCGCCGCCTCGGCGGCCGTCAGCCCCTCCGCCCGGCGTTCCTTGGCGAAGGTGACGAGCAGGATCGAATTGGCGCTGGCCACGCCCACACTCATGATCGCGCCCATCAGCGACGGCACGGAAAAGGTCGTGCCGGTCACGAACATCATGAACACGATGCCGCACATGGCCCCCGGCAGGCCCAGCACGACGACGAACGGATCCATGAAGGACTGGAAGTTCACCGCCATCAGCAGGTAGACCGCGACCGCCGCGACCATCAGCCCGATGCCCAGCCGTGCGAAGGCCGAGTGCATGCTTTCGATCTGGCCATGCACCTCCACGATGTTGCCGGGGGACAGTTCGTCGCGATGACGGGCGATCACGCGGTCGATATCCCGCGCGATGCTGCCCAGGTCACGCCCCTCGGCGCTGGCATCGATATCGAGCGTCGGCTGGATGTTGCTGTGGGTAATCACGTTCTGGGCCATGCCGCGCGTGATGGTCGCAACGCTGTTCAGCAACGCCGGCGTGCGATCCCGCCCCATGGCGGAGGAGACGACCGTATTGCGCAGGTCGCCCAGGTCGTTGAGGCGATATTGCGGCGTCTGCACCGCCAGCGGGTACTGGATCCCCGTATTGGGATCGACCCAGAAATTCGGCGTCACGGTGTTGGACGACGCCAGAGAGACCATGACGTTGCGCGCCACGTCGTTCAGCGTCAGCCCCAGGTCCTGCGCCCGCACCCGGTCGATGGCGATCGCCAGTTCCGGCGCCTCGATCTGCTGGTGCAGGTGCACGTCCGTCAGGCCCGGGATGCGCGCCACCTCCTGCCGGATTTCCTGCATCACCTTGCGATCGGTCACGGCATCGTATCCGGCAATGCGGATATCCACCTGCGCGGGCAGCCCGAAATTCAGGATCTGGGTCACGATGTCCGCCGGCTGGAAATAGAACACGCACTCCGGAAAGCGTTGGGCCAGCACCGTACGCAACGTGCGGATATAGTCCGCGGTCGGGTGGTGATCCTCCTTCAGGGCGACCATGATCTGGCCGTCATTCGGCCCGATCGTCGTGCCGTCGTCGAACGGCATGCTGTAGCGGAACGGAATGCCGATATTGTCGAGCAAGAGCTGGCGCTCGCCCTCCGGCACGATCTCGCGGATCGTATCCTCGACCTGGTCGAACAGCCTTTCCGTCGTCTCGATCCGCGTCCCGGCCGGCGCACGGACATGCAGCTTGAACTCACCCGCATCGATGCTGGGGAAGAAATCCTCCCCAACCTGGGAGGATATCCCCACCGCCACGACGATGACGACGAGCGCCAGGGCCGGCACCTGCCACGCACTCGCCAGAAGGCCGACCAGGATGCGGATATATCCGGCGCGCAGGCGCTCGAACCCGCGATCGAACCAGGCGCCGAACCGTTCGATCCGGCCGGGCGGCAGGCTGGCCGCGCGCCGCCGTTCGGCCTCGCGCTCCTCGGACCGCAGCAGGAGGGCGGCGAAGATCGGCACCAATGTGCGGCTGATCGCGTAGGAGGCGAGCATGGCATAGACCACCGCCAGCGCCATCGGCGTGAACAGGAAGCGCGACGGACCGACCAGGAATTCGACCGAGACGAACACGCTGGAAATCGCCAGGGTCGAAACCAGGGTCGGCAGCGCGATCCCGGCGGCCCCTTCCAGGACCGCCAGGCGCAGTTCGGCCCCTTCGTGACGCAGGCGGTGGATATTCTCGATCGTCACCGTGGCGTCATCCACCAGGATACCGACCGCAAGCGCCAGGCCGCCCAGCGTCATGAGGTTCAGCGTCTCGCCGGTTGCCGACAGAACGGCGATCGAGGACAGGATCGCAAGCGGGATCGAGACCGCCACGATCAGCGTGGAGCGCCAGCTGGCCAGGAATGCCAGGATCATGGCCGCCGTCAGCAGTCCGGCGATCACCGCTTCCGATGCCACCCCGGTGATGGCCGCCTTGACGAACACCGACTGGTCGAACAATTCGTCGATCTTCATGCCCGGCGGTGCGGACGCGCGCGTCACCGGCAGGACCGTGTTGCGGATCGCATTCACCACGTCGAGCGTGGAGGCATTCCCCGCCTTCATGATCGACAGCAGGACCGAGCGCTGCCCTTCCCGCCGCACGACGTTCTGCTGCACGGCCGTGCCGTCGCGCACCTGCGCCACGTCCCCGATGCGCAGGATCGCCCCGGTTTTCGCATCCCGCTTGAGCGGCACGTCATTGAGGCGGGCCGCCACGTCCGGCATCCCGTTCATCCGCATGTCATATTGCGTCGGGCCGAATTTCACCGTCCCGCCCGGCAGGGTCAGGTTCTGCACGTTGATCGCATTCGACACGTCAAGCGGCGTCAGCCCCGTGCCGGCGAGCTTGGCCGGGTCGATATCGACCATGACCTGCCGGATCTTGCCGCCATAGGGCGGGGGCAGCATCGTGCCGGGGATCGGCGCAAGCTGCTGACGCACGCGATAGATACCGTAATCGTACAGATCGCTTTCGGTCAGCTTGTCCGACGACAGCGACAGTTGCAGCACCGGCACGCTGGACGCGCTGTACTGCATGATGATCGGCGGCTGGACGCCGGGCGGCAGGAAGGCACGAATGGAATTCGTGGCCGAAACCGTCTGCGCCATCGCAAGGTCGACATTCACGCCGGGCTGGAAATAGAGCTTTTGCAAGACAAGTCCGGGCGTGGTCTGGCTTTCGATCGTCCGCAGATTGTTGACGAAGAAGCTTTCGGAAAATTCCGTATATGTACTGATACGTTTTTCCGTCTCGGCCGCATCCAGTCCGTCATAATACCAGACGACCGTCACCACCGGGATGTCGATGGACGGAAACACGTCCGTGGGCGTCCGGAAAATCGCTGTCACACCCAGCAAGAGGATAAGAACGCCGCCGACCAGAAACGTATAGGGTCGTCGCAGCGCGAAACCTACTATTCCCATAAATCTCTCTTTTCATGAGGCGCGGGACGCACGCGGCCATCGCCGCGGGTCATCCCTCGCACCGTCAGAATGCGAACGCCCACAGGCATGTCGCGGGTTCGATCCAGGGCGCAGCGCAATCGGGTCACACCGATTTCGCGCCCGGCTTCGTTGGTCAGAGCATCCCGTTGCGCGGCCACGTCAGCTGACTGGCCGCGATCCGCTCCATCGAGCGCACGACCTATCGTGCGACGGCGCATCGACGCGCATGGCCCGGTCCCGTCTGCGCCACGCACCGCCGCCGACGTTGTATCATCGAAAGAAAATCGCGGCCCGACCGCTTTCAATGGGAGGATCATGCAACACAGGGGACGAAGGTCGATAGAGCGATACTGCCTTTTTATTGCATGATCCGATCATGAAATAGACTTCGAACAGTCCATCCCCCGGCCATGCCGGCATGACAACAGATCGGAATTCATGATCAATCGGCTTTTGTCCGACATGGAATCGGCACAGACAATAGCACGATCCACTCAGTTTATTGCATCATCCGATCACATCGCGCCGTTGCGTTGGCCAAGCCCACCCGTCTGCGCTAGGGAGAAATGGACCTTCGGCAGGGAGAATCAGATGCATGAACCATTGACCGTTCTCCGCGACACGATCGCCCGCCATTGCCGGGATGCCAGCGCGCGGACCGCCATTCCCGGCCTGGTCTTCTATCGCGCCGACGCACCGACCACGCCGGTCGACTGCGTGTACGAACCGCGTTTCTGCATGATCGTCCAGGGCAGCAAGCAGGTCATGCTGTGCGACAGGATCTTCGATTACGACGCCAGCAACTACCTGATCGCCACCGTGGACCTTCCGGTCACCGGCCAGGTCGTGAAGGCGACGCCCGAACAGCCTTACCTGTCGCTCTGCCTGTCCATCGATCCGGCCCAGATCGCCTCCCTCCTGCTGGACATGCACGCCGCACGGACGGATCACGGCCAGCTTTGCTGCATGTGCCTGGGCGTCAGTCCCCTGACGCCGCAGATTCTCGATCCGGCGGCGCGGCTGGTCGGCCTGCTCGATACCCCGCAGGACATCCCGGTCCTGGCGCCCATGATCGTACGCGAACTGCTCTACAGGCTCCTGCACGGTGAACAGGGCAACGTCCTGCGGCAGATCGCATCGGCCGAAAGCAATCTGTCGCAGATCAACAGTGCCATCAGCTGGATCAGGCGCCATTTCGCGGAACAGTTCGACATCGCGACCGTCGCCCGGATAGCGGGCATGAGCCCCTCATCATTCCATCGCCATTTTCGGGCGGCCACCATGATGAGTCCCCTGCAGTATCGAACCCGCCTGAGGCTACAGGAGGCGCGGAAGCGCCTGATGACCGAAGGCGCCGATGCGGCGGAAGTGGGCTTTGCCGTCGGATATGACAGCCCGTCCCAGTTCAGCCGCGAATACCGGCGCATGTTCGGCAAGCCACCCGTCCGGGATGTCAACGAGATACGCGTCCAGCCCGCCGCCGACGTCAGGATGATGGCCGAATCCCTTTAACCGGGGCCACGGCGGCGGCGAACCTGGTCAGGCCTCTTCTTCGATATATGTCTGTACGATCTCCACGGCGCCGTCATTCAGCCGCGACGCCAGTACGTGGCCGAGCCAGACCGCCCCGATGCACAGCAGGATCGACAGCGCGATATTGGCAAAGGCGCGTCCCCACGCTTCGCCCCGCATCAGGTCGAGGGTTTGCAGGCTGAAGGACGAAAAGGTCGTATAGCCGCCACAAAGACCGATCATGACGAACAGGCGCGCATTTTCGGACAGGGGATAGCGCCCGTGGGCGAGCGTCAGGGTGCCGAAGAAACCGATGATGAACGAGCCGAGAGTATTGATGGCGAAGATCGTGCCCCGGGGCAGATAGCGGCTGATCGGCAGCGTGGCCACCGAGACAAGATAGCGCGCAAGCGTCCCGATGGCGCCACCGACCATCACGACGAGACATGTATAGAACGACATAACCGTTCCTCATTATGGCGGGCGGGGGCCCGGACGCACCCCTGCCGCCTGGATTGACACGGCAGGAGTCATCAGCCCTTGCGAGGGCGGTTAATGGGGGAACCCCATCCCCATGTCGGCGACTATCGCGCCACAGGCATGCCGGTGCAAGCCGGGCCACGCATGGATTTCCGCGCGCCGATTTCTGCCCGCGTCCTGTTGCGCACGACCGCTCCGCGCTACTGCGCGGCGGCGGTGTGGGTCATCGTTTCGCGGATCAGGCCGTCCACCGGGCGACCGGCCATCGTCAGGGCGACCGCCTCGGCCACGCGAATGCCGTCGATCCCTGCCGACAGGATGCCGCCGGCATAGCCCGCGCCCTCGCCCGCCGGATAGAGGCCGGCGGTGTTCACGCTCTGCCCGTCCGGACCGCGCGGGATCCGCAGCGGCGATGACGTGCGGGTTTCCACCCCGGTCATCACCGCGTCGTCCATCGAAAAGCCGCGCAACCGTCGCTCGAACATCGGCAGGGCCTCGCGCATGGCCGCCACGACATAGTCCGGCAGGCAGGTCGCAAGATCGGTCGGCGTCACGCCGGGGCGGTAGGACGGTTCCACCGTGCCCAGGTGGGTCGATGGCCGTCCGGCCAGGAAATCGCCCACGCGCTGCGCCGGCGCGCGATAGGCGCCGCCGCCCGCAAGAAACGCCTGGCGTTCCCAGTGACGCTGGAAGGCGATGCCGGCCAGCGGGTCGTCCGGATAATCGACCCCCGGCGTCACGCCCACGACGATGCCGGCGTTGGCGTTGCGCTCGGCCCGGGAATACTGGCTCATGCCGTTGGTGACGACGCGGCCTTCCTCGGACGTCGCGGCGACGACGGTGCCGCCCGGGCACATGCAGAAGGAATAGACCGCGCGCCCGTTGGCGGCATGATGCACCAGCCGGTAGTCCGCTGCCCCCAGCAGCGGATTGGCCGCCTGCGTGCCGAACCGGGCCATGTCGATGACCGATTGCGGATGTTCGATGCGCACGCCGATGGAAAAGGGTTTCGCGCGCATCTCCACTCCCGCGTCGCGCAGCATGGCGAACGTGTCGCGGGCGCTGTGGCCGATGGCCAGCACGACATGACCGGTCGGAACGATGCCGCCGTCGGACAGGCGCACGCCCTCCACCCGCCGGGCGCCGGCAGCGTCGCGGACGATCAGGATCTCCTCGACCCGGGTGCCGAAGCGATATTCGCCGCCCAGCGATTCGATCTGGGCACGGATATGCTCGACCATCGATACCAGGCGGAACGTGCCGATATGCGGCTTCGACAGGTACAGGATTTCCTCGGGCGCGCCGGCCCGCACGAATTCCGCCAGGACCTTGCGCCCGTAATGGCGCGGGTCGCTGACCTGGCTATAGAGCTTGCCGTCCGAGAACGTCCCCGCCCCGCCTTCGCCGAACTGGACGTTGCTTTCCGGCGTCAGGATCGATTTGCGCCACAGGGCGAACGTATCGACGGTGCGTTCGCGCACGATCTTGCCGCGTTCCAGGATCAGCGGCCGCAACCCCATCTGCGCCAGCAGCAACCCTGCCAGCAACCCGCACGGCCCGGCCCCGATCACCACCGGACGCCGGTATCCGTCGCGCGCCGCCAGGGCCGCGCCGTCGTCCACGACGAAACGATAGGCCGTGTCCGGCGCCAAGGCGACATGGCGGTCGTCCGCCAGCCGCGCCAGCACCGCGTCCTGGTCGTGCACCGCGCAATCGACGGTATAGACCAGCACGATCGCCCCACGCCGCCGTGCGTCATAGCCCCGGCGGAATACCGTATGGTCCAGCAAGTCCCCGGCCGGGATGCCCAGCCGCCGCACGATCTCCGCCGCCAGCGCGTCGGGCGCATGGTCGAGGGGAAGCCTGATTTCGGTCAGTCTGATCATGTCGGCGGCCAGATTCATCTCGGTTGGGGGGCGGGGATCGATAATGGGGCGGATCGCACCCTTTCCGGGCGTGCCATATCACGACGGCCGGCCGCGGCAAAAGGCCGCGTCCCGCACGCATCGCGCCCGGGGTGGCAACGCGGGGCTGGCCGCGCCGTCCGGGCTTCTGTTAGAGAAAGCCCGCCCCTCCCCGGACATCGAGACATCCAGGACGCCATGGCCGACGCGCACGACCATTCCCACACGCATCCCCACGACGATGCCGACGAGGGACATTCCCATGATCACCACCATGGACATGACCACGGGCATGGCCACGGTCACGGCTTCGGGCATCATCACGCGCACGCCCCGTCCTCCTATGGCATGGCCTTCACCATCGGAATCACACTGAACCTGGTCTATGTCGCGGCAGAGGCCGCATGGGGCGTGCTGTCCCATGCGCTGGCGCTGCTGGCCGACGCGGGGCACAACCTGTCAGACGTGCTGGCCCTGGCGGCCGCCTGGCTGGCACAGCGCCTGTCACAACGCGCCCCCAGCGCCGATTTCACCTATGGCCTGCGCCGGTCGTCCATTCTGGCCGCGCTGACCAACGCCATCGTGCTGCTGCTGGTCACCGGCGGCATCGTGTGGGAGGCGATCCTGCGCCTAGCAACCCCCGCCCCCGTTGCCGGCGGCACGATCATGGCGGTCGCGGGCGTCGGCATCCTGGTCAACGGGGTCACGGCCCTGCTGTTCGCCAGCGGCAGCCGCGACGACCTGAATATCAGGGGCGCCTTCCTGCACATGGCGGCGGACGCGCTGATGTCGCTGGCCGTGGTGATCGCGGGCGGGGTGATCCTTTATACGGGCTGGCTGCGCGTCGATCCGGTCATCAGCCTGGTGGTATCGGCCGCGATCGTCGCCGGCACATGGTCGCTGCTGCGCGATTCGCTGGACATGGCGCTGGATCGCGTGCCCCGCACCATCGACCGGCAGGGAGTCGAGGCCTATCTGCGCGCGCTGCCGGGGGTGACGGACCTGCACGACCTGCATATCTGGCCCCTCAGCACCACCGAGACCGCCCTGACCGTGCATCTGGTCCGTGCCGCCTGCCCTGGCGGCGACGCCGCACCCACCGACGACACCCTGCTGCGCGACGCGACCGAGGCATTGCGGACGCAGTTTCGGATCGGCCATCCGACCTTCCAGATCGAGACCCTGTCGGATGCCGCGCACTGTACCCTGGCCGACGCGCATACGGTCTGATCCATGCCGCAGATCAGCAAATACGCCATCGCCTGGACCAGCCTGGGCGTCAGCCTGGTTGCGCTGGCCCTGAAATACGCCGCCTGGCGGGTGACGGGCAGCATCGCGCTCTATTCCGACGCGATGGAGACGATCATCAACGTGGTCGCGGCCCTGGCCGGATTATGGGCGCTGCGCGTCGCCAGCCTGCCGCCGGACGAAAACCACACCTATGGCCATTACAAGGCCGAATATCTGTCGGCGGTGGTCGAAGGCGTCCTGGTCATCCTGACGGCACTGGCCATCGGGCGCGAGGCCTGGCTGGACTGGCAGCACCCCGTCCTGCCGCGCGCACCGCTGCCGGGCATCCTGCTGAACGGTTCGGCGGGCGTGCTGAACCTGGCCTGGGCGCTGGTCCTGCTGCGGGCCGGGCGGGCGCGGCGGTCGCCGACGCTGGTCGCGGCGGGGCAGCACGTCATGTCCGACGTCTGGACCACCGTCGGGCTGATCTGCGGCTTCACGCTGATCCCGCTGACGGGATGGGTCCGGCTGGACGCGACCCTGGCAGGCCTGATCGCGCTGAACGTCCTGCGGGTCGGGTGGGACATGATGCGGACCTCGATCGCCGGATTGATGGACGAGGCCCCCGATTCCGACACGCTAGCGGACATCCGGACCATCATCGCCGACAACGCCCAGGGCGCGATCGAGGCCCATGACCTGCGCGCGCGCATCGTCGGCGCCATGGCGTTCGTCGAATTTCACCTGGTCGTCCCCGGCGGCATGAGCGTCGACACCGCCCACGAGATCTGCGACCGGATCGAGGCCGCCTTGCGCGCGCGCATCGGCCAGGCCCTGATCCACATCCATGTCGAGCCCGAGCGCAAGGCAAAGCATGAGGGGATCGCCATCTCCTCCTGACGGGCCGGCTGGCCCCTTCCCCGTGCGTGGGACAATACAGCCTGTACCCCGAAACAGGGGTCGCGAACGGGTTCCTGTGGAACCGCGCCGACGATCCGCGGTAAAGGGGCACATGCCGCCGCACACTCACCCTGCCCCCTGCGGGCAAGGACCATCATGCCGCACATCCGAATGATGAAGACCGACCTGACTGAAATGCGCGTCCGCCACATGCGGCAGTTGCGCCGGTCCGCCCGGGTGACGACGGCGCAATGGCGGCGCAAGCTGGTGTACTGGACGGCCGCGATCTTGGTCGGGCTGGTGGCCGTGGGCTTCGCCACCGCGGCGGACGAAGCCGAGTCCCTGCGGACCCGCATGATCGCGTGGGATCCCTGGATCGTGCTGGCGCTGACACCGGCGGGGCTGGCATTGTCGTCCTGGCTGACCCGCACCCTGTTCCGCGGCGCGCAGGGCAGCGGCATCCCGCAGACGATCGCCACCCTACACCTGGAAGATTTCACGGTCGTCGACCGCCTGCTGTCGCTGCGGATCGCATTCGGCAAGATCCTGCTGACGACGCTGGGCCTGCTGGCCGGCGCCTCGATCGGCCGCGAGGGGCCGACGGTACAGGTCGGGGCCGCGATCATGCATGCGTTCGGCCGGTGGCTGAACCTGTCTGCGATCGGCATCCGGCGGGGGCTGATCCTGGCGGGCGGCGCGTCGGGCGTGTCGGCGGCCTTCAACACGCCGCTGGGCGGAATCGTCTTCGCCATCGAGGAACTGAGTCATTCCTTCGAACAGCGCACCAGCGGCACGATGCTGACCGGCGTCATCCTGTCGGGCGTCACCGCCATCGCCCTGGTCGGCAACTATACCTATTTCGGCCATACCGACGTCGTGGTGCCGATCGGCATCAGCTGGATCGCAGTGCTGGCCTGCGGCATCCTGGGCGGCGTCAGCGGCGGCGCGTTCTCGGCCATCCTGATCCGTACCTCGGCAGGACTGCCCGGCCTGCTGGGACAGTTCGTGAGCCGCCATCCGGTCGCCTTCGCCGCGCTGTGCGGCGTGGTCCTGGCCGTCCTGGGCATCGCGTCCGGGGGAATCACCTATGGCACCGGCTATGTCCAGGCGCGCGAGATCATCGCCGGGCAGACGCATTACCCGGCGTCGTTCTTCATCCTGAAATACGTCGCCACCATCGTGTCGTACTGTTCCGGCATTCCGGGCGGACTGTTCGCGCCGTCGCTGGCCGTCGGCGCCGGGATGGGCGGATGGGTGGCGCAGTTCTTGCCGCACACGACGCCGGGCGCCGTCGTTCTGCTGGGAACCGTCGCCTATTTCTCGGCCGTGGTACAGGCGCCGCTGACGGCGACGGTGATCGTGATGGAAATGTCGGACAATCAGCAGGTAACCCTGGCGCTGCTGGCGACGTCGTTCCTGGCCTATGCCGTGTCGCGCATGATCTGCGGCCATTCGCTTTACAGCGCGCTGGCCGAAAAATTCCTGGGCGTGGTGGAAAACGCCCCGCCCCCGCAGGCCGAAACGGCGGCGCCGGCACACGCGACAGGCCTACCGGACCGCGCCGTCCCCAAGGCGACCTGAAAGGTCCCGCCCTGAACGCCATACGCGTTCAGGGCGGCCATCCCCTTATCGCGCCGTCAGGTCCACGACGCCGATCTGCCCGTCCTCGGTCCCGAAGGCCAGGGCGCAGCCGTCGGGGCTGAACGCCAGCGCCGACACGGGGCCGTCCCCCGCGCCGCGTACCGGTAGCACGCGCTGCGCCGCGGCGTCCTCCAGCAGGATCGTGCCATCGGCGAAGCCCGCGGCGACGATCTCATGCACCGGGTGGCAGGCCACGCGCTGGCAGATCACGCCCGGCACGCCGGCCAGTTCGGATGGCGGCTTGCCCATCGGGCCGCCGCCGAAGAACGGCCACATCACGACGCTGTCCGCCCCGCTGGTCACCAGCCATTTTCCGGTACGGGAAAACGCCATCGACTGCACCTTCTGCGGATAACCGCTCATGCGCATGTTGTGGCCGTCGGACAGGCGCCAGCCATGCAGGTCGTTTTCCTGCATGGTGGTCACCAGCGCCTCACCGCCCGGATGGATCGCGATGCCGGTATGGCTACCCTTCCATTCCAGGCGCCGGGGCGTGTCGACCTTGGCATGCACGAACCACAGCGACGCGCCGTTATAGTGCGACGCCCCGATCCGCTTGCCCTTGGCGTCGAAGGCGATGCCGCTGACGGTCGAGGGATGTTCCAGCACCTTCAGCGTCTTCGTGCCCGTGGCATCGCGCAGTTCCACCTGCTTGGCGGAGGCGAAGGCGATCACCCCGAATTTGCCGTCCGACCAGCTTGCGACATGCTCGACCCAGCGCCGGCCACGCACCAGGTCGGTCACCGACCCGTCAGCCCCCACGCGGCGCAGGGTGTTGTCGTCGCCCCCGGTCAGGAAACCCGACGGCGCGGCATCGGCCGAAACCGACAGGATCGCACCGTCATGCACGGTCTGTACCTGCCACGCCGCCGCGTCGGCGAAATCCTCGCGCGCCGCCAGGATGATATCGCCCTCGCCGGTCACGAACGCGAACTGCCGGCTGTCGCGCGACGCGACGCAGCCGATGACATGGCCCTCGACGCCGCGCACCGCGCCGCGTGTCTCCAGCAGGCCGGGCGGCGCGCCGCCCGTCACCGACCCGCTCATTGCGCGCGGCAGCTTTCGAAACCGCGACGAAGGCGCGGACGATTGAGGTTCCGGCCGATGAAGACCAGACGGGACTCCCGCTTCTCGCCGTCCTTCCAGGGGCCGATGAAGCCGCCGTCAGCCATCATGTGCACGGCCTGGAAGGCGAAGCGCCGGTCCTCGCCGGCATAATTCAGGATGCCCTTGGCGCGCAGGATGTCCGGCCCCTGCTCCTGCAGCACTGCGCCGATCCAGGCCTGGAACTTCGCCGCATCCAGCGGTTCCTCGACCTCATAGGACACCGACGTCACGTTTTCCTCGTGGCTGTGGCTGGTGTCCTCCAGGAAACGCGGGGCATGCTGCAGCGCGCGTTGCAGGTCGAACCCGCCCTGGTCCAGCACGTCAGTCAGCGCCACGTCGCCGCGCTGTGCGCGATGCAGTCGCGCCACGGCGTTGATGGCGCGAATGCGCGATTCGATGGTCGCGATCTCGACCTCGTCCACCAGGTCGGTCTTGTTCAGGATGATGACGTCGGCGAAGGCGATCTGGTTCACCGCCTCGGGGCTCTCGTCCAGCGTCTGGAGCACATTCTTGGCGTCCACGACGGTCACGACGGCATCCAGCCGCGTCTTGCCGCGCACGTCTTCGTCCACGAAGAAAGTCTGCGCGACCGGGGCCGGATCGGCCAGGCCCGTGGTCTCGACGATGATGCCGTCGAACTTCCCGCGCCGCTTCATCAGGCTGCCGAGAATGCGGATCAGGTCACCCCGCACCGTGCAGCAGATGCAGCCGTTATTCATCTCGAACACTTCCTCGTCGGCATCCACCACGAGGTCGTTGTCCACGCCGAGTTCCCCGAACTCATTGATGACAACGGCATATTTTCGCCCGTGCTCGGCCGTCAGGATGTGGTTGAGCAGCGTGGTCTTCCCCGCGCCCAGGAAGCCGGTCAGCACCGTCACCGGCACCAGCCCGTCACTAGCCCCGGCCTGCGGTGCCTGCTGGGTCTCAGACATGTGTTCTCCTGTCATGCATCCAATCGTCCCTGCATATAGGCCCGCCGGGCAACCAGTCCCATCCCCCCGGGGCAGGAAACGTCATGCGCGGGGCGGTGATCCCCCTTCCATGCAGGCCCGGCGCAGATCCTCCAGGCGCGCGCGCGCCGCCGGGCGCGCGAAGGCCTGTGCCCGCGCCAGTCCCCGGTGCGACAGGTCGGTGCGCAATGTCTCGGACCCCGCCAGGCGCCCGATCGCCTCGATCAGGCCCGCCGCCGGCTCCGGCTCGGCCAGCAGGGCGGCGTCGCCCACCACATCGGCCAGGCCGCCGCGGGGCGACGCCACCAGGGCCGCGCCACAGGCCATGGCTTCCAGGGCCGTCATGCCGAAGGGTTCCGGCCACCGGCTGGGCACCACGACGATGGCGGCCCGGGCCATCGCCGCCAGCACCCGATCATGCGGCTGGTAACCTGCCATGCCCACGCCCGCCGCGCGCGCGCGCGGACGCAGACCAGCCAGGAACGGGGTTTCCGGCGAATCGGGCCCGAAACGGTCCGCGCCGATCATTTCCGCCCGCCAGCCCGGCAGGTCCGGCAGCAGGGCGGCGCAGGCGGCCACGAACGCATCGGCCCCCTTGTCCGCCACCACCCGGCCGGCGAACAGGATGGTCCGCTCCCGCTCGGGGACGGGCAGCGGCGGCGGCAGAACCGTCAGGTCGATGCAGTTCGGCGCCACGTCCACCGTGTGGCCCGGGGCGGCCACCCCGTCCATGAACCGGTCGCGCAGCCAGCCGGACACCGTGACGACGCGCATGCGCCGCAGGATTGCCGCGCGCTGCCCCGCGCTCCGGGCCTGGCGCATCGCCTGCGGATCGTTGTGCAGGACCAGCATCATCGGCAGTCCCACAAGGCGCCGGGCCAGCGTCACGGCGATATCGGGGCGGTTATGCACCTCGATCATCGCCGGGCGCAGGGTCCGGATCGTCCGGGCAACGGCAGCGACATAGCGCCCGCCATCCCAGAATGAGGGGACAGCCGGAGAGAACGTCACGTCATCGAACGGCACATCGACCCGCGCGCCCACCACCACATCGCCCGGACCGGCCAGGCGGTGGACCAGCAAGCCGATCGCACCGGCCTGCCCCCGCGCGAACCGTTCGCGCGGGGGCAGGATCGTTACGACCGGGCGCCTGTCCGTCATCCGGCCGTCAGGGAACGGATTCGTAACGGTCGAGTCGCCAGGATTCCGGTTCTGCCGCCGCGTCGGCATACCATTGCACCATCAGCGGGTGCGCCCGCAGCGCCGCCGCGTATTCCGCCGCCACCGGCGACAGCGCCACGCCATAGGACAGGAAACGGGCGATGATCGGCGCGTACATCGCATCCGCGACCGTCAGGACGGGGCCGAACAGGTAGGGCCCGTCCGCCCCGAAGGCCGCACGGGTTTCGGACAGGATCGTATCGATCCGCGCGGTGTCCGCCACGACATCCGGCGTCAGGCCGTCGGCCAGCGGGCGGGCATCACGGCCCAGATTCATCGGCATGGCGATGCGCAGCGCGCGAAAGCCCGCATGCATTTCCGACGCGATGCTGCGGGCATGGGCGCGCGCCACCCGCTCGGACGGCCACAGGGCCGGTGCGATTTCGGCGCAATATTCGCCGATCGCCAGGCTTTCCCAGACCCGCGCACCCCGATGTTCCAGGTAGGGCACCAGCCCGTTGGGCGACACCGCCTTGATCCCCGCCGTACCGCCCCCGCCGGCGATAGGGATTACGACCTCATCGACGTCCAGGCCGGCCGCATGGACGACCAGCCAGCCCCGCAGCGACCAGGACGAATATCGCCGTGTTCCGATGACCAGTCTGCCGTCCGTCATGTCGTTCCCCATTTTCCGCGCCGGGCCGTTCAGGCCGCCTGCGTCGCGCGCCGTCGAATGAACCCGCCGCCCAGGACCCGGCTGCCGTCATACAGGACGCAGGCCTGCCCGGGGGCCGGCATCGCGGCCTCGTCCAGCACCACCGTGGCACCATCCGCCGTCCGCCGCACGACCGCGTCGCGCGCGATCTCACGCGCGCGGATCTGCACCTTGCAGCGCAGATCGCCCTCGGGCGGCGCGATCAGCCAGTTCATGTCCCGCAGCACCATGTCCCGCACCGCGCTGCCGGCCCGGGGGCCGATCACCACGCGCCGCGCCGTGGGCTCGATGCCGACCACCATCTGCCGCGCGCCGTCGCGCATCGCCGCCGATCCCAGGCGGCGGCTCTGCCCGACCGTAAAGCGCGTGACGCCGTCATGCCGCCCTACGACCTGACCGCCGGCATCCACGATCTCGCCCCCGCCCGCCATGTCGGGGCGCAGTTTTTCGACCAGGGCGGCATAGGATCCGTCGGGAACGAAGCACAGGTCCTGGCTGTCGGGCTTGGCGGCAACGGCCAGGCCGAACCGTTCGGCCTCGGCCCGCACGGCAGCCTTGTCCGACAAATCGCCTAGCGGAAAGCGCAGGAAATCGAGCTGCGCCCGCGTCGTGGCGAACAGGAACCAGGACTGGTCGCGCTCCGCATCCACGGGGCGATGCAGTTCGGGGCCGTCCGGCCCCTCGATGCGGCGCACGTAATGGCCGGTGGCCATCGCATCCGCCCCCAGGTCGCGCGCCATGCCCAGAAGATCGGTGAATTTTACACCCTGGTTGCAGGCGACGCAGGGCACGGGTGTTTCGCCCCCGGCATAGGCGTCGGCAAACGTCTCGATCACGCTCTGCCGGAAGCGGCTTTCGGCGTCGATGACGTAATGGGGAATACCCAGCCGGTCGGCGACGCGGCGGGCATCGTGGATATCCCGCCCCGCGCAGCACGCGCCCTTGCGCGCGCCTTCACGCGAATCATAGAGCTGAAGCGTCGCGCCGAAGACCTCGTGCCCCTCGGCCACCAGCCTTGCCGCGACGACGCTGCTGTCCACGCCGCCGGACATGGCGACCATGATTCGCATGGGCAGGGTCCTTCCGCCTGTTCCTCAGGCCGTACGCGGCAGGCGCACGACCAGCCCGTCCAGCGCCTCGGTCATGACGATCTGGCAGCCGAGACGCGACGTCTTCTCCAGCCCGAAGGCCAGGTCCAGCATGTCTTCCTCGTCCTCGGTCGGTTCGGCCAGCTTCGGCGCCCAGTCGGGATCGACGACTACGTGGCAGGTCGCGCAGGCCAGCGACCCCTCGCACGCGCCTTCCAGATCGACCCCGTGCTTGTGCGCGATCTCGAGGACCGAAAGACCCAGCGGGGCGTCGACCTCGCGGCGCGTACCGTCGCTCTCGATGAAAATCATGTGCGGCATTCTGCTATCCTGGCCGTATCGTCTTGGGTGGAACCGTCATCGGCGGATTGGGCGGCGCGCTCCCGTCCCGCCGCGCGGACATCCTCCACCGCCCGGCACAGGATCGCGGCCGCACGATCCATATCGGCGGCTGAGGTATAGCGTCCCACGGCCAGACGCAAGCTCCGTGCCGCCGCATCCGCGTCCAGCCCCATCGCCGTCAGCACGTAGGAAGGCACCAGTTCGGCCGATGAGCACGCCGATCCGGTGGAGATGCACAGTCCCTCGGCCCGGGCGATCACGTCCAGCGCCCGCACGTCGGGCAGGCACAGGTTGAGGTTGGCCGGCAGGCGATGCGCCATCGACCCGTTGACCGCGATCCCCGGGATCGCCGCCTGCAACCGCGCCAGCAGGCCGTCGCGCAGGGCGCCCATCCGCCGCGCCTCCGCCACCCGGTCAGTGCGTGCGATGCGGCAGGCTTCGCCGAACCCCACCAGCAGCGGCGTCGGCAAGGTGCCGGAGCGGACCCCGCGTTCCTGCCCGCCGCCCGAGAACAGCGGGGCCAGCCGGACGCGCGGCCGCCGGCGCACATACAGTGCACCCACGCCCTTGGGCCCGTACAGCTTGTGCGCCGACACGGACGCCAGGTCGACATCCATCGCCCGCACGTCCAGCGCCGTCTTGCCCGCCGCCTGCGCCATGTCGCTGTGCAGCAGCGCGCCGGCCGCCCGCACGATCGGCGCCAGCGCCGCCAGGTCGTGCAGCACGCCGGTCTCGTTATTGGCGGCCATGATGCTGACCAGCAGGGTCGGGACCGCCAGTGCCGCGCGCAGGGTTTCGGGATCCAGCCGTCCGTCCGGGCCGACCGGTAGGATGACGGGGTCGAATCCTTCCGCCGCCAGGTCGCGCACGGCCTCCAGCACGCATTTATGCTCGGTCGCCACGGTGACGACCCGCCGGCGTGTGTCGCCCCGCGCCGCCAGATGGCGCACCGCGCCCTTGATGGCGATATTGTTGGCCTCGGTCGCGCCCGAGGTAAACACGACCTCGCGCGCATCGGCCCCCAGCAGGGCCGCGACCTCGGCGCGTGCGACCTCCACCGCGTCCCACGCGCGCCGGCCCATCGCATGGTCGGCACTGTGCGGGTTGCCGAATTCGGTGGTGAACCAGGGCAACATCGCCTGGACCACCGCCGGATCGCACGGCGTCGTGGATTGATAGTCGAGATAGAGTTCCGCCGTCATGCCCGCACCTCCTCCGTCCCCACATTCTCGGGCACCGAGACGCGGGCCGGCAACCGTGCCGCCATCGCGGCATAGGCGGCGATGAATCGTGCCACATCTTCGGTGCGCGTCGTCCAGGGCAGCGAGACGCGAATCGCCTCGCCGGCCAGCGCGCCCAGCCCCATTGCCGCCAGCACGTGGGACCGCGCGACCTTTCCGGACGAACAGGCCGATCCCGCCGATACGCAGAACCCTGCAAGATCCAGCGCGATCAATTGCGTTTCCGCCCGCCGTCCAGGCAGCGCCAGCATGGTGGTATTGGGCAGGCGCGGCCCGCCGCCCCCGCAAACAATGGCCCCACCCGCCCGCGCGGCATCGTCGATCGCGTCGCGCCACCGCGCCGGAACGCCGTCCCCGGCCGTCATGTCCCGCACGGCCTCGGCCGCCGCCGCCGCCATCGCCGCGATCGCGGGCAGCGCCGGCGTGCCGCCGCGCCGCCCCTGCTCCTGCCCGCCGCCGGCCATCATGGGGGGCAGGGTCCGGACGACATCCCCGGAGAGCAACAAGGCCCCCGCCCCTTTCGGGCCGCCGAACTTGTGCCCCGAAATCGCGATGCTGTCCGCCCCCAGCGCGGCCAGATCCACCGGAATCCGGCCCGCGGCCTGCACCGCGTCGACATGCAGCAACGCCCCGCGCGCCCGGCAGACCCGCGCCGCCTCCGCCACCGGCTGGATCGTCCCGACCTCGTTATTCGCCAGCATCAGGCAGACCAGCGCGGGACGCCCGCCACCGTCCTCGGCCAACAGGCGGTCCAGCACGTCCAGGCGGGCGACGCCGTTCCCATCCACCGGAATGACCGCGCCGGCCGGCACGGCGGCGCGCACCGCGTCATGTTCGGTCGCGCCGGCCAGCAGGCGCCGGCCGCCCCCCAGGCCCGCGATCGCCAGGACGTTGGCCTCGGTCCCGCCGGAAGTGAAGATGCAGTTTTCCGCCCGTCCACCGAACGCGGCGGCCACCTCCTCCCGCGCCGATTCCAGAATCGCACGCGCCCGCCGTCCCGCGCGATGGACCGACGACGGATTGCCCACGACTGCCGCCACGTCGGCCATCGCCGCCAGGGCCGACGCGCGCACCGGTTCGGACGCATTGGCGTCGAAATAGGAAAAATCGTCGTCCATGCCACGCATCCTTGCGTTTACCCCCTCCTGCTCTGGACGGTCGGCCCTTGCCCGCGCCATGCCGCCCATCGTCGACCGACACGATTTATCTGGCAATTGGCGATTCCGGATCGCTATATACACTCACCTGTCCGGCCGGTCGGCACCTGCCCGGTTCCCGGACAAGCACATGTTTTCATGGCTGCACGCGCCATTCCGCCCGACGCGAAGCCGACGGCGGAACCGATCGGAGGGCTGAAAAAGGGATAGTGGACTATGGCCATGTCATGCTGGAAGTCAACCGGCCCGCGCGAGCCCGCCCGTCCGGCCTCCCGAATGACTGACAGGAACGCATCCCACGCCCGACAAACCAGCATTTTGAATGGTGCGCGGCTTGCCTCACAATAATAAAAAAACGATTTCGAAGGCACTCCAGGCCCCAACGGGCCAGCGGTGCCGAAATGACCAGGTTTGACATGAAGCGGCTGCCCGATCGCGCCTCCCGGCCCGGAGGCGCCCGACGGGGCTTTTTTCTTCGCCGACAGATGACGGGGCATCGTCATCCGCAGGCCGTAACAGTAACAACTCCACCGCCATGCCCATGGGCGCGGAGAGACACATCGCGGGATACGAATGCCTGAGGTCATGTTCGCCGGCCCTGACGGCCGCCTGGAGGGACGTTATCACCATTCGAGCGAGCCCAATGCGCCGCTCGCCCTCGTTCTCCACCCCCATCCGCTGCATGGCGGCACGATGAACAACCGCATCACCTATGCGATGTATCGCTCGTTCGAGAAGATGGGTTTCTCGGTCATGCGTTATAATTCGCGTGGGGTCGGCCGGTCGCAGGGTCGCTATGACGGCGGCATCGGCGAAATTTCCGACGCCGCGGCGGCGCTGGACTGGATGCAGATGGTCAATCCGAACGCCGAGGGTCTGTGGATCGCGGGCTATTCGTTCGGTGCGTTCGTCGGCATGCAGCTGCTGATGCGCCGGCCGGAAATCACCGGCTGGATCAGCGTGGCCCCGCCGGCGAATCATTACGATTTCGGCTTCCTCGCGCCCTGCCCCTGCGGCGGCCTGATGATCGCGGGCGAGGCCGACGAGCTGGTTCCGGAACCCGCGATCCGCAAGCTGGTCGACAAGCTGAACACCCAGAAGGGCGTGGCCGTCGATTATCGCGTCTTTGCCGGCGCCGACCATGTCTTCGCCAACCATGCCGACCAGGTGGCCGACGCGCTGGAAGATCATGTCGGTACCGTCATGACGCGCGGCGCGCTGGCCCTGGCCGCGGACTGACACGGCCGGCCGAACGGGTGAAATTCCCGTTCGGCGGCAATTCCTCGGTGTTTCGTACTACCAGCCGGGCCGATGCCGGCGTCCTTGCCGGGTTCATGTCGCGGGACGGGCGTGCTAGTGCATGGCGCGACCCGTTCCGGCCCCGGCCGGCCCGATACGAAACCAGAGTGACCGATCATGCCCCAGAGCGAATTCCTCCGGGAAGCCGAAGCGCGCGGCTTCATCTTCCAGTGCACGGACATGGAGGCCCTGGACGCCGCCATGCAGGCCGGACCGGTAGCGGGCTATATCGGCTTCGACCCCACGGCCGACAGCCTGCATGTCGGCAGCCTGATCCAGATCATGATGCTGCGCCTGCTGCAGAAGCACGGCCACCGGCCGGTGGCACTGCTGGGCGGCGGCACCGCGCGGATCGGCGACCCCTCGTTCCGCGAGGAAGCCCGCATGCTGATGACCGGCGACACCATCGCGGCCAACCTGCGCGGCATCGAGGGCAGCCTGCGCCAGTACCTGTCCTTTGCGGATGACAGCACCGGGGCGGTTCTGGCGAACAACGCGGACTGGCTGGACCGGCTGTCCTATATCGACCTGCTTCGCGACGTGGGCGTGCATTTTTCGGTCAACCGGATGCTGTCCTTCGATTCCGTCCGCTCGCGGCTGGAGCGCGAACAGGGGCTGACCTTCCTGGAATTCAACTATTCCATCCTGCAATCCTACGATTTTCGCGAACTGAACCGGTCCCTGGGCGTGACCCTGCAGATGGGCGGGTCCGACCAGTGGGGCAACATCGTGTCGGGCATCGACCTGGTCCGCCGCACCGACCAGAAGCAGGTCTTCGGCCTGACGACACCGCTGCTGACCACCGCCTCGGGCGCCAAGATGGGTAAGTCCGCGCGCGGGGCGGTCTGGCTGTCGGCGGACAAGCTGCCGGTATTCGAATACTGGCAGTTCTGGCGCAACACCGAGGACGCGGATGTCGGCCGCTTCCTGCGCCTGTTCACCGACCTGCCGTTGGCGGAATGCGACCGCCTCGCCGCCCTGCGGGACGCCGAGATCAACGAGGCCAAGAAGATCCTCGCGACCGAGGCCACGGCCCTGTGCCACGGCCGCGCCGCCGCCGAGGCCGCCGCGGAAGCCGCCCGCCGCACCTTCGAGGAAGGCGCGGCGCCGGCCGACCTGCCGACCCGCCCGATCCCCGCCGCCTTGCTCGAGGCCGGGATCCCGGCTTTCCGCCTGTTCGTCGACAGCGGGATGGCGGCCAGCAATGGCGAGGCCCGGCGCCTGATCCGTGGCGGCGGCGCACGGATCAACGACGTCCCGGTCCGTGACGAAGGCGCCGTGATCTCGACCGTCGACCTGACGGACGGCGCGATCAAGCTGTCGTCGGGCCGCAAGCACCATTTGCTGGTACGCCCGGAATAGGCTGGACGAGGCGCAGGAGGGGGCAATGACCACAAACGCACCGCCGCCTGCCCCGCCTCCGCCCGTTCCCGATGCGCTATGGGCGCAGCTCGGCCGCTCGGCCTTCCGGGCGCGCTTTCACCTGGACGCACGCGACCGCGCCTATCTCGACGCGAAGGGCATCGCCAGGGTGATGTCCCATGCCGCCGATTTCATCGCCGGACGCCTGGCCCCGGCCCATCCGGCCCGCGACGGACGGCAGACCCCATGGCGGGGCCATCCCGTCTTCGTGGCGCAGCATGCGACTGCAACCTGCTGCCGGTCGTGCCTGGAAAAATGGCATCGCCTGCCGAAGGGCCGCGCGCTGGCACCGGTCGAGCAGGCCTATGTCCTGACGGTGATCCGAAGCTGGCTGGACCGCGAACAGGACCGGTAGGCCCTCGCGTCATTCCCTTTCGGTTACGGCATCGATCCAGACCCCGCCGTCGCGCAGACGGGCGTCGAATCGCCTGACAATGCATGTCGGGTGGGTCGCCCCATCGGGCCCCACGGCCCGGCCCGCTTCATCGAATGCCCACAGATGGAAGGGACAGACCAGCCGTCCGTCCGCGACATACCCGGCGGACAGGCGGGCATCACGATGCGGGCAGCGATCCGCGAACACGCGCGGCCCCCCGTCGGATGTCATCCAGACCACCAGCGCCTGTCCGCCGATCACGACGCGAACCGGCCGTTCGCGAACGGCCGCGATCCCGCACAACCGAACGCCGTCGCCTTCCGCCCCCGCGACATCCGCCATGCTTCGGCCATGCATCCGCGCCATACCCCCGTCCTGCCTGCCGATGCCGGGGTGTTGCCTAGCCCGGCGGAAGCGATCACGCTACGCTGGAAACATCAGGAATTACAGGATGACAGGTTCATGACTTCCTCATCATCCCATGACCGGCTGCTGGACCGTTTGGGCGAGGTGGCGGTCCGGATCGGGCTGAATATCGCACCGGGCCAGCAATTGCTGATCACCGCGCCGCTCGACGCGGTGCCGCTTGTCCGCCGGATCACCGAACATGCCTATCGGGCCAGGGCATCGCTGGTCACGCCGTTCTTTTCGGACGACGAGATGACGCTGGCGCGCTTTCACCACGCGCCGGATGCCGCTTTCGACGTCGCGGCGGGCTGGCTGCAGGGCGGCATGGCCAATGCCTATCGCGACGGCGCCGCGCGGATGGCCATTACCGGCGGCAACCCGGTCCTGCTGAGCAACGAGGACCCGGACCGCGTCGCCCGCGCCAACAAGGCCAGTTCGCTGGCCGGGCGCCCGGCGATGGAACTGATCACCAATTTCGCCATCAACTGGAACATCGTCGCCTGCGCAACGCCGGCCTGGGCCGCGCAGGTCTTCCCCGACGATGCGCCGGACGTGGCCCTGGCCCGACTGTGGGACGCGATCTTCCTGGCGTCGCGCGTGACGGTGGACGACCCGGTGGCGGCATGGACCGAACATAACACGACACTGCACCGCCGCGCCGACTGGCTGAACGAACGCCGGTTCGCCGCCCTGCATTTCACCGGCCCCGGCACCGACCTGACCGTGGGCCTGGCCGACGGCCACGCCTGGGCCGGCGGATCGGAACCCGCACGCAACGGCATCGTGTGCAACCCCAACATCCCGACCGAGGAAGTCTTCACCACGCCGCACGCCCTGCGTGTCGAAGGCCATGTGCGCGCCACCAAGCCGCTGTTCCACCAGGGAACGCTGATCGACGGGATCGAAGTACGCTTCGAAGGCGGCCGGATCGTGGAGACGCACGCGACCCGGGGCCTGCCGGTGCTGGAGCGGATCCTGGCGACCGACGAAGGGGCGAGCCGCCTGGGCGAAGTCGCCCTGGTGCCCCATTCCTCGCCGATCTCGCGGAGCGGAATCCTGTTCCGCAACACGCTATTCGACGAAAACGCGTCCAGCCACATTGCGCTGGGCCAGGCCTATACCAAATGCATGCTCGATACCGACGGCCAGACGCCCGAGCAGATCGTGGCCCGGGGCGCCAACAGCAGCTTCATCCATATCGACTGGATGATCGGTTCGGCCGAAATCAATGTCGACGCCATCACCCAGGATGGCGGTCGCGAACCCCTGATGAGACATGGCGAATGGGCCAATCCGGTATGAAAATGCGCATCTCCCTCCTGGCGACGGCCCTCGCCGTCGCCATTCTGCCCGCCGCGCCGGCCCTGGCGCAGCAGCAGGGCGGCCTGCCCCCCGGCGTGGATCAGGCAACGTTCCAGCGCGACATGCAGGAGGCGGCACAATATCCGTTGCCCGCCGATTTCCTGCCCCGCATGACCGCCACGATCCGCGCTATCCAGGCCGCCCGAATCGCGCCGCCGAATGCGCCGAACCTGTCGCTGGCCCAGACGATCGACCGCACCGCGTCCGTCCCCGGCCTGTCCCCGATCCTGTCCGCCCACGGCTTTACCCCGCGGGAGTTCGTGTTGGGCATCACCACCTTCGGCCTGACCGAGGCGCTGATCCAGCAGCCCCCGCCGGCCGAGGCGCATGCGCCGCAACCGAATCCTGCAAACGTGGCGCTGATCCGCAATAACCCGCAGGCAGTCCAGGCCCTGGCGCAGGCCATGGGCGGCCCGGGCGGCAGCCAGCAGTAACCGCCCGGTCCCGCAGGCGGGGCAAGGGCCCATAGGTCCTTGCCGGGCCGGGCAGTGCCCGACCTGCCTTACTCGACGGTGCCCAGCAACCCGTCGAGGGTCCGGTCGATAACGCGGGCCTCGTCATACCTGGCCAACGCGCGGGCGCGTCCGGCGGCCCCCATCCGGGCGCGCAATGCCGCATCGCGGACCAGACGCGTCAGCGACCGGGCCAGCGGATCGACCTCGCCGGCCGGCACCAGCAGGCCGGTCCGTCCGTTGACCACCTGCTCCCGCGGTCCGCTGATATCGGTCGCTACCACAGGCAGGCCGGTCAGCATCGCTTCGATCACGGACATGGGCAGCCCCTCGAAATGGCTCGGCAGGGTGAAGATATCCGCCGCCGCCAGCAGGGCGGGAATGTCCCGACGATATCCCAGGCAGCGCAGACGCCCCCCCAGCACGCGCCGCGCCTCGGCAAAGCACGCGTCCAGCGCCTGCCCGTGATCCGAGGCCAGGCGTTCGCCGACCACCCACAGCATCGCGTCGGGTACATGGGCCATCGCCGCCAGCAGTTCGGGATAGCCCTTATGCCGGACCAGCCTGGACACGACGACGATGACCACCGCGTCGTCGGGAATGCCCAGTTCGGCCCGGACGCGCGCGCGCGCCTGCGCGTCCGGATGGAACTGTGCGGGATCGCGCCCGTTGCCCACCGCCAGGGCAGCCGGATGGATATGCAGGCGCCGGGCGTCGTCGGCTTCCTGGGACGACACGGTCAAATACCGGTCGGTGATTCGCCCCGCGCACCATTCCAGCACCAGCGACATGCCGCGCCGTACGCGTGAACCCGGCTGGTTGAACAGGAAGCCGTGGCAGGTATAGGCCACGCACGGCACGCCGCACAGCCGCGCCGCCAGGCGGGCCAGCAGGCCGCTGATGGGCATGTGGGCATGCACGATGTCCGGCCGTTCCCGTCGGATCAGGCGAATGAGCGCGATCAGCGCCCGTCCCTGCGCCAGCGGCGAGAAAGACCGCGCCATCGGCAGCGCTTCCACCCGAAATCCCTCGGCGCGGACATCCGCCAGCAATGCCCCATCCGCACAGACGCCGACAACCTCGTGCCCGCGCGCACGCAGGCCGCGCATCAGCGGCAGCAGGAAATGCCGCAGAGAAAAATCGACGTTCGTGATCTCGAGAATCTTCATCGTTCCGGCAAGCGGCCCTCGGAAACTGCTTTTCAGGAAAACCTGCCGGGCAGAAGTGCAGCGCTGTGTGGCACGCCCGGCGCGTATTTCACGGGGGTGGAGCGGAACCCGGAAAACGCACGTCGGATCGCCGCCCGTGCGCTTTTACAGACAGACCCTTAGCCATCGGTCCGCATCAGGGCCCAGCGCACGACCTGCCGCGTCCGTCCCCCGGCCTCCGTCGGACCACTCGCGGCAACCTCCGGCGTCGATGGCGCAGGTGCGGGGGCTTCCTCGGCTGCCGGCTGTTCGGATGCAGAGTCCTCGGTGGCAACTGGAGCCACCCCGCCGTTTTCGGCGCTTTCGGTCCCGGGCGATTCTCCAGCCATTTCGGTCCCCGGTTCTGTCTCCACCGCGATCGGGGGGGACTCGGCCGGCCCCTCCCCGTCGCCGGGCCGGACCCTGACGACGATCTGACGGGTCCGTTCCGGCGCCGTCCCGCCGAAATAGACGCTTTCCTCGAGGCCGACGATGCCGCCATCCGCGCGGAATCGCCAGATTCGTCCGCCGACATCCAGAACGATCACCTGGGCGTCGGCATCCAGTTCGGCCTCGACCGACGGATGCAGATGGAACCGCAAGACGAAGGACTGAAGGCGCTCACCCTCCACGACCTCCTCGCCGCGTAAATTCTCGCCGCCGTCGCCCAGGTAGAGACGTCGCCGCCATGATGCCCCGAACGACGCATGATAGCCGTCATGGGCCAGATCCAGCCAATGGGACCCGTCCTGCGCAAACTGTTCGACCGTCACATGCGCCGGGCGCCGCTGGATCCCGCCCTGCGGGGCGAAATCGGAGGACGAGCTGTCTTCCAGGACCAGCAGCGAATGGGCGGCGCTCTCGCGCAGGGCACGACGCCATTCCGGCAGTTGGCCGGCCCCGCAATTGACGATCAGCCGCTGCCGCGCGACCGAAAACTCGAACGACAGGGTACCGGCATGGGCCTCTTCGTCGAAGCCCGGCGGCGGCGGTGCGGCGGCGTCGACCAGCAGCAGCGAGCGCCCGACCTGCAGGCGGATGAAACCGCCATCGGGCATCGCCGTCGCAACCACCCGCGCCCGCGTCGCCTGCGACAGGACCATCTCGATCATCGCGACGCTGCCGGCATGGCTGCCGTTGAACAGCGCCAGGCCGCCATCGCCATGTCGCAGCGCCCGCAGCACCGGACTCATCCGGTCCAGGGCCAGGGCCAGGGAATCCGGCACCGCGATCTGCGCCGCCTGCAGCATCACCCGCATTTCCGCCAGTTCGCGCAGCGCCAGGAACTGGATCTCCGGACTGCGCTGGACATGACATCCGTCCTGCAGGACCTGACGCGCCAGTTCTCCGTCGATATAGCGCATGAAGCGGGCCAGGAAACCGTTATGGTCCGGCATCGCGACCGCCGCGGCCAGCAGGCCCTTGAACGCCGTCAGCACCCGCCAGTCATGCGAATCGGGCGGCAGAAGGGCGGCCAGCGTCCGGCCCTCGGTCAACAGGCGCGTCATCAGGCGCTGGCGAAAGGCGTCGTCGGCGGACGCGGCAAAGAAATCGTAATGGCCCAGCCAGGACGCCAGCCTGGCCCCCGTCACCGCGCAATCGCGAACCATCGGGTCGGTCGGCGGGTGGGACAGCCAGTCATTGACCAACGCCCGCGCCTGCAGCCGCGCCGAATCGGTGCCAACGGCACGCAGGTCGCGCAGCCAGGTAAATCCATGCAGATGGGCACGGAAACGCTCGGGGTAGGAGAGATCTTCCCACCGGCCGGGACCGATGCGGCGGGTGACGCCGGCATGGGTCAGGCTGCCCTTTACCAGGCGCGCGCCCGACGCGGGGTCGCCGGGCCACAGGTCGCGAATCGCGTGAACGGGGGCAGGCGGCACGCGGCCCAGCCCCGCCAGGGACGGCAGGCGCGCCAGCGAAAGGCGCGCATCCTGGCTCCATCGTCGCAGGACCATCAGGCCCCTCTCATCCCACGGCGTCCGGTCATCCTCCCGACGACCGCAAGCCCGGTTTTCGTCATTCGGGCCGTCGTCCCGCCTCGCGCAAGGCAGTGATCGCCCGGCCGTAATCCGGCTGGCCATAGACCGACGTGCCGGCCACGAGCATGTCTGCGCCGGCCGCCGTGGCCAGGGCAGCGGTCTCGACATCCACGCCGCCATCGACGCCGATGCGGATATCCCGTCCGGTCGCGTCCGCCATGCGCCGCAGGGTACGGATCTTGTCCAGCTGGCTGGTCAGGAATTTCTGACCGCCGAATCCCGGATTGACCGTCATGACCAGGATCATGTCCACCAGGTCCAGCACCTCGGCCACCGCCTCGGGCGGGGTGGCGGGGCACAGGGCGATGCCCGGCTTGACCCCCAGCGCGCGCACATGCTGAAGCGACCGATGGGTATGCGCCCCGGCCTCGATATGCAGATGGATATGGTCGGCCCCCGCGCGGGCGAACATTTCCAGGTACGGGTCGACCGGCGCGATCATCAGATGCACGTCGAACACCAGGCCGGATTGCGGCCGCAGCGCCTTGATCAACTGCGAGCCGAACGACAGGTTCGGCACGAAATGGCCGTCCATCACGTCCAGGTGCAGCCAGTCCGCACCCGCGCGTTCGACGGCAATCACTTCCTCGGCCATGCGGGAGAAATCGGCCGACAGGACACTGGGGGCGACGAGGGGAGGAAAATGAGCAGGCATGGCCATAGTGTAACAGGAAATCACAGCCTCGGTGCAAGCGGTTGCGTGCGCGCTGCGCCGTACCGCCCGATCACGTTATCCTAGCGACGGCGAAACCGCGCGGCGAAGAACCCGTCCATGCCGCCCTGCTCCGCCCACAGCCCGGGATGTGTCCGCAGCCAGCCTTCGGGCGTCCGGGCCTCGGGCAGGGCCGCAAGCTCCTCCAGCGTGAAAGGGTCGGGCTCCAGCCCCATCGCGATCGCCGCGCGAACGCGCTCCGGCCCTTCCTCGGGCTGGAGCGAGCACACGGCATAGACCAGGCGCCCGCCGGGACGCAGCATGTCCCGCGCCGCCGCCAGCAGGCGGTCCTGCCCCGCGGTCAGGGCCGCCAGGTCGCGCGGACGCTTGATCCACAGCACGTCGGGATGCCGGCGCGCCGTGCCCGTTGCCGAACAGGGTGCATCCAGCAGGACGGCGTCCAGCGGGATGTCCGGCCGCCACGCGACCGCGTCGCCCTGCACCGTCACCACGCGTTCGATCAGTCCCAGCCGATCCAGATTTTCGCGCAGGCGCGCCATCCGCCCGGGCTCCCGCTCCACCGCCGTGACGTCGGCGCCGGCCAGCGCCAGCTGCGCCGTCTTGCCCCCCGGCGCCGCGCACAGGTCGGCGACCCGCTCGCCGGGGCGGACGGCCAGCAGGCGTGCCGGCAGGGCCGCCGCCGCGTCCTGCACCCAGAACGCCCCGTCGGCATAGCCCGGCAGGTCGGCGACGCGGGTTCCCGCCGGCAGGCGCACGCTGCCCGTCGGCAGGATGATCCCATCGGGCGGACCGGCGGCGCCGGGCCGCAGGGTCAGGTCAAGCGGAGCCTCCTGCCCCAGGGCCTCGGCCACCGGGCGGGCCAGTTCGCCCCACGAACTCCACAGCCAGGGGGGTACGTCCAGTCGGGCCTGATCCAGCCCCTCCAGCGCGCCGCTGCCCGCCTGCGCGACGCGGCGCAGCACCGCATTCACCAGGCCCGCGAATGGCGTCAGGCCCCGCCGACGCGCCAGGGACACCGCCGTGCCGACGGCCGCGTGCGCCGGGGTGTCCAGCAGCAGAAGCTGCGCGACGCCGATCAGCAGCACCACGCGCACGGGCGCAGGGGGCTCCTTCTTCAGGAAGGGTTCGAGCACCATACCGGCCGTGCCCATGTGCCGCAGGACGGTGGCCGCCAGCCGGTGCGCCGCCGCGCGGTCGCGCGCATCCGCGTCCTTCGCCGCCGGCGAATGCTCCAGGCTGGTTTCCAGCATCCGCCGGTGCTCGACGACGCCCAGGACGATGTCGAAGGCGATATCGCGCGTCGGATCGGTGTCGGCCACGCGCGGCCGGCTCCTTGGTCCCTGGCTCATGATCCTGCGGCCTCGCCCTTTTCCCAGTCCCTGGATTACGTTTCGAGCGTGCGTCACCGCACGACGGTTCGAGGCGTGCGTCACCGCACGACGGTTCGAAGCGTGCGCTGATGGCACGACCCGGCCGGCGCCGCCAGCCCCCAGCCCCGAAAACCGGCCCCGGCCGCACGAAAGACCCCCCGGCCCCCTTGACCCGTGGCCCTGCCGGGCCAACCGTAACGCGATGATCCCGTCCCTGCCCGACCCCGCCGCGCCCGTCGCCGAGGCGCCCGCGACCGATGCACCAGCCGCCTCCGGCACAGCCGTGGCCGGGGCGCTGGCGAACATCCGCGCCCGGATCGCCACCGCGGCACGGCAGGCGGGGCGCGACCCCGCGGGGGTGACCCTGGTCGCCGTCTCGAAATTCCATCCGCAATCCAGCGTCATCGCCGCCCTGCAGGCCGGCCAGATGGTATTCGGCGAAAACCGCGTGCAGGAAGCCGTGGCGAAATTCCCGCCCCTGCGCGCCGAATGGCCCGACATGCGGCTGCACGTCATCGGCGGCCTGCAGACCAACAAGGCGCTGGATGCTGTGCGGATCGCCGACATGATCGAAAGCCTGGACCGCCCGGCGCTGGCCGACGCGATCGCGCGTGCCGCCGACCGCGCGGGGCGGCTGCCGGACCTGCTGGTGCAGGTCAATACCGGCGACGAGGCCCAGAAGTCCGGCGTCCCGCGCAACGAGGCCGATGCCTTCGTCACGGCCTGCCGCCGCCGGTTCGGCGACGCGGTGCGCGGGCTGATGTGCATCCCGCCGGCCGACCGGGATCCCGCCGCGCATTTCCGCTACCTGGCGGAACTGGGCGGCCATCATGGCCTGACCGTCCTGTCGATGGGCATGTCCGCGGATTTCGAGGCGGCGATCGCCGCAGGGGCGACCCATGTGCGCGTCGGCAGCGCGATCTTCGGCCATCGGCCTCCGGCTCCTGCGAATGGGCGGGTCCCGGCAACTCACCTTGCCGCCCCCGGATCATGACGCTATGCGAGGACAAGGTCGGCCTGCCCGCCGTTCCCCCTACCTGAACAGCGGAGACGTCACGACATGACGCCAGCCTCGGGCGATCCCGCCCCCGGACCCACGCCCGCCGCCCCGGCCGGGCCGCACGCACCCGGGGACAGCTCGCCGGCCAGAAAGGCTCCGCAGGTTACGGAATTCGGTGCCGACCAGCACGAACATGCCGCCAATCCGGTCGGCTTCGCGGCCCTCATGGTCGTGCTGGGCGTGGTGTTCGGCGACATCGGCACCAGCCCGCTCTACGCCCTGCGTTCCACCGTCATGATCGTTTCGCAGCATCACCAGATCGAACCGTGGGAGGTGCTGGGGGTCGAAAGCCTGATCATCTGGTCCCTGATCCTGATCGTCACCGTCAAGTACGTCCTGCTGGTCATGCGGGCCGACCACAACGGCGAAGGCGGCATCATCTCGCTGATGTCGCTGGCGCAGCGCGTATCTGAAAACAACCGGCTGAAGCTGCTCCTGGGCATGGTGGGCATCGCGGGGGCCTGTCTCTTCTTCGGCGACGGGCTGATCACCCCCGCAATTTCGGTCCTGTCCGCCATCGAGGGGCTGGAGGTCAGCTTTCCCGCCGCCCACGGGCTGGTGATTCCCCTGGCGATCCTGGTCCTGATCGGGCTGTTTTCGGTGCAGTCCTACGGCACCGGCAAGGTCGGCACCGTCTTCGGACCCGTCATGCTGGTGTGGTTCAGCATGCTGGGCATCCTCGGCGCGCTGGAAATCCTGCGCCATCCCGGCATCCTGATGGCGATTTCCCCGGTCTACGCGATCCGCTTCATCGCGTTTCACGGCTGGCTGTCGTTCATCGCGCTGGGGTCGGTGGTACTGTCGGTCACCGGCGCGGAAGCGCTCTATGCGGACATGGGCCATTTCGGCCGGCAGCCGATCCGCTATGCGTGGCTGTTCTGCGTCCTGCCCTGCCTGGCCCTGAATTACCTGGGCCAGGGGGCCCTGATCATCGCCACCCCGTCCGCGCTGAACAATCCGTTCTTCCTGCTGGGTCCGCACTGGATGCAGATCCCGATGATCGTGCTGTCGACGATGGCGACGGTGATCGCCAGCCAGGCCGGGATCTCGGGCGGGTTTTCCCTGTGCCGGCAGTTGATCCAGCTGGGCTACCTGCCGCGCATGCGCATCACCCATACCAACAAGAACGAGGAAGGGCAGATCTACCTGCCTGAATTCAACCGGTTCCTGATGGTCGGCGCCTTGCTGCTGGTCGTCTCGTTCCGCAGCTCGGATGCCCTTGCCTCGGCCTACGGCATTGCGGTGACGGGCACGTTCATGTGCACCTGCGTGCTGGCGATGGTGGCGTTCCGCAGGCTCTATCACTGGTCGCGCCCGGCGGCCGTCGCGACGTTCGGCGGCTTCTTCATCATGGACAGCGTCTTTTTCGCGTCCAACGCGCTGAAGATCCCGCAGGGCGGCTGGGTGCCCGTCCTGCTGGGCATCACGCTGACGCTGATGATGACGACGTGGAAACGCGGCCGCGGCCTGATCATGAGCCGGCAGAAACTGGACAGCCTGCCGGTCAATTCGTTCCTCGCCCGGCTGCCGCAATCGCGCACCATCCGCGTGCCCGGCACCGCCGTGTTCATGACCGCCACGCCCGAATTCGTACCGACCTGCCTGCTGCACAATCTGAAGCACAACAAGGTGCTGCATGAACATGTGCTGTTCGTGACCGTCCAGACCCTGGACCAGCCGGAGGCCGCGCGCGGCCATCGCGTCGCGTTGCAGGAACTGGCCCCGAACATCTATCGCGTGATCCTGCGGTACGGCTTCATGGAAACGCCCAACCTGCCCCGCGCGCTGGAAGACCTGAAGGCCAACGGCATCGATTTCGACGTGCTCCAGGCGTCCTACTTCACCAGCCGGGAACTGCTGGTCCGTTCCTCGGTGCCGAAGATGTCGCGCTGGCGGATGTCGCTGTTCCTGCTGATGGCGCGCAATGCCACCCCCGCCACAGAATTCTTCCGCATCCCGCCGGACCGCGTCGTCGAACTGGGCGTGCGGCTTGCCATCTGACGCCATCCTGCCCGCCGGGGCCGAGCCCCTGGCGCTCTATGTGCACTGGCCATTCTGCCTGGCCAAATGCCCGTATTGCGATTTCAACAGCCATGTCCGCGACATCATCCCGCAGGCCCGCTTCGCCGCGGCGCTGCGGCGCGAACTGGCGCACGAGGCCGCGCGCCTGAACGCCCAGGGCGGACGACGCCGGCTGGCCTCGATCTTCTTCGGCGGCGGCACGCCCTCGCTGATGGCGCCCGACACCGTTGCCGCCCTGATCGCGGACGCCCGCGCCCTGTTCGACGCGGCCCCGGACCTGGAAATCACCCTGGAGGCCAACCCCACCAGCGTCGAGGCCCAGCGCCTGCGCGCGTTTCGCGACGCCGGGGTCAACCGGATCTCGCTGGGGATCCAGAGTCTGGACGAGGCGGCACTGCGCCTGCTGGGACGGGAGCACTCGGCGGTGCAGGCCGTCGCCGCGCTGGACTTGGCGCGCACCCTGTTCGACCGGATTTCCTTCGACCTGATCTATGCCCGCCCCGGCCAGTCCCTGGCGGACTGGCGGGCGGAACTGGACCGGGCGTTGTCGCTCGTCTCGGACCATCTGTCCCTGTACCAGCTGACGATCGAGCCCGGCACCCGGTTCGAGGGACTGCACCGCCAGGGCCTGCTGGCCTTGCCCGACGAGGACGACGCCGCCCGCCTGTATGAGGAAACCGCCAGCGTGGCCGCCCGCCACGGCCTGCTGGGCTATGAGGTTTCGAACTACGCGCGGCCGGGGGCTGAGAGCCGCCATAACCTGACCTACTGGCGCTATGGCGATTATCTGGGTATCGGTCCCGGCGCGCATGGCCGCATGACGCTGGATGGCAACCTGCACGCCACCCGCCGCCACCGCGCGCCCGAACCCTGGGCCGAGCGGGTCGAGCGCCACGGCACGGGCCTGATGCAGGACGAAATCCTGTCCCCCCGCGACCGCGCGCGCGAAATGCTGCTGATGGGCCTGCGCCTGACCGAGGGAATCGACGAGGCCCGATTCGCCCGGCGCACCGGACTCGCGATGGCGGACGCCCTCGATCCCGCCATTCTGGAAGCGGCGACGGAAGAAGGCTATCTTCGCCGCGACGCAACGCCGGACGGGACGATCCTGCGCGCCACGTCGTCGGGTCGCCTCCGGCTGGAGGCGCTGCTGGCGGCGCTGGTGCTGTAAGGGCGCCCGTCCGACGCCCCACCCACCGTCTCACAGGACCCGCATGACCCCCTTCCCCTCCCGCGCCCGCCATCGTTCCGTCCCCGACATGCTGCGACGGGGGGCGGCGGCATTGCTGGCCGCCGGCCTGCTGGCCGGAGGGACATCATCGGCGGCGCGGGCCGCCGAACCGCAATTGGTGATCGAGGACAATGATTTCCTGGGTCCGGGCGGGTCCGACCAGCAATCCATCATTCCGTTGCTGTTCAATCCTGCCGTGAAGGTCCTGGGCTTCACGATCGCCAGCGGCGACGCCTGGGAAAACCAGGAATCCGCCCATCTGCGCCGGTTCCTGGAAATCATCGGCCGGACCGACGTCCCCGTGGCCGACGGCGCCGTCTATCCGCTGATCAACAGCGTGCCCATGATGCGCCTGCGCGAACAGCAATTCGGCATCATCCCATGGAAAGGCGCATGGGGCGGAATCGGATCGATCGACGGCACGCCGTCGGTCCAGCCGCCGCTGCCCCACCAGAAGGAAGGCGACCCGACGATGCGTCCCGTCGATGAAAGCGCCGCGCTGTTCCTGATCCGCCAGGTCCATGCCCATCCGCACCAGGTCACGATCGTCGCCGCCGGACCGCTGACCAACCTGGCGCTGGCGATCCGCATCGACCCGACCTTCGCCGCCACCGCCCGGCAACTGGTGTTCATGGGCGGCCTGCTGGACACCAGCATGAAATCGGTGACCGGGAACGCGGATTTCGCGTCCGACTTCAACATGATCTTCGACCCCGAGGCCGCCCATATCACGCTGACCGCGCCGTGGGCGGCGATCACGGTCGTCGGCAACGTGTCGAACGACCTGATGATGACGCGCGACTATCTGAAGCAGATCATGCGGAAGAAGACGCCGATGACCGACTATATCGGCGCCTATTACGACCCGCTGCCGATGTGGGACGAGATGGCCACCGCGATCGCCGCCGATCCCACCCTGGTCACCGCGTCGGTCGAAGCCTACATGGACATCGATATCTCGAAGGGCCCGAATTACGGCCACGCCTATGTCTGGCCCGACCAGACGGCCCCCAAGGCGATGGGCGTGCGCAAGGTCCGGATCGTGCAGTCCATCGATTCGCGGCGATTCCTCGACACGTTCCTTCGTCAGGCCCAAAGTGACGTGCCAGTACACGCCGCACCCGTCCACCACTGAGGACACGCCCCGCAATCATGCTCCACCTGGTCAAGCTCGCGGTCGGGATCACGTCCCTCGACGACCTGGCGCATCGGCAGCAGACGATGATGGACGGCGCCGGCGACGGGCTGGACGGCACGCGCATGGACGGACGTCCCTGGCTGCGGACCCGGATGTTCCCTCGCCGGGCGGAGGACATCCTGGCTGGCGGGTCGCTCTACCGCGTCATCGGCGGGATGATCCTGTGCCGCCAGCGGGTCGTGGACATCCGCCCCGATGTGCGTGAGGATGGGGCGGCTTGCGCCCTGGTGGTGCTGGACCCGTCGATCGTCCCGGTCACGCCGCGACCGATGCGGCCGTTCCAGGGCTGGCGCTACCTGTCCCCTGCCGACGCGCCCGCCGATTTCGGCGGCACGACCGGCGCGGGCGGCGCCTTGCCCGAGGCCCTGCGCCGCGAACTGGCCGGCCTGTGCCTGATCTGAACGCCTGTCTGGAAATGCGCGCAGCTGGCGATCCGACGCGCATTTCCAAGCAGGCTCCGGCCGCCCCCGCGCGCAGGATTGCGCGAAACGCTGCCCGGGCGCAGCATGCCGCCATGGCCGGACGCCCCATGCCATCCGATTGCACCGCCCCCACCGACGCGCCGCGTGCATCCGGCGGGCGCGGCAATGTCGCGCGGGGGGCGGCGATCCGTCTGTCGCTGCTGTGCGCGGCGGCATCGCTGGCGGCCTGCAGCAGCGGGCCAGCGTCGCGCTATTCCCGCTATTACGCCCGCAACGGGGCCTATCGCGCACCCGGCCCGGCCGAGGATCCCTGGCGGCCCTATATCCTCGATGCATCATCGCGCTTCTCGGTCCCGCAGGAGTGGATCAGGGCGGTCATCCAGCAGGAATCGGGCGGCCACGAATATCTGGACGGCGAGCCCATCACCTCGTCCGCCGGGGCGATGGGCCTGATGCAACTGATGCCGCAGACCTACGCGGACATGCAGCAGCAGAACGCGCTGGGCCCCGATCCGTACGAACCGCATGACAATATCCTGGCGGGGACCGCCTATCTCCGTCAGATGTACGACCGATACGGCGCGCCGGGCTTCCTTGCGGCCTATAATGCCGGACCCCAGCGGCTGGACGATTATCTGCAGACCGGGCGCGCCCTGCCGAACGAAACCGTCAACTACCTGGCGTCGGTGACACCCAACCTGGGCAATGCCGTCGCCCTGAGCGGCCCGCTCGCCGCCTATGGCGGGGCCACGCAGATGGTATCGGCCTCGCCGACGGCCCTGCCGATCGTCATGGCGTCCGCCACCCGTCCCGCATCGCCCGCGCTGCCGGTAGTCGTTACCCCGACCATCGCCAATCCGACCGGCGGTCAGCCCGTGCAATACGCGGCGTACGTCCCCCGTGCACGGATCGGGCGCGCCGCGCGGTGCGCGCAGAATCCGGACTCGGCATATGACCCCGACGCGCCATGCCCGCCGGCGTCAGGCCCAGCAGGGACGCTTCCGCCGCCCAGCCCGACCGTGCCCGAAGTCCTCGCCCCTCCGATCGCATCCGCGCCGCGCATCGTGCCTGCCGTGATCCGCATGCCCGCCGCGCCGCACGTGCTGCCGTCGGACGGCGTGAATTACGGCCAGTGGGCGGTCCAGGTGGGCGCCTTCACGTCGGAAGGCCAGGCCCGCTTTGCCAATACCATGGCCCGACAGGCGGCGTTCACCGCCCTGAACGGCGCACGCAGCGTCGTGCAGCCCGTCCCCCTGGCCGGCCGTGCCCTCTATCGCGCCCGCCTGTCCGGGCTTGCGCAGGGCAGCGCGGCCTCGGCCTGTTCCACGCTGCGCCAGCAGGGCCTGGCCTGCATGGTCATTCGTCCCGGACAGTAGAATCCGCCGCCAGCACGGGGGGCAGGGTGCCGGGCACGTGCATTTCCGGCAGATGCAGGGCGACCTGCCGCACCAGATTGGCCGAATGGGGCCCCAGCGAGACGGCGTAATCACCCGCCGGCACGACCCATTCCAGGGTCGGCGCATTCCAATGGCCCAGCAGATGCGCATCGATGCCCACCGACAGATGCGCGCCCTGCCCCGGCGCCAACTGCACCGTACGCCAGCCCACCAGCCGCTTGGGCGCGTCCCCCGCCCCGGCCGGCAGGTCCAGATAGACCTGCGGCACGTCCCGGCCGGCGCCGCTGCCGGCATTCGTCACACCGAACGACACGACCAGCCGCGTCCCGTCGCGGGTGACGCGCAAATCGGAATAGGCGAAGCGCGCCCGATTCGACAGGCCGTATCCAAAGGGGAAGAGCGGCGCGACATGCGCGCGGTCGAACGCCTTGTATCCGGCCCGGCCGAAATCGGCTGGCGCACGGCCGCCCGTGAAGGTCGCCGGCAGCCGTCCAGCGAAATCCCTCTGCCCGGTCAGAAGCGCCGCCAGCGCCGACGCACCGCCTCCACGCCACGACCAGGCCTGCACGACACCGTCGACCAGGTCCAGCCACGGCATCGGCCGATCCGGATCGTCGGACAGCAGGACGACTACGACATGGCCGCCATTGCCGGCGATCGCGGCGATCAGTCGGTCATCCTGGGGCCCGTCGGAAAAGACCAGCACACGGTCCGCCTTCGCCGCGTCGGCAGCCACCACGCCGTCACCCGGAGAATCGGCCGCCACACGAACGCCCAGGCCCGTACGCCGCATCGCCTCCGCCACCGCGCGCGCCGCATCGTGCGTTCCGTTCGTGCCGACCACCAGGACCGGCGCGGCCTGCGTCCCGCCCAGCGGCAGGACGGCATTCTCGTTCTGCAGCAGGACCGCACCCTCGGCCACCTCCTCATCCAGAAGCGGGTCGCGCGCGGATGCCGGGCTCGATGCGCCATGGGGGGCGACATAAGGCGGCGGCCGATCGATCACCCCCGATTCGTCGAGGGTCCGCAGGATCCGCTCCGCCATCGCATCCAGCCGGGTCCACGGCACGGCCCCGGTCCGCAGGGCCTGGCGCAGCGCCACGACATACAGGCCGTCCGCAGCTGGCGCCCCCTCCAGGTCCACCCCGTCGGCGATGCTCGCCAGCAGGAACGGCAGGCGCGACGCCCCGTCGCCATCGGCCTCGCGGTCCGCGACTTCGGCGACCATGCCGCCGAATCGCCAGCCGTCACGTATCGTCCGCCCCATCCCGTCCATGTCGCCGCACGGATGGGCGGCGGCAACGACGGCCCGGCACAGGATCCCCCCGCCACGGGCCTGTCCGATCGCCAGGTAGAGGCCCAGCATCCGATCCTCGGTCATGCTTGGGGGCGTCGCGCCGGTACCGGCATCGTCACCCCCGAACAACGGCAGCACATGGCCGGACATCAGGCCGGCGGCCATCGCCCCCATCACACTGCCGGCCAGCAACGGGTCCTCGCCATCGCGCGCACGTCCGGCGCCCGTCGGGCCGACACCCCCCACCGGCAGGATCGCCTGCCCGGTCGCCCGCACCGATCGGGCAGACGCCTGCCCGACCCGATGCGCCAGTCCGACATCCCAGCTTGCCATCAGCGCCAGGGGCGATGCGGCGCCCCCTGCGTCCTCCAGTGCCATGCGCACCGTCGGCAGGCCGACCCTGGGAATGCCCGGCAGGGCGACGATGGTCGGCTGGCCCGCCTGGGGACGGGGCATGCGAAGTTGCACAAGCGCCAGCTTATCCTCCGGCGTCAGGCGCGCCAGCAGGGCCGCCAGCCTGGCCGGCCGTTCGACGCCTCCGGCCGACGCAATCCCCCGGTCCCCGATCATGGCAACACTGACCGCCATCACGACCGCCAGGGCCCTGCACCCACGTCCCTGTCCGGCCCGCCGCCTCTTCACGCCCGTCACCCGTACCACCCTCGTCCTGCTTTCTTGTCATTGGAGGCGCGCGCAACACCTCGACCGTGTGCCCCCTGCATCGCCGGCCCCGCAGCATTTCGCAACACCCCATGCCTCAACGCGCATGTGGCGAAAACGTCGCTACCCACATGCTTCGATCCGCGGCCGCATGAACACTCTTTTCAAGCGAAACGGAACAGAGAAGAAGGACGTCCGCATCGCCCCTTCCTGTGCGATGCCCCTTCTCCGGAACCCATCATCGTGCCCCTGCCCCTCCTTGCGCTTGCCTTGGCGTCCTTCGGTATCGGGACGACCGAGTTCGTCATCATGGGCCTGCTGCCGCAATTGTCCGCCAGCCTGCATGTGTCGATTCCCGCCGCGGGACAGCTTGTCTCGGGCTATGCACTGGGGGTGACGGTCGGCGCGCCGATCGTGGCCGTCGCCACCGCGCCGCTGCGGCGCAAGACTGCGCTGCTGGTGCTGATGGGCATGTTCATCTTCGGCAACCTCTTCTGCGCCCTGGCGCCGGGATATGGCCTGCTGATGGTGGCCCGCGTGATGACCGCATTCTGCCACGGCGCATTCTTCGGCACCGCCGCCATCGTGGCGGCCGACCTGGTGCCCCGTGAAAAGCGGGCACAGGCGCTGTCCCTCGTCTTCGCCGGGCTGACGCTGGCCAACGTGTTCGGGGTGCCGTTCGGCACGGCACTGGGCCAATGGGCAGGATGGCGCGCAACTTTCTGGGCAGTGTGCGCCATCGGGGTCGTGGCCCTGCTGGC
This sequence comes from Gluconacetobacter tumulisoli, assembly GCF_014174155.1. Classification (GTDB taxonomy): domain Bacteria; phylum Pseudomonadota; class Alphaproteobacteria; order Acetobacterales; family Acetobacteraceae; genus Gluconacetobacter; species Gluconacetobacter tumulisoli. Next base: position 11,870 of record NZ_JABEQM010000018.1, on the reverse strand, counting down.
GATCGCGGCGCTGCTGCCGGGCGGCGACGGGCATCCGCCCGCCCGCGTCCTGGCCGAACTGCGCGTGCTGCGCCGGACGCAGGTGCTGCTGACCATGGTGATCTCGACCGTCTGCTCTGCCAGCCTGTTCAGCGTGTTCACCTATATCGCCCCGTTCCTGCAGACCCGGGCCGGCCTGTCGCCGCATTTGGTCACCATCGCCCTGCTGCTGTTCGGGGCCGGCATCACCATCGGCAACCTGCTGGGCGGCCGTCTGGCGGACTGGAAGCTGCTGCCGTCGGTGATCATGACCCTGGTCGCTTCGATCGTCGTGCTGCTGGCCTTTCTCGTGACCAGCCGGATGGCGGTGCCGGCGATGGCGACGCTGTTCCTGTGGGGGGTGATCGTCTTCACTCTCATCCCGCCGCTGCAATACCGGGTGGTGCAGCAGGCGGCCGAGGCGCCGAACATGGCCTCCACGCTCAACCAGGGCGCCTTCAACCTGGGCAATGCCGTAGGGGCCTGGATCGGCGGCATGGTCGTGCCGACCGCATGGTCATATGGCGGGCTGCCGGTCGTGGGCGCGGCCCTGGCGCTTCTGGCACTGCTGCTGGTGCTGTGGGCGCAGGCGTCCGAATCCGGGACCGCACAGGCCTAGCCGGATCCCCGCGCCGACAGGAGAAAATCGAGAAAATCGCCGGGCGACTTGGCGGGGCTGGCGGGCCGGGATATGAAGGCGGCATCTAAACCGGCAGGACCGTGGCACGCTCGTCGCCGAAGCAGGCAGGATACGCCACGGCGGCCGGTCCATATACGGGTCCATACCCGAGGGGGCCACAGGGGCATCATGACCGTTCGACCGCCATTCGTCGCCATTCGCCGTGCCCTCTCGCCATGGGGGCGCGTGCGTTCCGCCATGCTCCTCGTCCCCGTCATGGCCGGTCTGTCGGCCTGCTCGGGCTCGTCGCACCGCGGCGATACCGGCCTGGCCCTGCCCCGCAACCACCTGATCAACGAAGACCGGTCGGCGAACGGCGGCGACGACCAGCTCGCCAACAACGGCGTCAATGCCTATCTGTGGCGGGGCGCGATCGACACGCTGTCCTTCATGCCCTTCGCCTCGGCCGACGCCGTCGGCGGGGTGATCCTCACCGACTGGTACACTCCGCCCGCGACGAAGAACGAACGGTTCAAGATCACGGCGTATGTCCTGTCGCGCAACCTGCGGTCCGACGCGATCCGGGTCTCGGTCTTCCGTCAGGCCCTGACGGATGGGCAATGGATGGATACGCCGGTCGCGCCGAACACCGTGTCGGACATCACCTCCAAGATCCTGACCCGTGCGCGGCAGCTGCGCGCCGACGGCGGCGGCCACTGATCCCGTCCCCCGTCCCGGCGCGCGTGTACCGGGACGGGGCCACGACCTTTCCGTTCCGCACCGGTGACCCGGCCGCGCGCCTGGCCGCCCTTCCCTTCTTCCGCCTATCAGGGCCCACGCGCCCCGGACCGAAATCATGACCGAGATCTCCCCCGCCCCATATGATTTCCGCACCGCCGAGCCGCGCTGGCAGGCGGAATGGGAACGGGCGGGGGCCTTCGACGTGCCCGACGTCCCCCCCGCCGACCGGCCGAAATATTACGTGCTGGAGATGTTTCCCTACCCGTCGGGACAGCTCCACATGGGTCATGTCCGCAACTACACGCTGGGCGATGTCGTCGCGCGCTACAAGCGCGCGCGCGGCTATTCGGTCCTGCATCCGATGGGGTGGGACGCGTTCGGCCTGCCCGCCGAAAACGCGGCGCGGGAACGCGGCGTGCATCCGCGCATCTGGACGCTGGATAATATCGCCACCATGCGCGGAACGCTCAAGCGCCTGGGCTTCTCGTTCAACTGGGATCGTGAAATCGCGACCTGCCTGCCCGATTATTACGGCAAGCAACAGAAGCTGTTCCTGGACATGCTCCAGGCCGGCCTGGTGGAACGGCGCGAAAGCTGGGTGAACTGGGACCCGGTGGACCACACCGTCCTGGCCAACGAGCAGGTCGTCGACGGCTGCGGCTGGCGGTCGGGCGCCCTGATCGAAAAGAAGCAGTTGTCGCAATGGTTCCTGCGGATCACCAAGTTCGCGCCCGACCTGCTGGACGGCCTGTCGCACCTGCCGCGCTGGCCGGACCGGGTCCGCACCATGCAGGAACGCTGGATCGGCCGGTCGGTCGGCGCGCGCGTGCGCTTCGCGCTGCACAGCCCGCCTGCCGGGTTCGACACGGACCTCGATTCCGTCGAGGTTTTCACCACCCGTCCCGACACGCTGTTCGGCATGGCCTTCATCGCCGTCGCCGCCGACCATCCGCTGGCCGCCCGGGTCGCGCAGACCAACCCCGAAGCCGCCGCCTTCATTGCCGAATGCCGGCGCCTGGGCACGTCCGAGGAAGCGATCGAAACCGCGGAAAAGCGCGGTTTCGACACCGGCCTGCGCGTATCCCATCCCTTCGCGCCCGATCAGACCTTCCCGGTCTGGATCGCGAATTTCGTACTGATGGAATATGGCACCGGGGCAATCTTCGGCTGCCCCTGCGGCGACCAGCGCGATCTCGATTTCGCCCATGCCTACCACTTGCCGTTCCGCCCGGTCGTGTTGCCGCCCGGCGAGGACGCGACGAATTTCACCATCACCGGCAAGGCATGGGATGGCGACGGCACGCTGTTCAACTCCGGGTTCCTCGACGGGCTGGACACGGTCCAGGCCAAGGCCGAGGCGATCACCCGCCTCGAAGGGATGGGCGTCGGCCGGGGCGTCGTGAACTGGCGCCTGCGCGACTGGGGCATTTCGCGCCAGCGCTACTGGGGCTGCCCGATCCCGGTCATCCATTGCGCGTCCTGCGGCGCGGTGCCGGTGCCGGACGACCAGTTGCCGGTTGTCCTGCCCGAGGACGTGACGTTCGACCGTCCCGGCAACCCGCTGGAACATCACCCGACGTGGAAACATGTCGCCTGCCCCCGTTGCGGGGCCGACGCCACGCGTGAAACCGATACATTCGACACATTCGTCGACAGTTCCTGGTACTTCACGCGTTTCACCGCGCCGCATGCCGCCGCCCCCACCGTGCGCGCGGCCGCCGACGGCTGGCTGCCGGTCGACCAGTATATCGGCGGCATCGAACACGCGATCCTGCATCTGCTTTATGCCCGCTTCTTCACCCGCGCGATGCGCGAGACCGGGCATGTCGGCCTGGACGAACCGTTCGACGGCCTGTTCACCCAGGGCATGGTGAACCACGAAAGCTACCGCGACGCCGATGGCAGCTGGCTGTACCCCGATGAGGTGGAACGTCGGGGAGACGGCGCCGTCCGCCGCGATACCGGCATGCCGGTCACGGTCGGCCGTGTCGAGAAGATGTCCAAATCCAAGCGGAACACCGTCGCCCCGGTCGCCATCATCGAACGGTTCGGTGCCGACACCGCCCGCTGGTTCGTCCTGTCCGACAGTCCGCCGGATCGCGACATGGAGTGGACCGAGGCCGGGGTATCGGGCGCCGCGCGATTCCTGCAGCGCCTGTTCCGTACGGTCCGCACGGTGGCCGAGACCGTACCCGACGTCGCGGCACGACCCGAAACCCTGTCCGACGCTGCCGACACGCTGCGGCGCATCACCCATCGCACGATTGCATCGGTGGGCGACGCGCTGGACGGATTCGCCATCAACGTCGCCGTGGCACGCCTGCATGAACTGACCTCCGCCCTTGCCGATTCCGAGCGCACGGCAGGACAGGACGGCATGGATTTCGCCCGCCGCGAAGCCGCGCGGACCCTGTGCCTGCTGACGGCCCCCATGGTTCCACACCAGGCCGAGGAAATGCTCTCGATCCTGGAGCCCGGCCAGGCGCCGGCCGTTCAGCGCGCATGGCCCGAAACCGACCCGGCGCTGCTGGTCGCCCGACAGGTGACCATCGCGATCCAGATCATGGGCAAGCTGCGCGCCACGATCGATGCCCCCCCCGATGCCCCGGCCGCCGACATCCTGGCGCAGGCCGAGGCCGAACCGAATATCGCGCGCCTGCTGGACGGGCGAAAGATCGTCAAGCGCATCCACGTGCCCAACCGTATCGTCAATTTCGTGATCGCGGGCTGACCGGATGATCCTTTCCCCCTTGTCCCGCCAGACCTGCCTCCGGTACGCATACCGGACCGTGGCGGCGGCTGTGCTACTGGCCCTCGGGGGATGCGGCTTTCAACCCTTGTACGGCAGCAGCGGCGAAACGGCGGATGGGGGTACGATTCCGGATAAGCTGCGACAGGTCTATGTCGCCGGCATTCCGGAACGGTACGGCCAGGAACTGCGCCTGTTCCTGCAACAGGACATGGCCGGATCGGCCCCCGAGAACCCGACCGGCTATACACTGCAGGTCAGTTCGTTCGTCATGAACGAAAGCCTGGACATCCATCAGGACAATACGTCGGGCCGGACCCGCGCCACCGGCCACGCCCACTGGATCCTGCAGACCGTGGCGCCGGCTCCGGTCGTGCTGGCACAGGGCGATGCCCAGGCCATGGACGGCGAAAACGAAACCTACGAACAATATTTCGCCCAGAACCTGAACCAGGCCACACTGGCCCGGCGGGTCGCCAATGCGCTGGCCGAACGGATCACCCAGCAGGTCGCGATCTGGTTCCGGACCAAGGCCCCGCCCCCGCAGCAGCACGTGGCAGGCCCGCGGCCCAGCTATGTCGACCCCAACGTCATGCCCAATTCCAGCACCGACATACAGGAGCAATCGGTGGGCGAGGACGGCATGCCCGCGATGGCGATCGGGCGCACCAACCCCAACCCCTCGGGCACGAGCGAGAGCCAGCCCGCGAACGGAACGATAGGCAACCAGTGAAGGTCGACGCGCGCTCGGCCGCCCGCATCCTGCGCGAACCGGGGGCCTTGCGCGTCATCCTGCTGCACGGCGACGATACCGGCCTGGTCCGCGAACGCGCCCGCACGGCCGCCTTGGCCGTGGCGCCCGACCTGGACGATCCGTTCCGGGTCGCCGTCCTGGACCGCGACGCCCCCGACCGGCTGGAAGAAGAGGTCTTCGCGCTGTCGCTGACCGGGGGGCGGCGCGTCGTCTGGGTCCGTGACGCCACGGATGCGATGACGGCCCCCCTCAAGCACTGCCTGGGACAACCCTCCGATACGCTCGTGATCGTCGAAGCGCCTGGCCTGGCCTCGCGCTCGCGCCTGCGCACGCTCGTCGAGGCCCATGCCGAAGCGGCCGCCATCGCGTGCTATCCCGAGGAAGGCCGGGCGCTGGAGGCATCGATCCGCCAGATGCTGGCCGCCGAGGAAATCCGGATCGACCCGGACGCCCTGTCGTGGTTCGCCGGCCTTCTGGGCCCGGACCGCGCCGCCACGCGGGGCGAGGTGGAGAAACTGGCCCTCTATGCTGGCCGGGGCGGACAGCTTTCGCTGGATGACGTGCGCACCTGCATCGGCGACGCCGCAGGCGTGTCGCTGGAGGACGCGGCCTTCGCCGCGACGGCCGGCGACCGGGCGGCGGCCGACACGGCCATCGAACGCGCCCTGGCCGAAGGCACCAGCCCCATCGCCATCGCACGCTCGCTACTCTCGCACCTGCACCGTCTGCGCCGGGCGCGAATCGCGATGGATTCGGGGCAGAGCCGTGCCGATGCCATGCGCGGCCTGCGTCCCCCGGTCTTTTTCAAACGCACCGAAGCCTTCGGCCAGGCCCTCTCGCTCTGGACCGCCGACCGCCTGATGGACGCCGCCGAGCAGACCCAGCATCTGGAACGGGAGTGCAAGCAGACCGGCGCGCCGGACCTCACCTTGTGCCGCCGTCACATCGCCCGCCTGGCCGGCACCGCGATGATGCTGCGGCGGGAACGATAAGCCTTCCGCTCGTCACACATCGGCTGATCGCCCCTGCCCGTCCCTCCCCGCCCGGAAACCTTGGCGACGAACGCTTGCCCGAATCCCGGTGGTCGTCTAGACAGGCATCTGTGTGTCCGCGTAGCTCAGCAGGATAGAGCACAGGATTCCTGGTTCAAATTGGGCGTCGCGGTGGGAAACCTCGTGACGGATCTGCTCAAATTCGGGGAACGCTGCGGCCGCGCGCCATGCCGATCCCGAGCCAAGCCCGGCTCCGGCCGGGAAGGTGTAGAGACTGGACGGGCAGCACCTAACGGCCCTCGGGCCCAAGGTGAAGGGACAGTCCAGACCACGAACGCCATCACCCGATGGCGGCGGCGAAAGCCGAAGTGGGATGAATCCTGGGGCCGTGGGTTCGAATCCCGCCGCGGACACCACATACCCCGCCAATTCTGACAGGTCCTACATGTGTCTCAGCCCCCGGACCTCGAAAAATTCTTCGCCAGGATCACCCAGGACCCACCGCTTGCCCGGCGCTTACGCCCTGCCATCAACCGTTTACTGGGACACGATGATAGAGCCGATCTGTCGGATCTCTTCTCCGATCATTATCTTGCTAACCATCCGGAACTGACACGACCTGACATCCGTTCGCCTGATATTCTGGATATTCGGCACGTCGCCGAAATCGTTCCGCTGACTGACGCCTGGACCGCGGAACTACCACCACCGAATTGCCTGACGCCCGAACACCCGCAGGCCCTGCCCGACCATGTGACGGCGCGTCATCTGCCTGCGATCGACGGATATGTGTCGAATGTCTCCGGCTTCGAACTGTCATTTCGCCACGATCTGCCCACCTGTCTGCGGCGGACAGAGGACGGACGCAATGTCGTCGTTCCGCTGTCCAGCCCCGGTCACGACGGCCTGTATCTGCAAGGAGGCCTCGCGGCCCTGAAGGGCGAGCGGATCCATATCGAACGGGTAGCGATGATTCACGACCATTTCGTGGGCAATAATTACTGCCACTGGGTGCTGGATTGGCTTCCGCGGCTCCATCTGCTGGAACAGACGGGCGCCAACCTGCGGGACCATACCTTCGTCTTTCCTCGTGCCCTCGCCCCCTTCCAGCGACAGAGCCTGGACGCCCTGGGAATCGGACCCGGGCAGATCATCGAAATCCCCAAAGATCCGGACCAGACACACCGCCCGATTGTCGCCTTCCGCCACTTTGTCGCGACATCCACGATACGATCGTCGTACGCCCATGCGTTGCACGGCGGGGCCCGATGGGCCGCTGATTTTTTGCAAACCCGGCTGGCACGGCGCATCCGACCCGCGGGAATTCGCAATATCATCATCGAACGCCGGCGCACCCGCCGCCTGATCCTGTCCCGCGCCGACCAGCGTCGATTGAGCCGCAATGGCTTCGTTTCGATCGATCCGGAAACCCTGACCCTTGCCGAACAGATCGCCCTCTTCCGGGGGGCTAGGCGCATTATCGCTGCCCACGGGGCCGGTCTGGCCAATCTGGTTTTCTGCCGTCCCGGTGCCCGCGTGCTGGAAATCTTTCCTCCCGATTACTCAACCCCTGCCTACTGGCTGACGGCCGTCGCCGCAGGGATGAAATACAGTTGTGCCGTCGGCACGCGCGTCCTACGCCCCGATGTGCGACATATCCGGGATCATGACATTCTTCTTTCTCATGACGTCTTGTCCAAATGGATGATCTCTTGAAAGAGGAACGCCGATTTTTATTGGATTTAATATTTCAACACGCGCCATTCAATTCATCATGATACATTCGTCTCCGAAATAATTTCTTTCGGAAACGATTTGGCCCGACGAAGCTCTGAGCGCTCCGCACTCGTCCTTCCTTTGCAACCGGGCGCCCCCCAGCCGCAATCCTTTCACGAGGACGAAATTCATGCTGTTGTTAGCAGCTAAGACAGTCGCCGGACGAACCCTATCAAGTTGGAAAAAGATTCCGGCAAAATGACGCATTTTACCGAAGAGACCGCAATGGCTGAAAGAACGACCCCCTCGGACCTCGCTGCATGGGAACTCGACGGCAGCCTTCATGAGGCCGAAGGACTGCGTCTGTTCCTTGCAGACAATGACCGTCTCCAGCACCGACTGATCAACCAGGGCATGCACGAACCGGCGGAAACCGCCTTGATGGGGAGTGTTGTGCAGCGAGGATGGACCTGCCTGGATATCGGCGCCAATATCGGATGGCATAGTCTGCTTCTCGGCCGCCGGGTGGGGCCGGAGGGATGCGTACATGCCTTCGAACCGATGCCAATCAGCCGCACGCGGCTGCTGCGCAATATCGAATTGAACAATGCCAACAATATCGTCGTCAGTCCGCTTGCGCTTTCAAGCAAGGCAGAGGTCAGCCATCATGCGATGATGGCGGGCGTGCCTGTCCTGGAAGGACGGTTGAATCTGGGGGGCTGGAGCATGAAAGACCCCGTGAACGGCGCAGCCGCCGATACGGTCGAAGTCCATTCAACGACTCTGGATCGCTATGTCGCCGAACAGGGAATCAAGCATGTTCATTTCATCAAGATGGACATCGAGGGATACGAAAGCCGCGCCCTGCAAGGGGCCCACGCCGTCATTTCCAAGAACCGACCCTATATCGTCATGGAAGCGACATATGACGGCGACGATCGCACACGCGGCAATGTCGAGAAGCAGCTGAACATCCTGATGATGGCTGGCTATACGATCTGCGTCATCCGCAAGAACCCGTGGCCACATATCAGGTCCTTCCCGAGGCCTGATTTCCAGACCCCGTTTCATGTCAATCTGTTCTGCTATCATGGACCGAAATGTGATGCGCATCCGTGAAAGAGACGGTCACGGGGAACGGCGATCGGCTGTGGCAGGCAGTCCGGCCGACGCGCCTACCGATAATATATCTCGCGAACGCATCGATAACGAATGCGACGTAAACGAAGCCACTCCATGTCGCAGTAGAATAGGAAGGGCGTGGGGCGCTTCCCCTCCCGAATCGTACCTGTACCTGCACGAATCAAAAAACTGTGTCTTGGTGTGAATAATGGCCTGACATTTGGGGGCTATGCGCGTCGACAAATCCGACCCTCATCCTGACAGAAAGCACCCATCGCGATTTGCGCCGGAAGCCTGTAGAGTGTGAATTGCAAGCTAAGGAGTTCCGGGTATTGACAAGCCATTTCCCGACCGTTTCCCCTGACCCGACGGATCTTCGCGCAACCACTCAGGCCGCATCCTTGTCGATGGCCAGGGGTGATCTCGAGACCGCGGCGCGGATCATTCAGGCAGCCATCGACCATAACGACCGTCCGGTCGGAATGCTGCTGCGACTGGCCGATATCCGGCAGAGACAGGGTTATTTTGATAAAGCCGGATCCTTGCTGCGCGAGGCCATTGCCTCGCAGCCGACCGTGCCGGACGGTCATTTCCAGATCGCCAGATGGTATCTCGCCACCGGCCGAGTAGACGAGGCCGTTGCCTCCGCCGCGCGGGCGGCGGAATTGTCGTCCGAACCCGCCAAGGCGCTGCGCCAGTTCAGCGGGTTGCTGATTGCCGCCAACGATCTGCCACAGGCCCTGAAGCGGGCGCAGGAAGCCGTCGCCCTGGCGCCGATGGACCCGTATAGCCACCAAGCGGTTGCCCAGGTGCATTTGCGGCGACAGGATTTCGCCGCCGCCGAGGCGGCATTGGCACGGGCGCTTGAAATCGCGCCGCAGGATCCGTTTCTTCTTCGCGGGATGAGCGATGTAGCCGCACGAGACGGCGACGTGTCGCGGGCGCTCACCCTGGCCCGTAGCGCACTCAGTCACGATCCTCAATCCATTCCGTCTCATCTGCATCTCGGGCGTCTGCATATGCAGGCCGGAGAACTGGAGGAGGCGCAAAATGTGCTTACGCGCGCACTCGCCCTGCAACCCGAGCATATCGGCGCGCTGAGGCAACTGAGCGACATCAAGGCCAGGCAATTCGACCTGAAGGCCGCGCTGTCCCTGCTGGACCGGGCGATGGCGCTTGCCCCGCGCGACGCCATGATCGCCAGCGCCAAGTCCGGCCTGCATATCCGTGCCGGAGAGTTGCAGGCAGCCGAGGATGCCGCCCGGCAGGCCCTGGCATTGTCACCCGCCTCGCCCCAACTGAAACAGCGACTGAGCGACGTTCTGGCACGTCAGGGCAGAATGCCGGAGGCTCTCCAGCTTGCCGAAGCGGCGGTAGAGGCCGCGCCTGCGGATATCGGCAGCCTGTTTCACCTCGTCAACCTTCATACCAACGCGGGTCGACTGGATACGGCTGCAAGCCTGATCGAACGGGCGATGGAACGCTCGCCAAACGACGTGATGGTGCTGCGTCGCGCATCGGACCTCGCCCGGCGCCAAAGCCAGTTCCCCCACGCCATCGACCTGGCCCGCAAGGCCATCGCCCTGAATCCGCTCGATGCGTCGTCCTACCTCCATCTCTCAACCATCATCCTGTATTCAGGGGATCTGGCGGAAGCCGAGAGGGTGGCCGAACAAGCACTCGCCCTGCAACCCGAGCATGTCGGTGCACTGAGGCAACTGAGCGACATCAAGGCCAGGCAGTTCGACCTGAAGGCGGCACTATCCCTGCTGGACCGGGCGATGGCGCTTGCCCCGCGCGACGCCATGATCCCCAGCGCCAAGTCCGGCCTGCACATCCGTGCCGGAGAATTGCAGGCCGCCGAGGATGCCGCCCGGCACGCCCTGGCATTGTCACCTGCCTCGCCCCAACTGAAACAGCGACTGAGCGACGTTCTGGCGCGTCAGGGCAAAACACCGGAAGCGTTCCAGATTGCCAAAGCGGCGGTAGAAACCGCGCCTGCGGATATCGGCAACCTGCTTCACCTCGCCAACCTCCACGCCAACGTGAGCGATCTGGATATAGCCGCAAGCCTGATCGAGCTGGCCCAGAAGAACGCTCCCCGGGACGTGACCGTTCTACGCCGTGCATCGGATATCGCCCGACGCCGCAGTCAGGTTTCCCGTGCCATTGAACTGGCACAGCAGGCTATCTCTCTGAATCCGCGCGACATCTCATCCTATCTTTTCCTGTCAACCATTCTGCTACGCTCAGGCGACATGACAGGGGCCGAGGAGGCGATTTCCCGGGCCTTGGCTCTGCAACCCGATCACATCGTCTGCCTGAAGACGCTGAGCGACATCAAGGCCCGGCAATTCGATCTAGAGACGGCTCTTGCCCTTCTGGATCGGGCTATCGCGCTCGATCCGCACGACGCAATGATACCTAGCATGAAAGCGGGCCTGCATGTCCGGAGCGGCGATCTGCAGGCGGCCGAGGAAGCCGCCGAGACGGCCCTGGCCATAGCGCCGGAATCGTTCCTGCTCCAGCGCCGGTTGAGCGAGGTCTTGATACGGCAGAACAAGATGCCGCAAGCCTTCCACTTTGCCGAAGCCGCGGCGGAGAGCGCGCCCTCGGAGGTTGGCAATCTTCTGCACCTCGCGAACCTGCATATGCGTTCGGGCCAGTTGGACATGGCGGCGAATCTGACCGAGCGGGCGCTGCAGATCTACCCACGGGATATCAAGGTCCTGCGTCGTGCCGCCGACATCGCCCGGCGCCGTGAAAAATTTCCGCAGGCCGTCGATCTGGCACGCCAGGCCATCGATCAAAATCCTCAGGATCCCGCTTCCTACCTTCTGTTGTCGGGCATTTTTCTGGAGATGGGTGAAACGGAGGCCGCCGAGACCCAAACGCGCGAAGCGCTGGCCCTGGCCCCCGATTATCCGCCGCCCATGGTTCGACTGGGCGAAATCGCCGTGCGACGGGGCGAACTGGAACCGGCGCTCTCATGGTTCCAGAAGGCAGTAGATACCGTCCTGACGCAAGGGTTGACGGATATCGCCGCATTCCGCCACCTTGCCGCGCTTTATAGCAATCTCGGTCAAGCCGATTGCGCCGAAGCCATTCTCCGTCAGGGCGCGGAAGCATTGGACAATGCCGATCTCATGACCCGTCTGG
>NZ_JABEQM010000017.1 GCF_014174155.1 Gluconacetobacter tumulisoli | reverse complement strand
TCCTTCGTCATCACGCATCGGGCCACCCTGGAAGAGGGGCCCGAGCTCTACAAGACATTCCGCGACAAGCGGGACGGATGCATCAAGGTCGTCATGAAGCCTTGACGAAGCATGGATAATGGACACCCCGGGTGAATTGGACGGGTGTCCACACCGAGCTCGATTTCGGACTATCGTTCGAAATATCTGCGAATCTCAATTCAGCGGGTTTCCAGGGTCCTGAGGCATCGGTGGCGGCTGGCCCGGCGGCGGCGGGGGTGCAGGCTGTTCGGGCGGGAAGGGTGAAGGCGGATCGGCCTCATCAACGATCCTGCATGCCCAGTCTGAATTCTTCATATTCGGCTCGATCCTTCGAATGACAGGTCACGCCGGCAGATGCCGCATCGTGACGGACCCGATGAATAGCTGACTGAATATTTTCGGCAGCCGTCCTGGAAGGGGAGTCGCTGATCTGGCGACTCCCCTCGATATCCGTAACAGGGGAGGTCAGGCCGTCTTGTGCTGCGCCTTCGGATTACTCTCGCGCCCCGCGATCTCGGAGAGCAGAGCATCGGTCCGCTTCTCCTCTTCAAGAGTTTCGCCAAGTAATTTCTCGGCATCGGCCAGCCCGAGGTTGGCAGCCCACGCCTTCAGCGTCCCATACCGCGAAATCTCATAATGCTCGATGGCCTGGGCGCCCCCAATCAGGACCGCGTCCGCCGCTTCCGTCGTCCCGAAATCTTCGAGGTCCTCTTCCATTTCGGCCAGGATGCCCTGCGTCGCCTCGCAGGTCTTGGCACGGGGCGCCTTGCCGATGATTCCGAATACCTCATTCAGTCGTTCGACGTGATTGGCGGTCTCGGTTGCGTGGGTTTCGAACGCTTGCTTGAGTTCCGGGGCCTGAGCGGCGCGCACCGACTTCTTGAGCGCCTTCAGGATCTGCTTTTCGGCAAAATAAATATCCTTCAGCGTTTCATAAAACGCATCGGACAGAGTCTTCGCCTGGGTCGCCATGATGAGTTCCTTTCCATTTTTTACGCCACGCAAGGGATCAGAAAACGTCATACCGAATTGATTGTCCCGAAAGACCACCTGCGTATCTGCAATTTTTTCTTAAGACAGCGAAATCGTATCCGCAGGATACCAGCCGGCCCACTCGGGCGGTGCAACACCCTTCAGCAGGTATGCTTCCCGGCAGCCTTCGCATGTGGCGTCCGTCAGTCGCGCAGCACCAACGCCGCGGCGTTTGCAATCACGAATCGCTTTAAAAATACGCATGTCTTCATGAATAGTTTCTGGACATCGAGAGTTTCTCTCGACACTCCGACGTGCAGGCATTTCTCCACCATCGGCGGCTTCAGGCTCGTGGGCGGCAACGCCATCTTCCAGCCCGATATCATCTCTTTCGAGAGTCCTGCTTCCATCCTGTCGCGCCCGAACGGCGATAATGTCGCAGCCGAGATCGAAGAACGGATCGTTTTTCCGCAATCTTTCCGACACTATCTTCCATTGTCCGGAAATACGATATCCTCTGGCGAACTTCGAGGAAGGCAGCACGTTGCAGCAATCCTCACAGAAGGATCATATCATGCCAATTCTGCTGTGGCTTCTTGGCATTCCCATTCCGATCATCATTCTCGTTCTTCTGCTCTATCATTGAAAGAGTCCGCCATGCCCATATTGAGGGATGACATGGTTGCAATATCCCCACGCGTGGGGATATCGTGGGCAGCCGTTCTTGGTGGTGCCATCGTCGCGACGGCGGTGGCCATCATGTTGATGTCGCTTGGCTCGGGTCTTGGCCTCGCGTGGGTTTCACCTGTTTCCGAAAACAACCCATCCGGCATGACCTTTACCGTGGTGACCGCGATCTGGCTGATCGTGGTCCAGTGGGTTTCCTCGTTCTTCGGAGGATATCTGGCCGGTCGGCTGCGCCCGGCCGCGGGTGACGTTCATCGCCGCGAGGTCACGTTCCGCGATACCGCGGCCGGTTTCATCGCCTGGGCGGTCGCGGCCGTGCTCGTGGTCGGACTGGCGGGTTCAAGCGCGTGGTCGGTGGCCGGGGGCATCGGAAAAAGTGCCACTGCAACGGTCGCCGGCCTGGGGGCAGGCGCCCTCAGCCATTCTGCATCGAGTCCGAGCGACTACATGCTTGATACCCTATTTCGTACCACCCAACCGGACACATCGTCCTCCAGTCAGGACGTGAAATCCGAAGCCGGACGCATCCTGGCAACCGCTGCCACCGGCGAAATCACGCCGGCGGACCATGATTACCTGGCCCAGCTGGTCGCAACCCGAACGGGCATTTCGCCCGAGGACGCCGGAAAACGGGTGGATCAGGCGGTCGCCGCCGAGAGGGACGCCGTGGCAAAAGCCAGGCATATCGCCGACGTCACCCGTAAAGCCGTCTCTTCGTTCGCGCTCTATACATTCTTTTCCATGCTGATCGGGGCATTCATATCCTGTGTTTCCGGCGCGATCGGCGGCCGCCGCAGGGACGCTTTCTAAGCTGGCACACCCGACAACAGGCGGCACACCTCCCGCTCGCCTGTTGTCACCCTGGTGATGACGCACGCGGCACAGGTGCCACCGACGCGCGGCTTGACCGGGGCAGCGACGGGGGTGGTTGCGCGTGTCGTCAGTCACGCACCGTCGGGGTAGCCGGGGCCGCCAGCGTGGCGCTTCTCGGCCTGTGCTTCATCCGGCGGGTGGCCCCGCGGCGGCCACACGCCTGACGCGCCTCATTTCGGCAAGGCGAAAGCGACGACCTCATCGCCGTTCCGGGTCTGAAGGCCGCCATGTCCCCCCACCGCAAGCACCACGTACTGCCGCCCGTCCTTGCCCGTATAGGTCATCGGGGTTGCATTGCCGCCGGCGTCGAGTTCGGTCTCATAGAGGATGTTCCCATTCCGGCCATCGAGGACGCGGAACGCCTGGTCGGCCGTGGCCCCCATGAAGACCAGCCCGGTCGGGGTCGTCAGCGTGCCGCCCATGCTGAAGATGCCGGTTGGCAGACCGATGGGCATGCGCAGGGCATTGGTCGGGCCGACATTTCTGGTCGTGCCCAGGGCGCGTTCCCAGATCATCCGATGATGCACGAGGTCGATGGCCTGTGTCCTGCCCCAGGGCGGTACCAGGCACGGGGCCCCGAAGAGACCCAGCCAGGGCTTGACGACGGCGGCGTAAGGCAGGCCATGCTCGGGGTTATTCGTGAAGACCGGTTCGGGATAGGGCTGGTTCCAATCAGTCCACGGCTTGAACAGACCTTCCTTCACCGCCTTGTCGCGCGGGACGAGCTGCATGGTGAAGGGGATGTAGGTCGTGTTGACATACAGCACGCCGCGCGTGGGATCGATCGTTGCGCCGTACCAGTCGTCCACCCCATCGAACGCCGGGAAGCCGATCGTTCCCTGCAGGCTGGGGGGCGTGAACAGGCCATGGAAACTCATGCGCTTGAAGGCGATGCGGCAGGCCATCTGGTCGAACGGCGTGATCCCCCACAGGTCGTCCGTCGACGGGTCGGCCCGGCGCAGGTTGGGCATATCCGGCGAATAGGGCTGCGTCCGGGAATACCGTTCGTCCGCGATTGTGCCTCCCGGCACCGGTCGCTCTTCCACACGGTAGAACGGCTTGCCAGTGCGGCGGTCCAGCACGAAAAGCTCGCCCTGTTTGGTCGTCTGGACCAGAGCGGGCGTCATCTGTCCGGTGCGGTCCGGCAGATCCACCAGCGACGGGCCGACGGGCAGGTCGAAATCCCACAGGTCGTGATGGACGGTCTGGAAATGCCAGCGTTCCTGGCCCGTCGTGATGTCGAGCGCGACCAGCGACGTGTCATATTGTTCGTCGAAGGGGCGGCGCCTGACGCCATAATAGTCGGGCGTGGCGATGCCAAGCGGCACATAGACCATGTTGAGGCCGGGGTCGGCTGTATAGACGCCCCAGCCATTGGGGGTGCCGCGCGTGAAGATTTCACCGGGATTCAGCGAACGGTTGGCCGGCGTGTGCCCGATGTCCCATCCCCAGGCGAGCTGGCCGGTGGTCGCGTCGAAGCCGCGGATGACGCCCGAGGGTTCGCCCACGGTTTGGTTGTCGTAGACCCAGCCGCTGAGCATGATGCGATTATTCATCACCATCGGTGGGGACGTGATGAAATGAAATCCCGGTGGAACGACGCCCATGCCCTGCCGCAGATCGACGATGCCGTTCGTGCCGAAGGCCGGGCAAAGGCGGCCGGTATCGGCATCGAGCGCGAAAAGCGTCGGCGGCGAGCCGGAATCCGTCGAAATGATGCGATGCGGGCACGGCGATCCCGCAGGCGCCTCGAAATAGGAAACCCCGCGGCAGGCCTGATAGATATTCTGTCCGTAATTCCCGCCGGGGCTGTAGCGCCACACCTGCTTTCCGGTGGTGGCGTCCAGCGCCACGACATCGCGATGCGGCGTGCAGAAGACCAGATTGTCGCCGATCTTCAGCGGTGTGGCTTCGAAGCTGAATTCGCGGCCGCGCGCGTTCTCGCCGGGCCGTGGCAGGTCCCCGGTGTGGAAAACCCATGCGGGCTTGAGATTATGGGCATTTTCCGCCGTGATCTGGTTCGCGATGCCGAACCGGTCACCGGCCGAGGTACCCCCCATGTAGCGCCATTCATTGTTCGCCAGGGATTCGGCATTCGTCAACGTGCCGCCGCCCCGATCCGCTGGGAAGGGATTATGCTGGATGGTCCGCGATGCCGTGATGGCCCATCCGCAGGCGAACATGAACACGAACAACGCAGCGCAGCCGCCCATGCCGCCGAGCACGATCGCGTTGACGCGGATGCGGCCATTCGGGTCATTCATGCGCCCCCCGACCCAGGGGCCGAAAACCCACAGGCCGACGCCGGACGGCAAGGCCAGCGGCGGCATCAGGCGCCATCCATCCAAGCCTACCCGCGACAGGGCCCAGACCAGGGTATAGGCCAGCATGGCGGCATAGACCCAGAGCCCCACGCGTCGCCCCATGGCAATCAGAATGCCGCTGACAACCGTCAGCGCGCCTGCGATGGCGTAGTAACCGCTGTCACCCAGCAGGATCAGCCAGATGCCCGGAACCACGAGAGCCGCGCCGAGGAGGGCCAGCGCAGCCCCCGTGATCTGTATGAGGGCAGGTGTGGATCGCGATGGGAACAAGGCGGTTTCTCCTCGCTTGTCTTGGGTCAGGCACAGCATGACCCGATGGCCGGAGCGGCACGCCCGTCGCCGGCGGAAAGAGCAGGCCCCTTCGGAAATCCTGCTGTGTCGTTAGATGAGAATGATCGCCCCTGCCCCGCGGGTGCTGCCGCCATGCGCGAAAACCTGCCGGGCGGCGGTGCGGGACTGATTACTGGGCGAGATACCCGCCGTCGACGGGCAGGACGGCGCCGGTGATGAAGGACGCTTCGTCGGACGCCAGGAACAGGATCGCGCTGGCGACTTCTTCCGGCTTGCCCATCCGGCCGAGGGGATGCATCGAGATCACCTTTTCGATGCCTTCCTTGCCGAGCTGGGCCACGGCGGGCGTATCGATCGTACCCGGGGCAACGGCATTGACGCGCACGCCCTTGTCGGCAAGGTCGATGGCCAGGTGCTTCGTCAACCCGGACGCCACGAATTTCGCGGGCCCGTAGACGGCCTGGCCCTTCTGACCCGCGAACGCGGAAATCGACGACAGGCAGACGATGGCCCCCTTCCCGGCCTTAACCATCTCGGCCGCCGCATATTTGCAGCTCAGGAACATGCCACGCCCGTCGACAGCCATCGTGTGATCCCACAGATCAACGGTGGCCGAGGCCAGATCCGCCTCCGGGATGATGCCGGCATTGGCGATCAGGATATCGATCCGGCCGAAATGGCGAACGGCTTCGCACATCAGGAACTGGACGTCGGCTTCGCTGGAAACATCGCCGCGCACGCCGACAACATCGCTGCCTCCCGCCCCGATTTCCTCGACGAAGGCTCCCAGCTTCTCCCCATCGAGGTCGGCCAGGACCAGCCGCGCACCCTCGGCCGCGAAACGTTCCGCCGTGGCACGGCCCATGCCGTTGGCCGCCCCCGTGATCACGGCAACCTTGTCCTCAATCCGGCCGTGCGGCGGATTGCCGTGGTGTGTTTCATGTACGGGCATCTTCGTCTCCTGCGGTCTGCTGCGAATGCACGCCGAACGAGTGGAAGGCGATCCGGTTGACCTTCATTTTTCGATATCCGCCATATGCCGGCGCGATGTCCTGTCGGACGCCGTCTTGTCCGATGGACCGTCATGCTGCGGCAGGGTGAGCGGTTCCGGCAGATCCTGCGGCTCCTCCTCCGGTGACGGAGGCACGTCCGCATCGGGGTCCGGCCGGGCCTCGGGCGGCGAACTGACGCCCGGGGCCGGTCGGCGCTTCTCGTCGTCGCCGTGGTGCGAGGCGGCCGTTTCCGACGCGTGTCTCATGGTCATTCCCTCCGTCGTCATGAACCTCTGGAGGAAACGAGCCTTCGTCCATGGGGTTGCGACCGCCCCCCGATGCAACCCCGCAGACCGGCCGTCGGTCATGCATGTCCCGGTCGCCATTCCTTTGGGGCAGGCAGCAGGGATGTCATGACCTGGCGGGTCGTGTTTTTCAGGACGCTGCCGCGCTCCGGTTCCTCCGGCAGCATGGACAGGAAGACCTTCGCCCGTTGCAGCGTGATATGCGGCAGCAGCGGTGGCACGTTGGGGTCCGTCCGGGCCTCCAGGGTCACCGGCCGGTCGGCTGACAATGCCGCGTCCCAGGCAGCGCCGACCTTTGCGGGGTCATCCGCATAGATGCCCCGGAGGCCGATCAGTTCCGCGTATTTATGGTAGGGAAAATCCGGAATGCTCTGCGTTGCCTCCGTCTTGCCGACGCCTCCCTGGATACGTTCTTCCCACATGACCTGACTGAGGTCAGGACGTTCATGGTTGATCTCCTGTTCCCACGCAAAAGCCGTTCGACGCCCTGATGATTTTCCCGGGGACAACCGCTGCCCGTGCCGCGCGTTCCGGCGACGCGAAGTGCGGGCGCCGCGACCGGCGCGTGATCGTGACATCGATTCAGATAGCCGGAGCAGGCACGCTCCTTTAAAATCGCGGCAGCTTTCCGGATGTAGGCATCATGCTCATCACCATCAACGGACAGGGCATGGAGGTCGCGCTGGATCCGCGCACCTCATTGCTGGACCTGCTGCGCGAGCATCTCGAACTGCATGGGACCAAGAAGGGCTGCGATCAGGGGGCGTGCGGCGCCTGCACCGTGCTGGCGGATGGCGAGCGCATCCTGTCCTGCCTGGCGCTGGCCGTGCAGTATGAAGGCCGGTCCATCAGCACGGTGGAAGGGTTGGCCGACGACGGCAGGCTTCATCCGTTGCAGCAGGCCTTCATCGACCATGACGGGTTCCAATGCGGCTATTGCACGCCGGGACAGATCTGTTCGGCGATCGGGATGGCGGCTGAAATCGGGCGCGGTGTGCCCAGCGCCGTCACGGCCGACCTTGCGGCCACGACGATCCCACCCACCCGCGACGAACTGCGCGAGCGGATGAGCGGCAATTTATGCCGCTGCGGCGCGCATAACGGCATCATCGACGCAATCACAGAAATCTATAGCGCGGAGGCGGCAGAATGACCCCGTTCAGCTACGCCCGCGCGGGCGATGCCGCCACCGCAACCGGGCTGGGCATGGCCGAAGGGGCCAAATATCTTGGCGGCGGGACGAATCTTGTCGATTTGATGCGCGAGACGATCGAGCGTCCCGACAGGCTCGTCGACGTGACGGGTCTTTCACGCATGATCGCAGAACGCGACGATGGCAGCCTGATGATCGGGGCGGCGGTGCGCAACACCGCCGTTGCCGAGCATCAGGCGGTCCGGGAACGCTACCCCGTCCTGGCGCGCGCAATTCTTTCCGGCGCCAGCGGGCAGATTCGAAACATGGCGACGGTGGGCGGCAACATCCTCCAGCGGACGCGCTGCGCCTATTTCTACGACGATGCCGCGCGGTGCAACAAACGCGTGCCAGGGGCGGGTTGCGATGCGATCGACGGCTTCAACCGCACCCATGCGATCCTGGGCGCGTCACCCGCCTGTGTCGCGACGCATCCCTCCGACATGTGCGTGGCCCTCGCCGCGCTGGGCGCGGTCGTCCATCTCGAAAATACGGCTGGCGCCCGCACCCTGCCACTGGTCGATCTGCACCGCCTGCCCATGGGCCGGCCGGAGGTCGAGACGCTGCTGGAACCGGGCGAGCTGATCACCGCGATCGAACTGCCCCCGCTGCCCTGGGCGGTTCGCTCGACCTACCGCAAGGTGCGCGATCGGGCCAGCTACGCCTTCGCCCTGGTGTCCGTTGCGGCAGTACTCGACCGGTCCGGGGATGGGATGGTCCGCGACGTGCGCCTGGCCCTGGGCGGCGTCGCGCACAAGCCGTGGCGGGCATTCGCCGCCGAGGCCGCGTTACGCGGTCGGCCGGCGAGTGAAGCGTGCTTCCGGGCCGCGGCGGAAGCCGAACTCGCGGACGCGGCGCCCCTGCGCGACAATGGGTTCAAGATCGAGCTGGCCAGGCGGACGATTGTCGCCGTGTTGAACGAGCTGGCGGGAGAAACGGCATGACCACGATCCGGGATGCCGCCCAAAAACTGATGCAGACCGCCATCGGCCTGGCGCCGGAACGCTGGCTGCCCGGCGGGACACCGGACCCGCTGATCGGCAGGCACGGTGCGATCGGCAGTTCCGTGCCGCGCATCGATGGTCCGCGCAAGGTGAAGGGGGAGGCGCGCTTTGCCGCCGAGGTACCGGCCGGGAACATGGTCTATGCGGCGCTGGTCTATTCGACGATCGCGCGCGGTCGCATCGCGACCCTCGATACGGACGCGACGCAGGCGGTGCCCGGCGTCGTGCTGGTCATGACCTACCGTAACGCGCCGCGCATGGCGCCGCCCGCCCTCTTCATGTCCGATCCCCGTGCGGCGGGGGCAAGCAGCCTGCCGGTCATGCAGGATGACACCATCCACTGGAACGGCGAACCGATCGCGGTGATCCTGGCCGAAACCCAGGAACAGGCGGACCATGCCGCCACGCTGGTACGCGTCACGTACACGAAGGAGACGGCAAGCACATCCTTCGACGCCGCCACGGCCCAGGCGCACCGGCCCGACAGCGTGCTGGGCGAGCCGGCGGTGATCGAAATCGGGAACGCCGAGGCGGCCCTCGCCGAAGCGGCGCATCAAATCGACCGGACCTACCATACCCCGCGCCACAGCCATGCCGCGATCGAACCCCACGCGGCAACTGTCTGGTGGGAAGCCGACGGGCGGCTGGTCGTCCATGACGCGACCCAGATGCTGAACGGCACGCGCTGGACCCTCGCGGGCATCTTCGGTCTGAAGGAAGAACAGATCCGCATCCTCTCCCCGTTCGTGGGGGGCGGCTTCGGCGGCAAGACGCTGTGGAATCACCAGATCCTGGCGATCGCCGCATCCCGGCTTTCGGGCCGGCCGGTCCGTGTCTCCCTGTCGCGCGAAGGCGTGTTCCGCGTCTCCGGCGGCCGCACCACGACGCGGCAGCGCGTGGCGCTCGGCGCCCGGGCGGACGGCACGCTTTCGGCGCTGATCCACACCGGGATCGCCGCCATGACGGCCTATAACAATTGCCCCGAACAGTTCAGCTTCCCCGCCCGGCATCTCTATGCCGCCGACAGCTTCAAGCTGGAGCAGAAGGTGGCGGACCTGGACATGGTCGCCAACACTTTCATGCGCGCACCGGGGGAATCCATCGGCACGTTCGCGCTGGAATCCGCGATCGACGAACTGGCGGACAGCATGGGGCTGGATCCGATCGAACTGCGGCGCCGGATCGAACCCGTGAAAGACCCGACATCGGGCCACGCCTTTTCGGCGCGGCATCTGCTGGACGCCTATGCGCGGGGTGCCGAACGATTCGGCTGGTCGGCGCGCAACCCCACGCCGCGCGCGCGCCGCGAGGGCGAATGGCTGATCGGCATGGGCGTCGCCACCGCGACCTATCCCTATTACCGCATGCCCGGGGGCGCCGCACGGATCACGCTGACGCGCGAGGGTCAGGCCCGCGTCGCGATGGCGAGCCACGAGATGGGAATGGGCACCGCCACCGTGCAGGTGCAGGCCGCGGCCGACCGGCTCGGCCTGCCCATCGCGCACGTCACCTTCGCCTATGGCGATACGGCGCTGCCGCCGGGCACCATCGCGGGGGGGTCGTCGCAGACGGCGTCCATCGCCGCCGCGGTGACCGCCGCGAGCGAAAAGCTGGTTCCGGCGCTGCTGAAGCTCGTCGGGAATGATTCGCCGCTGGCCGGGCTGAGAGCGGGCGATGTCGAGGCACGCGACGGCGGCCTGGGTCACAGGAGCCTTCCCGAGCGGTTCGAGAGCTATGCCTCCATCCTGTCACGCGCGAACCGCGACGAGATCTCGGCCGAGGCCGAAGCGCCGATGCCTCTCGAGGTTCAGAAATACGCGATGCATTCCTATGGCGCGCAGTTCTGCGAGGTCCGGGTGAACGCGGTGACGGGCGAAACGCGCATCAGCCGCTTTCTTGGCTCCTTCGATGCGGGCCGCGTCCTCAATCCCCGTACCGCCGCGAGCCAGTTCCGCGGCGGCATCATCATGGGTCTCGGCCTCGCGCTGACCGAAGAGACGCTGTTTGACGCGCGCACGGGCCGGATCATGAACCCGAGCCTCGCGGACTATCATGTGCCCGTCCATCTGGACGTGCCCCAGATCGACGTGATCTGGACCGACTCTCCCGATCCCCATGCGCCGCTTGGCGCGCACGGCATCGGGGAAATCGGCATCACCGGGGTCGGTGCGGCGGTCGCCAATGCCGTCTACAACGCGACGGGACGGCGCATCCGCGACCTGCCGATCACGCTGGACAAGCTGCTGTGAGCAGGCTGACCAGGAGCGCCTCTCAAAACCATGTCACGAGGGCGCGGAAGATGCAGTGGCGCATATGTTCGAATCACGATGGATGTCGATCCCGCCTGGACGAACGACTGCGGATCCGCCCTTCGGTCCCTACCCTGCCCGAAGGACAAGGCGCAGGACCGAATCAGCCAACTCCACGCTGACGGGGCCGGACCAGACCTGCTCAACCAGTTCGGTTTCGACGACGGCAGGCGAAATCGCATTGGTCGTGAAACCGTGCGGCCCCCATTCGAAGGCCGGAACTTTTGTCTGGCCGAGGGTACCGGCCTTGCTGGCCGCGTAAGCCGCGTGTCCATACAGGAGCGACCAGGGCGGCCCGGGATGCGATGTTCACGATCCCGCCAAGGCCCTTTCCGCACATATGCGGGCCGGAGTCCTGCCGAGATCAACCGGCCGCGCGCCGTGGACGTGCGTCCGGCCGGACATGCCAGCGCACGCAGATCCACGGCAGGACCGGAGCCACGCGGCTCCGGCCCCATTGATTTACTCGGCGGCAATGCGGCAGATACCTACATCCCCGCCGGCATTCACGGTTTCCGTTTTCGTGGCCATGATCGTCCGGATCTGTGGGCTCACGGCAGGAAGCGTTCTATCTTACAGCCCGGCTTCGACCTTTGCCGACGCGCCACTGCGTTCACCAAGCTTGACCTCGCGCTTGCGGATCATGGCTTCGTTTGCCTTGCCACGCGCCTGAACTTCGAGCGCACGCCGTGCTTCCGCCTCGGCCTCGGCGGCCGGCAGGACGAGAACGCCGCTCTCATCGGCCAGGACGTAGTCACCCGGCTGCACAACGGCACCGCCGATAGAGACGGGAACATTCATCCGCCCGCCGAGATCGTACAGACGGGTCGTGATCGGCGCGATGCCGGCCGCCCACATCGGCAGGTCGGATTCCTCGATTTCCGCTAGGTCGGTCACGGGACCGTCGACGACGCCGGCCGTGGCACCGGAAGCCTTGACTGCCGCGGTCACCCCGCCACCCCAGCACGCATAGCGATCATCGCCCAGCCGGTCGACAAGCAGGATGTCGCCAGGACGCAGCAGGCCCGCAGCATGGTGAAGCAATGTTGAATCCGGCCCGGCAATCGCGAGCGTAACGGCCGTCCCGACGACATGCTTGCCGCGCAGCATCGGCTGGATCCGCCGATTGCAGAATCCCATCAGGCGCCAGTGCCCGATTGTAGCCGTCTCGACGCCCGAGAGAAGATCCACGACCTCGGAACTGCACTGGGCCGGCATCGGATTTACGACGTATTTCGGAAGCATATGGAAATTCCTCGAAATTTAAGTTGATTGTTCGTGATGAGGTGCAGAGAGAGGGTTCTGCGGATTGACGAACAGGACGGCAAGCATTCCCATCAGGCCGCACAGGAGAACGATGTAGCCGATCACGTTCCAGTTGCCATGTGCCGCCTGAACAAGATACGCCCCCACCACGGGGACCAGGGCGCTGGCCCCGTTCCCGAGAAGCTGTGTCCAGCCGACAAGAAGCCCTGCGTTTTCGCGTCCAAGATCCTGAATGGATGTCCAGACGCAGACCTGCCCTGCTCCGATCATGAAGAGCGACAGGCACATGAAGGCGACTGCCATGGTTGCCGAACCGGCCTGTAGAGCCAGATACTGGCACAGACTCGACCCGGCCACGCCTGCAATCCCCAGCGGGATACGTGCCGCCCACAGGCCCGAGAAGCGTCGCGAAAAAAAGTCGCTTGCCGCGCCGCAGAGGATAACGGACCCATAAAGAAACATGAAGGAAAGCGACGAGCTTCGTCCCATTTCAGTCGGTGTCAGATGGCGCACGTCCGTAAGATACAGCGGCATCAGGGTTGTGAAAAAGCTCTGAATCCCGAGAAGGAAAAAATAGGTCAGGCCGATGGCAAGGCATTGCGGCTTCAGAAACCACAGCGCCGTGCGAAAAATCGGACCTGAAGCCCTGCGTTTCGGAGCGTCGGCCTTCAGGTCCTTGCGCTGCGTCCAGAGGACGATCGCACCAAGGCCGAGCCCCAGGGCGCCAAGAGCGTAGAAGCACCACTGCCATGTCCCAAAGCTCAGGAAGCTGACACAGATCGGTCCGCCGATCACCATCCCGAAATAGAGACCGGACAGCAATGCCGAACTCGCCCGTCCCCGAAGCTCGACGGGAAAGCGGCTGCGGATCATCATGACACTTGCCGCCCAGTCGGGCGACTGGAAGACGCCCATGGCAAAGCGGGCGACCGACAGCCCTACGATGGTCGATGCAAGTGGCAGGGCCATGACCGACAGGGACCAGCTCAGGCAGGCAAGGCCAAGCATGAGCGGCGGCCCCAGACGCTGGCACAGCCAGCCTGCCGGGATCTGACTGAGTGCGTAGGACGCAACGGCAACCGATAGCACATCCGTCGTCTGGGCCACCGTGAGGTGATAATGATCGCGAATGGTCGGTGCCAGCACCACCATGGCCTGCTTGTCCACGGCCATCAGCACCGCGGACGGCACGATCAGGCCGAACAGAACTGCCCATGAAACGCCGGAGGCGCCTTTCGAGGAGCCTCGGTTCAGCATGGGCAGGCCATCACACCCGCACAGGCCGGGACAGGCATCACAGGTCTACCGAGGCCGTCATCATCGCGGCGAACGGCGCCGAGAGGTAGTACGACGGCGCGCTGCCACTGATGGTCGTGCCGTAAATCCCTTTCGTCGGGTTCGCGTTCGTGGTGACGCCCGCCAGGCTGCCAAGATATTTGACATTCGTCAGGTTGTTGAAGTTCAGGCGGACAATCGGGTTCCGGAGGAACCGATAGGATGGAAAATGATAGCCAAGCCCGACATCGACGGTCTTGTAGGCCGGCATGCTCTGGTCGTTCATGAATGTGGAGTATTGGGAATCAACCCACTTGAACGAAAGGTCGAAAAAGAACGGACCCTTGGTATAGTTGAGTCCCAGGTTGAACATGTATTTCGGACTTTCCACCATCTGCTTCCCCTTTGTGGGAAGCAGATCGTTTCCGACCATCATGTTGTTCCCCATGCGGGTGTGCAGATACTGCCCGTTCAGGTAGGCCTGCAGCCCCCAGTAGCGATGGGTCGAGACCTCGGCTGCGATGCCCTGGATGGTCTCTCCGCCGGCAGAAATCGACTGCCCGACCAGGGAGCCATTGATGATCTGCAGCGATGAAACCTGATGATTCGTCAGATTCGTATTGAACAGGCTCAGGTCGGCATTGAACATCCCGTAGTAGCGGAATCCGATCTGTTCACCGATCGAGTACTCAGGCTTCGTCTGCACATTTCCGGCCTGGGAATAGCCGCCCGTGGAAAGATTGTACTTGTTGACGTAGGTCGTGGCCGCAACCGGCATGCGCGAATTGGTGGTCGCGTTGAAATAGACCTGCATGTGCCGGTTGACGTCATAGGAAATGCTCACGCGCGGCATGGGTTCGCTGATCGCGGCGGAGAACTTGTACTGGGGACCGGGCACCTGATCCGTGCCGGAAGCGTAGTACATCAGCTCCTTGAAGCCGGCGCTGAGCTGAAGCTTGTTGTTGAAGAACGACTGTGTGTCGCCAACGAAGAACTGGTTTGTGTCGGTGGCGATCTGGAAACGGCTTCCGGAAATCGCCTGGCCTGCCGTGTCCAGAAGAGGATATTGCCCCTGCAGGCTCTCGGTCAGACCCTGCTGGTTCATGAGCGCCAGGCTGGTATCCGACTTGCCGTTCCAGCTGTCATGCCAGTAGCCGAACATGAAGTGATTCGTCTTGGTGATGTCGTATTCGATGTAGGCGTTCACGCCGGTCTGGTACTGCGTCGTCGGACCGACCGACGCGGCTGCAAGCTTTCCCCCCTGCAGATAGCTTGAGTCGAACACGGGCGTCACGAGCTGGTCGCCGTTGTACACAGACGCCGGGTTCAACGTCGTCTGGCCGGGGCTGTTATAATAGGTGTAGCGGAAATAGGGCGTGAAATGGAATGTCAGCTTGTCTGTCAGCTGGAACTTGTTCTGTAGTGAAAGAAGAACCGACTGCCGGTTGTAGACGTTGCTCGGCCAGTAGTTGGTCGTCGTGCCGGGTGTATAGCTGCCCGCATAGGTGTACGCGCTGAAACCATTTCCAGCGGCATTGGCTTTTTCCCAGTTGGCAAGCGATATCGGCGCAATGCGGGAGTTGACCCATCCGGTGTAGGACATGAACAGCGAACTGAAGGAGTTCGGCGCCCAGTCCTTGTGCAGCTTGAGATCGACATGCTGCCTCTGGTTCCGCCCGCTGCCGATGAAGTTGTCGGCCCCGGAATAGGAATACGAAACGAACGCCTTGACGCCGGTGTTTCCGATATAACCCGTATCAAAACGCCCGAAGGCGCGCTGCCCGCGATACGATCCGGCGGAATAGGTCAGCTTTCCTCCCATCCTGTCCGAAGGCGTACGAACCGTTTCGTAAAACTCGCCGCCGGAAGCACTGATGATCGGATCCTGAAGGCGTGAGTTGCCCGAAATCAGGGTAACCTCGGCAATGTTCTCGTTATCCGCATATGTTTCCGTATAAGGAAAATATGACATCATGTCCGTGCCCGGAACGCCTTCGACGGAAAAGCCCATTTCCGTCTGGTCCAGACCGCGAACAGACATGAAGTTCCGGATGGAGAGCCCGTAGGCGTCACTCGTGCCGAAGTTGGCGCCAGGCATGGTCGACATCAGCTGGAGCGGGGATGCAGCCGCCAGCTTCTGCGCGATCGCCGCCTCGGTAACCGAATACACACTTTCCGGAGCCCTCTGGTGCTTCATCAGGCCGCCCCCGATGTTGCGCGTGTGCGTAACGGCAATTTCCTCGGGGTTGACAACGCCATTGCCGCCGTCACGCGGCGCGGCCGCCTGAGATGACCGGGCCGGAGCCGGCGAGGCATGCCTGGTGACAGCCGGTGTCCTGTGCGCATCGGCAACGCTGTCGGTGTGTGCGGCAGCCTGCGCCTGGGTGGCGGAAAGACACCCGCCCAGGGCGAGCGCCGTGAGTGACGCGCCGTTTACAAGAACCGACTTTCGAGAGGCTTTTCTCACATTTTCCCCACTTCGCAGTAAGATTCCAGCAAATCGAGCCATCGCCACATTCTGCGGCCGCTCCACGTTCCGGGAGTGACGTGACCGACGTGATAGATGATGACCGTTTGGCTATTTCAGAATGACCGATCGGTCCGTTTCAACATCGTATTGGGATCCGGATCGACACATCAAACATTTTTTTTTGTTCAATCGATAAGAAATTTCTATCAACAGCCCTGCTTGGTGCCTAAACAGGAGGTTGCAGTGTCTGTTCGGTCACGGTGGTTGCGCGATGAACATGAAATTTCTCGAAGCCTTTCTGGCCGTCAGCCGGTTCCGGAGTTTTCGTCAGGCTGCGGAGGTCTGCCACATTTCCCAGGCGGCTATCTCGAGCCGGATTGCCGCCCTGGAGGCGGATCTCGGCTGCACGCTTATCAATCGGCAAGGCAGGGAATTCGCGCTCACCAGCGCCGGGAGATGCCTTATTCCTCACGCGGAGGCTCTTCTGCAGGCGCGTGAAGTCATGAAGCAGGAGGTGCGCGCCGCGGGAAACGGCGTTCGGACCGTACACATCGGCGCGGTCGGCAGCCTGGCGGGCAGCATCCTGCCGCGTGTGAGCCGGCAGGTTGCAAGTCTCGCATCGGGCCTGAGGCTGAGTGTCCATACGGCAGAGTCCGGAGAGGTCGTCCGGATGCTCCGCGAGAGAAGGATTGATATCGCAATGGCCCGGGCCGGCCTGTCCACGCGCGGATTTTCTGCCGAACCGCTCTGCTCGTTTCCGATGTACTGGATCGGGTCCGCAGCGCTTGCGGCCGACGGCCCATCGCTTTTTTCGAAAAGGAAACTCGCCTGCAAGCCTATCGTCTCATATTCTCCGACATCGCCGGGTCATCAATCCATCCTGCATTATTTCGGCAGGGAACGCGCGGCAGACCTGCGTCTGAATCATGCCGATTCCCTGGCAATGCTCGTACATCTGCTTCGGAATGGTCTTGGCATCGCGCCGATCCCGGCAGTGGCTGTTCTCGATGAGCTTGCAAGCAGCCAGCTTCGTATCCTGCCGACCGAGGAGGCCTTCCCCACGGTGCACTACGAACTCTATGTCGGAGACACGAGAACGAGCGAAGATGTCATGACGCTTGCGGCCCTTGTCCGTCGGGAAGTCGAGGCGTTCTGCAATGAACTGCCAGACGAACATGCGGTCCTGAGCTGACCCGAAGGGGCTTGTTTTGGCCTCCTGGTGATTTGTGGGTCTCATCCAAAATTTGACCGTACGGTCAATTTTATTGGCGTGTGGCGTGTCATTCATCCTCTCGGGATTATGATGCCGCGATTATGGATGCCGGCGTCGTCGGCTGCGCCACCTTCCGCGAATGCTCCCTCGCGGCCCCGAACAATGTGCTCAAAAAGAGGACCGGAACCCCCGCTGTGCTCGAACTGTCCACCAGACCCGGCGCTCTGTCCATCGCCGGGACCGAGGAAATGAGACGCCTCTCCGTCACATGGCGAATTGTCCCGCCAAGGGGCCCCTGGCGCTTTCGGCCCTGGCTGCGTTCGATCGATTGACCGATCAGGCGCGCTTCTTCTGCCCGATCGGAAGATCCTGCGGTGAGCAATTGCACGGCCCGTTCACGGCATGGGCATGCCCGGCGCCCGGCGCGAGACCGTCCGCAGGACTTTGCCGACCTTGATGCGCATGGTCTCCTGCGTCGCCGTGCCTGACGGTGTCAGGGCACCGGCCGTCGTCACCCGCGAGGAGCCGTTCCCTTGCGTCGACAGAGACCGTCGATGCCGACGCACGGCCGCTTCCATCATCGAGCCGGGCGAAACGCGGGCGATCGGCACCAGAGGTACAACGGCTGCTTCGCACCGGCTCCGCGTCCCGATGTCGAGTTGACAATCGTCATCAATTCATTCCGTATTGCGGTTATTCTTTCAAATGCGGCGGCCCGACGCGATATCTATCTTCCCGACGGCGCATTCAGAGCGGAAACGCAATAGACGATGGGCACATCCTGTCTTGACCAATTGGACAATCTTCATGCCGATCATGCTGGCCTGGGCATTGGTGCGATCAGCGAAAGCGGTGAACTGACGGATCACGATCCACAAGAAGCACAGTTCGGCCAGGCAATGATCGTCCGGACCCATCGTACGACCGTCCTTGCCGTCAGCACCACATTCGACAACTCCGCGCTCACGAAACCCTGCGGATTCACCGATGCAAACGGGATTGCCTCCGGCAATTTTCCGCCGGAAGAATTCAGGCGTCTGGCCGACCGCCACGACGTCGATCTGCTGGCCGCCTCCTAGTCCACCTTCCCCGAGCTTCCGAAAGACACAGCCATGATCATGCGCCCCAACTCGATCGAGGCCCGCGATGCAGCGAGCCAGATGCATCCGATGGTCAATTTTCGCCAGTATGAAAAATCTGGCGGCCTTGTGATCGAATCGGGCGAAGGCATCTATGTCTTCGACAATAGCGGCAAGCGTTATATCGAGGCCATGGCCGGCCTCTGGTCGGTGGCGGTCGGGTTCAGCGAGCCACGTCTCAAGGAAGCCGCCTGCGCGCAGATGGACAAGCTTCCGTATTATCACACTTTTTCCTACAAGACGCACGGTCCGTCCATCGAACTGGCCGAGAAACTGCTCGAACTCGCTCCCGTCCCGATGTCCAAGGTTCACTTCACCTCTTCGGGCTCGGAAGCCAACGACCTGACCTGCAAGATGGTCTGGTATCGTTCGAACGCGCTGGGCAAGCCCGACAAGAAAAAAATCATCGGTCGCGAAAAGGGATATCACGGCGTCACCATCGCCGCCGGTTCAATCACCGGACTGCCGCTGAACCATGGAAGCTTCGACCTGCCGCTGGACAGGATGAAGCACACTTCCTGCCCCTCCTATGTCCATTTCGGCCGCCCGGGAGAGACCGAGGCCGAATTTACCCGGCGTATGCTTCAGGATCTTGAGGACCTCATCGAGCGTGAAGGTCCCGAGACCATTGCGGCCTTCTGGGGGGAGCCCGTGATGGGGGCTGGCGGCGTCCTGATTCCGCCGGCCGGATACTGGGAAGGCGTGCAGAAAATCCTGCGCAAGCACGATATTCTGCTCGTTGCCGATGAAGTGATCTGCGGCTTTGGCCGCACCGGCAAGATGTTCGGCTGCCAGAGCCTGGGTATCGAGCCTGACGCCCTGGTGGTTTCCAAGCAGATCTCGTCGTCATACATGCCGATTTCGGCCATTCTGGTAAACGATCGGTTCTATCAGCCAATCGCAGATGAATCCGCACGCATCGGCAGCTTCGGACACGGTTTCACCGCATCCGGTCACCCTGTCGCCGCCGCCGTTGCGCTGGAGAACATCCGGATCATCGAAGAGCGTGACCTCGTGGGGAATGCCGCCGCACTGTCGGGACAGTTCAAGGCGGGTCTCGAAAAGCTGGCGGAACACCCGCTGGTCCATTCCTCGCGTTCACTGGGCCTGATCGGTGCCCTCGAAATTCATCCGTGGCCCGACCTTCCGGCCTCAACCGCGGCGAAGGCCGTTGCTGCAATGGTCGAGGAAGAGGGCGTGATCTGTCGCAGCGTGGGCGAAGCGCTCTGTTTCTGCCCGCCCCTGATCATCACGGGCGACCAGCTCGACGATCTCTTCGCAGCCGTTGGCCGCGCTCTGGATCGCCTCGCCGCAGAACGGCCGGCTGCTGGGTGAAGCCGAGTACATACCCTATGGAAGAGGCCCACTGAGACCCGGCGCATCTACCGCTTTGGCTGCGACAAGACGCCGGCCGCAGGCCAGGCGGCGTCGCGTCACCGATCGTCCTCTGGCAGCAGCGGCCGGCGCGCAAATGCTCGCCGCGGAAGGCAATACCTTCGCGTGCTGCCGCGGCCTCCTGCCTGCCTGCGCTGACCATTGTCAGCGCCGATGACGGTCTATGTCCCTGCAGGGGCGTGCCTCATCTACGCTTGTCGTCAGATTAGCACATCGTCATCGATGCATTTGTCCTGCGCTATGTCCTTGATGACCGCCATGATCTACGCACCCGTTTCCGAAGAGCCGACGCATTCCCTGGACGTCGCGGGGCACCGCTGAAACAAATTGAGACTTCCTCCCGATAGAAACACAGCGCATGCGTGAGGAGCCTTCAGACGGGACAGAGACATGCGCAAAGTCAATCGAACGACGCACCGGGACCGGCGTGCGACCGTGAAGAAAATGCCCCTGTTATTCGCCCTGGCCCTACCCGTCGCCGCATTAGATTACGGTTTCGGCACGGCAGGCTCCATGCCGGCGGCCAGAGCGGACACCGTGTCGGACACTGAAACGCAGGCTGTGACCATTGCCGCGACGGCTTTCCTGAACACGCTCGGCGCCGATCAGCGCGCAAAACTGTTGTTCCCCTTCACACCGCAAAAGACAGCCACGGTTGCCAGGTTCGCCAGAAACAGCCCCGGGGGAGGATTTGTGGGCGGTCCCGGAGGGGATCATCGTGGTCCCGATGGCGGTCCCGGAGGCCGTCCCGGCCCTGGAGATCGTCCCGGCATGGGTCCGCCCGGCGGTTTCGTCGGCGAGAAATATGGTGCTGCGGTCTGGTCGAACTATCCGGTCAGCGACGTGCCGCGCCCCGGTCTGCGGCTGAGCAGCCTGACCGCTTCGCAACGCGCCGCCGCCATGCATTTGTTCCAGGTATTGCTCAGCCCCAAAGGCTACCGGAAAATACTCGACATCATGGGTTCCGACCAGGCCCTGTCAGAAGCCGGCCAACCTTTCGCCTCCGGTCGGGATGTCTATACGATCGGCATTTTCGGCACGACCGGTGCCGGCGCGCCTTGGATGATCCAGTTCGGCGGCCATCATCTGGGCCTCAATGTCGTGATTGCAGGGACATCCGGCGTGATGACACCCACCCTGACGGGCGCCCAGCCCTCCGTCTACACGGAAAACGGAAAGATTGTGCGCGTGCTCGCGGGTGAGAACGACAAGGCATTCGCCTTGCTGGACGCTCTGGATGATACGCAGCGCAAGCAGGCAATCCTGAACTATGCAATCGGCGACCTGGTGCTCGGGCCGGGCCATGATGGAGAGACGATCGTGCCGGAAGGGCTGAAAGCCTCGGCAATGACGACGCAGCAACGCGCATTGCTGCTGGACGTGATTTCGGAATGGGCCGGCATCGTGAACGACATTTATGCCAGGCCCCGCATGGAGGAGATCAAGGCCGGTCTGAACGACACTTATTTCGCCTGGAGCGGCCCCACCACCCATGAGCCAGGCCGGAACGGCTCGTCCTACTACCGCATCCAGGGGCCGAAGCTGGTCATCGAATTCTCACCACAGGGCGTGGGGGGTGACCCGACCATGCATGTCCACACCATTTACCGCGATCCAACGAATGATTACGGCCATGCCCTGACGCTTCCATGAGGGCGCGCCTGCTCGTCCTCGCTGCCGCCCTGGGAGGGTTGGCAGGCCTGGCAACACCCGCCCTCGCCCATCGGCTGGATGAGTATCTGCAGGCGGCGACGATCGCCGTGGAGAAGGACCATGTCACGGCAAAGCTTCGCCTGACCCCTGGCATCGATGTCGCCCCGAAGGTGCTGGCCGGTATCGACCCCAACGGCGATGACCTCGTCTCGACGGCCGAACAACAGGCCTATGCGGCGCAGGTCCGACAGGATCTGTCCCTGGCGATCGACGGCCACGCCGCGCCCCTTCGGCTGGTCTCCTCATCCTTTCCGCCCAAGGACGCGATACGGAACGGTGTCGGCGAGATCGTGCTCGGGTTCGAGGCCTGCATGCCGTCGGGCGGCTCGACACATGAACTGACATTCGAAAACCGTCACGACAGCGCGCTCGCAGTCTACCTCGTCAATACCTTGCTGCCGCGCGATCCGGACATCCATATCCTTAGGCAGGAGCGGTCTTACAATCAGTCCACCTATCGGCTGGCGTTCGCGCTGGATACCCCCGTGGTCCGACTGGCTCCGAGCGAAACATCGGGCGTACAGCGGCAATCCCGGTGGCAGAATGCCCTGCCCATTGTCCAAACCTTCTTCTGGCACGGCATTCACCACATCCTCACCGGCTACGATCACCTGCTGTTCATCAGCGCCCTGGTGCTCGGGGCCGCGACGCTATGGGATCTGGTCAAGGTCGTGACCGCCTTTACGGTGGCGCATTCGATCACCCTGACGCTGGCGGCCTTGAACCTCATCCATCTGCCCGACGCCGTCGTCGAGCCACTGATCGCGGCGAGCATCGTCTTCGTGGCGGTGCAGAATATCGTATTGCCTGATCAGACACGGGGGCGGACCCGGCTCGCCGCGGCGTTCGTCTTCGGCCTCTTCCATGGACTGGGCTTCGCCGGCGGCCTGCTCGACCTCATGCATCAGATGCCGAAGGGAACGATCCTGCTGGCAATCCTCGGCTTCAGCCTCGGCGTCGAGGCCGGGAACCAGATGGTGCTGCTACCCTTGTTCGGTCTCCTGAAGGCTGTCCGCCATTCACCATCCGACACCAGGCCGCGCGCCCCTCTCGCGCGCACGTTCCAGCGCACCGGGTCAGCGGGGATTGCGGTGGCCGGCCTGTATTATCTCTGCATCGCGCTGACGAGCAGTACCTGAGCAGGCAAAAAACCGCTGACGTCGTTCCACCGCCAATGGATGAAAGACCGCATCGATACCAATCTATAGTGAGGAAACCCAGCGTCGGAATAGAACAAACGCTCATTCCACGCTGAGGCCGCCTTGGCCTTCACTGTCGGCTCCTTCTCGTGCACGAATCGTGAGCTTTCGATCAGGAAGGAGCATTCGCCTTGTCTTGAATCAGTTTTTTTCAAAAAGAGATGATATATCTTTGAATGCCTTGAATTCGAGCGCATTTCCGGCGGGGTCGAAGACAAACATCGTCGCCTGCTCGCCAGGTTGTCCCTGAAAACGAACGTACGGCTCCATGCCGAAGCGCACATTCGCGGCCTTCATGCGCGCCGCCAGCACGTGCCAGGACTCCATGTCCATAACCACACCAAAATGCGGGATCGGTACATTGTGGCCGTCAACCGCACCACCGCAATCGGTGGGCTTCGGTGCCGTCAGGACTTTGTGCGTGACAATCTGGTTCCCATAGAGGTCGAAGTCGATCCAGGTCTCGCTGCTGCGCCCTTCGGCGCACCCCAGGACCGTTCCGTAGAAATGACGAGCCGCATCAAGATCGTCGACTGAAAATGCGAGGTGAAAAGGTTTCGACATCGGTCCGCTCTGTCAGAGTGATTGGATATAGCTAAAGATAGACGGCAATCTGCCCGAACGCGCGGCAGCGCTTCCCACGGCAGACCGACATTCCGAAAGGGCGCAGGCAACGGGACACGCCGCAGGCGCACTTCGTGGATCACCACCATGAGGCACGGCATCCTCATGGTGGTGATCCAGTTGCCGTTCATCAGATTGACGGTTACGAAAACAGATTCATCAGAACCGGTAGGAGACGTTCGAATAGTAGAACCCGCCATTGAACCCGATCTGCTGGGCGTAGCGATCATAATGGGTCTGGTTGTAGTAGGTGGCGGCATACGGTACGTGGTTGGGATAAGTATTGAACAGATTGTTCGCCCCCACCGTAACCGTCCAGCGCTCTGCCGGGCTGTAGGAGACGCTGAGATTCGTGATGAACCGCGGATGCAGTGTGTAGGGCGCGAAGACGCTGGTCGAATAGGCATTCGTGCCCTGCTGGATCGTCATCTGGTCGAAGATGTGACCATAACGCATCTCATGCAGGCTCACACTCCAACGGCCCTGCGTCCACGTGCCGCCAAAGATCAGGACGTTGCGCGGCGCATCGGTCGTCAGATACGCGACCTGCTGCGCATTCAGCAGGCTGCGGCCCAGCGTGTTCGTTCCGATATGGCGAATGCTTGTCTCATTGAGGTTCAACGCGGCATCCACCACCAGACGGCCATGGCTCTTCAGATCGATGCGATAATTGCCCGTGATGTCCACGCCGCGCGTCCGGGTGCTCGCCCCGTTCGTCAGATATGACGCGGAAACACCCGACAGAGCCACGTTCGAAGGAAGCGTGCGCCCATTCGCTTCATACGCGGCGATTGCCATCGCACCGCTATAGGTGCCCCCGTCAAGGATACGATCGCGGATATCGAGCTGATAAGCATCCACCGCGATGTCGAAATCATGCAGCGGATGCAATACGAACCCTGCGGTGACATTCGTCGAACGCTCCGGCTTCAGCGCGCTGGCGCCCAGAAGGCGCGCACCCGGCGAGTTCGGAGGCAGTTCGCCCGTCGCGCCGGTCGTCGTGACGGTAGCCGACGTGTGATATTCTTCCGCCAGCGTCGGCGCACGGATGGAATTGTTGACGGTGCCGCGGATACCGAAATACTTGTTGAAGTCGTAACGCGCTGCGATTTTTCCCGCCTCGGTATTACCGAAATCGGTATAATGCTCGAAACGTCCGGCAAGGTCGACCTGGAGCTTGCTCGTCAGTTTCGTCGAGACATCGCCATAGACACCATAGACCACGCGCGAATGCGTGCCCGCGCTCTGCGGCTGCACACCGACCACCGCCTGCGAGCCGCCCATCGCATAGGACTCGTAGCTGCCCTGGCCGATCGAATAGGTTTCGAACCGCTGCTCGGCACCGAGGGCGACGTTAATCGGGAAGGCCCAGAACGAGGGCTTGAACGCCCGCTTGACGTCGAAATTGTTCGTCAGCTGCGTCGCGGCGGAATCCGAGAGGTGGAAGCTCGTATCCGTGGCGCCGGTCGCTTGGTAAATGTTCAGATTCGCCGAATTCGTCATGCCGATATTCGTGCGATCACCGCCATAGGTACTGCTCAGATCCCAGTCCCACCCGCCGAGGTTGCCACCGCGCAGGCCCAGCGTCGCCGCATAGTCGTTTTCGGTGATCCCAAGCATCGGCGAAAAGCCGTTGGGATACAGCGTCGGCAGGGTGCTGGGCAGGCGGAAGATCTGGAACGTGTCCGCCGTGCGATGGGCGTAGGTCAGGGTCGTATAGGCCTCGATCCCCCGTGTCAGGCTGTACGCCCCCGTGATCGCCGCGGCGATGCGGTCGGTCTCCGGATCGCCGATCCAGTGGCTGTCATATAGTCCCGTGCGGGCGTCGACGCTCGTGCGGTCGGTGCGGTCGCGGTGCAGGTAGCTCAGGCCCGCATGCAGCCAGCCGCGACTGCCGAGGCTGAAGCCATGATCAATATTGAAGTTATTGGTAAAACCGTCGCCTTCGCCATACGCGCCCGCTTCGTCGGACGCCGTCCCGCCATGGTCGGACGATTTCAGAATGATGTTGACCACCCCCGCGACCGCGTCCGAGCCGTACTGCGCGGACGCGCCGTCACGCAGGACCTCGATATGATCGATCATCGAAATCGGGATCAGGTCGATATCCACGGGCGTCGAACCGCGGAACGGACCCGCGTCGGTCTGGATGTTCGTCGTCGTATGGCGACGCTTGCCATTGACCAGGATCAGCGTCTGGTTCGGGCTGAGGCCGCGCAGATTAATCGAGTCGGTCAGCGCACCGACCGTCGTACCCTGGGTCTGGTGACTGACCGACGGCAGCAGTTGCATCAGCGCGTCACGAACGTTGGTCTGGCCCGTCCGCAACAATTCCCGGGACGAGATCACGTCAATCGGATTGAGGCTGTCGCGGGCGCGCTTTCCGCTTTCACGCGTGCCGGTGACGATGACGGCCTCGTCACCCGACGCCTGCACGCCGCGTTCGGTGACGTTGCTGTTGACGCTCTGTGCGACAGCTGTCGAGGACAGTGCGCTCAACGCCGTGAAGGTAAGGAGTGCGACGCGTCTGGGGGTCATGCTCATTTCAAAACGAACTCTTCACCTGAGGAAATTCCAGTCCTGAAATATCAGATGGAATATCAAAACAAATATCAACTGATTTATGACCCACTCACACATTGCGCGCGCTCAAGGCACACGCCACCGGCAGATTTTTTTGTTTTTATTCCGCAACTTAATTCGGGGCGTGTTCACGGCGCGACAGGGTCAGTTTTTTTATGCGGCCGTTATGAGACCGGGCCACCATCGGACCTGGCGAGCATGAGCGCCATGTTAACGTGGGCGACCGATGCCATGACCGGATCGATGACAGGCACCTCCAGCACGGCTTCCAACGACGATCGATAGCGCCCCAGCCCCGCGCAGCCCAGGATCAGCGCTTCCGCGCCGTCATCGTCACGCAGTTGCTGGCCTACCACGCGCAAGCGCTCGAGCGTGCCACCCCCTCCAAGTTCCGCAACCCCAAGTTGCAGCGCGCGATCGCCGGCAAGCCATCCTTCAATTCCGATGGCCTCCACCTGCGCCCTGTGGCGCACAACGGACGCATCGACGATCGAAATGATCCCGAAACGCCGCGTCAGTGACATCGCATATCGGCATGCGGCTTCGGCCAGGCCGACCACGGGACGCCCCGTCTCATGGCGCAGCAGCGGCACGGCCGGATCGGAGAAGCATCCCACCACGAAAGCATCGGCATCGGATGAGGCTACGATTTCCTGCAGATGCGGCACGACCTCGCCGACATGCGCGTCGGTTTCGATCCCGGCTGGCCCCTTTTCATTCGTTTTCCACTCAATACGATGCGGAACCAGCGCCTCCAGGCCTTTCGTGCAGGCGCGCATCGACTCCGTCACCGAACGTGATGAGTTCGGATTGACAACCAATATCTTACCCATTGCGAAACAGTTCTCCTGACGACCGCGCCCGAAGGGCGGGGATCAACGCATGCGGCCGCTTGATATGCCTCTTAATATATCATAGGATACCTTACCAGAGAGATGGAAGGCGCTTATGCTCGGCATCGCATTCCATCTGTGAAAGGCCGGATTTTGAGCAAGCTTGCGCTGAACCAAGGAACACGCGCCGGATCCCGTCGCGAGCCGTCTCTAACGGATCAGGCCTATGCCCTGCTGCGACGGGAGATCATCACCTGCCAGCTTCCGCCGGACAGCGATGTCTCCGAGCTCGACCTGGCCGAGCGCCTCGGCATGAGCAAGACGCCGGTCCGTGAGGCCCTGGCCCGCCTTGCGATGGAGGGCCTCCTCGATATCTACCCCCGGCGCGGCTATCGTATTCGCCCGGTTACGATCAAGGATATCAACGACCTGTTCGCCGTGCGCACCGTCCTTGAACGAACAGCCGCCTCGTTCGCGGCGCAGAACATGACGACCGAGGACCTCGATCGTCTGGAGAGGCTGGCGAGTGCGTCCTATGACGTCGCCGAAGAAAGCAGCATCGATTATTTCATCAATGCGAACCGCGACTTTCATGTCGCGATCGCAAAAGGCTCGCAGAACCCGCGCCTGAGTGCACTGGTCATCAGCCATCTCGAGGAAAGCGAACGGTTTTTCTACATCGGCGCCCGCAAACGCGACGTCAATATGGAGACAAACCAGGAACATGCCGAGATCGTCACAGTTCTGCGCAGCCGCGACCACGTCGCCGCAGGCCAGATCATGGCGAAACATACCGAAAGCACGCGCGCCGGTCTGACGACTTCCCTGCTCAGCGCGCACAACTCCACCGTTCCACTCTAAGCCCGGATCAGCCGGCAAAGGACACAGAATGCCCGATGACCAACGCGATACAGTTCTGATATCGGTGCCGACCCTGTCGGCCCTGATCGCGGCCGGTCAGGCGCCTGCCATCCTTGCTGTCCGATCGGACGACACATCATGCCCCCGCCCCTTCGCGCAGGCACCGCGCATCCCGGGCGCGATCGACACCGAACTGGGGACGGATTTCGCCAGCCCCAGCCATCCGGTGCATGGGTCACGCCCCCTGCCTGCGATCGAGGCGTTACAGGCAGCCGCGCGTCGCTGGGGGCTGCGGCTCGACCAGCCCGTCGTCGTCTACGACCATGACGGCAACCTGCAGGCGGCACGGGCCTGGTGGGTGCTCAAATGGGCCGGCTTCACAAATGTTCTGATGCTGGACGGCGGGTTCCCGGCCTGGTCGGCGGCCGGCCTGGCTGTGACCGACACGGTCCCCGCGCCCGCCACGCCCAGTGACGTGATCCTGCGCGCGGGCGGCATGCCGGAACTCGATATCGATGCCGCGGCATCCCTCGCCCGCTCCGGCGTGCTGCTCGATTCCCGCATCGCACCGAACTATCGTGGCGGGGCGACGTCGCCCGGCACGCCGCCGCGCGGCCATATCCCGGGCGCGCGCAACATCCCCGCACCCGACAATCTGACCGTCGACGGTCATTTCGCCGATCTGGAAACCCTGCGCCGTCTCTATGCCGCGGCAAAAGCCGATGGAAGCGCGCCGGTTGGCGTTTATTGCGGCGCGGGCGTATCGGCGGCGCACAATGTCGCCGTGCTGATGATGCTGGGGATCGAAGCGCCGATGTATCCCGGATCGTGGTCCGCCTGGTCCGCTGACCCCCGGCGCCCCGTCGCCATCGGTCCGGAACCCGGCTGAATCGCCGTGCCCTCCCCTTTGCGGCATCCGGAAAGACATACGGCCGTGGACGAAATCATCCTGGGTCATATCGTGACCCCGACAGAGACTATCGAGAACGGCTGGATCGGCATGCGTGACGGCGTGATCGCGGCAATCGGCGCGGGCAAGCCGCCTGCGGCCACGAGAACGACCGACGCCACCGGCAGCTACATCCTGCCGGGCGTCGTGGACGGCCAGACACATGCGGGAAGTTGCCGTGGCCTGCCGGGCATCGAGTCGACGACCCGATCCGCGATCGCAGGCGGCATCACCACCATTGTCGACATGCCGTACGACAATCCCGCACCGCTGAACAACCAGGAACGCCTTGCGGCAAAAATAGAGGCCATCGAAACGTCTGCACATTGCGATGTCGCGCTCTACGCGACCGTCATGCCGGGACAAGGCATCGACGACATCGCGCCGCTGGTCGAAGGGGGGGTCGTCGCGTTCAAGATCTCCTCGTTCGAAAGCAGCCCGACACGTTTCCCGCGCATCACCGCAGACCAGACCCACGCGATCTTCGCGGCACTCTCCGGCACCGATATCCCGCTCGGCCTGCACAACGAGGATCAGGAAATGGTGCGCGCCGGAATTGCCGCCGCCCGGTCGGCGGGGCGCGAGGGAATCGCCGCCCATTCGGACAGCCGCCCCATCGCGGCCGAACTGGCGGCCTCGGCGGCCTTTCTGGAACTCGGTGCGGCAAGCGGCGCGCATGCGCATCTCGTGCATTTCTCCACCGCCCGCGGCTTCCAGCTTACCGAACAGTACCGCGCACTCGGCCACCGCGCGACGGGGGAGACCTGCGTGCATTACCTGGTCCTCGACCCGCAGGAACATGGTCCGGCGCTCGGCGCGCGCATGAAGGTCAATCCACCGATCCGGCCGAACGCGCGCGACGGCCTGTGGCAGGAAATCCTCGACGGGCGCGTGGCGTTCGTCAGCTCCGATCATTCCAGCTGGCCGATCGACAACAAGAATGCGGCATCGATCTTCGATGCGGGCGCGGGCGTACCGGGTCTCGAGACGCTGCTGCCCGCGTTCTTTACCGAGGCCGCGCGTCGCGGGCTCGACGCCCCCAGGCTGACGGCCGCGCAACTGAGCGAGCGACCCGCCCGGTTCTTCGGCCTCTGGCCGCGCAAGGGTGCACTGCGCATTGGCGCCGACGCCGACATCGTCATCTTCACGCCCGGCGAACATGTGTGGGACAGTGCACACGCCCATGACGCGTTGAACTGGAGTCCGTTCGACGGCCATCGTTTTGCCGGTCGCGTGACGAAAACCTATCTGCGCGGTGACCTTGCCTGGGACGGCAGCGCCATCGTCAACACACCCGGACGTGGCGCCTATGTGCGGCGCGGCGACACATGCTGGTTCCACTGAAACCACGCAAAGCACGCAGAGACGGACACCGGATATGAGCTTTGATTTCGACGCGGTGATCGACCGGCGCGGCACCGGAAGCAACAAATGGACGCGCTATGCGCCCGACGTGCTGCCGATGTGGGTCGCGGACATGGATTTCGCCGTCGCCCCGTCCATCACGGAGGCACTGCGCGCACGTCTGGACCATCCGGTACTCGGCTATGCCACAGCGAAGGACAGCCTGCGCGCGCAGATCGTCTCGGAGATGCGCGTCCGCTATGACTGGCGGATCGAAACCAGCGATATCGTCTTTCTTCCAGGCGTAGAGCCCGGTTTCAACATGGCGATGAAGGCATTTATGCAGCCCGGCGATACCATCGCCATCCAGACACCGATCTATCGCCCGATCCTGCGGGCACCCGGCCACTGGGATCTACGGCGACGGGATATCGTCCTCAGCCCTGGCGCACAGGGCGATTGGCCGCTTGATGTCGACGCATTCGCAGCAGGGCTGCACGGATGCGGCGCGTTCCTGTTGTGCAATCCGCACAATCCGACCGGAAAGGTCTACACGCGTGCGGAATTGACCCAGATCGCGCAGATCTGCGCCCGCGAGGACGTATTGATCATTTCGGACGAGATTCATGGCGACCTGGTGTTCGACGGGCGTGCCCACACCCCGATCGCCAGCCTCTCGCCTGAAATCGCGCATCGGACGATCACCCTGATGGCCGCAAGCAAGACCTACAACATCGCCGGCCTGAAAACCGCCTTTGCGATCATCACCGACCCCGCCCTCCGCAGCCGGTTCGAAGCCCATCGCCTGGGCATGGTCGACAGCGTCAATCTCTTCGGCCTGGTTGCCACCGAGGCAGCCCTTGCCGGTGGGGGCGCCTGGCGCGACGCCCTGGTGCGCTACCTGCAGGGCAATCGTGACTTCATGGTCGAGACGTTGCGGCGGACGATCCCGGAAATCGGGATTCACGCGCCTCAGTCCACGTTCCTGGCGTGGCTGGACTGCTCGAAGCTCCATCTGCCGGAATCGCCCCAGGCTTTCTTCCTGCGCGAGGCGAAGGTCGCGCTCAGCGCCGGGGACGAATTCCATGAAACCGACACGGCCTCTTTCGTCCGGCTGAATTTCGGCTGCACGCGCGCGACGCTAGCCCAGGGCCTGGAACAGATCCACCAGAGCCTCGTTCGGCGCTGATGGAGCTTGCGCATGCCCTCTCCCCTGCGCCGCCGGTGCTCGAGGTCAGTCATCTGACCGTCGCCACGACGGACGGGGGGGTGACGATCGTCGACGACCTGAGCTTGCATGTTCGCCAGGGAGAGATGCTGGCGCTTCTGGGTGAATCCGGCTGCGGCAAGAGCATGACATCCCTGGCCATCATGCGACTGGCCGGGGCGGCAGAGGGGCTGCATGTCAGCGGGACGATCCGCCTCTCGGGCGAGGACCTCGGCACGATGTCCGAACGTGCGATGCGTCGTGTGCGCGGCCGCCGTCTGTCCATGATTTTCCAGAACCCCATGTCGGCGCTGAACCCCCTGCGCACCGTCGGCGCACAGATCGCGGAGACGCTGCGCGCGCATGTCCCGCTTTCGCGCGCCGAGGCGCGGGCGCGCTCCGTCGCGCTGCTCGATGAGGTCGGCATCACCGACCCGGCACGCCGTTACGACGCCTATCCACATGAATTGTCCGGCGGCATGTGCCAGCGCGTCATGATCGCGATGGCGATCGCCTGCGACCCGGCGCTGCTGATCGCGGACGAGCCGACCACCGCACTCGACGTCACGATTCAAAAGCAGATCATGGACCTGCTGCATACCCTCCGGACGCGACGCGGCATGGCCATTCTGATGATCACGCACGATCTGGGGGTGGTGGCGTCCTACGCCGACCGCGTCGCGGTGATGTATGCGGGCCGGATCATCGAAAGCGGCGACGTCGAAACGATGTTTGCCAGGCCGGACCATCCATACACGGGTGGCCTTCTTGCCTCGATGCCTGATCTCGATATCGACGCAGAGCGCTTTTACGCCATTCCAGGCAGCGTGCCGGATCTGCGCGAACTGCCATCGGGATGCACCTTCGCGCCGCGTTGCGCACATGCCACCGACAGCTGTCGCATACACTATCCCTCCCCGTCCGAACGCGCCGGGGGTGGTTTCGTACGATGCTGGCATCCGTTGCAGGCCAACGCATGAGCGCCCTCCTCCGCTACGACCGGGTTACAAAAGCCTACGCGCGGCCATCGCTCATGCCCTGGGGACGACCCCGCAGCACGCCGATCCTGCACGGGATCAGCTTTGCCCTTGCGCGCGGTGAAACGCTGGGCATCGTGGGCGAATCGGGCAGCGGAAAATCCACCCTTGGCCGTCTCGCGCTCCGCCTGTCCACGCCGACAGGCGGGCGCATCCTGTATGATGGCCAGGACATCAACGCCCTGACGCCCGCCGGGCTTCGCGCATACCGCACGAAGATGCAGATGATCTTCCAGGATCCGCACAATTCCCTGGACCCGTCGTTGACCGTCGGCATGTCCATTGCCGAGGC
The DNA here is from genome assembly GCF_014174155.1 of Gluconacetobacter tumulisoli. Classification (GTDB taxonomy): domain Bacteria; phylum Pseudomonadota; class Alphaproteobacteria; order Acetobacterales; family Acetobacteraceae; genus Gluconacetobacter; species Gluconacetobacter tumulisoli. Next base: position 29,749 of record NZ_JABEQM010000017.1, on the reverse strand, counting down.
GCTCGACATTCATCGCTCCGAGCTTGGCGCCACGGAACGATCGGAACGCGTAGGCGCGCTTCTGTCGCAGGTCGGCCTCAGCCCCACCTGCGCCACACGCCGACCGCATGAATTCTCCGGCGGACAGAAACAGCGGATCGGCATCGCGCGCGCACTGGCGGTGGAACCGGAACTGATCGTCGCGGATGAGGCGGTTTCGGCGCTGGATGTCTCGGTGCAGGCGCACATCCTCAACCTGATGCGCGATCTGCGCGACGCACTGGGCCTGTCCTATCTGTTCATCGCGCACGACCTGGCCGTCGTCCGGCGCATGAGTCATCGGGTCGCCGTTCTCTATCGCGGCCGGATCGTCGAGATGGCCGACCGCGACGACCTCTTTACCCGGGCGCAACACCCCTACACGCGGATGCTGCTCGCCGCCGCGCCGCGCCGCGGGACGCATCACGCACCCGCAACGGAAATGCCGCTCGCCGCGCCTGGACCGGGCGGACAAGGCTGCCCTTTTCATGCCCGCTGCACGCTGCGACAGCCCCATTGCGCCGAGGTCGATCCACCGTCTCGCACCATCGCGCCGGGCCATGAAGTAGCCTGCCATCTGGTGTGAAACGAACCCCCATCCGTACGGTCACGGCCGAAACAACATCGCCCGGCGGGTCGATACATTCCGCAATTCATGAAGGACGGATATCCGATTTCCAATGCCGGCCGGTCGGATCGATCTGGATAGGATCCCTGATCCATGACGGAATATTATTGGCATACCACTAATATGTTAGGTGTGAATCCTGATGGAGCATCCTTCCGACGACAAGCCGGCACCAGGCGGTGACTTTCTGTTGTCCGCCCGCGCCTACCAGCGACTGCGCGCCATGATCGTAACGGGCATCCTTCCGGGCGGAAGCCTGGTCCAGGAACGCCGCCTCGCAGAGCAGCTGGCTCTTTCGCGCACGCCGGTGCGCGACGCGCTCGGCCGCCTTGAAGGCGAGCGGATGCTGCAGCGCCAGGGGCGGCTGCTGTTTGTCGCGACTGTCTCCATCCAGGAAGTGATTTCGATCTTCGACGTGCGCCGCTTGATCGAAAGCCAGGCTGCGCGCCGCGCTGCGCAACACATGAACGACGCGACGATCGAATCCCTTATGGCGCTCGAACGTGATCACGCTGCCCCGGCATGCGCTGATCCGGGCGCGATGGATGAAGACCACTGGCGGCGGGACGATCTGTTTCATACCGCCATCGCCCAGGCCACCGCCAATCTTGAAATAGAACGCATCGTCGCCGAGCTGCGCCAGCGCACGCGGATGTTCGGCGCGACCCGCCTGCCCTGCCGCGTGGAACGTGGCCGGAACGAACATCGCGCGATCCTCGACGCCATTCGCGCGCGCAATCCCGACGAAGCCGCGGCACTGATGACGCAGCACATCGATGCCGCGCAGGGCGCCATCGTCGCCTCGATCACCGCGGGGGACATCGAAACGCCATCCCCGATACCGCCCACACCGACCCACGGCAGGCAAAGTCCATGACCATCGACCTCGACCTCGCGCGCCGTCTTTTCCACGATCTTCATGAGATCGGCTTCGACGGCACGGGCATCACGCGCGCCTCCTACGACACGGGCGAGAATCGCGCGCACCGGCTGCTTGCCGACACGGCCCGATCGATGGGGCTGGAGGTCCGCACGGACTGGGCCAGCAACCTGTTCATGACATTGCCCGGCGTTGATCGCGCGGCCCCTGCGGTCATGACCGGCTCGCACGTCGATTCCGTCCCGATGGGCGGAAATTTCGACGGAGCGGCCGGGGTTGTCGCGGGTCTCGCCACGCTCTCCGGCTGGATCAGGGACGGATACAAGCCCTGTCGCGACGTCACCGTGGTCGCGATCCGCGCGGAGGAAAGCGCCTGGTTTCCCGTTTCCTATATCGGAAGCAAGGCGGCATTCGGCCTGCTGGACGCCCCCGCGCTTGAAGTTCGGCAACGCGGCAGCGGCCGCACGCTGGCCGAACACATGGTCCAATCGGGCGGCACGCCGGAAACGCGCGAGACTGCCGAGGTTCTCCGCCCCGCAACCATCAGATGCTTCCTGGAACTGCATATCGAGCAGGGGCCGGTGCTGATCGGCACCGACACGACGCTCGGCGTGGTCACCGGCATCTGCGGCAGCCTGCGATACCGCACCGTCACCATCGAAGGCACATACGCCCATTCCGGCGCAACACCGCGCGCCTTCCGTCAGGACGCGGTCGTCGCGATGGCCGCCTTCGTCTCGACCCTTCAGGACCATTGGCTGACGATCGAAGCCGAGGGCGGCGAAATGACGCTGACCTTCGGCGTCTGCCATACCGACGCGCAACAGGCCGATTTCAGCACCATCTCAGGCAAGGTTTCGCTTTCAATCGACGTCCGCTCGCGTGATGCGGAACTCCTGTCGCGTATGGATGCCCACATTCATGCGGCTCGCCTCTCGGTCGAGCAGGCGCACCGCGTACACATCGACCTCGGCCCCGTCACCGGCAGCCTGCCGGCACGGCTGGATGCGGGGCTGCAACGCGACCTGCTGGAAATCGCGGACCAGCTGGACGTCCCCGCATGCAGCATGCCCAGCGGGGCCGGTCATGATTCGGCGATATTCGCCAATCTGGGCGTGCCGACCGCCATGCTGTTCGTCCGCAACGCCAACGGCAGCCACAACCCCGACGAGGCAATGGACGAATCCGACTTCGCCAGAGCCGCCGCCGTTCTCTCGGACACGTTGAAGCGCCAGTCCGCCTGACTCCCATAACCGCCACACCCATTTCGGATACATCCATGAAAATCTGCCTGACTGGCGACAGCATCCTCTTCCGCCGTCTCAACAGCCTCAGCGACCCGAAAATCGCTCCCTTATTCGACATGATTCGTGACTGCGACATCTCCTTCACGAATCTGGAACTCGTGCCGAACGATTTCATCGGCGATCCGGCGCTGGACATGGGCGGCACGCATTTCGGCGCCTCGTCATGGGTGCTGGACGAACTGGTCGAAGCAGGGTTCGACCTGTTCGCGGCCGCGACGAACCACAGCCTCGACTACAGCATTTCCGGCCTGCGCAAGACCATGGAGGAACTCGACCGTCGCGAGATCCTCTATGCAGGCATCGGAAAACATCTGGACGATGCGCGCCGCCCGGCCTATGCCACGCACCCCTTGGGCACGGTCGCGATGCTGTCGTGCACCTCGACCTTCGCGCGCGGACAGGAAGCCGCCGGACAGACGCATGTGATGCAAGGGCGCCCGGGCATCAATCCTCTGCGCTTCAGCACGATGCACCATGTCTCGTCCGAAGAGCTCGAGACCCTGCGCCGCATCTATGCAGAGCTGGGCCTTCAGCAGGTCAAGGACGACAAGATCCAGCTCGGCTTTGCCTTTCCGTCAGCGCCCGACGTGTTGGCGTTCGAGAATCTGAGCTTCAAGGCAGGCGACAGGACCGAAATCCGTACCAGCCCGAACGCAATCGATACGCAGGGCATCGCGCGCTGGATCGGCGAGGCACGAATGGTCTCGGACACCGTCATCGTCAGCATTCATGCGCACGAAAGCGGCTATAATGCCGCAGGCGAGATCGACGTTGAAATTCCAGCCGAATTTCTCGTCACCTTCGCACGTCAGGCGATCGACGAGGGTGCGGACATCGTCGCGGCCCATGGCCCGCACCTGCTGCGCGGCATGGAGATTTATAAAGGCAAGCCCATCTTCTACAGCCTCGGCAATTTCATCGGCCAGAATGAGCTGGTCGAGCGCCTGCCCGCCGAATCCCACGCCGTCAACCGCGTCGACATCGATCTGACGCCGCATCGGGTCTACAAGGCGCGCAGCAACGACGACGCCAAGGGTTTCCCGGCCGAGCAACGGTTCTGGGAGACGGTCATGCCGATCTGTACCTTCCATGACGGCAGGGTCGCGTCGATCGAAATCCACCCGATCACCCTGAATCTCGGGCCGTCCGCCCATACACGCGGCGTACCGGCACTTGCCCAAGGCAAGGAGGGCCAGAGAATCCTGGAGCATTTCGCGGCCCTGTCAGCGCCGTTCGGCACGCACTTCGAGACGCACGGCGACGACGCAGGCGTCACGCTGCGCGTCCGTGTCGGGGCCTGACGCCCCATGACCGGCTGCTTCATCGTCCAGCCCATCCATCCCGACGGGGTGGCACGTCTTGAAGCCGCCGGCATTCCGGTACGCTTTGCCTCGTCTCCCGCGATGAATGTGGTCGCGCGGGAAATCGGCAGCGCATGCGCGGTCATCACGCGCGATGCGGGGATGGACGCCCACGCCATCGCGGCAGCGGGCGCGCTGCGCATCATCGCCAGCCACGGGGCGGGCGTGAACCGCATCGATTTCGATCAGGCCCGGGCACGTTCCGTCATCGTCACCAATACCCCCGGCACCAACGCCCGGTCGGTCGCGGAATACACGATCGGGCTCATGCTTGCGCTTGCACGGCGCATCCCGGAGGCGGACAGCGCCGTACGCGACGGAAACTGGGATTTTCGCTACAGTCCCGAGATGGTCCAGTTGCACGGCAGGTGCCTGGGCCTGGTCGGCTTCGGCGCGATCGCGCAGCAGGTCGCCCGGATCGCCCGTGACGGTTTCGGCATGCATGTGGCCGCCTGGTCGCCCGGCGCGCCCGACGCACTGCTGGCGCAGTATCCCGTAACCCGCGCATCGTCGCTGCATGCGCTTCTGGCGGCATCGGATGTGGTCTCGCTTCATCGTCCGCTCCGGCCCGACACGCAGGGCATGATCGACGACGCCGCACTGCATGCGATCAAGCCAGGCGCCCTGCTGATCAACACCGGACGCGGGGCGCTGGTCGACAATGACGCACTGCGCCGTGCTCTTGAAGACCGGCGCGTCATGGCTGCCGCGCTGGATGTCTTCACGACCGAACCCCCGGCGCAGGACGATCCGGTACGCACGATGCCACGCACCCTGCTGACCCCACACATCGGCGGCACGACCGAAGAGGCGCTCAGCGCCACCGCCTGCCAGTGCGCCGAACAGGTCATCGATTGCCTTGCCGGGCGGACCCCGGCCCATATTGTCCCGGCCCCAATCCGAGATGGGAAAATTGACTGCGCCGCTCCCAATAATATATCACGTAAGATATTATGAGACCGAGCGCTGCTGCGCCGCCATGTCCGGAGCATCAATGCCAGGTCCCCGCCATGCTCTGCGCTGACCGTCGCGACCTGCTTCTGGCCGGTCTCGCCGGTGCCGGCCTCGCCGTCGGCCGCTTGCGTCCCGGCCGTGCCGCGGCCCCCATCGACCGGGAAAAGGTGCTGGTCGTCGCGATCGGGTCCGACCCCGTGGGGCTGGAACCCGCGGCGAACCGGGCAGAGCCCATCGGCAGCGAGATCATCGTCAATATCTTCGACCCGCTGGTGTCCTGGGCGCGCGACAGCGACGCCGAACCGCAAGGTCGTCTGGCCGAAAGCTGGCGCGTCGGCGACGACGGCCGACGCTATTCCTTCACCCTGCGCGAGGGACTCACGTTCCACGACGACACGCCGTGTGACGCCGAGGCCGTGCGCTTCTCGCTCGAGCGCACGCGCAGGCTCAACCCGTACATGCGCGCCAGCCTCGATGCCGTCGAACGCTTCGAGGTCACGGGCCGGTTGACGCTCGACATCGTGCTCCTGCGCCCGGTTCCGTTCTTCCTGTCCCTGCTGGCACAGCCACAGAGCGGCATCGTCAGTCCAACCGCCGTCCGCCGCCTCGGCCCGGATTTCGCCAGCCACCCGGTCGGAACAGGGGCCTTTCGCCTGCAAAGCTACACGCCCGATGTCGGCCTGACGCTTGTGCGCAATCCGTCCTATTTCCGCGGGCCATCGACGCTGGAATTTCTTGTCTACCGCGTCATTGCCGACGCATCGACGCGCAGGCTGGAACTGGAGCGCGGCGAGATCGACATCTGCCAGCAGCATGCGCAGCTGACGTCGCTACCCATGGCCGACATCGACTCGTTCCGGCGCAATCCCGAGATTCAGGTCATCGAGATCTCCAGCCAGATCATGCGGCAACTGGAGTTCAACAACCGCGCAACCGGGGGGCCCGTCACCGATCTGCGCGTGCGCAAGGCCATCGCCCACGCCGTCGATTATGACGGGCTGGTCGATGGCGTGCTCGCGGGCACGGTCGACCGGGCCTATGGGCCGCTGCCGACCACCAACTGGGCGTTCGATCCGGCCATGCGGTCCCTGGCGCCCCACTACGACCCGCAGCAGTCGCGCGCGCTGCTCGCGGCGGCCGGCTACGCGCCCGGCGCGCTCCAGATCTCGCTTTATACATTCGAGGGCACATTCTGGGCGGCGGTCGCGACGTTCCTGCAGGCCAGCCTCGCCGCCGTGGGGATCGACGCGCGCATCGAGCAGATGGAATTTCCAAGTCTGCGCGCCCTGCACGTCGCCGGTCGTTTCGAGGCCGCCCTCGACGGACGCGAACCGTGGTACAATGATCCGGACGCGCATATCACCATCGGCTATCTCTCCGGACTGGCCGAGACCGCCATGACGTTTCGCATGCCGCCCGATACGGCGCTCGACGGCTTGATCCTGCAGGCGCAGACCGAAATCGACCCGACGCGGCGCAAGACCCTGTATGGCCAGATCCAGGCGCGCCTGATGGCGCGCGTCCCGGCGGTGTACCTGTTCACCAACAAGGTCATCGTCTTCGCCCGCAAGGAGGTCCAGGGACTTGTGGTCAAGTCGACCCCACCACTGAACGAATACTGGAGCGTGTCCAAGACACGGGCGTATCCATGATCGCCTATGCGCTGCGGCGCCTGATCGCGATGCTGCCGGTCCTGGCACTCGTTCTGGTCATCGTCTTCGGCCTGACACGCATGATCCCGGGCGACCCCGCCGAAACGCTGCTGGGCCCGGGCGCGACAACCGCCCAGATCGACGCTCTCCGCCACGAACTGCGGCTCGACCGACCCGCCCTGCAGCAGTTCATCGACTATGTCGGGGGCCTTGCACGGGGGGATCTCGGCGCGTCGATCAAGACGGGCCGCACGGTCGCGAGCGAACTGGCCGCGCGCCTGCCGGCCACGATCGAACTGGCGTTCGCCGCCTTCGCGCTGGCGCTGCTGGGCGGCATTCCCGCAGGCATCCTGGCCGCGCGCAGGCCCGGCGGCCCCGTCGATCGCACGCTGCAGTTCCTCTCTCTGTGCGGGGTGTCGATCCCGGCGTTTCTGCTGGCGTTCGGGCTGCAATATGTGTTCAGCGCGTGGCTGGGCGTGCTGCCGGTCGCCGGTCGAAACAGCGCCTTTGCTGTCGGCGAGGAGCAGGGCGGCTTCGCGCTGACAAGAAGCCTTCTGACATTCCACCTGACGACGTTCGGCGATCTTGCGGCGCATATCCTGCTGCCTGCGACCGTGCTGGCGGCGTTTCTGGCCGCCACGCTGGGGCGGTTCCTGCGCAATACGATGATCGACACGCTGTCCGAGGATTACGTCCGCACCGCGCGCGCGAAAGGCCTGACCGAGCGCGCGATCCTGCTGAAGCATGCGCTTCCCAACGCCATCGGCCCGTCGATCATGGTCCTGGGCGTGCAGTTCGGCGACATGCTGGGCGGCGCGATCCTGACCGAGACGGTTTTTTCCTGGCCGGGCGTCGGGCGCTACATGTTCGAAGCCATCCGCGCCCGCGACTATCCGGTGATCCAGAGCACGACCCTGGTTTTTGCGCTGATGTTCATGCTGATGTCGCTGGCGGCGGACCTGCTGAGCGTCGCGCTCGACCCGCGGCTCCGTCAGGACCGGGGTCGGGGATGAGGCGCCTGTCATGAACAATCCCTTGCTGCGGCATATGCTCCGTCATCGCGGCGGCCGGTTCGGACTGGCGATCCTGTGTACGATGGTCGTGCTGGTCGGTGCAGCGCCCCTGTTCGCAGGCCATACACCAACCGCGCTGGACGTGACGCGCATGCTGCGCGCGCCGTCGCTGACGCATCCATTCGGCACCGACCTTTTCGGTCGCGATGTCCTCGCCCGCACGCTGTACGGCGGGCGACACACATTGGCCATCGGTGTGGGCGTGGTCGGGATCGCGTTCGTCGCCGGCGTCACGCTTGGCACATTCGCGGGGTTCTATGGTGGTCTGTTCGACGCTGTCGCGATGCGCCTGGTCGATGCGGTCCTCAGCTTTCCGGCGCTCGTGCTTGCGATCGCACTGGCCGCGGCACTCGGTCCGGGGCTGCTGGACGCCATGCTCGCGATCTCGATCACCATGACACCGCAATTCGCGCGGCTCGCCCGCAGCCAGGCCCAACGCATCGCCGGCACCCTCTATGTCGAAGCCGCACGGGTGATCGGCGTGCCGGGCCTGCGAATCATGACGCGCCATGTCCTGCGCAACGGGATTGCACCGCTGTTGACGCTGGGCGCCCTGTCGGTCGGAACAGCGATCCTGCAGGTGGCAAGCCTCGGGTTCCTGGGTCTTGGCGCACAGCCGCCAACGGCGGAGTGGGGCGCCGATATCGCCGCCAACCTCGACTACGTGCGTGTGGCGCCCTGGGTGCTGATCAGCGCTGGCGGGTCGATCATGCTGACCGTGCTGTCCTTCAACCTGATCGCCGATGCGATCGCCGACTATCTCAATCCAAGACGACAGACCGCGAAAGGGCGCTCCGGACAATGACGACCGCCAGCCCGCCGGCCCTGACCATCGCGCAGGAAAAAGTCGACTTCTTCCCGGCCAATCGTGTGACCGATGACCGCAGCATCCTGACGCTGAAGGCGCTGGTCATGGAACCGTTGTGCATGTGGCGCGATGGCCGGATCTTCCCGGCTCTGTTCGCGCGATGGGAATGCGACGCACAGGGGACCGTCTGGCATTTCCATCTGCGTCCCGATGCCGTCTTTCACGACGGCCATCGCTGCACGGCCATGGACGTGGTCGCCTTTATCGATGCGATCTGCACATCGGTCGATATGTTCGGCATGAAATGGTCCTACGCACGCTATTTCGCCGACGTTCATTTCGACGCACTCTCCGATGATACGCTGCGTGTGACCACCGCACGCCCGATGGGCGACCTGCCCGAGATCTTCACGGAATTCTACCTGTCGCGCCAGGACGCCCACGCGCGTGCGGTCATCGGCACCGGCCGCTACCGCGTGACTCAATTCACGCCAGGCGTGTCCGCCACGCTGCACCCGGCTGTGGTCGGCACCGAACCGGAACTGACCTTCTTCGCCGTCCCGAAGGCGGAAGATCGGCTTGAACGCCTGCGCACCGGACGCATCGACCTGGCATGCCAGATGGACTGCCTCGAAGACGTTTCCGACCTCACACCCGACGTGCAGTGGCTCGGCGCCACCCATTGCCTGTCGGTCATGGCCTACCTCAATTGCTCCAGGGGGCTTTTTCGCTCGGCCGAGGCGCGTCTCGCGGCGAACCTTGCGATCGACAACGCCGCCCTGTGCCGCGAGATCTACGACGGGCTCGCCATCCCGGCCGCCACGATCGTCAGCCCGTATCATAACGGGTTCGCCGAGGCAGGCATCACACCGCTTCCATATGATCCGGACGCCGCGCGCGCATTGCTCGCGCCCCTGGGTTTCACGGGTGAGGTCGTGCTGCGCACCCCCACTTTCATGCCCGAACACGCACCGAAAATCGCAGGATTCATCAAGCGTGCACTCGAAGACCTCGGGCTGGACGTACGGATCGACACCGCAACCGACCGGCCCGGCTACGCGCGGGAGATCGGCAACAAGGCGATGGGCGATATCGCGATTTTCGACTCCTCGCCGCACAGCACCTTCCGTGTCCTGAACGACAAGATCAGCCGTGAAAGCCATGGTGTCTGGTGGCAGGGCTTCGACGACGACGCCGTCGAGACGTTGATCGCCCGCGCCAACGAGACCATCGACCCCACGGCGCGCGCAGCGGCCTATGGCGCATGCCTCGCGCATCTGCGCGAGGCACCGCCGTGGCTGTATCTGGCGCACCCCAAGACGCTCGTGGCCACGCGCCCGGGCCTTCACGGCATAGGCCTGGACCACAAGGGCATCCTTCACCTCGAACCGGAGCACAGGACATGAAACAGGATTATTCGATCACCTTTTTTTACTATGACAAGCTCGAATCGGTCATCCCGTTCTACGAGCACACGCTCGGTTTCGAGCTCGTTCTGGATCAGGGACTCGCGCGCATCTACCGCATCGGCAACAGCAGCTATTTCGGCATGGTAGACGGCAATCGCGGCCATTTGCGCCACCAGCCGACCAATGCCGTCCTGCTGACGATCGTCGCCCAGGATGTCGAGGGATGGCATGCGAGGATGCAGACCGCCGGCGTCGCGAAATTGACCGGGATCCAGAAAGGAAATTTCTGTGAGCATTTCTTTTTTGAGGATCCCGAAGGGTATGCCATCGAAATTCAGCGATTCCACGACCCCGCGGTCGCGGCGCTGTTCCGCGCCTGAGGTCCTGCCATGTCGATCCTGCGCTCCTCGGCCGAATCTCTGATCGAACGTTTCGGCACGATGCCTCTGCTCTGGTTCCCGGATGGTTCGCGCACGCCTGTCGCAATCGGCGCATTCTACGTCCCTCTGCTGGTGAGCTACACGCAGGAAGACATGGAGGCCAAAGGCCTGCGCAAGCTGGCCGACCCGAACGCGCCGCGTCCGCCGGTGCATTTCACCGCATTGGAAATGGCGACGCGGGAACGGGGATGCCTGTTCTTCGGCGGCACGGGCGCAGGCAAGACGAGCTTCGCACTCGATCTTGCGCTCAATCTTGCCGGCGCGCACACGGGCGATCCGCAGTATGGTCTCGCGAAGCTGCGCCGTGTCGTCGCGCGCAACGATCTCGGCATGGCCGCGGAAGAGTCATGGTGTGGCGACGTGCCCTGGCCTGTCTACTGCCCGGCACGCGCCGGCATCAGCCTGAGCGACCTGATTGACGAGCATACGCCCTGGCTCGATACGGAACTTGATGCGCCCGCACCGCCGACGGTACTGCTGATCATCGACGGAATAGAGCAATTTTCGGATCCCTCTGCCGCACTGCAGGAGGCGGGCGATCTGCTCGCCCGGCATGCGACATTGCGCCTGATATTGCTTGGCAACGATTATTACTGCCGCAGCCTGCCGGTGCCGGATGCCATCGCCCAATTCACACTGATCGACTTCAACAGCGTACAGCGTGCAAATGCAGTGGCGGCCTATGGACTCGTCGCGAATGCGGACCTGATGTGCGGGCGGCCTGATCTGTTCGCGACCGCCGCCGTCCTTGGCCATGCCGTTGAGGGCAGCGCGCTTGCTCTGGCCGACGCCTGGCTTGCCTCGGCGTTCGACGGCGCAACGCGCGACGCGCTGGCGCACGCGGCCCTTGCTTATCTTTGCGATGACCAGACGGCGTTCCAATCCAACGAGGCTTCACTCGGCCCGGTCATGGGCAGCGCTTTTGCCCGTACGGTACTGATCCCCGCGCTGGCCGCACACGCGCTCTCCCGCACGCAGGTTGCGACGATTGTCAGCACATTCGCCGGACATCCGCGCGCCTTGCGCACAGTCATACCGTTGCTTGCGGAAATCTGGCATGCAAACGGCCGCGAAGTCGGACCACTCGCCCGCGCCCTGCTCGCGACGCGTGATGCCTTCGCGACCGGTATCCTGATCGGCGCGGACATGATCGTGACCTATGACCCCTCGCCTGATGCGCTGGCGTTCGCGCGCGCGGCACTGGCCGAGATGATCGCACGCGGGGACGCGACCCTGGCGCTGCGCGATCGCGCGGCGCAGAGCCTCGCGCTGATTGGCGATCCGCGCGACCTGGGCGAGTTGATCGCGATCCCCGCCGGCCGCGCGGTCATCGGCTCGGACACCCACCCCAACTCGATGCCGGTGCATCATGCAGACGTGGCTGCCTTCCTGATCGGGCGCTATCCGGTCACAAACGCCGATTACGGCGCGTTCGCCTCTTTCACCGGGCGGCCATGGTCCTCTCCCGACGCCGCGTCGCCTACACGTTCCAATGCCCCGGCGACCGACCTGACCTGGTACGACGCCTGCGCCTATTGCGCGTGGCTGACCGAGCAGTGGCGTGCCAGCGGAAGGATTACGCCCGACCAGCATGTTCGTCTGCCGACGGAACCGGAGTGGGAATGGGCCGCGCGCGGGGCGCAGCCCGACCAGCCGGGCAGCGTTCGCTACCCCTGGGCCGGACCGTGGGCACCGGGCCTGTCGAATTCGGCGGAACTCGGCCTGAACGTCGTGACCGCGGTGGGGATCTGCCCCGGCGGCCGTACGCCGCTTGGCATTGATGATATGGCCGGCCAAATATGGGAGTGGACGACCACGCTCTGGGGCTCGGATATGGCGAATCCAAGCTTCACCTATCCCTACCGCGACGATGGACGTGAAGCGCTCGACGCCGATGTCACAGTGCGCAGGGTGTTGCGCGGCGGATGTTTCTCCAGCGGCAAGATGAAAGCCTGCTGCACCTATCGCGGCAGTCTCGAGCCGAACGGATTCTGGCGCGGCAATGGATTCAGGATCGTGGTGGCACGGACATCGTCAAATTGACGACGATGAGGGTCTCCAGGGGGATATGATGCGCAGAACAATCGACAGGATTGCTGGTACGCGCAAGCCTGTAGGCAGCGAACTTCAAAAAATCTGCAGGTAAGATATTCAACGTCACGAATGGCTTCTCGAGCGAGACCTTGCGCGACTCGTCGGCCGGAGGTTCGGAGACTTCATCTTCCGTACCGAGGCCGATGTCATTTCCATTACACACAAGATTTGCGAATTCGGCTTTGCGGAATGCATGAGTTCCTCACGGTCCTTGCTACGGGCTATCGATCGGTTAAAGCGGCAGAAGATCGTTCCGTAGCACCATGCCGCCGTGGACATCATGCCACGGGCAGGAGACTGTCGATCACGGTGCCCAGACCTGTACCTGACCTGTCGACGTGCGCCTTGTAGACTGCTTCCCTCTTGAAGGGTCAGAGTTTAGTCTCACGCATGATGGTGACATGGCCCAGCTTATGGAACGGCTCCAACTGCTCCGGCGTGGCTCCGGCATCGGTGATCAGCGTCCAGGGCCGGTCGATGGTGGTCCAGGCGTGCGACGTCGCGCGGCCCAGCTTTTCCGCCGTCGCCAGCACGTAGATCTCGCTGGCCTGCGCGATCATCAGGTCCTTGAGCGAGGCCTGCTCATCCGCAGATTCACAGATCCCCCGGCTGGCGACAATGCCGTCGCACCCCAGGAACACCCGGTCAGCCGTCATGCGCCGCAGGGCCAGTTCCGCATACGGCCCGACGAAGCCGAGGCTGACCGGGCGCAAGGTTCCGCCCAGTGACAGCAATTCGATCCCGGGCTGCCCTGCCAGCACCTGCAGGCTTGTCAGGCCGCAGGTCACGACGCGCAAATTGACACGCAGCTTCAGTTCCAAGGCCAGCGCGCCGGTCGTCGTGCCGGCATCCAGGATGATGGTCTCGCCGTCCTCGATCAACGAAGCCGCCATGCGTGCGATCGCGCGTTTCTGCTTCACCTGCTCGTCGGCGCGCTGTGCCAGGGATTGTTCCGGCGCAGCATGGCTGACGGGCGTGCCGCCGCCATACGTCCGCACCAGCACGCCCTCGCGCGACAGTCGTGCGAGGTCGCGGCGGATCGTGGACAGCGAAACCTCGAACGTCGCGGCAAGATCGTCGGCGTCTGTCATGCCGGCCTCGACATGTTTCAGAATTCTCTCTCGCCGTTCCGCCGCGATTTTCATGTCGTCATACCCTCGGCCGGCGCCAGCGCCACCGCTTGGCGCAGGGCTTCCAGCAGCGATCGCTCGTCTGCCACGCCGGTCCCGGCGATGTCGAAGGCAGTGCCATGATCGACCGACGTGCGGATGACCGGCAAGCCGACCGTGATGTTTACACCGGCTTCCAGGCCCAGGACCTTGACCGGCCCATGCCCCTGGTCGTGATACATGGCGACGACCATATCGAAATCCCCCCGTCCGGCGCGAAAGAACAATGTGTCGGCCGGCAGCGGCCCTTCCACATCCCATCCCCTGGCGCGACAGGCGCGAATTGCCGGTTCGATCTTTTCCGCTTCTTCCCCATGGCCGAACAGACCGTTCTCGCCCGCGTGGGGGTTGATCGCGCACACGCCGATTTTCCGACGCGGCAGTCCCGCCGCCTCCAGCACCGCATGGCCGCGCATAATCGTCCGTTCGACCAATCCGGGCTCGATCTTCGCGATCGCATCGATCAGGCCGATATGCGTGGTCACGTGAATGACGCGCAAATTCGGCGCCGTCAGCATCATCGAAACCTCCGCCGTGTCGGTCAAGGCCGCCAGCAACTCGGTATGACCGGGGAAATGGTGCCCGCCGGCATGCAGGGCCTCCTTGTTCAGCGGCGCGGTGCAGATCGCCGAGACCTTGCGTTTCATCGCCAGTTCGGTTGCGACCCGGACGTAATGGAAGGCGGCATCCCCCGCAACGGGCGAAAGGGCACCGAACGGAAGATCCGCAGGGATCAGCCCCAGATCGAAGCAATCGACGGTGCCGGCCTGGGCACGGGCCTGCTCCACCGCCGTGATCGTATTGATCCGCAGGCCCGTGCCGACAAGGTCACCCGCGCGGCGCAGTCGCTCCGCGTCGCCGATGACGATCGGACGACAGCGGTCGTACAGATCCGCGTGGGCCAGGCTTTTCATGATGATTTCGGGACCAACGCCGGCGGCATCGCCCATCGTGATCGCAATAGGTGGCAAGGACATGAGAACGACTCCGTTCAGTTCGCGGGAGCAGGATCTTGTTGCTTCAGAAGGGCGCGACAGGTCATCAGGGTAGCCTCGTCACCGAATGCACCGGCTTTCGTAATGACGGGATATGTCACGGCCCCCTCGGCAATGGCGACTGGCACGCCGGGTTGCACCTCACCGACCAGCCGCAGGCCCGTCGCGCCGAACGCCAGCAGGATGGCCCGAGCGGTTTCTCCGCCACTGGCGACGAGGGCCCCGACATGCCCTGCCCAGGGGGCCAGGAGAGCCCCCAGCGCCACACTGAGCGACGCGCCGTCCGCCAGGCTCGCGCCCGGTTCAGGCGCGAGCGAGACGACGACATCCTTCCCGTCCTGCTTCACCCCAGTCAGCACCCGCGACAGTTCATCCCGCGCGCGACGCCAGTCCGGCGTTCCGGCACCGGCGCGCAGGGTGGTCGGCGTGATCCGCACATGGGCGACATCGGCGCATTCCGCCAGCATTGCGACCTGTCGGGCGGATACGGCCGAAAGGCTGGCGATCACGAACAGGATCGGGCCCGCCGACTGCGCGACCGGTACGCGTGGTACAGGCCGCGTGGCACCCGACGGCAGGCTGCCCGACACGAAACGCGCAAGTCCCGCCGACCCCGCCCAGATCGCGCGATCGCCCAGTTCGGCCCCCGCCGTCACGATCCGTGCCAGATCCATATCCGTTTCCGCATCGCACACCAGCACGTCCACCCCCGCCTCGGCCGCCAGCAGCGCGGTTGCCAGTCCGTCATTTCGGACCACATCCAGCGGCAGCACCGACGCGCGAAGTCCGGCCACGGCCAGCATGTCAGAGAGGATGGCACGTCCGGGCATCTTCTCGTAGCGCCAGATTTCAGTTTCCTCCAGCGGAAGGCGGTGAAGATACTGGATGCCGCCGCGCGTCGTACGCCCCATCACGGGAAACGCGGGGGCCAGTACGATGACGGCGGGCCCATGGACACGCCGCGCGGCAAGGGTTGCGGCCAGTTCGATCGCCAGATGCCCCCGCAGGGTGGAATCGATTTTCCGAAACACGGTTCGCCCCGGGCGAGCGTGGATGTCGCCGATACGCCTGGCGACCAGTTGCGCCTCGGCCGGGGAGAGGCCCCGGGTGTCCGCGTCGATCGCGACGACATGGCTGCGCGCCATGTCGAGGTCACCGGTCAGCGCCACCGATACTTCATGGCCCGCAGCGACGCAGGTGATGGCGCAGTCCGCGGCCCCCGACAAGTCATCGGCGATGATGATCATGGAACATCCCCTCATGGTCTTACATTTTCACCAGACGAGTCTGCGGCAACTTGTCAGGTGGAGAGGGTGCCGCCACGCTTTCGGCCGGGAGCCCATTCCCGCGCATAAGACGCGCCCATTGCGCCGTCAGCAGCGGAACCAGCAGGCTGGAGGTCACGACGCAGGCCGCGACCAGGATCGTCGCCGGCCCCGCCGCCGCCTGATAGGCGGGGTTCGCAGCCGCGATCAAGGCCGGCACCGCCGCCGCGTTTCCCGCCGTGGAAGAAGCGGCCGCGCCGGCCGTGCCGTTTCCGCCCGCCAGCCGGTCAGCGCCGATCAGTACCACGGCGGACATGGCCACCACCCCGACACCCAGCCCGATCCCCAGCAACCCTGCCCCCCACACCTGATGCAGGTCGAGCGTCGTCCCCAGCGAGAAAGCGAAGAACGGGATCAGCGCGGGACTGGCGGCCCCCAGAAGAGCGCGCATGTCCCGGTCCATATTGCCCAAGGCGATCCCGAAGGCGAGTGGCAGGATCGCCCCGACCAGGGTCTGCCACGGAAACGCCGACAGGCCGGCCACGCCCAACGTCACCATTGTCAGGAACGGCCCCGATTCCAGTGTCATCACCACATAGGCCCCGGCTTCGTCCGCGCGGCCGAACTGGTTCATCAGCGCCATGTAGAGACCGCCATTCGTATCATTGATGGCAGCGACGACGGCCAGGGTGGAAAGCCCGGCAAACCATCCTCCCGTTACCGGATGCTCCCCGAGGACATGCCCGAGCAGGACGCCCACAAGCACCCCCATCGCGATCTTGGATCCCAGTAGCGTCCCACCCCGGCGCGCCATGGCCGGAAGCGCATCCAGGGAGATCGTCGTGCCCATGCAGACATAGAACACGGCAAGGATCGGCAGCGCCCCACGAAATAATGCGCCAGTAAATGACCCGAAGAACTGCCCCGTCCCTGGGGCGAAGGTGGCGAACAGGGAACCGGTCAGCAATGGGACGACCATCATGCCGCCGGGTATGCGATCAAGGGTTCGCTTGATACCTATTTGCATGATTTTTCTCTTTTTTATCCATGCAGCATGCATCAGGCATAGGCTGACAAAATGATCGAGTCAATCATTAAAAAATAACTTGCGCGTTTCGATCATATTTTTCAGCGCATCCCGGAATGGAACGATTATTTCATGGAAGCGCCAGAACGGCGCACGCTGTCCGAGCGGCAATGCAGCGATCGCAGGCTTCGGTCGCGGCGCTCGCCCAAAACATGACCTGAATGAAAAGACCGTTCGGAAGGAATGAGACTATGGAAGGCTCCGATAGGGCGGCTGAAAAGCTGCCAGCTCATCGAGTCTGTCCAGAGAGGAAGAAGCCATGTGCGTTGCATTCAGGCGGCATACCCTGCTTCCGCCGGGTGACTACCTCCAGCATGAGCGCATCATGCGCGACACCATCCAGACACGATGCCTGAGGCATCAAAACTGGATGGGGCACAGCCTCCGTCATCTCACGCCATCCGAGTCACGAATCTTTCGGCGACGTACAGCGGCGCGGCCTGAAACCCCCAAAGGCCGCCGGCCTTGAAAACCGCTCCATGATCGGGTTCCAGATTTCACGGCCCCGGCGGGCCTGGGCCACGCCCGGCCTGCCGAGCTATCCTCCAGCCAGACCAAATATAACGTATACGTCATTAATCCGATACCCAACCCCTTTTTTCCGTGTCGGGATTTCCGCAAAAATTACCGGCAAAGCGGCACTTCAGGGCTTCGGTCCAATTTTTTTGATTGCGTAAATATCGTCTGTACGTGATAATCCGGTATCGTATCGAGCTCAGGACGTAATGATATTTCATGGCCTTTGCTCCGCCCTGCCTTTTCCTTCCGCCCCCACGCCCGCAAGGTGCAAGATGCTGACACGCGACCGCTGCTCGACCCGTCTGCTCCTCCTTCTTTCAGGCATGCTCGTCACGCCGCCTCTCGTCGCCGAAGCCGCCACGACGCCGAAGAAGACCGTCGGCGGCAAGCCCGCGTCCCACCCGGCGGCCGGCCAGCCGGCGGCCCAGGCCCGTACCCCCCACCAGGACACCTTCCTGGCCTCCACGACCGAGAACATCGGCGTCATGCAGCGGCGCGCCAGCCGTGGGCTGGAAACCCCTGTTTCGACAACGGTGTTCAAGATTTCCGCGCCGGGCACGTCCGTGCTAAAGGCCCTGGCCAACGTGCCCGGCGTCGTCTTCCAGTCCGACGACCCACAGGGGCTCGATACCGGCGGCGTGCAACTTTACATGCACGGCTTCGCCCAGAACCAGATCGGCTTCTCGCTCGACGGCATTCCTCTCGGCGAACCCGTCTACCGTAACTACAACGGCCTGAATACAGTCGAGGCGATCTCATCGGAAAACGTCGGCCGGATGGACGTTTCGCAGGGCTCGGGCGCGCTCGACATGCCCAGCACGAACAGCCTCGGCGGCGCTTTCCGCCTCTATTCCTCCGACCCGAAGGACAAGATGGGCGGCACCATCGCCCAGATGGGCGGCAGCAATACTACCGTGCACAGCTTCTTCCGCTTCGACAGCGGCCTGCTGAACCCGAGCGGCACCAAGTTCTTCGCCTCGTACATGCGCAACGACACCGACCTGTGGTCGTGGAAAGGCGGCGACCAGTTCCTCCAACAGGTCAATTTCAAACTGGTGCAGCCCATCCATGAAAACAGCAGGATATCGCTGTTCTTCGACTGGTCCGACCTGCAGCAGACGAACTACCAGGCCGAATCTCTGGAAATGATCCACAAGCTGGGATACGGGGTGTCGGACTACTATCCCGACTACCGGACCGCCTATCTCGCCGCGCAGGGCATCTACACCCATGGCGAGGATTTGACCAGCGATCCGCGCGACGTTTCCTATTATGATGGCACCACCACCACCGTGGATTACCTCGGCGGGGTGAACCTGAACTTCCAGATGACAGAACACTTGCGCTGGGATTCGGTCATCTACGGCCACGGGCAGGACTCGAATACCGAATGGTCCGATCCGTGGATGGCATCGCCCAACGGCGCGCCGATGTCTGAGATCGTCAAGCAGCCCCAGATCCATCGCTACGGCCTGACCTCGGCCGCCACCTATGAACTCGGCAAGCACGAGATCCATGCCGGCCTGTGGTACGAGAACAATAAATATATTTCCCCCATGTTCGCCTATTCCGACCCGGTTCTCGAACCCGGCCAGACGCTGACACCGAATCCGTTCCGAAAGTGGACTGACGCCTTCATGATGCCGTGGGGGCAGACGTACAACACCAACACGCTTCAGACCTTCATCGAGGAAACCTACCGGCCTATCCAGAACCTCTCGCTGCACGCCGGCTTCAAATCACTGCTGAGCAACACGCGCGTTTCCGAGACGGGCAACGACCCGTCCTATACCGGCGTGCAGGACGTCGCAGGCGGCGTGGGCCTCACCACCTTCGGCGCGTTCCTGCCGCACTTCAGCGCCGATTATCATTTCCTGCACCATCACGAGCTGTATTTCGACGTGTCGCGCAACATGCGCGCCTATCCTGAAAGCGGCTACCACCTGTCGTCCTCGCCCTTCGCCGTGTCGCAGGCGGCCTTCGACATGTCGCGCTCGACGATCCGTCCGGAATCCGACTGGTCCTATTCGGTGGGCTACCGCTATACCGACAAACTGCTCGACGGCTCGCTCAGCGGCTATCACGTCGATTTCTCCAACCGTCTCGGCGCGCTGGTCAGCGGCAGCCAGCTCAACCCGCAGACGATCGTCACCAACCTTGGCGGCGTGACCATGAACGGCATGGACGCGGCCCTGACCCTTCGTCCGCTGCGCGGGCTGAGCATCTTCAATTCGATCAGCTATAACCACGCCACCTACGACAACAACATTACCCAGCAGGGCGTCGTCTATGCGACCCACGGCAAGCAGATCGTGAACTATCCGAAGTTCATGTACAAGGCGGGTGCCGATTACAGCTTTCGCCGCGCGACGTTCCATATCGATGCGATGTACATGGGCCGCCGCGAATTCAGCTACACCAACGACACCTCGGTTCCGGGCTACTGGCTTGTGAATTTCGGCGCACGGTACGATTTCGGCCGGATCGGTCCGATGCATAACCTTGCTGCGACCTTCAACGTCACCAACCTGACCGGGATCAATTATATCTCGATGATGGGCGGCGACCTGGGCAACCCGCTCAGCGGCGACTACCAATCGCTGCTGACCGGCGCGCCGCGCCAGTTCTTCGGCGGCGTGCGGGCCGACTTCTGACCGGCGGCGATCCCCGGGGCGGGACAGCGATGTCCTGCCCTTCTCCTTATCCGGCCGTCGCGATAAATATCGGGCTAAGGACCAGAGCTGATGGAGCACCAGCAGGCATGACGATCGACGCACCCGCGCGCCTCGAGGCAAAGGGTGCTCGCCCACGCCTTGCCGAACGCATGAGCTTCGCCTTCGGGGACATCGTGGGAAACGGCCTGTTCGGCCTGTCCGGTTCGTACCTTCTTTATTTCTACACCAATGTCTACGGGCTGACGGCGGCCAGCGTCGCAATGCTGATGCTGCTGGTCCGCGTGGTGGACAGTGTCTCCGATCCCCTGATCGGCTACATGATCGACCGGCGGATCCTGTTCGGGGGACGGGTGCGGCCCTACCTCAAATGGTTTCCGCTGCTGTTCGGCCTGGCCACCTTCTGCTGCTTCCTGCCGCTGCCCCTGGGGCCG
Source organism: Gluconacetobacter tumulisoli (assembly GCF_014174155.1). GTDB lineage: Bacteria > Pseudomonadota > Alphaproteobacteria > Acetobacterales > Acetobacteraceae > Gluconacetobacter > Gluconacetobacter tumulisoli. The sequence continues at coordinate 8,984 of NZ_JABEQM010000017.1, read as the reverse complement.
CACGGCAAGCTGGCCTGGGCCTATGTTGGCAATCTCGCCCTGGGGATCACCTTCTCGCTGGTGATCGTACCATACGGGCTGCTGCCCAACGTCATGACGCGCAACGGCCAGGACCGGCTGTCGCTCGCGATGTTCCGGATGTGTGGGGCGACGCTGGGCACCTTCATCGTTGGCGCCTGTACCCTGCCCGCCGTGCAGATGTTCGGACAGGGCAACGAACGGCTGGGCTACCCGATCACGATGGCGGTCGCCGGGCTCGTCGGCGGCCTCGTCGCGATGATCCCCTATTTCACCTGCCGCGAACGCTACACGCTCGACGCCGACCAGGCGCCCCTGCCGATCCTGCTCGGCTCGCTTCTGCGCAACCGGGCCTGGATTGCTGTGACGATCGTGCTGAGTCTGTTCTACATCAACATGACGGCGTTCTACGGTCTTTCGATCTATTACGCTGCCGAGGTCCTGGGCCGGCCGAAGATGTTCGGCGGACTGCTGATCTCCCTGATGGGCATCGGCAAGGTCTTCGGCACGATGGCCTCGCCCTTCCTGGTGCGGCGCCTTGGCCCGCGCGGCACGGTCATTGCGCCCTATGTCCTGTCCATGGCCTGCCTCGCGCTGTTCTATATCAGCCCCAACCGGGCCGAGCCGCTGGCGGCGCTCTTTACCTTGACATGCTTTTTCGAAGGCATGACGCTGCCGGTCTTCTACGCGATGCTGGCCGACTCGATCGATTTCGGCGCGCGCATCACCGGGGTACGCGCGGCGGGGATGGCCTATTCGATCAACAGCTTCTTCGGCAAGGTCGCCTGGGCGATGGGCGGCGCGCTGTCGGCGGCGCTGCTTGGCTGGGGTGGCTACGTGCCGCAGGCCGCGACCCAGACGCCCACCGCGCGCGCCTTCATCACCTTCGGCTTCATCGGCGTGCCGATGTGCGTGGCCTGCGTCTCGATCCTGCTGATCTGCCTCTACCCGTCCGAGCGTCACCTCGCCGCCGTCTCCGCCCCCAACCCGCTGAAGACTGACCCATGACCGTCGAAGACATCGCCGACATCGCCGACGATCGCGCCGCACTGGTCGAGCTGGCGGCCCGCCTGACGCGCGAGGAGAAGATCGACCTCGTCAGCGGTCGCGGCCTGTTCAGCACCGCGCCCATCCCCCGTCTGGGTATTCCCGCCATCGTGATGGTCGACGGTCCGAACGGGCTGCGCTACGTCCCCGACCAGATCACGCGCGAGGACGCCGATCTCGGCGCCTTCCTCGCCGCGGTGCGGACAGGCGGCGAGGACGAGGAGGCGGGCGCCAGCCTGCTGCTGGGCGACAGCCTGCCCGCGACATGCTTTCCCGCCGCCTCCGCCCTCGCCAACAGCTGGGACGTCGGGCTGTCCTTCCGGATGGGGGCGGCGCTGGCCACCGAGGCGCGCGCGCTCGGCGTCTCCATCCTGCTCGGTCCGGGCATCAACCTGCGCCGCTGCCCGCTGGCCGGCCGGGGGTTCGAATATTACAGCGAGGACCCGGTGCTGTCCGGCGACATGGCGGCCGGCATGATCAACGGGCTGCAACGGAATGGCGTAGGCGCGTCGCTGAAGCATCTCGCCTGCAACAATGCCGAAGCCGAACGCACCAGCATGGATTCGGTCGTGGAGCCTCGGGCGCTGCACGAACTCTACCTCCTGGGCTTCGAACGCGCGATCGCCGCCAGCGCGCCCTGGACGGTGATGACCTCCTACAACCGGCTCAACGGCACGCACACCTCGGCCGACCCCTGGCTTCTCCGACAGGTGCTGCGCGACCGCTGGGGATACGGCGGTACGGTGGTATCCGACTGGCACGGCATCCAGGACCGTCCGGCCGCGCTGGTCGCGGGCAACGACCTCGACATGCCGCACAGCGCCGCGCGCAAGCGCCGCCTGCGCGCGGCGCTTGCCGGCGGGCAGGTTCCTCCCCAGGCGCTCGACGAAGCGTGCGTCAACATGCTGGCCCTCGTCTCGCGCGCGCGCGCTGCTGCGCGCACGCACGTGCCGACGCCCGACTTCGCGGCGCATCACCGGCTTGCCCGGCATCTGGCGGCGCGGTCCTGCGTGCTGCTGGCCAACCGGCGGGGCGCCCTGCCGCTGGCCCCCGTGGACGGCGAAACGCTTCTCGTCGTCGGCACGGGCGCCCGCTCGCCGCAGATCCAGGGGGCAGGCAGCGCCGTGGTACGCCCCCGCGCCTGCGATGTGCCACTCGACGCACTGCGCGCACTGGCGCCGCCCGGCGTCCGCCTCCTGCACTGTCCCGGCTGGGCCGACGACGGCACCCCCGACACGGCCCGTCATGCCGAGGCCCTGGCCGCCGCACGCGGGGCACGCAGCGTGGTCGTCTTCGCCTCCACCCCCCCCAGCGTCAGCGGCGAGAACGCAGACCGCCGCTCGCTCGACCTGCTGGCGGCCCACGACGCGCTGATTAGCGAACTTGCCCGCACGCATGACCGGGTGATCGTGGTGCTCACCCATCCCGACGCGGTGCTTCTGCCCTGGGCCGACGACGTCGCCGCCATCCTGTCCGCGGGATACGCGGGCCAGGGGTTCGGCGGCGCCATCGCCGACCTGCTGTTCGGCCATGCCAACCCGTCGGGCAAGCTGTCGGTCACCTGGCCCGCGCGGATCGAGGATTGTCCCGCTCTGCCCGGCTTTCCTGGCGAGAACGGAAAACATCTGTACCGCGAAGGAATCTTCGTGGGCTATCGCCATTACGACCGCAAACGCATCGCCCCGTTGTTCCCGTTCGGATTCGGCCTGTCCTATACCCGCTTTCGCTACAGCGACCTGGTCCTCGACTCCGCGGCGCTGGCGCCGGGCCAGGATCTCGCGGTGCACTGCACCGTCACCAACACCGGCACCCGAGCCGGCCATGAAATCTGCCAGCTCTATCTGGGCCGGGACGCCTCGCAGCGCGGTACGGGGCCGGACCATCCCGACCGCGCGCTCAAGTCCTTTTCAGTGGTCGAACTGGCCCCCGGTGAAAGCCGGCAGGTCACCTTCACCCTCGGCCCGCGCGATTTCGCCTGGTTCGACGTGGCATCGAACGGCTGGCGCGTACCCGATGGCATGGTCACGATCGAGGTCGGCGCTTCCTCGCGCGACATCCGGCTGAGTGCGCCGCTTCGCGTAACCGGCGACGGCACGGCCGCCCGGCGGCTGACCCTGCACACACCGCCGGGCATCGTGCTGGCCACCGATCACGCGCGCCGGCTCCTGGTGCCTTGGCTGGCCGGCCAGATGACGGCCGACGACACCGCGGCCGACGCGCTGCTGGAACGCTGTGGCGCCTCCTTCCTCGGGCTTTATGACACGTTGAGCTGGTCGCTCGGGCGCGAGCCGGACGAGGACGGGCTGATCGCGCTGCTCGATCGCATCAACCATGCCAACGGAATCGTCACGGACGAAGGGACAGCATGATTCTCGATACCACCATCCCGGCCGAACGCGCCTGGAACAGCTGGTCCGACCGGCCGGCGGCACTGAGCTTCCTGCCGCTCGGCGTGCATGTCACGCCGGTCCTGTACGCCACCAGCACCCGCACGGCCAGCCTGCTGCCCCCGGGGCCGCAGCTTCTGTTGGGGCGGCACGCGACCGACGCCAGCCTGGTCGAGTTCGAAACCCGACACGCCGGCACCCGCATCGCCTTTCGCTACGACAAGGCCGATCCCTACGTGATGCGCGGCGCGTGGACGGGGCTGGCGCTCGCCGAATGGGGCCTGCGCTACTGGGTGACGCTGTGCCTCTCGGCCGAGGATGGCGCCATCGTGCGCTACGAGGACGGTGCCGAAGGGGGGGCCGCGGTCGTCGCCATCGGCTATCGTCATGTCGCCCTGGTATCGGCCGACCGCGCGGTGCAGGTGACCACGCACGACACCATCGAGGACGTCGCGCGCGATTTCGAAGCGAACGGCTATTTCTACACCGGCAGCCGCGGGACCGAGGGGCGGGTCATCGCGCTGCGCTTCAATCTCGAAATGATGCGCGAGGGAACATTCGCCGTCGCCGTCTCCGACGACCCCGCGCTGGCCATCGCCAAGGCCCGCGCGGCGCTCGGCACGGTGCCCGAGGTCTCCGCGTGCCTGCCGGCGCAGACCGGCCGCCACGCCGGCGCGCTGGACGCGGTGCGCGACATCATGGCGTGGAACACCCTGTACGACGGGCTGAACCGTCGGCCGTACACCACGGTCAGCCGCACCTGGAACCTTGGCAGGTTCGCCGTCTGGTACAACGACCAGACCTATGCGGCGCTGATGTGCGGCCTGTTTGACACCGAAATGGCGCGCGAAAACATGGCGACCGCGCTGGCCAGCGCTACGCCACAGGGCAATTTCGCCTGCATCGTCACCTCGAATGACGCCTGGGTGGACCGCACCCAGGCGCCCAACGGCGCGTTCATGGCGTGGATGATGTATCTGCGCTCCCGCGACCGGACGATGCTCGAGGCCACGTACGGCCCCCATGTCCGCAACCACCTGTGGTGGCGCGCCCATCGCGATCCGCAGGGGCGCGGCCTGGTCTCCTGCGGCACGTCGGACGTGGGGCAGGCCCTGTACAAGGGCACGCATTTCGGCGCGCGCAACGAAACCGGCATGGACAATTCCACGACCCATGACGAAGCGCTCTACGACCCCGCGACCCGGACGCTTTCGACCCTCGACGTCGGACTGAACTGCAGCCTGGCGCTGGATGCGGAGATGCTGGCGCATATGGCGCGCGAGACGGGGCGCGAAGAGAGCGCCGCACGGTTCGAGGCACTGGCCGACCGCAGCCGCACGCTGATCCGCACCGAACTATGGGACGAGGCGCGCGGCATCTTCGCCAACCGCCAGCGCGACGGCGACTTCGTCCAGGGCTTGGGACCGACCAGCTTCTATCCGCTGATCTGCGGGGCGGCGACCGCGGAACAGGCGGCATCGCTGCTGCGCCATCTGGAGGACCCGGCGACCTTCGGCGGCGAATACGTCATCCCGAACGCCACGCGCGACCATCCGGCCTTCGCCGACAATGTCTACTGGCGCGGACGCATCTGGCCCAATGTCAATTATTTCATCTGGCACGCGCTGCGCCGCTACGGCTTCGTGGCGGAAGCCACCCGCTTCGCCGAACGCAGCATGCGCCTGTTCGATCAGTCGTGGGTCGACCGGCGCATCTCGGGCGAAAACTACAGCGCGGTCAACGGCGAGGCCTCCGACCAGCTCGACGCGGACCTTTTCCTCTCGTGGGGGGCGATGCTACCGATGCTGGGGGTCGCGGAAGTGATGGACATCAACCCGTGGTCGGGCTGGGAAATCACCCTTGCGGGCGAGGATGCGCGGCTGGGGCCGGTGTGCAGCCCGATCGGCAGAGTGACGCTCGAGACCACCGGCGGGGTGACGACGCTCCGGCACGGGGACATTCCGGTCCTGCGCACCGACGCGACCGGACGACTGACCGATCTCCACTTCGGCGACGGGATCTTTTCGTGCCGCCTGCACTGCACGGGCGAGGGCACGCTCGCGCTGCCCGCCATCGTGCACGGCCGCGTCGTCTCGGTCCGGCTCGACGACCGGGTGCTGCCGCCCAAGGCCGGGCCGGACGGCGCGACCCACGTCACATGGCGTGACGCGGCCCCGGGCGCACGGCTGAGTGTGCATTTCCTGCCGGCCGAATGACCGGTCACACCCTCGACGCGCCGCCGTGGTTCACCGCGCCCGAGGCGCGATTTCGCACCGCCGCCTTCTGGTTCTGGGACCATATCCCCGACGAGGCGACATGCCGCGCGGCCCTCGCCGGGATGAAGGATGCGGGGCTGGGCAGCGTGATGGTGCAGGCACGCCTCTCGCTGCCACTGGATGATTATCTCTCGCCCGCCTACCTCGCGCGCTGCCGCTTCGTCGGCGCCGAGGCCACGCGGCTCGGCCTGGGGATCGAGATCTACGACGAATATTGCTGGATGTCCGGCCATGGCGGCGGCCGCGTGGTCCAGGGCGCGGATCATCTGCGCGAACGCCACCTGTTCTGGACCCGGGGGCAGGTGACGCGCGGCGAGGCGATCCTGGACATCGGCGCCATCCGCTCCCCTTTCCTCGACTTTCTCGGCCCCGCCGTCCGCACCTGGTGCTACGAGGACGGCACCCCCCGATGGGCCGACTGGCAACCCGTGGCCACCTTCGTCGAAGGCGCGTCCCCCCCGGCCGGCTACCGGCTTGAGACCAACGCGGCGGTTGAGGTCATTGCGACGCGTGATGACGGATGTACGATCCGCATCCTCCTGCCGGACTGCGCCGACGGCACGCGGGTGACATTGTTCCTTGCCGGGCGCTGCGCGACGTCGCGCCTCGTGAACTACCTGCTGCCCGAGGCCGCCGCGCGGTTCGCCCGGAAGGTCTACGCCCCGCTACGCGACGCGCTGGGCGGCGGCGGCTTCTTCTTCGACCATCCCTACGCCGGCTTCTACATCTGGGACGGCCATTACGGCGCGCTGGGCAACAGCCTGCCGTGGGCGGACGACCTCCTCACCACCGCCGAAATGCCGGAATTGCTGGCGCTGGTGCAGGATGTCGGACCACGCACGGACATACTGCGGGCAGGGTTCTTCACCCGCCACGCGCGCCGCATCCGCACCGCCTTCCTGGGCACGCTGCGCTACTGGTGCGACGCCCATCAGGTGGAATTCAGCGGGCACGAACTGCTGACCCACGTCGGCGGCTGGGACCTGCGCGCGGGCATCGGCGGGATCGACCCGCGCGTCATGCCCGGGGTCGATTATTTCGCCTTCGATTCATACCGTAGCGCAACGTCGGTCGACGCGGCGGATTATCGCATGCAGCTCTCGGCGCGCCTGGGCGATTCGGTCGCCCGTGCCAACGGGCGCAGCCGCTGCACGGTCGAACAATATGCCACGGGCCGCGAAACCGGCGCGCCGTCCCTCGCCGGGCAATGGGGGCTGACGGCGGAACGGCTGCGCATGCAATGCATCCGCCATCTTCTCTCGGGCGCGCGCCGGGTCGTGCTGCACGCGCTGTATCTGACCGACGGGTTCGACCCCGGTACGCAGGACGGGTTCAATCCACGCTTCGACTTCCCGCCCGGCTTCAACTTCCAGCCCTGGTGGCAGGACATGCCCGGCACGTTCACCGAACTCGCCCGCCTATCCGCCTTCCTCGAGGACGGCACGCCCCTGCGGGCGGTGGCGCTGCTCTATCCGCTGGACACACTGTGGACCGGTGGTGGCGACCTGCCTTGCACGCGATCCTTCGGCTGGTGGGCACAGGCGCTGACCGACGCCGGGGTCGGGTTCGACATCGTTGACGAGCGCCAACTCGCCCTGGCCACGCTGGATGGCGGCGAACTGGTACTGCCGGGCGGGCGTTACGCCTGCATCATCCTGCCGCATGTCACCCTGTTCCAGGACGGGCGCACGGCGGCGTGCCTGGCCGCGTTTCTCGACTCGGGGGGGCGCGTGCTGCACTCGGGCGCGCCGCCCGTGCACTGCCGCCGCGCCGAACCGTCCGACGCCCTCGCGCGCCTGCGCGCCGGAATGCCGCCCCCTTGCGACACGCCGGACGCCATTGCCCGCGCCATAGCCCGACATCTCTCCCCCGCGCCGCTGCGCATCGAAGGCGCCCCCCAGCGCGTCGCCGCCCAGATGCTGGGGAAGACCCTCAGGCTCGCCTGCGTCAATGACGGCGACATCGCGCGCACGGCCGTGCTCGCCCCGGCGCCGGTGCGCCGTGCCGTCGACAGCTGGGACGCCGCCAGCGGCACGATCCATCCATTGGCGGTGGTTCCGGAAAACGCCACCCTGCACCTTGATCTTCCCGCACAGGGGCTGCTGTGCCTGGACATCCGCGACATCCCCTCCGACACGCCGGATCGCGCGATCGCACTGGTCCCCCGTCCAATGGGCACGCATCTCTCCGCCGACGACGCGGACAGCCTAATACTGATCGATGAATGGATGTTCCGCCCGGCCGACGGCGACGACTGGGCCAGTATCTCCACCACGTGCGGCTGGGAACAACAGGGATATCCCCGCTTCGCCGGGACGGGCATCTATCGGCGGACCATCGCGCTACCCCCGCCGCCCGAGGGCGCCACATGGCATTTGGTGCTGCCCCACGTCGCAGGCTCCGTCACCTGCCTGCTCGACGGCGCGCCGGTGGGTACACGCGTGACGACACGGGCGGTCTTCGCCCTGACATGGCGGCCCGGGATGGCCGAGATCGAACTCCATGTCCGCAATACGGCCGCGAACCGCTATTATGCTGGCACCCCCCTGTGGGACGGAACGCCCCACCCCTCCGGCCTTCGCGCGCCACCCCGGATCGAGGCATGGCGCCCCCTGCGCGCGCCGGACATTTCGGGTCAAGCCGGATCATTTATTTCGAAATAGAAATCAATATCACACTCAGCCGAAGGCTAGAAGCGCCCTTTGAAGCCGCACGCAACTTGCCGGGCATGGCGACCGATCGCGGCCAGGCCATCGCGCTGAAGACGGGGCGGCATCCTGCCCGTCCTGTTACAGGCTATTTCATGGACGCGATCGACCGGGTCAACATCTCCCTTACCGCGCTGCGGATCACACATCAGTTCAACATCTCATCATCCGGCTTCGGCATGATCGGCCGATCAAGGCTCCGGAAGAGAAGAACGCCAAGCTGAAGCGGTTCCTGGCAGAGAGCGTCACGGACGTCTCGACATTTTCGGGCTGTACGAACCATCGCGTTTACCGAAAACCTCATGCGCAGGGACCGCTTTCGTGGTCGACTCCCGTGACATCATCGCGGACAGGATCGTATCAGTTCGGTCCGTCGACCGCCATCAGCTCGGGATGGAACGCGGGGCTGTCGACACGCTTGAAGCCCTCTTTGCCCAACCAGGATCCAGCCATGTCCGTCGAGCCGTCGCCATCTTCGTCGGTCGAATCATTGAAATATTGGTCCACCAGTTCCGGGGTGGGCTGAATCGAGCCGATTTCCAGAGGTG
>NZ_JABEQM010000016.1 GCF_014174155.1 Gluconacetobacter tumulisoli | reverse complement strand
GATCGACGAGGTGCTGACCGCCCTCGCCGAGCGCGGCGAAGACGGCTGCGCCGACATCGAGGACGCCGTCCACCTCAAGGTCAAGGCCCTTTGCGCCCGATTCCCCATCTACCGCTGAGGAACGCCTAGGCCCCGTCCCGGATCGCCGGATCCGGGACGGCCATGGCCAGCCGCAGGGCGGTCTGGCCGCGCCCGGGACGCAGGTTGGGCATCACCAGCATGCAGTCATTATAGGGCGTGCGGATCTCGTCGGGGCCGTCCTGCGCCAGCAGGGTGCCCCGGCGCCGGATGATCTCGCCGCCCCGGAATGGCTTGACGAAGCGGAACCGGGGCGTGTGTGCCGTCACGATGTCCGTCACCATCATGTGGCGCGGCGGCAATGTCGGCGGCAAACGGTCCGGGGGGAGCAGGCCGCTGTGGCGCAGCAGGGCGTGGACCGCCTGCTCGGTTGCCGTGACGGTGCCGGCGTCCCAGTGGACACCGGCCTCCAGCAGGCAGGCGGCCGCGCGTCCGCCGGGGGCCGAAAATCGCTCGAAATCGATCAGGCGGGGGCCAGCCCGGTGACCGTGGTCCGACACGATCAGCGGGGGGTCGCCGACCATCGTCGACAGCCTGCGCCCGGACTCCGCCCCGCCGGCCAGGATCAGCGGCGTACCGGGCCACAGCATCGAATGCAGGTCCATCAGGATGTCCGCGCTTTCGATCACCGGCAGGATCGCCCGGGCGCGGTCCAGTTCGGTCGAGTGGCGCGGACCGTTGAGCACCTGCCGGCACCACAGGCGGTTCATGTCTTCGTCGACGAAGCGCGAGGCCACTGGATTGGATGCGTCGAACCGCGCGAAGGCATCCAGGTTGGCAAAGATCAGCGACAGCCGGCCACGGGCCGGGCGGACGTCGTCGCGCAACAGCGTGTCCAGCACCGTCGCGCCGGCATATTCATTGCCATGGATCAGGGCGGTCAGGACGACATGCGGGCCCGGGCGCGACGCCTCCAGATGGATGACGCCGGGGATGCCGCAATTGCCGGCCAGCCAGCGGGACAGGTCGGGGGGGGGGATTTCGACGGAAAAGCGGGGCAGCGGCTGCGCCGGGGCGGGCAGGGTGTCCTGGAAGGTCGGCCGCGCGCGCATGCGCGGCGACGAGCCGGGGCGGGAGCCTGATCCGCAGCTCATCATGGCGTGTCCGAGCCGCCGGAAAGCCGACCCGGCAGGCGGGCGTCTTTCCCGGTGTCGTGGTGTGCGACGGGATGGATCGGACAGGCCATGAACCGGAGTTTATAGAGTCGCGGCGATGCCGCAATGCCGTGGGGCGCCCCACGGCCGTCACGTCAGCGCAGGTCGGTCATGGCGATTCGATGACCGCTATACGGGCGCGCGTCTGCTTTTCGATATCGCGCAGCAGCAGCCGTTCCGACGGGTCGCACAGCGACAGCGCCGTGCCGCGCCGCCCGGCGCGTGCGGTGCGGCCGATCCGGTGGATATAGGTCTCGGGCTGTTCGGGGATCTCGAAATTGACGACCAGCGCCACGTCGTCGACATCGATGCCGCGCGCCATGACGTCGGTCGCGACCAGGGCGCGCAGGGAGCCCTTGCGGAACGCATTCAGCGTCTGCTCGCGCTTGGCCTGGCCGTGGTCGCCGTGCAGCGCGGTGGCGGCGACGCCCGCCGATGTCAAGGCGCGGGCCAGGGTGTCCGCACCCTGGCGGGTGCGGGTGAAGATCATCGTCCGGTCCTGCGGGTCGCGGCGCAGGAGGGCGACCAGGGTCGCGGCCTTGCGCGCGGTCGGCACGAAGATCACCTGCTGACGGATGCGGGTGGGTGTCGCCGGATCGTCGGGCGGCACGACGCGTACAGGCTTGTGCAGCAACTGCCGCGCCAGGGCCGAAATCGCCGGGGACATGGTCGCCGAGAACATCAGCGTCTGGTGGCGTACCGGCAGGCGGCCGGCGATGGCGCGCACATCCTCGACGAAGCCCAGGTCGAGCATCTGGTCGGCCTCGTCCAGCACCAGGCACGTGGTGCCGTCCAGGCGGAGCGTTCCGTCGGCCAGATGGTCCAGCAGGCGTCCCGGCGTCGCGACCAGGATATCGGTGCCGGCCGCAAGGGCGCGGGCCTGCCGGTCCTTGGGTACCCCGCCGATGGCGACCGTGACCGTCAGACCGCAATGGCGGGTGCAGGTCCGCACAGTGCCGGCGGTCTGGTTGGCCAGTTCACGGGTCGGCGACAGGATCAGGGCGCGGGCCTGGCCGGCCGGATCCTTCGGGCGATCCTGCGACAGCAGACGGTGAATGACCGGCAGCGCGAAGGCTGCCGTCTTGCCGGTTCCGGTCCGGGCCAGCGCCTCGACATCCCGGCCGTCGAGAATCGGAGGGATGGCGAGCGCCTGGATCGGCGAGGGCATGGCATATCCCGCCGGTTCGAGAGCGGCGAGAATACGGGGATCGAGGTTCAGGTCGTCGAAACGGGGGGAAGGTGCGTCATTCATCGTGCCCCGAGATACCGTGCCCGGCGGCGATGACGAAGCGATTCCCGTCCTGGCGCCGTTCTCGCGCTTTATCCGGCCGATTGACGGCACGGCGCGCCTGCCGGCAGATGGCGGCATGACTCACGCTCCGGACCCGATTTCCCGCCCTGCCGCCCCGTCCACGGACAGTCCGGTGGCTGTCGTCGCGGAAGATCTGGCAGGCATGCGGTCCCAGGCGTTCGGCCTGGCGGCGCGGGCGGGACTGGCGCCGTTTTTCTGTCCGGTCCGGGCGCGTGGCCTGTGGGGGCGCCTGCCGGCCGCATGGTGGCCGGCCCCCCTGCGCGCGATCAATCCGCCCGTCGATCCGCGGGCGGCCGGGCTGGTCTTCAGCGTCGGGGGGACCGGCGGGGCGGTCGGCGCTGCGCTGCGCCGTGCGGACCGGCGTGTCGTGCAGATCCAGAATCCGCGCCTGCGGCTGGGCCGCTTCGACCTGGTGATCGCCAACCGGCACGACGAGATCTCCGGACCGAACGTCCTGCTGACGCGCACCGCGCTGCACGGCGTGTCCCCGGCGCGCCTGGCCGCGGCGCGGGCGGAGTGGGAGCCGCGCCTGGCCCATCTGCCGCGTCCCCTGGTCGCGGTGCTGCTGGGCGGTTCCAATGGCCGCTTCCGCCTGGATGTGGCGGAGGCGGTGGCCCTGACGGGGCACCTGGTCGACATGATACGCCACGACGGCGTCGGCGTCGCGGTGACCCCGTCGCGGCGGACCGGCGATGCGGTGTGCGCCATCGTGCGCGCGGGCCTGTGCCCGCTGGGGGGGTGGGTCTGGGACATGCAGGGGGACAATCCCTATCTGGGGCTGCTGGCCTGCGCGGACGCCATCGTGGTCACCAGGGACAGTGTCTCCATGGTGTCCGAGGCCGTGGCAAGCGATGTCCCGGTCATGATCGCGGACCTGCCGGGACGGTCGCGACGGATCGGCCTGTTTCTGCGCGACCTGGCCCGCGCGGGCCGTATCCGGCCCTTCGCAGGGCGGATGGAAAGCTGGCCGGTGCGCCCGCTGGACGATACCGGGGCGGTGGCCGACGAGATGCGTCGCCGCCTGGGGCTGGAGAGGGACCCGGCACCGTATTCGGACATCGCCTGAACCCCGATTTCTGGTCGCGGCATTCTGCGGTATGAACGCTTCATGCTGGACATCCGTACCTATGACGCCCAGGCGGGCGGCAATGTTCTCTACAAGGCGCTGGCGCACCCGCTGGCGGCCGAGGCCCTGTCGTCACTGGCGGCGGAATTGCGCGCCCAGGGGCCCGTCGCGGTCTACGATCCGGACGGGATGTTCGCCATGGTACGGGCGCTAGGGCCCGATTTTGGCAGGGTCGAGGGGCTGTATGTCCATGATGTCGCCCTGGTCGGGCAGCCGACCCCATGTGGCCCGGCGCGGGCCCTGACCGACCTGGCGGCGGCGCCGGCCGCCGTCGTGCTGGCGGCAAGCTTCGACGGCGCGCGGATCCATGACCGCATCGCCCATCTGCTGCCGCCCGGCGCACGGTTCCTGTCGCTGGATTCCCTCCGGCTGGCCGACGGAATGCTGACGGTGCGCGACAGGTATCTGGACCGGCTGAATTTCGCCACCAACCATGCGTTCTTCCGCGACCAGGACAGGCTGTCTACCCGGCTGGTCAGCGCGAATTACTGGTCGCGCTATGGCGCGCGGGGGGTACGGCTGTGGTTGCGGCTGTTCGATGCGGACGGCCGGGTGCTGGCGACGTGGGAAGAGGACGTGGCCGACGATGGCGGCAGCATCGTCATCGACAGCCGCGCGGTGCGGGCCCGATTTGGACTGCCGGCCTTCACGGGGCAATTGTTCATCCATGCCATCGGCGTCGCCGGGCATGACGTGGTGAAATATGCGCTGGATACATACGGCACGGACGGCAACGACAGCCTGTCGGTCACGCATGACGCCAATGCCTGGCCATCCGACCGCTATGCCAACCTGCCGGCCCCCGACGCGGAGGAGGATGTCGTCCTGTGGGTGCAGAACAGCCACGCGGTGCCGATCCCCGCTGGTGCGATGAGCCTGAATCGCATGGGCGAGGATCGCCATGTCCCCATCATGTGCGAAATCGGACCGTACCAGACGGCGGCGATCCGGGTTGCCGACTGCCTGCCGGACCTGGCCTGGCCGGCGCAGATCGAATTCCGGTCCGGCCGCCATGTCGTCCGTCCCCGGTACGAGGTGATATCGGCGCGCCGCACCCGGATCGCCCATTTGAATGTCGAACGCGCCGACCTGCGCCCCGATCCGGGAATCGCGAACCTGCCCGATTCGCTGGGGCGCGGCTATCTGCTGCCGTTCCCGATCCTGGACCCCGCGCGATTCCGCACGATCGTGCAGCCGGTACCGATGGCCGAATCGCAGGTGACCCTGCCGTTGCGTCTGGATTGTTTCGATGGGGCAGGGCGGCCTACCGGGCAAAAATTCCTGGGCCGCCTGCGGCGCGACCACGACTTGGCCCTGGACCTGGCGGAGTTGGGCGTCCCCGAAGGACATGCGGAACTGGTCTATGATTTCCGCGATGGCGGCGAGGCCGACGGATGGCTGCACGCCCTGGTGCGGTTCCAGGCCCGCGATAGCGGCCATGCCGCGGAAACCAGTTTCGGCGCACATATCTTCAACACCGTCATGACCTATCGGGGCGAGCCGCAATCCTATTCCGGGCCGCCGCCGGGCCTGACCACGCGCCTGTTCCTCAAGGGCGGGAACGGATTGGGGAACGCCTTCTGCTGCCTGATCTATCCGGCGTCCGCCGCATGGCGGCCGCAGTCGCGCACCGTCCTGACCCTGCACGACCGGGCGGGGCGGTCCATTGCCGAATCGCGGCTGGACATTGCCTGTTCAGGCTCCGGAATGGTGTGGCCGCATCGCCTGTTCGGCGCGACGGCGGTCGAGCAGGCCGGAATCGGGGGCTATGTCATGATCCGGGATACGACGTGCCGCCTGTTCGGCTATCACGGCGTCATGCGCGACGCAGGGGGCTTTTCCCTCGATCACATGTTCGGCTTCTGACGTCGAAGAATGGGGTGCGAGGCCCTTGCGGAGGTGCGGGAGATCCATTAAGAGGGCCGCAACGACATCGGATGGGTGCGTAGCTCAGCGGTAGAGCATCGCCTTCACACGGCGGGGGTCACAGGTTCAATCCCTGTCGCACCCACCATCCGGATCGTAGGTCGGCCTGCTGGCCCGTGGCCGAGGGATATCCCTCGTTAGCCAAAATTCCTCCCCCGTTCTGCTTTGTGATCCTGGCGCGTCTGCCGTCTGTCCGGTGCGGCCTTTCGGCATGTCCGGCCGGTCGCTCCGTGCGGGCAATATGGGAGGTACTATTTCCTTGACACTTAAATGTGATTTGGGCCACCTATCAGCCGTTGCAGTGTTGCGATGTGCAGCTGCTTCTTGGACGTTTCCTCCCTAAACTTGGCGGTGCTCTGGCACCGCTTTTTTTTGTCCTGATTTCCGGCCGGCTGTTCCATAATGGCTGTGTCACGGGGAACGCGGACAGGAAAGGTCAGTGGACAATGCCCGGAATATTCGACGGTCTTATCAACAAGGTGACGGAACTGGCGGACAGTAGCGGCCTGACGGACCAACTGCACCAGCATCTGGCCGAACTGACGTCGGCGCAGGGGATTTCCACCCTGATGGCCCAGGCCGAGCAGGCTGGCCTGGGCGACAAGGTTCGTTCGTGGATCGGCACCGGCCAGAACCTGCCGATCTCGGTTGACGAGTTGCGTTCGATCCTGTCGAGCCAGCAGGTCCAGGCGATGGCCGATCGGACAGGCTTGCCCGCATCGGTGATCCTGCCGGCGCTGGCGCAATTCCTGCCCGCCGCCGTCGACAAGCAAACGCCGTCGGGCCAGGCGCCAGGCGCCGGTTGACCGCCGCGCCGCGAAAGCGCGATCAGGGTGACAGGGCGGTGGCCCTGTCGCGGATCAAGGCTTTCGTCGCCCCCGCCAGGTCGTGCAGCAGGCTGGTCAACACGGCCCGGATCGCGGCGAATCCATCGCCCTTTTCCAGCCGTGCCTCGTCCATGTACAGCGCGCGGCTGACTTCGATCTGCAGGGCGTGTACCCCGTTGCGAGGTCGACCGTAGGTGCGGGTCACGTATCCCCCGGCATAGGGGGTATTGCGGCATGTGCGAAATCCATGCGCGCGCAGGGCGGCCTCAGCGGCGGTGGTGATCGCCGGCGCGCAGGACGTGCCCCATGCGTCCCCCAGGATGAAATCCGGCGCGTCGCGTCCCATCTGGCCGGGCATGGAATGGCAGTCGACCAGCAGGCAGGCGCCATGGACGGCGACGACACGGTCGATCAGCGCCGACAGCGCGTCGTGGTAGGGGACCCAGCATGTCCGGATCCGTTCGCGTCCCTCGGCGAACGGGATGCGTCCCCGATAGATCGGCACGCCGGTAGCCGACAGGCGGGGAATCGTCCCCAGCCCGGCGCGGACCCGGGCCGTGGCGGTATTGCACCCGTCCGGCAATCGTTCGCTGAACATCGTGGGGTCCAGTTCCCAGGCCTCGCGGTTGGGGTCGCAATAGATGCGGGGGAAGGTCGCGCAAATCAGGCTGGCCCCCAGGTCCGGCGCGCGGGCAACCAGATCGTCGACATGGAAATCCTCGCTGCGGCGCAGGGTGGCGAGGTCCAGGCGCGACAGCGTGAGGAAAGCCTGCGGATAGGCGCGACCGGAATGGGGCGAGGCGACCACGACGGGGACCGGATCCCCACGCGGCGCGGTGACCATAAACGGCGCGAGCCGGGTATCATCCCTGCCGTGCAAGGGCGCCGAGGCGACGCGATCGGGGGGGGGGCTTGCAGCCATTTCGGGAATTTATCTCATGTTATCAGGCAATTCGTGAAAACAGGGGCGGGATTTCATTTTTTCCGCACGGACGGGTTGCGCAACGCCGCCAGCCCGGCTAGAAGCCTGTTCACCGAACGGATGGGCGCATAGCTCAGCGGTAGAGCACTACCTTGACATGGTAGGGGTCACAGGTTCAATCCCTGTTGCGCCCACCATCCTTCGGCGCTTCCTCTGAAAAATCAATCCATGTCATTCTGTCGTCCCCGCGCACGGCGGCCACGTCAGGACGCGGTCGCATCCAGCGCGCCCTGCAGCATGTAGGACGCCGCCAGCTTGTCCACCAGTTCGGCGCGGCGCCGTCGGCTGACGTCGGCGTCCTGCACCAGCATCCGGTTGACGGCGCTGGACGACAGGCGTTCGTCCCACATCGCGGCGGGCAGGCCGGTCTGGTCCGACAGGGACATCATCCAGTCGCGCGCCGCCTGTGCCGCCGGCCCGAAGCTGCCGTCCAGGGACAGTGGCAGGCCCGACACCAGGGCTCCCACGCCCTCGCGTTCCGCGATGCGGCGGATTTCCACCGCCATCACCGAAAGCTTGCCGCGTCGCAGCGTTCCATAGGGCGACGCCAGCATCAGCGAGACGTCCGACAGCGCCAGACCGATCGTTTTCTGTCCGGGGTCGAGCCCCAGCAGGCGCTGGTTGCGGCCCAGTTGGGCGCGGATCTGGTGCATGTTGAACAGGGGCATGTCTGGGTCTATGTTCCGCGCGGTGTCCTGCCCGGCAGGTTATTCCCCCCAAGTCATGATGGAAAGTTATGCTTCATGTCGCTTGATCCCGCGACCGTCCGTCGTATCGCCAGACTGGCACGGATAGGAATCGACGAATCCGACCTGCAGGCTCTTCAGGGCGAACTCAACGGCATTCTCGGCTGGATCGAGCAATTGAACGAGGTCGACATCGACGGTGTGGAACCCATGGTGGGCACCGGGCATGCGGCGTTGCGCATGCGCGACGACATGGTGACGGATGGGGACGCGCGCGACGCCGTCCTGTCCAACGCGCCGGATGCGGCAGGGCCGTTTTATACCGTGCCGAAGGTGGTGGAATGATGCTGACCGAACTGACGATCGCCGCGGCCCAGGCCGGGTTGAAGCGGCGCGATTTCTCGGCGGTCGAACTGGTCGGCGCGCATGTTGCCGCCATCGAACGGCTGAACGGACGGCTGAACGCCTTCATTACCGTCACGGCTGACGAGGCGATGGACGCCGCGCGTCGTGCGGACGCCGTGCTGGCCAAGGGCGAGGCCGCGCCGCTGACAGGCATTCCGCTGGGCATCAAGGACCTGTTCTGCACCGACGGGGTGCGGACGACGGCCGCCAGCCGGATGCTGGAAGATTTCGTGCCGCCGTACGAAAGCACGGTGACGGCGAATCTACTGCGTGACGGGGCGGTGTTCGCGGGCAAGACGAACCTGGACGAGTTCGCGATGGGTTCGGCCAACATCAATTCGGCCTTCGGCGCGGTGGAAAATCCGTGGAAGCGCGACGGGGATGCGGACACCGTGCTGGTTCCCGGCGGTTCGTCCGGCGGGTCGGCAGCGGCGGTGGCGGCCAGCCTGGTGATGGGGGCCACGGGCACCGACACCGGCGGGTCGATCCGCCAGCCGGCATCCTATTGCGGAATCGCAGGCATCAAGCCGACCTATGGGCGATGCAGCCGCTGGGGCACCATCGCCTTCGCCAGTTCCCTGGACCAGGCGGGACCGATGGCCCGCACGGTCGAGGATTGCGCCATCCTGCTGCAGTCGATGGCGGGATTCGATCCCCGCGACAGCACCAGCGTCGATTGCCCGGTGCCCGATTACCGTGCCGCCTGCGGCCGCGACCTGAAGGGCATGAAGGTGGGCATTCCCGCCGAATACCGCGTGGCGGGCATGCCCGCGGATATCGAGGCCACGTGGGACAAGGGCATCGCCTGGCTGCGCGACGCGGGGTGCGAGATCGTCGAGGTGTCGCTGCCCTACACCAAGTACGGCCTGGCGACCTATTATATCGTGGCGCCGGCCGAATGTTCGTCGAACCTGGCGCGCTATGACGGCGTGCGCTTCGGACGCCGGGTGCCGGCCCCGTCGCTGGACGAGCAGTACGAGGCGACCCGCCGGGCCGGATTCGGGGCGGAAGTCCGCCGGCGGATCCTGATGGGAACCTACGTCCTGTCGGCTGGATATTACGATGCGTATTACCTGCGCGCGCAGAAGGTGCGGAACCTGATCCGGCGGGATTTCGAGCGCGCGTTCCAGCAGGTCGACGTCCTGCTAACGCCGACGGCGCCGTCCCCGGCCTTCGCGCAGGGGGAAAAGATGGACGATCCGGTACAGATGTATCTGAACGACGTATTCACCGTTCCGGCCAGCATGGCCGGCGTACCCGCCATGTCGGTCCCGGCGGGGCTGAGCGCCAACGGGCTGCCGCTGGGCCTGCAGATCATCGGCCGGTCGTTCGACGAGGAATCGGTCCTGGCGGCCGCCAGCGCCATCGAACGGGCGGCGTCCTTCACGCACCGTCCGGCGATCCGTGCGGAGGTGGTGTGATGAGCTATGTGATCGAAGGGCGCACCGGCCCCTGGGAACTGGTCGTCGGGCTGGAAGTCCATGCCCAGGTCATCAGCCAGTCCAAGCTGTTTTCCGGCGCGTCGGCATCCTATGGCGGCGAGCCGAACACGCATGTCAGCCTGGTGGACGCGGGGTTTCCCGGCATGCTGCCGGTCATCAACCGCGAATGCGTGGCGCAGGCGATCCGCACCGGGCTGGGGCTGGAGGCGCGGATCAATCTCGAGAGCCGGTTCGACCGCAAGAATTATTTCTACGCCGACCTGCCGACCGGCTACCAGATCAGCCAGTTCACCCATCCGATCGTCGGCGAGGGCGCGGTGGAGATCGAACTGGCCGACGGGTCGATCCGGACCATCGGCATCACCCGCCTGCATCTGGAACAGGACGCCGGCAAGTCGATGCATGACCAGGACCCCACGCGGTCCTTCATCGACCTGAACCGCGCGGGCGTCGCGCTGATGGAAATCGTCAGCGAACCCGACATCCGCACGCCGGAGGAGGCCGGGGCCTATCTGCGCAAGCTGCGCATGATCCTGCGCTACCTGGGCACATGCGACGGCAATATGGAGGAAGGCTCCATGCGCGCGGACGTGAACGTCTCCGTCCGCAAGGCCGGCGAGCCGTTCCGCACGCGGTGCGAGATCAAGAACGTGAACTCGATTCGCTACGTGATGCAGGCGATCGAGATCGAGGCCGCCCGCCAGGTGGAGATCTGGGAGAGCGGCGGGTCGGTCGATCAGGAAACCCGCCTGTTCGATCCGGCCCGGGGGGAGACCCGGTCGCTGCGCAGCAAGGAAGATGCGCACGATTATCGTTATTTCCCCGACCCGGACCTGCTGCCGCTGGTGGTCGAGGAAGCCTGGGTCGAGTCGCTGGCTTCCTTCCTGCCGGAACTGCCCGACGCCAAGCGTCAGCGGTTCCAGACGGAATATGGCATTCCCCGCTATGACGCCGGTGTGCTGGTGGCCGAGCAGGCGACCGCCGATTTCTACGAGACGGTCGCCCGGGGCCGCGATCCGCGCCTGGCGGCCAATTGGGTAATCGGCGATTTCTTTGCCGCCCTGAACCGTACCGGCCGAACCATCCAGGACAGCCCCATCACCGCCGACGGGCTGGGTGGCATGCTGGACCTGATCACCGACGGGACGATCAACGGCAAGATCGCCAAAGAGGTTTTCGAGGACATGCTGGAAACCGGCGAATCGGCGGCGGCCGTCGTCGAACGCCGGGGCCTGCGGCAGGTCACCGACACAGGTGCGATCGACGCCGCCGTCCAGTCGGTACTGGCGGCAAACCAGGACAAGCTGGCCGAATACCGGGCCGGCAAGGACAAATTGTTCGGATTTTTCGTCGGTCAGGTCATGAAGGCCATGGCTGGCAAGGGGAACCCGGCGCTGGTGAACGAGGCCTTGAAGAAAGTTCTGTAACCGGCCGGCCGGGGCGGGTTTCGGGTTTGACGGCGCTGTGGTGACAGTCTACAAGCAGCGCTGCAAACGCCGTGTGAAAAACACGCTCTTCGGCGGAGGGGTGGCCGAGTGGCTGAAGGCGGCGGTTTGCTAAACCGTTGTACGGTGTCAAGCCGTACCGTGGGTTCGAATCCCATCCCCTCCGCCAGCTTGCTTCCGAACGACAGATTATCCGGCTGAACCGGCGACAGATCCTGTCCGCCGGCCACTGGCATGTACCGCCATATGGTGCCATGCCGCCCGACGGGAACCCCGGGCTTGCCATATTTCGGACTTAAATTGCTGAAAATATTCGCCTTTAATTCTTGATGGACGTGCTTAGACTTGGGTCGTGGGCAGTTCAGGCGCCATAGCGAAGGCGGTTCATGCGAATGGCACCGATGATGGCAATCAGCAGACGTCCCATGATGTGCTCGCGTGATAATTGTTACGATACGTAACGATATAATCCGGGTCGGGTTCCAATGACGTTCTTGTGTTCGTATGTCGTCCAGATCGTACCGCAGGCTTGTCCGGCCTCGGGTCGTTAGGGCGGAAGCGCCCGTTTATGGGTGGCCGACCGGCTGGAACGGGTCGTGTCTGTGGGGTGATGGTGGGGAAGGCGAATTTGCGGGGCATGATGGTCGATCGGGCCGCCGGCTGGCTGGCGCTGGCGATGACCATGACCCTGCCGTTCTTTCAGTTGCGCGGACGCGCGATTTCCGATGGCATCATTTCGGTGATCGCGGCCCTGTTCCTGGCGCATTGTGCGATGGTCCGGGACGGAGGCTGGTGGCGCCGGAGCTGGTTTCCCGCCGCAATGCTGTTCTGGGTGCTGGCGGTGTTGTCGTCGCTGCTGAATGGATCTGCTCATTCCGTTTCGGAATCGATTGTTATTGGAAGATTTTTTCTATTCTGCGCCGCGCTGGAACATTGGGTGCTGCGCGACGCCCGTTCCCGGCGCTGGCTGGGGGTGGCGGTCGGTATCGCGGCGGTGTGGGTCGTCGTCGAATGCTGGCAGCAATATCTGCTGGGTCGCAACATCTGGGGCTATCCGCGCTGGACGGACGGGGCCCTGACCGGCCCGTTCTACAAGCCCCGGGCCGGTATCGCGCTGCTGATGATCATCTTTCCCGGCCTCATGCCCTATGTCGTCCGGCGGCTGGAGGCCCCGGGGTGGCGACGGAAGCTGTCGGGTGCCGCCGCCATCGCGTTTCTCGTCCTGACGATGATCCTGATCGGGCAGAGGATGCCCAGCCTGCTGTTCGGCCTGGGGCTGGTCATCATGGCATTGATCATCCGGTGGACGAGGTGGCCGGTCTTCGCGGCCGCGCTGGCAGGGGCGGTGGGGCTATGTCTGCTGCCAATCCTCTCGCCGCCGGCCTATGCGAAGCTGGTGGTGCGCTTCCTGGCGCAGATCCGGGATTTTCCGGACAGCGCCTATGGCCAGATCTACCTGCGGGCGGCGGTCATGGTCCGGCATCATCCATGGCTGGGCCTGGGGTTCGACGGGTTTCGCGATTTCTGCGCCGATCCGGCCTATGTCCACGGCCTGGCCCCGTTCGGCTGGCGGCTGGCCGCCCGGAATGCCGCCCTGGGATGCAATATCCATCCGCATAATTTCTATCTGGAGGTCGCGACGACCGCGGGACTGGGCGGTCTGGCCTGTTTCGTCGTCATGGTCGCGATGTGGGTGTGGCGCATGGTGCGGGCACTGGCACCGGCGGATGCGCCGCAGCAGGCCATGCTGTTCGTAACCTGCTGCATCCTGCTGTGGCCCATTGCCTCCAGCAGCGCGTTGTTCACCGTGCGGACGGCGGGGTGGGTGTTCCTGATGGTGGGCTGGGGACTGGCGGCGTCACGTGATGTCGACGGCGAGCGCCGCATTCGCCGGCCGTTCCTCGTCTAGCGCGACGGGACGCCCGATCAGGCGCGACCCCGCGCGATCATGCCAGGTCGTCGGGGCCGAATGCGTCAGGCAGCAATTCCGACAATGTACGCACAAGAAGGACCTCTCCGGCGGCGCCCACCATGCGGACCCGCAGGTCGGGGGCGCCGAATTCGCGGATCTTCTGGCGGCAGCCGCCGCAGGGGGCGCAGGGCTTTTCCCCGCCGCCGCTGATGACGATGTCCGCGATCCGGCGTTGTCCGGCCGCGATCATGGCCGAGATCGCACCGCCCTCGGCGCAGATGCCTTCGGGATAGGCTGCGTTCTCGGCATTGCAGCCGGCGAAGATGCGTCCGTCCGCGCTGCGGAGCGCGGCACCCACGTGAAAGCGGGAATAGGGGGCATAGGCATTGGCGCGGACCGCTACCGCGGCGTCGATCAACGGGTCGTCGGTCATTGTCGTCTCTCCTGTCCTGGGCGCCCAGATGTACCGGACGGGCGGATGGAATGACAGATACCGGCAGAATAGAAGGTGCCGGGGACGATGCCTCGGAGGTCGGATTCTAAGACCTTGGAAGCGGGGTCGCGAGCCGGTATCCTGACTGGATGGCTGACCTCTCTTCTCCGCTCGCGGGGCCGGATCCGACCGTCGGAGACCTGCTGGCCGCCCGTCCCCATCTGTCGATGCATGCGATCGACGGACTGGTGCTCGAGGACGTTCCCCTCAATGCCATTGCGGATGCCGTCGGCACGCCGACGTGGGTGATGGGGGCGGGGACCTTGCGTGCGCGCTTCCGTCGCCTGGCGGGTGCCATGCGCGATGCCGGCCTGGCCCCGTCCATCTATTTTGCCGTGAAGGCGAACGATCATCTGGCGGTCCTGCGGATCCTGGCCGCCGAAGGGGCCGGTGCCGACGTGGTCAGCGGCGGGGAATTGCGTCGCGCGCGCGCGGCCGGGATCCCGGCGTCACGCATCGTCTTTTCCGGCGTCGGCAAGACGCATGACGAACTGCGCCTGGCCCTGGCCGAGGACATCGCCCATATCGCGGTCGAAAGCGCCGAGGAACTGAACATCCTGTCCGCACTGGCGGTGTCGGCGAGGCGGACCGCACGGATCACCCTGCGGGTCAATCCCGACGTCGATGCCGGCACGCACGAAAAGATCACGACCGGCCTGTCGACCAACAAGTTCGGTATTCCCTATGCCCATGCGGCAGACCTGTACGCCCGGGCGGTGGATCTGCCCGGCCTGCTGCCGTTGGGCTTCTCGTTGCATATCGGCAGCCAGATCGTCGCCATGGCGCCCTATCGCGCTGCCTTCGCCCGGGTCGCCGGGCTGGTCCGGGCGGTGCGGGCGCGTGGCCTGCCGGTCGAACTGGTGGATTGCGGAGGGGGCCTTGGCATCTGCCAGCGCGACGAGATCGAGGGCGCGCCGGCGGCCCTGGCCGGGGCGATCCGCGCGGAACTGGGGGACCTGGACGTCCGCCTCGCGATCGAGCCGGGGCGCTGGCTGGTGGGGCCGACCGGCGTCCTGCTGTCGCGCGTGATCCTGCGCAAGGCGGGGGCCGACGGCCGGCCGCCCTTCCTGATCCTGGACGCGGCGATGAACGATTTGATGCGGCCCAGCCTGTACGACGCCTGGCACGGCATCCTGCCGCTGTCCGCCCGTGACGCCGTGCAGCCGGTCGAAAGCGTGAATGTCGTGGGACCCGTCTGCGAAAGCGCGGATTCGTTCGGCCAGGGACGGAGCCTGCCATATCTGGAAGACGGGGCCCGGGTGGCTCTTCTGGATACCGGGGCGTACGGCATGGTCATGAGTTCGACCTACAACGCGCGTCCGCTGGCGGCGCAGGTTCTGGTGGATGGGAACCGCTGGACCGTTATCCGTGACCGGCAGCCGGTCGAGGCCCTGTGGGCGGCGGATCGGGTTCCCGACTGGGTCGGTCCCGTCCGGGCCGGCGACTGATCGATCCATGGAGGGCGGGACCGCTCATCCGCAGGATGTGCCGGCGCCGTCCGGGACGGCGCTGACCGCGTTTCCGGTCCGCCTGGCGGCCGCACGGCATCGCGCGCGCAACGTGCTGTGGATCGAAGGGGCGTGGCCGGTCGTCCTGCCCGTATTCGCCCTGCTGGCCGCCTACATGATTGCCGGCCTGCTGCGTCTGCCGCAGGGTCTTCCCGACATCGTCCATGCCGTGCTGCTGGCCATGCTGGCTGGCGGGGGCGGCGGCTGGATCTGGTGGCGGGGGCGGCGGGTGCCGGCGCCGACGGCGGGCGGGGTCGACCGGCGGATCGAATATGCGTCGGGTCTGGCGCATCGTCCCCTCCAGACCCTGGGGGACCGGCCGGCGGAGGACAATGCCGGGCAGCAGGCCCTGTGGCGCCTGCATGTCCAGCGCACCGGGGATGGAATCGGGACGCTCCGTACCGGGTGGCCCCGCCTTTCGGTGAAGGCACACGACCCGCTGCGAATCGGATTCGTGCTGGCCCCGGCATTGCTGCTGGCGCTGCTGTGGGCGGGCGGGGACGCACCCGGCCGGCTGGCCTCCGCGTTCTGGCCGGGCCTGGACGACGCCGCGACGCCCCGGCCGCATATCCAGGCATGGATCACCCTGCCGGCCTACGCGCCGGGCGCGCCGGTCTTCCTCGACGAACGGGCGGGGCAGGCGACGGTGCCGCAGGGTGCGGTCCTGAGCATCAATGTGACGGACCTGCGCAGCCGACCGGGCCTTCGCGTGTCCGCCGTAGGGAGTGGGCCGGCCGTCGGGCCGGACAGGTTCCGGCCGCTGGGGACGTCGAGCTGGTCGGCGGACGTGCCGCTGCTGGGCAGCGCGTCGCTGACGTTGCGCGGCCGGGGACGGTCGCTCAGTCGCTGGACCGTGACGGTCCTTCCGGATGCCGCCCCCACCGTGGCCTGGGGGGCCGGGGCAGGCGGTGCCAGGGGCGAATGGCGGACGCGGCTGCCGTATGCCGCCCGGCAGGCCTATGGCATCGCGTCGCTGCGGGCGGAACTGCGGTTGGCTCATGGCGGCGGCGGTGTCCCGATTCGGACCCTGAGCGTGCCGATTCCCGTCGACGGCCGCCCGAAGGAGGTCACCGGCACGGCGACGCCCGATTTGTCGTCCGATCCCTGGGCGGGCGAGGAGGTCGTCGGGCGACTGGTGGCGACCAGCGCCAGCGGGCGTATGGGCGAGAGCCCCGAGGCGCGGTTCCGCCTGGGCGCGCGGCTGTTCCGCAGCCCGGTGGCCAAGGCGGTCCTCGATGTGCGCAGGCGCGTCGCGACGGGTCGGGAAAACCGGTTCGAGGGAGCGGCCGACCTGACGGCGCTGGGCGAGACGCCGGGGCCTTTGCGGACGAATGCCGGCATGGTGCTGAACCTGGCCAGCGCGGCTGCGCTGCTGGACAGTCACGACGTACCGGACCGGGATGCGGTGGACGGGGCAGTGGCGCAGCTGTGGTACCTTGCCCTCGATATCGAGGATAATCGGAAGGGCGACCGTGCCGGCGCGCAGGCGTCGCTGGATGTGCGCGCGGCGCAGGAGGCCGTGGCCGCGCAACTGGACCATATGCGGCAACTGGGCGCGCAGGGGCAGTCCGCGGGTGAGCAGGCCGAATTGCAGCGGCGGATGGAGACGTTGCGCCAGGCCATCATGCGCCGGATGCAGGCGCTGGCGCAGCAGGCGTTGCGGGCGCATACCGCCATCCCCAATCTGCCGGGCCTGACCCAGGACGGCGACCGCGCCCTGTCGCGCATGATGCAGCAGATGCAGGACGATGCCCGGAACGGCCGTTCCGCCGATGCCATGCAGAAACTGCAGCAGATGGAGGACATGCTGGAGCGGATGCGCAATGCGACGCCGCAGGACATGGCCAGTCTGGTGCAGCAGATGCAGGCACGGCAGCAGGCCAGGGAACAGGGGGACGCGTTGCAGGACCTGATCCGGCGGCAATCCGGCCTGCTGGATCGCAGCCAGTCGCGCCTGGACCGTGTCCGGCGCCTGCAGGAACAGCAGGACGCGGCGCGCCGGGCGGCGCGGGGCGAAGGGGCGGATGGCGATCTGTCGACGATGCCGACGGCGGAACTGCTGCGCCAGCTTGGCCTGAAGCCGCCGGATGCGGGGGACGGGTCCGCGGCATCCGGCGGGCAGGATACGCCGTCGACCGATGCCGGACAGGCAGAAGCCCCGTCGGGACCGGAAGACGGGGAAGGCCAGCGCGCCGACCGCGCGGTGCAGCATGCGCTGGGACGCGCGCTGACGGAATTGCAACAGGAGTTCAAGGGGCTGACGGGCAAGGAGCCGCCGTCGGGCTTCACCGACGCCGAAGGCGCGATGAAGGATGCGCGCACCGCCCTGACGGGCGGCCATGACGCCGCGGCCGCCGACGCGCAGCGCAAGGCACTGGCCGATTTGCAGAAGACCGGCCAGCAGATGCGCCAGGCCATGAAGGGGTCGGGCGGCGGAGCCGGCAGTTTCTTCCCCGGTTTCGCGAGCGGATCGGAGTCTGGAGGGGCGGGAACGCCGGATGACGACGCTGCTGCCGAGGATGCCGCGAAGGGCGATCAGGATCCGCTGGGCCGCAAGACCGGCGAGGGCAAGGATGGCCTGGATGCCGACACCCATGTGCCGGATACGATCTCGCGCGAGCGGGCGCGCGAGATCGAACAGGAACTGCGTCGCCGCGATTCCGACCGGACCCGTCCGCGCGAGGAACTGGAGTATCTGGATCGCCTGCTGAAACCATTCTGAGAATCCGCCGGAAACGCGGTTTGCCGGCGATCCGACGCAGTTTTTTATGCTTCGGTGCGCGTGGCCCCAAGGCCGCGCCGCTCCGAGGCTCGAAAAACGCGCGGGGCGTGCCGTTGCGGCACTCTCGCTCAGCAGACGCGTTTCCGACGGACTCCCGGATAGTCACGTCGCACGGCCCTCACGCGTGCCGCCTGGGGGCGGCCGCGTGCCTTCCGGGGCCGATCCGGGCGAGTGTCAGTCCGGCGCTGGGTAGGTGCGGGGGAAGGTCATTTTCGTGGTCGGGCCGGGGGCCTCGGGCGCGCCTTTCTTGCCGCAGGCGGCAAGGCCGGTTGCGAGGGCCGCCAGCAGCAGCAGGGCGCCGAGCCCGTTCCTGGCGCGGATCAGGGTCATGCCGCATCCTCCAGTTTCGCCAGCCAGCCGGCTGCCTGCGCGCGGACATTGTCGGGCGCGGTACCGCCTTCGCTGGTGCGGGATGCGATCGAGGCCTCGACCGTCAGGACGGAGAAGATGTCCTGGGTGATGCCCGATTCCTCGGCCTGCATGTCCGCGAGCGAGAGCTGTGCCAGATCGACGCCCCGGCTTTCGGCCAGGCCGACCAGCCGACCGGTCACGTGATGGGCGGTGCGGAACGGCAGTTTCAGGATGCGCACCAGCCAGTCCGCCAGGTCGGTCGCCGTCGAATAGCCCGACCCGGCATAGGCGCGCATCCGATCGGTATTGACCGCGAGGTCGCGGATCATGCCGTCGCAGGCCGCCAGGGACAGGGCGGCGGCATCAGTCGCGGCGAAGACCGGTTCCTTGTCTTCCTGCATGTCTTTGGCATAGGCCAGCGGCAGGCCCTTCATGACGGTCAGCAGCCCGACCAGCGCGCCGCTGACGCGGCCGATCTTGGCGCGGACCAGTTCGGCGGCGTCGGGGTTGCGCTTCTGCGGCATGATCGACGACCCGGTGGTGAAGGCGTCGGACAGGCGGACGAAGGCAAACGGGGCCGAGCACCAGATCACGATTTCCTCGGACAGGCGCGAGAGGTGCATGCCCATGATCGACAGTGCCGACAGATATTCCAGGGCGAAATCGCGATCGGACACCGCGTCCAGCGAATTGGCGGTCGGCCGGTCGAACCCCAGGGTCGAGGCCGTCATGCGCCGGTCGATCGGGAAGGACGTGCCCGCCAGCGCTGCCGACCCGAGGGGGCATTCGTTCAGGCGGCGGCGGGTGTCGGCCAGGCGCCCGCGATCGCGGGCCAGCATTTCCACATAGGCCATCAGATGGTGGCCGAAGGTCACGGGCTGGGCGGTCTGCAGGTGCGTGAAGCCGGGCATGGGATCGGCGGCATGCTCCTGCGCGCGGCGGCACAGCGCGCGCATCAGGGCGACGACCTGCGCGTCCAGCCCGTCGATGGCGTCGCGGACCCACAGGCGGAAATCGGTCGCCACTTGGTCGTTGCGCGACCGGGCGGTATGCAGGCGCTTGCCGGCCTCGCCGATCCGCTCGGACAGGCGCGCCTCGATATTCATGTGGATGTCTTCCAGCGCGGTGCTGAAGACGAAACGCCCGGCCTCGATCTCCTGCCCGATATCGGTCAGGCCATGGCGGATCGCGGCCTCATCCTCCGCCGTGATGATGCCGGTCCGGGCCAGCATGGCGGCGTGGGCCAGCGATCCGGCGATATCCTGCCGCCACAATGCCTTGTCGAACCCGATCGAGGCATTGATTTCCTGCATGATCGCCGACGGTCCCCCCGCGAACCGTCCGCCCCACTGGGCATTGGCCTGCGCTGCGTCCTTGCCCGCGTTGTTTTCTTCGTTCACAGACATTCCATGCCCCAGACCCTGTCGACACCCATTGATCGCCGCGCCCTGCTTGCGAACGGCGGCACCCTACTGGCCGCATGGCTCGGGTGCAATTCCATCCTCGCGCCGTCGTGCGCGCGTGCGGCGGACGATCTGGCGCCCGTCTCGATGTCGGCCCTGCGCGGGCATGCACCGACCCCGCTTCCGGCCATCGACTTCACGGACGAAGGCGGTGCGGTGCGGCATCTGGCCGACTGGCACGGGCGGATCGTGATCCTGAACCTCTGGGCCACCTGGTGCCAGCCCTGCGTGGCCGAAATGCCGGCCCTGTCGCGCCTGGCCGCGCAATTGCCGGCGCAAGGCGACATCGCCGTCCTGCCGGTGTCCGTCGATCGGGGCGGTGCGGCGGCGGTACGCCGGTTCTACAAGGCGCGCGCCATCGTGGGACTTCCGGTCCTGAACGACCCCCAGATGCAGATCCCCACTGCCCTGCGTGAGGAGGGGGTACCGCTGAGCCTGCTGATCGATCGCCAGGGACGGGAGGTGCTGCGCATCGTGGGGCCTGTCCGCTGGGACGAGGGCGGCGCCGTGGACCTGATCCGCCGGCTGGGCGGCGCATAGATAGGTCCGCAGGCGGCTTTCCCCCGGTTGGCAGGCGGGTTAAAGCCTCTGACATGTCTGCACGGGATGGAATGCACGTGAGGAATGAAGCGATGCGACAGGATGATCCGCCACGCCAGGGCGGCCTGCCGTCGGGGGCGCTGCTGGGCCCCCGCGACCCGGGGCCGGTCGGTGTTCATGGGCGATCCGGGGTGTCGCCGTTTCTGCTGCTCAGCGACCATGCGGGCCGCGCGGTGCCGTCGTGCCTGGGGGGTCTGGGGATACCGGGGCCCGACTGGGACCGGCATATCGCCTGGGACATCGGCATGGCGGGGGTGGGTCGCCTGCTGGCCGAGCGGCTCGACACGATCCTGATCGAACAGGTCTATTCACGGCTGGTGATCGATTGCAACCGGGCGCCGGGTCATCCGACCTCCATCGTGCCCGTCAGCGACGGGACGGCCGTGCCCGCCAATCTCGGTCTCGATGCGGACGCCGCCGCCCAACGCGTGGACGAAATCTTTCGTCCCTATCACGCACGCATCGCGGACGAACTGGCGGCGCGGCAGGGACGGCCGACGGTGGTCGTCGCGCTGCACAGCTTCACGCCGGAAATGAACGGCGAGGCGCGGCCGTGGCATGCCGGGGTCCTGCACAACCGCGCGCCGCGCTTCGGCCTGATCGTCAGGTCGCTGCTGGAGGAGGACGGCCTGCTGGTCGGGGACAATGAGCCTTATGCCCTGACCGACGGCAGCGACTACACGATTCCCGTCCATGCCGAGCGCAACGACCTTGCATATGTGGAACTGGAAATCCGGCAGGATCTGGTGGCGGATGCGTCCGGTCAACGGGAATGGGCGGACCGCCTGGCCCGCGTGCTGCCCCGCGCCTGGGCGCTCCACGGCGCATGAGCGCCCGTTCCACCTTGACGGGCCGTACGATGCTGGCCGGCGTCATCGGCTGGCCGGTCGGACATTCCCGTTCGCCCCTGCTGCATAATTTCTGGCTGGCGCGGCATGGCATCGACGGGGCGTACGTCCCCCTTCCGGTCCGGCCCGGACAGTTCGAGACCGCCGTCCGGGGTCTCCAGGCCGCGGGATTCCGGGGCGCCAACGTGACCATCCCGCACAAGGAGGCGGCATTCGCCATCGCCGACACCCTGCATCGTTCGGCCGTGCGGTCGGGTTCGGTCAACACGCTGGTGTTCGCCCCCGACGGACGGATCGAGGCGCATTCGACCGATGGCGACGGGTTCGTCGCCAATCTGGAGGCGCATGGAGTCGACATCGCGCGCGGTCCCGCCCTGCTGCTGGGGGCCGGGGGGGCCGCGCGGGCCATCGCCGCCAGTCTGCTGGACCGCGGGGTGCCGGTTGCCGTCGCCAATCGCACCCGCGCCCGGGCCGAGACGTTGGCCAGCATGCTGGAAGGGATCACGATCATCGATTGGGCACGGTGGGAGGACAGCCTGCCGGGCCATGCGGTGCTGGTGAACACGACCTCGCTGGGCATGCATGGCGGCCCGGACGATCTGTTCGCGCCCAGCCTGGCACGGGCGCCGGACGGCATGGCCGTCTGCGACATCGTCTATGTCCCCCGGATGACGCCGCTGCTGCGTGCGGCCCGGGCGCGGGGACTGCCGACGGTGGACGGGTTGGGCATGCTGCTGCATCAGGCGCGCCTGGGCTTTCGGGAATGGTTCGGCGTCGATCCGGTGGTGGATGCCGAATTGCAGGCGCTGCTCGACGCCGACTTGGCGGACTGACATGCGGGTCCTGGGCCTGACCGGCGGGATCGGGATGGGAAAATCGACCGTGGCGCGCCTGCTGCGGGGGGCCGGGTTTCCGGTTTTCGACGCTGATGCCGCTGTCCATGCGATGCAGGCGCCGGGCGGGCGGGCCCTGCCGGCCATTGCCCGGCTGGTGCCCGGATCCGTCAGGAATGGCGTGCTGGATCGGGCGGCCCTGCGCCGGGCGGTGATCGGCGATCCTGCCCTGATGGCGGGGCTGGAGCGGATCATCCATCCGCTGGTCTGGCAGGAACGCACGCGTTTCCTGGAACAGGCGCGGCGGGCGGGCCATCGCTGGGCAGTGCTGGACGTGCCGCTGCTGTTCGAAACCGGCGGTGATCGCGCCTGCGACCGGGTGGTCGTCGTCTCCGCGCCCGTGGACGTCCAGATCCATCGTGTCCGCCGCCGGCGCCACATGGCGGCCGAGCAGATCAAGGCGGTCATCGCACGGCAGATGCCGGACCGCGAGAAGCGGCGGCGCGCCGACGACGTGATCCTGACTGGCCTGTCGCGCGGCGACACCACCCGGCAGGTCAGGCGCCTGATCGCCCGGTTGCGCGGGGCGAACGAGGGCGGGACGAACGAAGGCAAGGGAGGGGAAGCATGAAGCGGTCGATCCTGTTCGATACGGAAACCACCGGCCTGGATCCCGCCAGGGGCGACCGGGTGATCGAGATCGCAGCCCTGGAACTGGTGGGGGATCTGCCAACCGGACAGCATTATCACGTGCTGATCCACCCCGAGCGCGACATCCCCGAAGAAGCGTCGCGGGTTCACGGCATCCTGCTGTCGGACCTGGAGGGCAAGCCGAAATTCGCGGAGATCGCCGACGCCTTCCTGGCCTTCATCGGGGACGACGAACTGATCGCCCATAATGCGCGGTTCGATTTCGGCTTCCTGAATGCCGAACTCAAACGCGCTCAGCGGCCGATCCTGTCGCTGGACCGCATGGTCGATACGCTGGACATCGCGCGTGACCGCTATCCGGGCCTGCCGAACAGTCTCGACGCGCTGTGCCGGCGCTTCTCGATCGACCTGTCCGCGCGCACCACCCACAATGCCCTGCTGGATTGCCGCCTGCTGGCCGAGGTCTATCTGGAACTGATGGGGGGTCGCCAGCGCGGCCTGGGCCTGTCGGTTCAGGACGGCGGCGCGGTCCAGGTGTCCTATGCCTACGATTGCGCCGCCCGGCGCACGCAGCATCTGGTGGTGCCGACATCCGGCGAACTGGCGGCGCACACCCGCTTTCTGGACAAGATCAAGGATCCGATCTGGACAACCTGAGGTTGGCACCCGGGACAGGGGGCGCCTATGGTGGAGGGGTATCTGCCGTGAGGCCCACCAGACCGGGAAGATATCATTGGCCACTGACGAGATTGTGGATCCTGCCGCCGCGCGTTCGGATCAGGTCAGGCGTTTCCTGCTCCATGTCGGAGTGCCCGTCCTGGGCGTCGTCCTGGTCATCGCGGTCATCGTGGGGATCGGCCTTCATTCCTATCGCATGATTCGCAACGGGGCGCTGGGCCTGACGCATGACCTGCTGACCAGCCAGCAGAATTACATCGCGCAGGAGGTCGGGGACTATCTGGGCCCCGCGTCGGCCGGGACGGTCATCGCGCGGGACATGCTGGAGCACGGACCCGAGGCCGCGGTCCAGAAGATCTTCAATTCCTATGGCGGGAGCATGCTGCGGCATGTGCCGCAGATCCATTCCTTCTATCTCGCGGACAATGACGGCCATTTCAACCTGATCGAACGCGACCCCGCGGGAAAGGGGCTGGAAACCACCGAGCTGAGCGGACTGGGAGCCGGGGCGCAGTTCGCGCACCAGTTCTTCGACGCGCAGAGCAAGCCGCTGCGGACCGAGAGCAATCCGGCCGCGAACTACGACCCGCGCACGCGACCCTGGTATACCGGGGCGACGCAGTCGGGCCAGCTGTTCTGGACCGCGCCCTACCTGATCGCGCAGACCGGGCAGATGATCATTACGGCCTCGATCTCCTGCCAGGGGCTGAATGGTCGGAAATATGTCTTCGCCATCAATTTGTCGATGAACGAGCTGACCAGTTTCCTGGATTCGCTGAAGATCGGGCAGAACGGCCATGCCCTGATCGTGGACCAGGACGGGCACCTGCTGGCCGGCCGCCGCATGGCCGACGTGGCGAAGCAGGCGGGGTGGGACCCGGCCAAGATGACCATCGATCCGAAGACCTATCCGGTTCTGGCAGGGGCCTTCGATGCCTATCGGGTCGAAGGTTATGGTCCGCATACGGTCAGGAACCGCAACCGCAATTTCGTCACGATCGCTGCCGCGCTGCCGGCGACGGCGCAGAAATGGGTGTTGCTGCTGGTCGCGCCCGAAAGCGATTTCGCCGGTTTCGCGATGGTGGACGGCCGGCAGAACCTGCTGTTCTCGCTGCTGATCGTGCTGCTGGCGACGTTGCTGGGCGTGCTGCTGTTCCGCCAGGGTCGGCGGACCGAGCATGTGACGCGGCAACTGGAACGTTTCCAGGCGATTTCCGGATATGAAAGCCAGGTCCTCCAGAAGGTCGCGGCCTATCCCGACCTCTTCAACCCGACGGACGAGGCGCTGATCCTGACGCGCAGCCTGGCCGACATGGCGTCCGCACGGCGGGCCGGGATCTGGCGGATCATGCATGACGGTGCGACCCTGCTGTGCGTCGATACCTACGATTCGCACCACGACGCCCATTCAGGCGGGTTTGAATTGTCGCGCAACGACCTGAATGCCTTTTTCGATGCCGTGGCGCACGGGGACGCCATCAACGTGGACGATGCCGGGAACGACCCGCGCACGGCTAATTTCTACCGCCTGTTCATGCGGACGTTCGGCAGCCGCGCCCTCTACCTGGCCCCGGTCGTGGGGGCGTCGGGGCCGGTCGGCGTGATCACGCTGGAGGACGCATCGCGCGTGGGACTGGTACCGCATTTCGTGACGATGATGGCGGGTGTGGTGGCCGCGCGCTTTGTCGCCCAGCATGACAGCGCGGTGGCGGCGGCGGCCGAGGAACTGGCGAGTGAACCCCCGCCGGAGGAAGCGAACCACGCGTTCGGGGACGGGTTCCTGGTCCCGCCTGGCTCGCTGGACGGGACGGCAGGCGCCGTGCCGGACGGGCTGTTCCCCGCGGTGGCCGTCATGGTCATCACGTTCTCGGACATGATCACGTCGCCGCACAGGGACACGGCAACCGTGCTGGCGCTGGTGGAAGGCCTGGCGGCGCAGTTGCAGGGCGTGGCGCATCAATGCGGCCTGTATTCGATCAAGATGCTGGGGCACCGGCTGGTCTGCGTCGCGGGATGTTCCCGCACCCCCGATCCCGGCGCGGCCGAGCGCATGGCCAATGCCGCACTGGCGATGCGCGAGGCGTCGCTGTCGATCCTGGCCAAGGCAGACCTGGACCCGGTTTTCCGTATGGGAATCGATGTGGGGCCGGTGTTCGGCGGATTGCTGGGCCGGGATCCGCAGGTCTTCAATCTGTGGGGCGATGCGATCGGCATGGCCGAGATGATGGCGCAGGGTGCGCCGGACGTCGGCACCATCCAGGTGACCGAGGAGGTCTACCTGACCTTGCGGCAGCGTTTCCTGTTCCGCGAACGGGGGCGGTTCTTCGTGCCGCAGGCCGGGACGACGCGCACCTATATCCTGGCAGGACGGCGGTGATGACGGATGGGGCCGCCACGCAGCCGGGACAGGATGCGCCGGACGGGGCACCAGATGGAACGCCGTGCGGCCCGATCCGGCGCCGCGTCCTGGCGTGGCGCGCCCGCGCGCGCCCGCCTTTGGCGTGGATCGGGCGCATCACGCGCCATCAGGTCCGTTTCGCGCTGGTCCTGATCGGTGCCGGATGGGGTGTGCTGCGTGAAAGCCTGCGTCCCAATTCATGGCGTCGGACCGTCCGCTATGAATTCCGACTCAGTCTGCGACAGGTGGTGGCCGGCGGGTTTCTCAGCACCGTCTTCACCGCGACGCTGGCCGGGCTGACGGTGGTGTCGCAGGCCGCCTACTGGCTGGGCTTCGCGGGCATGGCGCAGATGACGGGGTCGATCCTGGTGTCGCTGCTGGTGCGTGAAATCGCGCCTGTCCTGGTCGGCATCATCCTGCTGGGCCGCAGCGGTATGCTGTCGCTGACGGAAATCGGCCTGCTGACCCTGGGCGGGCAGGTCCGTGCCATGCAGGCGCAGGGCATCGATCCGTTCCTGGTCCTGGTGATGCCGCGAACCTTCGCCTTCACGGTCGGTGGTTTCACGCTGGGGATCATCTTCGCCGTGATTTCCCTGCTGATGGGCTTCATCGTGACGCACGCGACCGGGGTGATGAACATGTCCGTCTGGACGTTCTTTTCCGACGTCGTGACGGCGATGTCGGCATGGGATTTCCTAGTCATTCCCCTGAAATTCATCCTGGTCGGATTCTTCGTCGGGCTGGGATCGTGCATGACCGGACTGTTGGTCAGCCAGGATGACACCGTCGCCACCCTCATGCCACGCGGCTTCGCGCGGGGGATCGTGCTGGTGATGATCGTGAATATCCTCTTCAGCCTGGAGTTCTGAGCGATGGCGACGAGCGGCCCGATGCTGGAGCTTCGCGCGGCATTGCCGTCGTTTGACGAGAGCGGCCTGGCGCCGGTGCCCTTCGACCTGCGATTGATGCCGGGCGATTGCGCCGTCGTCGAATGCCGCGACCCGCACCGGGCGACGCTGTTTGCCGACCTGTGCTGCGGCATGGTGCCGCTGGCCGCCGGATCGGTGCGCTTCATGGGGCTGGACTGGCAGGATCTGGGGGACCGGCAGCTGAACGCCCTGCGGGGACGGATCGGACGGCTTGCCCGGCAGGGCACATGGGTGGACCTGTTCGGCACGCATCTCAACATCATGCTGCCGCAACTGCATCACACCACGCGCCCGACCGACGAAGTGATCGATGCCGCCATGACGCTGGGCCAAGCCTTCGGTTTTCCCGGCCTGCCGGTCTCGGTCCCGGGGCGCCTGTCCGCCGCCGACCTGGCGCGCGCCGCCTGCGTCCGGGCCTTCCTCGGCCGGCCGGACCTGCTGCTGCTGGAAGACGTATCCGACGCCCTGCCGGCCGATGCGATGCTGCCGTTCCTGGAGGCCGTGACGGCCGCGCGGGACCGGGGCGCGGCGGTGCTGTGGTTCGCGCGGAAGGCATCGATCTGGTACGAATACCGCAAGGCGGTGAACGTCCACCTGCGCCTTCTCGACGAAGGCCTTTTCGTCATGCGGGGAGTGTGATGGCCCAGGATCAGAAAACCGACCTGGCACGGCAGCTCGTACGGGTGCGCTATGCCGACGAATGGGTCGGGGTGCTTGTGCTGCTGTCGTTGGTGATCTGCTTTGCCGCGATCATCGAGGCGGGCGTCCTGCAGAGCTGGCTGACGCCGGCGGGACGGTTGCGGATCGTCCTGCCCGACGTCGGGGTCAGCGGCCTGTCCATCGGCGACGATATCGAGGTGCTGGGCATTCATGCCGGCAATATCCGCCGCATCCGGATCAACCCATCGGGCGGCATGTACGCGGTGGCCGAAATCGATCCGGAGATCGAGACCTATATCCGCCGTGACAGCACCGCCATCATCCGCAAGCGTTTCGTCGTGGCCGGTGCGAATTACATCGATATCAGCCGTGGCACCGGGCAGGAGATGGACTGGCATTACGCCGTCGTCACCGCGCACAACGCGCCCAATCCGGCGGATATGATCACGCAGACCTTCGCCGATATCCGCAGCCGGATGCTGCCGGTGCTGGACAACGCGCAGCACATGATGTCGCAACTGGACAGCACGATCACCGACCTGCATGCCGGCAAGGGGACGGTGGGGCGCCTGATGACCAACGACGACCTGATCCGCCAGGCGGAAAAGACGGTCGCGGCGCTGAACGACGCCATCGCCCAGCTGACGCCGGTGGAACGCCAGATGTCGGCGGTGATGGCGACGGCCAATGCCAGCATGGCCAATGTCCGGGCGGCGACCGGCGATCTGCGCAAGGCCAGCCCGCGCTTGCCGGCGATCACCCGCAATTTGCAGGAAACGTCGGCGGAACTGCCGGTGCTGCTGACGCAGGCGCAGGTGACGGCGGCCAGCCTGCAGAAACTGACCGACCAGTTGCGCGGCCTGTGGCTGCTGGGCGGGGGGAGCGGTTCGGCGGCCACGTCCCGACGCCTGCCTGCGGGAAGGATCCAGCCATGAGGGCGGCGTGCCTGACGATCGCGGCGTTGTCCGTGGCCCTGACGGGATGTGGCGGCAGCGGTGTCACCGCGCCCCGGGACGAGGCCCTGGACCAGTCGATGGATACGGCCCGGCAAGCCGCCGACCTGGACCGGCTGCCGGTGGCCGAGGCCCAGTACCGGCAGGCCGGGATCCGCGCGCTGGCGCGCGACGATGCGGGCGCGATCGGGGATGCCGGATATAATCTGTCCGTGGTGCAGCTGGCGCAGGACCGGCCGGCCGACGTGCTGTCCACCGTGGCGGCTACGCGCGCGGCACTGGCGGTCCGGGGGCGGGATGGCGGCGATGCGGAACTGGACCTGGTGCAGGCGGCGGCGCTGCATCGCCTGTCGCGCGATGCCGAGGCCGCGCCCCTGGCGGCCGGCGCGATGGATGCCGCGAGCCCGGGAATCGCCGAGCAGGCCAGCCTGCTGACCGGCCTGATCGCCGATGGGCGGGGGGATCGCGCGGGCTTGTCCACCGCTGCCGGGCATCTGACGCATACGCACCCGGTCCCGGCCAAATGGCAGGCCGACGAGGACGAATTGCGCGCCCGCCTGCTGCTGCCGTCCGACCCCGGACAAGCCCGTCGCCTGGCGGAGCACGCAGCCGACCTGCGGCGGCAGATCGTGGACTATCGCGGCATGGCACGGGCGCTGACGGTTGCGGCGCGGGCGGCCGGGCAGGCGGGGGATGCGGGCAGCGCAGCGGCCCTGTCGCTTCGGGCTACGCAGAGCGCGCGGGCGTCGGGTACTGCGGCGACGGCCGGCGCCCTGCCGGGGGCGGGGCTGGATCCGTTCGCCGAGCCGGCGCCGGATGCCAACTGACGCCATTGGCAGGACGGGTCGGCGACGTGTCCGCTATGACGTGCTCGCCGGGACCTCCAGCGCCGAATGGCGGTCGATCAACGTGGCGCTGGCGGTGTTCAGGCCGATCAGTTCGACCGCGATCCCGTGCCGTTCCAGGCGCGCGACGACGTCTTCCAGCGCGCCGACGGCGGTGATGTCCCAGAAATGCGCCTGCCGCAGGTCGATCCGCACATGACGGGCGACGTCGCGGGTATCGAACTGGTCGATGAACAGGTCGGACGAGGCGAAGAAGATCTGCCCCGATACCCGATAGGTGCGCATGTCCCGGGCCGCGTCGTACGTGCTGTCGACCGTGACCATCCGCGACACCTTGAACGCGAAGAACAGGCCGCTGAGCAGCACACCGACCAGCACGCCGGCCGCCAGGTCGTGGGTCGCGACCACGACCGCCACCGTTGCCAGCATGACGAAGCTGGAGGTCGGGGGATGGATGCGCAGGTCGCGCAGCGACGACCATGAGAACGTGCTGGCCGACACCATGATCATGATGGCCACCAGAGCGGCGACCGGCACCCGCGCCACCCATGGCCGCAACGCCACCATCAGCAGCAGCAGGAACGCCCCGGCGACGAAGGTCGACAGCCGTCCCCGCCCGCCATAGCGCAGGTTGCCGACCGTCTGGCCGATCATGCCGCACCCGGCGATTCCGCCGAACAGGCCGACGGCGATGTTGGCGACGCCCAGCCCCAGGCATTCCGTGCGCTTGCTGCTGTGGGTTTCGGTCATGTCATCGACGACGCTGGCGGTCATCATGGATTCCAGCAGGCCGACCATCGCCATGGCCGCCGCGTAGGGCAGGATGATGTCCAGGGTCGCAAGCGATGGCGGAACCTGGGGCCAGACCAGATGCGGCAAGCTGTCGGGCAGGCGCCCGAGGTCGGCGACGGTGTGCAGCGGCATCGGCCAGAGCGACGCCACGACGGTCAGGACCACGATGCAGATCAGCGGCGAGGGAATGGCGCTGAACAAGCGCGGCACGCCGTAGATGATCGCAAGGCCCAGCGCGATCGCGGCGTAGGTATGCCAGGTGACGTGCATCATGTGCGGCAGCTGCGCCGAGAAGATCAGGATCGCCAGCGCATTGACGAACCCCGTCCGGACCGAGCGCGAGACGTAGCGCATCAGCAGATGCAGCCGCAGCGCCCCGGCCAGCATCTGCAAGGCCCCGGCCAGCAGGGTGGCGGCCAGCAGGTACTGCACGCCGTGCGCCCGGACCAGGGCTGCCGCCACCAGTGCCACCGACCCCGCAGCCCCCGAGATCATGCCCGGGCGCCCGCCGGCAAAGGCGATGACGACGCTGATGACGAACGAGGCATACAGCCCGACCTCGGGGTCGACGCCCGCGACGAAGGAAAAGGCGATGACTTCCGGGATCAGGGCGAAGGTGCCGACCATGCCGGCCAGGATGTCGCGGGTCACGTTGCCGAACCATTCGGTCCGGTAGCGGGCAAGGCCGGTCATGCGGGGTCCTTGTGTCAGGCGGGACGTCGTGTGGGCGGGGCCGTGACCCCGGTCAGGAATCCGAGATGCTGTCGTCCGCGCGTCGCCACCAGCAGCGTTCCGGCGGCCGGGGCGCGGGCAGTACGCCCAGCGGGTCGCCGGCATACTGGACGGTATTGGTCGGCGTTTCCTGCAACGTGATCTCGGCACAGCGCAGTACGCCGCCATCGTCGTCCAGCAGCGCGTTCAGCTTGGCCATCATCAGGCAGGCCATCAATTCCGTGGTGGGGTCGCCAGGGGTGACGATGATGCGGCGCGCGCGTTCGGGTTCGTGCGCGCGGAACCAGGCCAGCAGGGGGTCGTCTTCCGCCAGTTGCAGCGCATGGTCCAGGCGGTCGTCGACGAACCGGTGCCACCGGCCTTTCGCGCGCTGGAACGAGACGACCATGTTGCCCACGCCGTCCAGGGTGCGCGGAGCGGTGGGGCGCAGCCGGACGGTGACGAATTCGTTGTGGCCATGGGGCAGGGCGCAGCTTTCGCTTGCCCCGTGGATCAGCCGGTGGCCCATCGAGAACCGACGGGTGAAGACCAGGTCAAGCATGGTCCGTTGCCCCGCCATCCCGGATATAGCGTTCCCAGCCCGCGCGGCGCAGGTCGCAGGCCGGGCATGCGCCGCAGCCGTGGCCCCATGGATGGGCCGTGTCGCGCGTGCCCAGATAGCAGGTGTGGCTTTCGCGGTTGATCAGTTCGACCAGCCCGGCGCCGCCCAGCCCTTCGGCCATGCGCCAGGTGTCGGCCTTGTCGATCCACATCAGCGGCGTATGCAGCACATAGCGGCTGGCCATGCCGAGATTCAGCGCGACCTGGAGCGCCTTGATCGTGTCGTCGCGGCAGTCGGGGTAGCCGGAATAATCGGTTTCGCACATGCCGCCGATGATGTGGCGCGCGCCGCGCCGGGCGGCCAGGGCGGCGGCGAAGGTCAGGAAGATCAGGTTGCGACCCGGAACGAAGGTGCTGGGCAGGCCGTTTTCGTTCATCGTGATCGCGGCGTCGCGCGTCAGCGCGGTGTCCGACACCGCGCCCAGCGCATCCAGCGCCAGCGTGTGGTCCTCGCCCAGCCGTTCGGCCCACAGCGGATTGAGCGCCGCCATGCCGTCGCGCAGCCTTGCCCGGCAGGTCAGTTCGACGGCATGGCGCTGGCCGTAATCGAAGCCCAGCGTTTCCACCCGGCCGAAGCGCGACAGCGCCCAGGCCAGGCATGTGGCGGAATCCTGCCCGCCGGAAAACAGGACGATGGCCGTCTCGCGCAGCGGGTCGGCCGGTGTCAGCGAGGTGGCCATGCCAGGCGACGCGGTCATTGTCAGGGAATCCCGATCAGCTTGTGGGTCTGCAGCGACAGGCGCCAGCGCGGGTGCGTGCGGCAATAGGCCACGGCGGCGGCCGTGTTCGCGACCCGGTCCGGCCCGTCCATCGGTTGCAGCCAGAACTGCGCGAAATCCAGCCCGGCCATGTCTTCGGGCGGCAGGCCCGGCTGGGGATAGACCAGTTTCAGTTCATGCCCCGCACGCTGGACCAGCGGCGCGCCGGCCTTGGGGCTGACGCAGATCCAGTCGACGCCGTCGGGCGCCGGCAGGGTGCCGTTGGTCTCGATCGCGATCTCGAACCCGTTTGCATGCACGGCGTCGATCAGGGCGTTGTCCAGTTGCAGCAGCGGCTCGCCGCCGGTGAAGACGACGAAGGCGCGCGTCCGGTCGGGTGCCGGCCAGGTGGCGGCGATGGCGTCGGCCAGCGAAGCGGCATCGGCGAAGCGGCCGCCGCCCTCGCCGTCGGTGCCGACGAAATCCGTATCGCAGAAACGACAGGCCGCGGTCGTGCGATCAGCCTCCCGCCCCGACCAGAGATTGCATCCGGCAAAGCGGCAGAACACGGCTGTACGGCCGGCATGCGCGCCCTCACCCTGGAGGGTCGCGAACATCTCCTTGATCGCATACGACATGAAGGGTGATTTCGGGCAGAGCGCGGCCGGACGCAAGCCCTAAATGGTCGCGCCGGGCGGTCGGTGTCCCTGCCTAGTGCTGGCTGAGGCTTGTGTGCATGCCCAGCCGGGCCAGCAGGCGCGCATCGCGCGTGGCCTCGGGGTTGGGAGTGGTCAGCAGCTTCTCGCCATAGAAGATCGAGTTCGCGCCGGCCAGGAAGCACAGCGTCTGGGCCTCGTCGGTCATGTCCTCGCGCCCCGCGGCCAGGCGCACGCGGCTGGCGGGCATGGTGATGCGGGCGGCGGCGATGATGCGGACGAAATCGATCGGGTCGACCGGCTCGGCCTTGGCCAGCGGCGTTCCTGCGACGCGGACCAGCAGGTTGATCGGCACGCTTTCGGGATGTTTGGGCAGGCTGGCCAGGCTGGCGATCAGGCCGGCGCGGTCGCTGTCGTCCTCGCCCATGCCGACGATGCCGCCGCAGCAGACATTGATCCCCGCGTCGCGCACATGCGCCAGCGTGTCCAGACGGTCCTGGTAGGTGCGGGTGGAGATGATGGCGCCGTAATGCTCGGGCGAGGTATCGAGATTGTGGTTGTAGTAATCCAGCCCCGCGTCGCGCAGGCGTCCGGCCTGCCGGTCGTCCAGCATCCCCAGCGTCACGCAGGTTTCCATGCCCAGGCCCTTCACGCCCTCGATCATGGCGCAGACCGTTTCCAGGTCATGGTCCTTGGGCGACCGCCAGGCGGCCCCCATGCAGAAGCGCGCGGCGCCCGCGTCGCGCGCGGCGCGGGCTTCCTTCAGCACGGCCTCGACCGCCATCAGGCGGCTGGCCTTCACGCCACCATCCTCGTGCATCGCGCTCTGCGGGCAGTAGGCGCAATCCTCGGGACAGCCGCCGGTCTTGATCGACAGCAGGGTGGAAATCTGGATTTCGGTCGGGTCGAAGCGGGCGCGATGCACGCTCTGCGCCTGGAACATCAGTTCGGGGAAGGGCAGGGCGATCAGGGCCGCGACCTCGTCGCGCGTCCAGTCGGTGCGCACCGGGGGCAGGGACGCGGCGGCGAGATACGGCGATGTGGCCGGGATGACACCATCGGGCATCGGGCAGATTTCCTCGAACTCGGCGATAGGGAGACATGGCTGTGCCACAGAACGGGGCAGGATGTCACCCGTTGTCGGCCGGTGCCTCTTCCGTCCCCGTCCCGGGACGGAAGAGGCACCGGACGTCCGTCAGGCGCGGCTGGCCAGCACGTCGGCCAGCGTGCGGCCCAGTGTCGCCGGACTGGCCGAGACATGGATCCCCGCCGCGCGCAGGGCCTCGATCTTGGCCGCGGCCGTCTCGTGCCCGCCGGTGATGACGGCCCCGGCATGGCCCATGCGCCGTCCCGGCGGGGCGGTCGCGCCGGCGATGAAGCCCACCACCGGCTTCGTCGTCCCGCTGTCGCGGACCAGCGCGGCGGCCTCGATTTCCGACGTGCCGCCGATTTCGCCGATCATGATGATCGAATCGGTGTCCGGATCCGCAATGAAGCGTTCCAGGACATCGTTGAAATCCAGTCCCTTGACGGGATCTCCTCCGATGCCGACGCAGGTGCTTTGCCCCAGGCCGACGGCGGTGGTCTGGGCCACGGCCTCGTAGGTCAGGGTGCCGGAGCGCGAGACGATGCCGACGTGGCCGCGCCGGTGGATCGCGCCGGGCATGATCCCGATCTTGCACTCGCCCGGGGTGATGATGCCCGGGCAGTTCGGGCCGATCAGGATGCTGTCCGACCGGGACAGCACCTGGTGCACGCGCACCATGTCCAGTACCGGAATGCCCTCGGTGATGCAGACGATCAGCGGGATGCCCGCCGCGATGGCCTCCAGGATGGCGTCGGCGGCGCCGGCGGGCGGCACGTAGATCACCGTCGCGTCGGCGCCCGTGGCCTCACGCGCCTGCAGGACGGTGTCGAAGACTGGCAGCCCGAGATGAATGTCGCCGCCCCGGCCGGGGGTGACGCCGCCGACCAGGCGGGTGCCGTAGGCCAGCGCCTGTTCGGAATGGAAGGTACCTTGCGCCCCGGTGAAGCCCTGGGTGATGACCTTGGTGGCTTGGTTGACCAGGATGGACATCAGGCGGCTCCTTCTTCGCGGACGGCGGCGACGATCTTGCGCGCCGCGTCGGCCAGGTCGTCGGCCGGGATGATGCGCAGGCCGGAGCGGGCCAGGATGTCCTGGCCCTGTTCGACGTTGGTGCCGGCCAGCCGGACGACCAGCGGTACATGCAGCCCCGTCTCGCGCGAGGCGGCGATGATGGCGTCGGCGATGATGTCGCAACGCATGATGCCGCCGAAGATATTGACCAGGATGCCCCGCACCTTGTGGTCGGACAGCACGATGCGGAACGCGGCGGCCACCCTCTCCTTCGTCGCGCCGCCGCCGACATCGAGGAAATTGGCCGGTTCCTCGCCTTCCATCTTGATGATGTCCATGGTCGCCATGGCCAGGCCGGCGCCGTTGACCATGCAGCCGATCGTGCCGTCCAGGCCCACATAGGCCAGGCCGTGGCGCGCGGCCTCGCGCTCGCGGGGGTCTTCCTCATTCTCGTCGCGCAGTTCCTCCAGTTCCGGATGGCGGAACAGCGCGTTGTCGTCGAAGCTCATCTTGGCGTCCAGCGCCAGCAGGTTGCCCGACGTTGTCACGACCAGCGGGTTGATTTCCACGATCGAGGCGTCCAGCGTCGTGAACGCGTCATAGGCCGCGCGCAGCACCGTGGAGAAGGCGCGGATGGACCGTCCATGCAGATCCAGCCGCGCCGCCAGGTTGCGGGCCTGGTAGTCGGACAGCCCGACGGACGGATCGATCGATTCCTTCAGGATTCGTTCGGGCGTCGCCGCGGCCACGTCCTCGATCGCCATGCCGCCGTCCTGCGATGCCACGACCACGATCCGCCCCGTAGCGCGGTCCACCAGCAGCGAGAGGTACAATTCCCTCCCGATGTCGCAGCCGGCCTCGATATACAGGCGGCGCACGACGCGGCCGGCCGGGCCGGTCTGGCGGGTGACCAGCGTCTGGTCCAGCATGGCCGTGGCGGCGTCCTCGGCCTCCTCGGGCGTGCGGGCCAGGCGGACGCCGCCCTTGCCGGCGGGGTCGTGGGTGAAATGGCCGGCACCCCGGCCGCCCGCATGAATCTGGGCCTTCACGACAACCAGCGGCACGGCCATCGCGCGTGTCGTGGACAGTGCCTCGTCCGGGGAACGGA
The DNA here is from genome assembly GCF_014174155.1 of Gluconacetobacter tumulisoli. Lineage (GTDB taxonomy): Bacteria > Pseudomonadota > Alphaproteobacteria > Acetobacterales > Acetobacteraceae > Gluconacetobacter > Gluconacetobacter tumulisoli. The sequence continues at coordinate 28,383 of NZ_JABEQM010000016.1, read as the reverse complement.
CGACACGGCCGTCGGGGACGGGCATGCCGAACCTGCGCAACAGGGTTTTTGCCTGATATTCATGGATGTTCATACGGTTTGGTCCGCGTTTGTCATTGTTATGCCGCGGGGGCCGCCATGGGCGTGCGTGTCCGTCCGGGCTTTGTCTGCATGGCATAATGCGGCCGTTTATGCCATCTCGGATGCTGAAAAGGATTTGTGCAGGGTTCGCATATACGGCGGCGATGCCTGATCCGGGCCGGGAACGCAGGATATCCGGCCGCCTGTGACCGCAACGGACGCAAGAGAACCGGGGACGATGAAGCACTGGCGCATTGAACAGATGGATTGGGACAGTTTCGACCCCTCGCGCGTGGATCCCGAGATCATACCGGTGGTCAAGGCGGCTTCGGTCGTCGAACGAAATGGCGTCGACTATGCCGTCTACCTGAACAATGTGTTCTCGGACGATCCGGCCTTCCGCGCGGCCGCCGACAATTGGGCGGTGGAAGAAGTGCAGCACGGCGACGCGCTGGGGCGCTGGGCGATGCTGGCGGATCCTTCCTGGAACTATCCCGAGGCCTTCGAACGCTATCGCGCGGCCTACAGCCTGGACCTGGAGGTCGACAGTTCGGTCCGCGGGTCGCGCACCGGCGAACTGATCGCGCGCTGCATGGTCGAGACCGGAACCTCGTCATTCTATACCGCGCTGGCGGACGCGACGGACGAACCGTTGCTGAAGGCGATCTGCAAGCAGATCGCCGCCGATGAATATCGGCATTTCAAGCTGTTCTACGATCACATGCACCGGTACCTGAAGCGGGAGCGCCTGGGGGTGTGGCAACGCACCCGCATCGCGCTGGGGCGCGTCACCGAGAGCGAGGATGACGAACTGGCGTCCGCGTACCACACGACCAACGATCCGGTCGGGGTGCCATATGACCATGGGCGTTGCATCGCCGCCTACATGTCGCGGGCGATGGGGGTCTACCGGCCGAAACATACCGTGCGGGTGACGGGCATGATCCTCAAGACGATCGGCGTCGCGCCGCATGGCTGGGTCCACGCGCTGATCGCCAGGGTCGTTTACATGCTGATCCGGCAGCGGCGGAAGAAGTTCGTGCGCCAGGCGGCCGTCGCCTGACGCCATCGCCATGCCCGGCGGGGTGAGCGTTCCACGCCGGGGACAGGTAAAGGAAGGACATCACGATGATCACGATGACCGATCGGATTTGGACGGCTGCGGCCGGATTCGGGTTCCTTGCCGCGGCTGGCGCCGCTACGGTCGCGCCGGCTCTGGCCGATCCCTATTCCCTGCCGATCGCAAGCTCCCCCCCTGGGGTCGCCCCGCCCGACGCCGCGGCGGTCGCGGTCCAGCAGGTGATGGCGCAGGTCGGCGCGGCGACCTTCACCGCCCCGGATTTTCGTCCGGGTCTGGTCCGGCATGTGGTGCTGTTCCGCTTCCTGAAATCCGCCACCCCGTTCCAGAGGGCCGAGGTCGTGCGGCGGTTCCTGGAACTGGCGGTCGACTCGCGTCGTCCGGATGGCCAGCCGCTGGTGGTGTCGATCGAAACCGGGGCGCAGGACAGCGGCGAGGGACAGGACGAGGGATATGAAATCGGGTTCCTGGTGACCTTCCGTTCGGAAGGGGATCGTAACTATTATGTCGGACGTCCGGTGGTGAACCAGCCGGGGCTGTTCGACCCCGCGCATGACGCCTTCAAGGCATTCGCGGCGCCTTATCTCGCGGGGACGATGGTGTTCGACTACCGGGTTGCCGCAGAGGTTGCGCCGCCGTCCGCGGCCGGTGCCCCGAAGGGCAAGGCCGGTCACCGGAAATGAGCCGGCGGCGCGCATGCGTCGGCCGGCCGAACGTAAAGGGAGCATGATGGCGGAATTCAAGGGAAGCCGGCCGCGCCGGCGCGGGAACCGGACCCGCGCGGCGTGGTTGTGCGGTGCGGCGATGCTGGCGTCGGGCGCGGCCTGCGGACTGACGGCGGCGCGGGCGGCCGATGATGCGCCCACCTTCGGGACGTGGGGATTCGATACCGCCGGACGCGACATGGCGATTCGGCCGGGCAACGATTTCTTCGGCTATGCCGATGGCCGTGCTGTTCACGATATCGTGATTCCTCCGGACATGACGTCCTACGGGCCGTTCAATGCCCTGAGCGAGTTGTCGCGCAAGCGGGTGCAGACCATCCTGCAGGACCTGGCCGCGCATCCCGTCGCCCAGCCCACGACGACCGAGCAGAAGCTGGGCACGTTCTACGCCACCTTCATGGATGAAAGCGCCATCGAGGCCCTGGGACAGGGGCCGCTGGCCGCCGGCCTGGACGCCGTGCGGGCGGTGAAGGACCGCACCGGCTTCGCGGCCCTTCTGGGCCGGGCGCAGACGGGATTCCAGTATTCGCTGTTCGGCTTCGGGATCCAGCCGGACGCCAAGGATCCGACACGCTACGCCCTGACCCTGGATCAGGGCGGGATCGGCATGCCGGATCGCGATTACTACCTGAAGCCCGCGATGGCGGCGAAGAAGACCGCCTACCAGGCCTATGTGTCCAAGGTCCTGGACATGATCCACTGGCCCGACGCGGCGCGCATGGCGCCCGCGATCGTGGCGTTCGAAACCAGGCTGGCCGGCGTCCACTGGCCACGGGCGGACATGCGCGATCCGGACAAGGTCTATAACCCGATCGCCGTGCCGGACCTGCAGAAGCGCGCGCCGGGGTTCGACTGGACGGCCTATCTGGCCGCCGCCGAACTGCCCGATGAGATCACCCGCACGGGCACGCTGATCGTCGGCGAACCCGACGCCATCGCCGGCGAGGCCCGGATCGCATCCGAGACCGACCTGGAAACCCTGCGCGCCTGGCTGGCCTTCCATCTGGTGGACAACGCCGCGCGCTATCTGCCCCGTGCCTTCGTCGATGCGTCGTTCGATTTCAACGACCGGATCCTGGGCGGCCAGCCGCAGCTTCCCGTCCGGTGGAAGCGCGGGGCGTCCGCGACCGGCAGCGCGATGGGCATGGCGCTGGGCCGGGTCTATGTCGCGCGCTATTTCCCGCCCGCCTATCGCGACACGATGCATACCCTGACAGAGGAGCTGAAGGCCGCCTTCCGCGTCCGTCTGCAGCACAACGAATGGATGGGGCCGCAGACCCGCGCCGCGGCGGTGCAGAAGCTGGATCATTTCACCATCCAGATCGGCTATCCCAACCGCTGGCGCGATTATTCGGGGCTGGAGATCCGTCAGGGGGACGCCTACGGCAATGCGGAACGGGCGGTGGCGTTCGAATGGCGCTACTGGCTGGGCCATCTGGGCCAGCCGGTGGACCGCGACGAGTGGGACATGACGCCCCAGATGGTCAACGCCTACAATAACCCCCTGTTCAACGAGGTCGTGTTTCCCGCCGCGATCCTGCAGCCGCCGTTCTTCAACCCGAAGGCCGATCCGGCGATCAATTACGGTGCCATCGGCGGCGTGATCGGTCACGAGATGACCCATTCCTTCGACGACGAGGGGCGGAAATTCGATTATCTCGGCCGCCTGAAGGACTGGTGGACCAAGGATGACGAAGCCCGCTTCGTGAAATTGTCCGCCCGTTTCGGCGCGCAGTACGACGCGTTCCAGGTGCTGCCGGGCGTACATGTGAACGGCAAGCTGACGATGGGCGAGAATATCGCCGATCTTGGCGGCCTGACGCTGGCTCTGGACGCCTATCATGCCTCGCTGCACGGCAAACCGTCGCCCGTGCTCGACGGCCTGACCGGGGACCAGCGCGTGTTCCTGGGGTGGGCGCAGGTCTGGCGGCAGAAACTGCGCGACGACAGCGTGCGCCAGCGCATCCTGACCGATCCGCATTCGCCGCCGCAGGCACGGGTGAACATGCCGATGCACAATATCGACGCCTGGTACCGGGCGTGGAACGTTCATCCGGGCGACACGCTCTACCTGAAGCCGGAAGACCGGGTGAAGATCTGGTAGGATCCGGCCAGGATCCTGCCACGAGCGGAATCGCGTCCAGCGGACAGGGGGTATGCCGGTCGGCCTTTTTGCCGTGCCGGCCCTTGCGCAAACGGGTCCTAGCTGCTGGAACGCTCCCGAGAGTGGGGGAGAGGTGACATGACGACGGTGACGCTGGGCCATCCGGATTCCATCCTGCACGAAGCCGCGGCGGCCGCCGTGGTTCGCGTGCTGGAAGCCTACGAACTGGAGGTCGAATATGTCACCGGAAGCCGGGAGGAGCTGTCCGCCCGGATGACGGCCGGCGCGATCGATCTGTTCGTATCGGCATGGCTGCCGGACGTCGACGCCGACTGGAACGCCGCCACGCTGGGGATGGAGGTTTTCGGCCTGCTGTACAAGCCGTCCTTCGGCTGGGCGCTGCCGGCCGGGGCCGCCGGGCACATCACGTCGATCGCCGACTTGGCGGGGGACGAGGGCGCGGTCGGTCGCAATATCGTGACTCCGGCCTCGGTGCTGGAGCGGGTGCGGCACTGCGTGGCGACCTACGGGCTGACGGAATGCGGTTTCACGATCGAGGCGCGTCCCGACGAGGAGGCCTTCCTGCACGCCGCCCACGCGATCGAGGCGGATGAGGCCGCGATCCTGCCGTTGTGGCAGCCCCATTTCCTGCATCATGGCGGGCGGCTGCGCCTGCTGGACGACCCCAAGGCGGGGTTGGGCAGCGACCAGCAGGCCCGACTGCTGTTGCGGCCGGGGGCGCGGGACGAACTGGATTCCGATCTGCTGGACGAACTGGATGAACTGACGCTTGGTAACAAGGTCGTCAGCGCGCTGGATTACGCCATGCGGTGCGAGGGCATGAGTGCGGACGAGGCTGCCGAGGCCTGGCAGCGCGGCAAGCTGCTGCCCCGCTAGAGGCTGGTTTGAAATTCGCCCTGTCGGCGATCCGGCGCGCGTTTCCCGTGCTCTGCGCGGATGCGCGGAACCACATGCCGGGCGTACCGTTGTGCGGCGCTCTCGCGCGACAGGGCGGGTTTCAAACCGGCCATTCGGGGAATGGCGAGGCGTGTTATGGGCGAATCCATGGGGCGGGATTGGCGTGATGGCCGGGTATGATAGCCGCGATGCCGGACTGGCCGCGCAATATGAATATTTTCCCTATCCCGGGCGGGATCCGGCGGACGAGACGCGGCGGCTGCTGATCGGCAGTCCCAGCCATCTGCGGGAAATCGATTATTGGGTGTTCGGCGCCACCCGTCCACGGTCGCGGCCCCTGCGTGCGCTGGTGGCGGGGTGCGGTACCGGCGATGGGGCCATCATGCTGGCCACCCACCTGTCGCGCGCGGGCCGGCCCGGCGAGGTCGTCTGCCTGGATCGTTCGGAACGCGCGCTGGCCATTGCCCGGGCGCGGGCGGCGGTGCGGGGGCTGGACAACATGCGGTTCGTGCCGGGATCGCTCGACGACCTGCGCGACCTCGCCCCCGGGCCGTTCGATTACATCGATTGCTGCGGCGTGCTGCATCATCTGCCCGATCCGGACGCGGCGCTGGCGGGTCTGGTGGAGGCGCTGGCCCCCGACGGGGGAATGGGCCTGATGGTCTATGCGCCGTACGGCCGTACCGGCGTCTACATGCTGCAGGAGGCGCTGGCCCGGCTGGCCCCGTACGACGAGTCGCCGCCGGAACGGCTGGATGTGGCGCGGCGGGTGATGCGTCATCTGCCGCAGACGGCATGGCTGCGGCAGAATGGAAATTTCGGCGATCACCTGACGGGCGGCGATGCGGGGCTGTACGACCTGCTGCTGAATCCGCGCGACCGGGCCTATGACGTCGCGGGGCTGTTCGGGCTGCTGGACAGGGCCGGCCTGCGGGCCACCTGCCTGATGGAGCCGATGCGCTACGATCCCGCGCTGCTGTTGCCCGACCCCAGGCTGCGGGCGCGTATCGCCGCCCTGCCGGAGCGCGAGCGTGCGGCGGTGGCCGAGGCGCTGGCGGGTAACATGGCGACGCATGTGGCCTATGTGCGCCGGATGAGCGACGACGTGCAGGTCGCCGATCCGATGGATCCGCGATCGGTCCCGGTGATGCGTGAAATTCCGGGCGTCGAGTTGGCGCGGCAGATGCAGCCCGACGACCGCTTGCCCTTCGCATTCGGGACGCTGTCCGTCGCGGTACCCGTCCCCCCGCAGACCCGGGGCCTGCTGCCCCTGATCGATGGCGAGCGCACGGTGGGCGACCTGGCGACGATCATGGATGGGCGGGGTGTCTCGGCCGAACGGTTCGCGACGATCTGGCGGACGATGTTCACCACGCTGTCGGGGCTGAACCGGGTATTGCTGCGCGCGCCGGCCTGATGCCCGGCCTGCGACCGCCCGATTTGCAGCCGTCCGGCCTGCAACCGATCGTGATCTTCGGGGCGCGTGTCCGCCCTGACGGCACGCCGACCGCGACCCTGCGCCGGCGGGTCGAGGCCGCGATTGCCTATGCGCGCTCCATCCCATCGGCGCTGTTCATTCCCACCGGCGGCAGCCCGGATGGCCGGCCCGCCGAGGCCGCGATCATGGTCCGCCTGCTGCGCGAGGCCGGTATCCCCGATGCGTCGATCCTGGCCGAGGATACGGCGCTGGACACGCTGGATTCGGTCCTGGCCTGTTCTGCCCTGCTGCGGGGGCGTGGGTATCGCGGTCCCGTCGCGGTGGCCAGCAGCGCCTATCACCTGCCGCGTTGCCTGGTCCTGATGCGTCTGGCGGGGTGGCGGGTGGCGCGGGTGCCTCCGCCGCGCGTGCCCGCTGCGCGCCGCTGGTCCCGCCGCTGGTTCTGGCGCCTGCGCGAGATCCCGGCGGTGCCGTGGGATGCGATGCTGCTGCTGCGGCAGCGGGTGTCGGCGCGGGTCGCGGCGCGGCCGGGTGACCAGGGCGATTGACAGGTCCGGCCTCCTGCCGCCATGTCCCCCAAACCAGAAGACGAAACATCCGGAGCACGAGGACGCCATGTCTGTTCACGCCTTCATATTCCCCGGTCAGGGAAGCCAGTCCGTCGGGATGGGACGTGAGCTCGCGGAAGCCTTCGCCCCGGCGCGCGAAGTGTTCGAGGAGGTGGACGACGCGCTGGGCCAGCGCCTGTCGACGCTGATGTTCGATGGGCCGATGGACGAACTGACGCGGACCGAGAACACGCAGCCGGCCCTGATGGCGGTCTCGCTGGCGGTGCTGCGGGTGTTGGAAAAGGAAGGCGGCATCGACCTGAAGCGGACCGCGGCGCTGGTTGCCGGCCATTCGCTGGGCGAATATTCCGCGCTGGCGGCGGCGGGGGCGATGGGTGTCGCCCAGACCGCGCGCCTGCTGCGCGTGCGCGGCGAGGCGATGCAGAAGGCAGTCCCTGCCGGCGAAGGCGGTATGGCGGCACTGATCGGCGTCGATCTGGACCAGGCCCGCGACATTTGCGCCGAGGCCGCGATCCTGCGGGTCGAGGGCCAGCCGGAGCGGACGGAGACGATCGAGGTCGCCAACGACAATGGCGGTGGCCAGATCGTGATTTCCGGCCGGATCGCGGCGGTGGAACGCGCGATCGGCATCGCCAGGGGGCGGGGCGTGAAGCGTGCGGTCCTGCTGCCGGTGTCGGCGCCGTTCCATTGTTCGCTGATGGCGCCGGCCGCCGACGCGATGGCCGAGGCGCTGGACCGTGCCGGGATCGCGGCGCCGGTGGTGCCGGTGGTGGCGAATGTCTCCGCCGCGAAAGTGACCGACCCGCAGGCAATTCGCGACCTTCTGGTACGGCAGGTAACTGGTACCGTGCGCTGGCGCGAGAGCGTCGAGGCGATGGTGGCGATGGGGGTGGACAGCTTCGTCGAACTGGGGGCCGGCAAGGTCCTGTCCGGGCTGGTCCGGCGGATCGACGGCACCGTCGCGACGCGGTCGGTCGGCACGCCAGCCGACATCGAGGCGTTCCTGGCCGCGCTGTGACAGACGTTATGACGAACAAGGACGGGCTGATGTTCAGGTTGGATGGCAAGATCGCGCTGGTTACCGGCGCGTCGGGGGGAATCGGTGCCGCGATCGCGCGGACCCTGCACGGGCAGGGGGCGACCGTGATCCTGTCCGGGACGCGCCAGGCGGTGCTGGACAGCGTGGCGGCACAGATCGCGCCGGACGGGGCGCGGGCGCACGTCTGCCCGGCCGACCTGTCGGACCCGGCCGCCGCCGACGCGCTGGTCGCCGCGGCCGAGGCCGCGGCCGGCGCCCCGCTGGATATCCTGGTCAACAATGCCGGGCTGACGCGTGACGGGCTGGCGATCCGCATGAAGGATGAGGACTGGAACCGCGTGATGGAGGTCGATCTTGCGGCCCCCTTCCGCCTGTGCCGCGCCGCGCTGAAGGGCATGCTGCGCCGTCGCGCCGGCCGCATCGTCAGCATCGCGTCGATCGTGGGGATCACCGGCAATGCCGGCCAGGCCAATTATTCAGCGGCCAAGGCCGGCATGATCGGCATGAGCAAGTCCCTGGCGCAGGAAGCCGGCGCGCGCGGGGTGACGGTCAATGTCGTGGCGCCGGGCTTTGTCCAGACGGCCATGACCGACGTCCTGGCCGAGGCGCAGCGCGAAAAGCTGCTGGCCGGCATCCCGCTGGGTCGTATGGGTCAGCCGGACGACATTGCCGCCGCCGTGGCCTATCTTGTCTCCAACGAGGCGGGGTGGATCACCGGCACGACCCTGAACGTCAACGGCGGAATGGCGATGCCCTGACGGCCGGGTATCGAATCCTCTGGACGCCCGCGGGGATATGGCCGAAAACGATGCGATTTTTCCGGCTTCATCCAGGGTCGGGGCAACGGATTATGTCGGAAATGCGATCCCTGCCTTGGCGATGACCTGAAAACCATGCTAATCGCCCGCTGCTTCGTCCGAAGCGGGCTGGACGTGTTCCGGCGGTTCCGGTTTGCGGGACGTCAGACAGGACGAATGAATTTCGAACCGCCCGTTTCTTTGGGGCACACAGGAAGCGAAGACAGATGAGCGAAATCGCCGACAAGGTTAAGAAGATCGTGGTCGAACACCTCGGTGTCGAGGAAAGCAAGGTCACGCCGGAAGCCTCCTTCATCGACGATCTCGGGGCGGACAGCCTGGACACGGTCGAGCTGGTGATGGCGTTCGAAGAGGCGTTCAGCGTCGAGATCCCGGAAGACGCGGCCGAAAAGATCGCCACCGTGAAGGACGCGATCGACTATATCGAGAAGCAGAAGGCCGCCTGAAGTCGGTCTTGCCGAAAAAACGATTTTCGTGATCAGGGAGCGGAGCGGGTTGATACAGTCTGCCGGAGTGGCGTCGGAACGTCGACGCGTTGTTGTCACCGGTATGGGCATTGTCAGCCCGCTCGGGCTCGGGCTCGAACATAACTGGTCGCGTCTCGTGGCCGGGGAAAACGGCTTCGGCCGGATTTCCTCGTTCGATCCGTCCGACCTGCCCGCGCATGTCGCGGGCGAGGTTCCCGCCGGGCCGACAGGCACCGGCGGCCTGACCCTGTCCGACTGGGTGCCGGTCAAGGACCAGAAGAAGATGGATCGCTTCATCCATCTGGGCCTGGTGGCGGCGACCGAGGCGGTCGAGGATTCCGGCTGGAAGCCGGAAACCGAGGAAGAACGTTGCCGGACCGGCGTCATGATCGGATCGGGCATCGGTGGCCTGCAGACGATCTATGACGCGTCGATCACGGTGCACGAGGGGCGTGCGCGCCGCCTGTCGCCGTTCTTCATTCCGTCGGCGCTGATCAACCTGGTCTCCGGCCACGTCTCGATCAAATACGGATTCAAGGGGCCGAATCATTCGGTCGTGACCGCCTGCGCCACCGGCGTGCATGCGATCGGCGATGCCTCGCGCCTGATCATGCTGGGTGATGCCGACGTGATGGTCGCCGGCGGCGCCGAGGCCGCAGTCTGCCCGCTGGGTATCGCGGGGTTCAGTTCGGCGCGTGCGCTGTCCACCGCCTTCAATGACACCCCGGAAAAGGCGTCCCGTCCCTGGGACCGTGACCGTGACGGCTTCGTCATGGGCGAGGGGGCCGGGATCGTCGTGCTCGAGGAATACGAGCACGCCAAGGCGCGCGGCGCCAAGATCTACGGCGAGGTCGTCGGGTACGGCATGTCCGGCGACGCCTATCACATTACCGCCCCCGCCGAGGGGCACGAGGGTGCCTATCGGGCAATGCAGGCGGCGGTTCGCAGCGCCGGCATCGATGTCACCGACATCGGCTATGTCAACGCCCACGGCACCTCGACCATGGCCGATGACCTGGAACTGGAAGCCGTGGAGCGCCTGTTCGGCGACGCCGCCGGCGCGGTGGCCATGTCCTCGACCAAGTCCGCCATCGGACATCTTCTGGGCGCGGCGGGCGCGGTGGAGGCGATCTTCTCGATTCTCGCCATCCGCGACAATGTTGCGCCGCCGACGCTGAATTTGGACAATCCGTCCCGCGAAAGCGCGATCGACCGCGTGGCGCATGAGGCGCAACGTCGCAAGATCGACGTCGCCCTGTCGAACAGCTTCGGTTTTGGCGGGACCAACGCCAGCATCATCCTGCGTCGCGTCTGACCAGCCATCCGTTAGATGGGCAGGCTGCTGAAATCGTTTGCGGCCCTGCTGGTGTTTCTGGGCGTGGCGGCGGGTGGCCTGACGGGTTGGGGATGGTGGCTCTATCGTGCCCCCGGCCCGTTGCCGACTGTCCGTGCGGTGGTCGTGCCGCGCGGGAGCCTGGGCGGCACCATTTCCACCCTTCAGCATGCAGGGGTCGTGGAGAGCGGGGACATCGTGGCCCTGGTCTTCCGCGTGGCGGTTCGCCTGACGCGCAAGGACGGGGTCCTGCACGCGGCGGAACTGGAATTCCCGGCCCATGGATCGATCCGCGACGCGCTGTTCGTCCTGCGCCATGGCCGGCCGGTGCTGCACCGGATCACGGTGCCCGAAGGCCTGTCGGCGATCCAGGTCGCGGACATCATCGACCGGGCGCCGGTCCTGACCGGGTCCGTTGCCGCGCCGCCGGAAGGCGACGTCCTGCCGCAGACCTACGATTACGAATGGGGCACGCCGCGTGCGGTGCTGCTGTCACGAATGCAGGCGGCGATGACGGCGACGCTGGACGCGGTCTGGCGCCAGCGTGACCCGGTACCCGAAATTCGCGATCGGCGCACGCTGCTGATCCTGGCATCGATGGTGGAGCACGAGACCGCCATTGCGTCAGAGCGGCCAATGGTGGCACGGGTCTTCATCAACCGGCTGCAACGCGGCATGCGGCTGCAATCCGATCCGACGGTGGTCTACGGACTCAACCAGGGGGCGGGCCCGCTTGGCCACGCCCTGACCCGCACGGACCTGGAAACCCCGACCCCCTACAATACCTATATTCTGCCTGGCCTGCCGGCGGGTCCAATCTGCGCGCCAGGTCGGGCGGCGCTGGAGGCGGTAGCCCATCCCGCATCGGGCGACGCGCTGTATTTCGTGGCGAATGGTGCCGGCGGCCATCTGTTTGCGGCCAGCCTGGCGGAGCATAATCGCAACGTGGGCGCCTATCGGAGCCAGCGGACCCCGTAAATGCCCCGGGCAGGGCGCTGGCCGTGCCCCCGCCCGCAAGGGGCGCTCGCCGGCAGCCCGCCGCTAATGCGGCGGGGCGAGCGGCTGGCTGCTGATGGCGCCGGAGGCGGGCGCCGAGGTGACCTGCGCGGGCTCGCCGTCCTGATAGCCAGGCTGCGCGTAGGCCGGCGCGGCGGGCGCGTTGTAGGCGGGACCGGCTGCCGCCGCCCGGGCCTGCACTTCGCTCAGGGCGCTGCGCAGCGGGTCGGCGCCCGGGTTGTTGACCCGCATCGAAATCACGATGTCTTCCGGCCCGACGATCTGGTTGTAATAGGACCGGTTGGCGCCGCTATTGACCGACAGTTTCGAGCCCCCGAGCGCCGCGCCGGCGAACAGGCCCTTCGATTTCTGGATGGCCATGATGTCGGTATTGCGCTGGCCGGTCGTACCGCTTTCGATGCCCGATCCCATGGTCGCGAACGACGCCGCCGCGTCGGCGCCGAGCTGGAACTGGTTGTCCAGCAGCGCCTGCAGGCCGCGGTCGGTCATGACGAAGAACATCACCTGGGAATCCTGCATGCCCAGCTGGATGCCGACATTGGCGGAACTGAGGCTGAAGAATGCCGGGTCGGACCATGATCCCCGCGCGTCGCGCGACAGCAGGACGCATCCTCCGCCGGATCCGCCAAAGCCGATCGACATGCGGAAAATAGATGGGCAGACCATCACGGCGCGGGCCTGCGCCATGTAGCGGGTGATGTTGCTGTCCGAGCGCGCGCCCGAAAACATGTCGCGCACGGTCAGGGTGGCGCGGTCCACCAGCGCCTGCTGCTTTTCGCCGGCGGCAAGGGCCGGGGCCGCGGGCAGCAGCAGGGCTGCCGCCAGCACCGCCGGCTTCAACTGGAATCGGCCGTCTCGCAAAAGCATGCTCCCTTATCTCCTGGCCTGGGACAGCAGCCCGCATCGCGATGGATCCGGGCGATCGTCTTTCGTATCCCTGTTCCGCGATCCATGCATGGATTTCAGAGCGGGAATGCTGGTGAAATTTTGTGTCGTAACGATGGCCGCGGGTCAGCCGAGCGGAACGTCGAGCGCCGCCGCCAGATCGTCCGCGATTCGCGGCGCGGCGGCAAGGATGGTGATTCCGCGTTCCAGCCCGCCGTCACGCACGAATGGCGAGGTCCGGGCCCCGGCCTCGTCCAGGATGACCAGGGCCGCCGCGACGTCCCAGATGTTGATGACCATTTCCAGGTAACCGTCCAGGCGACCGCAGGCTACGTCGGCCAGCGCGAGGGCGCCCGACCCGCCGGACCGGGGCATCGCGCCCAGCCGCAGAATCGTCGCGACCTTGTCCTCGAACACGCCCGCGGGGACGCGGCTGCTCCATCCCATCTCGATCATTGCAGAACGCGTGTCGTCGACTGGCGAGGCATGGATCGGCCGGCCGTTGAGGAATGCGCCCCGGCCGCGCACCGCCGTATAGGTCTCGTTCAGGGCCGGGGCCTGGATGATCCCCGCGACGGGCAGGTCATCTTCCAGAAGGCCGAGCGATACGCACCAGCGGTTGCGCCCGCGCGCGAAATTCGACGTGCCGTCGATCGGGTCCACGATCCAGCGCAGGCGGCCGGTGCGGGTCCGGCCCCCTTCCTCGCCCTGGAAACCGTCCTCGGGGAACAAGGCGCCGATTCGGGTGGAAATCAGGGCCTCCACCGCCCCGTCGGCCTCGGTCAGCCAGTCCTGGGCGCTCTTCTGGGTACCGGAGGGGCCGCCGGAGGCGGGACGCATGGACATGGCGAGGTCGGCGGCGTCCCGGACGATGGAACGGGCGGCTTCGAACCGGCACAGGATGGCGTCTGACATCGGGGGGCCTTTTCTGGATGGCTGGCACTGTCGATCGGTGAATGGCGTACATCGCGCCCCATGTCATGTGATGCGGCGCGGCGGCGATCGATGTGCCCTGGCTGGTCTACTCGATACGCCGGGCGGCGCGCAGGGATGCGGTGATGGCCGGATCGTCCAGCCGGCCCAGCCGCCCGGCGGCCTGCATCGCGAACAGATGGGTCAGCTTTCGACGCCGGGCGGAGGGCAGGGGACATGCGGGCGCCTCCCGCATGATGGCCGATTCGGCGATGATCCCGTATCCGGCGGGGCGCATATCGGTGGCGACGATCATCAGGCCGACGCTGTCGGGTAGCAGGGCGACCGGAAAATCCCGGTCCACGGCGAAGAAAAGCTGGTCGCACCACTCGCGGTAGCAGGGCCATTTGGCATCGGTCAGGAAATCCCGCGGGCCGGACTTGATCTCGATGCAGACGAATCCGTTGTCCGGGCGCAACGCCATGATATCCGCCCGCCGTCCATCCGGCAGCGGTAGTTCGTTCAGGGATGACCACCCCATCTGGCCGCAGAGATGCAGGATGGCGCGTCGGATGACGATCTGGTTTTCCGCGAGGTCGGACGGCATGTCCCGATCGTGCCATGATCCGGCCTGCGCGTCATGGCGCAGTTCCTCATCCCGCGGAATAGTCTGCGGGAGGGAACGTGACCTGGCGGCCGATGCGTTGGAGGATGGCCTGCCCCGCCGCGTCGAAGCGTGCCGGGTCGAATCGTGTCAGTACCCGCGTGCGGGCGGCCTGTCCCAGGCCGGCGAGACGCTCCGGATGGTGCAGGACCGCCGCCAGGGCCTGCGCCAGGGCCGTCGGGTCCTGGGGGGGCACGACATGGCCGGAGATACCCTCCTCGATCGTGTAGGGCATTTCGCCGACCGACGATGCCACGACGCCCAGGCCGGCCTGCATGGCCTCATGCATGGCGATGCACAGGCCTTCGCGTCGCGACGGCTGCACGTACAGGTGCTGCCCCGCCAGGAAGTCCGGCACGCGTTCGTTGAACCCCGGCAGACGAAGCGTCGTCAGGCGGTTGTCGCGGATCAGGGATTCCAGCTGCGGCCGCATCGCCCCTTCGCCCGAGACGGTGATCTCGAACGGCGCGAGCGTGCCGTGGGTCTTCAGGATCGCCAGGGCGGCGCACAGGACATCGTAGCCCTTGGCCCGGTGCAGGCGGCCCAGCGATCCGATTCGCACGATGTCGCCGGACTGCCAGGGGCGGGCCACCGGAAATTCGGGATTGGCTCGAAAAATCGGCCAGGAGGCGAGGCGATCCTCGGGTATTCCCAGCCTGCGGCGGGCGAAATCCAGCACGCAGCCCGAATCGGCGACCCACAGCCGCGTCAGCCCCCGCAACGTCCGCAGAAGCCGGATATTGGCCTCGCTCAGTCCTGCATTATGCTGCCAGCTGACGACGGAAATCCGCCGCTTCAACCCGACAAGTTGTCCCATCGCCGTGGCGCGGGTCAGCGACGTCCACAGCAGGTCGGGGCGATAGGCCCCCATCTGGCGGTCCAGCCAGCGCAGGGCGGCGACATGGTCCCTTTTGTCCCCGTCGCGGATATGGACCTTCAGACCTGTCCGTTCGATGGCCGACAGGGCGCGTCCGTCGCCGCGGAGCAGCGCGAACAGTTCGACCTCATGCCCCTCCTGCCGCATCACCCGGGTAATGTCAGGCACAGGGAAGGCGGCGCCGCCCCCTTCCAGCGAGTTGATGACATAGGCGATACGCATGGTTCAGGTCAGGCGGCCGCGAGGATCGATTGTACCAGATCGAGGTCGGCCGGCTTGTCCACGTCCACGGCGGCGCGTCCGTCGGGCAAGGGGACCAGGCGAGCGGACGCGCCGGCCAGCCGTTCGATCCGCGCACACAGGGCCTGGCGCGTCAGGCGTCCCACCAGGTAGCGCAGCAGGATCCCCGGCCCCAGCAGGCGGGCCATGCGGACGGGTCGCTTGCGCTCCTGTTCCAGGCGTTGCCAGAGCCGGACGACGCCGATCGCTGCCGGGGTGCGGAACAGGAACAGGTTGCAACCTGAAAACGCCCCGTCGGCCAGGCGGATCATCGTGCGTTTCGTGCCGGGGACATCGCGGCGGATGTCCCGTTCCATCGCGATGCCGGCCGCGACGTCGCAGGTGTCGCCGGCGGCGGACAGGAACGATTCGATCCATTCCGGACGCAGCAGCGCATGGTCGGCCGTCGTGACCAGCAGGGGCGTGCCCAATGTGCCGATCGCCTCCATTACGCTGCCGCTGGGGCCCTGGGCCGGCGGCAGGATCGTAACAGGGCGATCCAGAAGGCCGGTCAGGATGTCCGGATCCTCGATGCTGACCGCGATGCGGCCGATCCGTGGGACGGCCGACAGCGCGTCGACGACCCGGGCGATCATCGGCCGGCCGGCGACGGGCAGGATCGCCTTGTGCGAGACGCCGGCGGCCTGGGCCATCGGGTCGCGTGTCCCTGCGCGCGTGCCCGCCAGGATCAGGACGTTCAGCGTGCCGCCGGACGTCACGCGGCGTTCCTGTTCGACGACGCGCCGTCGGGCCGGTCGCGCGGGGGGGTGCCGGTCAGGTCCATCACCCAGGGATAGCGGTTGGCCTCCGCCACGTCATACCCCAGGTTGAAGACGCTGGGGCTGCGGGGCCGGGCGCGCGCATCGACGTAATAACTGCCGAAGATCCGGTCGACGACGAAGCTGGTGATGCCGTAATTGCCGTCCTCGTCATGGAAATGATGCAGGACATGCCGCTGCTTCATCTTCTGGATCCAGCGCATCCTGGGCTTGTAGTTCAGGTGCTGGATGCAATGGAAGAATTCATAGATGCAGGTGATCGCAAGCCCCGTTCCGAAGGCCGCTGCGGCCCCCCCCAGATGGCCGATCAGGTAGCCGACGGGGATCGTGATGATCGCAATCGTCGGGATCGTGTTCAGCGGCGAGCCGAACAGGACGTCCAGCAGATGCGGATCCTGATGATGATCGAAATGGATGCGCTTCCACAGCCCGGCCGTCCATTTCATCCGATACAGGAAACGCCCGTGCAGGATGAAGCGGTGTATTGCGTACCATGCCAGGGGATAGACCGCGACGACCGCGGCGGCGGCCACGAGTGTCTGTCCGATTCCGGGGAAATGCCGGACCAGGAACGCGAAGCTGGCGATGGCGAGGACGATGTAGAGGATGATGGTCGGATAGGTCAGGTAGGCGATCCAGAGCTGCCGGAGGTTCATTTTCCCCAGGTCGAAGCTGCGTCCCGTCCGGAGATTCGCGTTGCGCAGGGTACCGCTCATGATTTTTCTTCTATCCTCAACATCAGGGCACCGATTGCGAATGCGAAAATCGCGATGCCCGGAAGGGTCGCGGCCAGGGCCGGCAGGGTGCCGGCATTGCCCAGGGCCCGCATCAATCCCTGGAAGACGATAAACAGCAGGCCCGCGCCCAGACACCAGACCGGAAGCCAGCTTCGCGCGCCGGTACGAGGCGGGATATAAACCACCGGCACCGCCAATAATAGCATGACGATGAATGTCAGCGGTAACAGCGCGCGTTCCAGCAATGCGGTGCGAAAATAGCTGGGGGGCTGGCTGGAGGGCGCGCGGTCCATCAGGATCGAGATCATCGTCGAGGCGGCGAGCGGCGGGCTGTCCATGGACAGCCGCACGAGGTCCGCCGGACGCAGCCCGGACGGCCATCCGGCCTCGGCGGGCGGGGCGGTGAAGGCGCCCGGGTCCACCGTCGCCTGCGATATCGTCAGTTGCCGCCCGTCGCCCCCCGTCCATGCGCCGTCGACGAAACGGGCGTCCCCGATATGGACGATGCTGGTCAGCCGTCCCGATGGATCGCGCCGATACAGGTCCAGCTTGCCGGCGATCCGGCCGCCCCCCGCGATGTATCCGACGTCGATCAGCGTCGTGCCGGCCCGAAACCAGAACGCGCGTCCGGATTCGGGATGCGGGTCGGTGGCGTTCCACCAGCGTGCCAGCGCCAGTTCGGCACGGGGGGTCACCTGGTCGTCGATGACGGCGCTGACCAGGCCCAGCCCGACGACGCCGGGCAGGAGAAGCCGGACCAGGGCGTGGGTCGACAGTCCGGCCGCGCGCAGGATCGCGATTTCGTTCGCCGTTGTCATTTGCACCAGCATGATCAGTGCCCCGATCAGGACCGCCAGCGGAAAGACGCTGCCCAGCAGCAGGGGGCTGCGCAGCACCAGGAAATACAGTACGCCCCCGACGCCCAGGTGACGGTCCAGGATCGGTGTCAGCTGCTCCAGCAGCGCCAGGATCTCCATCAGTGCGACCAGGATCAGGCCGGTCGCCAGCACGCGCGACACCAGTTCACGCGACAGGTAGCGCAGCAGCACCCCGCGACTCGATCCGATCGGCAGAGGGGGAGGGGTCATCGGCTGGTGTCCGTCGCCGGACCGGCCACGGCCTGTCCGCGTCGTGCGAAGCGTCGCATCAGGGACCACCATCCCGCGCCGGCTGTCCCGCTTCGCCGGACGAGCAGCCATACGCAGGCGCCGCAGAAGATGACGAACGGCCCCCAGATCACCAGCCAGGGCGACATGCCGCGGCTGGCGACCAGGCTGAGGCCCAGCTGGAGCGCATGGTCGAAGCCCACAAGGCTGATGGCCGCGATCGGCAGGCCCAGGTTCCGCCGCTGCCGCTTGGCCATGCCCGCCAGGGCGCAGGCCAGGACCGGAATGAACGGAATGGCCATGGCCCGGGCCAGGCGGAAATGCAGTTCCGCCACCAGATGGGACCGGCGGATCGCCGGGTCATGATGACGGATGGCCTGGCGCAGTTCCGGCACCGTCAGTTCGCGTTCGTCGTTTCCCCGATGGCGGAAGGTGCCGCCGTGATGATCGCTTTGGAGGATGCGGGTCGTCGTGTCGAACGTCGTCAGGGTGGGGCGGTCGTCATGGCGGTCGGTGACGATCACGCCATGTGCGAGGTCCAGTCGGACGGACGACCGGTCGTCCGTCATCTGCAGCGTCCCGCTATCGGCGGTGATGTCGCGTTCCAGTTCGCCGGTCCTGTCGCGGATGAAGACATGGAACAGCAGCGTTCCCGCCCCCTCGACCCGGTCGGCGGTCAGCATCAGGGCGCCGGACGGTGTCGCGAACATCCGCCCCTGCAGATGCGGCGCCCAGCCCGCATGGCTGGCCAAGTATAGGCCATGTCGGAAATTGTAGCGGGCATATGGTTGAATGAACCCGTACAGCAGGAAGCTGAGCAGGCCGAGCATGACCCCCATTGCGACAAACGGCCGCGCTATCCGCGACAGGGACACGCCGCTGGCCATCAGGGCGTCGATTTCGTTGTTCTGGCTCATCCTGCGGACCACCGAGAACACGCTGACGCAGATCGCCGCCGGAAGCGCCAGGCCGAGATAATGCGGCACCAGGTCCGCCAGCAGGCCGAAGAAGGTTCGCAGCGTGCCGCCATCCGCCGCCAGTACGTTGAACAGGACCAGCAGCCGTTCCAGCAGCAGCGCCGTCATCACGACGCCGAGTGCCAGGGCGAACGGGGGCAGGGTCTGCGCGATCAGATAGTGGTCCAGCGTCCCCGCGGCGAGTTTCCGGACGAACGACGGAAGAGAAGGTGCGCGCGTCATGTCGGCCCACACATACTCAAATCGGCGGTCGGATGCGATAGGCGGTGAAGAGCGTCGGCGGAAGCTCCTGCATGGGGATGTCGGGACGGAAGATCCGCCGCCGGATTTCGATATGAAAATCGCGTTCCGTCGTCGTGATCCGGATCCGCTGCCATGCTGCCGCGCGCGCCGCCCGGTCGGACCGCATTGATGCCGATGCCACCCCCAGGACCGGTACGGGCGCCAGGGGGCCGGGCAGCGAAGACAGTCCCGAAAAATGGGAGTGCCCGTGCAGCACCAGCTCCGCCCCCGCGCGGGCGATGGCGTCGCCGAACAGCGCACGATCCAGCAGGGCCTTCCGGCGGGGCACGATGCCCGCCACGGGCGGGTGATGGATCAGGACGATGCGGCACAGGCCCTCCCGGCCGGTGTCGCGCAGAATGGCGGCCAGGCGGTCGGCCTGGGGGCGTCCGATCCGTCCCGCCGCGGAAAACCAGGGCATTGGCCGCGCGGAATTCACGCCGATCAGCGCCAGCGGCCCGATCCGCCGCACGAAGGGAAAATCGTCCGGGGCCGGGACCATCCACGGCGCCCATAGCCCGAGCGTGTCCGACCAGCGTTCGGACACAAGCATGTCATGGTTGCCGGGAATCACGATCGTTCGCGCGGGCATGTTCCGCTGCAGCCAGTCTGCCGCCTGCCGGCATTCCTCGGGCAGGCCCAGATTGGTCAGGTCGCCGGTCAGGGCCACAACGTCCGGGGCGGCGGCGCGCAGGTCCGCCACCACCCTGTCCAGCATCGCGCCGACATGGAGGAAGCGGCGTTTGCGTCGCCATGACAGGTGGCTCAACGCCCGCTTGTTCAGCAGGGCCGCCGGCGGCAGACACAATTTGTCATGTGAAATGTGCGGGTCCGACAGATGGGCGAGTATGATCTCGGTCACGGTGGCCTCCGCGGGGTGGCGGTCCGGGCGGACGGCGGACCGTGGCGTACAGGGTCCCGTCGCCCGGGTCCGGACATGCCGCCTTCCACCGGCTCTGTCGAGGGGAAGGGCCCGGTTTTCCTGCCTTGCAATACCATTCGGAACGCGGCTTATGGCCGGACGAGTGGATGACAACCGGAAAAGGACCGCTACCGCGTGACCGAACGTTTTGCCTTGATTCACAATCCGCGCAGCCGGCGGAATGGCAAGGATGACGGGACGTTCCGCAATAGTGCGGCCCGGCTTCTTGGCCCGCTGTTCGTGCGTCCTTCGGGTCGCGAGCATGTGCTGGATGCCGTGGCGGAGCTGGCCCGGCGTGAGGTCCGGACGATCGCGATCGACGGTGGGGACGGTACCGTCAGCGAAGTCATGTCCGCCATATATCGTCACTACCCCGCCGACGCGCTGCCTGCCCTGGCGGTCCTGCCGTCCGGCAACACCAACCTGATCGCAAGCGATGTCGGCTTTGGACTGCGCGGGATGGCTGCGCTCGACCGGCTGGGCGCCCTGGCCCGCGATGACGGGTTGCGGCGCGCCACGGTCCGGCGCGAGGTGCTGGCGGTCCGCTGGTCCGATCCGGATCGCCCCGCGGCCCTGGGAATGTTCCATGGGGCGGCGGCCTTCACGCGGGGCGTCGGCATTGCGCATCGTCCCGCCATCGACCGGTTTTCCCATGACATCGCGGTCGGGGTGGCGATCGCGTCGTCGATCGGGCGCCTGGCGTTCCGCTCCACGCGCCGGAAATGGCTGGGCGGCAACAGGATCACGCTGGCGGTCGGAAACGAGGCCGCGCGGACGCAGGATTGTTTCCTGTTTCTTGCCACCACCCTGCATTGTCTTCCACGCCGGATGTGGCCGTTCGCCCCCCGGACGGCGGCGGAGGGAATGTCCTATCTGAATGTCGCGGCCTTTCCGCCCCGCCTGGCTGCCGCGACCTGGAGCCTCCTGCGTGGTCGGTCGCCGGACTGGCTGGACGACTGTCCGGCCTATGAACGCGGCCAGACCGACAGGCTGGCGCTCAGGATCGGCGAGGATTTCGTGCTGGATGGCGAAATCTTCGATTCCGGTCCCGACGGGCAGACATTCCTGTCGGCCGGGCCGGCCTTCGATTTCATCCGGGGGACGGCATGAACACGCCGGTCCGGTTCCAGGATGCGGCCGCTGGACGGGTGGCCCACCTGCTGACCGGCGAACTGGTCCAGCCGGTCAGCCCATCCGTCGCCGCCTTCGCCGCGCGTCTGGTCGGACAGGCCCGGGTCATGGGGGTGCTGTTCTACGGGTCCGCCCTCCGGCAGGCGGATCCCGAGGGGATCCTGGATTTCTACGTCGTGGTGGAACGCCAGTCCGACTGGCCGCGCGGGCGGACCGCGCAGGTCGCGAACGCCCTGCTGCCGCCGAACGTCGAATATCACGAACAGGTCATCGATGGCGCGACCATCCGGGCGAAGGTCGCGATCGTGACCATCGCGCAGTTTCGCGCCATGACCGGACAGCGCACCGTCGATACCACGTTGTGGGCCCGGTTCTGCCAGCCGGTCCGCCTGGTCTGGGTGCGTGATTCCGTTGCCGCCGACGACATCCTGCGCTGCCTGGTGCGTGCGGTCGCGGTGGCCGCCTGGTGGGCGGCGTGCCTGGGGCCGGTGGAAGGAACCGCCGAAACCTACTGGGAGGCGCTTCTCAGACGGACCTACGGCGCCGAATTGCGGGTCGAGTCCAGGGGGCGCGCCCGCAGCCTGCTGGGGGGGCAGGGGGATCGCTACCGGGACCTGCTGATCGCGGCCTGGACGGCGTCGGGCCTGTCCTTCAGCCAGCGGGGAACCATCCTGCGTCCCGAAGTCCGTACCGGCGTCCGTGCCCGGGCGCTCCGGCGTTGGCGCCTGCGCGATACGTTGGGGCGCCCCCTGAACATCGTCCGGCTGGCCAAGGCCGCTTTCACGTTCGCGGGCGGGGCACGTTACGTGGCGTGGAAGATCAGGCGCCACACGGGGATCGACCTTGCGTTGACGCCCTTTGCCGAGCGCCATCCCCTGATCTGCCTGCCGTGGCTGCTGCTGACCCTGCGGCGGGCCGGCGTGTTCAGGCGGTCGCGGCCGCCGGGCGCATAAGGTCGAACTCGCGGGCCACGGTGGCGAAGATGTCGACCGCGCGGTCGATCTGGGCCGGGGTGTGCGTCGCCATGACCGAGGTTCGCAGCAGCGGATGCTGGTCCGGTGTCGCGGGCGGCAGGCTGAGATTGACGTAGACGCCCAGGTCCAGAAGCCGGTTCCAGAAACGCACGGCCTGATCCACCTCGTCCAGGATGACCGAGACGACGGGGCTGGCCTGCGGGCCGGTACGCAGGCCGGCCGCATTCAATCCCGCATACAGGCGACGCGCATTGTCCATCAGGGTATGCCGCAGTTCGGGACGGCGCCCCATCTCATCCAGCGCCGCCATCGTCGCCGCGATGATTTCGGGCGGCAGCGACGCCGTGAACATGTAGGGGCGCGAACATAGCCGGATCAGGTCCAGCCCGTCATGGTCGGACACGCAGTATCCGCCCACCGTACCGAGGCTCTTGGAGAACGTGCCGACCACGAAATCGACATCGCCTTCGACGCCGTCGGCCTCGGCCACGCCGCGTCCGTGCGCGCCCATCACGCCGAAGGAATGGGCCTCGTCCGCCAGCAGCCAGGCGCCGGCTTCCCGCTTCACGGCGGCGAATTCAGCCATGGGGACGACGTCGCCCATCATCGAATAGATGCCTTCGACGACGATCAGCTTGGCCCCGGGCGTGCCCTCCAGGCGGCGCAGGCGCTTGCGCAGGTCCTCGGGGTCGTTGTGGCGGAAACGGATGACCTGCGCGTGGCCCAGGCGGCTGCCGTCATAGATGCTGGCGTGGCTGTCGGCGTCCAGCAGCAGGTAGTCGTCCTTGCCGGCCAGCGCCGAGATCATGCCCAGATTGGCCTGGTATCCCGTGGAGAACACCATGCAGTGGCGGCGCTGGAAATAGGCGGCGATCCGCTCCTCCAACTGGCGGTGCAGACCCTGCGTGCCGTTGGCGATCCGAGATCCGGTGGTGCCGACGCCGTGGGTCCGCGCGGCGGCGATCGCAGCCTCGATCGCCGCTTCGGACTGGCTGAGGCCCAGATAGTTGTTGGTGCCGAACAGCAGCGTCTCGCGCCCCTCGATCAGGCCGACGGTCGAGGAGAGCGGACGGTCGATGACGACGGCGAACGGATTGCGGCCGCCATCCGCCGTCACGGCGGCCAGCGATTGGGCCAGGCCGTCGTATTTGCTGAAGATCGACATGGGTCAGGAGGCCTGCTTCAGGGACACGATGCAGGCGGCCAGGTCGTCGATGGTCCGGATATCGGCAAGACGGTCGAGGGGGACGGATACGTCGAGCGAATCCTCGATTTCCATGACGAAATTCATCACGGCGAGTGAATCGAAGGCCAGGTCCTCGACGATCTTGCTGCTGCCGTTGATGTCGCGGGGAACCTTGGGGTTCGCCAGCAGCGTCTGGACGATCAGGGCAGAGACGTCTGCAACCGTTTCACTCATTGTATTTGCATCCTTCTGCGGGTCGTTCCCCGATGGCAAGGCCCGGGGCGACCCGCATGTCACAACTGGCGGCCTCAATTCCCGGCGCAGGCAGCGCATCGTCGCCTGTCCTGGGAAGAAGGACGCCCTTATGATCGAAATCCGGTCCGTTGACCAGTATGGATCGCGTGCGCCGGGGCCACCCGGTCAGGCGACCGAGGCGGTCTCGGTAAGGGTGTCGAATGCCCCCGACAGCAGCATCGCCTTGGCCCGTGCGCGCGTCAGCTTGCCGGACGACGTCTGGGGCAATGTGTGCGGCGGCACCAGGATGACCGAGACGTCCACCCCGTGCTGCCGGCGGAACAGGTTCGCGGCCTCGTTGCGCAGCAGTTCCCGCGCCTCGGGCGACGAAGCCCGGCACTGGATCAGCGCCACGACCTTCTCGCCCTTTTCCTGGTCGACCGAGAAGACGGCGACGTCGCGGCTGCGCAGGGCGCCGATCTCGGTCTCCGCCGACCATTCCAGGTCCTGCGGCCAGATATTGCGGCCGTTGATGATGATCAGGTCCTTGGCGCGCCCGGTCACGACCACCTGTCCGTCGAGCATGTAGCCCAGGTCGCCGGTATTCAACCATCCGTCCCGGTCCAGGACGCGCAGGGTGTCCTGCGGCTGGTTGAAATAGCCGCGCATCAGGCTGGGGCCGCGTACGAAGATCGTACCCACCTTGCGGTCGGGAAGCGGGTGTCCCGACGGGTCGCGGACCTCCAGATCATGCTCTGCGAGGACCTGCCCGCATCGGACGAATGTCCGCAGGGCATGGGACGGGTCGTTCGACGGCCGTGCGATGCCCTGGGTTTCGAGAAACCGCAAATCGACCGTATCGGTCTGGATGCCGGAGCCCAGCGGGACGAAACTGATGGCCAGAGTGGCCTCCGCCATGCCGTAGCTGGCGGTGAACGCATGGCTGTCGAAGCCGGAGGCGGCGAAACGCTCGGCGAATTCTTCCAGGATGTGATGGCGGATCATGTCGCCGCCGATACCCGCGACACGCCAGCTGGACAGGTCGAGCGAAATGGAGGAGGCCCGCCGGGCGCATAGTTCGTAGCCGAAGGAGGGGCTGTAGGAAATCGTGCCACGATTGCGGCTGATCAGGTCCAGCCAGACATGTGGGCGCCGGGCGAATTCCCGGGTAGGCAGCATGTCCACGGTCAACTGGCAGGTCACCGGCGTCAGGAAGAAACCCACCAGCCCCATGTCGTGATAGAGCGGCAGCCACGATACGCAGCGATCGCCGGTCTCGCGGACTTTCAGCCCGTCCCGGGCAATGGCGCGGGCATTGGCCATGCCGGATTTCTGGGTGACGGCAACCCCCATCGGGAAGCGGGTGCTGCCGGATGAAAACTGGAGATAGGACAGGTCGTCGGGCGACACGACGGGCAGTTCGGCCTCGCCGATCGGCAGGCCCAGCAGATCGGCCGGGCTGCCGGCGAAGCGCAGGTCAAATCCCGCGACGATGTCGCCGGTCCATGATGCGATGATGTCGGGAATGACGACGGCCGTGGCCCCGGCGCTCTCGATCATGCCACGCAAGGTGGCGACATATCCCTCGCGCCCGCCGAATGCGACCGGAAGGGGCAGGGGGGCCGGCACCAGTCCGGCATACTGGCAGCCGAAGAACGTGCGGGCGAAGTCGCCGTCGCTTTCCGCGACAATGGCGACCCGATCACCCGGCTGCAGGCCGCGGGCCAGCAGGCGACGCGCGACGTCGTGCGCCTGCGCGCGCAACGTACGGTAAGGCAGGGCCTCCAGCAATTGGCCGCGTCCCGAGTAGATGTTGAACCCGGCGTCACCAAGGGCGGCGTAGTCCAGCGCGTCCGGAAACGTTGCAAAATCGCCCAGGCGTCGCGCCTGGCCAGAATCTGTCGGAGACGGATGACATGTCATGTCCGGTAACGAATCTTCCACCTGGAGCGTGTCGATTGCGGGAAAGACGGTCATGGACCGGCCTTCCGGAGAAATTCTACGATGGCGTCCGCGCCGACAGGCGCGGTGGGGCCGGCATCCGAGAGGCCGAACGTGTCGCGTATATACGATTTTTGCCGTTCAAGGAAACCTGCCTGCATGGTGTATGCCCTGTCGATGGACTGTCCGAGTGAAGTGGTGGATGTGACGACGTTGCCCAGCGTCCAGAACCGGTAGTCCGGATTGTCGCGCCAGTCTGTGGCGTGCGCATCCAGGAACAGGCATGGCCGGGGGGTGACCAGGAATTCGGCGACCTGGCTGCTGACGTCACCCAGATAGAGGTCGGCCCCCATCGTATAGGTCATGTCGATGCTCCGGGGACTGCCGGGGTCGATCCGCATATGGGGTACGCCCGCATAGGCGCGGACGAGTTCCGCAGCCTCGGCGCGCCTTGCGTCGAACAGTCTGTAGTGCGGGGCGAAAACAAGATTATACTGATCCTGGGAGGCAAAGTAATCCAACACCTTTAACCCGAACGTATGCCACGAGGACAGCTTCGGGCTGAAATGCGGATTATACAGAACTGTTGGTCGTCCATTCGGGAACAGGGGCGGAGCCTGCTGGTGCAGGAGGCGGACCATGTCGAACTTGGCGTAAATTCCGGCGACGTAATGGCCGGGGCGCAAGGCCCCCTGCGCCAGGAGGCGGTTTTCCAATTTTCGTCCCGCCATAAGGATGAAGTCGAAATTCCGTACGTCTTGCGCGAAGCCGATCGCCCTGTCCCCGGCGCCGTGGCGGGTCCAGATCAGGCGCGGCGCGCGTACGCCCATCTTGCGAAGATAGAGCGACGTGCGTTCAGGTACGACAATGGCCTGAAATTCAGCGAAATAATTTTTGTTATAAAAGAGCGCACCCATTTTGACCAGAACGTCCTGTCCCCGTCGGTCCATATGGTGGCGCAGCAAGGTGGGCAGGTGCAGCCGGTCGAATGTCACCGATGAATCCGGATAGAAGCTCGCCAGGTGCCGGGCATAATCCTCATGCTCCTGGGACAGGCAGGCGACATGCACCGCGATGCCCGGATGGCGGCGGGCGATTTCCAGCGCGATCGGAAGCGAATGCAGGGTCTGATGGGGCTGGGCGATATAGGGGAAGACGATACGCATCGGTTCTTATGATTCGGCAGGGGCGGGCGGGGTCATGGCGGCATGGGCGCGAAACACCAACCCCAGTTGCAGCAGGATCAGCAGCAGCATCCCGCCGACTGTCGCCGGGCCTACCCCGTTCAGGCCATACAGGCGGATGAAAATCAGCAAGGTCGGCAGGAAGAAGACCATGTCGACGCAGCGCGAGATCATCACCGCGCCGGCCCGCCGCGTCGTCATCAGCAGGGGTTCCAGCGGCAGGCCGCAGATCGCGATGACCTCGGCCCCCAGCAGCCAGAGCATGATCGTCACCGCGGCCCGATCGTGGGTGCCGATGACCAGGGCCAGAAGAGGAGCGCCCAGCCAGTAGGCCAGAGCGATCAGCAGGCACCCGATCCCGCCTGCCGCCAGGCTGGTATGCAGGGCCAGGCGATACATCCGTCCGATCGCCCGGTCTCGCCACAGGGCCGCCATCTCGGGGTAAAGCGTCTGCTGCATCAATGTGCCGGGCTTGGCGATGCCCGCCGCCATCTGGCTGGCGATCCGGTAATAGCCCGCGCTGGTGGGACCCAAGCGGCTGCCGACGATCAGGGTCGTGGCGTGGCTGAACACCAGGGATAGGGTGGCATTG
This sequence comes from Gluconacetobacter tumulisoli, assembly GCF_014174155.1. Lineage (GTDB taxonomy): Bacteria > Pseudomonadota > Alphaproteobacteria > Acetobacterales > Acetobacteraceae > Gluconacetobacter > Gluconacetobacter tumulisoli. The sequence goes on along the minus strand of NZ_JABEQM010000016.1, from coordinate 1,155 downwards.
GCGTTGGTGACGAAGGCGAAGCGCCAGATGCCGGGAAAATCCTGCCCGATTCTCCGGCGGAGCAGGTCGGGGAGTATGTCGGGGGTGGTTCGCCAGAAATCGCGGGTCAGACCCTTCTTGCGCAATTCGCGCCATGCCAGCCCGAACAGCAGGACGCAGGATATAGCTTCGGCCAGCATCCAGGCGATGGCCAGGTGGGTGAAGCTGGCACCGACCAGAGGCAGGACGAGTGTCCCCACCAGTCGTACGGTCGTCGCGGCGGTGCCCTGCACTGCCAGAAGGTCGAAGCGGTTCAGGATCCGCAGGACACCGGTGGGTGTGGCCGCAGCCATGAAGATAGTCGAAAGGCAGTAGATCGAGCCGATCGGGTGGAGAGCTGGCGGCCAGCCCAATGTCGATCCCAAGGTCAGGCTGGCGACCAGGGCGATGGTCACGCCGGCAACTCCGCCGATCAGGTCGAGGGCGAGGCTGAAGCGGAGTACGCGATGGAACTGCCGCAGGTCGCCATCGGCCAGCGGGCGAAAGCCGTATTGCAGCAAGGTCTGCCAGGATTGGAAATCCACCAGGTCGCCGATCGTGCGTGCGAACGCATAAAGCATGACCACAAGACCGAAATCATATCCGCCCAGCAGCCGGATGGCGAGCGAGGCGTGAAGCAGGCTGAGCGGTGCATTGATCGCCCGTCCCCCCAGCAGGACACCCAGATTGCGGAAGATCCGCCGCAGGCCATGTCTGCCCCCGGCGAACGGGGGCGCCCCGTCCGCGGCAGAAGCATCCGGCGATCCGGGGGCTGGCGTCGCTTGGGGGAGGGGAGGGGGTGTGAAAGCAGACAATGAGCGAGAAACCTGTCCTGACGGTGCCCGGGGGGAGGCACATCATATGGTGCCTGGGGGTGGAAACATGAAAGATGCCCCGAATGTCCAGACCTGTTCGGCGTGTCGGGTCGGACCTCGCCGCCGAGACATTCTGTCGACGGCGGGGAAGATGGCGGTTTTCCTGGGGTCCGGTCGGCGACGGTCGCTTTTTTTGGTTTTTATGTCTTCGCGCAGTTGACGGTGGTGTGGGTGGGGTGTAGATCGCTGTTCACCGCAGGGGCGGGGCCGAAAGGCACTTGCCTGGTGGGGTTGGGTTTGCTAATGTCTTTGGCCCGGTTGG
>NZ_JABEQM010000015.1 GCF_014174155.1 Gluconacetobacter tumulisoli | reverse complement strand
TTTCATGTCTTGCATGAAAAGCGGCCGGGGCCGCAATGCCGTTGCGCCTCGGCGGACATTTCACGGCGGGGCAGTGCTGTCTACGCGGCAGAACCACGCGGGTTTCTCCCGGTACGCACGTGGACGCCGGCGCGTGGCCAGCCCGGCGGAAGAAGGCAGGCGGTCCCGGAACGACAAGGCGTGTCGGCACGGCCGGTGTCTGCCTTTTGCCCCACTTGTGGCTGGATATGTCTCTGGTGCCTTTCGGATCGGCCTGCCTTCGGTTCCGGCTGCTCCGTGGCCCTGCCGGAATCGCGTGGTGTGGGAACCGATTGGACGCCGCGCCGTTGAATGCGTCCCGGCTGGATCGGCCGGGCTTCTTCCTCACTGAACGCCCTGACGGGGGTGAGGAAAAACAATGATATTATAACAATAATATTAGAGTATATGGGAGGATCGATCATGATTGATCGTATCTGCATCCAGCATTTCGATCTCCGCGCGATGGCGCCCGCCGACAGTCGTGGCGGGGGAGGCAAGGAACATAATCCGGGAAATTTCGCCAATAATCCGGAAAAAGCGTCCGAAGCGGGGCATAAGAGCCGACAACACAGTTCGGGGGGCGTTGCGGACAATCCCGGGAAAAGCACGGAGGCCGCTCATAAAGGCGGCCAACATAATCCTGGAAATTTTGCCGAAGATCCTGAACGGGCGGCGGAGGCCGGACGCAAGGGCGGACAGCATAGCCACGGCAAGAGCTGACATCCGGCATCGGCGGGGCCCCTGAGGGTCCCGCCTTCGCCCCGCCGGTTCATGGCGTGGCGCGCCGGCGTGCCCCTTGCCGCAGGCTGTTCGCGGCGAGGCATGGGGATGCTGTCAATGCCACAAGCTGGAGGGCAGCACTGCCTCGATCGCAATTACCGCCCCCACGAGGCGAAAAGGAGCTGATCGCTCTGATCGGAAGCCGGGCAGGGGGGCCGACTCTCAGAGCCTGTTGGGAAATGCGCGCTGGCGGCGATCCGACGTGCGTTTCCTGTGCTTCGCGGCGGGCGGCCATCAAGGCCGCTCCGCTCCGATGCTCGGAAACACACGACGGGCGCGGCTTCGAACGGCCGCTCTCGCTCACCAGCGCGCATTTCCCGACAGGCTCTCAGCCATCAGCTTTTCCCTGGTTACAGTCCGCCCCAAGGCTGCCGAAGACCGACGCAGTGGCGGAAATCCGCCGTTATGGGGACAGGGATGGCGTCATAAAACTGTAACAAAACCTTCGCAAAATCTATACACAAATCAAATAGGAGTTATTGCACAAGGTCCCGTCTCTGAAACTTTTTTAATCTGGATGGGATATGCATTTGTTCCGGCTATCACACGTTCGGCGCTCATCGCGCCTGGCGGCCATGGGGCTGGCTGCCCTGGGAACGTCCGCGGTGACCTTGCCGCAGCAAAAGGCCATCGCGTCCACGGCAGCGGCGGCGGACACGCAGCCCAACGCGGCCGGCAGGAAGGCCGCCGGCGGGGCGACGGCAGCCGGGACGCCGCGTGGCAGCATGCCTGCCTTGAAAAACGCCCCGGCCGCGGGGCCGCAGAGCGAATCCATCGTGGCCACCGCCCGGCGGGTCCGCTCCGAAATCACGGTCGGCGAAAAGCAGATCCAGCGGTTGCTGCCCGGCATGTCGCCGCTGCAGGCGCTGGAGGTCCTGCCGGGCGTGGTCTACACCACGGCAGACCCCTGGGGCGCGACCGAGCAGAACGCCGCGATCTATATCCATGGTTTTGCACAAAGCCAGCTGGGCTTCACCATGGATGGCATTCCGCTGGGCGACCAGACCTATAACAATTATAACGGCCTGTCTCCGCAGCGCACCGTCAGCAGCGAGAACGTGGCGCGCGTTTCGCTGTCGTCCGGCGCGGGTGACCTGGGCACGGCATCCAGCAGCAACCTGGGCGGCACGATCCAGACCGTCTCGTCCGACCCGACGGCCACGCGCGGCGGACGCATCTCGCAATCCTTCGGCAGCTATGCGGCATTCCGGACATTCGGCCGCTTCGATACGGGTACGTTCGGCAATAACAACAGCGCCTATATCAGCTTCCTGCGACAGGATGCACGGGCGTGGGACTATCACGAGCATCAGGGCGGCAAGCAGGTCAACGTCAAGTTCGTCCATGACGGCGCCACCGATCGCATCACCACCTATTTCGACTGGATGGACAAGGCGGAAGGTAACGAAGACGCCGTCGTGTTCCCATCCGACGTCTATACCCGGCCGTCATTCTATCCCGACCTGACCCAGGCGATGGCGTACCTGGACAAAAGTGGCACGCCGCCGGCCGCCGCCGGGCTGAATTTCCGCGATTACGCCAGTACCGCGATCCGCCAGGATTTCATCGGCTATATCCGCGACGAGCATCATTTTTCCGACGCGCTCACGTGGACGAACACGGTGTACGGGCACCATGATGCCTCGGCGGGCGTCGTCACCACGCCGGTGAATGCGTCGGGCATTTCGAAGATCCTCCAGGCCTATTACCCGGGGCAGAATATCGTCCAGCTGTTCGGCGGCTCGGGCTTCACCAACCGCACCACGGAATATTCCATCAATCGCGTCGGGCTGACATCGGCGCTGGATTACAAGATCGGCGCGCACACGATCGAGATCGGCGGTTGGTACGAGCGTAACGTGAACACGTTCGAACGCCGCTGGTATCCGTTTTCGGCCACCGATCCGCTGTCGCCCTATACCCGGCCGACCGATCCGCTGATCAACCAGTTTGCCAATGATTTCTACACCAACACCTTCCAGACCCATATCCAGGACCAGTGGCATGTTCTGCCTGGTGTCGTGCTGCAGGCCGGGTTCAAATCCAGCCTGCAATATACCAACGGCAGGCTGACGGTTCCGGCCCTTGCGGCTTCGCTGTCACCGGCGGGGGCCAGCACGGCGGCCGGCGGCCAGATCGATGCGACCGATGCCTTCCTGCCCGATTTCGGTGCAACCTGGCATCTGGGCCCGCATGACCAACTGTTCGCGAACATCCAGAAAAACATGCGGGGGTTCCAGGCGCTGGGCTTCGGCTATGCCACGCCGTGGGGCATTCCCAGCCAGGCCGGGTTCGAGGCATTCCGCCGCGAAGGAAAGCCCGAGACCTCCTGGACGTATGAGACCGGCTGGCGTTTCAACCATCCGCTGGCATTCGGCCCGATCCAGGCGATCGACGGACAGATCTCCTATTATCACGTCGATTTTTCGAACCGCCTGCTGACCGTCAGTTCCTCGCCGCAGATCACCAGCCTGACCGGGGCGGCGTCGCTTCTGGAAAACGTCGGCGGCGTGACGACGAACGGGGCGGACATGGAATTCACCCTGCGGTTCGGACGCCATTTCTCGCTCTATGACGCGGTGTCGTACAACCATTCGGTCTACGACAACAATTATATGTCGGGGAGCACGAGCGTCGCGACCGCCGGCAAGAACGTCGTGGCGGTGCCGGACTGGATGAACAAGTTCATTTTCGCCTATAACAATAACGGCTTCTTTGCCCAGTTGACCGGCGATTATATCGGCAAGCGCTATGCGACCTATCTGAACGATCTGTCGGTGCCCCCGATGGCGCTGTTCAGCTTCAGCAGCGGCTATACCTCTCATGCCCTGCCGGTCCTGAAGGAAAGCAGCATCCAGTTCAATATCACCAATCTGACGAACACGCGCGGCGCGGATACGATCCTGGCGACGAACGCGTCAAAGCAATATACCGCCTATCCTGTCGCGCCGCGGCAGTTCTTCGTGACCCTGACCGGCCGCTTCTAACGTTCGGACAGATCGCGGCGGCCCTGCCGGCGCGATCTGTTCCGTGACGGATGCGCTTCGTCGCGGACGAGGGATGAAGAAAGGGAAGGAATTCCTCTCCCCTCAGGAAAACGGTTTGTGAACGCGGCGTAAAGATAATACCCGCCCAAATCCTTGCCGATCCGATGCGCTGGAACGCCTGCGCAAGACGGGCCGGCAGTCTGGTTCGCGATCGGCGTCAGATCTTCGGACAGGCTGGGCCGTAAATCCTGCCCGGGCCCGATGCCCGGCAGGTGACGGTTTTGTTTCTCCGGAACGGCGCCGCAGCATGACATCCGTTTAACGCCTGATCCTGCGGCCTGGGCATCCGGCAGCAATTCGCGTGTCAGGAAATCGCCCTTATGGGGGGAACGCCGGCAAAATGTGACGGGATGGCACCAGAAGGGCCGCTCTCCTGATCCGTCACTTCGCGGAGCCAGTCGGCAACGGTGACCGGTTCATGCCACCATTGGCGGTCCGGCCAGCCAGACGTCCGGCGCCCAGAAGGGAACCGGTGCCTGCAAGGCATGCCCCCAGCATGGCCAGCGCCGCCATCACCCGATCGGGGATATCCCCTTCCGGGAAGACAGGCCGCAGCGCCCGCCGGAGATCCGTGACCCGCCCGTTCTGGGAAACCTCGACGGCATCCAGCAGATGATGTTCGACCACCGTAGGCGCCTGGAATGGCCCGATTCCGGACGGGCCCCGGGCTCCGGGCGGCATCTGCCCGGCGGCATCGGCAAGCGTTTTCGCCAGATGCGGATAATCCTCCGAAAGCCAGGACAGCGACAGACGCGTCATCGGGCCGTCCGGCGATGTGTCTGTCCGGGGTGGGTTGGTCATGAAATGACGCATCGCACGAAGCGCAAGGCGTTCGCTGGGTGAAAGACCGTTCATGGATGTTGCCTGATGGGTCATGGCTATTTCCGGGCACTGCCGTGCCGGCTCCCTTGTCTGTCGTCGTCTGATCTTATATGCGACAGATTCTTATTTGCATCAAAAAGATGGCAGGACACCCATGACAAAACGGCGAGTACACCGCCTTGCGCCGGAGCGGCGCCAGGATCCCAGGCAACGTGTCCGCGCGAAAAGAATCCTCATCCGCGGGAGAGCGGGCGCACCCTGGTGTCGACTATGCCCCTGACAGCACTGGATTACGTGCCAACCTTGGGTTGAGATTGATAATCATGTGTATTAGAACATTGATATTGCTGCGTTTTTTGAATTTACAAAGCATCGCGTGCTGCGATACAGCGGAGTGACGACTTCCCACGAGATAAGAAAGCAGCGTCCATGCCCATCAAGGACCCCAAGGTCATCGAGCACCTGAACACGCAGCTCACGAACGAGCTGACCGCGATCAACCAGTATTTCCTGCATGCCCGCACCCTGAACCATTGGGGCGTGACCCTGCTGGGCAAGAAGGAATATGAGGAATCGATCGAGGAAATGCGCCACGCCGACTGGCTGATCGAGCGCATCCTCTACCTGGGCGGTCTACCGAACGTGCAGCGCCTGAACACCATTCTGGTCGGCCAGGATGTCAAGGAGATCCTGGAATGCGACCTCAAGCTCGAGGAAAAGGCGCTGGTCGACCTGCGTGAAGGGATTGCGTATTGCGAGAGCGTGCGGGATTACGTATCGCGCGATCTTCTGCTGAAGATCCTTGAGAACGAAGAAGAGCATGAGGATTTCCTCGACCGTCAGTTCGACCTCATCAAGCTGGTCGGGATCGAGCGCTATATCCACCTGAACTCGGCCCCCGCGCCCGATCAGACCTGATTTCCACAGGGGGCGCGAAGGCTTTCGGACCGACGCGACCCTTCAGGTTCTCGCGCGCAGATTCCTCCCGGCCATTGGGCGCAACTGCGCACCGATGAAGGCGGGGACGGGCGGCGGAGGATCGGGGGTCTGCCGTCAGGTACCGAATTCCAGAGGCGTTTCGGGGTCGCCCGGCAGCAGCCGCTGGCAATATTGGGCGAACTGCCACGGTCCTGTGGCGGCCTGCCGGCGGAGGCACCAGATCACGTCGAAACGTGCCTTCGGCCAGGTCCAGCCGGCTGGAATTTCCGAAAGAACCTGCGGGGCGACAATGGCACGCGCCAGTGCCGCGATCCCCTCGTGCTGCCAGCATACCAGCTGCGTGCCTGCATGGCGCCGCAGTTCCTCGGCGAATGGCGCCTCCATGTTCAGGCTCCAGTCCAGTTTCACCTCCAGCGACAGCCGTGCCGCGAGCGGCCCCACCGTCTGCTGGGGCCGGTGGCTGTGTCCTCCTCCTTCGCGGAGGGCGGAGGCGTAGATTTTCTCCGGGTTGGGCAGATCCGGGCGAACCCGCCCGTCCCGGCCCAGAAGCAGGGCGAGCGCGCCCGCACGCTGCCAGCCCCGGGCGTTCAGGGCGCGATCGTCGGTCAGCCCCTCGGGGGAAAGGCCGGTTTCCTGCCTTTCCTTGTCGGGCTTTTCCGCATGACGCAGGATCAGGATCTCCGAAACCGCCATGAATGCACCGTCTCCTCCCGGCCTCCGGCATGACGGACGTCCGAACGCATCGGGGTCGTGGCTGGTTGCGCCGTGCCGTCCGCCCGTGGGTGGTCACGTCCAGGACGGAAAGGGTCACGCCGCGGTTTTGCGGCGCGCGGCAAACGCCCGCGTGAATTCCGCGCCGATAAGGAAGATCTGCGCGGAATAATAGACCCACAGGATCACGACGATCAGTGCCCCGGCCGCGCCGTAGGACGCCGCGGAGACGGCATGGCTGATGTAGAACCCGATCAGCGCTTCGCCCACCATGAACATCGCCGCGGTCGCGATCGCGCCGGTCCAGACATCGCGCCAGGCGATCGGCGTATCGGGCAGGATCTTGTAGATGGCCGCGAACAGAAGCGTGACCAGCCCGAAGGTCAGGATCAGGTTCAGGATCTGCACGAGGATGGCAATGTCCGCAACGATCCATTCAATGCGTTTCATGACGGCGCTGACGGCCGCGTTCAACGTCAGTGACACCATCAGCACGAAGGCCAGGGCACCGACGAGTCCCAGGCTGGCGACGCGCTGGTGCAGCAGGCGGCGTGCGGACAGATCTTCCAGCGGGGAGCCGGCCTTCCAGATCACGTTCAGGGCCGTCTGCATTTCCCCGAACACGCCGGTCGCGGTGATCAGCAACATGACCACGCTGACCACCCGTGCCATCAGGCCGGCGGGACGCCGATGCGCGGCGGCGATCATCGCCTGCACGGCGTCGGCATTTTCCTGGCCGATCAGGCCACGCAGCTGGTCGGCAACGGCACCCTGTGTCGTATCGGGACCATAGACGACCCCGACGATATCCATGATGATCGCCATGATGGGGACGATCGAAAAGATCGTATAGAACGCGATGGCCGCGCCACGGCTCAGCCCCTCGTCGGCGATGAAGCCGCTCACCGTCTTCCGGACCAGGTCCCATGCGACGCCGATCCAGTGGAGGCGCGCCGTGCCAGCGGGGGGGCGGATCATCGTGGGAAGACCTCTATCCCGACGGGGGCGAAGCGGGCGGGCGACGCAGGATCCTGGGCCGGGCGACATCGCGCAGGGCGTCAGAACCGCCCGGCATGCCGGGCATGATGTCGCGGATGGCCATTGTCGCGCAGACCTCGGACATCGGATCTACGACGGTCATGGTCGGCATGGCTTCACAATCGAGGACCGATGGCGATCCCCCATCGAACGACCGGCATCGCCGCGGGACGTCCCTTCCATCGCGCTGCGGGAATGGGAAATCCCGCAGGGGCGGATCGTGATCCGGATAGGCAGTCGGTGCGCCCATTCGCTGACCTCCTGTTCGATGTCTGCCCGATCGTCGAATGCAGGGCAGGGCGGCCGGCGGGATGCCTTGGAATGGAACAGGCGCGCACCGGCGAGGTTGCCGGAATTGCCGCTTCTCGCAGAAGCGTTATGTGCGCGGGATGCCTTCCGATGTGCGTCGGGCACGTGACGGCCCGCTGGTATTCTGCCCCATGTGGTTTAAATGGCGCCCCAAGGGGGAATGCTATGACGGCAGAAACGGTCAGACTCGCCAAAAGCTGGAGAGAGGCGCTGGCACCGGAATTCGACGCGCCTTACATGCGTGCGCTGAAAGATTTTCTGATCGCGTCGAAGAACAGCGGCAAGGTCATTTTTCCGAAGGGTGGAGAGTATTTTCGGGCGCTGGACCTGACGCCGCTCGAATCCGTGAAGGTCGTCATCCTGGGGCAGGATCCCTACCATGGGGACGGCCAGGCCCATGGATTATGCTTCAGTGTAAGGCCGGGCGTCAGGATTCCGCCGTCCCTGGCCAATATCTACAAGGAAATCCAGGCGGATCTCGGCATCCCGCCGGCGCGTCACGGCTTTCTGGAACATTGGGCCAAGCAGGGTGTCCTGCTGCTCAACAGCGTGTTGACCGTCGAACGCGCCTGCGCCGCATCGCATCAGGGCAAGGGGTGGGAACGCTTCACCGACGCGATCATTGCCCGCGTCAATGCGCAGGAGCGGCCGGTGGTTTTCATGTTGTGGGGTGCCTACGCCCAGAGAAAGGCCGCCTTCGTCGATTCGTCGAAGCATCTGGTCCTGAAGGCAGCTCACCCTTCGCCGCTCTCGGCACATAACGGCTTTTTCGGCTGCCGGCATTTTTCCAAGGCGAACGAATTCCTGGTCAAGAACGGTTTGACGCCCATCGACTGGCAATTGCCGGAGAAGCCCTGACCGTTCACGCCGTGTGGCGGGTCGGCAACCTTATCCGCCGGTCAATGCCATCCGGCCCAGGCCCGTGCCGCCAGCAGGCCGGCGAGGGCGAACATCGTCGCCGCAACCAGACCGTCCAGGATCCGCCAGGCGACGGGCCGGGCGAAGACGGGCCGGAGAAGCCGCGCCCCGAACCCGAGGGCCACGAACCACGTGGTGCTGGCCGTTCCCGCGCCCGCCACGAATACCGGCCGCATCGCGCCCGGCAGGGCGCCGCCCGCCGCCCCCATCAGCATGACGGTATCGAGATAGACGTGCGGATTCAGGAAGGTGAACGCCACCGCGCGACCGAGGACGGCGGCAAGCGTCGCGTTCCCGCCCCCCGCGTCCGCAACCAGCGTTCCCGGCGCGATCGCCCGCCGCAGGGCGTCCAGCCCATACCAGAGCAGAAACGCGGTTCCCCCAAGCGTCAGGACCTGCGCCAGCCCGGGCAGGATCGCGAGGACCTGGCCGATTCCGGCCACGCCTGCCGCCACCAGCGCCAGATCGGCCAACGCACAGAACATGACGATGGGCACGATATGCTCGCGACGCAGGCCCTGGCGCAGGACGAACATGTTCTGGGCGCCGATAGCGACGATCAGGGCGGCCGAGAGGCCGAAGCCGCTGGCGAAGCTGGAGGAAAGGGACATGGCGCTTTCATGCCCGGCGGGCCGTGTGTAATCCAGCTTAAGTTCCTACGCGTGGTTAAGTATATCTAATGCAGATGCTCGATTACACATCCCTGGCCGCCGTCGCCTCCGTTGTGCGCGAAGGCAGTTTCGAGCGTGCCGCCATCATGCTCGGCGTCACGCCGTCCGCGATTTCGCAGCGGGTGCGGACATTTGAAGAGCGTCTCGGTGCCATCCTGATCGTACGCGGCCAGCCTTGCACGGCGACGCCGGTCGGCGCGCGGCTGTGCGCCCATTTCGCGCGCGTGCATCTGCTGGAAGGGGAAATGGTCGCGGCGTTGCCGGCGCTTGCGGGACAGGCGACCGGCAAGGGGGCGCCGACGGTGCGCGTCGCGGTCAATGCCGACAGCCTGGGCGCCTGGTTCCTGCCGGCGATCGCGGCCTTCGCACAGGCGGGCGACGTGCTGCTCGACCTTGTGATCGATGACGAGGGCCATACGGCCGAACGCCTGCGCTCGGGCGAGGTTCTGGCCGCCGTGACCACGGATGCGGCGTCGGTCCAGGGGTGCAGGACGATCGCGTTGGGTGCCCTGCGCTATGTCGCGGCGGTCTCGCCGGCTTTCATGCGGCGCTGGTTCGCCTCCGGTGTCGACGCGCAGACCCTGGCGAAGGCGCCGATGCTGCGGTTCGACCGACGGGACACGCTCCAGGCGCGGTGGGCCCGCGCGGTGGTCGGCATCGAACTGGCCGCGCCGACCCACTGGCTGCCGTCTACCCATGGTTTCCTGGACGCCTCGCTGGCCGGACTGGGCTGGAGCGTGCATCCGCTGCCGATGGTGACGGAGCATCTCGCGGCCGGCCGTCTGATGGATCTTGCGCCGGGGCATGCGCTGGATGTGCCGCTGTACTGGCAGCACGCCCGGATTGGCGCGCATCTGCTCGACAAGCTGACCGGGGAGGTCGTCGGGGCCGCGCGGCGCAGTCTTGTGACCTGACCATGTCCGCGGTCGGGCCTTGATGCGCGGGGGGTGCAATCCCACGATCAGCGGAGGCGTTCAAACCGTCGCCGCCCGTTCGGCCGGGCCTCGCAAGCAGAAATGGAAGCAACGTCATGTCCACGTCCCGTGGCCAGTTCGTCTGGTGTGAACTCGCGACCCTGGACGCCCCCGCGGCGTCCGCCTTCTACCGTGCCGTCGTCGGCTGGAACATGGGGGACGCCGGCCTGCCCGACCGGGACTATACGGTCCTCAGCGCCGGCCAGACGCCCATCGGGGGGCTGGTGGCGATGTCCCAGGCCGATTGCAAGTCCGGCGCGCAGCCGGGGTGGATCGGCTATATCGCGGTTGACGACATCGATGCCATTGATGCGCGCATCACCGACGCCGGAGGCGCGATCCTGCATCCGGCCAGCGACATCCCGGGCATCGGGCGCTTCGCGATCGCCAGCGATCCCCAGGGCGCGGTCTTTGCCGTGTTCCAGGCCGGGGGCGAGGGAGCGATGGGCCCTGCGGTGCCCGGCACGCCCGGGTCGGTCGGCTGGCACGAGCTTCTGGCCCAGGAACGGAAATCCGCCTTCGCCTTCTATGCCGACCTGTTCGGCTGGGCCCCGGGCGAGGCGGTGGATATGGGTGAAATGGGCATGTACCAGATCTTCACGATCGGCGGCGTGCCGGCCGGCGGCATCATGACCCGTACGGCGACCATGCCCGCGCCGTTCTGGTTGTACTATTTCAACGTGGACCACATCGATGCGGCCATCGGCCGGGTGCGGAAGGCGGGCGGCCATATCACCAGCGGCCCCCACCAGGTGCCGGGCGGAAGCTGGATCGTGCAATGCGTCGATCCGCAGGACTGCACGTTCGCCCTGGTTGCGCCCATGCGGTGACCCTTTCCTGATTACATCCTGTCCTTTCGCCGGCGGGCCCTTGCCGCGCCACGCCGGCGAGAGGCCAGCAGGTTGAGACCTTCGACCAGGATCGAAAATCCCATCGCCGTGTAGATGTAGCCGCGCGGCATATGGAACCCGAACCCGTCCGCGACCAGGACCATGCCGATCAGCAGCAGGAAGGACAGGGCCAGCATCTTCACGGATGCATTCCGTTCGATGAAGGCGGTCAACGGTCCGGAGGCCACCAGCATCACGGCGATGGCCACGATGATGGCCGCCACCATGATCCGGATATCCTCGGCGATGCCCACCGCCGTGATCACGCTGTCGATCGAAAACACCACGTCGAACAGGGTGATCTGCAGGACGGTCGACGCGAAGCCGGGATGCACGCGGGTGGCCGCCGCATGATCGTCCCGCCCTTCGACGCGCAGGTGAATCTCGCGCGTGCCCTTGAACAGCAGGAAACCGCCGCCGGCGATCAGGATCAGGTCGCGCCATGAGAACCCATGCCCAAGCACCGACAGGACGGGCGTTGTCAGATGCACCATCCAGACGATGGACCACAGCAGCAGAAGCCGCGTCCCCAGTGCCAGCCCCAGCCCCAGCCTGCGCGCGGACGCCTGCCTGGCGGCGGGCAGACGGCCGGCCTGCAGGGCAATGAAGACCAGATTGTCGACGCCGAGCACGATTTCCAGTGCCGCCAGCGTCGCGAAGCTGGCCCAGACATCCGGATCGAGGAGCCACGCCATGGTCAGGGGGCGCCGGGCGAATGGCGATCCACGTTACCGCTCGTGATGCCCGTCGGGCCTGGATCGGCAGGGAGGGGCATGCCGTTTCTCGCTTCCGGCAGTTCAGTCGTGTGACGATGTCGGGGACAGTCCCATCCAGTGCGGATGACGGGCTTCGATCCAGCAGAGAATGCGATCGCTCCCCCGTCGGATCGCCGGCACGTCCTCGGCCAGCAGCAACAACCCCAGGGGCAGCATCCAGAGCCCGAAGACCGGCAGCAGGGCGAACAGGCTGGCCACGACCAGCAGGATACCAGCGGGGACGCGCACCCAGCGTGCCGCCGGTCGCCGCAGCCAGCGCACAGGCGGTTGCAATTGCGACGGTAGACGCCCGATCAGAAGCTCGATCCGTCTTTCCCGATTATCGCGGTCTTTCTGACCGTCATCGAAAGCCTGGTCTTCCATGATCCCGGCTCCTTGCCCGACCCGTTCGGAAGTCCCTTCCGGACGACAAGGACATGAGTCCGCGGCGTGGAGCCTGCAAGGCCGCTGGCGGAGGGATCTGCGCGCCGCTGCCGCAAAATGCGCAGGCCGGCTTCATTAGGCAGATAACCTGGACGAACGTGCCGCCCTGGCGAGAACACCCGGGAGCAGGACAAAACCAGCGTGCAAGCTGCGGAAATCAAAGCATTGGGAAAATGCGTGGTGCCCAAGGGCGGATTCGAACCACCGACACTGCGATTTTCAGTCGCATGCTCTACCAACTGAGCTACTTGGGCACCGGGCCGTTGTCCGGCGCGGCGATCCGCCTGGGCGGGCGCCGTGGGGGGTGATCTATCCCACCTCATCGTCGGGATCAACCCGTCTCGGATCGTTTTCGTCGAAGATTTGTGCGTCCTCGCTTCGGTCCGGCACGCGGTACTGTTCCGAAAACCAGCGGCCCAGATCGATGTCGGCGCAGCGTTTCGAGCAGAATGGTCGAAACGCCGTCTCGGCCGGGCGGCCGCAGGTCGGGCACGGGGGGCGGGGAGCGGACGGCGGGGAAGTGGGGTCGGTCATGGTCGATTCTCCGGCCCCGACAGGGTCCAGCCCAGGGGCGGCAAGGACGGGTCGAGCTGCCGGGCCGGCAAGTGGCCCGCCAGGCGCGTCGCGTCTGCGACGGCATCCGGATCGCGATCCAGCGCCCGGGCGATGTCGGTCCCGACCCGCAGGGTGGCGGCCGGGCCCGGCGTGCCGCGCGTGGCGCGGACCCAATGGCGCAGGGCGCGCAGGGCCTGTCCATGCGCGCCCGACACCAGTTCGTGCAGCGGCGGCCGGACGCGTGACCGCAGGATCTCGGCCAGGCCCAGCGCCGTGAAGCCGAGGAAGCGCGGGCGTAACGGGTCGCACGCCAGCGACTCCTCGAAAATCGGGCGCAGCGCCTGGCGCTTGCGGATGGCCAGGCCCGCCACGTCCAGAATGATGGCGCCCGACAGGTTGCGCAGGCGGATCTGATGCAGCAACGCCGGCAGCGCGTCGCGGTTGGCGGCAAATTGCGCGGTCTGCTTGGCCCGGCGGTCCGCGCTGGCCGCGCCGCCATCCATGTCGATCGCCACCAGCGCCGGGGTCGGCGTGATGGTGGCCCGCATGCCGCCCGGCAGGTCGACGGTCGGGTCGTCCAGGGCGTCGGACGCGGCTTCGGTCTCGGCGTCGAAGGCGTTGGTGGTCCGCAGCATGCGGTTGCGCAGCGCGGACGGAATACGCGCGCCGACCGATGCGTCGTCGATCAGGATCGACGCGTCGGGCCACGCGGCGGCCAGCGCCTCCAGTGGTGTCGGGCCACGCGCCAGCAGGGCCGGGGGACCGGTGCGATCGGATTCGGGCACGGCGTCGGGTGGGCAGGCGGCCAGACGCGCGCCCTTGCCGCCCTGCGCGCTGCGCATGATACGGACCAGGACGGCATCGCCCTCGGTCAGGCCGGCGGCCCCGGCGGAATCGGGCAGGAAGCCGCTGGCGCCGTCGGTCAGGTCGACGAACGCGCCGCCCATGGCGGGCATGCGGGCGACGATGCGACCGCGATGGAGGTCGCCGATGCCGTCCGGCGCCCCGGGCCGCCACAGCGCGTACTCGATCAGGCCCGCGCCTGCGGCACCGTCTTCGTCCGTGCGGGCGTCGTCGGTGACGGCGATGCGGATTTCGCCCGGTGCGCTGGCGGCCCGGATCCGGATGGTCACCGGATCCAGTCCCCTTTCTGGCCGCGCAGCATCTGCGCGACCTCGAACAACGGCAGGCCGACCACGTTGGAATGGCTGCCGGACAGGAAGCGGATGAAGGCGGCGGCGTGGCCCTGGATGGCATAGCCCCCGGCCTTGCCGTCCCAGTCGCCGGCATCCAGCAGCGCGTCGATCTGCCGTGCCGTCAGGCGCGAGAAGGTCACCGTGCTCTCGACCAGGCGTTCGGCCGCGCGGCCGTCGGTCCAGGCAGCGGTGGGGCGCAGGGCGATGGCGGTCAGCACCGTATGGCGCCGCCCCGACAGCAGGGCCAGGCAGCGCCGCGCGGTGTCGCGGTCGCAGGCCTTGGGCAGGATGCGCCGGCCGACCGCGACCACGGTGTCGGCGCCCAGCACCAGGGCGGGTTCCGCCAGGCCGGCGGCGACGGCAGCCGCCTTGTCGCGCGCCAGCCGCAAAGCGTACGGGCGCGGCAATTCGGCCGGGCCGGGGCATTCGTCGATGTCGGCGGCGATCACATGCCGGGGCACGAGCCCGATCTGCGCCAGCAGGTCGCGCCGGCGGGGCGAGGCGGAGGCAAGGACAAGTCCCGGCCCCGGACCGTCGGCACCGGGGATGTCGGCCGACAGGGGAGACTGTCCGGTCACGGGGCGCGTGGCCTTACTTGAAGCGGAAGGTGATGCGACCCTTGCTCAGGTCATAGGGGGTCATTTCGACATTCACCCGGTCGCCGGCCAGCACGCGGATACGGTTCTTGCGCATCTTGCCGCTGGTATGCGCCAGGATCATGTGTTCGTTGTCCAGCTTGACGCGGAACATGGCGTTGGGCAGCAGCTCGGTCACCGTGCCGCTGAATTCGATCATGTCTTCCTTAGACATCGTGTCCTTCGATCATCTGGTTGGCCGTCGTCCGTTCGGCCGTCATGGGCGGGCGAAGCCGCCGGAGCGTTCCCTTTCGGGAGATGCCCGGTGGCCTGGAAATGGATTGCAGGCGGATATGTGCGGATTGTGAGCGTCGCGGTCAAGTTCTGTCCGTATCCGGGCCCAGCGCGTCCAGCCGTGCCGACACGCTGAGCGCATGCGCGTCCAGCCCTTCGGCGTGCGCCAGGGCGACGGCGGCGGGGCCGATCCGGCGTAGCGCGTCCGGTCCCGCGCCGACGAAGGTCGTGCGCTTGAGGAAGTCGAATACCGACAGGCCGGAGGCGAATCGCGCCGTGCGGCTGGTCGGCAGGACGTGGTTCGGGCCGCCGACATAATCGCCGATGGCCTCGGCGCAATAGCGGCCCAGGAACACCGCCCCGGCATGCCGGACCTTGGCGAAGAGCGGTTCTGGGTCGGCCAGCAGCAGTTCCAGATGTTCCGGCGCGATCTCGTCGATCAGAGTGGCGGCCTCGTCCTCGTCGCGGACGGTGACGATGGCGCCGTGGCCCGACCAGCTGGCCCCGGCGATGGCGGCGCGGGGAAGGGTACGCAGCTCGGCCTCGACGGCCGTCGCCACGCGATCGGCCAGGTCCGGGTCGGTCGTGATCAGGATGGATTGCGCCATGGCGTCATGTTCGGCCTGCGCCAGCAGGTCCAGCGCGACGATACGCGGATCGTTGCCGCCATCGGCCACGACCACGACCTCGGACGGGCCGGCGATGCTGTCGATGCCCACCCGGCCGAACACCTGCCGCTTGGCCTCGGCGACATAGGCGTTGCCGGGACCGACCACGCGGTCGACCGGGCGGATGGTCGCGGTGCCGTAGGCCATGGCGCCGACGGCCTGCGCGCCGCCGACGCGATAGATCTCGCTGACGCCGGCACGGCGGGCCGCCGCCAGGACCAGCGGGTTCAGCACGCCGTCGGGCGTGGGCACGCACATCGCCAGCCGCCCGACGCCGGCGACCCGGGCGGGCAGCGCGTTCATCAGCACCGATGACGGATAGGCCGCCGTGCCGCCCGGCACGTACAGCCCCACGGCGTCCAGCGCCGTCCAGCGCATGCCCAGGCTGACGCCGTCCGCGTCGACATAGCGCAGGTCGGATGGCATCTGGGCGCGGTGGAAGGCCTCGATCCGTCCGGCGGCCAGGTCCAGCGCCGCCAGCAGGGGGGCGGGGACTGCGGCGCAGGCGGCCTCGATCTCGGCCTCGGTGATGCGCAGGCCGGCGGGGGTCACCGTCATCCGGTCGAATCGCGCGGTATAGGTGCACAGGGCCTCGTCGCCCCGAGTGCGCACGGCGGCCAGGATCTCGGCCACCGGGGCGTCGACGCGGGCGGTGTCGCCTTCGCGGTCGGCCAGCAGGCGGGCGAACGCCGCCCGGAAATCGGGCTGGGTGGTATCCAGGCGCTTCATGCGGTGGCGGTCTCCCGGCCGGTGGTGGCGGACAGGGCGTGGCGGAAACGGGCGATCAGCGCGCCGATCCGTTCCGGCTGGGTCTTCAGCGCCGTGCGGTTGACAATCAGCCGGCTGGTGACGCTGGCGATCGTCTCGGTCTCCTCCAGCCCGTTGGCGCGCAGGGTCGATCCGGTATCCACCAGATCGACGATCAGTTGCGACAGGTCCAGGACCGGGGCCAGCTCCATCGCGCCATGCAGGTGCACGATGTCGGCGTTGATGCCGCGCGCGGCGAAATGCCGGCGCGTCAGCGCGGGGTATTTCGTGGCGACCCGTACCCGCGACCAGTGGGCCGGGATATCGGTCGCCCCATGCCCGACCGGGCGGGCGACCGAGACCCGGCAGGCGCCGATCCGCAGGTCCAGCGGCGCGTAGATCTCGGGATAATCGAATTCCATCAGCACGTCCGCGCCGCAGATGCCCAGCTGCGCGCCGCCGAATGCGACAAAGGTCGCGACATCGAACGATCGGACGCGCACGACGTCCAGCATCGGGTCGTCGGTCGGAAAGCGCAGGCGACGGCTGCCCTCGTCCAGGCAGTCGGAGGCAGGGGTGATGCCGGCCCCGGCCAGCAGGGGGGCCGCGGCCTTCAGGATACGCCCCTTGGGCAGGGCGAGGACCAGCGGCGTGTCCGGGGTCGGGGCGGTCATGCGTTCTCCAGGTACAAAGCGTGCCCCGGGTACGGGGCGGCCGCCGTCAGGCGCCATGTGCGCTGCGCCTTATCACATTTTGCCCGGTCGCAGGAAGGGCACGCGGGGCCGGCGCCGCCCGCGTGCGGTAGGGCAGGTGGTACCCGTCAGGGCCTCAGCCCCTGACCCGCGAAAGGGCAACGCCCTGTTGCCTTGTAATCAGTCCTGCACGCGTTCGATCTGCGCCCCGCAGCGGGCCAGCTTCTGTTCCACCGCCTCGTACCCGCGGTCCAGATGGTAGACGCGGCTGAGGATGGTTTCGCCATGCGCCGCCAGTCCCGCGAGAATCAGAGAGAAGGAAGCCCGCAGGTCGGTCGCCATGACCGGCGCGCCCGACAGGGAGTGGACGCCCCGGATGATCGCCGAGGAGCCGTGGACGTTGATGCGCGCGCCCATCCGGTTCAGTTCCGGGACATGCATGAAGCGGTTTTCGAAGATCGTCTCGGTGACCATCGAAGCCCCCTCGGCGACCGACAGCAGGGCCATGAACTGCGCCTGCATGTCGGTGGGAAAGCCCGGATAGGGTTCGGTCATGATGTCCACGCCACGCAGCGCCCCGGTGCGGCGGACGCGCAGGGCATCGTCTTCCTGCAGGACCTCGACGCCCGATTCCTCCAGCGTGCGCACGACGGCGCCCAGATGCTCCAGCCGGCCGCCGACCAGGCGCAGGTCACCGCCGGTGATGCCGGCCGCGCAGGCATAGGTGCCGCATTCGATGCGGTCGGGCATGACGTGGTGCGTCGCGCCGTGCAGGGCCTCGACGCCGTCGATCGTCAGCGTGCCGCCGCCCGTTCCCGTGATGCGTGCGCCCATGCTGTTCAGGCAGGCGACCAGGTCGCCGATCTCGGGCTCGCGCGCCGCGTTGATGATCTCGGTCCGGCCGCGCGCCAGGCAAGCGGCCATCAGCAGGTTTTCCGTGGCCCCCACCGACGCGAACGGCAGGACGATGCGCTCGCCCACCAGGCCGCGCGAGGCGCGGGCGTTGATATAGCCGTTTTCCAGCGTGATCTCGGCGCCCAGCGCCTCCAGCCCCTTGAGGTGCATGTCCACCGGGCGGGTGCCGATGGCACAGCCGCCGGGCAGCGACACGCGGGCCTCGCCGCAGCGGGCCAGCAGCGGGCCCAGCACCAGGATCGATGCGCGCATCCGCGATACGATGTCGTACGGGGCCTCGGTATTGGTGATGGCGCCGCCGACCGCGAGCGTCCCGCCGGTACCGTCCAGATCCTCGACCGTCAGGCCGTGCTGCTCCAGCAGCCGGCGCATCGTGGCGATGTCGGCGATTCGCGGGACGTTGTGCAGCACCAGCCGTTCCGACGTCAGCAGGCCCGCGACCAGAAGCTTGAGCGCCGCGTTCTTCGCGCCGCCGACGACGATGTCGCCCCGCAGCCGCTGTCCGCCGCGAATGATGAAACGGTCCATGCGCGGACTCCTACATCCGGGGCGTGGCGACGCCGCGCTGCCCCATGTATTTTCCCGCCCGGTCGGCGTAGCTGACCTCGCAGGGCGAGGCGCCCTGGAGGAACAGGAACTGGCAGATGCCCTCGTTGGCATAGATCCGCGCCGGCAGGGGGGTGGTGTTGCTGATCTCGATCGTCACCTGGCCTTCCCATTCCGGCTCCAGTGGGGTGACGTTCACGATGATGCCGCAGCGGGCATAGGTCGACTTGCCCAGGCAGACGACCAGCGTGTCGCGCGGGATGCGGAAATATTCCACCGTGTGCGCCAGGGCGAAGCTGTTGGGCGGGATGGTGCAGACCGGCACGTCACGCGTGACGAAGCTGTTGGCCGCGAAATTCTTGGGATCGACGATGGCGTTGTCGACGTCGGTGAAGATCTTGAATTCCGACGCCACGCGCGCGTCGTAGCCGTAGGAGGACAGGCCGTAGGAAATCACGCCCTCACGTGTCTGATGCTCCACGAAGGGTTCGATCATCCCCGCCTCGCGGGCCATGCTGCGAATCCAGGTGTCGGGCATAATGGGCATGTATCTTCGGCCTCCGTCGCGTGGAGGGAAACGATCGTCCCCCTGTGCCTGCCCGACCACTAGCGAAGGGCGAGGCGAACCGCAATCACGCGTTTGCGTCGTCGCTTCCGTCGCCGTTCGCGTCGTCTTTCCCGGTTGGTTCGGCGGGGGCCGTGTCGGCGCGGGCGCGCGATTGCTGCTTGCGCCGGCGCAGGTTCTCGCGCAGGGCCGCCGCCTCTCGGGCGTGGCGTTCCTGCCGCGCGGCTTCGGCGCGTTCGGCGGCGGTCGGCGAGGGGGACGTGGGGGGACGGGTCATGATCGGCGCGATCCAGCGACAGGTGGCGGCGGGGGGAGAGAGGCCAGGCCGATCTTATCTTTGACGGCGGGCGGTCCAGAGCAGGCCCAGCGAGGTCGCCATCAGCATGGCGCCCACGATGTCCAGCGCCAGGATCGGCCAGCCCCGCCCGATGACCGGCCAGTGCCACTGGGCCTGGCCGATTTCCAGCAGGATGCTGCCGCCGAAGCAGAACAGCGCGATGCTCTGGGTCCATGACACTGCCCGGGGGGCGGGACGGGGACCGGGGGGCCGGAAGGGATCATTCTGCATCGTCGGAACCTGTCGTGTCGGTAAGATCGGCCGTGGCGGCGAACTGCCAGGCCAGGGTGGAGCCCAGCAGTTCATCATAGACCACCAGCGTCGCGTACTGCATGGCGGCGGTGGTGTACTGCGCCAGGACGCTGGCGCGCGCTGCCTGGCCCAGGGCCGCGCTGTCCTGCGGCGGCATGGCCAGGACGTGGCGGATCGCCAGGGCCAGCGCGTCGGCGTCGCCCGGCGGGACGGTCAGGCCGGTTTCGCCGTCCGTCACGGTTTCCATCGCGGCGCCGTGGGCGGCGACGATCACCGGGCGGGCCATGGCCTGGGCCTCGACCACCACGCGGCCGAACGGCTCGGGGTGCAGGGAGGGCACGACGACGACGTCGGCCAGCGCGAAGGCCGCCGGCATGTCCGCGCAATGACCGGCGAAATGCACCCGCCCGCGCAGGGCCGGGTGTGCTTCGACCGCGCGCAGCAGGGCCTGGCCGTGGCGGTCGCGCGTGCGGGCCGGGCCGACGAAGACGCAGGCCCAGTTCCGCCCGCATCCGCCGGCGGTCTCCATGCGCGCCAGGGCGTCCAGCAGCAGGGCCTGGCCTTTCCACGGGGTGATCCGCCCGGGCAGCATGACGATCGCCGCGTCGTCCGGCAGGCCCCATTGCTCCGCCAGGGCCTGCATGCGCGGGCCACGGACCGAATCGGGATCGAACCACGCGGTGTCCGCGCCGCGCGGGATCAGCCGCAGGCGGTCCGGACCTACTCCGTAGTCGCGTGCCAGCCGCCCGGCGATGAAGGCGCTGATGGCGATGACCCGGCGTCCCGACGCCATGACGGCGTTGTACCGGCGCTTGCCCGGCACGTTCTCGCGGTACACGCCGTGCCAGGTCGTCACCAGCGGGATGCCGGTGCGCCGGCAGGCCAGCGCGGCCGACCAGCCGGGCGCGCGCGATCGGGCGTGGACCAGCGCCACGTCGTGATCGGCGATCAGACGCGCCAGCCGCCGGGCGTTGGCCAGGATCGTCAGCGGGTTCTTGGAGCGCAGGTCGATTTGCAGGTGCAGGGCGCCGACATGGCGCAGGCGCGGCACCAGCCGGCCGCCGGCGCTGGCCACCAGGGCGGTGCCGCCCGCCCGGATGATGGCGTCCGCCATTTCGATGGTGCCCTGTTCGATTCCGCCGGCATCCAGCGCGGGCAGGACCTGTAGGATAACGGGACGATACGGCGGCGACTCCATGCCGGCTGCCTTAGCATGAACGGACCGGAAACGCATCGGCCTGCCGGGCGGGCTTGACCGCCTTCGCGGTACGGGACCCAATGGCCGCATGACATCGACCTTCCTGCGGGCCGTGCGGCACGCGCCGGCCCCCGCCCTGCTGACCGGATGGCTTGTGGCGGCGGCGCCGGGGGGCGTTCATGCCCGCGCGCCGGAACTGACCGCATGCCTGGCGCGGCTGCCGGATGATCCCGACGGCGCGCGCGATTACGCCGCCGCCTGGGCAGGGCGGGGCGGCGGGGCGGAGGCCGCACGCTGCGGGGCGCTGGCGCTGGTCGCGCTGGGCGATCCGGGCGACGCGGCGATCGTGCTGGACGGCCTGGCGCATGCCCCCGGCGACCCGGCGGCCCGCGCCGACATCGCGGACGAGGCGGCGCGGGCCTGGCAGGCCGATGGTGACCCCGCGCGGGCATTCGACAGCGCCGGCTATGGCCTGGGCCTGCGTCCCGGCGACCCCGGCCTGCGGATCGTCCGGGCACGGGCGGCGGTGGAAAGCGGCCACGCCCCGCAGGCGATCGCCGACCTGTCGCCGCTGCCTGATACCCCCGACATCCTGACCGAGGCCCTGGTGGTCCGCGCGTCGGCCTACCGGCGGCTGGGACGGATCGACCTGGCCCGCGCGGATATCGACGCGGCCATGCGCCGTGCGCCGCAGGACGTCGCGGCCCTGCTGGAACGGGGCATCGTGCGGCAGCGGCAGGGCGACATGCCCGGCGCGCGGAGCGACTGGGAACAGGTGATGGATCTAGCCCCGGATTCCCGGCAGGCCGACATGGCCCGGCAGGACCTGGCGGTGCTGGAGGCCGATCCCGACGCACCGTGACGCGTCCCCGGGGGACAGATTCCCGAGATGTTCCCGGCGCGGGCAGGCGTCACGTTCGCGTCATATGTGACCGTGTAACATGGACATGGTCCCGGCGTGTGCTACAGGTCTGGTCATGGGGTGGAACACCACCTCCAAGAAGATAGAAGAACAAGAAGAACCAAGAAGAAACGGAAACCTCCATGAAGAAGGGCGGCGCGTCTGCTGTCTCCCCTTTTCTCCGGCGTCGTCCCTGATTACGGCGCGTCAGCGTCCCGCCCCGGGGACGACGCCGGCTTGTCCTGGTTTCCGTTCCTTCGCCACCCCGCTGTTTTCTTGCGGGACGTTCTGGATTAACGAGGACGCATGACGCGCATTCTCGTGATCAAGCTGGGTGCGCTGGGCGATCTGGTCCAGGCTTTCGCCCCTTTTGCCGCCATTCGTGGCCATCATCCCGACGCCGACCTGACGCTGCTGACGACCCCCCCCTTCGCCGGGCTGATGCGGGTCGCACCGTGGTTCGATCGCGTGATCGTGGACGCGCGACCGTCCTGGTGGAACCTGCGCGGGCTGGCGACGCTGCGCCGGGACCTCTCGGGCTACGACATGGTCTATGACCTGCAGACCTCGGGCCGGTCGTCGCGCTATTTCCGCCTGGCGGGCCGTCCCCCCTGGTCGGGCATCGCGGCGGGCGCGTCCCGGCGGCACGACAATCCGCAACGCGATCATATGCACACCCGCGCGCGCCAGCGCGACCAGCTGCTCCGCGCCGGCATTGCCGACGTCCCGGACCCGGACCTGTCATGGCTGGCGGTGGGCGGTCCGGTGCTGCCCGATCCCTATGCGCTGCTGGTGCCGGGTGCGGCCCCCCATCGCCCGGCGAAGCGCTGGCCTGCCGAGCGGTTCGGAGCGCTGGCCTGCCGCCTGCGGAACGCGGGCGTGACGCCTGTGGTCATCGGCACGGCCGCCGAGGCCCCGCTGGCATCCTCGATCCTGGCGGCCTGTCCCCAGGCCCGGGACCTGACCGGCCAGACCGGCCTGGCCGACCTGGCCGGTCTGGCCGCGCGGGCGCGGCTGGCGGTGGGCAACGATACCGGGCCGATGCACCTGGCCGCCGCGATGGGCTGCCCCGCGACGGTCCTGTTTTCGCGCGACAGCGATCCGTCCCTGACCGCCCCATTGGGCCGCGCGCCGGGGCAGGTGCGGGTCATTCGCGTGGACGATCTGGCCGCCCTGAGCGTGGAGAGGGTTGCGGCGTCGCTCGGCTGAGGCCATTACAGCGACGTTTCCCTGTTTCTTTCCTGCCCGTTTTCCTGTCCGGAGCATCCATCCATGCCTGCCATCACCCTGCCTGACGGATCCGTTCGCCGCTTTGACGGTCCGGTGACGGGCACTACGGTGGCGGGGGCCATCGGCCCCGGACTGGCCCGAGCCGCCCTGGCGATGGAAATCGACGGCAAGCTGGTCGATCTGTCGCGCGAGATCGAGGACGATGCGTCGGTGCGCTTCGTCACCCGCAAGGACGAGGCCGCGCTGGAGATGATCCGCCATGACGCCGCCCATGTGCTGGCCGAGGCGGTGCAGTCGCTGTGGCCCGGCACGCAGGTCACGATCGGCCCGTCGATCGAAAACGGATTCTATTACGATTTCTATCGCAACGAACCTTTCACGCCCGAGGATTTCCCGGTGATCGAGGCCCGCATGCGCGAGATCGTGGCCGCGAACGCGTCCTTCGTGCGCGAAGTCTGGCCGCGGGACGAGGCGATCCGTTTCTTCGAGGACCGGGGCGAACGCTTCAAGGCCGAGCTGATCCGCGACCTGCCGGTGGATGAGCAGATCTCGATCTACCGCCAGGGCGAATGGCTGGACCTGTGCCGGGGGCCGCATCTGCGCGGAACGGCCGACGTGGGCAATGCCTTCAAGCTGATGAAGGTGGCCGGGGCGTACTGGCGCGGCGACCACCGCAATCCGATGCTGACCCGCATCTACGGCACCGCCTGGCGCGACCAGAAGGAACTGGACGCCCACCTGCACCAGCTGGAGGAGGCGGAACGCCGCGACCATCGCCGCATCGGGCGGGAGATGGACCTGTTCCATATCCAGGAAGAGGCCGTGGGGTCGATCTTCTGGCACCCCAAGGGCTGGCGCCTGTATACGGTGCTGCAGGATTACATGCGCCGGGCGCAGACGCGCGGCGGGTACGAAGAGGTCCGCACCCCCCAGCTGGTCGATCGCGCGCTGTGGGAGGCCTCGGGCCACTGGGACAAATATCGCGAGCACATGTTCGTCGCGACCGTCGAGGACGAGGACAAGACCCTCGCGCTCAAGCCGATGAACTGCCCGTGCCATGTGCAGATCTTCCGACATGGCCTGCGCTCGTACCGCGAACTGCCGCTGCGGATGGCGGAATTCGGCGCCTGCCATCGCTATGAGCCGTCCGGCGCGCTGCACGGGATCATGCGCGTACGTTCGTTCACCCAGGACGACGCGCATATCTTCTGCACCGAGGACCAGATCGCGGCCGAGACCGCGCGCTTCGTACGCATGCTGGCGGACGTCTATGCCGACCTGGGATTCGAGAGCTTCCGGGTGAAGTTCGCCGACCGGCCCGACCAGCGCGCGGGCACCGATGAGACCTGGGACCGGGCCGAGGGCGCGCTGATCGAGGCCTGCCGCCTGGCGGGGGTTTCGTACGAGCATAACCCCGGCGAGGGCGCGTTCTACGGGCCGAAGCTGGAGTTCGTGCTGCGCGACGCCATCGGCCGCGACTGGCAATGCGGCACCCTGCAGGTCGATTACGTGCTGCCGGAACGGCTGGACGCGTCCTATATCGGCGAGGACAGCGCCCGGCACCGTCCGGTGATGCTGCATCGTGCGATCCTGGGATCGTTCGAGCGGTTCCTAGGCATCCTGATCGAACAGCATGCCGGCCGTTTCCCGCTGTGGCTGGCCCCGGTGCAGGTGGTGGTGGCGTCGATCGTCACCGACGCGGCCCCCTATGCCCAGCAGGTCGCGGACACGCTGAAGGCCGCCGGGCTGGTGGTCGAGACCGACATCCGCAACGAGAAGATCAATGCCAAGATCCGCGAGCACAGTCTGGCGCGCGTGCCGGTGATCCTGGTCGTCGGCCGCAAGGAGGCCGAGGAGGGCACCGTCGCCATCCGCCGCCTGGGCGGCGCGGCGCAGGAGGTCGCATCGCTGGACGACGCGGCGCGGGCGCTGGCGGAGGAGGCCCTGCCGCCCGACCTGCGCCGTACCCGCTGACCTTCCGGGCGGTCGTCTGCTGACGGCGCATGGCTGGCTTCGTCCTCCATGCGCCGAGAATGCTTGATCTGGGTGGCCAGTTTGCGCCACATAACGACCTATCCGGAGGTTTCTCACGCTACCCCGACCCCTTGGCCCTCGGGCGGAGGCACTGGGCGGCGTGTCCTCCGTGCCGAAATGAAGACAGGAGCCGACCATAGCCAGACCTCCGATGCCCACTCCGCCTAACCGCGAGGGCCCACGCGTCAACGAGGAAATCCGCGTCCCGCAGGTGCGTCTGATCGACGCGGAAGGCGAGATGCTGGGTGTCATGCCCACGCGCGACGCGCTGATGCGTGCCTACGCGGTGGGTCTCGATCTGCTGGAAATCAGTCCGAACGCCGAACCGCCGGTCGCCAAGATCCTCGATTACGGCAAGTTCAAGTACGAACAGCAGAAGAAGCGGAACGAGGCCCGCAAGAAGCAGAAGGTCATCGAGATCAAGGAGGTCAAGGTCCGCCCCAACATCGATGAAAACGACTATCAGGTGAAGATGCGCGCCATGAAGTCGTTCATCGGGGAAGGCGACAAGGTCAAGGTGACCCTGCGCTTCCGCGGACGCGAGATGGCGCATCAGGACCTGGGCATCAAGGTGCTGGAGCGGATTCGTTCGGAAATGGACGAACAGGCGAAGGTCGAGCAGATGCCCAAGCTGGAAAACCGCCAGATGATCATGGTCCTGTCGCCCCGCTGAACCGGGCAACGACGAACCGAAGACGAAAAGGCCCGGACAGCCCGTCCGGGCCTTTTTTCGTTCGGGCAACCAGGGCAGGGTTTCCACCGTGACGCGATCTTATCCCATAATCGTCTGGTTTCGCGAGGATTTCCGGCTGTCCGACAATGCGGCCCTCTCGGCGGCCGTCGAAAAGGGGCATCCGGTCCTGTGCGTGTTCGTGCTGGATGCGGCCGCTTTTCCGGGAGGGGCGGCACGCTGGTGGCTGGACGGGGCGTTGCGTGCGCTGGATGCCGCCTTGCGCACGCATGGCGGCGCGTTGCATGTGCTGCGCGGGTCGGCCGCCCGCCTGATCCCGGAACTGGCGCAGTGCAGCGGGGCCGCCGCCGTCCATTGGAACCGTCGGTACGATCCCGGCGGGCGGGCCGTGGATGCCTCGCTCAAGGGGACGCTTCGGCAGATGGGCGTTGCCGGACACAGTTTTGCGGGCGCGTTGCTGCACGAACCCTGGACGGTTCGTACGCGTACCGGTACGCCGTTTCAGATGTTCACGCCCTTCTGGCGTGCGGCCTGCGCAGTCGGGGGGCCGCGACCACCCTTGCCGGCACCATCGGGCTTCTCGTTCGCGGAATGGCCAGAGTCGTTCGGGGAAAACCGCGTCGTGGCGGCGGGCTTCGGACTGTTGCCCGTGGCGCCGGACTGGGCTGCCGGCCTGCGTGAGGAATGGACGCCGGGCGAGACTGCGGCGCAGGATGGCCTGACGCGATTCGTGACGGAAGACCTGGCGGCGTACGGACGTGCGCGGGACATTCCGGCCGCGGAGGGAACCTCCAGATTGTCGCCGTATCTGCGCTTCGGCCACATCACGCCGGCCCAGGTAAGGCAGGCCGTCCTGGAGTCGGGGCAGGAGGGTACGAAATTTCTGGCGGAAATCGGATGGCGCGAATTTGCCTGGTCCCTGCTGTTCGAGCACGAGGACCTGACGAGGCGGAATCTGCGCAGCGCGTTCGATGCATTGCCCTGGCGAACGGATCCGGCAGGTCTGCGGGCATGGCAGGCGGGACGGACGGGGTATCCGCTGGTGGATGCCGGCATGCGGCAGTTGTGGCGGACGGGATGGATGCACAACCGGGTCAGGATGGTCGTGGCGTCGTTCCTGGTAAAGCATCTGCTGATCGACTGGCGACAGGGCGAGGCATGGTTTGCCGACACGCTCGTGGATCATGATCCGGCGAGCAATCCGATGAACTGGCAATGGAATGCGGGCACGGGCGTGGATGCCGCCCCATTCTTCCGGATCATGAATCCGCTCCTGCAATCGGAGAAATTCGATCCGGAGGGCGATTATATCCGTCGCTGGGTTCCGGAACTGGCGGATGTGCCAGCGGGGATGATCCATGCCCCCTGGGCGGCCGATGCCGGGGCCCTGGGGGCATGCGGCGTGGTGCTAGGGCGGGATTACCCGGCGCCGATCGTGGACCACCGACAGGCGCGGGCCCGCGCGCTTGCCGCGTGGACGGCCCTTCGGAAGGAATGAAGCGGGCGGGATGCCTGCTTCTTCTTCAGAAAAGAGGAAGTCCTCTCTCCCCCGGGCCGCATCCACAGCCCTCGAAGTGCATGACAGGTTCTAGGGCCGCAGCAGGACCGTCGCGGTGGCTGCTGCCGTCACGTCCTGTTCCTCGGGCGGGGCGGTGGGCGGCAGGGCGGCGCGGGCGGCCATCATCATCATGGGCATCGGACGTGGCATGCCCCGGTCTTCCAGGGTCACGGACCGGATCGTGCCGACCGTCAGCCCCAAGGTGGCGGCGGCGGAGGCGGCGCGCTGGCGCACGGCCTTCAGAGCCTCGGCTTCGGCCTGCTGGATCAGGGCGGTGCGCCGGTCGGGCGACAGGGACCAGTCCAGCCCCGACAGGGCCAGGCCGCGCGCCTGCAACCGTCCGACCAGGTCCAGCAGCTTCGCCCCGTCGCCCCCGGTCAGGCGGATGGATTGCCGCGCCGTCCATTGCTGCGACCGGGGCGCGTCGTCGTGTTGCACCGAATAGCTATCGGTGACGATGACCAACCCCCCGGCGGCCCCGGCGGCGTCGGTGGCCTGGCGGATCAGCGCGTTGACCCGTTCCTGCGCGGTCGAGACGGCCGGCGCGGTGGCTTCGGCGAACAGGGTGGCGGTCAGCCGGTCGGGGGGGGCGTGGACGGTGCCGGTCGCCGACAGCGTCAGCTCCGTCGTCGTCGGCGGCGGCGCGGGCACGGGGGCGCCGCCCTGCGCGAGGGCGGGAGAGATCAGGGCCGGGACCGCCAGGACGGCCAGTGCGGGGACGGCAGGGCGGGCGATCACGGGGACGCGTCGCGTCATGAATGGGTATCCTCCTTCAGAACCACCAGGGCGCGGCGCAGATGGACGATGCCGGATCGGATCTTGCCTTCTGCACACAGATGGGCGCCCTGGACGCGCAGGTCGCGGACCTCGCGCGGCGGGGGGCCATAGGCGTCGATGACGGTGATCAGCCGGTCGCAGAAGGCACGGCTGTCGCTGGTGATGATGACCGGCTGCCCGGGCTCTTCGACCCCTTCGGCATGTTCCCCGGACTCGACGGGCTGGATCTCGTCGGGGGTGCGGGCGAACCCGCACAGGCAAAGGCTCATGGCCACGAGGGCGGGGGCCATCAGGGCTGGGACCGCAAGGGGCTGCATGTTCATGAGGGGAACCCTAGGGCAAGTCATGTGTCGCGCTCATGGGGTGCAAGTGAAGCCTCCTTCATGACAGGCCGGCCGGATGCCGGTGCGTCTGGCGAGGTCGGTAGGGTCGGGATGGGGCGGGCCGTGCGGGCGGGACGCGCGGGACTATGCGACGCCGGAAGGATCATTCGTACCGACAGGCCGGGCGTCTGGGAGCGCAGGCGCAGCACCCCGCCATGCAGCTGGACGATCGCCTGCACCAGGGACAGGCCCAGCCCCGCGCCGGGCGTGTTGCGCGCCGTCTCGGCACGGAAGAAGCGTTCGGACGCACGGGCCAGGTCGGCCTCGTTCATGCCGATGCCCTCGTCGGTGACGGCGATGGTGACGACGCTCTTGCCGGGCCGGGGGATGCCGTGGCCGGGCAGGCTTGGCCCCACGCTGGCGGCCAGCGTCACCGTCCCGCCTGCGGGCGAGAACTTGATGGCGTTGTCCAGCAGATTGGCGACCGCCTGCTGCATCAGCGACCGGTCGCCATGGAACGGCAGGCTCGATGGCAGGCGCAGCGCCAGGTGAATATGCCGTTCCTCGGCCACGGCTTCGTACAGGTCGCCCACGTCCACCAGCACGGGCGCCAGGTCGAACGGCGCGAAGGCCGCCCGCCGCGACCCGGCCTCGATCTGGGCGATGCGCAACAGGGCCTCGAACACCGCCGTGACGTTGTCCAGATGTCCGACCGCGCGTTCCACCGCCATGCGCAGCTCCTCCTCGCCATGAGCGTGCAGGGCGGCATCCTCCAGCTGGGTGCGGGCGCGGGTGATCGGGGTGCGCAGGTCGTGGGCGATGGCGTTGGAGACCTGCCGCACGCCGTCCATCAGCCGGACGATGCGGTCCAGCATCTCGTTGATCGCCTCGGCGACCTGGTCCAGCTCGTCCCCGTTGCCGACCAGCGGCATGCGGCGCGACAGATCGCCCCGGGCGATGGCCGACGTCGTCTGGGCGACGGACTTGATCATGCGGCGGAACATGCCGTGGACCAGCACGGCGCCGCTGATGGCCAGCAGCGTCACCATCATCCATGCCCACAGCAGGGAATCGGTCAGCAGCCGGCGCAGGACGGTGCGCCCGCGCACGTCCCGGCCGACCAGCAGCCGGAAGCCGCCCGGCAGGTCGAAGGCATGGACCTGCGCCGTGTCCTGCATCCCTGCCCGCGTGACCTCCAGCGAGTACCAGACGTCGGTGCGCACCACCGAGGCCGGCCATTCGGACAGATTGCCGGCCAGGCGGCGCCCCGACGGGTCGATCATCATGTAGATCGCGTCGTCGTCCAGGTTCTGTTCCAGCCGGTCGTCGATGGTCAGCGCAAGCGTCGGCAGACCGCCCTCGGCCCAGCGCTGGCTCAGGGCCCGGGCGTCGGCATTGATCGCGGTTTCCACCTGCCGTTCCAGGAAGCCGATCGTCCCCCACCAGATGAAGGACATGAACAGGATGGAGGACAGCGCGAACAGTACCCCGTAGCCCAGTGAGAAGCGCAGGCTGGCCGAACGCGGAATGCGGAACCGCCGCCTGCGCCTGTCGGTCGCGCCATCGTGTCCGCTGCGCATGATCAGACGATTTCCATCCGTCGGTCGGGTCCCGAAGCATCCTTATCCGAGGGGCGCCATGCGCCGTTTCGGAATAAAAATCCTGAAAACAGTGAAAAACAGAGAAACGCGGTGCGCGACCGGCGTGATCCGGCCGCGCGTGCGCCCTAGTCGGCCCGCAGCATGTACCCGGCGTTGCGGATCGTATGGATCAGGGGCATTTCGAACGGCTTGTCCACCTTCTGCCGCAGGCGCGAGACATGGACGTCGATGACGTTGGTCTGCGGGTCGAAATGATAATCCCACACGCCTTCCAGCAGCATGGTCCGCGTCACGACCTGCCCGGCATGGCGCATCAGATATTCCAGAAGGCGGAATTCACGGGGTTGCAGGTCGATCTTCTGCCCCCCGCGCCGGACCGAGCGCGACAGCAGGTCGACCTCCAGATCCGCGACGACCAGGCGCGTCTGCGGCGCGTTGTCGGCGCGGCCCCGGCGCGACAGGGCCTCGACACGGGCCAGCAGTTCGCTGAACGCGAAGGGCTTGGTCACGTAATCGTCGCCGCCGGCCTTCAGCCCCTGCACGCGGTCGTCGACGTCCGCCAGTGCGGACAGCAGCAGGACCGGGGTGCTGTTGTTCTGGGCCCTGATCGTCTCCAGCAGCCGCAGGCCGTCGATCCCGCCCGGCAGCATGCGGTCCAGGATGATCAGGTCGAAATTCTCGCTGACCGCCAGGAACAGGCCGTCCTTGCCGTTATCCACGGGTTCGACCAGATGCCCGGCCTCGCGCAGGCCCTTGGCGACGAAATTGCGGACGGTCGGATCATCCTCGACGACCAGGATATGCATGTCGGTCCGGCTCCCGGTTCCTGTGATGGCCGCATCCTACCCCCGCAGGCGCCCGCCTGACCAGTGCGACGGTCCCAATGAACCTCCCGCGCGTCCGGACAAACCTCAGTCGTCCATGCCTTCGGGGCGGTGGGCGACGACCACCGCCACCGTCAGCACCGCCCCGTGGCGGCGGATCTTCACCTGGACGGTCGATCCGGGATGTTCCGCCGCAATGGTGCGGATCAGGGTACGGGAACTGTCCATCGGTTCGTCCCCCACCGTCAGGACGATGTCCCCGGTGTGCAGGTGGGCCTGCTGGGCCGGGCCGCCGCGGTCGATGTCGGTGATGCGCACGCCGTCATGAGTATCGCCGTCCGCCAGGGTCACGCCCAGCCATCCGCGGTCGATATGCCCGGTCCGGCGCAGTTCGGCGACGATGGGGGCGACGATTTCCGAAGGAATGCCGAAGCCGATGCCCACCGACCCTCCGGTGGGCGAGACGATGGCGGTATTCAGCGCCACCACCTGGCCGCTGAGATTGAAGGACGGGCCGCCGGAATTGCCCGGATTGATCGGGGCGTCCAGTTGCAGGAAATCGTCGAACGGGCTGGCGCCGATGTCGCGTCCGCGCGCCGACACGATCCCGGCCGTCACCGACGAGCCCAGTCCGAACGGGTTGCCCGCCGCCATGATCCAGTCGCCGACATTGATCTGCCGGCTGTCTCCCCAGGTCACGAACGGCAGCGGGTGCGGGGCCTGGATCCGGATGACCGCGATGTCGGTCAGGTCGTCGCTGCCCAGCAGTTTGGCGGGAAATTCCGTCCCGTCGGACAGCGACACGGTGATGCGGTCGGCCTCGCCCACCACATGGTTGTTGGTCACGATCACGCCGCTGGGGTCGACGATGAAACCGGACCCGGCCCCCAGCATTTCCTCGCCGCGCGAGCGCATGCGGTCGCGGAACCGGCGTTCGAACGGGGTGCCCTTGACGCCGGGGGGGACGGGCTGGCGCTTGTGCGGGTCGTCGGCATCCTGCGTCACGGCGATATTGACGACGGCCGGGACGACCAGCCGCACCAGCGGCGCGAAGGTCAGCGGTCCCGAGGTCACCAGCGGCGGCGCGGGCGGGGCGAACAGGGGGGCGTCGGCCGCGTGTCCCCTCGCAGGAAGGGCGGCCAGGGCGGGCAGCAGAAATGCAGGCAACAGGGCCGCAGGCATCGCGCGGCGGCGTAGGGATTGGGCGACCATCCGCCGCATGGGTACGGGATCCTGTTCATGTCGTAATGGTCTGCGCGGGCAAACGGAGCGGACGATAGCCGATAATTGCGGCGGCGTCATGGCCGTCCCGGCCGGTCCCGCCAAGCGGGCGGCGTGGCGGTCGCGGGGTGTTCAGGCCAGTCGTGGCGCGGATAGCGCCCGCGCATGTCCCGACGCATGTCGGCCCAGGATCCGGCCCAGAATCCAGCCAGGTCGGCGGTGATCGCCTGCGGCCGTCCGGCGGGCGACAGAAGGGCGATCTGCAGTGGAATGCGTCCGTCGGCCAGGCGAGGGGTCTCGCGCACGCCGTAGAAGGCCTGCGCACGTGCCGAGGCGGTGGGCACCGGCTGGGTATAATCGACGGGCACGCGTCCCCCCGGCAGGTCCAGGGCGGTGGGCAGCGTCCGGTCGAGCCAGGCCAGCGTCGCATGGTCCAGGTGCCCGCGCAGGATCGCCAGCACGTCCAGTGCCGTGACCTCGGACAGGCGGGTCAGGCCGGGCAGCCACGGCGGCAGCCAGTCCGCCGCCCCGGCGGCCAGCGCCGCATCCGACAGGTCCGGCAGGTCCTCGCGCCCCGGCAGGGTGCGCGCCAGCGCCAGCCGGGCCTGGAACTGCCGCGCCGCCGGCGTCCAGCCCAGGGTGCTGTCCAGCCGGTCGGCCACCTGGCGCAGCAGCAGGCCCGCGACCTCGTCGGGCGCGGCGGCCACGGTGCGGTCGCGCAGGACCAGTGCCCCCAGCCGCAGTCGGCGACGCGCCATGACCGCGCCGGTCACCGGGTCCAGCGTCGTTTCCACCTGTTCGTGCGCGCGGGCGCGCAGGCTGTCGGGCAGGCGGTCGGGATCCAGTGGCGCGGCCAGCCGGATATCGGCCGCCACGCGCACCTGCAGGGTCGCGACCGCCAGCAGGCCGGCATCGGCGAGGCGGTCGGTCTTGCCCAGGCGCGCGCCGCCGCCGCCCGACAGGCGGAAGCTGCCGGGCTCGCCGCGCCGCTGGGCGATGCGGTCGGGAAAGGCCGCTGCCAGCAGGGCCCCGGGGTCGCCCGCCGCGGCGGTGCCTCCGCGCGGGCCCCCGGGCAGGCCCATGCGCCGGCGATATTGCCCCGCTGCCTGGCGGATCCGCGCCAGCGCGCCGCGATCGGCGTCCGGATGGTCGGCGCCGGCCAGCAGGTCCAGCCGCAGGGCGATGTCGGCGGGCGGAATGGCGGGCGCCCCGCGTCCAGTCCCCCGACCGGCCGGCGCGGGTCGGGCGCGCAGGGGATCGCGTTCTTCCAGCAGGGCGGCGATGTCGGCCGCCAGGGCGGCTTCGGCCGGATCACGGGCGGCCAGCATCATGGCCGCCAGACGCGGATGCGCGCCCAGCGCCGCCATGCGCTGGCCGGCCGGCGTGATCCGGCCGGCGTCATCCAGTGCGCCCAGGTCCGCCAGCAAGGTCCGCGCGGCCTCGAACGCGCCGTTGGGCGGGGCATCGGGCAGGGGCAGGGCGTCGGGCGGGGTGCCCATCGCCGCCTGCCATGCGGCGGTGTCCAGACGCAGGCCGGTCAGTTCGCCATCCAGGATCTCGGCCCGGTCATGCAGGGCCATGCCGCGCCCCGTTGCCTCGCTCCACAGGCGCAGGGCGGTGCCGGGGGCTTCGCGCCCCGCGCGGCCGGCGCGCTGCGCCGCCGCCGCACGGGAAATCCGCACCGTTTCCAGCCGGGACAGTCCGGTTCCCGGATCCAGGCGCGGGCTGCGCCGGAAGCCGCCATCGACGACGATCCGCACGCCGGGCACCGTCAGCGACGTCTCGGCGATCGACGTCGCCAGGATGACGCGCCGCCCGGCGTCCGGGGCGGGCCGCAGCACCCGGTCCTGCTCGGCCGGGGGCATTTCGCCATACAGGGACAGCACGTCGGCCGGCACGCCCGCCAGCGCCGCCTGGGTGCGCCGGATCTCGCCCACGCCGGGCAGGAAGGCCAGGATGTCGCCCGCATGCTCGGCCAGCGCGGCGCGGATCGTCCGGGCCATGGCGTCGGGCAGGTCGCGCAGATGGGGAATGTCGCGGGGGGCATGCCGGATCTCCACCGGGAACATCCGGCCCGCGCTTTCGATCAGGGGGGCATCCATCAGGGTCGCCAGCGCGGCGCCGTCCATGGTCGCCGACATCGCCACCAGCCGCAGGTCCGGCCGCAGGCTGCGTTGCAGATCCAGGCAGAACGCCAGCGCGACGTCGGCGTCCAGCGACCGTTCGTGAATTTCGTCCAGGATGACGCACGCCACGCCGTCCAGCGTCGGGTCGGACAGCAGGCGGCGGACCATCAGCCCCTCGGTCACCACCTCGATGCGCGTGCGCTCCGACACGGCGGACTCCAGGCGCGTGCGGTAGCCGACCAGCCCGCCGGCATCCTCGCCCAGCAGGCCGGCCATCCGCTGCGCGGCGGCGCGGGCGGCCAGCCGGCGGGGTTCCAGCATGACGATCCGTCCGTCACCGCGCCATGGGGCGTCCAGCAGCGCCAGCGGCACTGTCGTGGTCTTGCCCGCGCCGGGCGGTGCGACCAGCACCGCGCCCGGCACCCGGACCAGGCTGTCGCGCAGGGCCGGCAGAACCTCGGCCACCGGCAGGTCGGCCGGGATGAAACAAGCGGGGTTTTGCAGGGCGGGGCGGTAGTCCATATCCTGCTTATGCGTCCGCGGCCCGGCGCCGGCAATCACCGGCGCACGCCGCCTGCCTACCGGAGAATGCGTTCGTGATCCTGTCCCGGCTTCTGCCAGTCTTCCTGCTCGCCCTCGTGGCGCTGTCGCCCGGCCTTGCCGGGGCGGCGGAAAGTACGCCGGTCGTCAGCGCGCGCGACACGGCGACGCTGGTGACCGACACGGATCGCTACCGTCCCGGGGTGCCGCTGCATGTCGGCCTGCGCCTGCGGCTGCAGCCGGGATGGCACACCTACTGGATCAATCCCGGCGACGCGGGCGAGGCGCCGACCCTGGATGTGCGCGGCACGGGCGGGGCCACCGGCCAGGCGGGCGTCATCGCCTGGCCGGTGCCCGAACGCCTGCGCGACGGACCGCTGATGTCCTACGCCTATACCGGCGACGTGGTGCTGCCTGCCGAACTGCGCCCGGTCGCGGCGGCGGAGGCGGCCGACGGCGCCATGGTGCTGAAGGCCACCGCCGACTGGCTGGTCTGTGCCGCCGTGTGCGTGCCCGAACATGGCGTCTTCACGCTGACGCTGCCCGACGGCGATCCCGCCCCGTCGGCCGAGGCCCCGCTGTTCGCGCAGGCCGCCGCGGCGCTGCCTGCGGCCTCGCCGTTCGCGGCGACGATCGCACCGGACGGGACGCTGGGCCTGTCGGGCGACGGGCTGTCGTCCGACACGGTGCGCGATGCCTGGTTCATGCCCCTGGTGGCCGGGGCGATCGACCAGGACGCCGTGCAGAAGCTGTCGGTGCACGCGGGCGGACTGACCCTGGCGTTGAAGCCCGGCGATGCCTTCCATTCCGCAGCGACCCTGGACGGCGTGGTGGTACTGAAGGACGCGGCGGGGCAGGAGCGGGGATTATCGATCTCGGCGCGTCCCGGCGCCGTTGCGGGGCCGCAGGCGACGGCGCCGGCCGACGCGCCGGCGGGGATGGCCGGCATCGGACACATCCTGCTGCTGGCGTTCGGGGGCGGGCTGGTCCTGAACCTGATGCCCTGCGTGTTTCCGGTGCTGGTGATGAAGGCCATGGCCCTGACCCGCTTGGCCGGCGGCCGGGCGTCGGCCCGTCTGGCCGGAGCGGGGGCGTACACCGCCGGCGTCGTGGGCGCCTTCGCGGCGCTGGGCGGCATCATCCTGGCCGTAAGGGCGGCGGGCGCCGTCGCGGGCTGGGGGTTCCAGTTCCAGTCGGCCGCCTTCGTCGCGGCGATCTGCTGGCTGCTGTTCGCGGTCGCGCTGAACCTGCTGGGCGTGTTCGGCATGGGTAACGGGATCGCGGCTCTGGGGGGCGCCGGCACGGTGCGTTCGGGGTATCTGGGCGACGCGATGACCGGGGTTCTGGCGGTACTGGTCGCAACGCCCTGTACCGCCCCCTTCATGGGGGCGGCCATCGCCGGGGCTCTGTCGGCCCCGGCGCCGGTGGCGATGCTGGTCTTCATCGCGATGGGTGCGGGGCTGGCCGCGCCCTACCTGATGCTGGCGGGCGTGCCGGGGTTGGCGCGGTACCTGCCGCGTCCGGGCCCGTGGATGGACATCCTGCGGCAGGGGCTGGCCTTTCCGGTCCTGGGGACCTGCGTATGGCTGCTGTGGGTGCTGGCGTTGCAGGCCGGGGCGGGCGCGGTGGCGGTGCTGGGCACCGGCCTGGTGCTGGTCGGGCTGGCCGCGTGGCTGACCGGCCTGGCGCAGGGCATGGCGATGCGCGACGCGCCCGCGCGCCGGATTCGCCTGTGCCGCGCGATGGCGCTGGCGGCGCTGGGCATCGTGCTGGCGTTGCTGCCGGGACTGGGCCAGCCGATGGCCGGGGGCGACGAGGGCGGACCGGCAGTGCGTGCCGACGGGGCGGAACCGTTTTCCACGACCCGCCTGGCGGCGCTGCGGGCGCAGGGTCGTCCCGTCTTCGTGGACATGACGGCGGCGTGGTGCATTTCCTGCCTGGTGAACGAGCGGGTCGCCCTGTCCTCCGCCCCGGTGCAGGCCGCGTTCCATGACCGCGGGATCGTCTACATGAAGGGTGACTGGACCAACCGCAACGCGGAAATCAGCGCCTTCCTCGAGGCCCACGGCCGCGCGGGGGTGCCGTTCTACCTCTATTATCCGGCCGGCGGCGGCGAAGGCCGGCCCCTGCCGCAGATCCTGACGACGGGACTGGTGCTGGACGCCCTGAAGGGCTGACCGCCGGTTCCTGGCGGCTGCTGGCGACCGGATGGGAACGTCCGGTCGCCTTGCGCGCGGCGGTCAATAGCCGCCGTTTGCCGTCGTGCCGGTCGTTGCGTTCGGTGTCGTCGAGGACGTGGACGGCGTGCCGGGCGGCAGGGTCAGGTAACCGGGCTGCGGGGACATCGTACGTGGGGCGGCCGGCGTCGCGGGAACGGCGTCGGACGGCGCGCCGGTCGGAAACACCGCGTCGGGCACGTCACCTGCCGGCGGACTGGCGGGCACGGCCGGAGCGGCGGGCGTTGCCGGAACGGCGGCGGGCGGTACGGGTGGGGCGGCCGCCGCGGGGGCTACCAGGTCGGGCGTCGCTGGCGGCTGTGCGCCCGGCAGGCCTAGCGCCTGCTGCTGGATCGCGCTGGTCGATGCCGCTCCGCTGGTTTCCACCAGCCAGTCCGCCAGATGGTGACGGACCTGGAATTCCAGCTCGACGTTCATGTCCTGCATCATCTGCGACGTCAGGGTGTAGAGATGCGCCTGGGTGTCGGCATTGCCGTCCCCGTCGGACGAACTGGGGCGGAAGGTGCGGCGGACATGAGCCTCGGCATAGCCGGCGTGCTGGCCGTTCGCCGTCACGATGTCCAGATGCACGTCCATCCGTCCGTCCAGCACGCCGCCGGGCAGATGCAGGATCGACGCCCCGTCGATGGTGAAGATCGCGCTGCCCGCATTGCCCACCGCCATCAGCCGGTCCGCCGCCATGCGCAGCAGCGCCTGGTCGGGCGGGGTGGGCGCGCGGCCGGAAATGTCCCCTGGAACCGATCCCGGCTGCCCGTTATCGACGGTCGTCACCGTGCCCACGTTCAGGTGCAGCACGGGCAGGTAATCGTAATGCAGGGGGGCGAAGCTGGTCTGCGGCGGCGTCTCGTCGCACGCCGCCAGCGGCAGCAGCGGGCAGGCAAGCAGGAGCAGCAGGGACAGCCGGGCAGTCCGGCGTGACAGGCGCATGGATGGCATCTCCAACGGGTGG
Source organism: Gluconacetobacter tumulisoli (assembly GCF_014174155.1). Classification (GTDB taxonomy): domain Bacteria; phylum Pseudomonadota; class Alphaproteobacteria; order Acetobacterales; family Acetobacteraceae; genus Gluconacetobacter; species Gluconacetobacter tumulisoli. The sequence continues at coordinate 27,719 of NZ_JABEQM010000015.1, read as the reverse complement.
ATCGACAGAGGACGGCAGAAAGCACAGGCAAAACAGAAAACTGTCGCAAGCCTGCCGTTCCGCGTCGCGCCGGTCAATCGGCCGCCATGATCCGGCCACATATCCGTGCGCCACGGCGCCGCATATCAGGCGCCGCCGATCTCCGCGCGCGGGAAGCGGAAGCAGATATTGCAGAATTCGCAGCTCATGCTGATCGTTCCGCCCTCGGTCATGTGGTCCAGGTCGTCGGTGGAGAACGTCTCCAGGATGCCCGACAGGCGGGCGCGGCTGCATCGGCAGCCGAAGGCCAGGGCGCGCGGGCGGTCGGCGCAGACGTCCTCGGCGTGGAACAGGCGGTAGAGCAGATCTTCCGGCGGCAGGGTTTCGTCCGTCAGTTCGGCGTCCGTGACGGTCTCGGCCAGGGTGACCGCGGTGGTCCAGCTGTCGTCCTCGTCACCCGCGGGCGCATGTTCGGCCGCGATGCCGCCCTCGGTCGCGATACGTTCCAGCAGCAGGGCGCTGGCCCGCCAGCCGGCATCGGTGTGCACGCAGGCCAGGCGGATCCAGCAGGCATGCTGTTCGCTGGTCTGGAAATAATGCGCGGCCATGTCCGAAAGCGACGCGCCCTGGATCTCGACGATGCCCTGGTGGATGTCGGTGTCGGGTCCCTGGTCGACGGTGAAGGCCAGATAGCCCGCCCCCAGCAGCCGCCCCGCATCCACATCCGGGTCGGTGGCCGCCAGTTCCGCGATCCGTGCGGCGTCCGAACGCGCGTGGAAGCGCAGCGCGCCCGCATGCGTGCAGTCGGCGACCAGGGAGGACACCGGCCCGTCGCCGCGCGCTTGCACCGAGAACGAGCCCTGGAATTTCAAGGCCGACGCCAGACCGCCGACCAATGCCAGCGCCTCGCCTGCCAGTCGCAGGACGATGTCCGGGTGATCGTGCCGGGTCAGCAGCGCGTCCGCCAGCGCGCCGACCCGCACCAGCCGCCCGCGCACCGGCCGTCCGGCCAGGTAGAACGGCGTCACCCCCTGGGGCACGACCAGGTCCGGCACATCGGGCCGATGGGTGTCGAGGAAGGCAGGGGTGTGGATCATGGGGTATCCTGTGCGGACGGGGGCAGGCTGTTTTATTCAGGGGGTGGGCCTGCGATCAGGCGCACGTTTCCTGCGCCCCACCCCGATGGGGGCAAACATATGCCGGGCCTCGGGGCGGGGCGGCCTTGATGGTCATGCGCAGCGAAGTGCCAGAAAACGCGTGCCGGATCGCCGACAGGGCGATTTCAAACCGGTTTAAAACTTGCCTCTTTCAGATGCGGGCGCTGATTTCGGCCTCCAGCGCTTCCAGTTTAGTCTCGAAGATGCGCAGAACCTCGGGCTGGACCCTTTCCTTGGCGGCCAGCGCCTTCAGCAGGGCCTGTCGGCACCGGTCATGGGCGGCGTCCAGATCCTCGGTCCGGCTGGCCCCGGCCAGGCAATCCAGGTAGGCGTTGCGCAGGACCGTCACGCCGGGGCCGGTGCAGGGCAGGGTGGCGAAGGCGGCCTCCACGCTGCCTTCCACCCAGCCCGGGGTCGCCGGCACGTCCTCGGTGGTGGTGGGGTGGGCGGGTACTTCGGCGGGGCCGGTGGTCATGGGGTCGCGTCCTCCTGTCCGTAATCCTGCCAGCGTTCGCCGCCCATGGCCCACACCAGCAGGCCCTTCTGGGCGTGCAGGCGATTTTCGGCCTCGTCGAACACCACCGAACGGGGGCCCTCGAAGACGTCCTCGGTCACTTCCTCGCCGATATGGGCGGGCAGGCAATGCATGAAAAGGGCGCCGGGGGCGGCATGTCCCATCAGGGCCGAATCGACGCGATAGGGTGTGAAGGCCACCAGGCGCTGCGCCGCGTCGGTGTCGGACATGCTGACCCAGGTGTCGGTAATGACGCAGTCCGCGCCGGCCACCGCGTCGCGCGGGTCCGTCGTCACCGTGATGTCGGCGCCCGCCTGCCGTGCCCACGCCAGGGCGTCGTCCGATGGCGCGTGCGTGGTCGGCGTGCCCAGCCGGAGGCGGAAGCCGAACAGGGCGGCGGCTTCGATCAGGGACGTGGCCACATTGTTGCCGTCGCCCACCCAGGCCAGGGTCCGTCCGGCGATCGGGCCGCGATGTTCCTCGAACGTCATGATGTCGGCCAGGATCTGCGCCGGATGGGAATCCGGCGTCAGGCCGTTGATGACGGGCACGCTGGCCCAGCGCGCCAGTTCGTGCAGCACCGCCGTGTCGCCGGTGCGCAGGACGATGGCGTCGACGAAACGCGACAGCACGCGCGCCGTGTCGGCGATCGTCTCGCCCCGGCCGAGCTGCATGTCGTTGGGCGACAGCAGGATGACGTCGCCGCCCAGCTGGCGCATGCCGACCTCGAACGACACGCGGGTGCGTGTCGAAGGCTTGGATAGCATGAGGCCCAGCGCGCGGCCCAGCAGCGGCTGGCGCGGATGCAGCGGGCGGGCGCGGCCGTGCTGCATGCGCTTGATACGGCTGCCGAGATCGAGGATCGCGCGCAGCGTCGCGCCGTCGAAATCGCGCAGGTCCAGGAAATGGCGCGGGGGCATGGCGGCGGTCCGGACGGGACCGGTCGGAATCACGTTCATGCCGCGCTCTCCTGTCCGGCCGACGTCATTGCCAGCTGGGCGGCCAGGTGGGCGCGCACCCGCAGAGCGGCGTGGCGCAGGCGGCGGGCGGCCTCGGCGCAATCGTCCTCGGTGATCACCAGCGGCGGCACCAGGCGCAGGACGTTGTCCCCGGCGGTCACGCCCAGCACGCCTTCATGCATCGCGGCGTCCTGCACCAGGCCGACCGGCGCCACGCAGCGCAGGCCCAGCATCAGGCCGATGCCGCGCCGCGCGTCGAAGACGTCGGGGAAGGCCGCGACCAGATCGTCCAGGTACCCCGCCAGCAGGGCGCCGCGCGCCTGCACCTGGTCGAGGAAGCCCGGGGCCAGCAGGACGTCCAGCACCGCGTTCGCCGCCGTGCAGGCCAGCGGATTGCCGCCGAACGTGGTCCCGTGCGACCCCGGCGTCAGGTGGCGGGCCACCGCCTCGGTCGCCAGGATGGCACCCATGGGGAAGCCGCCGGCGATGCCCTTGGCGGTGGACATCACGTCCGGGGTCACGCCCGACCATTCATGGGCGAACAGCCGGCCGGTGCGGCCCATGCCGCTCTGGACCTCGTCCATGCCCAGGTACAGGCCGAACTCGTCGCACGCGGCGCGCAGTTCCTGCAGGAAGCGCGGATCGGCGACGTTGACGCCGCTTTCGCCCTGCACGGGTTCGATCATGATGCCGGCGGTCTCGGCCGTGATCGCGGCGCGCACGGCGTTCATGTTGTTCATCGGTACATGGTCGAAGCCTTCGACCGCCGGGCCGAACCCGTCGAGATATTTCGGGTTGCCGGTGGCCGCCAGCATCGCCAGCGTGCGCCCGTGGAACGCGCCGTTGAAGCAGATGATGCGGTTGCGTTCCGGATGGCCGTCGCGGGCCTGGGCGCGGCGGATCATCTTCACCATGCCTTCGTTCGCCTCGGCGCCCGAATTGCAGAAGAAGACGCTGTCGGCGAAGCTGGCGGCGACCAGCCGTTCCGCCAGCCGTTCGGCCTGAGGGACGCGATACAGGTTCGACACATGCATCACCCGCGCCGCCTGTCCGGCGATGGCCGCGACCAGGTGGGGGTTGTTGTGTCCCAGCGACGAGGTCGCGATGCCCGCGCCCAGGTCCAGGAATCGTCGTCCGTCCGCCGTGTACAGCCAGCAGCCTTCTCCCCGCTCGAAGGCGAGGTCGGCACGGTTGTAGGTGGGCATCAGGGCGGGAATCATGATGGACCTTGTCGTTCTCTGTCCGGGGTCGTTTGCTGTCCGGGTTGCGGGAAGATCTGAAACGCGAAACGGCCCACACGCCGGGGGCGGGCAGGCATTCGTCTCGCGGGCATGATGCGGGCGGGTGAGGCCACAAGTCAAATTCTGTCGCATCCCGTCGCGCGCATGCCGCGTATTCGCCCACGATATTCGTCCGGGATCGGTCGTTCGGGCGGGGGCTGTTCCCCGTTCCGGCAGGTTTGTGCCATGCTGGCCCGCATGACGGATCGTACGGCACCGGCAACGAAGCGGCGCGGGCGGCGGGCTGACGGCCCGGCGCCCGATCGCGCCGCCCTGCGCGCGACCGCGCTGGCGCATCTGGCGCGCTTCGGCACCACGCGGGCCGGGCTGGAGCAGGTGCTGGCGCGGATGGTGCAGCGCTGGGCCCGCGGTGCGGCAGAGGCCGGACATCCCTCGGACGAGATCGAATCCCAGGCCGCCACGGCGCGCGCATTGGTCGCCGACGTGGTGCGTGACATGGCCGACCTGGGGGCGGTGGACGACGCGGCCTTCGCCGGGTCGCGGGCCCGGTCGCTGACGCGTGTCGGCCGGTCGCGCCGCGCGGTGCAGGCGCATCTTGCCGCGCGCGGGGTAGGGGAGGACGTGGCCGACGCCGTGCTGGACGACGCGCTGGGCACGCGCGACGGCGCGGGGTACGAGACCGAACTCGCGGCGGCGCTGGTCTTCGCGCGCAAGCGGCGGGTGGGGCCGTTCGGTCCGGCCGGGGATCACGACGACGACGGGGCGTTCGCGCGCCGCCTGCGGGCGCTGGAGGCGATGGCCCGGGCCGGGTTCGGCCGCGCCGTCGCCGAGGCCGCCCTGGACATGGACCCCGATGAAGCCGAGGAACGGATCTTCCGGATGAAGTCGATATGAGGGGTGGCCCGACGGGTCGCGGGGCCGGACGCCTTGCTGGGGTGCTGGCGGTTGCGGGCGTACTGCCGCTGGCGGCATGCGGCGGCGGGTGGAACGGATCGGTGCAGTGCGCGCCCTATGCCCGGTCCGAGACCGGGCTGCGGCTCAGCGGGGCGGCGGCGGGGTGGTGGCGCCAATCCGCCGGGGTCTATGCCCATTCCCGCATGCCCGCCCCCGGCGCCGTCCTGGTGTTCCGCTCGACCCGTCGCCTGCCCGACGGGCATGTGTCGGTCGTCCGCCAGGTACGGGGCACGCGGGCGATCCTGGTCGACCAGGCGAATTGGGAACCAGGGCGCGTCGACCATGGCGTGCCGGTGGTCGACGTGTCGCCCGACAACGACTGGTCGGCGGTGCGGGTCTGGTGGCAGCCGGTTCACAGCATGGGAAAAAGCGTCTATCCGACGTACGGCTTCATTTCCCGCGACCTGCCGCGGCGTCCGTCCCCGGACGCCTGACGGGGGACAGGGAAGACGGCGCTTGCATGACGGACGATGCGGTTCCATGTCATGGAGCGGTTTCACGGTACGGGGCCGGCCGGCGCCGGCGACGGAATGCCGGCAATGGATGAACGCAGCTTCGCGTCACGGCGCGGAATCGAGGGTGTGCTATGGGTAGCTTGAGCATCTGGCACTGGCTGATCGTGCTTGCGGTCGTGCTGGTCCTGTTTGGCGGCGGCGGCAAGATCAGTACGCTGATGGGCGACGTCGCGCGGGGCGTCAAATCGTTCAAGAAGAACATGGCCGACGACGAATCGATGGAGGCCGGCGCCCCGGGCCAGCCCGGCGGGCATATCGCGCCGCCCGGTCCCGTGGTCGACGCGCAGAAGGACGCCAGCTTCACCGGCGCGGGGCGTCCGTCCGGCTCCTCCCACTCCTGACAGGCCGGCGCGGGACGGGCTGACATGGACAATATGGGTTTTGCCGACCCGTGGGCCGGGGCGGTGCAGGACATCGTCGCGGCGGGACGGCGGATGGACCGCTTCGGCTGGGTGCCCGCGACGGCCGGCAATATCAGCCGCCGGCTGGCCGATGGACGGATCGCCATCACCCGGTCGGGGGGCCACAAGGGCCATCTGACCCCGGACGGCGTGATCGAGGTCGCGCCGGACGGCCGTGCGGTGCATGCGGGCGACCGGCCCAGCGCGGAGACGCTGCTGCATTGCCAGGTCTATGCCTTCGCCCCCGATGTCGGCGCGGTGCTGCACGGCCATTCCGTGGCCTCGACCGTGCTGTCGATGGCGGCGGACGGGGATGCCATCGTCCTGTCGGGCTACGAGGTGCTGAAGGTGTTCGAGGGACAGGACACCCATGATGCGACCGTGCGCCTGCCGGTCTTCGACAACGACCAGGACATCGCCCGGCTGTCGCGGGCGGTCGCGCCGCATCTGGGCCGGATGCCGGCGGGCTATGTGATCCGTGGCCATGGCGTCTATGTCTGGGGCGGAAGCATGGACATCGCCCTGGCGCGGCTGGAGGGGCTGGAATTCCTGCTGGCCTGCGAACTGGAACGAAGGAAGATCGGTCGATGAGCCGCCTGACCGTCTATCGCGACGACAGTCCCGACACGATCATGCAGCGAACCGAGGAGCCGGCGGAGATCTCGGCGGTGCTGCGCGGCATAGGCGTCCGTTTCGAACGCTGGGACAGCCCGGTGGTGCCGCCCCGCGACGCCACGCCGGACGAGGTCCTGACGGTCTATCGTCCCTATCTGGACGAATTGATGGGCGAGACCGGGGCCGGATCGGCGGACGTGGTTCGGATCAGCGCCGCCACCCCGAACCTGGCCGCGCTGCGCGACAAATTCCTGTCCGAACACACGCATAGCGAGGACGAGGTCCGTTTCTTCGTCCATGGCTGGGGCAATTTCGTGCTGCATGTCGGGGGCCATGTCTATGACGTGCGCTGCACCGAGGGCGACCTGATCTCGGTCCCCGAGGGGATTCCGCACTGGTTCGACGCGGGGCCGGAACCCGATGTCGTGGCGCTGCGGGTCTTTACCGACACCACGGGCTGGGTCGCCCGCTACACGGGCGATGACATCGCCCGGCAGTTTCCCGTCACCTGAAGGCGTTGAAGACATGACGGCGACGGCATGCGTGTCGGCCGGGATCGATACGGTCCTGCTGGATATCGAGGGGACCACCATTCCGGTTTCTTTCGTTCATAGCGTCCTGTTTCCCTACGCGCGGGCGGCGATGCCCGTCCTGCTGGCGCAGCGGGCCGACGACCCCGCCGTCCGTGCGGCGGTGGCCGAGATCGCGGACCTCGCCCCCGGCGTGCCGCCGCTGGCGCAGTTGAATGCCTGGATGGACGCGGACGAGAAGATCGGCCCGCTGAAGGCCCTGCAGGGTCTGGCCTGGGCCGATGGCTATCGCACCGGCGCCCTGCGGGCCACCCTGTTCGCGGACGTGGCCCCCGCCTTGCGGCGCTGGCATGCGGCGGGGCTGCGGCTGGCGGTCTATTCCTCGGGGTCCGAGGCGGCGCAGCGCCTGATCTACGGCCATACGACCGAGGGCGATTTCATCCCGCTGTTCGACGGATTCTACGATCTGCGGATCGGCGGCAAGCGGGCGGCCGAAAGCTATCGCGCCATCCTGGCCGAGACCGGCTGGACACCCGGCCGCACCCTGTTCCTGTCGGACATCGTCGCCGAACTGGACGCCGCGGCGCAGGCCGGTCTGCGCACCTGCCAGCTGGTCCGGGCCGAGGACGGGACGGTTGCCGGCACGGCCCATCCGGTCGCCGCCACGCTGGACGACGTGTCGCGGCTGTTCGCGCTGCCGGCGGCATGAGGACGGCATGAAGACGCACCTGCACACCGGCTGGCGCCACATCCCGGCCGAGGCCCGCGGCATGGCGGCGGCGCTGGGCAATTTCGACGGCGTGCATCTGGGTCATGCGCATCTGCTGCACACCCTGCACGCGGCGCGGCCCGACCTGGGACTGGCGGTCGTGACGTTCGAACCCCACCCGCGCGAACTGTTCCGTCCGCAGGACCCGCCCTTCCGCCTGACTCTGCCGGATGAACGGCTGTCGGCCCTGTCGGCGCTGGGGGTGCGGCACGTCTTTCAGATCCCGTTCGACGCCGCGTTCAGCGCGATGTCGGCCGAACGCTTCGTGACCGATGTGCTGCATGAGGGGCTGGGCCTGCGCCATCTGGCCTGCGGGGCCGATTTCGCCTTCGGCCACCGGCGCGGCGGCAACGTCACCTTCCTGTCCGAAAGGGCCGAGGAACTGGGGCTGGGCTTGACGGTGGTGCCGGCGCTGGCGGATGCCGGCGGTCCCTATTCCTCGACACGCATCCGCCGCCTGCTGCAGGACGGATACCCCGAACGCGCGGCCGAGGAACTGGGGCGCCCGTGGTCCATCCGCGGCGTCGTGCAGCACGGCGACAAGCGCGGCCGCCTGCTGGGCTTCCCGACCGCGAACATCCCGCTGGGCCGGCATCTGGAACCCGCGCGCGGGGTCTATGCCGTGACCGTGCGCCTGACGGACGGCCGGTCCCTGCCCGGCGTCGCCAATATCGGCCGCCGCCCGACCATCGATGACGGCCAGGAAAGCCGGCTGGAGGTCCATCTGCTGGATTTCGAGGGCGGTCTGTACGACCAGACCCTGTCGGTCGCGCTGCACGACCTGTTGCGCGAGGAACGCCGATTCACCGGCTTGGACGCCCTGAAGACCCAGATCGCCCTGGACGCCACCGCCGCTCGGGCTTATCTGGCCGAAATGCTGCGCGGCAGGGTCTGAGCGGCGCGGTACGGGGCTGAAGGGTTCCGTCTGAGGGGTCAGGCTTCGGGGGCGAGCCGCCCGTGGCGGGATGCCAGGACGAGCAGGACGCCGAAGGCGGCGAGGGCCAGGCCGAGGGCGGAGACTGTCGCGTAGCCGAAACCGAATGACAGGACGCCGCCGCCCAGAGCGGCGCCCAGGGCGTTTCCGAGGTTGAAGGCCCCGATATTGACCGACGAGGCGAGACCGGGGGCTTCGTGCGCGGCCTGCATGGTGCGCATCTGCAGGGCGGGCATGATGGAGAAGCTGGCGATGCCCCAGAGCAGGACGCCGATCAGGGCGCCGGCCGGTGTCTGTGCCGCGAAGGGGAAGGCCAGCATGATGAAGCCGAGGATCGGGAAGAAGGTGAGGAGCGTGCCGGTGAGGGATCGGTCCGCCGTGCGGCCCCCGATCGCGTTGCCGATGCTGAAGCCGATGCCGATCAGCATGAGGGCGGCGGTCACCAGGCTGGGGCTGGCGTGGGTGATGGTTTCCAGCATGGGGGCGATGTAGGTGTACAGCTCGAACATGGCGCCTGCGCCGATGACGGTGACGCCGAGCGCCATCAGGACGTTGGGGCGCAGGATGACCTTCAGTTCGGCGGCGGCGTCGGGCCTTGTGCCGGCTTCGGCCAGCGGCAGCGCGGCGATGAGGGCGGCGGCGGAGATGAGTCCGAGGAACGAGATGGCCACGAAGGCCTGGCGCCACCCCAGGACATCGCCCAGCCATGTTGCGGTGGGGACGCCGAAGATATTGGCGACGGTCAGGCCCATGAACATGCTGGCCACGGCGCGGGCGCGGCGGGAGCGATCCACCAGGCTGGCCGCTTCGACCGCGCCAAGGCCGAAGAAGGCGCCGTGGGAGAGGCTGGTCAGGACCCGCGCGAGCAGAAGCTGGGTATAGGAATCGGCTGCGGCCGCCGCGAGGTTTCCGATCGTGTAGAGGATCATCAGGCCGATGAGCGCGTATTTGCGCGGGTAGCGGGCCAGCAGCAGCGTCATGACCGGCGCGCCCCCCATGACGCCGAAGGCATAGGCGCTGATGAGGCCCCCGGCCTGGGGCACGCTGACATGAACGCCCCGCGCCAGGACGGGCAGCAGGCCCATGGGGGTGAATTCGGTGACACCGATTGCGAATGCGCCGACCGCGAGAGCTATCAGTGCCAGGTTCATCCGTGTCTCTTCGTTCCGTTGCGACTTGTTCTGTGAACAGAATAGTCCACGGCGGTGGGGAAACACAAACCGGGGCGGGTTCCTGCGGTCGGCCCGTCGTGACCGGCGCCCGTCCGGTGCGGTGCTTGACCGCGGGGGTCGCCGCTCCGCATAAGGTTGCCTTTGTCTGGCCCGATCGGGCCTTGTCCGTCATTCTTGTCGCCAGAAGTCAGAAATTCAGGGTCATGACCGAGTCAAAACCACAGGATCTCTATCGGGAAACGGTGTTCCTGCCGACCACCAGCTTCCCCATGCGCGGCAGCCTGCCGAAGCGGGAGCCGGAGATTCTGGCGCGGTGGGCGCAGTGCGACCTGGACGGGCGCCTGCGCGCGCAGGCCCGGGGCCGGCCGTCCTTCATGCTGCATGACGGGCCGCCCTATGCGAACGGCAACCTGCATATCGGCCACGCGCTGAACAAGATCCTGAAGGACGTCATCAACCGCGCGCACCGCATGTCGGGCTTCGCGGTGCATTACGTCCCGGGCTGGGACTGCCACGGTTTGCCGATCGAGTGGAAGATCGAGGAAGAATACCGCAAGAGCGGACGCGACAAGGATTCGGTGCCGATCCTGCAATTCCGTGCCGAATGCCGCGCCTATGCCCAGAAATGGCTGGACGTGCAGGCCGCCGAATTCCGCCGCCTGGGCGTGCAGGGGGAATGGGACCGGCGCTACGCCACGATGGATTTTTCCTCCGAGGCCACGATCGCCGAGGAAATCGGCCGCTTCCTGCTGAACGGTCTGCTCTATCGCGGGCTGCGCCCGGTGATGTGGAGCCCGGTCGAGAAGACCGCCCTGGCCGAGGCCGAGATCGAATATCGCGACCATGAATCGACGACGATCCACGTCGCCTTTCCCTTCCTGCACGACCCGACCCCCGGGCGTGCCCTGGAGGACGTGTCGGCGGTCATCTGGACGACGACGCCCTGGACCATTCCGGGCAACCGGGCCATCGCGTTCGGGTCCGAGATCACCTATGCCGTGCTGCGCGTCGACGGCGTGACCGACGCGGCGATGCTGGAACCCGGCGCGCGCCTGCTGGTGGCCGAGGCCCTGATCCCGGCCTTCTGCGCCGCCGCCGGCATCACCGATCATTACGTGCTCTATACCCTGCCGGGCGAGGCGCTGACCGATGCGGTGTGCGCGCATCCGCTGCGGGGCGAGAACTACGATTTCGAGGTCCCGCTGCTGGCGGGCGATTTCGTCACCACCGACGCGGGCACCGGCCTGGTCCACATGGCCCCCGCCCATGGCGAGGACGATTTCGCCCTGTCCGTCGCGAACGGGGTCGAGGTCCCGGAAATGGTGCTGGATGACGGACGGTACGCCGACTGGGTGCCGCTGTTCGCCGGCACGCATGTCTTCAAGGCCGCCGATCCGGTCTGCGCCGCGCTGACGGCGGCGATGGAACGCGCGATCGCCGCCGGCCAGGCCCCGGCCGGCCTGGTCGCCCGGTCGACCCTGGTCCATTCCTATCCGCATTCCTGGCGGTCGCGCGCGCCGGTGATCTATCGCGCCACCCCGCAATGGTTCATCCGCATGGATGGCGAGGGCCATCTGCGCGCCCGCGCCCTGCGCGCGCTGGACGACGTGACCTTCGTGCCGGCGCAGGCGCGCAACCGCCTGACCTCGATGGTCGCGGGGCGTCCCGACTGGTGCATCAGCCGCCAGCGGGCCTGGGGCGTGCCGATCGCGGTGTTCGTGGAGAAGCGCACAGGCGAGGTCCTGCGCGACCCGGCGGTGATGGCGCGGATCGTCGAGGCCTTCCGCGCCGAGGGCGCGGATGTCTGGTACAGCGCCCCGGCCGCGCGCTTCCTGGGCGAGGGGCGCGACCCGGAAGATTACGAACAGGTGTTCGACATCGTCGATGTCTGGTTCGAAAGCGGCTCCAGCCACGCCTTCGTGCTGGGCCGCGACGGGATGCCGTTCCCGGCCGATCTGTATCTGGAAGGGTCGGACCAGCATCGCGGCTGGTTCCAGTCCTCGCTGCTGGAAAGCGTGGGCACGCGGGGCGTCGCGCCCTATCGCGCGCTGGTCACCAACGGCTTCGTGCTGGACGAGCAGGGCCGCAAGATGTCCAAGTCGCTGGGCAACGTGGTGGCCCCGCAGGATGTCAACGACTCGCTGGGCGCCGATATCCTTCGCCTGTGGGTAATGAATTCCGACACCAACGAGGATCTGCGCATCGGCGGCGAGATCCTGAAGCAGCAGGGCGAACTGTATCGCCGCCTGCGCAACACGCTGCGCTGGCTGCTGGGCGCGCTGGACGGCTTCGCCGAGGCCGAGCGCGTGCCCTACGAGCAGATGCCCGAGCTGGAGCAATGGGTGCTGCACCGGCTGACCGAGGTGGGCGGCCTGATCGCCGGCGCGGTGGAAAGCCACGAATGGGTCGGCGTCTACGGGGCGCTGCACGGGTTCTGCGCCACGGACCTGTCGGCGTTCTATTTCGACGTCCGCAAGGATGCGCTCTATTGCGACGGGACGGACAGCCTGCGCCGCCGGGCGGCGCGGACGGTGCTGGATCATCTGCATCGCTGCCTGTGCACCTGGCTGGCCCCCGTGCTGGTCTTCACCGCCGAGGAAGCCTGGACCGCCCGGTTCGGCGAGGAGGAGAGCGTGCATCTGCATGCCTTCCCGATCCTGCCGGAGGAATGGATCCGCCCCGACCTGGCCGATCGCTGGGCGACCCTGCGCGCCGTGCGCCGCGTCGTCACCACCGGAATCGAGGCCGCGCGGCGCGACGGTGTGGTGGGGTCGTCGCTGCAGGCGGCGCTGGATCTGCCGCTGTCCGAGGAGGAGGCCGCGCGTTTCGCCGACATCGACTGGTGCGAACTGGCGATCGTGTCGCAGGCCAGCGTGAGCGTGGAGGTCGGTGCGGCCTCGATCTACCTTGCGGGCGGCGAGGCGGCCGAAGGGGGCGGCGCCGTACCCGCGGGCGGGGCGCACGGCGCGCCGGTCATCCGTGCCGCCGGCGGGCATAAATGCGCCCGCTGCTGGAAGGTGCTGGAGGAGGTCGGGACCGTCGCCGCGCATCCGGAACTGTGCCTGCGCTGTATCGAGGTCGTCGACGCCCGGGCCGGGACATGACCGGCCCGGCCCGGCTGTGCCGCCTGGTAGGAGCGGCGCTGTTCGTTCTGGTCCTGCTGATCGACCAGGGCAGCAAATACTGGATCCTGTACGGCTTCGACCTGCCGGACCGCGAGACGGTGGCGCTGCTGCCGTTCCTGAACTTCACCATGGTCTGGAACCGCGCCATCACCTTCGGCATGCTGGGCGGGCTGGGGGCGGCGGGCCGGATCGTGTTCCCGGCCGTGTCGCTGCTGATCGTCCTGTTGCTGGCGGTGTGGATCGCGCGCACCACCCGCCCCTGGGTCGCGGGTGCGCTGGGCGCGATCATGGGCGGCGCGGTGGGGAACGTCATCGACCGGCTGCATTATGGCGCGGTCGTCGATTTCATCCACGCCCATGCCTATGGCTGGTCCTGGCCGGTGTTCAACCTTGCCGACGCGGCGATCGATTGCGGCGTGGCCGTCCTGCTGATCGACGGCCTGACCGACCGGCGCGGCCCGCGCGCGGCAGCGTTGAGCGGGACGCTTGCCGGAACCGAAAAGGAACGGTAATAGGCGAAGCATGGCGCCCTCAGTAACCCGTCTCCTGTCGTTCGCCCTCCTGATGTCGGGCGGAATCCTCCTTGCCGGTTGCACCGGATCGGATGTTACGCGGGCCTTCGGGCTGGAACGCGAAACGCCGGACGAATACACGGTGACGACGCGCGCGCCGCTGTCGATGCCGCCGACCGACGAACTGGCGGCACCGCACAGCGATGCCTCGCGCCCGCAGGACGAAAGCCCGCGCCTGCAGGCGCTGGAGACCCTGTCGCCCAACGTCGCGCTGCAGGGCGCGGGCGGTCCGCCCAGCGCCGGCCAGTCCGCCCTGGTGGACGAGGCCGACAATGCCGCCACCTCGCCGGACAAGGGTGAACTGGGCAAGGCGGGGCAGGGCTTCGTCGATCGCCTGATGTTCTGGAACGGCGGCGGCGCCGGCGGCGTGGTCGATGGCGAGGCGGAAAACCGTCGCCTGCGCCAGAACGCGGCCCTGGGCAACAGCCCCGTCCAGGGTGCGACCCCGACGGTCAAGGGCGGCGGCCAGTAATATTTAGAGCGGCCAATAATAACGGCCGCTTTTGAAACGGCTTTTTATTCTTCGGCGGCCGCTGCTGCCCGATCCGCCAGCCGGCTGACGCTTTGGGCCTGCACCGGGGCGGCGATCTGCTTTATCCTGAGACCATGCCCGATTCGCCGCACCTGCCCGTCCGTCCGGTCATCCGGCGCCTGTCGGAACAGGTGGTCAACCGGATCGCCGCCGGCGAGGTGATCGAACGCCCGGCCGCAGCACTGAAGGAACTGGTCGAGAACGCGATCGATTCCGGCGCGCGGCGCATTGCCGTCCTGCTTGAACGCGGCGGAATCGAGCGGATCGAGGTCGTCGATGACGGGTGCGGCATGGCGCCGGACGATCTGCTGCTGGCGGTCGAACGCCATTGCACCTCCAAACTGCGGGACGAGACGCTGGTGCGGATCGAAACGCTGGGATTCCGGGGCGAGGCCCTGCCGTCCATCGGTGCCGCCGCGCGGCTGAGCGTCGTCTCGCGCCCGCATGGGGCCGACAGCGCATGGCGGATCGCGGTGGAGGGCGGCATGGTGGGCGTGCCGGAGCCCTGCGCCGGGCCGCCCGGCACCCGCGTGGTGGTCGAAGATCTGTTCTTCGCCACGCCGGCGCGGCGCAAATTCCTCAAGAGCCCCCGTGTCGAATCCGGACATGCCGACATCACGGTGCGCCGCCTGGCCCTGTCTGTGCCCGGGGTGGCGTTCCGCCTGCAACTGGACGACCGGGTGCTGTTCGACCTGCCGGCGCAGGACATGGAATCACGCGTTGCCGCCATTCTGGAGGCCGAGGGCGCCGACGGCATGCTGGCGGTCGAGGGACGGCGGGGCGACCTGGTCCTGGCCGGATTCGCCTGCGGCCCGTCGGTCCACCGGGCCACGGCGGCCGGGCAGATCCTGCTGGTCAATGGCAGGCCGGTTGTCGATCCGGTGTTGCGGACGGCGGTGCGGGTGGCCTACCGGCATGTGATCGAACATGGACGGCATGCGGTGGTCGCGCTGTCGCTGACGATTCCGCCCGACCAGGTGGACGTCAATGTCCATCCGGCCAAGACCGAACTGCGCTTTGCCGATGCGGCGGCTGTGCGGGCGCTGGTGATCGGCGCGCTGGGCCGGGCACTGGGGGGCGGGGCCGGGGCGGCGGGCGTACGGCCAGGTCTGCTGCAATCGCGACCGTCCGCGCCGGCCCGGATCTGGTATCCCCCGCCCGACCGGCCGTCCGCCGACCCGTTCGCGGCCCCCCTTGCGCGGCCTGAGGGCCTGGCCGCGACGCGGCTGGACCTGGGCGACCGCCCCGCCGCACGGATCGTGTCGGGCCCGTCGGGCGACGCCGGAATGCCGGTCCCGACGGCATCCGCCCCTTCCTGGTCCGCGCCGCCCGCCGATGGGGAGGGCACGTCCGATCCGATCCGACCCGACCAGATCTTGCCTGATCCTGGCGATTATCCGCTGGGGGCGGCGGTGGCGCAGGTCATGGGCACCTACGTCATCGCCGTGTCGGGCGACGGGGGGCTGGTGCTGGTGGACCAACATGCGGCCCATGAACGCCTGACCCACGAACGGCTGCGGGCGCACTATCTGGACGGCACCATCCGGGCACAGCGCCTGCTGCTGCCCGAGGTCGTGACCCTGCCGCGCGGGCAGGCGGATCTGCTGATGTCCTTCGCCGGCACCCTGGCGGCGCTGGGGGTGGAAATCGAGTCGTTCGGCGGCGGTGCCGTGCTGGTGCGGGCGCTGCCGGCCCTACTGGGCACCGACGATCCGGCCGGCCTGCTGCGGGACATGGCCGAGGAACTGGCCGAGGACGATCTGGCCGGCCCTGCCGATATCCGGGCGCTGGATGGGCGGCTGGATGCCATCATCGCCCGCATGGCCTGCCATGGCAGCGTGCGCGCCGGCCGCACCCTGACCCGGGCGGAAATGGATGCCCTGCTCCGCGATATGGAGCGCACCCCGCGCGCCGGCACCTGTTCCCACGGGCGGCCGACCTGGCTGAAGCTGAGTCGGGCAGATCTGGAACGGATGTTCGGCCGCCGCTGAGCGGCCGGCTTAAACGCCTCCGAAGCGCATGGCCCCATCGAGCATGCGGCGTGGTCTCGGGAAAATGATCGTGGGTTTCCGCCATTTGCGATGTGCGGTGCCGGCGGACGGCCACTCCCTGTCTTTCGCGGGGGCGTGAAACGCGCCACCGTCGCCGGGCGGAACGTCATCACGTCAGAACAAACCAGAACGAAGACCACAGACGGAGGCCATATGTCGGCAAGAAGCCTGGCCCGGATCGGGGCCGTCCTTGTCATGGGCGCGACCGGGGGTGCCATGTTGGATGCGGCTGCCGCCCGGGCCGACGAATATACCGACCTTCTCGACATCCTTCTGATGAAGGGGAACCTGACCCAGGCCGAGCATGACGGGCTGCTGGCCAAGCATCTGCATCGCGGCCATGTCGCGTCCCATGGCGCCTCCCCCCGGGCGGCGCGGGTCGCCGTGACCCGGCGCGACGAGGCGGCCGGGCCGGTCGCGGTGGCGCACCACACGGAACTGCCCGGGCCGGTCGTGATCGGCGGGCCGACGCTGGACCCGTCCGTGATCCAGGCGCGGCAGGCGGCGGCGAGCGCCGCGGAAAGCGCACGGATGGCGCAGGCGGCGATGCTGTCGACGCGATCCGCGCTGGACAGCGCTAGCGTCGTACGGGTCGACAAATATGTCGCCGGCAAGGGACTGACCTTCCGGGCCGGTCCCATCGACATCACCCTGTCCGGCTTCATCAACGGATTCTATACCTACAACAGTCCGGCCGGGGGGATGCCCGTGGCGGGTGGGGTGTCGACCGGCGCCAGCGGGTTCGACTCGTCCGCCGTGCGCAACGGCCTGCTGCCGGCGGGGCTGATCCTGAAGCTGAAGACGACGCAGTCGGGCATCGACCTGAACGCCGTCCTGGGCATGTATCCCGGCATCGACAACGCGAAGAACGGCGCGTTCAACGCCAATACCGGCGGCAGCCCCGTCGGGCTGGGCACGGCCGGCATCGATTTCCGTCAGGTCTATATCACGGCCGGCACGACATCCTTCGGCACGGTCAAGATCGGCCGCGACCTGGCGATCTTCGGCGGGGATGCGATCCTCAGCGACGCCACCCTTCTCAGCGTCGGGTCCACCGGCAGCAACGCCAGTCCCGGCAATACCTCGCTGGGGCGCATCGGCGTCGGCTATGTCTATGCGGACTGGATCCCGCAGATTTCCTATGCCTCGCCCGTCGTCGCCGGCGTCCAGGCCACCATCGGCGTGCTGCAGCCGCTGGACGAATTCAATTTTGCCGGCGGCGGATTGTCCGCGGAATCGACGCAGCATTCCTCGCCGATGGTGCAGGGCAAGGTGACCTACGATTTCACGGCCGGCGACCTGACGGGCCGGATCTGGGCCGGCTTCCTGACGCAGCACCAGCAGGCGCTGACCGGCGCCGGCATCGCGCCCACGGCCACGCGGGGCGCCATGGTCGAAGCCGGCGAGATCGGCGCCAAGCTGACCTACGGGGCGGCCCAGGCCGTGGCCTATTATTACCGGGGCAGCGGCCTGGGAACGACGGGGCTGTTCTTCGACGGCGTCGCCGCGAACGGCCGCAAGCGGGATTCGGAAGGCTATTACGTGCAGGGCATGTACAATGTCGCCGGGAAGCTGAAGCTGGTCGGCAGCTACGGCGTCAGCAATCTGTACCAGGCGCCGGGGGAAAACAGCACGCTGCTGGTCCGTCGGAACGAATCCGAAATCGGGGCGGTGTATTACAGCCTGACGGACTGGCTCAACCTCGTCGGAGAGTATGCGCATACGAAGTCCGCCGCGCACGGGGCGAACAGCGCCAGCGACGACACCGCCTCGGGCGGCGCGATCCTGCTGTTCTGACGATCCGGTTGAACCGTCTTGCGGCCTGCGGTCCGACGCGCGTGCCCTGTGCATCGCGGCACGGGATTCGGGCGGTGCAAAACGAAAAGCAAGGGGAAACGTTCCACCTCGGCGTAACGTGAGCGGCCGGCGTCTGGTTTCCCTACCGGAAGGGGGATAGGCTTCGCGCATCATTCACGGACGATGAGACCGACGTGCATCCCATCCTGCTTCCCCTCGTCACGTATCTGCCGCTCGGCGGTGCGCTTGCCATCCTGCTGATGCGGGGCACCACCGAGGCCGTCGAGGGCGCGTCGCGCTGGGTGGCATTGTGGACCAGCCTGTTGGTCTTCGCGCTGTCGGTGCTGATGTGGATCGAATTCGATCCGCAGCAGCCGGGCTTCCAGTTCGTGCAGCTGCTGGACTGGGCGCCGTCCTTCGGGATCTCGTACCATGCCGGGGTCGACGGGATCAGCATCCTGTTCGTGCTGCTGGCGACCTTCCTGACGCCGCTGTCGATCATCGGCGGGTGGAAGCTGGTGACGAGCCGGGTGCGCGACTACATGGTCGCGGTCCTGCTGCTGGAAACGACCCTTGTCGGCCTGTTCTCGGCGCTGGACCTTGTGTTGTTCTACGTCTTCTACGAGGCGACGCTGATCCCGGGCAGCCTGATGATCGGCGTATGGGGCGGTCCGAAGCGGATCTGGGCGTCGATCCAGTTCTTCCTGTTCACCTTCGGCGGGTCGCTGTTCATGCTGCTTGCGCTGCTGGCGATGTGGAACGCAACCGGCACCACCGACATCCCCACGCTGATGCATGCGAATTTCCCGCGGGCCATGCAATGCTGGCTGCTGCTGGGCTTCGTGCTGGCCTTCGGGGTGAAGCTGCCGCTGTTCCCGCTGCATGCATGGCTGCCCGATGCCTATACCGAGGCCCCGACCCCGGCATCGGCCATGCTGTCGGGCGTGCTGTCCAAGGCCGGCGCCTACGGGCTGCTGCGCTTCGGCATCCTGATGTTTCCCGACGCGGCGCGGCTGTTCGCACCCTATGTCCTGACGCTGGGCGTCATCGCGGTGATCTATGCCGCGATCATCGCGCTGGCGCAGACGGACATGAAGCGGGTGATCGCCTATTCCTCGTTCTCGCACATGGGGGTGATCGCGGTCGGGCTGTTTACCCTGACGCCCGAGGGGATCGATGGCGCGATCTTCCAGATGCTGTCGCACGGGGTGGTGATCGCGGCCCTGTTCTTCTGCGTCGCCGCCGTGTCGTGGCGGGCGGAAACCCGGTCGATCGAGGCGTTCTCGGGCGTGGCCCACAAGATGCCGGTCCTGGCGACGCTGGCGATGCTGTTCGTCATGGCCAATATCGGCCTGCCGGGCACCGGGGCGTTCGTCGGCGAATTGCTGGTGATGGTCGGCGCCATCCACGTCTCGTTCTGGATCGCCTTCCTGGCCGGCAGCAGCATGATCCTGGGCGCAGTCTACATGCTGGTGCTGTATCGCCGGGTGATGTTCGGCGGCGCCGGGCGCGGGGTCGTCGCCATGCTGCGCGACCTGACGGGGCCGGAACTGGCGGTGCTGGTGCCGTGTGCCATCGTCACGCTGTGGATGGGCGTCCATCCCGCCAGCTTCCTGCGGGTCTTCGATCCGGCGGTCGTCAACGCCGTCGCGCCGCCGGCCGCGCAGGCGGCCGCTGCCGGCCCGGTGCGGCTGGCGGCGCGCTGACGCCAGCCACCAGGGCGCCTGAGCCCTGGATCCCGACGGGATTCCGGCCTCGCGCCGTCAGGCGGGATCGGTTTCCGTCGGCAGGGGGCGGGGGCGGCGGTCGTCGTCGATCGCGACGAAGGTGAAGACGCCTTCGGTGACCTTGATGGTTTCGTGCGAATGCCGGGCGCGGCGCCAGGTCTCCACATGGATCGACATCGATGTCCGGCCGGTGCGGACGATGGTGGTATAGAGGCTGACCTCGTCGCCGACCAGCACCGGCTGATGCAGGACGACCTTGTCGATGGCCACCGTCACGCAGCGTCCGCGCGCACGCAGCGCGGCCGTCGTTCCGGCCGCCAGATCCATCTGCGACATCAGCCAGCCGCCGAAGATGTCACCCGCCGCGTTGGCGTCGGCGGGCATCGCCACCACGCGGATCGTGGGCGGGATCGTCGGGCGGGTCGCGGCGGGCGTGGCGGTGCTGTCCGGCGAGGTGTCCGGAGCGGGGGCGCCCGAGGTGTCGGGACTGGTGGCCAGTGCGGTGCGGTTGGCGGTCACGCGAAAGATTCCTTGCAGGGACAGCAGGACATGCCAGGGCGACAGGTCAGGGAAACCGGCCCGGCGGGTCAGCGAAAAGCCGGTTCGTCGAACCCGCGTAGCTTGCGCGAATGCAGCCGGTCCACCCCCTGTGCGCGCAGCAGGCGCATGGTCTCGATCCCGACGGTCAGATGCTGCGATATCCGTTCGCGGTAGAAGGCATTCGCCATGCCCCGCAGTTTCAGTTCGCCATGCAAGGGTTTGTCGGACACGCACAGCAGCGTGCCGTAGGGAACCCGGAAGCGGAAACCGTTGGCGGCGATCGTCGCTGACTCCATGTCCACCGCGATGGATCGCGACATGTTGATCTGGGTGAACAGCTCGTTCAGCCGCAATTCCCAGTTCCGGTTGTCCGTCGTCATGACGGTGCCCGTGCGCAGGCGGGTCTTCAGTTCCGAATCGCGCAAGCCGGTCACGCGGGCCGTCACCTCCTGCAACGCGACCTGGACCTCGGCGATGGGGGGGACCGGAACCCAGGGGGGCAGATCGTCATCCAGCACATGGTCGTCACGGACATAGCCATGGGCCAGCACGTAGTCGCCCAGCCGCTGCGTCCGGCGCAGCCCGGCACAATGGCCGACCATCAGCCAGCAATGCGGGCGCAGGACCGCCAGGTGATCGGTGATCGTCTTGGCGTTGGCCGGACCCACGCCGATATTGACCAGGGTGATGCCGTCCCCGTCCGGTCGGCACAGATGATAGGCCGGCATCTGCGGCAGGCTGCCGGCATGAGAGGGCACCGGCGGGTCGTGCCGGCGGTGGACCTGGTCCCCGGGCTCGACGAAACGATCGTACTCGCCGCCCAGATCGACCTGCGCGCGGCCATAGTCGCGGAAGGCGTCCACATAGCGCTGGTAGTTGGTCAGCAGGATGAAGCGCTGGACATGGCGCGGTGACGTGCCGGTGTAGTGATGCAGCCGCGCCAGCGAATAATCCGTCCGTTCCGCCGTGAACAGCGCCAGGGGCCGGGGCGCGCCCGGCTGCGGCACGAAGGCACAATTGGCGATCGAATCGTCGGTGGCGCGCAGGTCCGGCAGCGCGAAATGCTGCTGCAAGGTCCGCAGGTCGTCCTCGGTGATCGCGGTGACGGCCTCTTCCATCACGTAGGGCAGCGGGATCGGACGCCGCGATCGGCCGACCAGGACAGGCTGGCGGTAATGGCGCAGCAGGATGTCGATCTGTTCGTGCCAATACGTGTGGAACAGCTCCGGCCGGGTCAGCGTGGTGCCGTAGAAGCCGGGTTCCAGCACCACGTCGAACGGCGGACGGGCCTCCTCGGGCGGGGGGCAGCGATCCACCGGAAAGGCCAGGTAGGGATAGGTCGGCGCGGCACCCGAGCCGGCATCCCGCCTGTCGGCGAAGGCCGTGCGCAATGCGCGCACCCCGGAGTCGTAGATTTCCGCGATCCGGTGCACGGCGTCCCCGGCGTCGGTGAAGGCCGTGAAATCCGTGCCGACGCGATCGCGGATCGCCGCCATGTCCTCGGCCATGTCCGTCTTCTCCCCGTCCCGGTCCGATCCTTTAACGCCGGATCAGGATGTAGTTGATCGTAAGGTCAATATCGAAATGATTGCCGACCATGTCCGGCGGTACCGGCGGAAGCTCCGCCCCGTGGAACATGCCCGTCGTGGCGGCGTCCAGGTAATACGATCCGGACTGCCCGGTCAGGCGCACGGACTTCACCCGGCCGCTGCGGTCCAGCACGACATGGACGGACGATGCCCCGTCCTCGCCGGCATGGGCGGCCTCCTCGGGGTAGTACATGTGGCTGCGGATCCAGCGGTCGATTTCCTCGCCGTAATCCTCGCTGACGCCCTTGATCTGGGTCTGCGTCGAATAGGGCACGTTCAGCTGCCCGTTGCGGACCATCGGACCGACCGACAGGTCGATCGGGCTGCCGGAGCCGCCGGCCCGTCCGCGCCGCTGGCGCTGCGGGCCCGGGGACGGGGCGAAGGACAGGTCCATCGGCGAATCGAAGGGGGACGGCTGGTGCATGGGCATGCGCGGCCGCGCGGGGTGCGTGTGATGGGGCGTCGGGCGGGGCGATGCCTGGCTTGCCTGACCCGGGCTCTGCGGCGCCGGGTTGGGCTGCGCGGTGGAGGGCTGGTCCGGCAGGGTCTGGTCCGACGGCGTGCGCGGCAGCGGCGGCGCGGCCGGCGTCTGGGGCGTCGGCACCGTCGGCGAGGGCGCCGAGTCGCTGGGCTCGGGCTGGTCGGGGTGGGGCACGTCGGGCGTGGGCTTGCTGGGATGTGCGCTGGACCCGCCCGCCTGGTCGGGCGAATTGCGGCCCTGCAGCCCGCTGGAGGCCGGCGGGGCGAACATCATCTCGACCGACGGGTTCTCGGGCGAGGACTGGGCGCCGGCATGGTGCCGGGCGCTCTGCAGGATCACCGCCAGCAGGACCAGGTGCAGCGCCACCGACACCAGCAGGACGGTGGTGACCCCCGGTTCCTCCATCGTGTCGGGCCGGATCATCGGCGCGCCGGGACGGCGCACGCCGCGATAGCCCTGCGGCCGTGCCACGGGGACCGGGCGCAGGCCCTCGCGCCCCTCCGGCCGGTCCGGCGGGGTGGGCCGCGTCGGCCGGCCGGAACCGCGCCCCGTTCCCGTGACGCGCGGGATCAGGACGGGCTCCTCGGCATGGCGATACCGGGAGGAAGGGCTGAGTGTCGCCGTCATGAAAGGCCGGGAGTCTCCGCGTGGTCGCCTGCGGCGTGTTCCGTTGCGATCGGGGCCGATCCTTGCAAGGCCCCGTGGTCATGTTGCCACCGACAGGATTGTCTTGCCAGCATAACTCTGATGGCATGGTGGGATGTCAATCGCCGATTTGTTACCCGATATCGACAGTGCCATCCGCGCCCATCTGTCGGCCGCCGATCCCGACCTGGCGGCGCTGGTCGCGCGGACGGGACCATGCCACCTGCGTGTCGATACGGTGCAGGAACCTTACGAGGCGCTGGTGAACGCCATCGCGCACCAGCAGCTTCACGGCCGGGCCGCGGTGGCGATCCTGGGCCGTTTCGTGGCGCTGGCCGGCGGGGTGTTTCCCGCCCCCGACGCGCTGCTGGCCATGTCGGTGGACGATTTGCGCGGCTGCGGGTTCTCGGGCAGCAAGATCCTGGCGATGCAGGGCGTGGCCCAGGCCCGCCTGGCCGGGATCGTCCCGTCCCGGCAGGAGGCGATGTTCCTTTCGGACGACGAACTGATCGCCCGCCTGACGAGCCTGCGCGGCATCGGGCGCTGGACGGTGGAAATGCTGCTGATCTTCGCGCTGGGCCGGCCGGACGTGATGCCGGTGGACGATTTCGGCGTTCGAGACGGCTGGCGCGTGCTCAAGGGCCTGGATGTGGCGCCCCGGCCGAAAGTCCTGGCCGACATTGCCCGGGCCTGGAGCCCCTATCGCTCGGCGGCGGCATGGTACCTGTGGCGTGCGTCCGACGAGGCGAAGCCGGCCGCCCGTGCGAATCCGATGACCGGCGCATGAGCGGCAGGTCAAGGCCGGCTTCCGTCCGAACCCGGCAAGGGCCCTGGCACTTGCATCCCGTTCGTTTCATAAAATCCTGCCCGGGGGTCAGTACGTCTCGGTGAAATCTTCCAGCAGGGCGGCGAAGCGGGTCGGGTTTTCGACATGCAGCCAGTGCCCGGCCTTTTCGATCAGTTCCAGCCGGTAGTTGGGAAACAGGCGGCGCATCACGCCGTAATGTTCGTGCCGGATGTAGGGCGAATTGGCGCCGGCCAGAAACAGGGTCGGCCCCGGATAGGAATAGCCCTCGGGGATATAGGGCCAGCTTTCGATGTTGGTCATCGAATCGACGATGTCGCGCAGGCCGATGATCCAGCCGGGGTTCTCGCCCAGCCGGATGTTCTGCAGCATCAGCGCGCGTACGTCCGCGTTGGGGATATCGGGTTTCAGCAGGGCGTCGGCCTCCGCCCGGTTCAGGTAGGACGGGAAGACGATGCGCAGCATGTGCTCGCCCAGCGAGAACTGGCCGTGGCCGGTCCGGGCGGGGGGGATATCCGCGACCAGCAGGCTGTGCACCATGCCCGGACGGGTCAGCGCCAGGGTCATCGCGACCTTGCCGCCCATCGAATGCCCGACCAGCGTCGCCGGCAGCGCCGCATGGTGGGCCAGGGTTTCCAGCAGGTCGGCCGCCATGGTGTTGTAGTCCATCGGGCCGTGCGGGCTGTCGCCGTGGTTGCGCAGGTCGATGGCCAGGGTCCGACGCGTCCGGGCCAGGCGGCGCTGGAAGAAGCCGAGATTGCGGGCCCGCCCGAACAGGCCATGGAGCAGGACGATCGGAGGCCGCGCGGAGTCGGCGCTTTCCGCCGCCTCCGGCCCACGCGCGATGACATTCAGCAGCACAGTCGCATGGTCCTCACCTCAGCCAGGCTGCATGTCCAGGACGATTTTCCCGGAATGGACGCCCGATTCCATAAGCTTATGGGCTTCCACCACCTGCGCAAAGGGGAAGGTGGCATGGATCAGCGGGGCGATGGTCCTTTTTGCCAGCAATGGCCAGATCGTCTCGCGCAGGCCCTGGGCGATCCGCGCCTTGTAGGCGGCGTCGCGTGGGCGCAGCGTCGTGCCCGTCACCGTCAGGCGACGGGTCATGATCCGCGCCAGCCCGACATCCTGCGCGCGGGCGCCGCCTTGCAGGGCGATGACGACCAGCCGCCCGTCCGGCGCCAGGCAGCGCAGGTTGCGTTCCAGGTACGGGCCGCCCATCACGTCCAGGATGACGTCCACCCCCAGCTTGTCCGTCAGGGCGGCGATGCGGTCGACGAAGTCTTCCTGACGATAATCGATCGCGGCCTCGGCCCCCAGTTCGACGCACAGCGCGCATTTGTCCGCCGACCCGGCGGTGGCGTAGGGGACGGCCCCCAGCGCGCGGGCGACCTGGATGGCGGCGGTGCCGATTCCGCCGCTGCCGCCATGGATCAGCACGCGCTCGCCCGCGACCAGATGCGCGGTCATGACCAGGTTCGACCATACGGTAAAGAAGGTTTCCGGCAGGGCGGCCGCGTGGATCGCGTCATACCCGTCCGGCCAGGGCAGGCATTGCCCGGCCGGGACGGCGCAATATTCGGCATACCCGCCGCCGTTCGCCAGTGCACAGACCCGCGTCCCGATGGCGGGAATGGAATCGGCGGGGGTGCCGGGGCCGGCCGCCACGATTTCGCCCGCGATTTCCAGGCCCAGGATCGGGCTGGCGCCCGGCGGCGGAGGATAGAGGCCCTGGCGCTGCATCAGGTCGGGCCGGTTGAGGCCGGCTGCCATGACGCGGACCAGGACCTCGCCCGGGCCGGGTACGGGCAGCGGCAGGTCGGTCAATGCCATGGCCTCCGGTCCGCCGGGCTCGCGGATCGTGACGGCGCGCATATGTCGGGGCAGGGATGGGGACAAGAGGTCATTCTCCGGCAAAGGGACCGCGAAAGGGGCGGGGACGTATCCGTCTGGCGGGATGATGGTATGGCGTAATTTGAGTTGATCGGGCCGGCGCATGACTTCAAATAGTCGGCAAGGGCGTCCCGCCGCGGGGACGCCGCGCGAAAGTGACCCGTCGTGCCGTCCTCCGCTTCCGGCCTGCTGAACCATCTGCGTCGTCATCGCGGCCCGCCTGTGCGGGATGAAGGATGGGCCGGGCGGAATGGCGGCGTCCGTGTGTCCCATGCGCCCCGGGTACTGCGGGCGCTGGTCCGCGCGGACGAGATCTGGCTGGTGCTGCTGGCAGCCTGCGTGGGCATTGCCGCGGGCATTCTGGTCAGCGCCATGACCCATACGACCCTGCTGGCCCATCGGGTCCTGTTCCTGGTCGCGGGTGACGGCCGGATTTCGGGGCTGGCGCATGTCGATCCCTGGCGGGCGGTCCTGGTGCCCACGCTCGGGGGGCTGGTGCTCGGCGCGCTGGGCCTGTGCGTGGCGCGCTACGTGCCCGGGCGGCCGGTCGACCCGATCGAGGCGAACGCCCTGCATGGCGGCCGGATGTCCATGCTCGACAGCGTTATCGTCGCCGTCCAGACCGTTCTGTCCAACAGCGTCGGCGCCTCGGTGGGGCTGGAGGCCGGGTTCTCGCAGGTCGGCGCCGCGATGGGGTCGCGCCTTGGATACATGTTCCGCGTCCGGCGCGAGGACCTGCGCCTTCTGGTCGGCTGCGGGGCCGCCGGCGCGATCGGGGCGGCGTTCGATGCGCCGCTGGCCGGGGCGTTCTATGCGTTCGAACTGGTGATCGGCACCTATTCTCTGGCGAACCTGGCGCCCGTGGCGCTGGCGTCGATCTGCGCGATCGGGGTGACGCACCTGCTGCACAGCGCGGCGCCGGGCATCGTCGTCGACCTGCCGGCGGGCCTGAGAATGGCCGATTACCTGCCGATCGCGACCCTGGGCATCATTGCGGCCCTGCTGGGGGTGGCGCTGATGTACAGCGTCACCCTGACCGAGGCCCTGTTCCGCCGTTCGGGCATGCCGGCATGGATGCGCCCCGCCGTGGGGGGCGTGGTGGTGGGGGCGATGGCCCTGGTCTCGCCCTCGGTGATGTCGTCGGGCCACTGGGCGATGCGCGTGGCGCTGGAGCAGGGGCGGCCGGCGGGCTGGGCGCTGGTGCTGCTGCTGATGAAGGCGGTCGCCTCGTCGGTGTCGATCGGCGCCGGCTTCCGCGGCGGCCTGTTCTTCGCATCGCTCTATCTGGGCGTGCTGACGGGGACGGCGTTCGGCGGCGGGCTGGCGCTGGTCTCGGCCACCCCGCTGTCGGTCGAGATCTGCGCCCTGGTGGGCATGAGCGCCATGGCCGTCGCGGTCGTCGGCGCGCCGATGACGATGGTCTTCCTGGCGCTGGAAATGACCGGCAGCCTGCCGCTGACCGGCGCGGTGCTGGTGGCGTCGGTCATCTCGTCGCTGACGGTACGACGGACCTTCGGCTATTCGTTCGCGACGTGGCGCTTCCACCTGCGGGGCGAGTCGATCCGCTCGGCGGTGGATATCGGCTGGATCCGGACCTTGACCGTCGGGCGGATGATGCGGCGCGACGTCAAGACGATCTGCCGGACCGCGACGGTCCAGGCCGCCCGGCATCACTATCCCCTGGGCTCGGCGCAGCGGTGCGTGCTGGTCGACGAGGCCGGCCGGTATGCCGGCATGGTGCAGGTGCCCGACCTGTATGCCGAAACGGTCCGCGAAAGCGATGATTTGGCGCGCTTCGCCCATTACGAAGACGTGATGCTGGTGCCGCAGATGAATGTCCGCGAGGCCATCGCCCGCTTCGAACAGGCCGAGAGCGACGCGCTTGTGGTGGTCGAGGACGTGGAAAGCCGCATCGTCCTCGGCCTGCTGACCGAACAGCACGCCCTGCGGCGCTACAGCGAGGAACTGGACCGGACCCGTCGCGAACTGGCCGGCGAGGGCCGCCTGCACGCGCGCGTCTGACGGACGTTTTCCCAAGGGGCCTTGCCCCAAAGGCCACCGGCCTTTGGAAACCGATCGTCAGGGGTCCAGGGCCTCGGGCCCTGGTAGGGCATGGGGCAAAGCCCCATGAAAAAGGGCGCCGGCCCTTGCCGGCCCGGCGCCCTGATCGGTTGATCCGGGTTGCGGATCAGACCGAGTAGTACATCTCGAACTCGGCC
>NZ_JABEQM010000014.1 GCF_014174155.1 Gluconacetobacter tumulisoli | reverse complement strand
TGTTCACCGCGCCGCGCGAACGCCGCACGCAGGATTACATCACCGGCCGCTTCGGCTGAAACAGGGAGTGGAAACCGTGCCACGCGAACACGCACACACCGTCAGCAGCTATGAGCAGGAGCTGACGCGGCTACGCGAGATGATGGCGCGGATGGGCGGCATCGTGGAGCGTCAGACGGCGCTGGCGGTCCTGGCGATCGTCGATGGCGACGTCGCCGCCGCCCGCGAGGCACAGATGCTGGACCCGCAGGTGGACGCGCTGGAGCGCGATGTCGAGGCGCTGGCGATCCGCCTGCTGGCGCTGCGCGCCCCCCTGGCGGGCGACCTGCGCGAAATCGTGGCCGCGCTGAAGATCACCGGCGACCTGGAACGGATCGGCGACTATGCGGCCAGTGTCGCCAAGCGTTCCTTGAAGGTCGAGGCGCCATCCGCCGAGATTCCGCTGGGCGGCCTGCGCAGCATGGGTCGCCTGGTGCAGGAAAACCTGCATCGCACGATCGAGGCCCTGTCCGGCAGCGACGTGGCCCGCGCGGTGGAGGTCTGGCAGTCCGATGCGGCGGTGGACGAGCTGTATACCGCGATGTTCCGCGAACTGGTGACCTACATGATGGAGGATCCCCGCACGATCCGCTCCTGCACGCACCTGCTGTTCATCGCCAAGAACCTGGAACGGATCGGCGACCACGCGACCAATATCGCCGAACGGGTCTATTACGCCGCCACCGGCGAGATGTTGCCGGCCGAACGGCCGCGCGGCGGAAATATCACCAAAGGATAGAGCCGGATTGCTCATGGCCGGCATGCTTACATTTCGTAGCATAATGGCCAGATTTCCTCACGTGGGTCTGTGGTTACATTCCCTTGTCACGCCGGGCGATGTCCCCGGACAGGGAATGTAGAGAGATCCAGCGATGTTCAGAAAAACGATTCTTGCCGCGACGGTTCTGGCGACCCTGGCGGGCGGTGCCGCCGCCGCCACGGCTCAGGACATGCCTCCGCCCCCGCCGCATGGTGGCGAGATGCATGGCGGCTTCCCCGGGCATGGCATGCATGGTGGCATGATGTTCCTGGCGGGCCTGAAGCTGACGCCGGCGCAGCGCAAGCAGATTCACGCGGTTTTCGAGGGGGTGCATAAGGAGCACAAGGGCGACTGGCAGCAGGTGCGGGACCTGCACCGGCAGATCGAGGATATCCTGATAACGCCGGGCCCGGTCGACCGGGCGAAGCTGACGGGGCTGACGCAGCAGATCGACGCCCTGCATCAGAAGGACGAGGCCGAGCGCCTGGATATCGCGGTGAAGATCCACGACATCCTGACCCCGGCGCAGCTGACGCAGGCCAAGGCCCGGCAGGACAAGATCCGCGCGCTGCAGGAGCAGATGCATCAGGCGATGATGCCCGCCGGGGACGACGATTCGGCGAAATGAACCCGGCCGGTCCCGGCGGTCCATGGACCGCCGGGACCGGATTTTCCGGCCGCCGGCAGGACGGGCGGCCACGATCGCTCCGCTGATGGGGCGGACAGGCAATATCATTGACACTTGGGGGGGAGGGGCGTAAAGCCACCCCGAAATCAGGAACGCCACTCCGCGAGTCTTCGCGCAGTGGCTCGACTTCTTTTGGGGTGAATGTCCTTTGTTCGAGGCGCTTTCAGGCAAGCTCTCCGGTGTGTTCGACGGCCTCGCCAAGCGGGGGGCGCTGTCCGAAGCCGATGTGACCGAGGCGATGCGGGAAGTGCGTCTGGCGATGCTGGATGCCGACGTGGCGCTGCCGGTCGTCAAGGATTTCGTCACCCGCGTTCGCGAACGCGCCGTGGGGCACGAGGTGCTGGGCAGCATCTCGCCCGGCCAGGCGGTCGCCAAGATCGTCAATGACGCGCTGATCGATGCGCTGGGCGGCGCGGGCGCCGTTCCGCTGAACCTGAACGCCGTGGCGCCGGTGCCGATCCTGATGGTCGGCCTGCAGGGCTCGGGCAAGACCACCACCTCCGGCAAAATCGCCCTGCGCCTGGCCACGCGCGAGCGCCGGAAGGTCCTGCTGGCCAGCCTGGACACCCAGCGCCCGGCCGCGCAGCTGCAGCTGGCGCAGTTGGCCGAGCGCGCGGGCGTGCCGTCGCTGCCGATCGTGCAGGGCCAGACCCCGGTCGAGATCGCGCGCCGTGCCATGGATGCCGGGCGGCGCGAAGGCTTCGACGTCGTCATCCTCGATACCGCCGGCCGCCTGTCGATCGACGAGGCCCTGATGGACGAGGTGCGGGCCATCCGTGCCGAGACCCAGCCGGCCGAGACGCTGCTGGTCGTCGATGCGATGACCGGCCAGGACGCGGTGAACACCGCGAAGGCCTTCAACGAGGCCGTGGGCGTGACCGGCGTGGTCATGACCCGGATGGACGGCGATGCCCGTGGCGGTGCCGCGCTGTCGATGCGGGCCATCACCGGCGCGCCGATCAAGCTGACCGGCTCGGGCGAGAAGCTGGACGCGCTGGAAGAATTCCACCCCGAGCGCGTGGCCGGCCGTATCCTGGGGCTGGGCGACATCGCCGGCCTGGTGGAGAAGGCCGCAGACACCCTGGATCATGAAGAGAGCGAGAAGATCGCCCTCAAGATGATGAAGGGGCAGTTCGACCTCGACGATTATGCCGCGCAGATCCGACAGATCGCCAAGATGGGGTCGCTGTCGGGCATTCTCGACATGCTGCCCGGCATGGGCAAGGTCAAGCAGGCGCTGGGCGACAAGGATCTCGATACGTCGGTCCTGAAGCGTCACCAGGCCATCATTTCGTCGATGACCCGGGCGGAGCGCAAGACGCCCGCCATCATCAAGGCGTCGCGCAAGAAGCGCATCGCCGCCGGGTCGGGGACCAGTGTTCAGGACATCAACCGGCTGCTGAAGCAGTTCGACGACATGTCCACGATGATGAAGCGGATCAACAAGCTCGGCATGAAAGGTCTCATGCGCCAGGGGATGTCCGCTTTCATGCCGAAAGGAGCGAAACCGCCCGGTGGCCGTCCGTTCTGACGAACGTTCCGGCACTTCCGTTTCGCTTTTGTCCATACCCAGAGATTAACTTCGGAGAATTGTCTCAATGAGCCTCAAGATCCGCCTTGCCCGCGCCGGTGCGAAGAAGCGTCCGTACTACCACATCGTGGTCGCCGACAGCCGTTCGCCGCGCGATGGCCGTTTCATCGAGAAGGTGGGTGCCTACAACCCGATGCTGCCGTCCGAGCACGCCGACCGCGTGCGCCTGGTGGCCGAGCGCATCACCCACTGGCTGTCGCAGGGGGCCCTGCCGACCGATCGCGTCGCCCGCTTCCTGGGCAATGCCGGTCTGGCGCCGAAGCCCGCCTATACCGAGCAGCCCAAGAAGTCGGCGCCGAAGAAGCGTGCGCAGGAGCGTGCGGCTGCTGCCGCCGCTGCCGCCGCGGCCTGATTTCGCGATCTGCGGATAGGAATGCGGGCAGGCTGAACCGGTGGATCACGATCGTATCCTGATGGGTGTGGTGGGACGTCCGCATGGCGTGCGGGGGCTGGTGCGCGTGCACAGCTACGCCGCCGTGGCGGAGGATCTGGCCGCCTATGGGGCGTTGACGGACGACCGGGGGCAGGTCTGGACCCTGCGCTGGTGCGGCGAGGGCATCGCCGAGCTGCGCGATGCGTCGGGCCAGCCGCTGGCGGGGCGCGATGCCGCGCAGGCGCTGGTCAACCGGCAGCTCTATGTCGCGCGCGATCGCCTGCCGGAGCCCGACCAGGACGAATTCTACTTTGCCGACCTGATCGGCCTGTCGGTCGTGCAGCAGGGGACGGACGTTCCTCTGGGGCGCGTGCTGATCGTCCATGATTACGGGGCCGGGGTCAGCCTGGAGATCGGCGGGGAAGGGCGAACCCTGATCCTGCCGTTTACCCAGGCCTGCTTTCCCGTCGTCGATATCGGCGCCGGCCGGATCGAGGTGGTCCTGCCCGACGAGGTCGAGGTGCAGGGCGACCTGTCGCGCGACGCGACCGTCGAGGTGGTGTCGTCATGACGTGGCGGGCGACGGCGCTGACGCTGTTCCCCGACATGTTCCCCGGTCCGCTCGGCCAGTCGCTGGCCGGTCGGGCGCTGGAACATGGGTTGTGGTCCGTCGAGGCCCGCAACCTGCGGGAGTACGGCATCGGCCGTCATCGCGTGGTGGACGACACGCCGTTCGGGGGCGGGGCCGGCATGGTCATGCGTCCGGATGTCGTGTCCGCCGCGATCCGGGATATCGGACGGGATGGCCGTCCGCTGGTCTATCCCACGCCGCGCGGCCGCCCGCTGCGCCAGGATGATGTCCGTCGCTATGCCGGCGGACCGGGTCTGGTGCTGCTGTGCGGGCGGTACGAGGGGGTCGACGAACGGGTGCTGGAGGCCGAGCAGGTCGAACAGGTCTCGATCGGCGACTACGTCCTGTCGGGCGGAGAGATGGCGGCGCTGGTGCTGCTGGATTCCTGCGTCCGGCTGATCCCTGGCGTCATGGGGTCCGAGGCCAGCGGCACGGAAGAGAGCTTCTCCGACGGGCTGCTGGAATATCCGCATTATACCAAGCCGGCGAGCTGGGAAGGGCGCGACGTGCCCGACATCCTGCTGTCCGGTCATCACGCCGCAATCGCCGGATGGCGGCAGACTGAATCCGAGACGGCGACACGGATGCGCCGGCCCGACCTGTGGGCCGCCCATCTCGCCCGGACCGGCCAAGACACCGGCGGCCCGGTCAGCCTCGCGGCTGATCCGGAGCGGCTGCACTGACAGACGTTTATCAAGCGAGGGACTCGATCATGAACATTATCCAGCAGTACGAGGCCGACGAGATTGCGCGCCTCACCGCGATCCGCGCGGTGCCCGAATTCGGGCCCGGCGACACGGTCCGCGTGTCCGTCCGCGTGGTCGAGGGCGAGCGCCAGCGCGTCCAGGCCTATGAAGGCGTGGTGATCGCGCGGTCGAACAAGGGGCTGAACAGCAACTTCACGGTTCGCAAGATCTCGAACGGCGAGGGCGTGGAGCGCGTGTTCCCGCTCTATGCGCCGACGATCGCCGAGATCAAGGTCGTGCGTCGTGGCGCCGTCCGTCGCGCGAAGCTGTATTATCTGCGCGGCCGTCGCGGCAAGTCGGCCCGTATCGCCGAGCGCGCGCGCGAAACGGTGACGACCGAAGCCCAGGCCTGACGCCTGGCGCCGCGCGCCGCAGCCCCTTTCGGGTGCGGGCGCGCGGCCCCATTCTGTTTATTCCGGGTCCGTTCGCCCCGCCATGCGCCTGACGACGCGTGGCGGGGACCGGGGCCGTTACCCGTTCCGGAGGAGGAGAATACCGATGGCCGCACGCACGCTGTTCGACAAGATCTGGGACAGCCATGTCGTGGAGCGCCTTCCGGACGGGACTGCGATTCTCTATATCGACCGGCATCTGGTCCACGAAGTCACCAGTCCGCAGGCCTTCGAGGGATTGCGGATGAGCGGCCGCCGGCTGCGCCGGCCGGACGCCACCATCGCGGTGGTGGACCATAACGTCCCGACCTCGGACCGGACCCAGCCGATCGAGGAACCCGAGAGCCGGAACCAGATCGAGACGCTGGAGCGGAATGTCCGCGAATTCGACGTGCCGTATTTCCCGCTGCTGTCCGCGCGGCAGGGCATCGTGCATGTCGTGGGGCCCGAGCAGGGGATTTCCCTGCCCGGCATGACCATCGTCTGCGGCGACAGCCATACTTCGACCCACGGCGCGCTGGGGGCTCTGGCGTTCGGCATCGGCACGTCCGAGGTCGAGCATGTGATGGCCACCCAGACCCTGCTGCAGAAGCCCGCGCGGAACATGAAGGTGACGGTCGAAGGGCCGTTGGGTCCGGGCGTGACCGCCAAGGACGTGATGCTGGCGATCATCGGCAGGATCGGCACGGCGGGGGGCACCGGCCATGTGATCGAATTCGCCGGGTCGACGATCCGGGGGCTGGACATGGCCGGCCGGATGACGATCTGCAACATGTCGATCGAGGCCGGCGCCCGCGCGGGCCTGGTCGAGCCGGACGAGACGACGTTCGAATATGTGCGCGGCCGTCCCTTCGCCCCGAAGGGCGAGGCGTTCGACCAGGCGGTGGCGTACTGGAAGACCCTGGTCGCGGACGAGGGCGCGCAGTACGACAAGACCGTCGAATTGCGGGCCGAGGACATCGGTCCCTCCCTGACCTGGGGCACCAGCCCCGAGACCGTCATTTCGGTCACCGGCACGGTTCCCGATCCGAAGGACCAGGCGGACGAGGCCCGGCGCGTGCAGATGCAGCGCATGCTCGACTACATGGGGCTGGAGGCCGGGCAGAAGATCGCCGGCGTGCCCGTCGACGTGGTCTTCATCGGGTCGTGCACCAACAGCCGGATCGAGGATCTGCGTTCGGCCGCCTCCGTCATCGCCGGACGGCATGTGGCCGAAGGCGTGCGGGCGATGGTGGTGCCCGGGTCGGGCATCGTGAAGGCGCAGGCCGAGGAAGAAGGGCTGGACCGCATCTTCCGCGATGCCGGTTTCGAGTGGCGCGAGGCCGGGTGTTCCATGTGCCTGGGCATGAACCCGGACAAGCTGACGCCCGGGCAACGCTGTGCCTCGACCTCCAACCGCAATTTCGAGGGACGCCAGGGCCCGGGTGGACGCACCCACCTGCTGTCGCCCGCGATGGCGGCGGCGGCGGCGGTGACGGGACATCTGACGGACGTGCGGGAGCTGATCTGAACCATGGACAAATTCACCGTTCTGACCGCGATCGCGGCGCCGCTGCCCGAAGCCAACATCGACACGGACAAGATCATTCCCGCCCGTTTCCTCAAGACGACCAAGCGGTCGGGCCTGGGCGTGCATGCGTTCGACGGCATGCGCTACAATCCCGACGGGTCGGAGAAGCCGGATTTCGTCCTGAACCAGGAGCCCTACCGCAAGGCGGGGATCCTGATCACCTACGATAACCTGGGCTGCGGGTCGTCGCGCGAGCATGCGCCGTGGGCGCTGCTGGATTTCGGCATCCGCTGCGTGATTGCGCCGTCGTTCGCCGATATCTTCTTCAACAACTGCTTCAAGAACGGGATCGTGCCGATCCGGCTGCCGCGCGAAATCTGCGACATGCTGATGGACGACGCGCGCCTGGGCGGGAACGGACGGCTGACGGTCGATCTGGAACGCCAGGTGGTGATCCGGCCCGACGGCGAGGAGATCGGATTCGAGATCGACCCGCTGCGCAAGCATCTGCTGCTGGAAGGGCTGGACGATATCGGCCAGACCCTGCAGCACGAGGGCGCGATCGGCACGTTCGAAACCGCCCGGCAGCAGGCCCAGCCCTGGCAGACGCGGATCGTCATCGACTGATCGTCCGCGCGCCCTGGAGCGGGGTGGCCCCTTATCAGGATGGAAAGAACAAGATGACCGCCACGAAGAAACTCCTCGTCCTGCCCGGCGACGGGATCGGCCCCGAAGTCATGAACGAGGTCGCGCGCGTCGTGGCGTGGATGAGCCGCGTGCGTGGGATTTCCTTCGATATTTCCGAGGATCTGGTCGGCGGAGCGTCGCTTGCGGTGCATGGGGTGCCCATTCGTGACGAGGTAATCCAGGCGGCGAAGGCGGCCGATGCCGTGCTGTTCGGCTCGGTCGGCGATCCGAAATGGGCGTCGGTCGGTTTCGACCGCCGTCCGGAGGTCGCGATCCTGAAGCTGCGCCAGGAACTGGAGCTGTTCGCCAACCTGCGTCCCGCCAAGGTGTTCGACGCGCTTGTCGATGCCAGCACCCTGAAGCCCGAGGTGGTGGCCGGCCTGGACATCATGATCGTGCGGGAAACCGTGGGCGGCATCTATTTCGGCGAGCCGCGCGGGATCGAGACGCTGCCCGACGGCAGCAAGCGCGGCATCAATACCGAAGTCTACACCACGGCGGAAATCGAGCGCGTGGCCCGCGTCGCCTTCGACCTGGCGCGGCAGCGCGGCAACCGCGTGTGCTCGGTCGAGAAATGCAACGTCATGGAAAGCGGCCTGCTGTGGAAGGAGGTCGTGACCGACCTGCACGCACGGGACTATCCGGACGTGGAACTGAGCCACATGCTGGCGGATAACTGCGCCATGCAGCTGGTGCGCAACCCGCGCCAGTTCGACGTGATCGTGACCGGCAATCTGTTCGGCGACCTGCTGTCCGACCTGGCGTCGATGCTGACCGGGAGCCTGGGGATGTTGCCGTCCGCGACCCTGGGCACGGTCGATGCCACCGGCAAGCGCCCGGCGCTGTACGAACCGATCCACGGCAGTGCGCCGGACATCGCGGGCAAGGGGCTGGCGAATCCGCTGGCGCAGATCCTCTCGTTCTCCATGTTGCTGCGGTATTCGTTCGGCATGGATGCCGAAGCCGAACTGATCGAGACCGCGGTGTCCAACGTGCTGGCCAGCGGCCTGCGTACCGCCGATATCATGAGCCCCGGCATGGCCCAGGTCGGCACCGCCGTGATGGGCGAGGCCGTGGTGCGTGAACTGGACAAGCTGAACGGCTGAACAGGCCGACCCCCGCGGGGGGCATGGGGCGGGCTCTCCTTTCACGAGGAGAGGGGGAGTCCGTCATTTTTTCACTTTTCCTGCTCCAGATCATCTGGAACAGTTTCCGGTATGAAAACGATCCGGACGATCATCGCCTGTGCCGCGATGCTGGCGGCGCCCCCCGCCCTTGCTGATTCGCCTCCCGCCGACGGGGTGCCTGCCTTTCTGTCCGATGTGTCCGGCCCTGATGCCCTTGCGTGGGTCCGGCGCCAGAATCAGCACACGTTCGATACGCTGCAGGACGATTCGCGCTATCACGCGTTCTACGACGCCGTCCTGGCGGTGGAACAGGATCGGCACCGCATTCCCAAACCGACCTTCCTGGCCGGGCGCATCTATAATTTGTGGCAGGACGACCAGCATCCGCGCGGCATCTGGCGCGAATCGGACGTGTCGTCGTTCGTCGTGGCGACTCCGCGCTGGACGACCCGCCTGGATGTCGATGCGCTGGCGCGGCTGGAACATCGCGACTGGGTGTTCCAGGGGGCGGAATGCCTGACGCCCGACGACCGGCCCTGCTTCGTGCGATTGTCCGAAGGGGGCGAGGACGCGGCGAGCCTGCGGGAATTTGACTTGTCGACGGGACGCTTCGTGCCGGGTGGTTTCGTGCTGCCGCGCTCCAAGCAGTCCGCGGTCTGGCTGGACCGGGACACGCTGCTGGTCGCGCGCGACTGGGGCGGGGCCGCAGAGGGCAGCATGACCGAGTCGGGCTATCCATTCATCGTGCGCCGCCTGCGTCGCGGCCAGGAACTGGACAAGGCCGAGGAGGTCATGCGCGGTCGTCGCACCGACGTCGCGGTGGATCCGATGGTTCTGACGGACGGCGCGGGGCATCGCCTGGTGCTGATCCGCCGCGCCGTCACCTTTTTCGAGGAACAGTACAGCCGGCTCACCGCGCAGGGCGTGCAGAAGATCGACCTGCCGACGCGCCTGGAATTGCACGGCCTGCTGCGCGGCCGCCTGGTCCTGTCGGTCAACCAGGACTGGACCCCGGCCGGGGGGAAGCCGATCCCGGCGGGAAGCCTGGTTTCCGTCGATCCGACCGGCGCCGCGCCGCCGCAGATCATCTTTACCCCGAATGCGCGGCAATCGATCGATGAGGTCGCGGTGACGGGCGATGGGGTGGTGATGACGGTGCTGGACACCGTCCGGGGCCAGGCCTGGGTGTTCCGCCCCCCGACGGGAGGGACGCAGGGCTGGACCGGAACCCGGCTGCCTTTGCCGGACATGATCTCGGTGCATGTCGTCGATGCCGACCGGCGGTCGGGACGGGCCTTCCTGTCGGTGTCGGGTTTCCTGACGCCATCGCAACTCTGGCTGGCCGATACGACGGCGGTCAGCGTGCGGAAAATCATGGAACTGCCGCCGCAATTCGATGCGGCCGGCCTGACGGTGGACCAGTCCTGGGCGGTGTCCACGGATGGAACCCGCGTTCCCTACTTCGTCGTCCATCGGAAGGACATGCGTCTCGACGGGACGAATCCGACATTGCTGACGGCCTATGGCGGATTTCAGGTGTCGTCGGTGCCCGACTATAATCCGGAATTCGGCCGGCTGTGGATGGCGCGCGGCGGGGTCTACGTCGTCGCCAATATCCGGGGCGGGGGGGAGTTCGGCCCGGCGTGGCACGAGGCCGGCCGGGGCGTGCATCGCCAGCGCGTCTTCGACGATTTCGCCGCCGTGGCCCGCGACCTGGAGAAACGGGGCGTGACCTCGGCCGCCCGCCTGGGGATTCGCGGACGGTCGAATGGCGGCCTGCTGATGGGCGTGGAATTTACGCAGCATCCGGAATTGTGGAGCGCCGTCATCATCGGCGTGCCGCTGCTGGACATGGAGCATTACGAGACGATGGCCGCCGGTGCGTCCTGGGTCGGCGAATATGGCAGCATGAATGTGCCGGACCAGCGGGCGTTCCTGCAGCGGATCTCGCCGCTGCGGGCGCTGCATGCAGGCGCGGGCTATCCCGAACCGTTCATCTTCACCTCGACGCGGGATGATCGGGTGGGGCCGGTCCATGCGCGTCGCTTCGCCGCCCGTCTGCAGGCGCTGGGGGTGCCGTTCCTGTATTACGAGGATACCGAGGGGGGCCATTCCGGCACCGTCAACGCGCCCGAAATCGCGCATGAACGTGCGCTGGAAGCCGTCTATCTGTCTCGTCGCCTGATGGACGCAGGCCCGGCGGCCATCCGGTAAGGCGTCGTCCAGCGGGCGCCGCACAATAAAAAAGGCCGGCATCCTGGGGATGCCGGCCTTTTTTGGGAACTGACCCGAAGGTGCAGATTAGAACCCTTCGCGCTCCAGACGCTTGCGCTCCATCTTGCGGGCGCGGCGAACGGCTTCGGCAGCCTCGCGCGCCTTGCGCTCGGAGGGCTTTTCGTAATGGCGACGCAGCTTCATTTCACGGAAGATGCCTTCACGCTGCATCTTCTTCTTGAGCGCCTTGAGAGCCTGGTCGACATTGTTGTCGCGAACGAGAACCTGCACTTGGTCGTCAACTCCTGCTTGTGGCTGTCCTGATCGGCCACGAAAATGCGTCATGGCGGGATGACCGCAGAGCCCAGCCCTGCATGCGATTCCCGAGTGGGGCGGACCTATAACATGGGCTCCGGCGAAAACACAAATCATTCCGCCCGTTTCCCGCGGGCCCCGGGCAGACTATTTTGGCACTGCACGGCTGCGTCCGGCGCGGGGTTGTCCCCGGGTGCCGGATCCAGTCGAAGACCCGAATCGAAGACAGAGGATGGCCCATACCGTGACCCTGCTCAAGATTGCCCGGATGGGGCACCCGGTATTGCTGCGCCGCGCGGATAAGGTCGCCGATCCGCGCGCGACCGACATCGCCCGCCTGATCGACGACATGATCGAGACGATGGAAGACGCGCGTGGCGCCGGACTGGCGGCGCCGCAGGTGCATGTGTCGCGGCGCCTGTTCGTCTACCGCGTTCCGGCCGAGCGCAGTGCGGGCGTCGACGATCCGCCCCGCGGCGTCAGCGTGCTGATCAATCCCGTCCTGGAGCCGGTCGATGACGAGATCGTGTTGCGACCCGAGGGCTGCCTGTCGATTCCCGGCCTGCGGGGCATGGTCCCGCGCCATGCCCGGGTTGCCTATTCGGGCCTGGACCGCGAAGGGGAGGTTGTGCAGGGCGTGGCGTCGGGATTCCTGGCCAACGTCTTGCAGCATGAATATGACCATCTGGATGGTATTCTCTATCCGATGCGCATGACGGACCTGGGGCAGATGGGGTTCGACGAGGAAATCGGGCGATACGGAGTACGCGCATGATCGGAACGCGGATGGCCGGCTGTGCCGCCGCCTGCATGGCGCCGGGTCGGCCGGAACGCAGCGCCGCGCGCGATGCGGCGCTGGATCGCGTCGCCGCCGCCGCGGGGCAGTCGGGATGGACCATCGCGACGCTGCGCGACGTCGCGGGACCGGATGCCGACCTGCTGTTTCCCGGCGGGGCCGTCGATCTGGTCGAGGCCTGGTTCGACCGGAGCGACCGGGACATGATCGAGGTCGCGCATGACCTGGACGAACCGCGGTTGAGTCGCCGGGTCCGGGCGGTCATCCTGCTGCGCCTGGAAACGATCGCCCCCGATCGGGCCGCCGTTCGCCGGGCACTGGGCGTGCTGCTGACGCCGGGGAACGGTCATGTGCTGGCACGTACGCTTGCCCGGAGCGTGGATGCGATCTGGGAAGCCGCCGGGGATCGTGCCGAGGGGGTGGCCTGGTACACCAAGCGGGTCACGCTGGCCGCGATCTATGTGCAGGTCCTGCTGTTCTGGCTGGCGCGGGGCGACGACATGGCGGCGGTGACGGCCTTTCTGGACCGCAGGCTGGCGCGGGTCGCGCGTTTCGGACGTATGAAGCACCGTCTTCTGTCGGGACGGGCAGCCTGAAGCGGCGGGATGACGGCGTGAACGATCAGACGGGGGCGCCGCGACGGCCCGGTGCGGCGGGGGCCGGCACGGGCGTGCTGTTCCTGCGCGAGGAGGAAATGCGCCAGGCGCAGGAACTGATGATCCTGGCCTGGCGCGATTTCGATTCGGTGGCTACCCCCCTGCTGGACGCGCTGGGGCTGGGCCATGCGCACCACCGTATCCTGCAGATGGTCGGACGCCATCCCGGAATCGCGGTGGGCGAGCTGCTGGACCTGCTGGGCATTACCAAGCAGAGCCTTGGCCGTGCGCTGGGCGATCTGCAGGCACGCGGCTATGTGCAGCAGGAGGTCGGACGCCGGGACCGGCGCCAGCGCCTGCTGTACCTGTCGCCCTCCGGCGCGGGGGTCGAGCGGCAATTGTTCGATGTGCAGCGCGAAAAGCTGATGGGCGTGTATCGCGATGTCGGGGCCGCCGCGATCGAGGGGTTCCGCCGGGTCATGCAGGGCCTTATGGACGACAGGACACGACGCGTGCTGGATGCCGTCGTCACAACGGGCGAACGGTCACGCCGGGGCAGGGGATAATGGGGACGGACGGGCGGGATGCCGCGGCGCGGGATGGGTCGATCGCAGGCGCGCACATCCTGGTGGTGGATGACGACCCGCGCCTGCGGCGGTTGCTGCAGCGCTATCTGACGGAACAGGGCTTTCGCATCAGCGCCGCGTCCTCGGCCGCGGAGGCGCGGCAGGTCCTGGGGTTCATGCAGCCCGACGCCATGGTCCTGGACGTCACCATGCCTGGCGAGAACGGCCTGGACCTGACGCGGGCCCTGCGGCAGGAGGGGCAGGAACTGCCGATCCTGCTGCTGACGGCGCGCGGCGACCCCGAGGACCGGATCACGGGGCTGGAGGCCGGCGCCGACGATTATCTGGGCAAGCCGTTCGAGCCCCGGGAATTGCTGTTGCGGCTGAAGGCGCATCTGCGCCGCTTCACCCCGCCCGCGCCGTCGGACAACCTGCGCGTCGTTCGCCTCGGCGGCCTGGAATTCGACCCGGCACGCGGCCTGTTGAGCGGGCCGGAGGGCGGCGTGCACCTGACGGGCGGCGAGGTCGCCCTTCTGACCGTCCTGGCGCGCCGGCCGAACGAAACCCTGTCGCGCGACGAGATTGCCCGGGTCCTGGACATGGAGGAAATCGGCGAGCGCGCGGTGGACGTGCAGGTGACGCGGCTGCGCCGTCGAATCGAGCCCGATCCGCGCGAACCGCGATATCTTCAGACGGTGCGTGGCAAGGGCTATGTCCTGAAACCGGGGGTCTGACGCCCCGCGGCCCGGAGGAAGGCGCGTTCGATGGCTGTTTCCGACCCACGCCCCGCGGATTATTGTGCGGCATCGCGCATGTCGCGCCTGCAGCGCCGCATGGATCGCCCCGTGCGCCGGGTATTGCCGCGGTCCCTGCTGGGCCGAACCTTGCTGATCGTCCTGATCCCGCTGCTGGTGACGCAGGGGATTTCGCTGGAACTGTTCTACGGCAATTACCTGAAGGTCGTGTCCCGGCGCCTGTCGGGCAGCGTGACGGCGGACATCGTCCTGACGCTGGATCTGCTGGGCCGCTATCAGGCCGATGGCGATCGGGACTGGATCATGCACCGCGTGCGGGAACGCACGCAGCTGGACATGACCTGGAATCCCGGCCAGACCTTGCGCCGGACCGGATCGACCCATGTGCTGGGTCCGATGGACGAGGACCTGGCCGACGCGCTTCGCGTATCGATCGGCCGCCCGACCTATGTCGACTGGATCGACGATCCGCATACGGTCAATATTCATATCCAGATGCCTGACGGGGTGCTCGATATCGGGGCGCCGCGCAAGCGGCTGGATGTCGCGCCGATCTGGTTGTTCGTGACGTGGGGCGTCGGCAGTACGCTGCTGCTGTTCCTGATCGCGAGTATCTTCATGCGCAATCAGGTCCGCGCGATCCGGCGGCTGGCCCGTGCGGCGGAATTGTTCGGGCTGGGACGCGATATCGGGCCCATCCGCCCCGAAGGCGCGCAGGAAGTCCGCAAGGCGGCGATCGCCTTCAACCGCATGCAGGAACGGGTATTTCGTTTCGTCGCGCAGAGGACGGCCGTCCTGGCCGGAGTGTCGCATGATCTGCGCACGCCGCTGACGCGCCTGCGGCTGTCGCTGGCGATGATCCCCCAGCAGGGGACGATCGACGCGGAAGAATTCCGGGCCGACGTGGTGGACATGATCGGCGACATTGCGGAAATGGAACGGATGATCGGAAGCTACCTGTCCTTCGCGCGGGGGGAGGGGGCGGAAAACCCGGTGCTGGTCGATGTCGGCCAATTGCTGGACGAGGTCGCGTCGGCCTTTCGCCGCGCGGGCGGCGTGATCCTGTCGGTTTCCATTCCGAAACCGGTCGAAGCGGTGTTGCGTCCGGACGCGTTCCGGCGCGTCCTGGACAATCTGCTGGAAAATGCCCGCCGGCATGGGGGCCGGGTCGCGTTGAGCGCGCGGCGGGACGAGCGCGGAGTCGTCGTCTGCGTCGATGATGACGGACCCGGAATCGCGTCCGACAAGCAGGAGGCCGTCTTCCGCCCGTTCGAGAGCGGGCGCGATGGCGGAACCGGGCTGGGCCTTACGATTGCGCGGGACATCGTGCGTGCCCATGGGGGCGACATTGCCTTGCACGACAGTCGCCTGGGGGGGCTTCAGGTCAGGATCGTGCTGCCCCTCTGAATCTTGGCATGCAAACGCGGTTTGCCGGCAGAGGTGTGGAGTTTTCCGGGACCGGTTTGGAATTTGCCTTGGCGGGAGTCCGGCGCGCGCTCGTGCGCTTCGCGGGGGGTGGCCTCAAGGCCGCTCCGCTCCGATGCCCGGAAAATCATGCCGGGCATGCCGCGTTGCGGCTCTCTCGCTCGGCAGGCCCTGTTTCAGACGGCCGTCGCCTGATCAGGCGGATCAGGGCAGCGAATTGCCCGTGCCCCCATGGCCCGGTCCATTGTTGCTGCCCATCGGGCCGGTGCTGCCGCCGAAGGTGCTGTTCATGTTGCTCATCGGGTTGTAGCGGCCGACATTGCCCAGGATCTGCTGGAGAATGTTGATCCTGGTGCCCGGTGTCGGCGTCACGTCCTGGATCATCCCGACATAGCGGGCGTCCCCCTTGCTCAGGGTCCGCATGTTGCGCAGCACGCCGCCATTGTCGAAATTCAGCACCAGGACTTGCTGCTTGCGGATGCCGGGAAAGCTGACCGGTGTCGGCATCGTCGTCATGGAAATATAGATCCATGTATTGTCGTCGAACGTCGCGCGCGTGGTCGGCGAGCCCAGCAGGTCCACGGTGTCGCTGCGCGTGCTGACGCCGGGCTTGAGTTGCCCGTAATCGTCGGCTTCGATCAGGGAGCCGCGCGGGATAGGCCGCGATTCGAAGAGCGCACAGCCGGAGAGGAGAAGCCCGAGTCCGACGACCGCGCACGGCAGAAGGCGCTGGATCGGGCGGAGGGTCGGCGTCACGTCCGGAGATGACCGCATGGCCTGAAGGGCATCCTGCTGCATGAAAGAAGTCTCTGTCGGGTGCCCGATTGGGGTGGCGAAGTCAATTCTTCATCGCCATCATAGGTGAATATCATGCCCGAAAATCCGGCGCGGATCTCCGGGCCGTCGGACGGGAATCGCCGGACGGGGGCCGCCATGTGGAGGACCCATGACGGCAGGGGTGCGGCGCAGGGCGCCGATCGAGGAGTTGAACAGGAATGGACGCGGAATTTTCCCGCAGGATCGCGGTCGGTCGAATCGCCTTGTCCGGCAAGGATCTGACGATCGAGGCGAACCAGGACGAATGCGCCGCCCTTGCCGTCCGGTTCGGCCTGCCAGCCATACGCGCTCTGTCCTGCCGGTACCGACTGACGCCCGGGCGTCAGGGCGAGGTCCTGGCCGAAGGCTGGCTGGCGGCCCGCGTCGAGCAGGTCTGCGTGATCACGACCGATCCGTTCGAGGATGCGATGACCGAGACGTTCGCGGCCCGGTTCGTCCCGGCCGAACGCTTCCGCGAGGACGAGGATCTGGATCCCGAGGCGATGGATGAAATCCCCTACGAACGCGACACGATCGATCTGGGGGAACTGGCGGCGGAGGAATTGTCGTTGATCCTCGACCCCTACCCGCGCCGGCCCGGCAGCGTCCTGCCGGAGGGGGTGGGACAGGTCGACGCCCCGCCCGCCGCGCCGGAGGAAGGTGAGGAGGGACCGCGCCGGCCGTTCGCCGCCCTGGCCGCGTTGAAGAAGGCGACCGACTGACCGGTGGATCGACCGACAAACCGATCTTGGGGGCATTCTGCCCGGCGGTGACATATGACATGTCTTGCGGAATGTCTTTCCGTCTGCTAGAGGCGCCCCCTCAATTATCGATAACTGATCGGGGCTCGGCCTGTGGCGGAACCCGGTTAAGATCTCAGAACGGAGGGGCCCAGGCCCATGGCTGTAC
The DNA here is from genome assembly GCF_014174155.1 of Gluconacetobacter tumulisoli. Lineage (GTDB taxonomy): Bacteria > Pseudomonadota > Alphaproteobacteria > Acetobacterales > Acetobacteraceae > Gluconacetobacter > Gluconacetobacter tumulisoli. Next base: position 77,151 of record NZ_JABEQM010000014.1, on the reverse strand, counting down.
CCAAGAGAAAAACCTCGCCGTCCCGTCGGGGCATGCGTCGCAGCCATGAGGCGCTGCGCGTCGAGGCCCATGCCGAATGCGCGAATTGCGGCGAGCTGAAGCGTCCGCATCACGTCTGCAGCCATTGCGGGCACTATGACGGCCGTGAGGTCGTCGCGGCCGGCAAGACGCTCAAGACCGCCGTCCGGGCCTGACCGGGCGACGCAGGGCCTGAAGGCAGGTGGGCACGACCGGATGACCGGTTGTGCCGCCTGCTTCCACACGATCCCGTGACGGCCTTGCGCATTTGGTTCTCTCCCGGCAGAAGGCACGCATGAGCGAGACAGGTTCCTCTTTTTCCGAGACCGAGCCCTTCACGCTGGCCGTAGACGGCATGGGCGGGGACGGTGGCCCGGAAGTTGTGGTGGCTGGTCTGGCGATTGCGGCCGACAGGCACCCCTCGGCCCGGGTCCTGCTTATCGGGGATGAAGGCCGGCTGCGTGAGCAGTTGGCCCGTCACCCCAAGGCAGCGGCAATCTGCACGGTCCGGCCGGCGGCGGCAGCCGTTCCGATGGACATGAAGCCGACGGCCGCGCTGCGCCTGCGCGATTCATCGATGCGGCTGGCCATGGATGCCGTCGCCCAGGGCGAGGCCCAGGGCGTGGTGTCCGCAGGCAACAGCGGCGCGATGCTGGCGCTGGCAAAAATCGTCATCAAGACGCTTCCCGGAATTTCCCGCCCGGCCATGGCAGCCATTAGCCCGACCACCAAGGGCGACGTGGTGATGCTGGACCTGGGCGCCAACATGGCGTGCGACTGGCGCAACCTGGTTGAATTCGCCGTGATGGGCGAGGCCTTCGCCAAGGCCGTACTTGGCCTGACGGCACCGACGATCGGCCTGCTGAATGTCGGGTCCGAGGAGTTGAAGGGCGACGAGAAGCTGCGCCAGGCCGCCGAAATCCTGCGCAGCAGCCCGTTGGCCCCCCAGTTCCACGGTTTCGTCGAAGGGCATGATATCACGGCCGGCACGACCGATGTCGTCGTCACCGACGGGTTCACCGGAAATGTCGCGCTGAAGACCGGCGAGGGTGCGCTGAAGATGTCGTTCGTGCTGTTGCGGCAGGTCTTCCGGTCCGGCTTGCTGGCCAAGCTGGGCTACCTGCTGGTCCGGCCGGGCCTGGAACGCATGCGCGAATGGCTGGATCCGCGGCGTTACAACGGCGCGGTATTCGTCGGCCTCAATGGTGTCGTGGTGAAATCGCATGGCGGTACCGACGCCGAAGGCTTTGCATCGGCCGTCGATGTTGCCATGGATATGGTGACGCATCGGTTCAATGAAAGCATACGCGAACGGCTGTCGCGGATGGGGTCGCTGACGGCCCTGCGACCGGGCGCCGAGAAGGATCAGCCTGCGGTCGTGGCGGTCAGTTGATGTCGGAATGGGCCGGCGGGGCATAAGCAGGGCAGGCGCCTGCGGTGCGTCGAACGGCAGTGCCGATGACTGCCGGACGCCGGGTTTGGAATGATGGAAATGATGGCGAGACGCTCGCTTATGGTCGGGTTTGGTGGCTATCTGCCGAACCGGATCGTGACCAATGACGAACTGGCGGCGCGCCTCGACACGTCGGACGACTGGATTCGCGCCCGTACCGGGATCACCCAGCGACATATCGCCGGACCGAACGACAATGCCGTCAGCATGGCGACCGCGGCGGCGTCCCGGGCGCTGGACTATGCCGGCGTGCCGGCGGCGGCTGTCGATGCGATCATCGTCGCCACCAGCACCCCAGACCAGGCCTTTCCCGCCACGGCGGTCAGGGTGCAGGCCGAGCTGGGGCTGCGGGGCGGTTTCGGATTCGATATCGCGGCGGCCTGCTCGGGCTTCGTCTATGCGCTGTCCACGGCCGATGCCTTGATCCGCAGCGGTCAGGCCGGGCGGGTTCTGGTGATCGGCAGCGAGGTCTATTCGCGCATCCTCGACTGGTCCGACCGCGGGACCTGCGTCCTGTTCGGTGACGGTGCCGGGGCGGTTCTGCTGACGGCGGCCGAGGGGGAAGGGCCCGAGGGGATCCTGTCCACCCACCTGCATTCCGACGGCAGCACGGGCGACCTGCTGTATGTCGACGGCGCGATCGGCCTGCGGGAAAGCAGCGGATTCCTGCGCATGCGCGGACGCGACGTGTTTCGCCATGCCGTGGCCAAGCTGTCGGCCTCGGTCGACGAAGTGCTCGCCGCCAATGGCCTGACCTATGCCGACGTGTCGTGGCTGGTGCCGCACCAGGCCAATCTGCGGATCATCGAGGGCGTCGCGCGCAAGCTGGAATTGCCGCAGGAACGGGTGGTGATCACGGTGGATCGCCATGCGAACACGTCTGCGGCGTCGATCCCGCTGGCGATGAACGAGGCGGTCCGTGACGGTCGCATCCGCAAGGGCGACCTGGTGCTGATGGAGGCGCTGGGTGGCGGCCTGACCTGGGGATCGGCGCTGGCGCGTCTCTGACGCCGAAAAAAAGGGGGACGTCAACGCATTGAATTGACGCTCCATCGCTGCATGCATACGTTTGCGAGCATGAGCACAGTGACCCGCGCCAGTCTGGCAGAACACATCTATAGTCAGGTCGGGCTATCCCGGAACGAATCGGCTGACCTCCTCGAACATGTTCTCGAGCGGGTCGCGCAGGAGCTCGAGTCCGGGAATACGGTCAAGATCAGCGGATTCGGCACGTTTTCCGTGCGTCAGAAGGGGCGGCGGACAGGCCGCAACCCCAAGACGGGAATCGAGGTTCCGATCCTGCCGCGGTCCGTCCTGGTGTTCCGGCCCAGCCAGTTGCTGCGGTCGCGTGTCAACGGGCAGCCTACCGATGCGATCGAGGACGATGCCGAATGAGCGGCGCCGGCGAAGAGCAGGAATATTGGCAGGCCGCCGGACTATCCGATCTGGATGCCGGGGGGGCGTCCACGGCCGATGATACGGCAGCCGGGCGGCTGAAGAAGGCGCCGCACGCCTTTCGCACGATCAGCGAAGTCGCGGACGAACTGCATGTGCCGCAACATGTGCTGCGATTCTGGGAAACGCGCTTTCCCCAGGTTCGCCCGCTGAAGCGGGGGGGAGGGCGGCGCTACTACCGGCCCGACGATATCGAATTGCTGCGCCGGATTTCGGACCTGCTGTACGTGCAGGGCTATACGATCAAGGGCGTCCAGAGAATGCTGCGCGAGGGAACGGACACTGGTCCCGTGACCGAGATGGCGGGCGACGATTCGGCGAACGGGTCCGGCGTGCCCCAGGATGTCGCGACGCAGGAAGATACGGCCGTCCTTCTCGATTCCTGCGTGGAGATCGTGGATCTGCCGCCCGACGAGGTTCCCAACGCGTCGGAATCGGCGTCCGAAGTCGTGGAAATCGAGGCGGTGGTGATGTTGACACCCGATGCGTCGGTCGAGGCCCCGGTGGCGCAGCCCGTGGATTATCCGGTTGTGACGCCGTCCGAGGAAGGATCCGCAGAGCCTTCGGAAATCGAACGAATCCGTCAGGAGAACACGATTCTGAAGGACAGCCTGCGCGGGATACTGGTCGAACTGAAGGCCCTGCGGCGGCTGATTCCGGTCTGATCCCAGGAGCAGGCCGATTCGATGCCGATCACGGGTTGCGGTTCGCAGCGCACGCTGCTACACGGCGTGTCGTCGCAGACGGACGGGCAGTAGCGCAGCCTGGTAGCGCATCAGTCTGGGGGACTGGGGGTCGTGGGTTCGAATCCCGCCTGCCCGACCACCGTCTGCGACCGTATTTCCTTCGCATTATCGTTCGATCGGCAGTTGGCATACCGTCCCCCGTTGTCGCGGGACTCTGCATTTGCGTGCGCACGAACCGTGCCTTAAAATTCGCCCTGTTGGCGGTCACGCGTCCAGTTGCGCCAGAGCAGATGCAGCACCGCCATGATGGCCGGCCCCAGGAACAGCCCCAGCAGGTTCCAGCTTTCGACCCCGCCCAGGATACCGGTCAGGACCCACAGGAACGGCATTTCCGTGGAGCCGCCGATCAGGGCAGGCCGGACCAGATGGTCGGCAAGAAAGATGACCGCGAGACCCAGCCCCAGGATCGCAATGGCGGCGATCGTCGCCCCCTTGACCAGCAGCAGGAGGGAGACCACGCCGACGGCGATCACGGCGCAGAACGGGATCATGGCGGCGACCGCGGTGAAGACCCCGAACAGAAACGGGTGCGGCGCCCCGGCGATCAGGTAGGCGACCCCCATCAGGGCACCCTCGCCGATGCCCACCAGGACCAGCCCAGCCACAGTCCCGTGGATGGAGGCGATGATCTGCTGGGCGATGCCTTCCCCCCGTTTGCCGAAGGCCCTGCGGGACACGACCAGGCACTGCCGGATCACGCTTTCCCCGTCCTTCAGCAGGAAGAACAGGGTCAGGATCGAGAAGACGAACAGCAGTCCGCGATGGAAGATCTGCGATCCCAGTCGCTGGGTCACCTGGACACTCCGCCCGATATTGAGCGAATGCAGCAGCGTCGACACGTCGTCGGGATTCTGGAGGTGATTTTCCCACCATGACGTCACCGCCGGCGCGCCGAACGGCAGCGCATGGATCCACCCCGGGACCGGTACGCCGGAATGCCGGGCCTCGTTCATCCACATCGCGATGCTCTGCGCCTCCCGCCCAGCTTCCAGGGCGAACAGGCCCATCGGGATCAGGAACATCAATGCGACGCCCAGGGTGAAGATCAGCGGCAGCACCGTCCCGCCGGGCAGGGATTTCCACCGGTTCCGGCTGCCGACATAGAGCGGCCAGGCGGCGATGGCGAACACGCCCCCCCAGATCAGCGACGGCAGGAAGCCGCGAATCGTGTACAGCGCCAGGCCGGTGAAGAAGATGGCCAGCAATCCGCGGGCGATTCGCTGGACGCGCTGGGGCTCGCGCACGCGCCGGGGCGGCGGCCGGGTGTCGCGCGGCACGATGGCGGGGCTGGCGTGATCCGTCATGATGTTCCTTTTCTGGCGGCTGCCTGATCCATGTCCTGGCCGTCCAGCGGCCGGCCCGTTCAGGGCCGGTCCGCCGTCTCGACGGCCCAGATCGCGAAGGCCTGGATCAGGGCGGCCTCCTTCAGCGCGTCGAAGCGTCCCGAAGCCCCGCCATGCCCGGCCTCCATGTTGATGCGCAGCATGACCGGGCGCGGCGAGGTCGTATGTTCGCGGATACGGGCGATCCACTTCGCCGGTTCCCAGTAGGTGACGCGCGGGTCGGACAATCCGCCGATGGCCAGAATCGACGGATAGGGGCGTGGTCCCACCTGTTCGTAGGCGGCATAGCTGGCGATCAGGTCGTAGGCGTCGGCGTCTTCCAGCGGATTGCCCCATTCGGGCCATTCCGGCGGCGTCAGCGGCAGTGAAATGTCGGACATGGTGTTGAGTTCGTCGACGAACGGCACCACGGCCACGATGCCAGCGAACAGGTCCGGCCGCATGTTGGCGATGGCGCCCATGACCATGCCCCCGGCCGATCGGCCGTCCGTCACGATCCGGCCCGGCGCGCCGAAGCCCGTCGCGACCAGGTGTTCGGCGCAGGCGATGAAATCGGTGAAGCTGTTGGCCTTGTTCCGCCCCCGGCCACCCAGGAACCAATTCCATCCTTTTTCCGATCCGCCGCGGACATGGGCGATGGCGTAAAACCACCCCCGGTCGACCAGGCTGAACACGCCGGTGGAAAAGCTCGGTTCGATCGCATGGCCGTAAGAGCCATAGCCGTACAGCAGCAGCGGCGCCGATCCGTCGACCGGCGTGTCATGCCGTCCCAGCACCGTGACCGGGACCTCGGCGCCGTCCGGGGCCGTCGCGGTCAGGCGCCAGCAGCGATAGCGCATCGGGTCGTGGCCCGACGGCACGTCCTGGGTCTTGAGCAGATGCCGCGACCGGTCGTCCATGTCATAGGCGTACCATTGCCGGGGCGTCGTCGGCGACTGGTAGACGTAACGAAGTTCCCGCGTGTCGTATTCGTAGGACCCCGAGAGCGAGAGAACATAGGCATCCTCGTCCGAGGACAGGACATGTTCCTGTCCGTCGCGACGCCGGATGATCAGGGCGGTATTGGCGTCGCGCCGTTCCCGCCGGACGAGATGCCCGGAAAACGCCACGCAATCGGTGATGTAGCGTCCGGGCTGGTGCGGAACCAGGTCGCGCCAGTTCGCCCTGTCCGGCGTCGTGTCGGGGGCGACCATCAGCTTGAAATCGACCGCGCCGTCCGCATTGGTCAGGATCGCGAACCGGTCGCCCCAGTGGCTGAGCGTATAGAGCAACCCAGCACGGCGCGGCTCGACACAGATGGGCATGGTCTCCGGACGGTCGCCGGGGATCAGCCAGGATTCCGACGTGTCCTGGTTGCTGGCCGAAATGACTACCCAGCGGCCCGATCGGCTGGCCTCGACCCCGATGAAGAAGCCTGGATCCGTTTCCTCATAGACCAGGGTATCGCCGCCCTGGGCGATGTCGCGGCGGAAAATCCGCGTGGGCCGGCCATGAGCGTCCCGCCAGGTCCAGAACAGGAAGCGCGCGTCGGCGGAAAAGGCGAAATTGCCACTGCAGCTTTCGACCGGTGCCCCGACGGCGGTGCTGGTTGCGATGTCGCGGATCAGGACGCGATAGACCTCGGATCCCTGGGTATCCTCGGCATAGGCGAACAGGCGGTGGTCGGGGCTGTGGGTGGCCGTGGCGACCGCGTAATAATCATGCCCCTGCGCCGCCGCGCTGACGTCCAGCAGGATCTCTTCGTCCTGGGGGCGGCCTTCGGGATGGCGGGCGTGGATCGGATGCTGCGCGCCCGTGGCGTAGCGCATGTAATAGCGCCAGGGGCCATGCGGCAGGGCGGGATAGGTATCGTCCTCGCGGATGCGGGCCTTCATCTCGGCCGCGATGGTGGCCTGCAGGGCCTCGGTCGGGGCAAGGATCGCCGCGGTATAGGCATTCTCGGCCCGCAGATGCTCGGCGATGTCCGCGCGCAGGATCGACGGGTCGCGCAGGACGGCCTGCCAGTTGTCGTCCTTCATCCAGCCGTACTCGTCGATCCGGGTCCGGCCCAGCTGCTCGATCCGGCGGGGTTCCTTGCGGGCGACCGGGGCGCTGGGTGGCGAGGCGCTGGTCATCGGGGCGTGTTCCTCCATCGCTGTCCGCCCCGGGCCGGGGCGGCCGATCCGGGAACGGCAAGCATACCCGACAGAATCCTGCCGCGACAGGGGTGGGCGTCTGCCGATCAGAACGCCTGGCAACCCGCCCGGATCGTCAGGCCGACCGACTGCTGCTGGAAATCACGCCGGTAGAGGTCGCGGATCGCCTCCAGGTGCGCGCGCAGGTCGGGCGTGTCACCGGGGGCGGCGATCCATACGATCCGCGAGGGCTCGGCGACGATGCGGCCGTTCTCGCGGTCCCTCCATTGCCCGACGGTGCGAAAGACGCTCAGCCCGTCGGGAAAGCGGGGCGTGATCTCCTGCCGCATGAATCCGTCCCATTGGGCATCCGTGACCGGGGTGCCGTCCGGTCGGGTCAGTCCGAACATCAGGGAGAGTTCGAGGCCGGGCCGGGCGCCGAACCCGGCGCAGGCCGGCCGCGCCGGCGCGCAGTCCCCGACGCTGCCGGCCATGGCCAGGACAAGCAGGACGGCAGGCAGGGCGGCAGGAACGACCGGCGCGCCGGGAAGTCGGATCATGCGAAGGCCGTGGCGCCGGTACCCGACAGCCCGTCCCGCAGCGCGCGCCCGGCCCGGCCGTCCGGATCGATCAGGCCGTGGCGCAGGAACAGGTCGATCAGCACCAGATTGACGTTGAACTTGAAATCATCGGTGTCGCGGACGAGGCGAAACGCCTCCTCGACCGGGATCAGCTCGAAGGATTCGACCTCGCCATCCGCCGGGGCCGGGACGAAATCGGCCGGCAGTTCCAGGTCGTAGCAATGCAGGACGTCGCGGCGCAGCCCCTCGGGACGGTCCATGGCATAGCGGATGCGGGCCACCGGCACGGCCTGGCGCGCGACGGACAGGGGAATGCTGGCTTCCTCGGCCGCTTCCTTGTGCAGGGCGGCCTCGGGGGTGTAGCCGGCCGGGGTGCCGCCGGCGACCAGATGATCGAGCTTGCCGGGATCGAGGCGCTTGGTCATCGCGCGCCGCCCGATCCACAGATGCAGCCCATCCGAGCGGCGAACCAGCCCGTTCATATGCACCCCATGCGCGATCAGGCCGAACAGCGGCAATGCACCGCGGTCGATGCGGGCGATCGCCGGACCGTCGGCCGTGGTGGCGACGTCGAACAGTTCATGATGGGACCGGTAGACCCCGCCGGAGGCCAGATCCTCGCCCAGCTGTTCCAGCCGGGCTGGATCGGCCAGCGTGATGGCCCCGTCCCGATGCGGCAGGCCGCGCCGTTCCAGTTCCGGGACGAGATGGGGATCGATCCACCCGGCCCGGGCGTCGCCCAGGCGGAACGGCGTGCGGCCGCCGGGCAGCCGGGCCGTATTGCAGGATTGGATATGCCGGAGGAAGGCGTCGGCGTCCGGTACCATGCCGGTGTGCTCCTGATGCGTGTGCCTGCCATACCGGGCGGGTCGGCCGCTGACAATCCGGCCCGGTGACGGTGCCGCCGCCCCCGTCCCGCATGACGTCACGGTGTTTGCAAAACCGCCCGCGCATGCCACATCCAGATCATGACACCTCCCTTATCCCAGGGCCGGCGCGGGCCGGAACGGCCGGTCCTGACGACCTTGCGCGACCTGCTTCCGTACCTCTGGCCCCGGAACGACCCGGGCACGCGACTGCGTGTCGTGGGCGCGTGCGTCCTGCTGATCGCGGCCAAGGTCGCGACGATCTGCGTCCCCTACCTCTATAGCCGCGTGGTGGATGCGCTGCATGCGGGGGGCGCGGGGGCAGGGCTGGCGACGATCCCGATCATGCTGATCCTGGGATATGGCCTGCTGCGGCTGATGTCCGCCGGCCTTGGCGAATGGCGCGATGCCCTGTTTGCGCCGGTCCGTTTCCGCATCAGCTGCGTCGCCGCGATCCGCAGCTTCCGGCACATGCACGCGCTGTCGCTGCGTTTTCACCTCGATCGGCAATCCGGCGGCGTGACCCGCGCCATCGCGCGCGGGACCGAGGCGATCGAGACCATCCTGCGGGTCGGGGTCTTCAACGTCGTGCCGACGGTGATCGAGGCCCTGATGGTGATCGCCGTCATCTGGCGTCTGTTCGACTGGCGCTATGCCGTCATCATGCTGGGGGCGGTGACGGCCTATGTCGGCTTCACCGTCATGTTCACCTCCTGGCGTATCGGTATCCGGCGCGAAATGAACGAAATCAACAGCGAGGCCAGCTGGAAGGCGCTGGACAGCCTGCTGAACTACGAGACGGTCAAGTATTTCGGCAACGAGGAGCATGAAAGCCACCGGTACGAGGAGGCGCAGCGCCGGTACGAACGGGCGGCGGTGCGTACGCAGGTGTCACTGAACGGGCTGAATTTCGGGCAGGCGGCCATCATCGCGGTCACCCTGGCGGCGGTCATGCTGCTGGCGGCGGACGACGTCGCCGCCGGACGGCTGACCGTCGGGCGCTTCGTCCTGGTCAATACGTACCTAATGCAGCTTTACCTGCCGCTGAATTTTCTCGGCAGCGTCTATTCCTCGCTGCGGACGTCGCTGGTGGATCTGGAACAGATGTTCCGCCTGACCGAGGAGACGCCCGATGTCACGGATCGCCCGGACGCCATCGGGCTGCCCGGCCGGCTGGACGAGGCGCCGGCGGCGGCGATCCGTTTCGAGCACGTGCGCTTTTCGTACCGTCCGGATCGCGAGATCCTGCACGATGTCAGCTTCAGCGTGCCCGCCGGCGGCCGCGTCGCCATCGTCGGGCCGACCGGGGCGGGCAAATCGACCATCAGCCGGCTGCTGTTCCGTTTCTACGACGTGACCTCGGGCCGTATCGTGGTGGACGGGCACGATATCCGCGATTACGGGCAGGCGGCGCTGCGGGCGGCGATCGGCGTGGTCCCCCAGGACACGGTGCTGTTCAACGACACGATCGGCTACAACATCGCCTATGGCCGCCTGGGCGCCACCCAGGCGCAGATCGAGCATGCGGCGCGGCTGGCGCAGATCCACGATTTCATCGTCAGCCTGCCCGATGGGTACCGCACCAAGGTGGGCGAGCGCGGGCTGAAGCTGTCGGGCGGCGAGAAGCAGCGCGTGGCCATCGCCCGTACCATCCTGAAGAACCCGCGCATCCTGATCCTGGACGAGGCGACCAGCGCCCTGGACACGCATACCGAACAGGAAATCCAGGCCGCGCTGCGGACGGTATCGGCCGAGCGGACGACCGTCATCATCGCGCACCGGCTGTCGACAGTCGTCGATGCGGATGAAATCCTCGTGATGGGCGATGGCGTGATCAAGGAGCGCGGCACCCATCGGGGCCTGCTGGCCCGCGACGGACTCTATGCCGGGATGTGGGCGGCGCAGGCCGAGGAACGGGCCGAGGCGGTCGCCGAGGCCGCGCCGGGGGGTGGTTTTCCGGCGTGAACGGGGGCATTTTGCGCCGCGATGCGGCCGGACGGCCCGAACGGCCGACATAATGGGCCGACAACAGGGAGAGGACGACATGACGGACACGCACGGCGAGGGCCCGGCCCTGGGCCATGACGGATCGGTCCCCGAGGAACTGAGCCATTGCGGCGCGGTCGTGGACAAGGCGATCGAATACATGCTGGGCGAGAAGCTGCCGCCGATCGCCATCGCTTCCGCCCTGCTGGGCGGGTCGCTGGGCCTGCTGTCGCGGACGATGGACCAGGGCACGATGCTGGCGATGCTGGAAAATGCCATCCATAGCGTCCGCTCGGGCGATCTGCATCCGGACCGTGACCGGGTGTCGCAGCCGGAGTGAAACCGCGGGCGCCGCAATGGGCCATGTACGGAACGATGAACCGGGCGATCCGGGGCCGATTCACGCGAAAACGGCCCGAATCGCTCCTTTCACCTTGACGTCGGCCACTACCTTGGCCATAAGCCGCGCCTAATCTTGACGATCGTTGCCGGGCATCTTGCCTCGGCCCTTAGTTATCCGAGGATGATACCATGTCTCGCCGTTGCCAGATCACGGGCAAGGGCGTGCTGACGGGAAACAACGTCAGCCACGCCAACAACAAGAGCCGCCGCCGCTTCCTGCCGAACCTGCAGGAGACCTCTCTCCTGTCCGATATCCTGGGCAGCTCGGTCCGCCTGCGCCTGAGCACCAACGGCATCCGCACGGTCGAGCACAATGGCGGCCTGGACGCGTTCCTGCTGTCCACGCCGAACCGCAAGCTGCCGACCGAGGCCCAGGTCCTGAAGCGTCGCATCCTGCGCGCCCAGGAAAAGAAGGCCGCCGCGACGGCGTAATATTCCGGCATGCGGGCCCGGTCCGATTTTTAAGGCGGGGCGGGCTTGCATGTTCCAGGTGTCTGACGCATGTCAGGCCCATCTGTCTATTCTGCCGGCCTGCATCTTCCGGAACCCCGATCCTGGGGTGGGGGGCAGCTTCCGGCCCCGGCAGGCGCGAGGGGAAGGGTTCCGTTCGCGCCTGAATTGTTTTGTGGAGGTTCCCCCGTGTCCGAAAAGTCCGGTCTTTCGCTGATTCGCAACATCGGCATCACGGCGCATATCGACGCCGGCAAGACGACGACCACCGAGCGCATCCTGTATTACACCGGTGTGTCCCACAAGATCGGTGAGGTCCACGAGGGCAACACCACGACCGACTACATGGACCAGGAGCGTGAGCGTGGCATCACGATCACCTCGGCCGCCGTCACCTGCGAATGGGCCGGTCACCGCATCAACATCATCGACACCCCGGGCCATATCGATTTCAACATCGAGGTGAACCGCAGCCTGCGCGTGCTTGACGGCGCGGTCTTCATCATCGAGGGCGTGGCCGGCGTGCAGCCGCAGTCCGAGACCAACTGGCGCCTGGCCGACCGCTACAACGTGCCGCGCATCATCTTCATCAACAAGCTGGACCGCACCGGCGCCGACTTCTACCGCGCGTTCGACACGCTGAAGGAGAAGCTGGACATCGTCGCGATCCCGCTGCAGCTGCCGATCGGCGCCGAGGAAAACTTCGTCGGTGTCGTCGACCTGGTCGAGATGAAGGCGATCGTCTGGGAAGGCGGCGAGCTGGGCGCGAAGTACCACGACGAGGAAATCCCCGCCGACCTGCTGGAGAAGGCCAAGGAAGCCCGCCAGGAGCTTCTGGACACCGCCCTGTCCGTCGACGACGCGGCGATGGAAGAATATTTCGAGAAGGGTGACGTCGACGTCGCGACCCTGAAGCGTTGCATCAAGAAGGGCACGATCTCGGGCGAGTTCCGTCCGGTCCTGTGCGGCACGGCCTTCAAGAACAAGGGTGTGCAGCCGCTGCTGGACGCGGTCATCGACTTCCTGCCGGCGCCGGACGACGTCGAGGGCATCCGTATCGCGCCGCCCGAGGACGAAGAGGTCGACGAGAACAAGCTGCCGATCATCCCGGTCGACCCGGACGGCAAGTTCGCGGGCCTGGCGTTCAAGATCATCAACGACAAGTACGGCACCCTGACCTTCGTGCGCGTCTACCGCGGCATCCTGCGGTCGGGCGACTCGGTCCTGAACACGACCAAGGGCCACAAGGAGCGGATCGGCCGCATCTTCCAGATGCACGCCGACAAGCGCCAGGAAGTGAAGGAAGTCCACGCCGGCGATATCGCCGCCTTCGTGGGCCTGAAGGACACGCAGACCGGCGACACGCTGGCCGACGCCGCCGATCCGGTGGTGCTGGAGCGCATGACCTTCCCGATCCCGGTCATCGACATCTCGGTCGAGCCGAAGACCAAGGACGGGGTCGAGAAGATGACCCTGGCGCTGCAGAAGCTGGCGGGCGAAGATCCCTCGCTACGCCTGAAGACGGACCAGGAAACCGGCCAGACCATCCTGTCGGGCATGGGCGAACTGCATCTGGACATCATCATCGACCGTCTGCGCCGCGAATATGGCGTCGATGCGAACATCGGCGCACCGCAGGTGGCCTATCGCGAGACGATCACCCAGGCGCATACCGAGACCTATACCCACAAGAAGCAGTCGGGTGGTTCGGGCCAGTTCGCCGAAGTGAAGATCGAGTTCGCGCCGCTGGAGCGGAACAAGGACATCGAGTTCGAGAACAAGGTGGTCGGCGGCACCGTGCCGAAGGAATACATCCCGGCGGTCGAAAAGGGCATCCGGATGCAGTCCTCGACGGGCGTGCTGGCGGGCTTCCCGACCGTGGACTTCAAGTTCACGCTGCTGGACGGCAAGTACCATGACGTCGACTCGTCGGCGCTGGCGTTCGAAATCGCCGCCAAGGCGTGCTTCCGCGAAGGCATGAAGCGGGCCGGCCCGGTCATCCTGGAGCCGATCATGGACGTCGAGGTGACGACGCCGAACGACCATGTCGGCGACGTGGTGGGCGACCTGAACCGTCGTCGCGGCATGATCCAGAACCAGGAGAGCTCGGGCTCGACCGTCATGGTACGGGCGCTGGTGCCGCTGAAGGAAATGTTCGGCTACATCTCGCACCTGCGTTCGATCACGAAGGGCCGTGCGTCCTTCACGATGCAGTTCCATCATTATGACCCGGTGCCGCGCAACGTCGCCGAAGAGATCATGGCCAAGTCGGCCTGATCTCAACCGGATCGCAACCAAGAAAACCGGCCCCATGTGGGCCGGTTTTTTTTTTCAATGGCGCGGACCGCGCCCCATGGCCGGCATCCTCGCGCGGCCAGGTCCCCGGTCATGTGGTGGCGCGAAATTGCGACAGTTCCGACGGCGTGCGTCACGCCGCGGTGAGGCGGCGCGCCGACCTGTTGAACCCCTTGCGCCCGCCATGCCTGAACTGCGTCACCGTGGCCGGACCGGCCACGGAGAGCAAAACACCATAAGAACAGCCGAGTACCCCCGGCCGGAAAAGCGGCCGGTGCGGATATCGGCGCGGGGAACCTAAGGGATGTCTATCGACGGGAAAGTGGCACTCATTACCGGCGCGGGCCAGGGAATTGGCCGGGGCATCGCCCTGCGGCTGGCAAAGGAAGGCGCGCACATCGCGCTGGTCGACATCAGGAACGATGCGCTGAGTGCCGTGGCGCATGAAATCGAGGCGCTGGGTGCCCGGGTCACGACCTGTGTTGCGGATGTGGGCGACCGGGCGCAGGTCCAGGCAGCGGTCGATCACGCGGAACAGGAACTGGGTGGCTTCGACGTCATCGTCAACAATGCCGGGATCGCGCAGGTGCAGGCGATCGCGGCGGTGACGCCCGAAGAGGTCGAGCGCATCTTCCGGATCAATGTCCAGGGCACCCTGTGGGGGATCCAGGTCGCGGCGGCCAAATTCATCGCACGTGGACAGGTCGGCAAGATCATCAACGCCTGCTCGATCGCCGGGCATGAGGGATTTGCGCTGCTGGGCGTGTATTCCGCCACGAAATTCGCCGTGCGGGCGCTGACCCAGGCGGCGGCAAAGGAATATGCCAGCCGGAAGATCACCGTGAACGCCTATTGCCCCGGCGTGGTGGGCACCGACATGTGGGTCGAGATCGACCGGCGGTTTTCGGACATCACGGGCGCGCAGGTGGGCGAGACCTACCGGAAATATGTCGACGGAATCGCGCTGGGGCGTGCGGAAACGGCCGAGGACGTCGCGGGACTGGTGGCCTATCTGGCCGGCCCGGATTCCGATTACATGACCGGGCAATCGATCCTGATCGATGGGGGCATGGTGTATCGTTAAGCTCTATACTTGGACATATCCTGATAATGATCGAATCATCGTCTGCTTATCGAGCGCCTTTGACGAGATCGATCCTGAGCATGAAAGCGTATTTCACCGCGGGCATGGGCACGCAGGCGGTGGCCGTAGGGATTCTGGCCGGCCTGGCGACCGGGGCATTGTGGGCATTGACGTTCATCGCGCCGCTGGTCAGTAGCCCGTATTCGGCCTTCGACCTGACGGCGTGTCGATACGTCGCCTTCGGCGTCGTGTCGCTCATGCTGCTTGCGCCGGACGGCTTTGCGGCCCTGCGGCGCCTGACGCGGGCGGACTGCCAGGTTCTGGTCCTGCTCGGTTTTACGGGCAATGTCGGATATTATCTGGCGCTTTCGCTTGCCATTCCACTCGCGGGCCCTCCGGCGGTCGCCTTGGTGATCGGGTGCCTGCCGGTCCTGATGTGCGTGCTGGGCCGTCGGACGAGTGGCCTTCCTTTCAGGCGGCTGATGCCGTCGCTGCTGTGCATTCTGCTTGGCCTGGCATTGGTGAACGGCGTCGCCCTGCTGCAGGCGCGGGCGGGCGGCGTGGTTCGCGGGCCGCTCTGGGGTTTGCTGCTGGCTGTGGGGGCGATGGTGCTGTGGTCGTGGTACGGCATGCGCAATGCGGCCGAACTGGCGGCGCGCCCCGGCGTATCCCCGACCACATGGACGGCGCTGACGGGGATCGGCACGATGATCGCGCTGCTTCCGTTGCTTGTGGTCGGCTGGTTGGCGCACTGGTCGGCCATTCCCGCGATCGGATTGGCCCATGGGGCGTGGCTGCGCCCGGTGGCCGCCGGGCTGGTGCTCGGGCTGCTGTCGTCCTGGGGGGCGACCTGGACATGGTCCATCGCGGCCCGCGCATTGCCGGTTTCCGTGGCCGGGCAACTTATCGTCTTCGAAACACTCTTCGCACTGGTCTACAGCGCGATATATGCACGGCAGATTCCATCCTGGCCGGAACTGGCCGGCGCCCTGATGCTGGTTGCCGGCGTTGCGATGGCTCTACGGGTCTTTGCGATGGGGCCTGATCGGGATCGATGACCGGGGTCCAGGGCCTCAGGCCCTGGTGGATTCGGGCAAAGCCCGACCTGGCGTGCCCTTTGAGGCCTACGGCGTGGTCGGCTCGGCATGGTTGTCGGTACGGCGGATGAAGTCCGCGATGTTGTCATGCAACCGGGTCAGGGACGGGATGTTGGCGTAGACCATGTGGCCGGACTGGTATTGCTGGAATTCGATATTCCGTTGCAGGCGCGCAGGAATCGGAAGGTGCTGCATTTCGTAGATGCCTTCGTAGTACGGCGTCGCGAGGTCGAAATATCCGGCATTCAGCATGATCTTCAGGGTCGGATTGGTCTTCAGCGCCTGCGCCAGGTCGGGCATGACGTTCGCCGGTCCATCGGACGGGGTGGAATCGGGTCCGTCGGCGGCGTGGTGGAAATCCCAGTGCGGAATGTCGATCTCCGCCCGGTAGGTCAGCCCGTCGCCGTAGCCCAGGATCTTGCGCGTATAATCGTTGAACAGCGACACATAGGCCGAACTGATCGAGGTCGATTGCGGATCGTATCCGGCCTCTTCGCTCAGCGGGTCGAGCGACGGGCCCGAGAAGCGGGTATCCAGGCGCCCGGTGGTGATGTCGCTGTCCGCCTGCAACGTCTTCGAGAACTCACCGCCATCGATCCGCAGGTTGGCCCGGCGGATATAGTCGGTGGGCAGGCCCGTGTAATCGTGCAGGCGGCCGACGATTCGGTCACGGTCCGTCGCCGGCAGGGCCGCCCCCTGCTGAAGCGCCAGGAGGTAGTCGGTGCTGGCGAAGTGCTCGACCTCGGCCAGGAACGGCTTCAGCTCGGCGGGCTGCTGGGGCAGCTTGTGATGGTACCACGCCGTGGCGGCATAGGTCGGCAGCGCCAGCACGAACGGCTCGTCCATGCCCGGGTTCAGCGCGGGTTCGTCGACGCTGTTGTCGTAGCTGAGGATCTGCGACAGCAGGATCACGCCGTTGAAATCGATATTTTCCTGGTTTTGCAGGTCATTGACGACGACGGCGGACCGCAGGGTGCCGTAGCTTTCGCCGAACAGATATTTGGGCGAGTTGTACCGGCCATATTTCGCCAGGAAGCCGCTGATGAAACGGGTGAAGGCCTGTCCGTCGGCATCGACGCCCCAGAACAGCTTTTCCTTGTCCTTGCCGTTGATCCGGCCGAATCCGGTTCCCGGCGCATCGATGAACACCAGGTCGGTGACGTCCAGCAGGCTCTGGGGGTTGTCGATCAGGCGATATGGGCTGGCGGGGGTGTGGGTGTCATCGTTCGTCATCACCCGGCGGGGGCCGAAGGCGCCCATATGCAGCCAGACGCTCGAGGATCCGGGACCGCCGTTGTAGACGAAGGTGATCGGCCTGGTCTCGGGCCGGGCGTCCTTGCGGAAATAGGCCACATAGAACATCGATGCGGTGGCGTCGGCATTGCCGTCGATGGCGTGGGTCTCGCTGCCCGGGGTTTCCTGATGGACGGTGTCTTCCGAATCGTCCCAGCTTCGCGGATGGACCAGCAGAGTCCCGGCGACGGCCTGATAGGCGATCGTCTTTCCGCCGACGGTCACCGTACCGCTGCTGGTCCGCTCGATGGGTTGCGGGGCCGGCCGCGCGGTGGAACGGGCCGCATGGGCGGCATCGGCCGGATCGTCGGCCAGGGCCGGGGCGATCTCCGCCCCCCAGCCCAGGCCCAGGGCCAGAACTGAGGCGGACAGCAGCAACGATACGCGTTTCTTCAACATGGTTTCTCCGGATGGGGGGCGGCGCGTGATGCGGGCCGGCGCAGTCAGTCGGCCGTCCCGTCACGAACGGCGCGCCAGGTATCATGATCGTGAACGACGAGGCCGTCGTCCCGCAATTTTTCCAGATGGGCCAGCAGATTCAGTTCCGCCGCCCGGCGCAGGGCCGGACGGACCGCGCGATAGACACGGCGCAGGATGACCTCCAGCGTGGCCGGTTCGTCCGGCAGGGCCGCCAGAATGCTGGCCTCGCGCGCCAGACGATGGGCGATCAGTCCCTGGACACACGGGACCGTCCGGGTAATCGGCGGGCCGTGGGCGGGCAGCAGCAGGCGCGCGTCGTGGTCCAGCACCTTGTCCAGGCTGTGCAGGAACAAACGGACCGACCCGTGCGGGGCCGGCGGGACCATCGTCGTCGACCAGCCCATGATGTGGTCGCCCGTAAACAGGATGCCGTCCCTGGTTGCGAAGCATAGGTGGTCGCTGGCGTGTCCCGGGGTATGCAGCGCGGCCAGGGTCGCGACCCGGGCGCCATCATCCAGGGCGATATCGGGACTGAAGGTCGCGCATGCGCTGTGACGGTAGGCGCAGACCGGGACGCCGGTCATCCCGGCCAGCGGACGCGCGCCCTCCAGATGGTCGCGGTGGGTATGGGTCAGCAGGATGTGGCTGACCGGACCGCGCGCCGCCGCCACGATCGCCCGCAGATGGGCGGGGTCGTCCGGCCCGGGATCGATGACCACCGTGCCGGCCGGATGCGCGACCAGCCAGCTGTTGGTGCCGTGGCCGGTCATCGGGCCGGGATTGGGGGCCACGATTCGACGGATACCCGGCGCCGCGTCCAGCGGCACGCCGACCGGCGGCGGCGGTTCGTTGACCCGCCAGTCGTGCCGAGACCGGTGGGTGACCGGGTGCGCCATCAGGCCCGGCCGGACCGGGCCGTTCGCCGCCTGCCCACCCGCCCGTCAGCCGAACGCCCCGACATGGTGCATCACCGCCATGCCGGTTTCACGGACCAGGTTGAACAGCCGCAGCATCGGATCGAAGATTTCGGTGTGTTCGCGCACATAGGCGCCATCGTTGCGCGGACCGTGGGGCTCGTGGAAATCGAGGTCCAGCCCGCTGCTAGTGGCGTAGGGGAAGATGTCTTCCAGTTCCCGCAGGGCGGCGGGAATTTCCAGGCACAGGACCCGGATCGTCAGCACGTCGCGGGTAAAGGCGTTGCGCGGCGCGAAATAGGGGATGCGGGTCGAGAGCAGCCAGATCTGCTCGATCGTCGCGATCCGGATCGCATGCAGCAGCATTTCCTCGGGCCGCATGCCCGGCGCATGCTGCCATGCCTTGCGCAGCGCCAGGTGATCCGACTGGATGCGGCGGAACATCGCCTGGGTGCTGGCCCAGAAATTCAGGCGCTCCAGCCCGTTCATCAGCGCCAGGAAGGCGTCGCGCCGTGCCGGGTCGGTCTCGGCCGTCGCGCGGCCCAGCCACATGTCGGGGTCGAGCATGTAGATCACCGCGCGCAGGACCGTATCGTCGGAATGCGCCAGCGCGTGGGACGCGAAATCCAGCGCGCGGCGGAAGCGCGGGCTCTTGCCCAGGAATTCCTCGAACGTTTCGGGATGGCGCGCCGCGGCCGAGCCCAGTCCCTGGATGGTGTTCGCGCACCAGCCCAGCTGCTGCAGGATCGCATTGTTGGGAATGGCGCGCAGCTGGCTGGGATGGCTGATCCGCGTGGTCGCCGCGGCCGCGTCGCTCTGGCGGGCCGAGGGGCGGGATCCGGTCTTGTCGATCAGCGACGGACCGAAGGCGCCCAGCAGGGCGGCATAGCCCGGGTCCTCGACCAGCCCCGCCATGCCGGCACCGATGGTCGAGAAGAAATCGGCCGAGAAATCCGGTTGGTCATAGACCGGGTCGAGGTCCAGCGGCGTCGGTGCGAAGATATGCGATGCGATGATGCTGACGGTCGCGTCGGCCAGCGCCTGGGTGCCGAACAGCACGTAGCCGTCCCCGCCCTGGAAGGCCGTTTCCTCGCGAATCCGCAGGCCCGCGCCGGCGAACACCGCGCGCGCATGCAGGGGCGACAGGTAGTCGAACCGGTCGGCGAGGCGGAAGGGATGCGCGCCGCGCCCGATGCTTTCGCCGTGGGTGTCGAACAGGATGACCTCGACATCGGTCAGGTCCCAGCGCCGCAGCAGGTCGCAGATCTTCAGCCGCAGCCGTTCGATCAGGTAGGTCGCGGCCAGCTGCCCGACGTAACGGCCCGAATCGGAGTAGCCGAACTGCAGGCTCAGCTTGCCGGTCCGGCGCAGATAGTCGCGCCAATGGGGGGAATGCAGCGCTTCCTCGACGATATGCGCGCCGTTTTCCAAGGCTTCCTGCGTCTCGAAGAGCGGCGATATCTCGATGTGATCCTCGATTCCGAAGGTCCGGGCCAGCCACAGGGCGGTCAGCAGGGTGTACCCGCTCTCGGTCTCGGCGATCAGGAAACGGACGGGGCTTTCGCGGTCGATATGCCGGACGATCTGCCGCACCGTCATCATCAGGCGCGCCGCCGTCGCCTGCTCCACCAGCAGCGAACCGAAATCGACCTCGACCGGTTCGACCCGGTCCAGCGCGTCATTGATCCGGGTCAGCAGGCCACGGCGCTGCGAGGGTATTTCGGGGCTGTCCTCGATGCCCAGCCGCTGCCGCGCGACATTGTGGATCTGCGTCGAATTCAGGCGGACATGCGTATGTGCCGCGGCCATGCCGTGCGCCATGAAACCCGCCCGTGCGACGGCCAGGGCCATCCGGTGTTCCGGGGCGGCGGTGTCGATGGCCTCCTGGAACGACGAGGCCAGGTCGCTGGCCCGCGCGATCGCTTCGTCCCGGCGGCCGATCAGCACGGCGGCGAAGGCGGCGACCTCCTCCGGATCGGGTCCGGCCGGACAGGCATCGATCTGGGCGGCGACGGCGTCCAGCGCGCGGGCGATGCGTTCATGCAGCCCGTCCGCGACCGGGCGCAGCGGCGCCACCTGGTCCTGCAGCCGCGCCAGCTGCAGGTGCTTCATGCGCAGGCGCAGGCGGATCGTATCCCACCAGCCGATATCCGTGCGCCCGTCGGTGTCGTAGCCGACCCAGCTGGTCAGGATCACCGGACGGGGGCTGAGCACGGACCATTCGCGCGGCCAGCGGGCCTGGGCCTCGTCCAGCAGGGTGCGGGCCAGTTGGTCCAGCGCGTTGCGTCCCCGCAGGATCGCCGCCGTGGCCAGGGCGAATTCCTCGTCCAGGGTCGGCGGCGCGGCGCGGCGATGCGTCGCCAGGACCGGGAGTTCGACATCCTGGCCCGCTTCGGCCGAGGCCATGGCGGCCAGCCGTTCGTAGACCGGGTTGGCGAGCGCGAAGGTCGGATGCGCGGTAAAGACGGCGGCGAAGCGGCTGCGTTCCACCGTCGTGCGGAAATGGCCGAAACCGGTGGGCGTGCCGTCGGAGGCGGGATCTTCCGCGATGGTGCGCGCGACGGCGCGCATGCGTTCCGCCACGATGGTGTCGTCGGTACCTTCGACATAGGCATGCAGGCGGGCCGCGCGCTCGCGAAACGCATCGTCGCGAAGGCACCGCACGACGTCTTCCAGGATTTCGATCGAAAGGGTGCCCGACGTGATCTGCCGGGCGATCCGGCGGGCCAGCGTAATGACCGGGTTGCCCGAGGAGGAATCATGCCCATCCGCAGCGGCCTGCCGTGCGAGGTCGAGCAGCATTTCCGCTGCGTCGCGGGAAGTTGTTTCGGTCATCGCGCGGGTCCCAATCGTCCAATCCGTACCTGCGCGGCAAGGTTCCATGTTCGCGTTCACATCGCAATGTCTGCCAGCCCGACATCACAGTGAATTTGGGCCGTTCGGCGGGTCATGCCACGGGACATGACGCCGGGGTACGAACCCTTGGGTCCGCGCGCGCGGGGTGGTATCGACAAGGGGATGAATACGATTCCCGAAGCGGACAGGCCCGCGTGGCTTGCATTGCGACGCTATCGCCGCGCGGCGACGGGTCTGCTGGCCGGGATGGGCGTCCTGACGGTCGCAGGCTATGGCGCGCCGGCCGCAGGGCTGGTGGCGGACGGCCCGTGGCTGGATATCCTGCGGTCGGGCGCCAAGGCCGGGGTGGTCGGCGGCCTGGCGGACTGGTTCGCGGTGACGGCCCTGTTCCGCCGGCCGATGGGCCTGCCGATTCCCCATACCGCGATCCTGCCGGCGCAGAAGGCGCGGTTGGGCGAGGCCCTGGGCCGCTTCGTGGCGACTCACGTCTTTACCGAGGCCGACGTCAACGCGGCCCTGGACCGGATCGACCTGCCCGGCATGCTGGCGGGGGTCCTGGCCGACCCGGCGACGGCCGATACCGTCAGCCGCGCGCTGGCCGGGGCCGCGCCGTCGGTCATGGACCGGCTGGAAGACGGGCGCGCCGGGTCGGCCGTGGGCCGGATCCTGCCGGTGATCCTGGGGGGCGAGGACGTGGCGCCAGTGGTCGCGCGCACCCTGCGCGCCCTGGTGGAAGGTGATCGCCACCAGGAGGTCCTGTCTTTCCTGCTGGCGCGCCTGAAGGATGGGCTGAAGGCCAAGGAAGCGGCCCTGCGCGCGATCATCGAGGATCGGGTGCGCGAACAGGGCGGCCGGATCCTGGGCTGGGCCATCGGCGGGTCGATCGCGACCAAGGTCCTGATTTCGGTGAACCACGAACTGGACCGCGTCGATCCCCAGAATTCGGAACTGCGCGAAGGCTTCACGACCTGGGTCCGGGCCGAGATCGACCGGATCGAGACCGATCCCGAACGGCGGCGCGAGATCACGAACGCGATCATGGGCGTGATGGCCCATGACAGCATCCGGGGCTGGAGCGGGGATGTCTGGCGCCGGATGCGCCGGATGATCGAGGCCGACATGGCCCAGCCCGACGGCTGGTCGGCGTCGATCGTGCGCGATGCGCTGCTACGCCTGGCCGAGCAGATGCGCGACGACCAGCTGCTGCGACAGCGGGTGACGTCGGGCGCCCGCGGCATGATCCTGCGCGGCCTGCCTTTCGTCTGCGACCGGCTGTCGCGCTTCATCGCCTCGGTCGTCGCGGGCTGGGATGCCGACATGCTGGCGTCGCGGCTGGAACTGCGGGTTGGCAAGGATCTGCAGTTCGTGCGGCTGAACGGCACGCTGGTCGGGTTCCTGGCCGGGGCAGTCCTGTCGCTGGTCCTGCGCCTGGCGTTCGGGTCGGGGGCGGGCTAGGCGCGTTGCGATGCGGGCAGGATTGTGCCGATTGCACTTGACGATGACGGCGCATCGTCTCATCTGGTGGCTAAATCAGTACTGATTTGGTCCGCTATGGTCGCGGGACCGGCCAGGGGATGGTACGGATGCTGAAACTGTCGAAGCTGACCGACTACGCCGTGGTGGCCCTGGTGCGCCTGGGGCAGCAGGATGACGTGATGACCTCGCCATCCCTGTCGCAGGCGACCGGCATCCCCGAACCCACGGTGGCCAAGGTGCTGAAGATCCTCGCGGCCCATGACCTGGTGGTATCGCTGCGTGGTGCGCGCGGAGGCTACCGGCTGGCCCGGCCATTGAACGATATATCGGTTGCGCGGGTCATCACCGCCGTGGATGGCCCGATCTCGCTGACGGCATGCGTCGATGGCGGGGGATGCGACACGCGGTCGCTGTGCGGCGTCTGCGGCCAGTGGGATGCGGTCAACGACGCGATCCGGGGCGCCTTGTCTTCGATCTCGCTCGCTGACATGCAAGGCCACGGCCAGCGGGGCCATGGGCCGTGCGAACAGGAACATGACGACCGCCGCGACCACCGTACGGGGGCCACGGGTGGCGGGGTCCACGAAACATCCGTCGCCGGCCCCGCCGCCGCGGTCTGAGGGAGCAGGAAGACATGCCAGCTATTGCCGAAACCCGCGACGCAGTCGAAAGCCTCGGCCAGTCCACCTATAAATGGGGTTTCGAGACCGATATCGAGATGGACCTCGCGCCCAAGGGGCTGAACGAGGACACGATTCGGCTGATTTCCCGCCGAAAGGAGGAGCCTGAATGGCTGCTGGGCTGGCGGCTGAAGGCGTTCCAGGCCTGGCAGGCGATGGCGGAACCGACGTGGGCGAAGGTCAGCCATCCCCCGATCGATTTCCAGGACGCGCATTATTATGCCGCGCCGAAGAAGAAGGCCGGTCCGAAATCGCTGGACGAGGTCGATCCGGAATTGCTGCGCACCTACGAAAAGCTGGGGATCCCCCTGCACGAGCAGGCGCTGCTTGCCGGCGTCGAACTGCCCGAGGGCCAGGAGGCGCGTGCGCCCATCGCCGTCGACGCGGTGTTCGACAGCGTGTCGGTCGTCACCACCTTCCGCGAGACGCTGGCCAAGGCGGGCGTGATCTTCTGCCCGATTTCCGAGGCGGTGCGCGACCATCCGGAACTGGTGCGCCGCTATCTGGGCAGCGTGGTGCCGGTTTCCGATAATTTCTATGCCGCGCTGAATTCCGCCGTCTTCACCGACGGATCGTTCGTCTACGTCCCCCGGGGCGTGCGCTGTCCGATGGAACTGTCGACCTATTTCCGCATCAATGCCCGCAATACCGGCCAGTTCGAGCGCACGCTGATCGTGGTCGAGGACGGGGCTTCGGTCTCGTACCTGGAAGGCTGCACGGCCCCGATGCGCGACGAGAACCAGCTGCATGCAGCGGTGGTCGAACTGGTGGCGATGGACGACGCGTCGATCAAATATTCGACAGTCCAGAACTGGTATCCGGGCGACGAGAACGGCCGGGGGGGCATCTATAATTTCGTGACCAAGCGCGGGGCGTGCCGCGGCGCGCGGTCCAAGATCTCATGGACGCAGGTGGAAACCGGGTCGGCGATCACCTGGAAATATCCGTCCTGCATCCTGCAGGGCGACGGCGCGGTCGGCGAATTCTATTCCGTCGCGGTGACCAACAACCACCAGCAGGCGGATACCGGCACCAAGATGATCCATCTGGGGCGCAATACCCGCTCGACGATCATCGCGAAGACCATCAGCGCGGGACAGTCGGACAGCACCTATCGCGGACTGGTACGGATGATGCCCAAGGCGTCGGGGGCGCGGAATTTCACCCAGTGCGACAGCCTGCTGATCGGCGATCGCTGCGGCGCGCACACGGTGCCCTATATCGAAAGCCGCAACATGACCGCGAAGGTGGAGCATGAGGCGACGACGTCCAAGATCTCGGAAGACCAGCTGTTCTATTGCCGCCAGCGTGGCCTGTCCGAAGAGGACGCGGTGGGACTGATCGTCAACGGGTTCTGCAAGGACGTGCTGAAGGAACTGCCGATGGAATTCGCGGTCGAGGCCCAGAAACTGCTGCAGATCAGCCTTGAAGGCAGCGTGGGCTGAACGGAGATGAGTGACGTGAGCAACGAGTTTGTAAGGATCGCCGGCCTCTGCGCCAAAATCTCGGATGGCGGGACGGACAAGGAGATCCTGCGCGGCGTCGATCTGGAGATCCCGGCAGGTGAGGTCCATGCGATCATGGGGCCGAACGGCTCGGGCAAGTCCACGCTGTCCTACGTCCTGGCCGGGCGCGAGGATTACGAGGTGACGGGCGGCACCGCGACCTTCAAGGGCCAGGACCTGCTGGCGCTGGAGCCCGAGGAGCGCGCGGCGCTGGGCCTGTTCCTGGCGTTCCAGGCGCCGGTCGAGCTGCCTGGCGTGAACAATGCGAATTTCCTCCGCACGGCCGTCAACGCGGTGCGCCGGGCGCGCGGGCAGGACGAGCTGGATGCGGTCGCGTTCCTCAAGGCCGTCCGGAAAGAGACGAAGCATCTGTCGATGTCCGACGACATGCTCAAGCGCAACGTCAATGTCGGTTTCTCGGGTGGCGAGAAGAAGCGCAACGAGGTCTTGCAGATGCGCATGCTGGCCCCGTCCTTCGCCATCCTGGACGAAACGGACAGCGGACTGGACATCGACGCCCTGCGCATCGTGGCCGAGGGCGTGAATTCCCTGCGCGCGCCCGATTTCTCGGCGCTGGTCATCACCCACCATCAGCGGCTGCTGGACTATATCGTGCCCGACCGGATCCACGTCATGGCGCGGGGACGGATCATCCATAGCGGTGGTCCCGAACTGGCCAAGCAACTGGAGGCGCAGGGATATGCCCGCTTCCTGGCGGAGGCCGCGTGAACGCGATCGTCCCCGCCGGCGTCAGCGCCGCCGCGTTCCTGGACCGCTACGCGTCCCGGGCCGGGACGAATCCGGTGCGCGACCGGGCGGCGGACATGCTGCGCCGGGCGGGGTTGCCGCGCAGCGGGGTCGAGGCGTGGAAATACACCTCGCTGCGCGCGCTGGGCGACGTTCCCTTCGCCGCCGCGCCGGGAACGCCCGACGACGCGGCGGTCCACGCGATCGTGACGGGGGCAGAGCAGGCGTTCGCCCTGGATGGGGCCATGCCGCGGGCGGTGTTCGTCAACGGGCGTTTCGATCCGTCGCGCTCGTCCCTGCCGGACGGGGTTTCGGTGGGCCGGTTCCAGGCGCTCGACGAAGAGTCCGATGATGAGCCTGCGGCCGACGTCGCCAGCGCCCTGAACGCCATCCTGGCCGAGGACGGGCTGCTGCTGCGTGTCGCGCCGGGTGTCGATGCCGGACGGCTGCTGCTGCTGTCCGTCGGGGCGGGGGCCGACGGGACGCCGATCTCGTTCCATCCGCGCCACCGCATCGAACTGGGGCAGGGGGCGGCGCTCTCGGTCCTCGACCTGTCGGTCGGGCAGGGCGCGTACCTGAACAACCCGGTCTTCGACATCGCGGTCGGCGACGGCGCGCGGCTGGGGCATGCAAAGATGCAGGCCGAGGCCGCCGGTGCGCAGCATCTGGCGGTCGTCCATGCCGAAATCGGGGCGGGTGGCCTGTATGACAGTTTCACCCTGACCCTGGGCGCCGCCCTGGCACGGCACGAGGTCCATGTCCGGCTGGCCGCCCCGGGGGCCGTCGTCCACGTCAACGGGGCCCAGCTTCTGGATGGTCGGCAGCATGCCGACCTGACCAGCGTCATCACGCATGCGGCGCCGGACTGCAATTCGCGGCAGACGGTGAAGAACGTGCTGTCGGGCCATGCGCGCGGCGTGTTCCAGGGCAAGATCCTGGTGGAGCGCGTGGCGCAGAAGACCGACGGCTACCAGATGAACCAGGCCCTGCTGCTGTCCGAAACGGCCGAGATCGATGCCAAGCCCGAGCTGGAAATCTATGCCGACGACGTACGGTGCAGCCACGGCGCGACGGTCGGGGCGCTGGACCCGGATCAATTGTTCTACCTGCGCAGCCGCGGCATCGTGGAGCACGAGGCCAGGGCCATCCTGGTCAAGGCGTTCCTTCATGATGCCGTCGACCTGATCGGCGACGAGATCCTGCGCGCGACGCTGGATCGCGCCGTCGAATCCTGGTGGAACCGGAAGGACGCATAAGATGGATCTGTCGCCTGCCGCCATGGCCGACCCGATCGACGCGCTGCGTCACCTGCGCGCCGATTTCCCGATCCTGAACGAGAAGGTGCACGGCAAGCCCCTGGTCTTCCTGGACAGCGCCGCGTCGGCGCAGAAGCCCGTCCAGGTGATCGACGCGATGTCGCGGACCATGCGCACCCAGTATGCCAACGTCCATCGTGGGCTGCACTGGATGAGCGAACGGACGACCGATGCGTGCGAGGGGGTGCGCGACCAGGTGGCGGGCCTGATCGGCGCCCCGTCGCGCGAGGAAATCGTCTTCACCCGCAACAGCACGGAGGCGATCAACCTGGTCGCCCATTCCTTCGGCAGCCTGATACGGCCCGGACAGGCGGTGGTGATCTCCGAAATGGAGCATCACGCCAATCTGGTGCCCTGGCAGATGCTGCGGGACCGCGCGGGCATCGAACTGCGCGTGGCGCCGATCACCGATGCGGGCGAACTGGAACTGGACGCGCTGGAGCGCCTGCTGTCCGACGGCAAGGTCGCGCTGGTGGCGGTCACGCACATGTCCAACGTGCTGGGCACGGTGACGCCGGCGCGGCAGATCGCGGACATGGCCCACGCCGCAGGTGCGCGCGTGCTGTTCGACGGCAGCCAGATGGTGGTGCACCGCCGGGTGGACGTGCGGGAAATCGGGGCCGATTTCTACGTCTTTACCGGGCATAAGCTGTACGGTCCGACCGGCATCGGCGTCCTGTGGGGACGGCGGGAACTGCTGGACGCCATGCCGCCTTTCCTGGGCGGCGGCGAAATGATTTCCACCGTCCGGTTCGAAGGGGCGACCTGGGCCACCGTGCCCCATAAATTCGAGGCCGGGACCCCCGCGATCGTCGAGACGATCGGCCTGGGTGCCGCGATCTCCTATATCGAATCGATCGGTTTCGACGCGATCGCCGCGCATGAGGCCGCGTTGACCGACCACGCCCTGCGGCGCCTGGCCGAGGTTCCGGGCCTGCGGGTGATTGGCGCGCCTGCCGATCGGGGCGGCGTGATCTCGTTCACCATGGACGATGTGCATCCGCACGATATCGCGACCCTGCTGGACCGGAACGGCATCGCCATCCGGGCCGGGCATCATTGTGCGGAACCGCTGATGCGGCGCCTGGGTGTCAATGCCACGGCGCGGGCCAGTTTCGGCCTGTATACGACGCGCGAGGAGGTCGACACCCTGGCCACCACGCTGGAGCAGATCCGCTCCTTGTTCGTGTGAGCGGGCGATGGAACGCGACACCCTGTATCAGAGGCAGGTCATCGACAGGGCGCGTACCCCCGCGCATGCCGGGTCGCTGGACGATGCGACGCATGTCGGCGAAGGCACCAACCCGATGTGTGGCGACCGGGTTCGCGTCGGCCTGTCGATGACCGGGGACAGGGTCACCGCCATTCGGCACGAGACGCGGGGATGCGCGATCTGCATCGCGTCGGCGGACATGATGGCCGGGCTGGCCGGGGGACGGAGCGCCTTGGAGCTCGATACGCTGGGCCGCCTGTTCGGCGAGATGCTGCGGACGGGCGAAGGCGCGGAACAGGTCGGGGAACTGGAAGTGTTCGCCCCCTTGCACCGGCATCGTTCGCGGATCAGATGTGCGACATTGCCGTGGACGGCGCTGACGGAGGCCCTGGTCGGGGCCGTGGATGGGACCCCGGATGGATCGAAGGACAGGCGAGGCGTTGATGCAAGCGCAACCCGAGGAGACGGCCGACATGGGTGAACCCGACACCAGGCAGGGGCCCGAGGGCTTTTCGTTCGATCCCCCCGCCGCTGCGGAGGCCGGATCGGTCTCCGGCGCGGGAGCAGTCGAGAGCTGGACGCCCGGCGACGATTCGGCCGAGGCCGCGCCGGCCGCCGGGACCGCTGCAGGAACAGGCCATGCGGCGGACGAAGACGCGGTGATCGCGGCGATCGCCAGCGTCTATGACCCGGAAATCCCGGTGAATATCTACGAGCTGGGCCTGATCTACGCGATCGACCTGCATCAGGACGGCGGCGTGCATATCGAAATGACGCTGACCGCCCCCAATTGCCCCAGCGCGCAGGAACTGCCTGTGCAGGTGCAGGAGGCGGTGCAGAAGGTTGACGGGGTTACCCGCGCCGAGGTCGAAATCGTGTGGGACCCGCCCTGGGATATGTCGCGCATGAGTGACGACGCCCGCCTGACGCTGAACATGTTTTGAGCCAGGAGACCGCCATCATGACCCATTCGCCCACAGAAGCGACGGCCCCGGGCCGCCCGATGCGCGCCCTTCCGCCGCTGATGTCCCTGTCGGAGCGTGCGGCCGACCGGCTGCGTACGCTGTATGAAACGGCGCATGCCGGCAAGTTGCTGCGCGTCGCGGTCTCGACCAAGGGATGCTCGGGCCATGGCTACGACATGAGCTTCGTCGACGCAGCCGGTCCGGGCGACGAAACCGTGACCGACAAGGGGGTCACCCTGCTGGTGGATCGCAAGGCGACCCTCTTCCTGATCGGCACGACGATGGATTACGAGGTCCGGCAACTGGAATCGGGCTTCACCTTCGTCAACCCGAACGAAAAAGGCCGCTGCGGCTGCGGCGAGAGCTTCCACGTCTAGTCCAGGCGCCCCCTTACGCATTCGAGGGCGCAAGGGGCACTTCACCGGCGGAGGACATAGCGGACCGTCAGGCTGTAGTCCCGGGTTTCGACCGGTTGCCCGTTCCGTATGGCGGGGAAGAAACGGGCGTGCGCGACATAGGACAGTGACGAGGCGTTGAAGACGGGATCAGTGCTTCTGACGATCCGGCATGCCGATGCCATCCCGTCCGCATGAATCGTGCAATCGATGGAAACCTGTCCCGACATGTAAAGCTTCAGCGCGACCTCTGGATAGAGCAGGCGCGGGGACGCCAGGCGATTCAGGCGCGGGCCGTGGGTCGCAGGAAGCCTGGATAGAGGGAGCGCGGATGGCGGGAATGGCCGCCCGGAATCGGTCGCCATCCATGGCTTGGCCGACAGCAGCAGGAATACACCGAAACAGGCCAGGATCGCACCGGGATGGCGCCACCGGGCGGGGCGGTCGGTCGTCGATTCCGGCAGGAGTGCCGGCATCGGCTGGGGTTCGGGAGGATCGTCGTCCAGATGTCCGGGGTGCGGCATGACGATTCCCTTCTGGGGCGAAGCGGGTATGGCCGTATCGACAGGGATGGAAGGCTACCGGATGGCGTCGATCCCGACAATGCATTGCCGAGGCGCAACGATCCCGAACCGGCTATGCGGGTCCGGTCCGGCTTAACGCCGCCGCGGCGCGCGGGGCGCCGTGAAGACGCAGACGGCCTCGATTTCGGTCGACCACAGGAACTGGTCGACGACGGTCACGCGGTCCAGGCGGTATCCTGCCGCACACAAATCCGCCGCATCCCGGCCGAGCGCCTGCGGATTGCAACTGACATAGATAATTCGTTCCGGCCGGCCGGAGACGATCTGTTCCATCTGTGCGCCGGCGCCGGCATAGGGTGGATCCAGAACAAGGACGCGGGCATCGGCGATCTGGCGCGCCATGACCGGCTGCCGGTTCAGGTCGCGCTGTTCCGCCGTCACGCGGGTGCCGGTGGTGGCGCGTTTCAGGGTCGCAACCGCATCGGGATGGCCTTCATACGCCAGGACCCGGGCATGCCGGGCAAGGGCGAAGGACAGGGTGCCGCATCCCGCATAAAGCTCGATCACCACATCCTTGCGGTTCAGGCGGCCGGGCAGTCCGTCCAGGACGGACGCGACGATCGCGGCCTCGCCGTCACGGGAGGGCTGGAGGAACGCGCCCGGCGGCGGAGCGACCGCAATGCCCGACAGGTCATGGCGGATCGTGGCGGTCTGTGTCGCGGTTTCCGGCGTATCCGTCGATCCGGTGCGGCGCCATGCGATGCGCGGAACGGCGTGCTGCCGTGCGAAGGCGGCCAGCTTGGCGCGGTCGGTGGCGTCCAGCGGCGCATCCGTTGCCAGCAGCAGGTCCGGCCCGGAATCCAGCAGGTTGATCAGGGCGTCGCCCTCGCGCCGGAAGGCGGCCAGCGACAGGACCAGCGGGCGCAGGGCGGCGATCAGTGCGAACAGCGCCGGATCCAGCACCGGGCAGTCCGACAGGTCGACCACATCCCCGCGTCGCGCATGCAGGCCGATGCGAATGCCGTCATGGGTGCGGCGCAGCGCGAGGTCGATGCGCCGGCGCGCGCCAGGCGTGCTCTGGACGGATTTGGGCTGGGGGATGGAATCGAAGCCCGCCTGTTCCAGGGCATGGACGACAAGGCCGGTCTTCCAGTCCAGCGCGGCCGGCAGGGATAGATGCTGGATCGCGCAACCGCCGCACGTGCCGAACAGGGAGCAGGGAGGGATGACCCGATCCGGGCTGGGGCGGACGATGTCCACCAGCCGCGCGGAACGCGCGTCCAGCGATTCCGCCACGATCCGCTCGCCCGGCAGGGCGCCGGGAACGAACAGGCGCACGCCCTCGCCGGTGCGCGCGATGCCATCCCCGTCTCTTCCGAGGAATTCGATATCCGATTCGAATTTCATGTCGCGTACGCCTGGCCCGTCAGACTATCCGGCGATGGGGTGGCGTCACCTCATTGCCCGACATCAGGACGGTTCGCCGGCCTCGTCCTCGGCGCTCGGCGCCACGACGAACATGCGCCGGGGCAGCAGCATGAAGGCCGGGATGTCGTCGCCGAACCCCGTGACCGACGCACCATTGTCCTCGGGTCCACGATCGCGGTGCCGTACCGGCCGCTCCTGCTCCTGCGGGCGGCGAGGCTCGGCCTTTCGCGGCAGCGGCGCTTCAACCTGGGCCGCGGCGACCGGAGCCGGTTCCGACGCCTGTGCGGCCGGCGCGGCCACGGGCGGCGTGTCCTTGTGGCGCGGGGCGGGCGGCTTGGCGGGGCCACGATGGTCGTTGCCCTTGCCCTTCTTGCCGCGTCCGCCACGCGGACGTTCTTCCTCGGACCACGGCATCTGGGCGATCCCTTCTACGTCCAGCCGGGGAATGGGATGCCCGGTCAGGGATTCGATGGCCGCGGCCAGCGTCCGGTCGAACGGGGTGGCCAGGCTGTAGGCATGGCCCGAACGTCCGGCGCGACCGGTCCGGCCGATGCGGTGGACATAATCTTCGGCATGGAAGGGCAGGTCGAAATTGAAGACGTGCGACAGGCCGCCGATATCGATCCCACGTGCCGCCACGTCCGAGCAGACCAGGATCTTCAGTTCGCCGGCCTTGAATTTCTCAAGCGTGGAGAAGCGGACCGACTGCGGCAGGTCGCCATGCAGCGCGCCGGCCGAAAATCCATGCTTGACCAGAGACTTATACAGAACGTCGACATCGCGCTTGCGGTTGCAGAACACGATGGCGTTCTGCACGGCATCGTCGCGCAGCATCCTGCGCAGGGCGCGCCGCTTCTCGGCTTCTTCGACGATCACCAGGCCGGCCTCGATGGTCGTGGCGACCGAGGAGGGGCGGCTGACGGTGATTTCCTTGGGGTTTTGCAGGAACATGTCGGCCAGGCGTCGGATTTCCGGCGCCATGGTGGCCGAGAAGAACAGCGTCTGCCGCAGCGGCGACAGCATGCTGACGATCTTCTCGATATCGGGGATGAACCCCATGTCGAGCATGCGGTCGGCTTCGTCGATCACCAGCAGCCTGGTCTGCGTCAGCAGCAGGCCGCCGCGTTCGAACAGGTCGATCAGGCGCCCGGGGGTGGCGATCAGGACGTCGACGCCCCGGTTCAGGACCTCTTTCTGCTCTGCCATGCTTTCGCCGCCGATCAGCAGCGCATGGTTCAGCTTCAGGTACTTGCCGTAATTGACGAAATTCTCGGCGACCTGCAGGGCCAGTTCCCGCGTCGGCTCCAGGATCAGCGACCGCGGCATGCGGGCGCGGGCGCGCGACCCGGACAGGATTTCCAGCATCGGCAGGGTGAAGGACGCCGTCTTGCCCGTACCGGTCTGCGCCACGCCCAGGACGTCGCGGCCCATCAGCACATAGGGAATGGCCTGCGCCTGGATCGGGGTAGGGTGGCGGTACCCCATCTCGTCGATGGCGCGCTGGATCGGTTCGGCCAGGCCCAGATCGGAAAAGAGGGGTTCCGGCACTGCGTCGGAAGGGGCGTCGGCAAACGTATGCAGATCCGCGACGGGCGGGTCCATGATGGCCGGAGCGATGGCGACAGGATGGGATTCGGCGTCTTCGGCGGCCGAAGCGGAGGCATTCGTCTTGGCGCTCAAAATTCTCTCGAACGTGTCAGTGGTGTGGTCCCGTTCGTTCCGCCACGATGCGGTACGTCAGGCATTTCGGCCTGTTTTCCTGCGACGAAGCAGGGCCTTGCGAAAATGAAGGCGAATCCCCCGGTTCCGCGTGTTCGTCCCTATCGATAATTGGAACGAAAATCAAGCGTGGAGCGTTTACGTCGGGTGTTCGTCCCATGTCCGGTCGCCTGGGCCTCTGGTGTCGTGCGATGTGGGGGTATCGTGGTCACTGTCGATCCGTTGAAGATTGAAGATTACGGGCTGATCGGCGATGGCCGCAGCTGCGCATTGGTTGGGCGGAATGGGTCGATCGACTGGCTGTGCTGGCCGCGCTTCGACAGCCCGGCCTGCTTCGCCGCCCTGCTGGGTGACGGGGAAAACGGCCACTGGCTGCTGGCCCCGGACGAGGAGAGGGGCGGCGCGCCGCTGGTGATCTCGCGGTCCTACCGGCAGAACGGGATGGTGCTGGAAACGGTGTTCGAAACCGCCAGCGGCGTGATCGCCATCCTGGATTTCATGGCGATGGGCACCGAAACCCCGACCCTGATCCGCATCGTGGAAGGACGGCGCGGGGCGGTGCCGGTGCTGAACTGGCTGGTCATGCGCTTCGATTACGGCCTGTCGGTGCCCTGGGTCACGCGCCTGCCGGATAATATGGGCATCAACGCCATCGCCGGCCCGTCGCGCTGCATCCTGCGCTGCCCCGTCGCCCTGCATGGCGAGGACCGGCACACCGTGTCGCGCTTCATCGTATCGGAAGGCGATACCGTGCCGTTCGTCATGGTGCATCTGGATTCGCACGACCCGGTGCCCGATCCGATCGACGCATTGCAGGCGCTGCGCCGGACCGAACAGTTCTGGGCGGACTGGATCGCGCGCTGCACCTATCACGGTGACCATGCGCCGGCGGTGCGGCGGTCGCTGCTGACGCTCAAGGCGCTGATCTACCAGCCGACCGGCGGTATCGTCGCGGCGCCCACGACCTCGTTGCCCGAGGAACTGGGCGGCAGCCGGAACTGGGATTATCGCTATTGCTGGCTGCGCGATGCGTCGTTGACGCTGATCGCGATCATGGCCGGCGGGTATTTCGAGGAAGCCGTGCAGTGGCGCAACTGGCTTCAGGCGGCGGTGGCGGGCAGCCCCGACCAGGTGCAGATCATGTACGGCATCGGCGGCGAACGGCTGCTGAATGAATGGGAGGCCGGGTGGCTGTCGGGCTATGCGGGCTCGCGGCCTGTGCGGATCGGCAACGCGGCGGCGGGACAGTTGCAGCTCGATGTCTATGGCGAGGCGATCGCCGCCCTGCATCTGGCGCGCCAGACGCGGCTGTGCGCCATTACCGACGGCTGGCGGCTGGAGGTCGGGTTGCTGCAGCATCTGGCGACCATCTGGAAGGAACCCGACGAAGGCATGTGGGAGGTCCGGGGCGGCCGGCGTCAGTTCACGGTGTCCAAGATTTCCTGCTGGGTGGCATTCGACCGGGCGATCCGCGATGTCGAGAAATACGGGCTGGAGGCCCCGCTCGACGAATGGAAGGCGATCCGTACGGAAATCCACGATACCGTCTGCCGTGACGGCTTCAACCGGGACAAGAACTGCTTCGTCCAGTATTTCGGTGCCACCGGCCTGGATGCCGGCCTGCTGCTGATCCCCGTCGTCGGCTTCCTGCCGCCCGAGGATCCCCGCGTCGTCGGCACCATCGCCGCGATCGAGCGCGAGTTGCTGGACGGAAACGGCTTCGTCCGGCGCTATATCCCCGACCCGGAGGTGGAGGGCGTGCTGGGTGACGAGGGCGCGTTCATCGCATGCTCGTTCTGGCTGGTGAACGCCTATGTGGCCCAGGGCCGGATGGAAGAGGCGCATGCTCTGTTCAAGCGGCTGCTGGCCCTGCGCAGTGACCTGGGCCTGCTGGCCGAGGAATATGATGCGAAGGCGGGGCGGCAGGTCGGCAATTTTCCGCAGGCCTTTTCTCACCTGTCGCTGGTCAATACCGCCGCGATCCTGTCCGCCGGTCGGATTACGCCGACCGGCGCGCCGCCGCTTCCCGTTCTGTAATCTCCGCCCCCGAAGGCCGGCCCGACCTTCAGGGGGCGGCCTGCATCACAGGCCGCGCGCCATCGCGGCCGACAGGATGGTCAGGATGCCGAGGCCGATATTGGTCAGGACCAGCGAACGGATGGTGTCGAAGGTCGCGGGCTGGGGGCGGATGGCGCGGCGGGCCTTCTGGTACGGGCCGAAATAGATCCGGGCGAACAGCCCGGCCATCGCCAGGCCCAGAAGCTGCATCGCATTCACCTGCCACGGCACCACGGCGAATCCGCCTTCGTGCAGGATCATCAGCCATCCGGTGACCAGTACCATCGGCATGGTGTGCCAGACGATGCGAAAGAAGCGTCCCAGCGTCTGCAGATGCACCGACGCCCGCTGCGTCGCGTCCAGCAGCCCCAGGCTGGGGCGCAGGACGAAGACCGCATACACCATGCCGCCGACCCAGGCGGCCATTGCGGTCAGATGAATCGCGAGCACGAGGCTCCAGAGAATGGAGAGGGACATGTCTGCTCCGCTGGGAATGAAGGGTGGCCCGCGTGACGTGCCGTGCGCGCCGATGATATGCTTGATCGCCAATTCCGGACCGGCATGCAAGGGATAGCCATTCGCGTCACGAGCGAAGCTTCGGCGGCGGGCCTCAGGTCCTGGCGGTGCTGGTGGATCGTACGAACAGAACGGCAAGCGGAGTCTGATCTTCCGATGAACCTGGCCAGCACATCCCTTCTTCTTCCAGACCCCGCGCAGATGGCGCAGATCGATGCCGTCGCCAGCCGCATCGTGCCGGTGCGCGACCTGATGGAACATGCCGGGCGTGCCGTTGCACGCGCCATGCTGCGGCATGTCACGCCATGCCGGGTCCTGGTGCTGTGCGGGCCGGGCAGCAACGGGGGGGACGGCTACGTGACCGCGCGCCGCCTGGCCGAGGCCGGCTGGCCCGTCGCCGTCGCCGCCCTGTCGCCTCCGCGCCCAGGCGGCGACGCGGCTCGGGCCGCGTCGCTGTGGCGGGGGCCGGTCGTCCCCTTCGCGGCGGCCGAGGCCGCGCGGGCCGACCTGGTGGTCGATGCCGTGTTCGGCGCGGGGCTGAGCCGCGATATCGATGACGCCGTGGCGCGGGTGCTGGGCGCGGCGCGGCGCATCGTTGCGGTGGACATGCCCAGCGGCATCGACGGGGCGACCGGTGCGGTGCGCGGCTATGCCCCCCGTGCCGAGATGACGGTCACGTTCGTCCGCGCCAAGCCCGGGCATCTGCTGCTGCCAGGCCGGGATATGCTGGGCCGCCTGTTGGTGGCCGATATCGGCATGCCGGACGCGGTATGGGACGCGGTGACGGTCCGAACCTGGCGGAACGAGCCGGGCCTGTGGCACGTGCCGACGGATGCGGCCGACAGCCATAAATATACGCGCGGCGTCGTCAGCATCTGCGGGGGGGCGTCGATGCCCGGGGCCGCCCGGCTGGCGGCGGCCGGCGCCCGGGCGGCCGGGGCCGGGCTGGTGCGGCT
Organism: Gluconacetobacter tumulisoli; assembly: GCF_014174155.1. Taxonomy (GTDB): domain Bacteria; phylum Pseudomonadota; class Alphaproteobacteria; order Acetobacterales; family Acetobacteraceae; genus Gluconacetobacter; species Gluconacetobacter tumulisoli. The sequence continues at coordinate 40,280 of NZ_JABEQM010000014.1, read as the reverse complement.
GGCGGCGGGGGATGCTGCCGACCTGTACCGGCTGGGTGATCCCGGGCTGGTGGTGGACGGGCAGGGGCTGGAAGAGCTGCTGGCCGACCATCGGCGCGCGGTATGGGTATGTGGGCCGGGCCTGGAGGTTGGCGAGGTCGGGCGTGCGCTGCCGCTGCTGCTGGGGGCGGGGCGGACGGTCCTGGCCGATGCCGGGGCGTTCCTGCTGGCGGCGGACCGGCCGGACCTGCTGCGCGGGGCGGCGGTGATCACCCCGCACGCCGGCGAATTCGCCCGGGTCTTCGGTGCGCCCGGCCCCGACCGGCTGGCCGCCGCGCGCGCGGCGGCGGTGCGGATCGGGGGGGTGGTCGTGCTGAAAGGGCCGGATACCGTGATCGCCGCCCACGACGGACGGGCCGCCATCAACCGCCACGCATCCACCGCCCTGGCCACCGCCGGATCGGGCGACACGCTGACGGGGGTGATCGCCACGATGCTGGCGGCGGGCATGGAGGCCTGGCAGGCGGCCTGCGCCGGCGTCTGGTTGCATGGCGAGGCCGGGATGAAGGCCGGCCCCTGGCCGGTGGCCGAACAGTTCGATCGTCACCTGGGGGCGGCGCGCGAACGGGCGGCGCTGCTGGCGGGGCAGGCCCCGGCGGTGGGGGAATAGCGCCCGGGAAGCGCCGCCGGTCGCGGCATTGTCGGCTTGCCGGATCGGACGGCGTGCGCTAAAGCCGCGCGCTTGAGGCCCGGGCATCGTGCGGGCGTGGTGGAATTGGCAGACACGCCAGATTTAGGTTCTGGTGGCGCAAGTCGTGGGGGTTCAAGTCCCTCCGCCCGCACCAGCCCCGGCAATCGCCTTTTGCGTGTGGACGTCGCCGGTCCGGTGGGTCATGCACGTTTTTTACAAGAGTTCTGACCGAGAGGATGGCCTGGCAGATGCAGGTTACTGAAACGCTTTCCGATGGCCTGAAGCGCGGGTTCACCGTCACCGTGCCCTCCGGCGACCTGGAGAGCAAGCGGACGGCCCGCCTGAAGGAACTGGGCCAATCGATGAGCCTGCCGGGCTTCCGTCCCGGCAAGGTGCCGATGAGCATCGTCAAGCAGCGCTACGGCGCCGCCGTGCAGGGCGAAGTGCTGGAGCAGGCGGTCAGCGACGCCACGCGCGCGCTGCTGGACGAGCGTGGCCTGCGCCCGGCGACCCAGCCGCGCGTCGACCTGGTGTCGGACGCCGAGTCCGCCGCGGGCGATCTGGAATTCAAGGTCGAGATGGAATTGCTGCCCGAGATCGCGCAGCCGGACCTGTCCACCCTGACCCTGACCCGCCTGAAGGCGACCCCGGATGCCGAGACGGTCGACAAGGCGCTGAAGGACATCGCCAGCCGCCAGCGCAGCTTCGAGGCCATCGAGGAAGTCCGTCCCGCCGCCCAGGGTGACGTGGTCGTGGTCGATTTCGTCGGCAAGGTCGACGGCGTGGCCTTCGACGGCGGCACCGCGCAGGACGTGACCGTCGAGATCGGTGGCGCGGGCTTCATCCCCGGCTTCGCCGAGCAGATCGAGGGCATGTCCCCGGGCGAGGAGAAGGTGATCACCGTGACTTTCCCGGCCGATTATTCGGCCGAGAACCTGGCCGGCAAGGAAGCCACCTTCGACATCACGGCGAAGGAGCTGAAGCGTCCGGTCGATGTCGCGATCGACGACGACCTGGCGAAGAAGATCGGCTTCGAGGGGCTGGAGCAGGTCCGCGAGCTGATCACCAAGCAGGTCGAGCAGGAATACGAGCAGCTGTCGCGGCTGCGCATCAAGCGCGAGCTGCTGGACGCGCTGGCCGAAAAGACCGATTTCGAGGCCCCGCAGGGCATGGTCGAGGCCGAGTTCGCCCAGATCTGGCAGCGCGTCGAGTCCGATCGCAAGGCCGGCCAGATGGACGACGAGGACAAGGAGAAGGACGAGGAAACCCTGCGTTCCGACTACCGCAAGATCGCGGAACGCCGGGTGAAGCTGGGCCTTCTGCTGGCCGAGATCGGCCGCGTCAACGCCATCAGCGTGACGCAGGACGAGATGCTGCAGGCCATCCGTGCCGAGGCGATGCGCTATCCGGGCCAGGAACAGGCGGTGTTCGAGTTCTTCCGCAAGAACCCGCAGGCCGCCGAGAGCCTGCGCGGCCCGATCTTCGAGAACAAGGTCGTCGACTACGTGATCGAACTCGCGACCGTCGAGGACAAGGACGTGACGCCCGAGGAACTGGCCGAGATTCCGCCCGCGGATCTCTGATCGCCCGAACCCTGTGGACGGCTCCGGCCCGCGATTCGCGGGGTTCCGGGGCCGGGGATCGGCCGCGCGGCCCCGGAATTATCGCCGTGAAATGATGGCGGTGGGGTGGTATCCGCGCGGTTTATCTCTATCTTGTTCAGGGTAACCGGGGAACGACCCGGCCACTGCCCCCCGTCCGATGCCGTCAAATCGGCGCCCAGGATGTTACGGGGACGGTGCGTCGGGTCTTCGCGTTTCAGGAACGGGAATTGAGACTATGAGGGATCGGGATCCCGTGGAGATCTTCAGCAACGCCCTAGTACCCATGGTGGTCGAGCAGACCTCCCGCGGGGAACGGGCCTTCGATATTTATTCCCGCCTGCTGCAGGAACGGATCATCTTCCTGACCGGGCCGGTCTACGACCAGGTTGCCTCCCTGGTGTCGGCGCAGCTTTTGTATCTCGAGAGCGTGAACCCCACCAAGGAGATCTCGTTCTACATCAACAGCCCGGGCGGCGTGGTGTCGGCCGGGCTCGCGATCTACGATACCATGCAGTATATCCGCAGCCCCGTCAGCACCGTGTGCATCGGGCAGGCGGCGTCGATGGGGTCGTTGCTGCTGGCGGGCGGTGAGAAGGGGCGTCGCTTCGCCCTGCCGAACGCGCGCGTGATGGTGCACCAGCCTTCGGGCGGCGCGCAGGGGCAGGCCAGCGACATCGAGATCCAGGCGCGCGAGATCCTGACGATCCGCCAGCGCCTGAACGAGATCTACGAGACCCATACCGGCCAGTCGCTCGAGGATATCGAGCGCCGACTGGAGCGCGACAGCTACATGTCGGCCGAGGAGGCGCAGGCCTTCGGCATCGTGGACGAGGTGGTGCGCAACCACGCGGCCCCGTCCCCGGCCAAGAGTTGAGGGAAAGCGGGCGCGCTTTTTTGTCTTGGCGGCGTCCGTCTGCTTGGGCAGGGTTGAAGCAGGCCCTGACCTGAGGCAGGATTTTCGATCCCGGTCCGGGCGCGATGCGCCCTGGAACGCCGGGGGTAGGAGCGGTTATGAATAACAAGTCCAGCGATTCCAAGAACACATTATATTGCTCGTTCTGCGGCAAGTCGCAGCATGAGGTCCGGAAGCTGATCGCTGGTCCGACTGTCTTCATCTGTGACGAATGCGTCGAGCTCTGCATGGATATCATCCGTGAGGAGCACAAGACCCACCTGGTGAAGTCGCGCGACGGTGTCCCGACCCCCAAGGAGATCTGCAAGGTCCTGGACGATTACGTGATCGGGCAGTTCTACGCCAAGAAGGTGCTGTCGGTCGCGGTCCACAACCATTACAAGCGCCTGGCCCACAGCCAGAAGAACAACGACGTCGAGATCGCGAAGTCGAACATCCTGCTGGTCGGGCCGACCGGTTCGGGCAAGACGCTGCTGGCGCAGACGCTGGCGCGCATCCTCGACGTGCCCTTCACGATGGCCGACGCGACGACGCTGACCGAGGCCGGCTATGTCGGCGAGGATGTGGAAAACATCATCCTCAAGCTGCTGCAGGCTGCGGACTACAATGTCGAGCGGGCACAGCGCGGCATCGTCTATATCGACGAGATCGACAAGATTTCCCGCAAGTCCGACAACCCCTCGATCACCCGCGACGTCAGCGGCGAGGGCGTGCAGCAGGCGCTGCTGAAGATCATGGAAGGGACGGTGGCGTCCGTGCCCCCGCAGGGTGGGCGCAAGCATCCGCAGCAGGAATTCCTGCAGGTGGACACCACCAACATGCTGTTCATCTGCGGTGGCGCGTTTGCAGGGCTGGACAAGATCATCGGCGCGCGCGGCAAGGGGTCGGGTATCGGATTCGGTGCGGACGTCCAGTCGCCGGACGAACGGCGGACCGGCGCGATCCTGCGGGACGTGGAGCCCGAGGACCTGCTGAAATTCGGGCTGATCCCGGAATTCATCGGACGCCTGCCCGTCGTCGCGACGCTGGAGGATCTGGATGAGGCGGCGCTGATCGAGATCCTGACCAAGCCCAAGAACGCCCTGGTGAAACAGTATGCACGCCTGTTCCAGATGGAAGGCGTGAAGCTGACCTTCACGGAAGACGCGCTGAAGCAGGTGGCGCAGCGCGCGATCGGCCGCCGGACCGGCGCGCGCGGCCTGCGCGCGATCATGGAGAGCATCCTGCTGTCCACCATGTTCGACCTGCCGGGTCTGGAGAACGTGGACGAGGTCGTGATCAACAAGGACGTCGCCGAGAGCAAGACCAGTCCCGTCTATGTCTATGGCAAGGAAACGCCGGCCGAGCAGTCGGCCTGAGCCTTTCCGGATCGGCCCGAAATCCCGGCGGCGGCGTGCCGCCCCGGGAGGGGCCGGTTTGTCCTGTCGTCTTCCATATCGCCCCGGGACCTTGCCGTTACGGTTCCGCATGACGACATGGTGTCTTGAGTGGTCGCAAATGTGACACGCCGGGCGGAGCAGGCCTTTTGTGGATGCCGGCCCGGGATCGTCCTTCAGGAGGTCAAACTACATGCCCGATTCCGAACGGCTTGATCGCGGTCCTGCCGGTGCACAGGACGCGGAGGGTACCGCCCCCCGTCCTGAAACCGTCGACGAGGGCAACGAGGTCGCGCTCTCCGGTGCCGACACGATGGCGGTACTGCCGCTGCGCGACATCGTCGTCTTTCCCCATATGATTGTCCCCCTGTTCGTCGGACGCGAGAAATCGGTCCGCGCGCTGGAGGCGGTAACCAAGCATGACAAGCAGATCCTGCTGGTCGCGCAGAAGAACGCCTCGCAGGACGATCCGTCGGCCGAGGACATCTATCGCTACGGCACCGTCTCGACGATCCTGCAATTGCTGAAGTTGCCCGACGGCACGGTGAAGGTGCTGGTCGAAGGTGGGCGCCGGGCGCGCATCACCGCGCTGCACGATATCGACGGCCATTTCGAGGCCGAGATCGAGCCGGTCGAGGAAGACCCGGCGTCCGGCAGCGAGGGTGAGGCCCTGGGCCGCACAGTGGTGTCGCAGTTCGAACAGTATATCAAGCTGAACAAGAAGATCGCGCCCGAGGTCCTGGTCTCGCTGAACCAGATCGAGGACCTGTCGAAGCTTGCTGACACGATCGCCAGCCATCTGAACCTGAAGATCGCCGAGAAGCAGGAAATCCTGGAAATTCCCGGCGTCAATGCCAGGCTGGAACGTGTGTTCGCGCATATGGAGGCCGAAATCGGCGTCCTGCAGGTCGAAAAGCGCATCCGCAACCGCGTCAAGCGGCAGATGGAGAAGACGCAGCGCGAGTACTATCTGAACGAGCAGCTGAAGGCGATCCAGAAGGAACTGGGCGAGGGCGAGGAAGGCAAGGACGAAGCCGCCGAAATGGAAGAGCGGATCGCCAAGACCCGCCTGCCCAAGGAAGCGCGTGACAAGGCGCTGGCCGAGCTGAAGAAGCTGCGGACCATGAGCCCGATGTCGGCCGAATCGACCGTGGTGCGCAATTATCTGGACTGGATCGTCAGCATTCCGTGGAAGAAGCGCTCGAAGGTGCGGCGCGACCTGCAGGAAGCCGAGAAGGTGCTGGATACCGACCATTACGGGCTGGAGAAGGTCAAGGAGCGGATCCTGGAATATCTGGCGGTCCAGAGCCGGGCGCAGAAGATCAAGGGGCCGATTCTCTGCCTCGTGGGACCGCCCGGCGTCGGCAAGACGTCGCTGGCGCGTTCGATCGCCAAGGCAACCGGACGGCATTACGTGCGGATGTCCCTGGGCGGCGTGCGGGACGAGGCCGAGATCCGTGGCCACCGGCGTACCTATATCGGTTCGATGCCCGGCAAGATCATCCAGGGCATGAAGAAGGCCAAGTCGTCCAACCCGCTGTTCCTGCTGGACGAGATCGACAAGCTGGGCGCCGACTGGCGCGGGGACCCGTCCTCGGCGCTGCTGGAGGTCCTGGATCCCGAGCAGAATTCCACTTTCGCCGACCATTACCTGGAGGTGGATTACGACCTGTCCGACGTCATGTTCGTCACCACGGCCAACAGCCTGAACATGCCGCAGCCCCTGCTGGACCGGATGGAGGTCATCCGTCTGTCGGGCTACACCGAGGACGAGAAGGTGGAGATCGCCAAGCGGCATCTTCTGGGCAAGCAGGGCGAGGCCCACAGCCTGCGCGCGGACGAATGGTCGGTCAGCGACGACGCGTTGCGCGAACTGGTCCGCAGCTACACCCGCGAGGCCGGTGTGCGGAACCTGGAGCGCGAGATCGCGACCCTGGCCCGCAAGGCGGTACGCGAGATCGTTGCCGGCAAGGCCAAGAAGGTCGCCATCACCTCCAGCAACCTGGAGAAATATGCCGGGGTGAAGCGGTTCCGCTATGGTGAGACCGAAGCCGAGGACATGGTCGGCGTCGTGACCGGCCTGGCCTGGACCGAGGTGGGCGGCGAGATCTTGACCATCGAAAGCGTGATGGTGCCCGGCAAGGGCGCGATCAAGCAGACGGGCAAGCTGGGCGACGTCATGCAGGAAAGCGTGGCGGCAGCCCTGTCCTATGTCCGGAGCCGGTCGGTGACGTTCGGCATCAAGCCGACCCTGTTCGAGAAGCGCGACCTGCATGTCCACGTGCCCGAGGGCGCGACGCCGAAGGACGGGCCGTCGGCGGGAATCGCGATGGCGACGTCGCTGGTCAGCGTCCTGACGGGAATTCCGGTCCGACGCGACGTGGCGATGACGGGCGAGATCACGCTGCGCGGCCGGGTCCTGGCCATCGGCGGCCTGAAGGAGAAGCTGTTGGCCGCGCACCGCGCGGGCATCAAGACGGTCTTCATCCCCAAGGACAACGAAAAGGACCTGGTGGACATACCGGAGGCGGTGAAGAAAAACCTGACGATCCTGCCGGTTGCCCATGTCGATGAAGTGATCGGGCAGGCGCTGGTCACGCGCCCCGAGCCGATTGAATGGACCGAAGCGCCCGAGCCTGTCGCCCCGGCATCGGCTGCGGGAATGGCTGCCTCATCCCTGCCGCATTGAATGTGTCAAAAACGCACCAGCCCCCCCGGTTTGTCGGAGTTTACCGCCGGATCGGGGGGGAAGGTCGGTTGACGCGACGGGAAACGGCTGCATAGTGCGGCGCAATGCGGCGCAGGCGATCATCTGGTCCCGGCGCGCGCGCAGCTAAAGAAAGGCGTAAAATGGAGAAGCCACTTAACAAGCAGGAACTCGTCGCCGCTGTGGCCGACGACGCCGATCTGCCGAAGGCGAAGGCGGGCGAAGTGGTCGATGCCGTGTTCAGCGCGATCGAGAAGGCCCTGTCCAAGAAGCAGGAGGTCCGTCTGGTCGGCTTCGGAACGTTCGTCACCGCGACGCGCAAGGCTGCCAAGGGCCGCAATCCCCGCACGGGTGAGGAAATCGACATTCCGGCGTCCACCTCCGTCCGTTTCAAGCCGGGCAAGAACCTGAAGGAAGCCGTGAGCTGATCACGCGCTGATTTCGAAAAGGGGGGCCATGCCGGCCTGGCGCCGCGTCATGGTCCTCCTGTCTTGCATACCCCGTCTTGCGGGCGATTAGCTCAGCGGTAGAGCGTCTCGTTTACACCGAGAGGGTCGGCGGTTCGATCCCGTCATCGCCCACCACGATATTCAGTCCCGATGGATCCGCTCCATGGGGGGCAGCGCCAAAAACTTCCGTCGCGTCGGTTGACGTGATCGGGGGGGATGGCTAAACACCGCCTCACGCCTTCGCGGGTGTAGCTCAGTTGGTTAGAGCGCCGGCCTGTCACGCCGGAGGTCGCGGGTTCGAGCCCCGTCACTCGCGCCACGGTCGTCTTGTCGACCGTATGTTCGGAAAATTACTTTCCGCCCCAATAATCAAATGAAAACCCCGGGCCGGCGAAAGTAATTCGCGGTTAACGCGCGTATCCGTGTAACGTTTCCCCGTCATCACGGTAATGTTCCTATCCCCATGGTGCATCGCACACTGTTCGCATCGGAAGGTTGGGTCTAACCTTCCTGCATGTCGAAGCCCTGTTTCGTCATGACGCCGAATGGCGTGCCACCAGGTCAGGGGAAGCATCATGCAGTCCGTCATCGCGGATTACTTTCCGATCCTTGTCTTCGCTGTGATCGCCGTCGTCATTGCCGGCGCGATGTTGGGAAGCTCCCTGCTGTTCGGGCACCAGAAGCCCTATGCGGAGAAGGTTTCGGCCTACGAATGTGGATTCGAGGCCTTCGATGACGCGCGGCGTCGTTTCGATGTGCGCTTCTATCTTGTCGCGATCCTGTTCATCATCTTCGACCTCGAGGTCGCCTTCCTGTTTCCCTGGGCGGTCAGCCTGTCGCGGATCGGCCTGTTCGGCTTCCTGTCCATGATGGGGTTCCTGGGCATCCTGACGGTCGGGTTCATCTACGAATGGTGCAAGGGCGCACTGGACTGGGATTGAGGACGTGCGCGGAGGAGAGACACGCATGAGCACCGCCAAAGCGACGGGCGAGGGGCAGGATGCCATTGCCTGGAACCGGGAAATGCTGCCGCCGGGACCGGAACAGGACGCCGTCATCAAGGGCATCACCGGTGAGATCACCGAAAAGGGTTTCGTCGTCGCCAATCTCGACAAGCTGGTGAACTGGGGACGGACGGGCAGCCTGTGGCCGATGTCCTTCGGCCTGGCCTGCTGCGCGGTGGAGATGATCCACGCCTACATGCCGCGCTATGATCTGGACCGCATGGGCATCATTCCCCGCGGGTCGCCGCGCCAGTCGGACGTGATGATCGTCGCCGGCACGCTGACCAACAAGATGGCGCCGGCCCTGCGCCGGGTCTACGACCAGATGGCCGAGCCGCGCTGGGTCATTTCGATGGGATCCTGCGCCAATGGCGGCGGCTATTACCATTATTCCTATTCCGTGGTGCGCGGATGCGACCGGATCGTTCCGGTGGATGTCTATGTCCCCGGGTGCCCGCCGACGGCCGAGGCCCTGATCTACGGCATCCTGCAATTGCAGAAGAAAATCCGCAGGACAGGGACGATTCTCCGTGGCTGATATCGGAAACGATCTGATGTCCGGGGCGACCCGGGCACGCGGGACCCTGGGATCCCTGGCGTTCGCGTTGTCCACCGCCGTGCCGGGCATCCGCTCTGCGGCGATCGAGGGAGGGGAACTGGTGGTGCGCACCACGCGTGACCAGTTGATCGCCCTGATGACTCTGTTGCGCGACGACCCGCGCTATGCCTGCGAGCAGATGATGGATCTGTGCGGGGTGGATTTCCCCGAACGGGCCGAGCGATTCGACGTCGTCTACAATTTGCTGTCGGTGTCGCTTAACCATCGGATTCGCGTGATCGTCACGACCGACGAAACGTCGCCGGTGCCGTCGGTCCATCATCTGTGGGCCGCTGCTACGTGGTGGGAGCGCGAATGCTACGATCTGTTCGGCGTCCTGTTCTCCGGCCAGCCGGATTTGCGCCGGATCCTGACCGATTACGGGTTCGAGGGGCATCCGCTGCGCAAGGACTTCCCGCTGACCGGCTATGTCGAGGTGCGATACGACGAGGACCGGCGCCAGGTTGTCTACGAGCCCGTCAGGCTGACGCAGGATTTCCGCAATTTCGATTTCGAATCGCCCTGGGAAGGCATCCTGACCCTTCCGGGCGACGAGAAGGCGCACGAATCCCGCCAGGGACTGAAGTTGCCGCGATGATCGGGACACCCAAGCTGAAGGGAGCCGGACGATGAGCGACATTGTCCTTCACAAGGATATCCCGGACTCCCTGCTGCCGGCCGATGCGGCCGCCAGGGCCGAGACCCGCACGGTCGAGATCGATTCCCATGCCCTGAATTTCGGCCCCCAGCATCCGTCCGCCCATGGCGTGCTGCGCCTGGTGCTGGAAATGGAAGGGGAGGTCGTCGCCCGCGCCATTCCGCATATCGGCCTGCTGCATCGCGGCACGGAAAAGCTGATCGAATACAAGACCTATCCGAAGGCGCTGCCGTATTTCGACCGCCTCGATTACGTCTCGCCGATGTGCGAGGAGCAGGCGTTCGCCCTCGCCACCGAGAAGCTGCTGGGGATCGATATCCCGGACCGCGCGAAATGGATTCGCGTGATGTTCGCGGAACTGACGCGGATTCTGAACCATATCCTCAACCTGACCTCGTTCGGGCTCGATTGCGGTGCCCTGACGCCGGCGCTGTGGGGATATGAGGAACGCGAGAAGCTGATCGAATTCTACGAGGCCGCGTCGGGCGCGCGGTTCCACGCCAATTATTTCCGCCCCGGCGGCGTCGCGCGCGACCTGCCTGCTGGCCTGGAGGAGAGGATCGGCGAATGGGCGCGGCAGTTTCCGAAATGGATCGACGATCTGGAAACCCTGCTGACCAATAACCGGATCTGGAAGCAGCGGACGGTCGGCATCGGCGTGTTCACGACCGAACAGGCATTGTCCTGGGGCTTCAGCGGGCCATGCCTGCGCGCCTCTGGCGTGCCGTGGGACCTGCGCCGCGCCCAACCGTATGACAATTACGACAAGGTCGAATTCAATATCCCCGTTACGCGACAGGGCGATTGCTATGACCGCTATCTGATTCGTGTCGCCGAAATGCGCGAGAGCGTGCGGATCGTCGAGCAATGCTTGGCCCAGATGCGGCCCGGCCCGATCAAGATCCAGGATCACAAGATCACCCCGCCACCGCGGCGCGAGATGAAGCGCTCGATGGAAGCGCTGATCCATCATTTCAAGCTGTTCACCGAGGGATATCACGTTCCCCCCGGCGCCACCTACACGGCGGTCGAAAGCCCGAAGGGCGAGTTCGGCGTCTATCTGGTGGCCGATGGCAGCAACCGTCCTTACCGGTGCAAGATCCGGCCGACTGGCTTCGCCCATCTGCAGGCGATCGACGAGATGTCGCGTCGCCACATGCTGGCGGACGCGGTCGCGATCATCGGGTCGCTCGACTTGGTGTTCGGCGAGATAGACAGGTGAAAGAGATGTCCGCTCATTCCCCAATAGACCAGATCGAGCAGCCCGCGTCCTTCGCCTTCGACGAGGAAAGCGAGGCGGAGATTGCGACCATCCTGGCCAAATATCCGGCCGAACGGAAGGCCAGCGGCACGCTGCCGCTGCTGTATGTCGCGCAGAAGCAGATGGGCCGCCTGACCGGCAGCGCCTGGGTGCCCCGCGTGGCGATGGACGAGATCGCCCGGCGGCTGGAAGTGGCGCCGATCCGGGTCTACGAGGTCGCGACCTTCTACCTGATGTTCAACACCAAACCCATCGGCCGCTACCATCTGCAGGTCTGCACGACGACGTCGTGCTGGCTGCGCGGGTCGGACGACGTGGTTGCGGCCTGCAAGAAGGCGACCGGCATCGGGGCCTTCGGCCAGTCGAGCGCGGACGGACTGTTCACGCTGACCGAGGTCGAATGCCTCGGCGCGTGTTCCAATGCGCCGATCCTGCAGGTTGATGACGATTTCTACGAGGATCTTGACGGGCCGCGCACGGTCGAACTGATCGAGGCGTTGCGCCGGGGCGAACGGCCGACGCCAGGTCCGACGATCGACCGCATGGGCTCGGCCCCGGCGGGTGGGCGCAAGACGCTGACGGACAGTCCGGCGGATCAGGGCTGAGGGGGAGAGACGGGAATGCTTCAGGACAAGGACCGGATCTTCACCAACCTCTACGGCCAGCAGGACTGGCGCCTGGCCGGCGCGCGCCAGCGGGGGGACTGGGCCGACACGGCGGCGATCCTGGCCCGGGGCCGGGATGCGATCATCAATGAAATGAAGGCGTCCGGCCTGCGCGGTCGGGGCGGGGCGGGCTTTCCGACCGGCGTGAAATGGTCGTTCATGCCCAAGAATTCGGACGGTCGTCCCCATTACCTGGTGATCAACGGCGACGAATCCGAGCCGGGTACCTGCAAGGACCGCGAGATCCTGCGGCACGAACCGCACAAGCTGGTCGAAAGCGCACTGATTGCCTCGTTCGCGATGGGGGCGCATGCGGCCTATATCTATATCCGCGGCGAGTTTTTCAACGAGGCCCGGCATCTGCAGATCGCGATCGACGAGGCCTACGCGGCCGGCCTGATCGGAAAGAATGCGGCCGGGTCGGGCTGGGATTTCGATTTCTATATCCACCGCGGCGCGGGTGCCTATATCTGCGGCGAGGAAACGGCGCTGCTGGAAAGCCTGGAAGGCAAGAAGGGGCAGCCCCGGATGAAGCCGCCTTTCCCGGCGGCGATGGGGCTGTATGGATGCCCAACCACGGTGAACAACGTGGAAAGCATTTCGGTCGCCTCCACCATCCTGCGGCGCGGCGCGACATGGTTTTCCTCGCTGGGTCGCCCGAACAATGCGGGCACCAAGCTGATGGCCATCTCGGGCCACGTCAACACGCCCTGCGTATTCGAAGAGGAACTGGGCGTTCCGCTGAAGGACATCATCGAAAAGCATGGCGGCGGCGTGCGCGGTGGTTGGGACAATCTGCTGGCCGTCATTCCCGGCGGCTGCTCGGTCCCCGTCCTGCCGAAGGCGATCTGCGAAACGGTCCTGATGGATTACGACAGCCTGCGCGCCGAACGGTCGGGCCTGGGCACGGCCTGCATGATCGTCATGGACAAATCGACCGATATCGTCCGCGCCATCGCCCGGTTCTCGCAATTCTTCAAGCATGAAAGCTGCGGCCAGTGCACGCCCTGCCGCGAGGGAACGGGCTGGATGATGCGCGTCATGCAGCGGATGGTCGAGGGACGGGCCGAACTCGAGGAAATCGACATGCTCGAACAGGTCACGCGCCAGGTCGAGGGCCACACGATCTGCGCACTGGGCGATGCGGCGGCATGGCCGATCCAGGGCCTGATCCGGCATTTCCGGCCGGTGATGGAGGATCGGATCCAGGCCTACAAGGCCGCGCACGGCGGCGGACGGATCACGCAGGTACCCCAGGGCGTTCCCGTGGGCATTCCCGTGGCGGCGGAGTAAGGGCGATGGTGAAGGTTACCGTCGACGGGATCCAGGTCGAGGTTCCCAACGGGTCCAGCGCGCTGCAGGCGTGCGAGGCCGCGGGCAAGGAGATCCCGCGCTTCTGTTTCCACGAACGGCTGTCCGTCGCGGGCAATTGCCGCATGTGCCTGGTGCAGGTGGTACGCGCGCCCAAACCCGTGGCGTCCTGCGGCTTCCCGGTGGCGGAGGGGATGGAAATCCTGACCGACACCGAAATCGTGCGCAAGGCGCGGCGCGCGGTGATGGAATTCCTGTTGATCAACCACCCGCTGGATTGCCCGATCTGCGACCAGGGCGGCGAGTGCGACCTGCAGGACCAGGCGTTCGGCTATGGCGCGGACCATTCGCGCTACCGCGAAGCCAAGCGTGCGGTGACGGACAAATATCTCGGTCCGCTGGTCAAAACGGTGATGACGCGCTGCATCCAATGCACGCGCTGCGTCCGCTTCGCGACCGAGATCGCGGGCGTGCCCGAACTGGGCGCCGTGTCGCGCGGCGAGAACATGGAAATCACCAATTATGTGGAAAAGGCCCTGACGTCCGAATTGTCGGGAAACCTCATCGACATCTGCCCGGTCGGCGCACTGACGTCCAAGCCCTATGCCTTCACCGCCCGCCCGTGGGAATTGAAGAAGACCGATTCCATCGACGTGTTCGACGCCGTCGGCACCAATACCAGCCTCCAGGTTCGTGGTAGCGCCGTGCTGCGCATCGTACCCCGCGTCAATGACGAGGTGAACGAGGAATGGCTGGCCGACAAGGGCCGCTTCGCGATGGACGGGCTGAAGCACCGGCGGCTGGACCGCCCGTGGGTCCGCGTCCATGGCAAGCTGCAACCCGTATCGTGGCAGGATGCGTTCGTCGCCATCGGCCGCCGGCTTGACGGCGTGCCGGGCGAACGGATCGGCGCGATCGCCGGCGACCTGTGCGACGCCGAGAGCATGCTGGCGCTGAAGGATCTGATGACCGCGCTGGGGTCATCCAACATCGATTGCCGCCAGGACGGCGCGCAGTACGACGTGTCCCGCCGGGAATTCTATACATTCGGCAGCGGTATTGCCGGAATCGAGGACGCGGATGCCCTGCTGATCGTAGGATCCGTCCCCCGGCAGGAGGCCCCGGTCCTGAACGCCCGGATCCGCAAGCGGTTCATCGCCGGAGGACGGGGCGGCTTCCCGATCGGGATGATCGGCGCACCGAACGCCGATCCGACCTACCGGGCTGAAATCCTGGGCGACGGGCCGGCCGTTCTGGCCGAACTGCGACAGGGCGGCCATCCGTTCGCCGACGTGCTGAAGGCGGCGAAACGGCCGATGATCATCGTCGGCCATGGCGCGCTGGTGCGCGAGGACGCGCGGGCGATCCTGGCGGCATGCTGGGCGCTGGCGACGGAAGTCGGGGCCGTCGGGCCGGAGTGGAACGGCTTCAACGTCCTGCACACCGCGGCCAGCCGCGTGGCAGGCCTGGATCTGGGCCTGCTGCCCGGCCCGGGCGGACGCAGCGTCGCGGGCATGATGAGCGGCGGCGTGGACGTGCTGTGGCTGCTGGGCGCCGACGAATTCCATACGGCGCAGATCGGTGCGCAGACCTTCGTCATCTATCAGGGGCATCACGGTGACGCCGCTGCCGCGCGGGCCGACGTGATCCTGCCCGGTGCCAGTTTCGCCGAGAAATCCGGCACTTACGTGAATACCGAAGGGCGAGTGCAGCGATCGTTCCGCGCGGTCATGCCGCCGGGCGACGCGCGTGAGGACTGGCGGATCCTGCGGGCGTTTTCCGAGGTCGTCGGCAAGACCCTTCCCTATGACACGCTGGAGGCCCTGCGCGACCGCCTGGCGGCGGCGAACCCGGTCTTCCGCGTCATCGGCGGCCGCGACGTGTCGGGCATATCCGATCTCGCGGGGCCGGCCGGCGATCCGGGCGCCGTGTCGCCGGCGCCGTTCCAGCCGGTGATCGACGATTATTACCAGACCAACCCCATCTGCCGGGCCAGCCCGACGATGGGCGAATGTTCGCGGATCTATGTCCATCCCCAGACGGTGGCGGCGGAGTAAGGCGACGTGGCGCATTTCTTTCTGCACACCCTGATCGGCCAGGTCATCCTGACGGTCCTCGAGGCCCTGGCGGTGCTGGTGCCCCTGCTGCTGGGGGTGGCGTACCTGACCCTGGCCGAGCGCAAGGTCATGGCCGCGATGCAGCTTCGCAAGGGGCCGAACGTGAACGGCCCGTTCGGGGTGCTCCAGGCCTTTGCCGACGCGATCAAGATGATCACCAAGGAAACGGTGATCCCAGCCGGGGCGAACCGCGTCCTGTTCCTGTTCGCGCCGTTCCTGACCTTCTCGCTGGCGATGGTCGCGTGGGCGGTCATCCCCACCAATAATGGCTGGGCGGTGGCGAACATCAACGTGGGCATCCTGTACCTGCTGGCGATCTCGTCGCTGGGCGTTTACGGCATCCTGATCGCGGGATGGGCGTCCAATTCCAAATATGCCTTCCTCGGCGGTCTGCGCTCGGCGGCGCAGATGGTGTCGTACGAGGTCTCGATCGGGCTGGTCATCGTCTCGGTCCTGCTGGCGGTCGGCAGCCTGAACCTGAACGACATCGTGCTGGCGCAGCGCCATGTCTGGTTCTGCCTGCCGATGTTCCCGATGTTCATCGTATTTTTCATCTCGGCCTTGGCGGAAACCAACCGTGCGCCGTTCGATCTGCCCGAGGGCGAGAGCGAACTGGTGGCCGGCTTCTTCGTCGAATATTCGGCGCTGGCCTTCGGCCTCTTCTTCCTTGGCGAATATGCCAACATGTTCCTGATGTCGGGCATGGTCAGCATCCTGTTCCTCGGCGGCTGGCTGCCGCCGGTGGGGATCGTGCCATTCACCTGGATCCCGGGGCCGCTGTGGCTGATCGCGAAAATCCTGTTCTGCCTGTTCGTCTTCATCTGGGTGCGCGCGACGTTCCCGCGCTACCGCTACGACCAGCTCATGCGCCTGGGATGGAAGGTGTTCCTTCCGTTCTCGCTGGTCTGGATGGTGCTGACGGCAGGTTTCCTGCTGGCCACCGGGCTGCTGCCCCAGGGAGGAGCAAGCTGATGGGACATCTCGACCGGACGGTCCGTTCCTTCCTTCTGGCCGAACTGGTGGCCGGGATGGGGGCGACGCTGCGGGCCTTCTTCAAGCCCAAGGCGACGATCAACTATCCTTATGAAAAGGGGCCTCTGTCGCCCCGCTTCCGCGGGGAGCACGCGTTGCGCCGCTACCCCAATGGCGAGGAACGCTGCATTGCCTGCAAGCTGTGCGAGGCGACGTGCCCGGCGGAAGCCATCACCATCGAATCCGAACCCCGCGACGACGGGTCGCGGCGCACCACGCGCTACGACATCGATATGACGAAGTGCATCTATTGCGGCCTGTGCGAGGAAGCCTGCCCGGTGGATGCGATCGTCGAGGGGCCGAATTACGAGTTCGCGACCGAAACGCGGGAGGAGCTCATGTACAACAAGGACAAGCTGCTCGCCAACGGCGATCGCTGGGAGAGCGTCCTGGCGCGGCGGCTGGAGCTCGATGCGCCCTATCGTTGAGAGATCCGGCCCCCGGCCGGCACGGTCCGCGAACGGACCGGCGGCGGCCCGGCGGCGGCAGGAGGAAAGATCCATGCGGCAGGCCCGCGCCAAACAGCCCGTGGCTAAACAGCCACGATCTGAACAGCCCCGATCTGAACAGCAAGGTCAGCGACAATGACCCAAATCGTCTTCTACGTCTTCGCGACGGTCCTGGTCCTGTCGGCCGGCATGGTGGTCAGCGCCCGCAACCCGGTCCATTCCGTCCTGTTCCTGATCCTGGCCTTCTTCAACGCCGCGGGATTGTTCCTGGTCGCGGGGGCCGAGTTCCTGGCGATGATCCTGGTCATCGTCTATGTCGGCGCGGTTGCGGTCCTGTTCCTGTTCGTCGTGATGATGCTGGACGTGCGCTTTACCCAGATGCGCGAGGGATTGCAGCGCTACGCCCCCTTCGGGGCGGCGGTCGGCGGCGTGCTGTTCGCGGAACTGGCGCTGGCGTTCGGGCATTGGCGGATCGCTGAGAACATCGCCGACGTGCCCCACCTGGTGCCGTCCCCGGGCCGGACCAACACGGCGGCGCTGGGGGACGTGCTGTATACCCACTACGTCTTTCCGTTCGAGGCCTGCGGCATCGTGCTGCTGGTGGCCATGATCGGCGCGATCGTCCTGACCCTGCGCGAACGTCCCATGGGACGGCGGCAGAATATCGACCGCCAGCATGAGCGCACGGCCGCGGCATCGGTCGAGATGATGGCCCTGCCGCTGGGACAGGGCGTCACGGAACTGGGCGGTTTCCGCCGCCCGGATAAATCCTATTACGTCGCCTCGGTCCCCGGATCGTACGGGGTGACGGCCGAGGCCGTGCCCCAGGCCGCCCCGGCTGGCGACGACAGGCATGGAGGGCTGGGTCAATGACCGGCGGACTGGGAAGCATCGGCATCGGCCCGTACCTGACGGTCAGCGCCATCCTGCTGGTACTGGGTGTCTTCGGGATTTTCCTGAACCGCAAGAACGTCATCATCATCCTGATGTCGATCGAGCTGATCCTGCTGTCGGCCAACCTGAATTTCGTGGCGTTCTCCTCGGCGCTCGGCGACCTGTCCGGGCAGGTCTTCACCTTGTTCGTCCTGACCATCGCGGCGGCCGAGTCCGCCATCGGGCTGGCGATCGTGACCGTCTATTTCCGCAATCGCGGTTCGATCGAGGTCGAAGACATTACGATGATGAAGGGTTGAGCGGATCATGGAAACGGCATCCTACCTTTTCGAGATCGCGGTCTTCGGCCCTCTGTTCGCCTCGGTCGTGGCGGGACTGTTCGGCCGGCTGATGGGTGACGGGCTGGCCCGGATCCTGACGACCGGCCTGATGATCGTGGCCGCCTTCTGCGGGATCGGCGCGCTGTGGACGGCGCTGCATTCCGGCGCGACGCCGGTGGTCGTGCAGCTGGCCGACTGGATCCGCGCGGGCGCCTTCCACGCGGCCTGGACGCTGCGCCTGGATACGCTGTCGCTGTCGATGGTGGCGATGGTGACCAGCGTGTCGGCGCTCGTGCATCTCTACAGCATCGGCTACATGGGGCACGAGGCGACGCCGACCTATCGGTTCTTCTCCTACCTCTCGCTCTTTACCTTTGCGATGCTGATGCTGGTCACGTCCAATGACCTGGTCCAGCTCTTCTTCGGGTGGGAAGGGGTCGGCCTCGCCAGCTACCTGCTGATCGGCTACTGGTACGACCGGCCCAGCGCGGTCAACGCGGCGATCAAGGCCTTCGTGGTCAACCGCGTTGCCGACCTGTTCTTCATGGTGGGGATCGCCCTGCTGTTCGTCGAATTCGGTTCGGTCACCTACGACAACATCTTTGCCCTGGTTCCCGCGCATGGGGACGACATCTACACGCTGTTCGGCACCCACCGGGTCTATGAGGTCATCTGCACGCTGCTGTTCATCGGTGCGATGGGCAAGTCGGCGCAGCTGTTCCTGCACACCTGGCTGCCGGACGCGATGGAAGGGCCGACCCCGGTGTCCGCGCTGATCCACGCAGCGACGATGGTAACCGCCGGCGTGTTCCTGATGGCGCGTATGTCGCCGCTGATCGAATTCGCACCGGCGACCAAGGCCTTCATCCTGTTCATCGGGGCGACGACCTGCTTCTTCGCCGCGACCGTCGGGCTGGTGCAGCCGGATATCAAGCGGACGATCGCCTATTCCACCTGTTCGCAGCTTGGCTACATGTTCGTCGCGGCGGGTGTCGGCGCCTACCAGGCATCGATGTTCCACCTGACGACGCATGCATTCTTCAAAGCGCTTCTGTTTCTTGGCGCGGGTTCGGTTATCCATGCCGTCCATGACGAACAGAACATGTTCCGCATGGGCGGATTGTGGAAGAAGATCCCGCTGACCTACGGCGCGATGTGGGCAGGCAGCCTGGCACTGGCCGGCATCTTTCCCTTCGCGGGCTACTGGTCGAAGGATGCGATCCTAGAGGCAGCCTGGATGGCGCATAGCGGCCTGGGCTTCTACGCCTGGACGCTGGGCTGCGTGACGGCCTTCCTGACGGCGCTGTACAGCTGGCGCCTGCTGTTCCTGGTCTTCCACGGCACGCCCCGCGACCCGCATCTGTACGAGGGCGCGCATGAAAGCCCGGTTTCGATGACCCTGCCCCTGGTGCTGCTGGGCATTGGCGCGGTGCTGGCCGGCATGCTTCTGGCGCCGTACTATGTCGGCTCGGGCCAGGTGGCCTTCTGGAACGGCGCCATCGTGAATGCGCCGGGCAACACGATCATCGAGACGTTGGAGCAGACGCCCGAACTGGTCGCGCTGGTGCCGACATTTGCCGGCGTGGCCGGCATCCTGGTCGCCTATCTCTGTTACATCGCCAGCCCTGCCATTCCGGCGACGCTGGCGACCAGCCTGCGGCCGTTGTACCTGTTCCTGCTGAACAAATGGTATTTCGACGAGCTCTATGACCTGATCTTCGTCCGACCCTATCGCGCGCTCGCGCGCCTGCTGTGGAAGGGCGCGGACGAGGGCGTGATCGAAGGCATCCCGCAGGGACTGGCCCGCATGACGGCCGGTACCGCCGGCCAGGCGGTCCGGACCCAGACCGGGTCGATCGCGGTCTATGCCTTCACGATGCTGATCGGCCTGGTGGTGCTCGTCTCCACCATGCTGATCTTCCACTGATCTCCGGGAAACAGGTCTGAACCGATGAACTGGACACTTGCCCTGCCGGAAATCGTCCTGACGATCTGCGGCCTCGCCATCCTCGTCTTCGGCGTGGTGCAGAAGGAACAATCGTTCTTCTCCTGCTCCATGCTGACGATCGGTGCGTTCCTGGTGACCGGTTTCCTGGTCCTGACGTCCGCGGACGGGGTCGGGTACAACCATATCTTCGTCAACGACGATTTCTCGCGCTTCATGAAGATCCTCAGCCTGGCGGGCGGAGGACTGGCGACCATGCTCACGGTCGGCTATGCCCGGGAGATGAAGGTCGAACGGTTCGAATTTCCCGTTCTGCTGCTGTTCTCGACGCTGGGCACCATGATGATGGCGTCGTCCGAGAATTTGATGACCCTGTTCATCGGCCTGGAACTGTCATCGCTGGCCATCTACATCCTGTGCGCCTTCGCGCGGGACGAGGTCACCGGGGCCGAGGCCGGACTGAAATATTTCGTGCTGGGATCGCTGGCGTCGGGCCTGCTGCTCTACGGGATCGCCCTGGTCTACGGTTTCGCCGGGACGCTTGAATATGGCGGGATCCAGACGGCGATGAGCGCGACCTCCGCCGTGCCGATGGGCCTGATGTTCGGGATCGTCTTCATGCTGGCGGGGCTGGCCTTCAAGCTGTCGGCGGTGCCATTCCATATGTGGACGCCCGATGTCTATCAGGGGGCGCCGACCTCGGTGACGGCGTTCATGGCCGGCGCGCCCAAGATCGCGGCGTTCGCCCTGCTGCTGCGCGTCATGGCCGGCCCGTTCGGGCATGTCTCGCCGCAATGGCAGATCCTGGTGGAAGGCATCTCCATCGTGTCCATGCTGTTCGGTTCGCTGGCGGCGATCCCGCAAACCGACATCAAGCGGCTGATGGCCTATTCGTCGATCGGCCATATGGGCTACGCGATGATGGGCCTGTCCGCCGGCACGGCCGAGGGCATGCGCGGCACGCTGGTCTATCTGACGACCTACCTGCTGATGAACGTGGGGACGTTCGCGGTGATCATCGCCATGCGTCGCAAGGGCCGTGGCGTGACCGCGATCGCCGACCTGTCGGGCCTGGCCAGGACAGATCCGGGGATGGCGATGGCGATGGCGATCTTCATGTTCAGCATGGCGGGCGCCCCGCCGCTGGCCGGATTTTTCGGCAAGTTGATGGTGTTCTACGCGGCGGTCAATGCCCACCTGTATGCTCTGGCGGCGATCGGCGTCGTCAGCAGCGTGATCGGGGCATTCTATTACGTGCGTATCGTGAAGGTGATGTTCTTCGACGAGGCCGCGCCGGCCTTCGACCGGCGGCCGCTGTCGCTGTCGTTCGTGTCGATGGGCATGGGGGTCGCGACGGTGGGCTTCCTGCTGGTGCTGGGGCCGGTTTCCACGGCGGCGCAGGCTGCGGCCCAGGCCCTGTTCAGGTGAACGAAGCCGACCCGGCCCGGCCCGCAACCCTACCCGGCGCGACGTCCTGGCGGCTGGAAATATACGACGAACTGGGCTCGACTTCCGATCTGTGTCTGGAACGCGCCCAGGCGGGCGCCGCGGCCCGCTTGGGCGTCATGGCAAGGCGGCAGGTCCGCGGACGTGGCAGCCGGGGACGGGACTGGCAGGATCCGGGGGGCAATCTGGCCTTTTCGGTACTGCTGCGGCCTGATGGCGCGGGGGGCTGGCCTGCTGGCCTGTGGCCCTTTATCGCGGGCCTGGCCTTTTACGATGCACTGGCGCCATGGATTTCCGATCCGGCATCCCTGCGGCTGAAATGGCCGAACGATCTGCTGCTGGACGGGCGCAAGGCCGCCGGGATCCTGATCGAATCGGGGGGGGAGGCCGACCGCTGGCTGGTCATCGGGTTTGGCGCCAATCTGCGCGCCGCGCCCCCCATTCCCGGACGTGATCTGGCCTGTGTCGCGGAGTACGGTCCCCCGCCCGTGCCCGAGATCGTGGCGCAGGGAATCTGCGACGGGCTGGACCGCTGGATGGCGGTTTGCGGACGCGGAGGCTTCGCCCCGGTGCGGCAGGCATGGCTGGAACACGCTCACCCTCCGGGGACAAGGCTTGTGGTACGCGGGGAAAGCGGGCAGGTAGAAGGTTCGTTCGAAGGCCTCGATGCGCAGGGATTGCTCCTGCTGCGGTGCGCCGATGGGACGAGACGGATTTCAGCCGGCGAGATCCTGCTGCTGGACCGGGGTGCGATGGCGCCCCCGGCCGGCGACGGGACCGCGGCGGCGACATAACGGCAGGATAAGGTCCGTCGGCGGGCAGGGGTGCTCGTCGAGAGGAAGGCCAGGACGAACCCGGCGGGTTCGGGCGGTTGGCCCTCCGGCTCCGATGCGCTTCGATTGCGCCCATGCGGACCGATACCGATGTGATTGACCCCGAAGGGGTGTGGATTCTGGCGGGCGTACCCCATGCCCGCGCTGAGTGAAGACAGACAACGCCAGGAACCGGCACAGCCAAGGTACTGGCAGGATTCAAGGTACAGAAGGATTGGTTATGAATGATGTGAGTGATGGTCTGGCCTTTCTGCCTTTGGGCGGAACGGGCGAGATCGGCATGAATCTCAACCTCTACAGGCTGGGATCCACCTGGCTGGCAGTGGATTGCGGTATCGGCTTCAGCGGCAACGACACGCCCGAGGCCGAGATCCTGATGCCCGACCCGGTCTTTATCGTCGAGCGCAAGAAGGACCTCGCGGGGCTGGTGATCACCCACGCGCATGAGGATCACCTGGGGGCGGTGGCCCATCTGTGGCCGCGTCTGGGCTGTCCGGTCTATGCGACGCCCTTCGCCGCCGCCGTCCTGCGGCGCAAGCTGAACGAGGCGCATCTGCAACAGCAGGTGAAGATCCATGTGATCGCGCCCGGGGCGCGCTTTGACGTCGGGCCGTTCGATATCGGTTTCGTACCCGTCACCCATTCGGTGCCCGAGGCCCAGGCGCTGGTGCTGCGCACGCCGCATGGCATCGTCGTCCATACCGGCGACTGGAAACTGGACCCCACCCCGATGGTCGGCCCGCCGACCGACGTCGCGGCGTTCGAGGCGCTGGGCAACGAGGGCGTCCTGGCGATGGTGTGCGACAGCACCAACGTGATGACCGAGGGCCCGTCAGCGTCCGAGGCCGACGTCCGTCGCGGCATGACCGACCTGATCGGATCGCTGACGGGGCGGATCGCCGTGACCTGCTTCGCCAGCAACGTGGCGCGGGTGGAAACGATCGCCAAGGCCGCCCAGGCGGCGGGGCGTTCGGTCGCCATCGTCGGCCGGTCGCTGCGCAACCTCGACCTCGCGGCGCGGGAATGCGGCTATCTGTCCGACGTCCCGCCCTTCCTGTCTGAACAGGAAGCCAATTCCGTGGCGGATGATTCGGTCGTGCTGATCATTACGGGCAGCCAGGGCGAACCGCGCTCCGCCCTGTCGCGCATCGCCAGCGATACCCATCCCAACATCTCGCTGGGCGAGGGCGATACCGTCATCTACAGCAGTCGGATGATCCCGGGGAACGAACAGGCGGTCATGCAGGTGCAGGACAACCTGACCCGGCGCGGCGTGCGGGTGCTGACGGACCGGGACCATCTGGTCCATGTGTCGGGCCATGCGACCGGCGGCGACGTGCGGCGCCTGTTCGACCTGGTGAAGCCGCGCTATGCGGTGCCGGTGCATGGCGAATGGCGTCATCTGACCGCCAACGCCGCCATCGCGCGCGAAAAGGGCGTGACGCCGATCCTGCTGGAGGATGGCGACATCCTGAACCTGTCGCCCGGCTCGGTCGAGGTCGTGGATACCGCGCCGACCGGTCGCCTGGTGCTCGACGGGGGACGCCTGCTGGCGATGAATGGCGGCGTGCTGGCCGCCCGTCGGCGCATGCTGTTCAACGGCATGGTCATCGGCAGCTTCGCCGTGGATGACGAAGGCTATCTGATCGGCGACCCCAAGGTCAGCGCGCCCGGCCTGTTGGATCCGGAAGACCCGGAAACCGCCCGCATGACCGAGGAATTCGGCGACGCGCTGGACGAGATTCCCGATGAACTGCGCCGGGACGACACCACGTTCCGCGAGGCCGCGAAGACCGCGTTGCGTCGTGCCCTGGGGCGTAAATTGCAGAAGCGGCCGCTGGTCGACGTGCACCTGCTGCGCGTCTGAGGGGGCCCGAAAGGATTACGGCAGAAAAGGTGGTTGCCTTTTCTGCCGTTCCCGGACGTTTTTTCCCTAAACCCGGCATATCCTGACAACCGGATTGGACGGGTGGGACTGTAGGAGTCCGTATCGGGCCTGTCACCTGCTTCACGGACTTGTTGAACGTGCCAGGACAGGGTTTGGGCTTCACAGTTCGTTGTGCATAACGGGACCTCCATGGATATGCCGACATGGCGACCATGCGGGTTCTGTCGTATTGGTCTTTTCCTGTTCCACGATCCGCCCGGCGAATGGCCGGTTTTTCGAGGTTGATAACGGCATGCGTCTGTCCCGTGGCTTCCTGCCTACTCTCAAGGAAAATCCTGCCGAGGCGCAGATCGTCTCCCACCGCCTGATGCTGCGGGCCGGCCTGGTGCGCCAGACCTCGGCGGGGATCTATGCTTGGCTGCCGGCTGGATGGCGGGTGCTGCAGAACATCGCCCGGATCGTGCGCGAGGAGCAGAATGCCATCGGCGCGCAGGAACTGCTGATGCCCACGATCCAGCCGGCGGAACTGTGGAAGCGGTCCGGTCGCTATGACGCCTATGGGCCGGAGATGCTGCGCATCCAGGACCGTCATGAGCGCGACCTGTTGTACGGACCGACCAACGAGGAGATGATCACCGACCTGTTCGGTCAGGTCATCAAATCGTACCGCGAACTGCCGCAGGTGCTGTACCACATCCAGTGGAAGTTCCGCGACGAGGTCCGTCCCCGTTTCGGCGTGATGCGCGGGCGCGAATTCTTCATGAAGGACGCCTACAGCTTCGACGTCGATTATGCTTCGGCGGTCGATACCTATCGGCGGATGATGCTGGCCTATCTGCGCACCTTCCAGCGGCTGGGCGTCAAGGCGATCCCGATGGTGGCCGATACCGGCCCGATCGGCGGCGAGCTGAGCCATGAGTTCCTGATCCTGGCGCCCACGGGCGAAAGCGGCGTGTTCTTCGACGGTGCGTTCGAGGACCAGGACTGGCTGTCCGAACCGGTGGACATCGCCGACCGCGAGTCGCTGGATGCGTTCTTCACGCGCATGACCTCGTTCTATGCGGCGACGGACGAGAAGCATGACGAATCCGCCTGGACCGACGTCCCGGCCGAGCGCCGACGCGAGGGCAGGGGCATCGAGGTCGGCCACATCTTCCATTTCGGCCGCAAATACACCGAATCGATGGATATCGCCGTCAGCGGTCCCGACGGTGCGCCGCTCTATCCGGAAATGGGGTCGTACGGCATCGGGGTCTCGCGCCTCGTGGCCGCGATCATCGAGGCCAGTCATGACGAGAACGGGATCATCTGGCCCGATAGCGTGGCGCCGTTCCGCGCGGCCATCCTGAACCTGAAGACCGGGGACGCGGCCTGCGACGCGATCTGCGAGACGGTGTATGCGGCCGCGCCGGACGCATTCCTCTATGACGACCGGGCCGAGCGCGCGGGCGTGAAATTCGCCGACGCCGATCTGATGGGTCATCCGTGGCAGATCATTGTCGGCCCCCGCGGCGCCAAGGAAGGCAAGGTGGAACTGAAGCGCCGTCAGGACGGCGCGCGGTTCGAGTTGACGGTGGACGAGGCGATCGCCCGCGTGACCGCAGCCTGACGATGTTCGGTCCGTTCGAACGGGCGGTCGCCGGCCGGTACCTGCGCGCGCGCAAGGGGGAACGGTTCGTCTCGGTGATCGCCATCTTCTCGCTGATCGGCATCGCGCTGGGGGTGGCGACGCTGATCATCGTCATGTCGGTGATGAACGGCTTCAAGGCCGATTTGATGGGCCGGATCCTGGGGCTGAACGGCGACCTGAGCGTCTTCGGCCTGACGCGGACCATCCAGAATTACGACGATCTGGCGGCCACGGTGCGCCAGGTCCCCGGCGTGGTGACCGCGACCCCGCTGATCGAGGAGCAGGTACTGCTGAATTCCGGCTCGTACAATGCCGGCGGCCTGGTCCGGGGCATGACGGCGCAGGGATTGCGCGACCTGCATGAAATCAGCGGTTCGCTGGTGGCGGGCTCGCTGGATGGCTACCAGGGCAATGACGCCATCGTCATCGGCGTGACCCTGGCCGAACGGGCCGGCCTGTCGGTGGGGTCGAAGCTGACCTTGGTATCGCCGAACGGGGCGGCGACCGCGTTCGGCACCGTGCCGCGCGTGCGGGCCTATCATGTGGTGGCGATCTTCGACGCCGGCATGAACGATTACAATGCCAGCTACGTCTTCCTGCCGCTGCCGGCCGCGCAGATCTATTTCGAGATGCCGGACCAGGTCACGCAGATCCAGGTCACGACCCGTGATGCGACCAACGTGCAGCCGATCCGCATGGAGATCGAACGCGCGCTGGGGGATTCCCGCCTGCGGGTGCTGGACTGGACGCAGAGCAACAACGCCTTCTTCGGCGCGGTGCAGGTGGAACAGAACGTGCTGTTCCTGATCCTGACCCTGATTATCCTGGTCGCGGCGTTCAATGTCATTTCGTCGCTGATCATGATGGTGAAGGACAAGACCGGCGACATCGCCGTGCTGCGCACCCTCGGCGCCAGCCGGGGGGCGATCATGCGGATCTTTCTGATGTGCGGGGCCTCGGTGGGCGTGACGGGCACCGCGGCGGGCACGGCGCTGGGTATCGCCTTCAGCCTGAACATCGAGCGCATCCGCCAGGTGCTGCAGTCGCTGACCGGCACCAACTTGTTCAATCCCGAGATCTACTACCTTGAGCATCTGCCGTCGAAGCTGATCTGGTCGCAGGTGTTCGAGGTCATCGCGATGGCGTTGGTCCTGTCGCTCCTGGCCACGCTCTACCCATCCTGGCGTGCGGCGCGGACCGACCCCGTGGAGGCCCTGCGCCATGAATAAGGCCGGGATGGACGTGATCCCCCTGGTCCTGGACGGTGTGGAACGCACCTTCCGCAGCGGGGACGAGACGCTGGAGGTGCTGCGGGGCGTGGATCTGGCACTGCGCGCCGGCGAGATCGTGGCCCTGGTCGCGCCGTCGGGCACCGGCAAATCCACCCTGCTGCATCTGGCCGGCCTGCTGGAAGCGCCGGATCGCGGCCGCGTCGTGGTCGGCGGCGAGGAGGCCGGGCGCCTGGGCGATGGCGAGCGGACGGCCATCCGGCGTCGGCAGATCGGATTCGTCTACCAGTTCCATCACCTGCTGCCCGAGTTCACGGCGCGGGAAAACGTGATGTTGCCGCAGATGATCGCGGGCGTACGCCGTGCCGATGCGCGGGTGCGCGCCGATGCGCTGCTGGGCTCGTTCGGGCTGGCGCATCGGCTGGGGCACCTGCCCGGCCGCCTGTCGGGTGGCGAGAAGCAGCGCGTGGCCATTGCCCGTGCTCTGGCCAATCGCCCCGGCATCCTGCTGGCGGACGAACCGACTGGCAACCTGGACGTCCATACCTCCGACGCGGTGTTCGATGAATTGCTGCGGATGGTGCGGGGCGAGGGCGTGGCGGCACTGATCGCCACCCACAATGCCGCGCTGGCCGCCCGCATGGACCGGGTCGTGACCCTGCACGAGGGACGGCTGGTGGAGATGTCGCCCGACTGACGATTGGCCTTGCCTCAGGGCGCTACCCTGAAACCCGCCAAAGGGCCTGGCCCTCTGGAACCCGGTCGTTTCATCCCTGAGCGGGGTCCAGGGCCCTCAGGCCCTGGTGGGTTCGGGCAAAGCCCGACCTGACTTGTCCGGACAGGGCGGAGAATCGGCGCGGGATGGATCGGGTCATGATACAATGACGACATGTCCCATGCCGATTTCGTCCATCTCCGCATCCATTCCGCCTACTCCCTGAGCCAGGGGGCGATCCGGGTTGCCGACATCGCGGCGCTGGCGCAGCAGATGCGGATGCCGGCCGCCGCGATCACCGATACCGGCAATCTGTTCGGGGCGCTGGAATTTTCGCAATATTGCTCGGGCAAGGGGGTGCAGCCGATCATCGGCTGCCAGGTCGGTCTGCCGCCCCGCTGCGACAAGCCGGGCCAGCCGGCCGAGCCGGTGGTGCTGCTGGCGCAGGACGATGTCGGGCTGCTGAACCTGCAATTCCTGTCCTCGTCGGGATTCCTGCAAGGGGATACGGCGGAGCCGACCGTGCCGCTGGACCTGCTATGCGAACGCGCCGAGGGACTGATCCTGTTGACCGGGGGGACGCGCGGCCCTCTGTTCCGCATGCTGGCCGAGGGGCAGGAGGACGAGGCCGCGCGCCTGCTGGACCGTATGCACGAATCCTTCGGGGACCGGCTGGTGGTGGAACTGCACCGCCACGGGCTGCCGGTCGAGCGCGCGGTGGAACCGGGGATGATCGCGCTGGCCGACCGGCGGGGCCTGCCGCTGGTCGCCACCAACGAATGTTTCTTCCCCCGGCCCGATATGTACGAGGCGCATGACGCCCTGCTGTGCATCGCGCAGGGCCGCACGATGGCCGAGCGCGACCGCTGGCGGGTGACGCCCGAACACTGGTTCAAGCCGCCCGAGGCAATGCGCGCGCTGTTCGCCGATCTGCCGGAGGCCTGCGACAATACGCTGGCCATCGCCCGGCGATGCGCCGTCCGGGTGGAAACACGCAAGCCCCTGCTGCCGGTCTGCCCCAAGGTGGAACCCGGTTCGACCGAGGAACAGACCCTGCGCGCCATGGCGATCGCGGGACTTGATCAGCGATTGCAGCGGCTGAACCCGGATGACGACACCCGGCGGCTCTATCAGGACCGCCTGACGTTCGAGCTGGATATCATCGCGAAGATGGGTTTCCCCGGTTATTTCATGATCGTTGCCGACTTCATCCAATGGGCGAAGGCGCATGATATCCCCGTGGGGCCGGGCCGCGGATCGGGGGCCGGATCGCTGGCGGCGTGGGCGCTGACGATTACCGATATCGACCCGATTCCCTTCAACCTGCTGTTCGAGCGGTTTCTGAACCCCGAACGCGTGTCGATGCCCGATTTCGATATCGACTTCTGCCAGGACCGCCGGGACGAGGTGATCCGCTATGTCCGGGGCGAATATGGCCCGGACCGGGTAGCGCAGATCATCACCTTCGGAAAATTGCAGGCCCGCGCCGCCGTGCGCGACGTCGGCCGCGTGCTGGGCCTGCCGTTCGGCATGGTCAACAAGGTCGCGGAGCTGATCCCCAACAACCCGGCCAAGCCGGTGACGCTGAAGCAGGCGATCGACGGCGAGCCGCGCCTGCAGGAAATGCGCGACACCGACGAGGCGTTGCGCCGGCTGATGGAAATCGGCCTGCAGCTGGAAGGTCTGTACCGCCACGCCAGCACCCATGCCGCCGGCGTGGTGATCGGCGACCGGAAGCTGGTGGAACTGGTCCCGCTCTATCGCGATCCCAAGAGCGACATGCTGGTCACCCAGTACAACATGAAGTTCGTCGAGCAGGCGGGCCTGGTGAAGTTCGACTTCCTGGGCCTGACGACGCTGACGATCCTGCAACGGGCGGTCCAGTTCCTGAAGGGGCTGGACGTGACGGTCGACCTGTCGATGCTGCCGCTGGATGATCCCCTGACGTACGAGATGCTGGCCCGCGGCGACACCGGCGGCGTGTTCCAGTTTGAAGGCGCGGGCATGCGCGACGTCCTGAAGCAGATGCGCCCGACGCGGCTGGAGGATCTGATCGCCGCGGTGGCGCTCTACCGCCCCGGCCCGATGGCCAACATTCCGGATTATTGCCGCCGCAAGCATGGCGAGGCCTGGGAGCCCCCGCACGAGGAAATCCGCGACATCCTGTCCGAGACCTACGGCATCATGGTCTACCAGGAACAGGTGATGCAGATCGCCCAGAAGATGGCGGGCTACAGCCTGGGCGGCGCCGACTTGCTGCGCCGTGCGATGGGCAAGAAGATCCGCGCGGAAATGGACACCCAGCGCGAGATCTTTACCGAGGGCGCGGTGGGGCGCGGCATCGATCGCGACAAGGCGGTCGAGGTGTTCGACCTGATGGCCAAGTTCGCCGATTACGGGTTCAACAAATCGCACGCCGCCGCCTATGCACTGGTGTCGTACCAGACGGCGTGGATGAAGGCGAACCACCCGGTGGCCTTCCTGGCGGCGTGCATGTCGCTGGCCCGTGAAAAGACCGACAAGCTGGCCGCCCTGCGGCAGGAGGCCGAGCGCCTGGGCATTGCCGTGCTGCCGCCTGATATCAATGCATCGGGGCCGGATTTCACCGTCGAACGGCGTCCGGACGGCACGCTGGGCATCCGCTACGCTCTGGCGGCGGTCAAGAAGGTCGGGTTCTCGGCGATGGAGGCGCTGGTCGCGGCGCGTGGCGGGCGGCCCTTCACCGACCTGGCCGACCTGGCGGCGCGCGTGGACCCGCGCCAGCTGAACAAGATGCAGATCGAGAACCTGGCCAAGGCCGGCGCATTCGACACCGTGGTGCCCAATCGCGCGCTGGTTGCGGCGGCGGCCGAGACCGTCCTGCGGCGGGCGAACGCCCAGGCGCAGGAGGCCGCCAGCGGGCAGATCGGCCTGTTCGGCGGCGGCGGCGATACCCCGGCGGCCGAGCCGCTGCGCCTGCCCTCCATACCCGACTGGCCGGAATTCGAGCGCCTGGGCATGGAGGCCGAGGCCATCGGCTTCCATCTGACGGCCCACCCGCTGGATTCCTATGGCCCGCTGATGCGCCGCCTGGGCGTCGTGCGCGCCACCGGGCTGGAGGC
This sequence comes from Gluconacetobacter tumulisoli, assembly GCF_014174155.1. GTDB lineage: Bacteria > Pseudomonadota > Alphaproteobacteria > Acetobacterales > Acetobacteraceae > Gluconacetobacter > Gluconacetobacter tumulisoli. Next base: position 9,465 of record NZ_JABEQM010000014.1, on the reverse strand, counting down.
GGCGGCCCAGGCGGGGTTGACACGGGTGAAGATCGCGGGGTGCGTCGTGGACCGCAAGGAACGCCCGACCCGCACCGGCAGCAAGATGGCCTGGGTCCGCCTGTCGGATGCCAGCGGCGGCTGCGAGGTCACGTTCTTTTCCGAGGTCCTGTCCCGGTCGCGCGAGGTGCTGACCGCCGGCAATGCCGTGCTGGTGACGGCGGACCTGCGCCTGGACGGCGAGGCGCTACGCATCACGGCCAGCGATGTGGTCGGGCTGGAGCAGGCGGCGGCCGACGCTGCCGCCGAACTGCGCGTCTGGTTCGACCGCGAGGATGCCATCAGCCCGATCCACGCCATCCTGGCCGAGGAAAGAGGCGGGCGGGGGAAGATCATCCTGCTGCCGTCGGTGGCCGAGACGCGCGATGTCGAGGTGACCCTGAGCGGCGCCTACCGGGTGACGCCGCGCATCGCCCAGATGATCCGCGCCGTCGAGGGCGTCGGCAGGGTGGAGCAAAGATAGCGCCCGCCACCGGCGCGGGGCGGTTTTCGGCCCCCGGCGCTTGCATTGCGCGGGAAAAATCGTCATATCCACGCCCGTCGGTCGCAAGGCCGGCAATTCGCACGTGAAGCAGTGCCTCTGGTGTTCCGCACGGGACCGGCGCTTCACGGAGGACCAACCAGAAGACAAGGATTTGGCCGATCATGGCTATGCCCGATTTCACGATGCGCCAGCTGCTCGAGGCCGGCGTTCATTTCGGACACCACACCCGCCGCTGGAACCCGCGCATGGCGCCGTTCCTGTTCGGTGTCCGCAACCAGGTTCACATCATCGACCTGCAGCAGACGGTGCCGATGCTGGACCGCGCGCTGAAGGCGATCCGCGACACCGTCGCCGGTGGCGGGCGCGTGCTGTTCGTCGGCACCAAGCGTGCCGCCGCCGACCAGATCGCCGAGGCGGCGAAGCGGTCGGGCCAGTATTACGTCAACCACCGCTGGCTGGGCGGCATGCTGACCAACTGGAAGACCATCACGGGATCGATCAAGCGCCTGCGCCAGATCGACGACATGCTGGGCGGTGATACCCACGGGCTGACCAAGAAGGAAGTCCTGGATATCACCCGCAACCGCGAAAAGCTGGAGCGTTCGCTGGGCGGCATCAAGGAGATGGGCGGCCTGCCGGACATCCTGTTCGTGATCGACACGAACAAGGAGAAGCTGGCGGTCGAGGAAGCCAACAAGCTGGGCATTCCGGTCGTGGCCATCCTGGACAGCAATTCCGACCCGCGCGGCGTGACCTTCCCGATCCCGGGCAATGACGACGCGATCCGCGCCATCGCCCTGTATTGCGAACTGGTGTCGGGCGCGGTGCTGGACGGCATTTCGGCCGAGCTGGGCGCGTCGGGCCAGGATTTCGGCGGCGCCGAGGAACTGCCGATCGACACGGTGGCCGAGGCCGCCGCGGCCGAGCCCGCCCCCGCGGTCTGAGGACAAGGGATCCCGCATGCCCGTCCCGAGTGATCCGGACGGCATGCGGGGTTCGACACTGACAGATGCAAGGACGCGCCCTGCCGGCATGGCAGGGCGCGCACCTGCCTTGAGGAGTGATTGATATGGCGGAGATTACCGCAGCCCTGGTGAAGGAACTTCGCGAGAAGACCGGCGCCGGCATGATGGATTGCAAGAAGGCCCTGAACGAGGCCGCCGGCGAGATCGAGGGTGCGATCGACTGGCTGCGCAAGAAGGGCCTGGCCGCCGCGGCGAAGAAGTCCGGCCGCGTGACGGCCGAGGGGCTGATCGGCGTGGCCTCCGGCCCGCAGGCGGCGGCCATGGTCGAGGTGAACGCCGAGACCGACTTCGTCGCCCGTAACGAAAGCTTCCAGAATTTCGTTGAAGCCGTGGCCCGCGCCGCCCTGGTGGCCGGCGAGGACATCGAGCAGATCAAGGCCGTCGTGCTGGACAGCGGCCGCACGGTCGCCGATGAGATCACGCACCTGATCGCCACCATCGGCGAGAACATGTCGATCCGCCGCGCCCGCGTCCTGCGCGTGCCGTCGGGCGTCGTCGCCAGCTACATCCATTCGGCGGTTCGTCCGGGCCTGGGCAAGATCGGCGTCCTGGCCGCCATCGAGGCCCCGACCGAGGACGAGGCGCTGCTGACGCTGGGCCGGCAGGTCGGCATGCATGTCGCCGCGACCCGTCCGGCGGCGCTGGACATCGACAGCGTCGACCCCGCGCTGCTGGAGCGTGAGCGCGCCGTCCTGGTCGAGCAGGCCCGTGCCTCCGGCAAGCCCGAAGCGATCATCGAGAAGATGGTCGAAGGCCGCGTCCGCAAGTTCTATGAGGAAGTCGTTCTTCTGGAGCAGGTCTGGGTGCATGACGGCGAAAGCCGCGTCCGCAAGGTCGTCGACAAGGCCGGCGCCAAGCTGGCGGCGTTCGACCGCTTCCAGCTCGGCGAAGGTATCGAGAAGGAAGAAAACGACTTCGCGGCCGAGGTCGCCAAGGCCGCCGGCGTCTGATCGACGTCCCGGCTGCGGGTCTGAACGGGGCGGGGCCTTCCTGATGGAATGGGAGGCACCCGCCCTTGTGCTTTCCGCCGCCCCGTACGGCGAAAGCAGCGCGATCATCCATCTGCTGACCGAGGAACACGGGCTGTTCCACGGGCTGGCGCGCGGCGGCACGGCGCGGGCGAATCGCGCGCTGTGGCAACCGGGCAACCTGGTCTCGGCCGCCTGGCGCGGCCGCCTGGCGGACCAGCTGGGGGCGCTCTCGGCGGAACTGGTGCATGGGTCGGCGGCGCGGCTGCTGTCCGCCCCCCTGGCGCTTGCGATGCTGGCCTCGGCCTGCGCGGTGGCGGACGGCAGCCTGCCGGAACGCGAGCCGCATCCCCGGATTTTCCATCTTCTGACCCGGTTTCTCAGCCTGATCAGCCTCGACCCCGACATGGCATCCTGGGGGGGCATGGCAGCGCTGCTGCGGTGGGAGGCCTGCCTGTTGACCGACCTCGGCTACGGGATGGATCTGTCCGTCTGCGCGGTGACGGGACAGGCCGACGGGCTGGCCTGGGTATCGCCACGCACCGGCCGTGCGGTGTGTGACGCCGGTGCAGGAATTTGGAAGGCCCGGCTGCTGCGCCTGCCGCCGCCGTTTCTTGACGAATCGAACCCGGGAACGGTGCGCGACTGGCAGGACGGCCTGCGCCTGACCGGGCATTTTCTGGCACGTGACGCGTTCGGCCAGCGGCATCGTCCCCTGCCGCCGGCGCGGCTGCGCCTTGTCGACCTGGTGGACGCGATGCCGGGCTGCGAGGGGGCCAGCGGCGGCTGAACCGGCTGCGCGGCCCGTCTCCGGATTGTCCGTGGCGGCGATCCTTTCCGTGTCCGCCCGATGGACAAATCCGGTCTTTTCTCTATCTGTTCCCCCTACGGGAGGACCTTGCATGTCAGTGGATACCAGCGGCCATATCGAGGAAACCAGGCTCGCCGACGCCTTGAGCGAGCGGTATCTGGCCTATGCGATGTCCACCATCATGTCGCGGTCCCTGCCGGACGTGCGCGACGGGCTGAAGCCGGTGCACCGGCGGATGATCTACGCGATGCGGCAATTGCGGCTGGACCCCTCGGCGGGGTTCAAGAAATGCGCCCGCGTGGTCGGCGACGTCATCGGTAAGTACCATCCGCATGGCGATGCCTCGGTCTACGAGGCGCTGGTGCGCCTGGCGCAGGATTTTGCCGTCCGTTATCCGCTGGTCGAGGGCCAGGGCAATTTCGGGTCGATCGACGGCGATAACGCGGCGGCCATGCGGTATACCGAAGCCCGGATGACGGCCGTCGCCCAGGCCCTGCTGGAGGGAATCGACGACGATTCGGTCGATTTCCGCCCGACCTACGATGGCGAGGAGCAGGAACCGGTCGTCCTGCCGGCGGCCTTCCCGAACCTGCTGGCGAACGGGGCGGCGGGGATCGCCGTTGGTATGGCGACCAGTATTCCGCCCCACAATGTCGGCGAGATCTGCGCGGCGGCGATGCTGCTGATCCGCACGCCGCAGGCATCGGTCGCGGACCTGATGCAGGTGATGCCCGGACCGGATTTTCCGACCGGCGGCCTGATCGTCGAGGACCGCGCCACCCTGCTGCAGGCGTACGAGACCGGTCGCGGCAGCATGCGCATCCGCGCCCGCTGGGCGGTCGAGCAGGGCCGTTTCGGCACCTGGCAGGTCGTGATCACGGAAATCCCCTACCAGGTCCAGAAATCCCGGCTGATCGAACAGATCGCGGACCTGATGGAACAGAAGAAGCTGCCGCTTCTGGGCGATATCCGCGACGAGAGCACCACGGACATCCGCCTGGTGCTGGAGCCGAAATCGCGCGGGGTGGAGCCCGAAGTGCTGATGGAGACCCTGTTCCGCGCCACGGCGTTGGAGAGCCGGTTCGGCCTGAACATGAACGTGCTGGGCGCGGACCGGGTGCCCGGCGTCCGCAGCCTGCGCGAGGTGCTGCAGGCATGGCTGGACCATCGGCACGAGGTCCTGCAACGGCGCAGCCGTCATCGCCTGCAGTCGGTCGATCGCCGGCTGGAGATCCTGGACGGGTTCCTGGCGGTCTATCTGAACCTGGACGAGGTCATCCGCATCGTCCGCGAGGAGGACGATGCGAAGGCCAGCCTGATGGCCACGTTCTTCCTGACCGAATTGCAGGCCGACTCGATCCTGAACATGCGCCTGCGCAGCCTCCGTCGCCTGGAGGAGCTGGAGATCCGTAAGGAACACGCCGCCCTGACGGCCGAGCGGGAAGAACTGACGGCGCTGCTGGACAGTGACGCCCTGCGCTGGAAACGGATTTCCGACGAACTCAAGGCCATCCGCAAGGCATTCGGCGCAGGTACCCTGGGCAAGCGGCGCAGCGAACTGGCCGATCCGCCGCGCATGATCGACGTATCGGTCGTCGAGGCTGTGGACCGGGAGCCCCTGACCCTGATTCTGTCCGCGAAGGGCTGGGTCAAGACCGTGAAGGGGCACAGCGTCGATCCGGCGGCGCAGAAATTCAAGGAAGGCGACGGGTTCCGCCTGGCGGTGGAATGCCAGTCCACCGACCGGCTGTGCTTCTTCGCGACCGACGGGCGGGCCTTTACGCTCCGGGCCGCCGACCTGCCTCGGGGGCGCGGCGACGGGCAGCCGATCCGCCTGCTGGTCGAACTGTCGAATGACGAGGACATCGTTGCGATCTTCCCGGTGCAGGAGGGCGCGCGGCACCTGCTGGTATCCAGCGCCGGACGGGGTCTTCTGGTGCGGGACGAGGACATGGTGGCCGAAAAGCGGACCGGCAAGCAGGTTCTCAACCTCAAGGATGCCGAGAGCGCGCGGATGTGCCTGCCGGCCGACGGGGACCATGTGGTGGTCATCGGGCAGAACCGGCGGATGCTGGTGTTTCCCATCGACCAGTTGCCGGAAATGGCGCGCGGCCTGGGCGTCGCGATGCAGAAATACAAGGATGGCGGCCTGCAGGATGCCTGCGTCCTGTCGTCGGCGGACGGTGTCGCCTGGCCCGATCCCGCGCGGGTGCGGCCATTCGCGGATTTCCGGGAGTATCTGGGCAAGCGCGCGGATGCCGGCCGGCCCGCGCCGGCCTGGGCAACCCGCAAACCCCGGCCGAAGGCCTAGTCCGAACCGTTATTCCAGGTCGAAGCGTTATTCGGGGAAGGAAATCGGAAAGCGGGACATCCCGCTTCCGTCCTGCCGCGCGTCATGCCCATCCAGCGGCACCCAGGCGCCCCGGAACAGGATTTCCGCCGGGCGGAACCGGGCCTTGTAGGCCATCTTGGCGCTGTCCTTGATCCAGTAGCCCAGATACAGGTAAGGCAGGCCCATGCGTCGTGTATGGTCGATCAGGTGCATGATCGCATAGGAGCCGAGCGAGCGGGTCTCGAAGGTCGGGTCGAAGAAGCTGTAGACCGCCGACAGCCCGTCATCCAGCCGGTCGATCAGGCTGACGCAAATCAGCTGGTCCTCGGGCGTGCGGAATTCGATCATCAGCGTATCGATCGGCGTGTCTTCGATCATCGCGCGATAATCGTAGAAATTCATCGCCGCCATGTCGCCTTCCGCATGGCGTGCGAACTGGTAACGCTGGAACAGGCTGAATTGTTCGGTCGTCGCGTGGGCCGGGACCTCGAACCCTTCGATCATCATGTTGCGGCGCAGGGTGCGCCGCTGCGTCCGGTCGGGCGCGAAGCGCGTCACTGGCACGCGGATCGGAACGCATGCGCTGCAGGACGGGCAGACAGGGGCATAGGCGATGGTGTGGCTGCGCCGGAAACCTGCCCGCGACAGGCGGTTATGCAGCCGTTCGGCGTCCGGTCCGCCGATATCGGTGACGACCTTGCGTTCCATCCGGCCCGCGACATACGGACACGGCATCGGGGCGGTCGTGTAGAAAAGCTGCGGACGACGCGGCGATGTATAGGTCATACGCCTCCTCGACGGGATTCAGCGCCCCTGGGGCCGATGGCGATGTGGACCGGTCGCGGCGTCGCTATGGACCCCATCGTCATCGATGGTAACGGTACCTCGGAAAGTTTGCATTACAATCCGCCGCCCAGGCGAGGATTTGTGACGTCCGTGTGATGCCGTCAGCCGTTGCGCAGCAGGCGGGCGGCCTCGACGGCGAAATAGGTCAGCACGCCGCTGGCCCCGGCGCGGCGGAAGGCCAGCAGGCTTTCCATAATCGTACGCTCGCGATCCAGCCAGCCATTCTCCATCGCCGCCGTCAGCATCGCGTACTCGCCCGAGACCTGGTACGCGAAGGTGGGGACGGCGAAGCGTTCGTGGACGCGACGGATGATGTCCAGATAGGGCATGCCGGGCTTGACCATGACCATGTCGGCCCCTTCGGCCAAATCCTGTGCGACTTCGCGCAGGGCTTCGTCGCTGTTGGCCGGGTCCATCTGATAGGTCTTCTTGTCGCCCTTCAGCAATCCGCCGGACCCCAGCGCGTCGCGGAAGGGGCCGTAGAATGCGCTGGCGTATTTCGCGGCATAGGACATGATCCGCGTGTCGATCAGGCCCTGTTCGTCGAGGTCGCTGCGGATGGCCCCGATCCGGCCGTCCATCATGTCGGACGGCGCGATGATGTCGATGCCGGCGGCGGCCTGGTTGACCGCCTGGCGGGACAGGACTGCGACCGATTCGTCGTTGACGACATAGCCGTCGCGGATCAGCCCGTCATGGCCATGGTCGGTATAGGGGTCCAGCGCCACGTCGCCGATCAGGCCCATGTCGGGAAATTCGCGCTTCAGCAGGCGGGCCGCGCGGCACATCAGATTGTCGGGATTCATCGCCTCGGTGCCCGCCGCGTCGCGCAGTTCGGGCGGCGTGATCGGGAACAGCGCCAGGGCGGGGATGCCCAGCGCAGCCGCGGGTTCGACATGGGCGGCAAGGCGGTCCAGCGTCACACGGCGCACGCCGGGCATCGACGCGACCTCCGTCACCGCGTCGGCGCCTTCCATGACGAAGATCGGCCAGATCAGGTTGTCGACGCCCAGCGTCGTTTCCGCGACCAGGCGGCGGGTGAAATCGTCCTGGCGGTTGCGGCGCAGGCGGGTGGCGGGAAAGCGGCCGAGCGTCATGAAAGCGAACTCCGGAAATGACGCCCGGCAGTATGGACCCCCTCTGCCGGTCCCGCCAGATCGTGATGGGGGGACGCCTATGCGCCCCGGGCCAGGTTGCTGTTGCGCTTGCTGTATCCGAAATAGATCGCCATGCCGACGATCAGCCAGACCACCAGCCGCACCCAGGTCAGCCGGTCCAGCGACGCCATGACCGTCAGGCAGGACAGGATTCCCAGCACGGGGATCACCACGCCGCCGGGGACGCGGAAGCGGCGTTCCACGTCCGGGGCGCTGCGGCGCAGGAACATCACGCCGGCGCAGACGATGACGAAGGCCAGCAGGGTTCCGATCGACGTCATGTGCGCCAGCTGGTCGATGGGCAGGAAGGCGGACAGCGATCCGGTGACGACCATGAACAGCAGGTTTGAATACCACGGCGTGCGCCAGGTCGGATGGACCTGCGAAAACATCCGCGGCAGCAGCCCGTCGCGCGACATGGCGTAGAATACGCGGCTCTGTCCCATCAGCAGCACCAGCAGGACCGAGGTGAAGCCGCAGATGATGCCGATCTTCACCGCCAGCTTCAGCCAGCCGAACGGCGTCTGGTCGATGGCCGTGGCGACGGGGGCGGCGTCGCCCAGCATGTCCTTGTAGTTCACGAGGCCCGTCAGCACGAACGAGAATGAGACATAGGCCAGCGTGCAGATCAGCAGGCTGCCCAGGATGCCGATGGGCATGTCGCGCGCTGGGTTGCGCGCTTCCTGCGCCGCGGTCGAGACGGCGTCGAAGCCGACATAGGCGAAGAAGATGGTGCCCGCCGCCCGCATGATTCCCGACAGGCCGAAATGGCCGAATTCCCCGGTATTGGGCGGGATGAAGGGGACGTAGTTCGCCGTCTTGATATAAGGCAGGCCGAACGCGATCACGGCGACGATGATCGCCAGCTTGACCATGACGATGATGCTGTTGACCCGCGCGGATTCCGAGATGCCGCGGATCAGCAGGATCGACACCGCACAGATGATGAAGGCCGCCGGCAGGTTCATGATCCCCGCGACGTGGCTGCCGTCGGGAAGCGCCACCGTCTCGAACGGCGAGGCGAGAAGCCGGGGAGGCAGGGAAATGCCCCAGCTGGACAGGAGCGAGGTGACGTATCGCGACCAGCTGACCGATACCGCCGCCGCGCCCACCGCATATTCCAGGACGAGGTCCCAGCCGATGGTCCAGGCCACGATCTCGCCCAACCCGATATAGGCATAGGTATAGGCGCTGCCGGCGACGGGGATCATGCTGGCCAGTTCGCTGTAGCACAGCCCGGCGAACCCGCAGGCGATGGCCGCGACGATATAGGACAGGACGACGGCGGGCCCGGCATTCTCGGACGCCGCGATTCCGGTCAGCGAGAACAGGCCGGCCCCGATCGTGGCGCCGATTCCCAGGGCGATAAGGCTGCCCGGGCCGAGGACGCGCCGCAGCCCGTGCGAGTCGGTCGAGGTTTCGATTCGTTTACGGCGAAGCAGGGAAGGGGCGGGCGTGGTCATCGGCTGCTGCGCCATGCATAGCGTCTCCTGAAAGGGCAATTTTCGTGAACCGGGCGGGGGGCCAGGCATCGCTGTGTGGTCTCGCCGACCCGGAGACGCTAGAATGCGCGAAATCACAATGACGCATGTGCAAGGGCCATTGGAGATCTTCCGGTGATCTGGATGCGGCGTTGGACGAACTGGAGAATATAACGATGCCGGACCAGATGAGCCAGAGCGGGCTGCACGCCTTTTTCCGATCGACGCTTGCCGAGCGCGATCCCGATGTTGCGGCGATGATCGGCGGGGAGCTTGTGCGCCAGCGCGAGGGGATCGAGCTGATCGCGAGCGAGAACATGGT
>NZ_JABEQM010000013.1 GCF_014174155.1 Gluconacetobacter tumulisoli | reverse complement strand
AACAACCAACGACCACTCTTCGTCTGATACGTCAGAGGGATACGGCTTGCGAACTTGCGTCATTCAGCATTACTGAACCAATCACCCACGAAAGTACATAACACCCTCTAGGGCCAGCTTCGGCTTATACCCGGTTCTCGTCCCCATGGCACCGGCCCAGGGCGGGACAAGGCCAGAAACCAACGCCGCGTTTTCCCCCCGTGGCCTGTGCCGGCAGGATCAGAATACGTAGCCGACACGTGCGTAATAATATCCGCCTTCGTACCCTCCCGGGGCGGTCATGGGATAGGCTATCGTCCCCTGGGTCTCGGCGACGGTGCTGCGCTTGACGCGGGTCGGGTATTTGTTGAACAGGTTGTTGGCCCCTACCGTCAGGGTGAACCCTTTGCCGACCCGGGCGCTGAGCTCGATATTGGTCTGAACCTGCGGCCGTATATGCGTCCATGTCGACGCCGGGTCGCCGCTATAGTTGATCCATTCCACGCCGGCGTAACGTTGTTCCTGCACATATACGCTGTAGCGTCCCCTGGACCAGTTCAGGGCAAACGATTCTTTATTCTTGGGCGATGCCCGGAGCAGGTTGTTTCGCGACAGGCTGTCGTAATAGGTCTGTCCCAGCTGGGTGAGGACCGCAGGCGTGCTGGCGTAATGCGTGACTTCCGTGTCCGCGGCGTTTGCCATGACTGTTCCGACCAGCTTGCCCCAGGAAGGATCGATCGGGAACTGGTAGCTGACCTTGGCGGTAAAGCCGTTTGTCGTCGTATTGCCGATATTGGTCATGTAGGTGACGTAGATCTTATCGGTCGGACTTGAGGTGATGCCCTGATTGTAGAGAAAGGCGTTCATCAGCGGACCGGAAAATTCGGTCGTGCTTTCGATGCGATCGTTGATGTCGATCCGGTAGCCGTCAAGCGACACATGCAGCGTGTCCAGCGGGTTCCAGTCGAAACCGATATTGTAGCTGCGCGAAACCTCGCCCTTCACGCCGGTCGCCCCGAGAAGCCGGGCGGTCGGATCGAAATCCGACAGATTCTCGGTCACCTCGCCCGGACCGGTCGAGGTCGCATTGTAATGGACCGCGCCGAGGGTCGGGGCGCGATACCCCGTATTCACATTGGCACGAAGGGCAAAGCGGCGGCTGAAATTGTATCGCGTGCCGATCGAACCGGTCGGCGCGACGCCCAGGTCCGAATAGCTGACGGCGCGCCCACCGATTGTCCATTCCCATTTCTTCGTCGCGTAAATGTCGAGACCGACATGACCGTCAAAGATATCGCGGGACCAGTTCCCGGCATTCTGGGGTTCGAAGCCGGCATAGCCGGTGGCGCCGGAACTCGCCTGCACCCCGGTCTGGCCGATCAGATACGGCCCCGTGGCCCAGGATTGGTAGTCCCCCTGTCCCAGCTGGTAGGTGTCGTGCCGGTATTCCGCCCCGAAATCCAGAACCGCGGGTTTCGGCAGGGAGGCGCTGTTGAATTCCTTCGAGAATTTGGCGCCGCCGATCAGTTCGGACGAGACGATGGTGCCCTGATGGAAGCTTGTCTGGCTGTCGGCGCCAAAGGTCGGGTTGTTGTCGTTCTCCACGTCCTCGTTGACCTGTTCGCGCCCATACGAGACGTAGGTGTTCCAGGCGACGCCCAAAGGCAGGACGCCCCTTAATCCGCCATTCACCTGAAAATCGAGTTCATCGAACGTTTCGATCGGTGAGAAACCATTCGGGAAGAGCGCCCGGACGGTGTTGTTGTTGGCCGGACCGCGTGGAAACCCGATCCGGGCAGTGTCCCGGTGGGCGAGCGTTCCGGTGGCATAGGCGTCCACGCGATCCGTCAGCGGAACATGGCCATTGAAGCTGAACACCTCGGCAAGGGATTTGCTGAGCCCCTCGACCCGGTTGACGTCCTGTCCCTGTATTTTCTGCAGCGCGGCATCGTGCGCCCCGTAGACGGGATCCTGCGTATTGTAGAGGTTCGCCGTGTTCAGGCCGTCGCGATGGCTGGGAAGCTGGTTCAGAACCTGCCAGGCGATATCGATCCCGCCGCCCTGATGGCCGATGGTCCGCTCGATATCGCCGTAGCCTTCCACGGCCTGCCCGTCGCCGCGATAAAACCCGCTGTTCAGCAGATTGACGGTGCCGCCGTTGCGCGCGCCCGACTTGAGGACGATGTTGACCGCCCCCCCCAGCGCGTCCTGTCCGTAAAGGGCGGTTGCGCCTTCGGTGATGATCTCGACATGATCGATCGCACTGAGCGGGATCAGGCTCAGGTCGGCGGGCTCGGTCCCCGATGCCGGGCCCGCGCTCCAATTGCCCAGTGCGCTGATATGGCGTCGTACCCCGTTGACCAGGATAAGGGTTTCGTCGGCGTTGAGATTGCGCAGGATGATGGTCTGCGTTGGCGTGGTCGAGTACGCGCCGCCGCCGCCGCCCGGGGGTGCGTTGATTTCCGGGGAGGTTTGCTGCAGGGCGGAGATCACGTTGGTCTGGCCGGTCTGGAGCAATTGCGCGGCCGTGACGACAGCCACCCGGACCGTGCTGTTGGTGGGCGTCGAGACGCGGAAGGCCGGCGAGACATTGTTCAGGCTTGCCGTCGCAACGATTTCTTCCCCGGCGCCCCCCGACCTGAACCCGGCCAGCGGCGTGGCCCGGGCCGGTCGCAGGGCGGCGGCCGTCGGCTTTGTGGCGGAGGTCGCCAGGGAACCGGCTGCGCGTGCGCCGGCCTTCGTGGCGCCGGGCTTCGGGGCGGCAGCGCGATCGGAATCCGCCGTGGCGGCGAAGCCTTCAACCGGTGCGGCGGACAGCAGCAGCGCGATCGTCAGCGTGATGACGCAGTCTGAGTGGCGTAATGCCGGCCCTTTTGTTACGGCCACGCGTCGGGGAATGAAACCGCTTCGAACCATCTCGATTGCCTCTGTCGGATTCTCAACTCACTTCAGACAGTCGTTGTCTGAACAATTCACGACGACATCTCACACAGTCGGATCGTGGCGTCAATATAATACGATAAAAATTCGTCTTATATAAAAACACAAATTAATATGGTGCTTAAGCGCCTCCCCCTGGGTGCCGCCGAAAATGGCCGGATACGGCAACCAGGCTTTCCCCGGGAAAGGGAAGGTTTGCGACGGATCGCGATCCGCCGACAGCTTAGGTCGGGTCGAGCCGGATCCGGCCGTTACGAAACCGGACGCATGTTTTTTCTGTGTGGTGTTGCCCATTTCCAACAACATGCGGGTCTCCGATCTTCATTGGAGCATTATATACAAAAACAAATAGTATTATTTGGAATAATCTGAAATTTCTGCGTGAAAATTGGTTGCATAATCGGCCGCGCCGGGGCTAGCTGCTTGCAGAGAGATTACGAAAGGTGGCGGCTCTGTCGGGATGCCTGTCGGATACAAGCATCAGCGCACCTGCTTCCGGGTCGCCGCCGAGGGAGAAGACATGTCCTCGACATCCATCATCGATCTGGCGACAGTGCCGGACGTCATCGATCATATCGTGGGAATATCGCAGGGGTCCTGGCTCGATTCCCTGCGGAGCCGCCGCAGCGTGCTGCGGGAGAATGCGCGGCTCAGCACCCTTGCGTTGTTCCGGCCGGCGGAAGAGGGCGATGTGTCCTTGCTGGAACGGCATAGCGTAGCGGCTTTTGTTGCCGGCCTTCATGCCCATCAGCCTGTCTACGCGTTCTATGCGGCCGCGCTGCGCGGCGTTCCGGGCGGCACGGCGCACCTGGCCGCGATCGAGGCGCTGCTGGAACCGGCGCGGACACGCGGACCCTATGGCAAATATCCGGAGGGGCCGCTTTCAACGGAAAATCTGTCCGGCATCGTGTTCGAGGCGTCGGCGGAAGGGCTTGACGCGCGACTTGCGGCGGCCTTCCGGCATGCGCATCTCCTGGTCTTTCATCCGCGGGACGCGAGCCAGGCGGCGATAGAGAAACTGCTTGATGCGGGCTGGACGATTTCGGGGATCGTAACCCTGTCGCAGCTGGTTTCGTTTCTGACGTTCCAGATCAGGGTGATCCACGGGTTGTCGGTCCTGCGGGACGCGGGTCCTGAACAATCGGCCGGCAATGGGGAGAATGTGTGATGAGCGGGACGCAGCAGGTTCGACACCCCGAAAGCGGGGCGGAACCGGTGGAATTCACATTCGCCGAACTGGACTGGAATCCGTGGTTGGATCCGCTGCCGGAAAGCGAACTGACCGCCCGTCATCTCGACGGGCTGGTCGATCCGGGGCGCGCCAAATCCCCGTACTTCATGCTGCTGGCGCGCGATCCCGACATTCTTGGCGCGCGTACCCGGAGCGACAAGGACATTTTCTACAATACCGCAGGGGGCCTGCCCCGCAGGGAACGGGAACTGGCGGCCGTGGCGGTCTCGCGCCTCAATGGCTGCATCTATTGCGCGTCGGTGCATGCCCGTTTTTCCGAGCGACAGGGCGGGAACCGGGAAACGCTTGCCGCTCTTCTCCGCGACGGGGCGTTGCCGGCGGATGCGAGTTCATCCTGGCTGCTGGTCGCGGAGGGGGCGGAGCGGCTTACGGCGACACCGACTGAATTCTCTGCCGTCCATGTCAGGACTCTTCGCGAGGCGGGTTTCGGTGACGCCGCCATCGTCGACCTGATCAATTCCGCGGCCTTCTTCAACTGGGCCAATCGCCTCATGCTGTCGCTCGGCTCTCCGTCGGAGAAGGCGGGACCCGACCGGTCCGCCTGACCGGACCTGCCAGGCCCCGCGCGATTATCGCGCGGGCCGCAGGCCCAGGGCCGGCGCGACCTCGCGGGCAATCAGTTCGATCGATCGGAGCGTCGCCGCATGGGGTGGATCGATCGGGTGGACCTGGAACGCGACCTCGGTCGCGCGCCCCAGCACGCTGTCGGCGGAGAGGGAGCGGATCACGTCGTCGGGCGTCCCGACATGCAGGTCCATGGACCGGATCAACGTCCAGGGTGATACCGGATCGGCATCCTCTGGCGCGTTCGCAGGGCCGCCGTTGGGAACGCGTCCCGTGGCGGCGATGAAGCGACGGATGCCGATCAGGGCCAGGTCGAGGGCCGTCTGGCGATCGTCTGCGACGAACACGCTTCGTGACGCAAGAATCCGCGGGGCCTGTCCCGCCGGATGGTCGGCGAGATAGGAATCGATAATCGGGTTCTGGATATCGTCGAGAGGAATAGGGGCCTGATCATCAGGCGCCCTGTCGGGGCGGGGCTGGGTTCGCGACAGCATCAGACCGTCTCCGGCGCTGCCTGCGCGGGCCCCACCACGGGTGGAGAACGTGGCCTGCCAGATGCGTGCGCCGAGCGACTGCGCCTCCGGGTAGAGGAGCGCCCCGCCGGGGAAGGGCTGGCCGCGCCATGCATCGCGCACGACCGCGAGGTTGTCCTCCATGATCGGGTTGCGCCGGGCGCCATCGAGTCCGAACGCCTCGAAGCTTTCGGATGTGCCGCCGGGTCCGACCCCGAATTCGAGACGGTTTCCACTCAGCAGGTCAAAGACGATCGCGTCTTCCGCGACCCGGATCGGGTTTTCCAGCGGCAGGGTCACGATGCCGGTGCCGAGCCGGATCGCCTGCGTTTTCGCTGCGACATTGGCGAGAAAGACAAAGGGCGACGGCAGGCCGCCCTGGTCGGGGTGAAAATGATGCTGCGCCACCCATGCCGTTTCGAAACCGTGATGTTCGGCATGCACGATCTGTTCCGTCGCCAGGCGATACCGTGTGAGGGCGTCGCCATCGTCCAGAAGGCGGGTGAAGAAGGCGAAGGTCGGTGCGGCGGACACGGTCATCGCATCATGTCTCCTGTAGCTGGACGGGTGCCGCATTTCCCTGGCCCGGAATCGCGGCGAGGAGCAGCTTCGTATAGGGCTCGGCGGGCGCGTCGAAGAGAGTGTCCGCCGGGCCGCGCTCGACCTGCCTGCCATGACGGATCACCGAGAGCGTATCGGCAATCTGGCGAACCACGGCCAGATCGTGCGAGACGAATATATAGGTCAGGCCGAGATCCCGGCGCAGTTCGGCCAGCAGGTCCAGGACCCGCGCCTGCACGGTCACGTCGAGCGCGGATACCACCTCGTCAAGGACCAGGATGCGTGGCTCGATCACCAGCGCGCGGGCAAGGGCCACGCGCTGGCACTGGCCGCCGGACATTTCGGCAGGGCGGCGGTCGAGCAAGGTGCGTGGCAGGTGGACCCGGTCCAGCATCGCCTCGACACGCGCGCGGCGTCCGGCCGGACTGTCGATCGCGAAATTGCGGAGCGGCTCCTCGATGATCTGGCGCACGCTCTGCCTCGGGTCGAGAGACGCCCAGGGATTCTGATAGACCAGCTGGATATGGCGCAGCATGGCGCGTCGGGCGGGACCGCGCGCATGGGCGATATCCTCCCCCTCGATCAGGATCGTGCCGGCGTCCGGCATGATGAGACCGGTCAGGCAACGCAGGATCGTCGTCTTTCCCGAACCTGATTCGCCGACGATGGCGTGGGTCGTTCCGGCGCGAACGCGAAACGAAACGGAATCGACGGCCAGGCGTGTCTGGTGCCGGCCGGTCGGGTAGGCGACGCGCAGGTTCGAGACCACGACGGCATCGGCTGCGTCTGCCGCCGGGATATCGGCAGGCGGCGGTCGAGGCGCGAAGACCGGCAGGTCGGCGATCAGGCGTTTCGTATAGTCCGCCCGGGGGGCGGCGAAAATCTTCGCAGTGTCGTCTTGCTCCTCGATCCGGCCGCTCCGCAGGACAATGGTGTCGCGGGCACGGTCCTTCGCGATGGCAAGATCGTGGGTGATCAGCAGGATCGACGTGCCGTGTTCCGCGCGCAAGCCGTCCAGCAGGTCCAGGATCTGCCGCTGCACGGTCACATCCAGCGCACTGGTGGGCTCGTCCGCCACGATCAGATCGGGGTTGAGCGCGATCGCGCCCGCGATCAGGACCCGCTGCCGCATGCCGCCGGAAAGTTCATGCGGATATTGCGAGAAACGGAGGACAGGGTCGGACAGACCCACACGATCCAGGAGCGCCAGCACGCGCTCCCGGGTTTCGGCGCGGGACAGGGTCGTGTGCAGGCGAAACATCTCGCCGACATGGGCGCCGATGGTGGCCACCGGATCCAGGGAGTTGGACGGATCCTGCGGCACGAAGCCGATGCGCCGCCCGCGGATGCCGTCGAACTCGTGGGAGGGCCGGCGTGTCAGCGTGTCCCCCGCCAACGTGATCGTTCCGGATTCCAGGTGGGCGCCCTGGGGCAGGAGGCCGATGATCGCGCGGGCGATGGTCGATTTCCCCGAGCCTGATTCACCGATGACGGCCGTCGTTTCCCCACGGGCCGCCTGGAACGAGACGCCGTGAACCACCGTCCTGGCGGAATAGGAGATGCGAAGATCCTTCACGTCCAGTACCGGTCCCATGGCGGGGGCGGCAGGCGCGTCGGGGCGGAGACGGAAATTCGAGGGACTCATCGGCGCTTGCCCGCGGGATCGACGATGGTGCGGCTGATCCGGGTGGTGGCGAGTGCGACCAGCAGCACGGCCAGGCCGGGGAAGGTGGTCATCCACCACGCCGTGGCCAGGTAGTCTCGGCCTTCCGAGATCATCAATCCCCATTCCGGTGCCGGTGGCGGCGCGCCATAGCCGAGAAACCCCAGTGTCGCGATGGACAGGATCGCGGTGCTGTAGCGGAGAACCGACAGGCCGATGAGCGACGTCATGCAGTTGGGCAGGACGTGGCGCCACAGCACGCCGGCGAAGGTGGCGCCGCCGCCGCGCGCGGCCTCGACGAACGTCATGGCGCTGATCCGCGTCACGTCGCCCCGTACGATGCGGGCGAAGCCGGCGATCTGGCCGATGCCCACGGCGATCGCGGCATGGATCGTGCCGAAGCCAAGCAGGATCACGATCGTGAGGGACATCAGCAGTTCGGGAATGGACATGAGAACGTCCATGAGGCCGGTAAGCACGGCGTCGACCCGGCCCCCGGCCGCGCCGGCCAGGGCGCCGATACCGGCCCCGGCGAGCAATCCCGTCGCCACGGCGATCAGGGCGGCAGGGAGCGTGCGGTTCGCGCCGTAAATGATCCTTGCGAACACGTCCCGTCCCAACTGGTCGGTTCCGAACCAATGCGCGCCGCTGGGTGCGCGCAGATGCTCGACCGCGGCGCCGGCGGTGGCGCTGTAGCGGGTGAAGAGGGCCGGGTCGGCGACCATCGCCAGCAGCAGGCCGAGCAGCAGCCACGAGGCGGCGAGCGAAATTTGGGAAAGTGGTGGAATTTTCATGACGCGCGGCTCCGGGTCGGGCGCCTCGCCCGGTGGCGCAGGGTCGGATTGAGGACGGGGTAGAGCAGGTCGATGATGAAATTGATGGTGACGAAGCTCGTCGCCGAGATCATCACCACCGCCTGGAGGACCGCGACGTCCTGCCCGGCGACAGCCTGCCGGGTCAGCTGGCCGACGCCGTCAAGCCCGAAGACCGTCTCGGTCACCACCGCCCCGGCAAGCAATTCGCCGAATACCAGGCCACCCATCGTCAGGAACGGCAGCATGGCGTTTGGAATGATGTGCCGCCAGAAAACCGAGGCCGGGCTCGCGCCCTTGGTGCGGGCAACGGTTGCGAACGGAAGATTCGCGGTTTCGTCCACATGCTGCAGCAGGATCTGCGCCAGTGGCGCCGCGACCGGCAGGCTGACGGCGAGCGCCGGCAGAATCATCCCCTCCCACGGGCCTACGCCGATCACGGGAATGAGGTGCAGGCGGAACGAGACGACCTGGATCACCAGGATTCCCGACCAGTACAGCGGCACCGCGCCCCACAGGCCCGGAAGCGCGCGGGCCAGTCCGCGGGCCCATGCCCAGGGCAGCAGGGTGGCGGCGACGGCAACGGCGAACGTCCAGGTCATCGCCGCGACGAAACCGCAGACGGCGAGGCGCAGCGTGACGGGGAGGGTGGTCGCCAGCAGGGAGGAAACCGGAACGCCGAGTTGCACCGAGTAGCCGAAATTCCCGTGCAGCATCTGTCCGAGCGTATGGACATACTGAACGAAGGGCGAAGCCCCCGTGCCGTAGGACAGGCGGATTGCAGCGATCTGCGCGGGCGTGAGGCCGAGTTCGGGATCCATGAAGCGGATCATGACGGCATCGCCCGGCATCAGTTGCAGGAGCACGAAGGTCAGCGTGAACGCGCCCCAGAGTACAAGCAGGGCATGGCCGGCGCGGACGGCGATACGTGCCGCCGTCTCGGCATATGCGGCCGGGGGACGAGTCGCCGGTGCGGATCGGGTCATCGCCGGTCCAGCCATATGCCGTAGAAGCTCGGGCGGCCGACGGCCTCGAAGCTGACGCCATGCACGCCGGGCGCGCCGGCATAGACCTGGGGCTCCTCGAAGATCGGGATCGTATAGGCGTTTTTCACGATATACTCCTGAAGGTCCCCCAGGCGTCCAAGCCGGTCCCGCGGATCGGTATCCGAGGCGATTTCCAGAAGCAGCGCGTCCAACGTGTCGTCATGGAAATTCCGAACCTTGGCGCTCTGCCCGCCCTTTTGCAGGAGCGTATCCCGGTTGGCCGGGAAAAACTCGCTCTTCATCACGTCCGGGTCGGCGCGCCCGACCTCCGACACCGTGACGGGTGTGCGCAGCGGATCGAGATTGTCGAGGATGATTCCCGCCGCCGAGCCCGACATGACGTTGAGCTGGACGCCGACCTTGCGCCATTGCTGGGCAATCAGTTCCAGCATCGTCTTGTTCTGAGGGTGCGGCTGGGAGACGTGGATTCCAAGCGTGAGCGTCGTTCCGTCCTTGTGGCGCAGGCCGTCCGGGCCCACGCGCCAGCCGGATTCGTCCAGAAGCTGCCCGGCGCGTTGCGGATCGAAGCTGAGCCTGTCGGAAAGATCGCGGAATCCGGCAGCCTGGGCCGAGAGGACCGACCGCGCGAGCGGATAGTTCGGGGAATAGAGCGTATCGGCGATTTCCCGCCGGTCGGTGGCATGCAGCAGGGCCTCGCGCACCCGGATGTCCGCGACCAGGGGATTGTCGGGCCTGAAGGCGATTTCCGTGTTCACCCCGCGCGTGGACGGGGCGTACAGGCGATAACCGGCCAGCGTGACCTGCTCCTCGTCATAGGCCTCGACCTGGCGGATGAGGGCCGCCTGGCCCGCGAGCAGCGCGCCGACGCGGATGCTGTCTTCCGGGGTCACGAGGATTTTCACGCCGTCCAGCCACGCGCGCGTCTGTCCGGCCCGCGAGGCGGGGGGCCACGCGTAATCGCGTCGCGCCACGAGATCGACCTCCTTGCCGGGAATGTCGCGTGCGATCACGAACGGCCCGGAGCCGATGATCTGCGTGCCGACACCCAGTTCATCAAACGGGTGGGAGAGGGTGGCAGGCGAGACGATTCCCGAACCGATGACCGACGTCCCCTGGAGAAAGCCGGGAGAGGGACGCGTGAAATGAAATCTCACGGTAAGCGGGTCGAGAACCTCCGCATGGTCGAAATTGTTGATGACTTCCGAGACCGGGAAGTGGAGCGCCTTGTTTCCCTTGCCATAGGTCTCGTAATTCAGGGCAACGGCCTGCGCATCGAGCCTGCTGCCGTCCGAGAATGTCACACCGGGACGAAGGTGGAAGGTGAACTCGGTATCGTCGGCGTTGCTGGACCAGGACTGCGCGAGCCAGGGCTCGATTTCCAGCGTGCGCGGGTTCTGCCATGTCAGGCGGTCCGCGACCTGGTCCAGGATCCCGCCGTTGGGATAGAATCCCGCCGCCGGCGGATAGAGATTGGTGTGCGGCTGCGGGTCGAGATAGATCAGCTCGCCGCCCGAAAATGGTGCCTGCGCGTATGCAAGAGCCGGAAATACTGTCGAGGAGACCGCAGCGACCAGAAGTACTGCGAGGCTGTCGGGTTTCAGGATCGATCTCCTACGGATGCCTGTCGTCTGGCGATCCCCATGCTCGCCATGTCACTGTCGCCTCAGGATGGCAGATCGGTGGACGCGCGTCTATATTCCACGTTGAATTATGCGTGGTATAATTTTAACCAAATTAATCGCATAAATGTATTTTTATACGAAACGGAGGTGCATGATGGTTTGCGGGCGCCGAGGGTGCGTGAGGGCGCGTTTGTGGCGCCGCGTGGGTCTTCGACCGGACATGGGGCGAGCGTGAAACTGTCGTGGACCTGGTCTTCTGCCATACCGCCCGACGGGAAGCGTCAGATGGTCGGAAAGCCGCAACGATTGCGGAATGATATGACAGGGCCCGAGGCCGGTCTTCATAATTGTTTTGAAAAGGACACAATGCCATGCATCTCGGTTTGTTCAGCCTGATGTGTTATCGTGACAATCCTGGCGGCGTGCCGGGAATCATCGACGATACGCGCGTGATGGTCGCGACGGCCGAGCTGGCCGGCTTCGAAATCGCATGGTTCGCCGAACATCATTTCACCAATTATTCCGTTTCCATGTCGCCCCTGATGATGGCGGCGCACATGGCCTCATGCACCTCGCGCATCAAGTTGGGCACGGGCGTCATCATCCTGCCGCTCTACAACCCGATGCGGGTTGCTCAGGAAATCGCGCTGCTCGACAACATGTCCGACGGCCGGGCGGTGATCGGTCTGGGCACGGGTTACCAGGCCTATGAGTTCGAGGGCCTGGGTGCGGACGTGGCGCATAAGGCCGACGTCTTCATGGAGTATTGGAAGATCATCGAAGGGGCGTTGGCCGAGGGCCATGTGCGCTTTCGCGGCAAATGGGCCAGCGTGCCGGAAACAATATTCGCGGTGCGCACGAAATCGGGGACCATGCCGCCACTCTACTGCACGTCGCCCCATCCGGAGATTCTCGCGGCGCTTGCCAGATGGAACGCCACGCCCTTCATCACGGCGGGATGGCGCGGCAGCGAGGCGCTGATCGGTATTGCCGGGAACGTGCGGAAGGCCTGGACCAGTGCCGGCCTGGATCCCGCCTCGATGCCTGTGGCGGTTCAGCAGTATATTCATGTGACCGATTCCACGACCGAGGCGCTGGAAGCGGCCGAGCGTGCGCGCTACGTCGGCCGCATGGTGCATAGCCTTCGCTTCAGCAACTTCAAGCTCGACGGCGTATTCGTCGACGCCGATCCGCTTCCTGACGAGCCGCCCCTCGAAACATTCCGCGATAATCTGCTGATTGGCGCGCCGGCGTTGGTGGCGGAGAAGATGATCGCCGAAATACGCGCCCTCCGGCCGCGTCATTATAATTGTTTCTTCCAGTTCGGTGACATGCCCTTGGCGCGCGCGCGAAAATCGCTGGAGCGATTTGCCGAGGAGGTCATACCGTTGGTGGAGCGCGAACTCGGGCCGCTCGCGGACATCTGAGAAACCGTTTGAAAACATCTTTTGCCGGGATCGGACGCGCGTTTCCCGTGCTTCGCGGCGGGCGGCCAGCACGGCCGCTGCGCTCCGCTGCTCGGAAACACATGCCGGGCGTGCCGCTGCGCGTCCCTTTCGGTCCGCAACAGGCGTTTTCAAACGGAGTCTGAAAGCCTGCCAGGACATGCGCGCAGTCGGCGCCTGAACCGCGACGTGGAGAAGGGCGGGGAAGGTCATCAGAAAGCGGGAGCAAGCCGTTTTCTGATTCAGGTTTTCACGGCTGGGCGGCCAGCAGGGCTTCGACCTCCGCCAGGGTGGGGGCGGCTTCGGACGCGCCCTTGCGCGTGGTGGCCAGGGCGCCGCAGGCGGCGGCGAAGCGCGTGGCGGGGCCTAGTTCCATGCCCCGTGACAGGGCGACCGCCAGGCCGCCATTGAAGCAATCCCCCGCCGCGACGCTGTCGATGGCCGTAACCTGGAACGGCGGGATGAACCCGTGGCCCCCGGCGTCGGAGAACAGGACGCCCCGGGCGCCCAGTTTGACGATGGCACGTTCCAGGCCGCGCGCATGCAGACGCCGCGCGGCCTCCAGCGCGCTGTCGGCATCATGCGGGCGCAGGCCGGTCAGCAATTCGGTTTCGGTCTCGTTGGGGGTCATTACGCTGGCCAGGCCGAACAGTTCGTCGGGCAGGCCGGCGGCCGGTACCGGCGCGGGGTCCAGAACCAGCGTCGCCCCGATTCCCGCGATCCGGCGGGCGGCAGCAAGAATGACACCCATCGGGATCTCGCATTGCATCAGCACGATGGCGTTCGCGGCCAGAAGCGGGGCCAGACGGTCCACGTCCGATTCGTCCATGGTCATGTTGGCGCCGCCGGCGACGGCGATGCTGTTTTCCCCCGCGGCATCGGTGCAGATCATCGCCAGGCCGGTCATGTCCTGGCGCGTGCGGAACAGATGGTCCGAATTTACGCCCTCATGCAGCAGGGCCGTGCGCGCGTAATCCGCGAACATGTCGTCCCCCGTACGACCGGCCAGCACGACCGCGGCCCCCAGGCGTGCCGCCGCGACCGCCTGGTTGGCGCCCTTGCCGCCCAGTCCCAGATGCGCACCCAGGGCATGCAGCGTCTCGCCGGGGGCAGGCAGGCGCGTCAGGCGCGCGACAACGTCGATATTGACGCTGCCAAATATAACCAGTGGTGGATTTATACTTTTGAGATGGGGTATGGTTATCATAGCTTCCACTGGAATCTGGAAAGGGCATTGTATTAATTATTTGAGGTTGATATAATTCAACGGTTGACCACACAAAATTTCAATACGAAAAAACTTTAATCAGAATAACAGAATGGAAAATAGTATGTCCGAAATTGAGCAGGACGCTTCCTTGCTGGAGCTTACGGCGCAGATCGTGTCGGCTCATGTCGCGAATAACACTGTCGTTGCCGACGGGGTTCCGGATCTGATCCGGCAGGTCTATCACGCCCTGACATCCCTGGGCCAGGCGGCGCCGGAACCCGAGAAGCTGCAGCCCGCGGTGCCGATCAAGCGGTCCGTCTTTCCCGACTACATCGTCTGCCTGGAGGACGGGAAGAAGCTGAAGATGCTGAAGCGCCACCTGCAGAGCGCCTATGGCATGACGCCGGAACAGTATCGCGAGCGCTGGGGCCTGCCTTCCGACTATCCGATGGTCGCGCCCAATTATGCCGAACGCCGGTCCACCCTGGCGCGTGAGATCGGGTTGGGTCGCAAGATCACTGCCGTGACCGAAGAGGCCCCGGCGGCCGAGGACGTGGTGAAACCGGCCCGGCGTGGTCGCAAGCCTGCCGCGCAGTAATCGCGATGCGAATCGGGTATGTCGGGGAGGGGATCGGGCGCGATGGCGCCTGATCCTGACCTGGCCGTCGACCGGTTGCGCCTGAAGCGGCGTCTGCTGGTATGGCGGGTGGCGGCCGTCGCCGCCTTTATGCTGGCACTGGTCGCCGCCGGGAGCCATTCGCTGTTTCATGCGCACGGCGTGGGACAGCGCGACCATCTTGTCCGCCTGCGGATCACCGGCGTGATCGGGGCCGACAATCGCAAGCAGCTGGACCTGATCGATCATGCGACGACGCAGAAATCGGTCCGGGGCATGATCCTGGTCGTCGACAGCCCCGGCGGGTCGGTCAGCGGGGGAGAGGCTCTGCATGATGCAATCGCCCGGTTCGCCGCGCGCAAGCCGGTCGTGGTCTCGATGGGCGGAGTCGCGGCGTCGGCGGGATACATGGTGTCGGTTCCGGCACAGCGCCTGTTCGCCGCGCAATCCACCCTGACAGGATCGATCGGCGTGATCATGGAGGCGCCGGATGTCTCGGGCCTGCTGGACCGCGTTGGCGTCAAGGTGGACCAGCTGGTGTCCGGGCCGATGAAGGGACAGCCCTCCGTAGTGCAGCCGCTGTCGCCCGACGGGCGCCAGATGCTTCAGGGCGTGGTCGCCGACCTGTTCGACCAGTTCGTGACCATGGTGGCCCAGGGTCGTCACATGCCGGTCGAGCGGGTGCGGACGCTGGCGGACGGTCGTCCCTATACGGGGCGGCAGGCGCTGACGCTGGGCCTGATCGACCAGATCGGGACCGAAGCGGATGCGAAGGCCTGGCTGATCAAGACACAGCATCTGCCGGAGGCCATGCCCGTTACTGATCTGCGTGTCCGCTCGGCACGGCCGTGGCTGCGGCAGGCGATTGGTGGTATCGTGGGGTTGATTCTGGATGACGAGTGGACAGGAAGTGTGCTTTCGCAAGGCGTTGCGCTTGACGGGGCCGTTGCGATCTGGAAACCTTAACCCGCATTCGGGAGGAGAAGGATGACCAAATCGGAGCTGATCGCCGAGCTCGCAGCGGCGAATCCGCACCTTCTCGGTCGTGATATCGAATTGATCGTCCAGACGATCTTCAATGAGATCAGCGCGGCCCTGGCCCGGGGCGATCGGGTGGAGTTACGCGGCTTCGGCGCCTTTACGGTCAAGAAACGCGATGCCCGCACCGGGCGCAACCCCCGTACCGGCGAGATGGTATCGGTGGACGAAAAGGTCGTCCCCTTCTTCAAGGCCGGCAAGGAATTGCGCGAGAGGGTGAATCATCAGGCCCATCCGGCGGACGATTGAGCGGCTCGCTCTCGCAGAGCCCATAAGCCTTTGTCCATAAGTCTTTTCCGGCGACGATCCGGCGTGGCCGTCGTTTCCTATGAATGTTCTTGATATGTTCCCATTGCTGCGCCTATGAATCCTTCTCTATGGAGGAGACTGGGCCATGAAAGGGCGCGGGGTGCGGGACGTGATCTCGGTTCTTCTGATGATTGCCGTCATGGCGCTTGGCGTCGCGGCGCCGGCATACGCAGGGCAGGCCCGGCATTCCCACATCCACAGGTCAGGACTGGCCGCGCATCTGTGCGCGACGCATGATGCCGTCATCGCGGCGCCGGGGCACAAGCTGCGCGCCATTGGCCGGCACCGTTATTTCGCACCGATCGGGCAGGCGATGTTTTACCGCGATCTCTCGCGTCGTTGCCAGCTGAAGCGGACGGCGCATCGCCACAGCTGACGTCCAGCCCACGTGGTGACGCAGGAATGGAATGTCCCCCGGTCGACGACCGGGTTCGGGTCGGTTATGGGAAGTGTGTCCGGGGCGACGGGTAGCCTGCGGTCCGTCTGGAGGGGCGCTGCGCCTGCTCTGGTGATGTGAGGGAGAGACAGGCGATGGCCGATGGGGGCGCGCAACAGGGCGGCGCGGGGAAGCAGGCTTATGAGGCACGACGGGCCGCCAAGGCCGGTGTAAGCCTGGACAAGTGGCTGACCCGGAAGGATGACCGGAAGACCGTCGTCGCGGCGACGGTGCGGCCGAATCCGCTGGTGATGCAGATCAAGGCCGGCTGGCGCCGCCTGATGGATCGGGCACACCGGCCGCTCTAGAACTGATCGGGTTGGGGACGAACGCCTGAAGGCGACCAGTTTCGGTTGGTCAGGGTGCAGGGGGCGTCCGGCTGCGCACTGCGCGGTCTGCCGCTGGGTAACAGACACAAAAAAGGGCGACCGATACGGTCGCCCTCTTCGGCCGCAGCCGTGGATGCGTCGTTCAGTGGCGGCCGCTGATTTCCGCCAGCAGGAAGTCGCGGAAGACCGCGACGCGCTTGGAGGTGCGGAGTTCTTCCGGATACACGAAATAGGCATCGACCGTCGGCAGAGAGACCTCGGGCAGGATCTTGACCAGATGCGGGTGCTGCGCTGCCGCATAGAGCGGGATCGAACCGATTCCGACGCCTGTCGCAATGGCCGAGGCCATGGCGGCGAGGCTGTTGACCTCGACGCGCGCGGGACGTTTCTCGTCCGCCGGAACGCCGGCCTCGGCCAGCCAGTTGATATGCGGGACGGGTGGGTGATAGCCGCCGAACAGCACCAGCTTGTGCTTCGCCAGATCGTCCAGCGTCGCCGGGGTGCCGAATTCTTCCAGATAGGCGGGGGCGGCATAGATCGGCAGCGGGAAATCCGCGAGATGCCGCTGGATCAGGTCAGGCTGGCGTGGCGGGTGCATCCGGACCGCGACATCGGCCTCGCGCATGCCCAGGTCGAGATCGTTGTCCTCGAGGATGAGGGTGATGACGATGTCGGGATTGGCGTCCATGAACCGGTGCAGCCGCGGCGTCAGCCAGCAGGTTCCGAAGCCGCTCGTCGTTGTGACGCGCAGGCGCCCGGCGGCCTTTTCCTTGCTTTCCGTCAGCAGGGACTGGGTCATCGCCAGCTTGGAGAAGACCTCACGCACCGTCTGGTTCAGGGTTTCCCCCTGTTCCGTCAGGATCAGCCCGCGCGCGTGCCGGTGGAAGAGGGGGACCTGGAGAGCTTCCTCCAGCGCCGAAATCTGGCGGGAAACCGCAGACTGGCTCAAGTTCAGTACGTCACCCGCATGCGTGAACGAACCCGCTTCGGCCACCGCATGGAAAATCCGGAGTTTGTCCCAGTCCACGCATATACTCCGATTCTGTCTTCGCCCTTGGCGTATTCAATGTATCTGGTGACGGATGTATAAGGTCGGGTCAAGGAATTAAGGTATTCAATCCGAAATTCCCGCCAGGTAACGTTCCGCCTCCAGCGCCGCCATGCAGCCCGTGCCGGCGGCGGTCACCGCCTGGCGGAAAATACGGTCCTGCACGTCGCCGGCCGCGAACACGCCCGGGACCGAGGTGCGCGTGCCACCCGGCGGGGTCACGATATATCCCTCGTCGTCCGTTTCGACCTGGCCTTGGAAGATCGCGGTGTTCGGGGCGTGGCCGATGGCGATGAATACGCCGTCCACCGCCAGCTGTTCACGGTGCCCGGTCACGGTGTCGCGCACATTCAGGCCGGTCACGACGGCGGGGGTCGCATCGGCGACGATGTCGTCGACGACGGTGTTCCATTTTACCGAGATCTTGGGATTGGCGAACAGCCGGTCCTGCAGGATGCGCTCGGCCCGCAAATGGTCCCGACGGTGGATCAGGGTGACGTGGCTGGCGTGATGGGTCAGGTACAGGGCTTCCTCGACCGCCGTGTTGCCGCCGCCGACGACGGCCACCGTGCGTCCCCGATAGAAGAACCCGTCACAGGTGGCGCAGGCCGACACGCCAGCGCCCTGGTAGCGGGACTCGCCGGGGATGCCCAGCCATTTGGCCTGCGCGCCCGTTGCAATGACGACCGACCGCGCCAGGTAGATGTCGCCCGAATCGCCCGTCAGCCGGAATGGCGCGTCCGGGCCGCCCCGGCCCTTCAGGTCGCATTCGGTGATGATGTCATGGACGATCCGCGTTCCCACATGGGCAGCCTGGGCGGCCATCTGCTCCATCAGTTCGGGGCCCTGGATGCCGCGGGCGAAGCCGGGATAGTTCTCCACGTCCGTCGTGATCATCAGCTGCCCCCCAGGCTGGAGGCCGGCGACGAGGACGGGCTTGAGATTGGCGCGTGCGGCATAGATCGCGGCGGTATAGCCGGCGGGCCCGGCCCCGATGACGAGCAGGTCGGTGGAAATGGTCTGGGTCATGAACTCGGCGTCGATGTGATCGTGATGGAGGGGATATGGCCGTCCAATGCGCTGGGCACAAGCCGGATGACGTTCGGGGCGCCCTTTTCCCGGCAGGAGGCTTGCAATATCCTGCCGTCTCGATGTTTGGGACGGATATGACCGAAGTGATGGACCTGGATGCGATTGACCGTCGGATCGTCGCCGAACTCCAGGCGGATGGCCGCATGACGAACGTGGAACTGGCGCGCCGGGTGGGAATCTCCGCCCCGCCCTGCCTGCGCCGCGTGCGGCGGCTGGAGGAGGAGGGGCTGATCCGCGGCTATCACGCGGATACCGATGCCGCGCTCCTGGGGTGGACGATCACGCTGTTCGCGCTGATCGGGCTGGACAGCCAGAAGGAAAGCGTCCTGTCGGCCTTCGAGTCCCAGGTCGCCGACTGGCCCGAGGTCCGGGAATGCCACATGATCCGCGGCGGGGGGGATTTCCTGGTCCGGCTGGTAGCGCGCGACGCCGCGCATGAAAACCAGCTGACCCGACGCCTGACCGAAAGTCCGCATGTCAGCCGGGTGCAGACCCTTCAGACCATCCGGACCTCTCTCAGCCGCGCGGGGGTGCCGGTGTCGCCGCATGGCACGGCGATGCCATGACGGTGCTTCTCTCCTCCATGGCCGATTCGGCCCCCGGGGCCCAGCGTGACGTGAATCCCAGGGCGGTGCGGGCGGCAGAGGGCATGGCCCGGCCGGCGGCGGATATCAGCATCGTCGTTCCCTGCTACAACGAGCGGGCGAACGTCCGGCCGCTGGTCGCCGCCCTGTCGGTCGCCCTGAAGGGCCGCGAGTGGGAGGTGATCTTCGTCGACGACAACTCCCCAGACGGCACGATCGACGAAATCCGCGCCCTTGCCGAAATGGACGCGCGCGTGCGCGGCATCCTGCGCATCGGCCGGCGCGGCCTGTCGTCGGCGGTGATCGAAGGGGTCCTGTCGTCCTCGGCGCCGATCGTCGCGGTCATGGACGGCGACATGCAGCATGACGAATCCTGCCTGGGCGCGCTGATCGACGCGGTGGCGCGGGATGGGTACGACATCGCCGTCGGCAGCCGGCATGTCCCTGGCGGCGACAATGCGGGGCTGGCGAATGGCTGGCGGACCTTCCTGTCGGATGCGGGCATCCGGCTGGTGCAGACGCTGATGCCGGTACGGCTGAGCGACCCGATGAGCGGTTTCTTCGCCATGCGGCGCGACCTGTTCGAACACGCCGTGCCGCGCCTGTCGGGGACGGGGTTCAAGATCCTGCTGGACGTCTTCCTGTCCGCCGCCGAGCGTCCGCGCGTGCTGGAGGTGCCGTTCATCTTCCGCCCGCGCGTGGCCGGGGAAAGCAAGCTGGACCTGCTGGTCCTGCTGCAGTTCATGGCGATGATGCTGGACAAGTTCTGCCGGGGCTTCCTGCCGATCCGCTTCCTCGGGTTCTGTCTGGTCGGTCTGGTCGGCATCCTGGTCAATCTCGCGGTCCTGGGGATCGCGCGCCGGTGCGGGGTCGGCTTTGCCGAGGGGCAGGGGATCGGGACCCTCGTCGCCATGGTCGCGAATTTCTGGATGAACAATGCCCTGACCTACCGCGACTGCCGCCTGCGCGGCGGCCGGATGTGGGGCGGGCTGGTCCTGTTCCTGCTGATCTGTTCAGTCGGGGCGGTCGCCGATATCGGCATCGCCCGCGCGATCTTCCGCAGCGACGGCCAGTGGGACCAGGCCGGTGCCGCGGGGGCGGCGATTGCCGTGGTCTGGAACTATGCCGTGTCCTCCACCCTGATCTGGCGGGTGCGTTGATCGGTCCGTCCGGTGGACGGACGGGCGGCATGCTGGCATGGGGCGGGGTCGCCCTGGTCGTCCTGACGCTGGTGCGGTGCGTTGTCGCCGCCCAGGCCCCCCTGTCGCCGGACGAGGCCTATTACTGGGTATGGTCCCGGGTGCCGGCGGCCGGATACCTGGACCATCCGCCGATGGTGGCCGTATGGATCCGGGCAGGTACGACCCTGTTCGGCGACACGGCGCTGGGCATCCGGCTGCTGGCGCCGCTTGCGGCGGCGGTGGGAACCCTGTTCGTGGCCGCCGCCGCGCGGGACCTGGTGGTCGGCCCGACGGGTGATGCTTCGAAGGAGGCCGCCGCCGGGCGGATGGTGCGGGCGGGGGTCCTGCTGAACGCCACGCTGGCGCTGGGAATCGGCGCGGTGACCATGACGCCGGACACGCCGCTGCTGTTCTTCATCGTGCTGGCGCTCTGGGCGCTGGGGCGGTTGATGGCCACCGGGCGCGGGGCCTGGTGGCTGGTCGTGGGCGTCGCGCTTGGGCTGGCCTGCGACAGCAAATATACCGCGATCCTGCCCGGGGCGGGGCTGGCGCTCTGGCTGATAGGCAGCCGGCTGGGGCGGATGTGGCTGCGTACGCCCTATCCATGGTGCGCGGGATTGCTGGTGCTGGTGCTGTTCACGCCCGTCATCCTGTGGAACGCCGGCCATCATTGGGCCAGCTTCATCCGCCAGGGCGGCCGAACGGGGGATTGGCATCCGGCGCGGGCGGTGCAATTCCTGGGCGAACTGGCGGGCGGGCAGGTCGGCCTGGCCACGCCGCTGGTCTTCGTGTTCATGGCCGGCGGCCTGTGGCGGGTCGTTCGTCACGCGCGCCAGGCGCCCATAGCGGCAGTGCTGGCATGCTGGACGATCCTGCCGATCCTGGTGTTCGTGCAGCATGCGCTGGGCGACCGTGTGCAGGCCAACTGGCCCGTCCTGCTCTATCCCGGTCTGGCGGTCGCGGCGGCGTCGCTGGCGTGGCGCGGCTGGATGGGGGCGTCGGCCCTCGGGCTGGCCCTGGGCGGGGTGGTCTATGTGCAATCCACCGTGGCGCCGTTTTCGCTGTCGCCACATCTCGATATCACCCTGCGCCAGATGGCGGGCTGGCCCGCCCTGGCCCGCGCGGTGGACGACGTGGCCCCGCCCGGCGCGTTCGTGGCGGCCGACGAGTATGGCATGGCGTCGGAACTGGCGCTGATGCTGCCGCATCGGCGGGTGATCGGAATGGAACCTCGCTGGGCCCTGTTCGACCTGCCGCATACGGCGGGGGGCGAGGGCCTATTCCTGTGCAGCATGCGGCGGCTGCGGGACCTGGATATGCATGCCTTCGCCCGGATCGTGCGGATCGGGACAGTGGCACGCGGGAGAGCCGGGCGCGTCGCCGAACGCTACGCCGTTTTCCGCGTCGTCCTGGCCTCGCCGATTTCCGATGGCGATATCGCCGTGGTCCTGCCGTCCGGCCGCCCCTGAAAGGTCAGGCCGGCAGCAGGGACGCCCGGACCTGGTCCATCAGTGCCCGGATCCGAAATGGCTTTTCCAGGGTCTGGCCGGCGGTGAACCGGGCCAATCGGGCCGGATCGCCGCTGATCGCGATCATCGGGACCGGCAGTCTGGCCAGTCGCCCTATCAGCTCGTCGGGCGGGCCGTCCGGCAGGGTGAGGTCGAGGATGGCCAGATCCACCGGTCCACGGTCCAGCGCCTGTTCCGCCGCATGCACGCCCGCGCAGGTGGTGACGCGGAAACCGGATCCGTCCAGTGCGGTCTCGATCAGCGCGGCGATGGCGGATTCGTCCTCGACCAGCAGGATGTGGCGGGGCGGAGCTGTCACGATGCGGCGTCCTCGATGATTTGGGTGGGAGAGGCATGGATGGGATGCGATCGGCCCGCCGGGGTCGGCCAGGGGGCGATCCCCCGGCTCGACAGGGCCAGCGTGGCCAGTTCCAGCAGGCCCGGGCTCATCCGCGCAGGGGCGGCGCGGATCTGCTCCAGCGTGAACCAGCCGACATCCAGGGCATCGTCGGCGGCGCGCAGCGCCTGGGCACCGGTATCGGCGCAGCGCACGGCGACGATGACGTAATGGAATCGGATCGCGCCGGCATCGTCCTCGTCCAGGACGTCGAAGGCGGTCAGCACGCCCTCGGCCCGACTGTCGAAACCGGTTTCCTCGCGCAGTTCGCGTTCGGCCGCCTGCATGATCGTCTCGCCGCGCTCGACCCGTCCGCCGGGAAAGCCCCACAGGCCCTGGTCCGGCGGGTTGGCCCGCCGGATCAGCAGGACGTGCGACGCGCGCACGACGACGGAAAGAATCGCGGCGGAAACAGGGGGAAAGGCGGACATGCCCGCATTATACGCGGACCCGCGCACATCACCACCACCCCTGCCGGACAGTTGAAGAGCCGCTCGTCTCCTGGCCGGCCCCCGTGATGCGGGGGCCGGGCGGGATCAGGGGACGACCGGCAACCAGATCGCCGTCGCCTGCGTGCCGCCGCGATGGACGGACTGCGTCGCGGCGACATAGTCCTTGGCCTTCGCGCGCAGCACGTTCGGGACGTACGTCTGCGGGTTGCGGTCATAGAGCGGGAACAGCGAGGACTGGATCTGGACCATGATCCGGTGTCCCGGCTGGAACACGTGGTTCACCGCCGGCAGGGTGAAGCGATAACGGGCCACCGTACCGGGGACGGCGGGGGTGGGGTGGGCGAAGCCCGTGCGATAGCGGCCACGGAAGATGTCCATGGACACCGCCAATTCGTATCCGCCCATCGACGGCCGGTCGCCGTCCGTCGCCGGCTGCACGTCGATCAGCTTCACCACCCAGTCCGAATCCGTGCCGGTGGTCGCGGCGAACAGGTCGGCCACCGGAACGCCGCTGACGCGTACCGCGTGGTCCAGCACCGGCGTCTCGTAGGTCAGGACGTCCGGGCGGCTTTCCGCCTGGCGCTGGTCCTCGACCAGCCAGGTTTTCCAGCGGGGGGCGTCCGTTGCGAAATTGAACGGACGCGGCACGAAGGGTACTGGGTGGGCGGGATCGGAGACATAGGAATCCTGGCCGTCGGCGGCCGGATGGCCGAACGCGAGGCCGAACCCGGGCTGGAGGTAAAGCGGCGTGCTGGGGTGGCCGCAAGCCCCGCCGTCACATGCCAGCGGCCAGTGCGCGAAGCGATCCCAGTGGTTTTCGCCCGAATTGTAGATGATGGCCTCGGGCAGGTTGGCGGCCGGCGAGCCCGGCCGCAGATACTGGTTGAAGAACGGCAGCAGGACATCGCGCCGGAACTGATGCGCGGTGTCGCCATTCCAGTGCAGCGCGCCGAGCTCCGACCCGTCGTAATTCACCTGGCTATGCCGCCATGGGCCCATCGCCAGCACATTCGGCACGTGGGTTCCGGCGGCCTTCAGCGCCTGCCAGGCATGGATCGCGCCCCACATGTCTTCCTGGTCCCACAGGCCCTGTTCCCACAGGGTCGGGACCGTCAGCGGACGCCGGGTGATCAGCTTGTCCAGCGCCTGTTCCTGCCAGAAGGCGTCGTAGTCCGGATGGGCCAGCATGCGCTGCCACCAGGGGAACTGGTCCAGGCCGGCGGCGCGGGCGAAATCCTCGGCGGAGCCCGCGCGCAGGAAATTCGTGTAATCGTCGCGATCCACCCGGGGGATCGTCGCCCCGCTGCCGCGTACCGTCATCTGGTCGGTGAAGTAATCCAGGCCGCCCTGGCGGAATGCGCCGTAATGGTACCAGTCGTCGCCCATCCAGCCGTCGACCATCGGGCTCTCGGGGGCGGCGACCTTCAGCGCCGGATGCGGGTCCAACAGGGCCATGACGACCGTGAACCCTTCGTAGGACGAGCCCAACATGCCGACCCGGCCGTTGGATTCATGGACGTTCTTGACCAGCCAGTCGATCGTGTCCCATGCGTCGGTGACCTCGTCCGTCTTCGTCGGGTTCAGCGGGCCGCGAACCGGGCGGGTCATGACGTAATCGCCCTCGGACCCGTACTTGCCGCGAATATCCTGGAAGACGCGGATATAGCCGGCGCCGACGAACACGTCGTCGCCCTGTGGCAGCAGCGCGCGCATGGTCGGCGTGTTTTCCACGCGGTTCAGTCGTTCCGACGCGTGATAGGGGGTGCGGGTCAGCAGGATCGGCGCATCGTGCGCGCCCTTGGGGATGACGATGACGGTATGCAGCTTCACGCCGTCCCGCATCGGGATCATCAGGTCGCGCTTGATGTAATCGCGATTGTCGGTGGGGAAGGTCACATGGGCGGGGATGTCGCTGCCGGTCTGGACCGTAAGCGCCGGGTCGGGGGCGGCGCGCCCGATGCCGCCGGCCAGCGTCAGGGCGGCGAGGAAGGCAAGTGTCCCGGCCGGGTGGAGGGAAGGAAAGGTCAAGCCGTATGCTCCTGCTGATCCGCCTTGCCGGGCGGCGACTGATGATGGTGTCGGACCATGTCGCATCCATGTCGATCCGACAATCATCCGCCGCCATGTCGTTGCCGGCGCAGGGCGGTGCGGCCCCGACGGCCGCCAGCAGGTATTTTGGCGGTGTCCTAATGCCCCAGGAAATGGGACAGGGCGTTGCTGCCGGGCCGTGTCATCACAACATGCGCACGGCAGCGGGGGGTGCCGTAGGTTCCGGACATCGTGTCGCCGCTGGGCCGGGCCTCGAACACCATGGGGAAGGGTTTGTGGTTCATGTCGCTCAGCACCAGCTGGGCGTGGAAGATCCCCTGGGGACCGTCGCGTGTGCCGCGCAGGGTCTGCGACCCGTCGGCGGGGGTGAAGGCGATCCGCCGGGTACCGATCTGCAAGGTAGAGGGCGCGCGCGTCTCGGGGCATATTCCGCGATCGGCCACCAGCGTTCCGGTCCAGATTCCGATCGGGTCGTCGGCGGCACTGGCTGCTGCCCGGGCCGTTGATATCCCGGCCGACGACAGGATCGACAGGGCAACGCCCAGGGCGAGGGCCCCTGAACGTCCGGCGCGACGCCGCGGGATCGGAGGGGGCAGGGTCAAGTTGGGGCTCCATATCGAAAGGGACGGGGCTGTGACGGTCCCAATATGGGCGCGCGCGTTGCCGTGGGCCATAGGGTCCCGCCTGGTGCGATCTTGCGCTATGGTCGCCATCGACGCATATCCCGCGCTTGCATTGCCCGCCCGGCTCATGCAGCAAGCCCTGTGACCGTAGTGCCGCGACCGAGAGAACGATGATGAGCGACGATGTGAAAGCTGGTGGACCCGATCTGACCGCGCAGGGAGGCGAGGTGGCCGCCCTGGATAGCGCGCTGCACGGGGATCGGATCCTGATCCTGGATTTCGGCAGCCAGGTGACGCAGCTGATCGCCCGCCGCGTGCGCGAAAGCGGCGTGTATTGCGAGATCTGGCCGTTTTCCTCGACACCCGAGAAGATCCGCGCCTTCGCGCCCCGGGGCATCATCCTGTCCGGCGGCCCGTCCAGCGTGCTGGACGAAAACGCGCCGCGCATCCCCGATGTCGTATTCGCCCTTGGGGTGCCGGTGCTGGGGATCTGCTACGGGCAGCAGGCGATGTGCCACCAGCTGGGCGGGGCGGTCGAGACGCACGAACACCGTGAATTCGGGCGCGCGCATATCGACATTACCGAGGACTGCGCCCTGTTCCGTGGCACCTGGGCCCGCGGTGGCCGCGAACAGGTGTGGATGAGCCACGGCGACCGCGTCACGAAATTGCCGCCCGGCTTCCGCGCCGTCGCGGTCAGCGAGGGCGCGCCGTTCGCCATCATCGCGGACGAAGGGCGGCGCCTGTACGGCGTGCAGTTCCACCCCGAGGTCGTGCACACGCCCCACGGCGCGGCATTGCTGCGGAATTTCACGCATGATGTCGTGGGCTGCCGCGGCACATGGACAATGGCCGGCTTCCGCGATATGGAAATCGCCCGCATCCGCGAACAGGTCGGGTCGGGACGGGTGATCTGCGGCCTGTCGGGCGGGGTCGATTCCTCGGTCGCCGCCGTGCTGATCCACGAGGCGATTGGCGACCAGCTGACCTGCATCTTCGTCGATCCGGGCATCCTGCGTGCAGGTGAGGCCGAGGAGGTCGTCAAGACCTTCCGGGGCCGGTTCAATATCAAGCTGATCCATCGCGACGCGTCGGACCTGTTCCTGTCGGCGCTGGACGGCGTCACGGATCCCGAGATCAAGCGCAAGACCATTGGCCGCCTGTTCGTCGAAGTGTTCGACGAGGAAGCCGCGAAGCTGGGCGGTGCGGAGTTCCTGGCGCAGGGCACGCTGTATCCCGACGTGATCGAAAGTGTCAGCTTCACCGGCGGACCGTCGGTGACGATCAAGTCGCACCATAATGTCGGCGGCCTGCCCGAGCATATGAAGATGCAGCTGGTCGAGCCGCTGCGCGAACTGTTCAAGGACGAGGTCCGGGAACTGGGTCGCGAACTGGGCATTCCCGAACATATCGTCGGACGTCATCCGTTTCCCGGACCGGGCCTGGCGATCCGCATTCCCGGCGCCGTGGACCGCGACAAGCTGGCGCTGCTGCGCCGGGTGGATACGATCTTCCTGGAGGAAATCCGTAGCGCCGGCCTGTATGACGCGATCTGGCAGGCCTTCGCGGTGCTGCTGCCGGTCCGCACGGTGGGCGTGATGGGCGACGGGCGTACCTATGATTACGCCTGCGCGCTACGCGCCGTGACCAGCACGGACGGCATGACCGCCGACGTGTTCCCCTTCGATATCGGCTTCCTGAACCGCGTGGCCAGCCGCATCGTCAACGAGGTCCAGGGCGTGAACCGCGTGACCTACGACATCACCTCCAAGCCGCCCGGCACGATAGAGTGGGAGTGATTTTTGCCTGTCCGGCAGTATCCGAAGCGTCCGTAAAAACGGCATAATTCATCGAGAAAATTGATTATTTGGTAGTAACGGGGAAATGTCAGCTGGCTGAAACGCTGGCTGACGGTCCGCGCTACAAATGTCTCAGCGTCACCTGGCAGCAACGGCTTGGGTCGCCGCATCCCATCCAAAGAGAACTGTCTGCTCACCTGTACGAGGCAGATTGGCCCGGCAATTTCTCGAACGGATCGACTGCCGGGATTCCTGGTAGCCGAAAATGCCGGACGTTGCGGATCAGTGCCGTCAGGCCCTGAACCCGCGTCGTCGCCGTAATCGTCAGATCACCAAGTTCTGGCTGATGCCTCTGCGCTCGGAATTGATCTGTCGTCTTTCAGAGAACGGAGAAATCGGCAGACTGATCGGGACGCTCCTGCGAGCATAGAGATGTATACGCATTTCCAGCCATTCGCCCAGGCGACCGGCCTTCGCTGCGTGACCAGCATACTGAACCTTCTCGATTTCGGCAGCGGTCTCCGCGATGGTGACGACACTCATGAACAGGCTGTCGCTGTTCTGTCCAGCCACTTTCGCAGTGCAGAGCGAATACAATCATCCCCATGCGAATCATGCGGTGGACAATCTGAAGGAGTACAGGGAGCTGTGGCGAATTTGAGCCACTTGGCGCCTGTTGGAAATGCGCGCTGGCGGTGATCTTCTATCATGGCGCAGCGCGCGCTCTTGTTCAACAGAACGAAGTTTGAACCCGCCTCTAAGATTTTGGCGATGCGATGCATCGTCGTAAGGCAGGCGATAGAGAGGGGGCGCCTTTGCGCATGGGCAGAGGCCTTGCATCCGATCTCACGGGCCTGCCTCGACCCATACATTTCGTGCTCTGACGCCCTCAGTTGGTCGACTGTTCAGAGCGGAACGTCGCCCTGTCTGTCGTTTGCGGCCTCGGACGTCATGACCATTCAGTCATAATATAGACTGAATGGTCATTTTTCTGAAAACTTCTTCGCCGGAGGCTGAGGGCGGTGGACGACCGCCCTCAGGCACGTGATTACTGCAGGACAGGCGCGGCAAAACGACGGTTCTGCAGGACGGGAAGGGCCTGCCGGGATTTTGCGATCTTTTCTTTCGAAATCTCGCAGAACAGCAGGGAAGGATCCTGTCCCGCGCGGACGACGGCGACGCCCAGCGGATCGACGACCATGCTGCACCCGATGTTGCGCGGGCCGCATTCGCCCACGGCTGCGACATAGCAGGTGTTTTCAAGGGCGCGGGCGGTCACCATGACTTCCCAATGCCATTCCTTGCCGGGTCCACGCACCCATGCCGCAGGCAGGGCGATCACGTCGGCGCCCGCCAGGGCGAGGCTGCGGGCCAGTTCGGGGAAACGCACGTCGTAGCATGTCATGAGGCCGATCTTCAGGTCGCCGA
Source organism: Gluconacetobacter tumulisoli (assembly GCF_014174155.1). GTDB lineage: Bacteria > Pseudomonadota > Alphaproteobacteria > Acetobacterales > Acetobacteraceae > Gluconacetobacter > Gluconacetobacter tumulisoli. Next base: position 68,496 of record NZ_JABEQM010000013.1, on the reverse strand, counting down.
TCGTGACGAGGGGCGGGACTTCCACGCCAGGCGTAACACGATCGGATTCCTTCATGGTAAAGGCGTCATAAAGATGCAGTTTGCGATATACCGCAACGACACCTTCTCCGGAAACGACGATAAGGCAGTTGTGGGCGCGGCCATTGCCGTCCGGAACGGGAATGCACCCGGCAACGGTCAGATCACTGCCGCGCAGGGCATCGACAAGGCCGGTGACGAAGGGACCGTCGAGCGGCTGCGCGGTGCGCAGGACGATGTCGGGATCATGCATGTCGGCCGCGAGGATATCCTCGGGCAGAATGAGAAGGCGGGCCCCCTCCCTGGCAGCGCGATCCGCAAGGTCGATGGCGGTCGCGAGGTTTTCTTCCCATTGTGCGGTGGCCCCGAACTGGCCGAGTGCGATTTTCATTGTGATCTTACTCCGTTTTGATGCCGCGTTGCGTGGGCGGACATTCTTATTTCGGAAAGGCTTTTAGCATATCTGGTGTTTTGCGGATAATACCTGTTCTTCTTTTTTATTCCTGGGTCGCTGTCGCGCTACACCCGGCCGGATGGCTGTCCACGCGGGCCCGCCATGCCCAGGTGCCGCGTCAGCCACATCTGGCAGGCGGCAAAATCATGTGATTGCAGGCTGTCGTAAATCGCAAAATGCTCGCGCGCGAGAATCTCCAGATCTTCCGGCAGGGGATGTGCGGTCATGCCGACACGTTCCTGATGGGGCCGCAGGGCACCGTACATCGCCTGCAGGATCGTATTGCCGCTGAGGCTGATCAGCGCCGCGTGGAAATCCCAGTCCGCGGCAAGGTAGTCCACCTGATCTTCCGGCCTGTCCACGGCGGAAAAGGTCTGGAGGCGATGCAACGCATCGCGCATTTCCGCCGATGGCTTGATGCGCTGCTGGCAGGCGATGGCCGCCACAGACGTTTCCACCAGAAGCCGTGCCTGGAACAGGCCGCTGAATTCCTCCAGGCTGATGGGCTTCACCATGGCGCCGCGCCGGGGCACCAGTTCGATATATTGTTCGGCATGCAGGCGGTGAAACGCCTCGCGCACGGGCGTGCGCGAGACGTCGTGCTGCGTCGAGATCCGCTCTTCCTCGATGAACGTGCCGGGGGGGTACGTGCCGACCAGGATGGCGCGGCGAACGGATTCGTAGATACGTTCCTTTGCCGGCATGTCCGCGGCAGCCGTTCCCCGTGTGGTGGCGTGGGGGCGCATCATGATCCCCGGCTCTCGAAACGCGCCGCGGCACGTTGCACGGCCGTTGCCATCGTATCGGCCCAGGACGCGATGCCTGCCGGATCGGAGATCAGGTCCTGGCGGATTTCCACTTCGACATAGGGAAGACCCCGACCTTCGGCATGCACGGGCACGGTGTAGTCATTATTCATATCGACAGTATAGGGTTGATTTTCGGCAATGTCTTCATCGGGGCGCAGGGCGCGGACCTCTTCCAGGACCAGTCGTCCGAAGCGGTCGTCGGGTCCCCATAGAATCCCGGCCGACAGGGTCCGTACCTCGTCCCTGTAGCGTGGGGTGCAGCTATGCATCGCCAGGAGATAGGTCGGCGTTCCCTGGCGCTCGCGCGTATCCAGGCAGGCCTCGATCGCGTGCTGGTAGGGGCGGAGGAATGTGCGTTCCCGCGCCGCGCGCTCTTGGGGGCCGAGGCCGAGATTGCCGGGAATGATGTCGGTTTCACTGCTTTCCGGAATCGATGACGCCACGCCCGGCCGTCGGTTGCAATCGATGACCAGGCGCGAATAGATCTGCGCCAGCAGGGGGCAGGCAAGGCGGCGGGCCATGATCTCGCTGACGGCGAGGATGCCGATGTCCCAGCCGATATGGCGCGCGATCCGTTCTTCGCGGAGGCCGAGCTGGCGCAGGCGGCGCGGAATGCGGCGTCCGGCATGGTCCACCGTCAGGAAGAACGGGCTGTCGGAGTCCAGATTGTGCGACAGGACGGGCGATGGCTCGTCATCGGCCAGAAGCATATCCGAATCTGCTGGATTTCGTTCGTCTCGCATCAATAAACCTCGAGATACCGTCGGCAGATTTCATCTTCGGACAGGCCCGCCAGCGCGGTGATCTCCGATGATTTGAACATGTGATAGGCATCGAAAAACCGGTCGCCGAACCAGCTCCGGACCGCGGAATCCGCCATCATGGCGGCTAGTGCCTCGCCGAGGGACGAGGGCAGGGGGGATACGTTGGCAGCGCGATAATCCGCATCAGGGCCCTGCGGATGCCGCGGCAGCGCGAGATCGCGCCGCAGCCCGTCCAGTCCCGCGTGGACCAGGCAGCCCAGCGCCATATAGGGGCTCGCGCTGGCGTCGACCACGCGATATTCGAGGTTGTAGCGCCGCGCGATCGTCGCGGGGTCTGTCGAGAAGGTCGGACAGACGCGCAGCGATGCGCCACGATCGGCGAGGGCGATGTTGGCCCATGTCGGTGCCCATTTCGACGGACGCAGCCGGTAATAGGAGGCGACGCTGGGTGTCGTGATGGCCGCCATTGCCGGCATGTGCGCGATGACCCCGGCGGCGAAGGCAGCCGCCTGCCGGCTGAGCCCCAGGGCGCCGGCGGCATCGTGGGTGACGGGATTGCCCTCCAGGTCCCGCAGGCTGAAATGGATGTGCGTGCCGTTTCCGATGCCGTCCGGCTGGGTGATCGGTGTGAAGCTGGCCCGATGACCGCGTGCGGCGGCGCAGCCGCGAACGATCTCGCGCAGGAAGACCGTCTCATCCGCCGCGGCTATGCCGATGCGGGGTTTGACCGTGACCTCGAACTGCCGGGCGCCGGCTTCCGCAATGAAGGAATCAGGTTCGATTCCCGCCTGCCGCAGGGCCGCGACGATCGCCGGGCCCAGCGAACCCGACCGTCGATACAGACCGAACCCATAGCTCGATCCCGGCAGGTCCTCGACACCCGTGTACGTGAATTCCTGCTCGAACACCGACAGGAGTCGCAGGCCGAATTCCCGTTCGAGCGCGTCGAGCGCGCGTTGCAGGAAGGTCCGTGGGCAACAGTCCCACGGCGTGCCGTCCTCATGACGGATGTCGCCGAGCATGAGCGTGTGCGACTGGCTGTCCTCGCCGGGGATTTCGGCCCGTGCCGCCGCGTCGGGGACAAGCATCAGGTCGCCCTGCGTGCCGAACGGGGTCTGGTAGATCGGGCCGAAGGCCGAGAGCATCAGGTTGCTGGCGGTATAGCCGACGCCGGTCGCGAGGCGGTCCTGCAGCATCGCGGCCGGGAAGCCCTTGCCCCGGACATGCCCCGCGATATCGCAGGTTCCCGCGAAGATCAGCTTTTCCTGCGCGGTGTTGTCGGGCGTCATCATGACGTCGCCGCCTGATGGACGTGCGACATTTCCGCGAGCATGGTTTGCGTGTCGATCTGCCTGGCATAGCCGCGATTGTTGCGCAGCGACGATTCCTGGCGTTCCTGCGACAGGGTCAGGCACGCATCGGTCACGCATGTGACAAGGTAGCCAAGGTCGCATGCATCCCGTACGGCGGAATCAACGCACTGATCCGTCAGGCAACCGACGATAATCAGCGAACGAATGCCCAGATTGCGCAGGACATAATCGATATTGGTGGAAATGAAGACCGAGGACGAGGTCTTGGGAATGACGATGTCGTCATCAGCGGGCGCGATGGGATCGATCACCCGGGCGTCGGCGGACCCACGGGGGACGTTGAAGCCCGTGATCTTGTAATCGAGGCTGCGGTCGCGCCCGTCGCGGGTCAGGCTTTCGATGACCGTATATATGACCTCGATCCCGGTCGCGCGCGCGCGGGTGCCGAGCGCCACCCAGTTCGGGAGGGCGACGCTTTCCAACTGGTCGAAGAAATAGCCGAACCTGTCCTGAAAGGTCGCATCCGGAAGTCCGGCATATTCGCCGCCGTCGCGGCTGCAATTATAGACCTGCGTATCGACAAACAGCAGGGCCGTTTCCCCAGGATAGATCGGCCGCTCGCGTGTTGTTTCCTGTCTATGTTTCATATGCTCGCCAATTCCAAAAAAAGCGCTCGGGCAGTTTTCATCGTCGTGTCAGGGTGTTCAGGTATTTTTTTGCTCGTAACGATGCTCATGTCCGGGTGTAGGGAAGCAGAGGGGCGTCATCCCGGCCGATCGCCAGTCGACAGGGCGTCGGGTCTGGTCGCTGCGGTCGTCGTCCCGATGATCAGCGCGACAAGACACCATGCCAGGCCGGCAATGGTTGCTTTCCGACCGATTCCCCGCTGTTCGAGGCTTGTGACCAAGACAAGGCTGATCGTGCAGAACGTGACCGCCGCAATGCCCGATTCCAGCATATGGCCGGGGATCTGCCGGCGGATGATGGCGCGGATGAAGCCGATCTGGACCGCCTGATAGGCCACCATGACGCAGACCGCGCCGCAGGAGGCGAACAGCCCATAGGTCGCAACCGGAGAGGCCTCGGCCCAGGGAACGCGGGGGATGACGAACTGCATCAGAAGCACGAAGGCGCCGACCAGCATCGTCGCCCTGTCGCCCGGGGAGAGGGCCTGGGGGAAAAGGGATCCCAGCAGGTGCCCTACGGCGGTCATGGCGGCGACGGTGCTGGCGAACGAGGACGCGACGGCCGCGACACCAAAGGCAACCGCGGACCATCTGCCGAGATAGGCGCTTCCCAGCGCGCCGAGGGCGTTCTGGCTCTGCGCCAGCGCCATGTCGCCGCCAAGGCGTGCGGCAAAGCCTTTCTGGACGGCCCAGGAGACGGCGATGAACAGGACAGCCGTTACCGCCACGGTGCCGTAGAGGGAGCGCGGAATGTCAGTTTGCGGCGAACGGGTTTCGCGCGTCAGGGACAGGCAGGATTCAAAGCCCGCCCATGACAGGAATGCCACCACGACCGCTGAAAACAGGCCCGAAATGCCGGTATCCCTGACAGGAGGAATAATGTCATGGGCCGCCCGCAACCCCGATGGCGCGGCAATGATCGCGCAGAACAGGAGGATAAGCAGGATAATGCCGCCTCCTTCGATCATCAGCAGAAGGCGGGTGACCGAAGCGTTCCGATGCAGGAGCAGCATGGCCGCCAGGACGCCGGCCGCCGCGCAGATACTCCATAAGCCGGGTGTCATGGCATCAGGCTGGCCGGCCAGGTCGGTGAGGAAGCCGACCGTCGCCGAAGGCGTGGCGAGGGCGAAACAGAGATAGGCGCTGCAGAGCGTGAGCCCTACCGCCCGCCCCGCCCGGTCGCCAAGCGTGAGGGTCGCGATATGATAGGCGCTCCCCCCGGTTTCGAGCGAGGAGACCAGTCGGGCGATACTGTAGGCGACAAGCGCGATACAGAGCGCGCCCAGGGCGAAGATGCTCCAGATCGGCCAGGATGTCGTGCCGGCGATCGCCTGCCCGTTCGCCGCGAGCACCAGCGTGGGCCCCACGAGCGCGAGTGAGATCGATAATGCACGAAGCGCATGCGTTCCCGGGATGTTCACGATGTCCTGGCCTTCGACAGATGGCATGGCGATTCCCGGCAACGTCACGGTTGCAGGGACGTCTGCACTTCCTAGACGGTTGTATACGTATCGTATTCATAAAATCAAATTGAATCTCCAACGACGTCTCGAAATATGTTCGTTTAATATCAGTATATTAATATAATTATTCTGACTTTTCGGTCAGGAAAAGTGACGCCCGAAAATTTTCGGACACAGCACAAATCCATTGCGTATACGCACTGTGCACATTAGGTATAAGGAAATCCTGCCATGTGATGAGGGGGCGTGCGATCGCCGTGCAAGTCCAGACAAACGACATCGTGGCATCGACGAAGGCGTCGCGGTCGCATTGGGTCCTGGCAGGACTCTTCGGTCTCGGGGGCTTTGTCGGTTATCTGGACCGGGTGAATTTGTCCGTCATCGCGACACCGATCGCGCATGAACTGAATTTGTCGAATGCCGGGCTTGGGGTCGTCCTGTCTGCTTTCCTCTGGAGCTACGGACTGGCGCAGGTTCCGGCCGGGATCATCATCGACCGCTTCGGCACGCGCCTGCCGGTCCTGATCAGTGTGATCGTCTGGGCGATCTCCAGCTTCATCAGCGCGTTCGTGGGGTCCGTGATCGGGTTGTGCCTGGCGCGCCTGCTGCTCGGCCTTTCGGAAGCATCGATCTATCCGGCCATGTGGCGGGCGGTGACTGAGCGGTTTTCCCCCGCCGAACGCGGCCGCGCGACAAGCTGCCTCGATATCGGTTCGAAACTTTCCTATGTCTTTGGCGTCCCGGTCATCGCCGGCGTGCTGGCCTATGCCAACTGGCGTGCGTGCTTCCTGCTGACGGCGGCGATTTCCCTGGCGTATGCGGCGCTGTTCGCCGTGATCTATCCAAAGGATTTGCCAGCCGGGGACGGACGGCGGGGACTGTCTTCCGTCGCCGGGTCGCTGAAGGCGATGATCCCCACCCGTGCCATCGCCGGGGTGGCGATCGGGTTTGCCAGCTATACATACGTTTATTACCTGCTGGCGACCTGGATGCCGCGGCTGGTGGAACTGCAACTGGGTGTCAGTACCGTCCATGCCGGGCTCTACACGGCGCTCCCCTGGATCGTGGCCGTGGCGGGGGAGGTGCTGGTCGCCGGGTTTCTCGTCGATCGTCTTGTCCTTGCGGGATACGACCCGATCGGCGTGCGGAAATATATGCTGGCCATCAGCCTGCTGGCGTCCCTGATGCTGGTGGGTGCGGCCTATTCGCATTCTTTCCTGATCGTGATGGGGTGCCTGACCTTTTCGGCGACAGGGTTGGCGATTTCCACGCCGCTTGGCGTGTCCATGATCGGGTTCGTGGCCGGCCGGGAAAATCTTGGCGCGGTCGGCGCCAGCGTCAACCTGGTTGCCAATATCTCCGGCGCGTTTGCGCCGGTGCTGACCGGATTCCTGCTGGATCGCACTGGATCGTTCCTGGGCGCCGCCGCGGGGGCGGGGGTCGTCATCGCCCTGGGGGTCGTTGGTTATACGATCGTCGTTCCTTCCCCGGCGGCGCTGGCCGCCGAAAGGGACTGAACATATGTCCGCCAGAACGCATTATGCAAGTTCACGAGGGTGTCCAACATGAAACCGATCATCAGGCTTGCCTTGCGCGACTGGGATTACCTGACGCCAATCCTGCTGGATGAAGTCCGTTCCGATGTGTTCGACATTCGTGTCACGACGGTCGGCACGTTGCTGCCTTCTGTGGATGGGCAGGGCGAATATGATGGCGCGGAACTCTCGTTCAGCCGTTATGCCCGTGAATGCGCAGCGGGGCGCGGCACGGATCATGGTGTTCCCTATTTCCTGATGCGCGGCTTTCGGCATCGTTGCATTCTGACACGCAAGAGTTCCGGCCTGACGACGGTCGCCGACCTTGCTGGCAAGGCCATTGGGGTGACGGGATGGCCGGACTCGGGCAACACCTGGACGCGCGCAATTCTCCGGCGCGAGGGGATTTCCGTTGCCGATGCACGCTGGTTTGCCGGTCGCCTGACCGAAGCGCATCCGATCGTGGACCGACTGTCCGGATTCGGCCAGCCCGGACTGATCGAAGCGGCACCGGAAGAGCGTTCCTTGATGTCGCTGCTGGCGGATGGGTTCCTGGACGCCGTTTTCACGCCTTTCCTGCCGCCGAACTTCTTTGACGAGGAATCGCCTTTCCGGCATCTGCTTCCGGATTTCAAGAATGCGGAACTCTCGTATTACGCTGAAACGGGCTATGTGCCGGGCATGCATATTCTTGGCCTGCGCCGAGATATTGTCGCTGAATATCCTGACCTCGAGACGGAAATTTCCGATCTGCTCGACAGGTCCAAGTGTCTGTGGCTGACCAAGCGTACCAAATATGCGGATACCACCCCGTGGATCCTGAACGATTTCGCGACGATCGCGCAGAAGATGTCGCCGGACTGGGATTCGCCTGGTGTCGTGACCAATCGACCCATGATCGATGATTTCTGCGAAGAGCTTTCTGCGCAGGGCATCATAGAGCGCGACGTGTCGGTGGAGCAGCTGTTCCCGCATCGGTAATCGAGCCTGGCTACTGGAACAGTGGCGATGGTGTCTATGTGCGCAATATTAATGACCGTTCAGACATATTCTGGGCACGCTCGTCGTGCATGGAAGATCTTGGCGAACCAAGGTCATGGTGTCGTTGATTAGATAAATACATATATTATACCTTGTTATATTGGAAATCATTCTGCGATTTCAAGGGAGATTCGGCCGCGTCGATTCAGGTTCGTCGGTGTGGCACAAATGCCAGAACCGAGCATTTTGTGTTGAAACGGTCTTATAATTATAATCGAACAGTCATTTTTAATGGACAATGTTCGTTCGGTATGGCTCGATGCGACATCAGTATGAAGCAGCACGCGGCGATGTGTGCGTCCCCTGAAAGATCTGGAACCCAACGATGAAATCAGGCTATCGCTTTTGTTCTGAACTCACCTTGGTAACGATGCTCCTGGCATCCACTGGCCTTGGTTTTGGCGCTCATTCTGCGATGGCGGCGGCCGTGGCCGAACATGTGGCGACGAAGCCCGGGGCTGCCAAGCATGTCGCGACCGGTCAGGGCGCGCCCGCGCGGACGGCTGTTCGGGCACAGGCGGCGCGGCAGCCGTCGCGGATCACGTCGATGGAAGCGTCCGGCGGTGCGGAGGCGATCAATATCAGCGGCGTGCGTCATTTCGCCGGTGGTCGGATGCGTCACCAGACCGCTGCTGAATCGCGCAGTTCGGTCGGGCAGCAATATATTTCACAGCAGATGGGTGCGAGCTCTCCGCTCGCGCTGCTCGCCGCCGTTCCAGGCGTGAATTTTGGTAACTCCGATCCGCTCGGCCTTGCCATTCGCCAGACCCTGACGGTGCGTGGACTGGGCACCACGGAAATGGGTTATGTCCTCGAAGGCATGCAGGGCATCGACCAGGCCTATTACCAGCCCTATATGGAAACATGGGCGGACGGCGAGAACATTGCCGACATGACCCTGATCCAGGGCAGCTCGCGCATTGTCGATCCGACCTCCACGGCCAGTGGCGGCGAAATCATCCTTACGGTCCGCGATCCCTCCGACAAGATGGGTGGTCATCTCAGCTACAGCGCGGGGTCTTATCGCGCGCAGCGTGTCTTCGCCCGTCTTGATACCGGCTATATCGGCAATAGCGGCGTGAAGATGTTCGGATCCTATTCCTATACGGCCGCCGACCTCTTCACCGGCAGCGGCCGTAACCATCGCACGCAGGTTGACTACAAGATTACGAAGGACTGGGGGGATTACGGGAAGAGCTCGATCTATGCATCGTATGACAATTGGTACAATGCGCGCCTGAACACCACCAGCCTTTCCTCCTGGGAAGCCGCCAACAAGGTGGACAACAATTTCTCCGCGGGGAACCTGGCCGGTACCTTCGACCCCACGAAGAGCAACTCCTACTGGAAGCCGTACGTCTACAAGAGCGAAGACGCGCTCGTGTCGATGCAGAACACGTTCGGCGTCGGCCATGGGGTGACGTTCCATTTCAACCCGTATTTCCGTTGGGAAGCGACCCAGGCGCCCGGCGAGACCTCGGTATCGGCCAACAGCCTCTATAATGGCGATCAGAAGGTTTCGGTCGACACGAGCGGCCTCTATCTGTCCAACCCGTCCACGCAGACGTTCCTGGCGATGAGCAACACGCGCCAGAACATCTATGCCGCGGGCCTGAATACCTATATCGACGCCAAGCTGAGCAGCACCAATACCCTGCAGGCGGGTTACTGGTTCGACAATTTCTCGCTCTCGCAGCTGGGAAGCCTGTCGCCTCTGGACCAGAACGGAAATGCCGCCAATGATTTCGGTGCCTATCCGCTGCGTTCGACGGATGGCAAGGTCGTCTCGGGTTCGAACTTCACGCTGCAGCAGCAGACGCATGCCTTGTATATCGGCGATACGCAGTCGTTCCTGGATAACAAGCTGAAAGTGTCCGCGGGATTCCGCGAAATGCTGAACTATGTCAGCGGGCAGAACTATTCCCCCGGAACGCAGGACAAGTTCTCGAACTCCTTCAGCGCCCCGATGCCGCGTGTCACGATCTCGTATGATCTCAACCCGCATATGCAGGTTTATGTCAACGGCATCACCAATGCCCGCGCGCCGATGCCCAGCAATACCTACACGACCCTCTATAACGTTTCGACCGGCAAGATTTCGCAGCAGGGCCTGCCATCGGCCAAGCCGGAATACACGATCGGCGAGGAACTGGGCTTCCGCTATCATGGTGCGTTCCTGGCGAGCGTCGCGCTGTTCAACATGAATATGACGCATCACCAGATCGCGACGCTGGCGAATGTCAACGGTGCGCTCGTCAACCAGGCGATTTCCGCCGGTGGCGAAACCATTCGCGGTGTCACCGCGGAAGTGGCGACGCGTGCCTATTACGGCTTCTCGCCTTACGTCAACGCGCAATATGTCCATGCGACGATGGATAACGACATGGTCTATGGTGGCCAGGTCTACCAGACCGCCGGCAAGGCCATGGTCCAGACACCCAAATTCATGGCCAATATCGGGGTGAATTACCAGCACGGTCCGTTCTTCGCCAACCTGGCGTTCAAATGGGTTGATTCGCAGTATTCCACGTTCATGAACGACCAGAGCATGCCGGCCTACAAGACGGTCGATGTCGGTCTGGGCTATCGCCTGCCGAGCTACTCGATCGTTCATGCGCCGGTTATTCGCCTGAATTTCACGAACCTTTCGAACGTGCATTATCTCGGCTCCATCGCCAGCCCCACCGTTTCGTCGAAGGTGTCCCAGCCGGGTTATTATCTGGCCGCCCCGATGACGGCGCTGATGACGGTGTCGACGGATTTCTGATGACGGCGGGCGCGGCATGGTCCCGCGCCCGGCATCACGGAATAAACCCGACCAGGACAACGGGCCTGGTCGGGACAACATGTTGAATATGACGGGCCCGTTTCGCAGCCTTGCATAAGCGTAGCGCGACCCGATCCCAAGAGGAGACGTTATGCCTTCTTCCTATTATCTTGCGGAACTTTCGGCCGCGGAAATGCGGGAAGCCGCCGTGCGCAAGCCGGTCATTCTACTGCCGATGGGCAGTTTCGAAGATCAGGGGCCGCATGCCCCGATGGGAGATTACCTTTCCGCCGCCCGCATTGCCGAGCTGATCGCCGAAAAGGCCACGGCCGAGGGCACGGAAACCTATGTCGCGCCCGTGGTACCGTTTGGCGGCGAAGATTTCTTCGGTTACATGCCGGGCGGCATTGCCCTGTCGCAGTCCACGTTGCGCGCCGTTGTCGACGACATGCTGCGCTGCCTGCTTCGCCATGGTTTGACCCGCGTGGTGTTCATCAACGGGCATGCCGGCAATTGCGGCGTGATCAACGATGCGACGCAGAAGGTCTGGCTGGAACGCGGCATCGTCATGCCGGCGCTGTATCTGTGGCGTGTCGGTTACGGGCTTCTTCCGGCCATCCTGGGCAAGGATGTGGCCGCGAAGTCGAGTGGCCATGGCTGCAATCCGCTGACCAGTGTGGTGATGCATCTGTTCCCGCATTTGATCCGCCATCAATATATCCCGGGACCGACCGTGCCGGGTGAGGTCTGGGGCCTGCCGGTGACCGGCTTCACGTCCCTGGGGATCGGCGAGGGGACCATTACGGTTCCGTTGGAAGGTGGTGATACCGTGCCCAATGGCGTCTGGGGCGGCGATCCGCAATTGTGTTCCCCCGAAACCGGTGCGGCCCTGGTCGAGAAACTGGTCAGGATCGGTGCCGATGTCGCCACCCATGTGGTCAGGAATTCCGACCCGCAGACGGGCAAGGCTGTTCTCTGACATCGTTTCGCCGTGCAGTGTGAAATTCCCGATCGGATGTGCCCATCTGATCGGGAGTTGTTTGATCGCGCTGTAGGAATGTCATGTATCTCTGATTCTAAATTCCGTTTTGATTGCATGATGCGCGGGTGCGGGCCCATGAACGAATGACAGGGTGAACAGGCTGCTTCATGCCCGGATGGGCGGTAAGGTCACGGCATTTGAAACAGGGAGGTGGGGTTGGAATGACGTTTCGACAAAATCGATGGTTTATCCTGCTCTTTCTTCTCGTTCCGATAAATTTCATTCTCGGCGTCGATCGTACCGCCCTGACGATCAGCTCCCCCCAGGTTCAGCAGGCTATTCATATCGACCCGGTGTTGATGGCTGAACTGATTACGATTTCCACCGCCGTCTATGCCTTGCTGCAGGTTCCCGCCGGCTGGTTCACACACCGGATCGGCGTGCGATGGGCGCTTTCCGGGGCCTGCCTGATGTGGTCGCTGGCGACCATCCTTACGTCTCTACAGACACATGTCAGCGGCTTTTTCGCCGTTCGCATCCTGCTTGGCCTTGGGCAGGCCCCGGACTGGGTTGCGTGTATCTTTGCCCTGAAACTGCTCTTTTCCCAATCAGAGCGTGAAGCCGCGAGTTCCACGCTGCTCGGGGGGTTGTATGTCGGCTATGCCGTCAGCGGGGTATTGACCGCGTATGTATTGCAGTCTTTCGGCTGGCGCGGCTGTTTTCTGATCTATGGGCTGGTGGGTCTTGTTTTCAGCGCCATCATTTTCTTCTGCTATGGCGGCCCCTCGCTTGAGGCGGCGCCGGAAAGGACGCCCGAAACCCCGGCACAGCCGCGTGCGCGCCTGGCCATTCTTCCAACTGTGCAGATCGCGGTTTTCTATGGGGGTGTCTCTGGCGTACAAAGCTTCTGCCACGTGACATTCCTTCATTTCCTGACGTCGCGGTTCCCCATTTCCAGCTTCCAGGCCGGTCGCCTCTTCTCGATCCCGGCCGTGTCGCTATATGGGGCTGTGCTGCTGTCCGGCGCCCTGATCAAATACATGAAGCGGCGAGAGACGGAAGGGCGCTCGTTTCCGGCCCGTCGCGCGCGGATCATCGGGATCATCTGGGCGACGGCCTGTATGGCAGGGGCCATCCTGTCGCCATCGCTGTGGCTGACATTGGTGTTTTCCGCCGGCGCGACGGCGGGCGTTGGCCTGTGCCAGGTTCTGACCTGGTCCCATGTGCAGAGCTTTCCGCGCAGCACGGCGGTCGTTGCGGGCTGTACGGCCCTGGTCGGGAACTGGGTCGCCTCGATCGGTCCGGTCTGGTCCGAAATGCTCTTCAAGCATCAGCACAGCTGGGCCGCCGTCGCCGGAATGGCCGCCGTCTATGGCCTCGCCGCGGCAGGTGTCTGGTTTATTCCGACACGCCTGGGGAAGGGCGCGCGCGACGGCGTGACCACCTCCATCGCAGGGGCGGAATTCGAGTAGGTCATATCCTTGGGGATCGCGGAACCGGGTCGTCCGATTGAAAAGAAGGGCCGTGCAACTATGTTGCACGGCCCTTTCTCATCCTTGCCAGGGCATGGATCAGACGAGGACGTCGAGTTCCGGCGGTTCGGTGCCTGCCGCCACACAGGCCAGGTTATGCACCATGCGCTGCACGTTCGTCGCATAGGTGTCGGCGGCAATGGCCCCGATATGCGGGGTGATCGTGATGCGTTCGACACCCACGAAGCGATGGTCGGGGGCGATCGGTTCGACCGGGAACACGTCGACGGCCGCACCCCGCAGATGACCGCTTTCCACGGCCTCTGCCAGGTCTTCCTCATTGACCAGGCCGCCGCGTGCCGTGTTGACGAGGATCGAGCCCTTTTTCATCCGGGCGATCGATTCCCGGTTGATCATGTTGGCTGTTTCCTCGGTCAGGGCGCAGTGCAGCGAGATGACGTCGGATGTTTCGATCAGCTCGTCGAGCGTGACGAGGCGCGCGCGCAGCTCCCGGGCTTCCTCGGCGGAAATCGGCGTGCGCTTGGTATAGATCACGTCACAGTCGAAGCCGCGCAACAGCCGCGCGAGCTGCTTGCCGATATAGCCCAGTCCGACCAGACCGACGGTCTTTCCGGTCAGGCGCATCGACGTTTCGCTGAGCGAGCGCTTCAGCCACAGGCCTTTCTGAAGGCCGACATGGCCGGGAATGATGTTGCGCTGCAGGCCGAGGATCAGCGCCAGCGCCGTTTCCGCGACGGCGACGGCATTGCTGCCGGTGGTGCGCAGGACGCGGACACCCAGGCGCCGTGCGCTTTCCAGATCGATATTGTCGTAGCCGACGCCCCATTTCTGAACGGCCTTCAGGCCGGAGGCCGCGCCGGCCTCCATCATCGCGGCGGTGACCGGGACGTCCGCCGTGATGACGAACGTCGCACCCGTGATGGCTTCGATCTGGTCGGCGGCTTCGCGGCTGCGCGATGTCGCAATCTCGAAATCCTCCGGGAGGTACTGCGCGAATTTATCGAGCCCCGGCTGTGCCATGGGGTCCAGGATGACGAGGCGGCTTACCATGCCAATAATCCTTTGTTATTCGGGTTCTTCGGATGACGGGTCGGGGGCCTTGTCCGGCCAGAAGCGGACGCCTGGCTTGGCAAGGCCGCCGCCCAGCGCGACCGCGGTGCCATCCGCGCGCCAGCATGCGGCCCCTTCCATCATGCCGTCGGGGGAAAACGAAATGGCGTTCATGCCGCCGCCGATATGCGGCTTGGGGCGCACGTCATAGCCTGCCGCTTCAAGGCCGGCCCGCGCTGGCTCGTAAGCGGGCTCGATCTCCAGCTCCTGTCCCTGCGTCCACAGGCGGGGGGCCTCGACCGCGTCCTGCAGGGTCATGCCATGGTCGATCAGGTTGACGATCGACTGGAACACGGACGGGAAGATGCGCAATCCGCCGGGCATGCCCAGTGCGAAAACCGGCTTCGTGTCCTTGCGCACGATCATGGGCGCCATCGAGGTGGGCACGCGCTTGCCGGGCTGGATCGAAAGCGCATGACCGGGATGCGGGTCGAAATTGCTCATGTAGTTGTTGGGGATGACGCCGGTTTCCGGATCCATGAACCGGGCGCCGAACAGGCCATTGATCGTATGCGTTGCGGCGACGATGTTGCCGTCCTTGTCCGCCACCGTGATGTGGGTGGTATCCTGGCTTTCACGCAGCAGGGGGCGCAGGTCGGACAATGCGCCGCCCGATGATGCCAGGCGGTCGATGCATTCATGCGCGTAGGATTTTGACGTCAGGCGTTCGACCGGCACATCGACAAAGGCCGGATCGCCGCTGAAACGGCGTCGGTCCTCGAACGCGACGCGGATGATTTCCGCGAGTACGCGCAGGCTTTCGGTGCTGCCGAAGCCCATCGCGCCGATGTCGAAGGATTCAAGCATGTTCAGCATCTGCGTGACGTGAACACCCGAAGATGCCGGCGGTGGCGGCCCGACGATTTCAAACCCGCGATAGCTGCCGACGATCGGGGCCCGGTCGATCGTGCGGTAGTCGCGCAGGTCGGCCTCGGTCAACCAGCCGGGATCGGGGCTGTTCGCGATGGCACGCACCAGTGCCGCGCCCAGTGCGCCACCGTGCAGCGCGGCGGCGCCGTCGCGGGCGATCAGTTCCAGGCTTTCACCATAGAGCGGCTGGCGCAGGCGTGTTCCGGCCTTGACCGGCGTGCCGTCCGGCAGGAAGACCGCGCGCATGGTGGGATCGGCCGCGAGATCCGCGGCGTGTTCCCGTACCGCGCCGGCCAGATAGTTCGTGACGGAAAAGCCCGATTTCGCAAGCCGGATCGCCGGGGCGACGACATCGGCGAACGGAAGCTTGCCGAAGCGCGTCTGCATTCCGTGCCAGCCCAGCAGGTTGCCGGGCACGGCCACCGATGTCGCGCCGACAAGATTCCGGCGGCCCTTGACATCCATATAGAGCGCAGGCTCGTCGGAGAGGGGCTCGTAGATCGTCGGTGTCATCGACTGCGCGGCGCAGGACAGGGCGTCGATGACGATGTGCTGTCCGTTCGCCAGGCGCAGATGTGACAGGCCGCCACCCCCGACCCCTACCATCATCGGTTCGACGACCGTCAGGGCAAGCAGTGACGCGGCGGCGGCGTCAAAGGCGTTTCCGCCGGCGGCCAGCATTTCGGCCCCGGCTGCCGTGCCAAGGGGATGGTTGGTGACGACGACGCCGCTCCGCCCCGTGACGGGCGTCTTGTCGCATGTAAATGGCAGGGATCGCTGTGGTGGAGTGGGACTGGTCATGGTTTCTCACGTCTTGAGGGGTAAACGACGGGGGACGATGCCGCGACGGGGCCGGCGAGGGGGCTCGTCGGCATGAAAATCAGTCCTGCGCGGCGACGATCAGTTCGACATTCAGGCGGCGGGCCATGCTGCAGAATTCCTCGGCGGGGGGGGTGTCGGTCACGATCCGGTTGATATCGCCGAATGCGCACAGGCCGATCAGCGCGTAGGAATCGAATTTGGAATGATCGGCCAGGACGGTCGTCTTGTGCGACCGCACGATCATGGCGCGTGCCAGTTGCGCTTCCTGCGGGTCGTAATCCATCAGATCCCCGCTTCGACTGATCGCGCCGACACCGATGATCGCATGGTCGGCGCGGAAGCGGTCGATCTGGTCAAGACAGAAAGTCCCCAGGATCTGCTGGGTTTCCGGTCGGAACTCTCCGCCCAGGACATAGATGTCGCGGCGGACGGATGTTCGCGAAAGAATGTCCGCGATGCGCAATGAATTGGTAATGACCGTCAATTCGATGTCGGCGGGAATTGCCAGGGCAAACGCCAGGGTGGTGCTGCCGGTATCGATCATCACGGTTTCGCCGGGCTGCACCAGGCGCGCGGCGGCCTGCGCGATTATGGTCTTGGCATCGACATTCTTCGTCTGCCGCGTGTGGAACGGCTCTTCCGATGTCGCATTGACGGCCGGGCGCGCGCCGCCATGGACCCGGCGCAGCAATCCCTGCGCATCCAGGCTGACGAAATCGCGGCGGATCGTTTCCCGCGAAACATGCAGCTGCTCGGCGACCTCCTCGACGGTCAGCAGGGACGCCCCCTGTGCCATTTCAAGAATGATTTTCTGTCGGCTTTTTACGCGCATCGCATGATGTTCCTGTCCTGCAGCATGCAACCTTGCCGGATCGGGGGGATGGAGGCAGCCCTCATTCCGCTCGGTTCATCGTTACGGCGGGAACTGTAAGGGGGCTGGGAATCGCTGACCAGATTGGGGATGGACCTCATGCCGGGGATTCTTCGGTCGGGGTGATCGGGCCGGCCGGGCGCGCGGTCAGGGCGGCGAAGGCGGCGATGGCGCCATCGGGGACCGGATGCCGCGGCCGCGTCCGCCGCCAGAACAGCGGCGGCATCTGCCCGGACCCCAGGGCCCGGGCGCACAGGCGCAGCAGGCCCGCCGCGGTCAGGTCGCCATGATCGACAAAATGGATGTCGCGGCGGAACAGGTCGGCCAGGAACTGGCGGAAGGCCGCGCTCCGGCACATGCCGCCATCCACGGAAATCCGCCCGCATCGCGCGCCGGAGGCCTGTTCGAACGCCGCGACGACCTGATGGGCGCGCAGGCCCACGCCTTCCCAGATCGCGCGGCCCAGGTCTTCGCGCCGGGTCGTTCGTTCTAGGCCGGTCCAGCTGCCGCGTGCGTCGCGATCCCATGTCGGCGCGCCAAGGCCGTTGAGCGCCGGAACGAAGAACAGCCCACGGTCGGCGCAGCGATCCGCCGGGTCCCACACGGGGGAGAGCGTGTCGATGACACCGACGCTGCGCCCCCATTCTATGGCCGCACCTGCACACAGCACGCCGCCATCCAGCGCGTAGGTGGGTGTGCCGTCAAACATCCATGCCACCGTGGCCAGCATGCCCGAAGCCGGCCTGACCACGGGGTCCGCTCCCGTTATGCCCAGGATGAACGCGCCGGTTCCGAAGGTGATCTTGATGTCGCGTGGTTCCTTGCAGTCATGGCCGAACAGGGAGGCCTGCTGGTCCACGATGCTCGCGACCACGGCCGGGCCGTCCGCGATCTGTCCGAACGGCCCCAGGGTCGCACGGATTTCGGGCAGGCAGGACAGCGGGATGTCGAACAGGGCGCACAGTTCCGCGTCCCACGCGCCGGTGCGCAGGTTCATCAGCGACGTGCGGGAGGCTGTCGAGATATCGGTCGCGAACGTCCCGGTCAGGCTGTCGAGGAAGAAGGCGTCGCTGGTGCCGATGCGCAGGTCGCCCGCGGCCGCCAGTGACCGCGCCCCGGGAACATTGTCGAGCAGCCAACGCATCTTGGAGGCCGAGAAATAGGGATCCAGCGGCAGGCCCGCGCGGGCAAGCGTCACCTTTTCCGCGCCTTCGGCCCGCAACCGTTCGATCATGTCGCGGGTCCGCAGGTCCTGCCAGACGATTGCGTTGGCCAGGGGTTCGTGCGTGCGGGCATGCCACATCACGACCGTCTCGCCCTGGTTCGCCAGGGCCAGCGCGGTGGCGTCCGGCGTGTTGCCGACCAGCGTCCGGACATGGGCCAGAAGCTCGCGCGGATCATGCTCGACCCAGCCGGGCTGGGGATAGATCTGGCGGTGCGTCAGGCTGCCCGCCGGTTCGATGTCCGTGCCGGGACGCCAGCGAAAGGCCTTGGTACTTGTGGTGCCCTGATCGATCGCCAGACAGAGGGTCATTGCCCGGAATGCTCCCGTTCCAGAATCAGCGCATCGCAGGTTTCGACATCGGGCGTCGGGATTTCAAGGGTCAGGCGCGGCCACGCGAATCGTCCCACGCTTCTGCGGGCCAGTTCCCGGCCGGATGCGTCGCGGGCGACCAGGTCCCCGCCGGCGCCCCGGGCCGAACGTCCGAACAGCATCGTCTTGCCGTCCGACGGGACGATGCGCTGTGGATAGACATAGCGCAGGTTGCGCCCTTCGACCGCGATGGCGGGACGCGACGGGGGCAGGTCGTCGCGCAACGCGCGCAGGATCGCGGCGGCGGCGGACCGCCCTTCATGCGCGACATAGCCCGAATGCTCGACCCCGCGCAGCACATTGCCCGCCGCGAAGATGCGGGGGTCCGTGCAGCGATAGAAATTGTCGATCACCGGTCCACGCGTGCCGTCCAGGTCGCGCAGGATGGTACGGCCGTCGACCAGCGCGGTTTCGGGCACGAAGCGCCCGGACAGGACGATGCTGTCGCATCGCAGGCGCCGGCGTGCGCCATTGTCTTCCACGATGATCGCCTCGACGCGATCCTGGCCGCAGATTTCGACAAGGCGGCAGCCGGTTCGTACCGGGACCTGGTAGCGCAGGCGGGCCGCCGCGCCCACGATGGCGGGAACGGAAAGGCTGCTGTTTTCCTCCAGCAGCGCGACCGGCCGCAGGCCGGCGTGGCGTGCGGTCTCCAGGGCGGAGAAGGCGACCAGTTCGCTGCCGATGATGACGGGTGCGCGAAAGGGCAGCGTCTGGAAGCGGACCATTTCCTGGAACGCGCCGGTATTCATCACCCCCCATGGTCGGGTTCCCCCGATCAGTCGCGCGGACCGCGGCATTTCGCGGATACCGGTCGCCAGCAGGACCGCGCGCGCGCGGAGGGTGCGGGGACCGCCAGGCGTGTTCACGCGGACGACGCCGTCCGGTTCAAGGGCCGTGACGGCACAGTTCGTCAGAAATGTCGCGCCGGCTGCGGCCTCGACAAGGGCGCGCGCATAGCGCGGTCCGCGCCACAGCCGTCCGAAATCGAGAGCGCCCCATCCCCTGTGCAGGCAGAAGCGGGGAAGGCCGCCGCATTCCGGATTCCGTTCGATGACGACGACATCGCGCACACCGGACGCCAGCAGGTGGCGCGCGGCGCTCAGCCCGGCGGGGCCGCCGCCGATGATGATGACATCGTGGTTCATGCCGCGCCTCCCGGACCAAGGGTCGCCAGTTCGGGCAGGTAGGGGGCGGCCAGTTCCACGACGCGGCGCGTGCAGTAGAAGCCCTGGCACCGTCCCATCATGCAGCGGGTCCGGCGTCGCAGACCGCCGATGCAGCCGGCAGGCAGCGGGGAGTCCGAAAGCGCGGCCCGGATTTCCGCCCGGGTGACGGATTCGCAATGGCAGATGATGTCGTCGCGGTCGGGCTGGAAGCCGGGGCGGGGGAATTCCTCGGTCAGGTTGGGAACCCGCGGCCAGAGGGGGTCGGCCAGCGGCCGGCAACGGCCGAACGATTCCTCGTAAAGGCCCCGGACATGCCGTGCGATGCCCAGGGCCGAACTGAGGCCGGTGGAACGGATGCCGCCTACGGTGATCCATCCCCGGTCCGGCAGGGCCTCGATCTGGTAATCGGAAAATTCCGTCGCCGGCCGCAATCCGGCATAGGTCGCGGTGATATCGTGCCGGGCCAGCGAAGGCAGCAGGCGTTCGCCCGCGGCCTTCAGCGATTCCAGTTGCGGGCGGCCAAGGGCCGCGACGTCCCGGTCGTCCTGCGGTTCCGCCGTCGGACCGACCAGCAGGTTGCCAAAGACGGTTCGCGTGGCGACGATGCCCTTGGTAACGGGGCTGGGCACCGGCAGGATAACGGAGGAGATGAGGCCATAGGCGCTTTTGTCATAGACGATGAACTGCCCCTTGCGGGGCTTGATCGTGAAGGGCGAGGAGCGGGCGATCGCCTCGACGATGTCCCCCTGCAGGCCGGCGCAATTGACGACGACGCGGGCGCGGACCGTCTTCTCGCCCTCGCCCCTGTCCTCCAGGCGCAGCGTCCAGGCCCCGTCTTCATATGTGCCTGAGGCAACCGGGCTGTTGCGCAGGAACACGCCGCCATTTACCACGGCCTGCTGCGCGTAGGCCAATGGCGCCGACCATGGATCGATCAGGCTTTCCTCGTCGACGACCAGGCCGCCGCAGGCCGTGGGCGCCAGCGAGGGCTCGCGCCGCCGTACGCCTTCGGCGTCAAGCCTGTGGAGCGATACGCCATTCTGCCGCGCGGCGGCGTCGATCCCGTCCAGTTGCGCCAGATCCTGGTCGTTCCAGGCGACAAGCGTGGCGCCGGTCTTCAGCAGGGGCAGGCCCAGCCGTTCATGGATCGCGAGGTATTCCCGGTGGCCGGCCCGGATCAGGCGCTGTTCGAGACTGCCGGGCTTGCTGTCGAAGCCGGTATGCAGGATCGCGCTGTTGGCCTTGCTCGCCCCGGCGAGCAGATCCGGGGCCCGTTCGATCATGAGCGTGTCCAGACCCGCAAGGACGGATTCCCTGAACACCGCGCATCCCACAACGCCGGACCCGATCACGGCGAGATCAAAAAGAGGTGTCACGCGTTGCCCTGTATCTGCCCAAAAACCACAAAAAACGACTGAACGGTCATCCTTAGCAGATTTTTCGATCGTTCCCAAGATGAATTGCCCGTTCGGTAGAAATGTGGGCCGGCGTGGGGGTTGCGATCGGTAAGTTTATGATCTGTATATGTTTTCCTGTTTCATATGCGTGGGGGTGACTGCCGGTCCCCCGCAGCCGTCCCCGGATTGCCGGTGACGGGGGCTCGGGGTTATGCGGGCTTGATCTGGCGCGACGTCATGGCCGCCTCGGCTTCGGCAGGCGGTCGTCAGGCAATCGGTGCTGCGGGATGCGGGGAAGGGGCCGGTTTGCGGCTTGGTCGCCGGAATGTCCCCTGGCATGTGGCATGCACCCGTTCCGGGGCAGCATCAGTCCCGGAGAGACATACGCGCCTTGCGCCACTGCCGGGGGCTGATGCCGAACCAGCGCCGGAATGCGCGTGAAAAGGCGCTGATTTCCGAATATCCCAGCAGCAGGGCCATTTCGGAGACGGCGAGGCTGTTCTGGCGCATGTAATGCGTGGCGAGTTCGCACCGTACGGCGTCGACCAGGGAGAGGAACGTCGCGCCTTCCTCCTTGAGCCGGCGTTGGAGCGCCCATGGCGTGAGGCCGGTGCGTCGGGCGACATCTTCAAGGGTCACCTCGCCCTGCGGCAGAAGGATGCCGATATAAGCGCGGGTGCGTTCGACCAGCGTCTGGCTGACGATCGTACCGTTCAGCCGCCTGATCGTTTCCCGCATCACCAGAAGCAATGTCGGGTCGTTGTCCGGCATGGGGCGCAGAAGGTCGCGTTTGGGGATCACCAGCGCGTTGCAGGGCTGGTCAAACCAGACCGGTGCGTCGAAGATCCTGCGGTGGTCGTGCCACTGCTCGGGGCGCGGATGTTCGAAATGGATGTCCCGCGGCGCCCATGTCGGCCCGAGGACACTGCGGACGAGATTGAGAAACATGCCCAGCGAGAGTTCGGCGTCCTGCCTGCGGGAGAGGATGGCGCCGTGCCGGATCTGGTATTCGAAATGCCAGCATTCGCCCCGGTCGACCAGCCGGGTCATCGTATCGTGCTGGTGCCAGCGGAAATCCTCCGCGATATTGCGCAAAGCCGCTTCGAGGGTGGGCGAAGTCAGGCCGATATACCCGATCAGCCCCAGGGCCTGCGGACGGAACTGCCGCCCGTAATGGAGGCCGAAATTGCCCTGTCCCGAATTGCGGGCGGCTTCCTCCATCACCCGGCAGTAATTGACGAGGCCAAGGCTTTGGGTGGGGCTGGACAGAACGTCCGGGTCGATGCCGCTTGTCGCAAGAACCCGTTCCGGATTGCCGCCCTGGGCCTTGATGAAATGTTCCAGCCCCGTGGCGGCCGCCGCCAGCACGCCACGGTGACCGCCATGGCTGCCGGAAATGTCCTGCGGAAAAGCACTGTGCAAAGGGGTGTCCATGAGTGTTTGGCCGACCGGTGCCGAAGAGGCGTCATCAGATCACAGGTCGTTTCCGGGGTTCAACCGGATTTCCAAACGGACCCTCATCCCGCCCCTATGGGAAGGCCGGGTCCGTCCAGATAAAGGCGACAGAGGCGCGGTGTGTGGCCGACCCAGTCGGGGCCGAGGCTCTGCGCCATTTCGGTTTCGGCGTGGGAACCCACCCATGCGGTCATCTGCACCCGCCGCTGGATGAAAAGAGCCGGAAGGATCGCCCGTTCCTCGTCGGTCACGGCTGCGATCCGTTCATAGCCGTCCAGCCAGTTGGAAACCCAGACGGGCGCACTGGGATGATGTTCTTCGAAGCTGATGGCGGCGGGAAGATCATGCATGAACCAGCCCATGCCGCAATCGTCGAAATCGATGACGCGGGTTTCGCCATGATGCAGCAGCAGATTGGTGAGGCGGAGATCGGCATGAATCAGGCCATACCGGTCTTCGGACTTCCCGAAAGCCGCAAGCTTGCGGCCGGCGTCCTGCATCGCGGCTTCGATGGTCGCGATATCGTTCGCGCCGAGGCCCGGCGTGTCGTGCCAGTCGCCCCAATGCCCGTCCGGGCCGGTCATCGTTTCATGATCCCAGATGATGCGGTGGAAGCCTGCCGGTCTTTTCCAGTTTCGGCTGTGCTGGTGCAGGCGCGCCGTGATTTCGCCCAACTGTTGAAAAGACGCAGGATCGAGGTTGGATGTCGGCATTTCGCCGTCGATCCAGTGGAACAGGACGGCGTGCCGGTGGCTGCCATCCGGCGCGTCGAGGGTCAGGACCCGCGTGCCCGACCGGTCGGGAATGGCGGTGGGCACGACGAGACCGATGTCGCGATGCAGGGCATCGAGCCATGCGAGTTCGCCTTCGATGTCGGCCTTCTGGTGATAGTCCGGGCGGTGGATGCGCAGGGCGTACCGCCTGCCGTGCGCGTCGATACGGAAGGTGGCGTTCTCCGACCGGGTGAGGAGGCGCAGCTCTCCCTGAAACGGGGCCGGATAGCGGGCCATGGCGTGCCCGGCCAGGCGTGAGAGCGCCGCATTGTCGAGAGGGTCCGCGTGCCTGACGTTCATCCTGTTTCAGTCCCCGTTTGTCCCGGATATGTTTTTCCAATGAAATGATACCGACGCAGAGACTTGCTCGCAGGCAACCGGTTTTTGACCGCAGAAGACACGGCGCCGCAAAACCGGCCGGACACGACAGGCGGCGACATGAGAATGTACTCTCCGGTCAAGTTTTTCTTCGGTGCCGGAGGCATGGTCGGATCACGTTCGAAACGTTGCGAAAGGGGAAACGCCCGTGGTCACCCGTTCCACCATCATGGACACCAACAGCTTCCGGGCGGAACACGCCGCAGGCCTGGATAAGGACACAATGCGCCTGACCGAACGGCGCGGCCATCTTCTGGGCGCCTCCTATCGTCTGTTCTATCGCAGGCCGGTTCATCTGGTGCGGGGCAGGGGCCAGTATCTGTGGGATGCCGAAGGCACGAAATACCTGGATGTGTACAACAACGTGGCCAGCATCGGTCATTGCCACCCGGCCGTTGTCGAAGCCGTGCACGAACAGATGCAGCTGCTCAATACGCACACCCGCTACCTGCACGAAGGAATTCTGGACTACTCCGAATCGATTCTCGCCACGACGCCGGCCGAGGTGAATCGGGCGATGTACATGTGCACCGGATCGGAGGCGAACGATCTCGCCATACGGGTGGCGCGGGCTTATTCCGGCGGCACCGGGATCATCGTCACGCAGGAAGCCTATCACGGCACCAGCGACCTGACGTCGGGCGCATCCCCCGCGCTGGGGAGTGGTCAGCCGTTGGCCCCGACCACCCGTCTTGTTCCGGCCCCGGACCACTATCGCCTGAACGATGTGGACCTTGGCGACTGGTTCGCGCAGGAGATCAAGAAACAGATCGACGGCATGCAGGCGGACGGGATCAGGTTCGCCGGATTTCTCGCGGACTCGATCTTTTCTTCCGACGGCGTGCTGCCGGGCGATGCCGGCTTCCTGAAGAAGGCGGTCGACGTTGTGCACCGCAATGGCGGCATCTTCATCGCCGACGAGGTACAACCGGGCTTCGCGCGGACGGGCGAGGCGTTCTGGGGCTTCGCACGGCATGGTGTGGTCCCGGATATCATCACGACGGGCAAGCCGATGGGGAACGGCATCCCCGTCTCCGGCCTGCTGGCGCGCGGCGAGGTCCTGGCGGCGTTCAGCGACAGCATCCCCTATTTCAACACGTTCGGGGGGAATCCGGTCTCCATGGCGGCGGCCCAGGCGGTCCTCAAGGTCATTCATGAGGAAGGGTTGCAGGAGCACAGTCGCGTCGTTGGCGCCCGGCTTCTGGCCGAACTCCGCACGCTGCAGGACAAATACGAATGCGTCGGGGACGTGCGCGGCGCGGGCCTGTTCATCGGCTTCGAACTGGTCACGGACCGGAACAGCAAGGCGCCCGACAAGGCGCTCGCCCTGCAGCTGATTGAAATGCTGCGTGACGAGCGTGTCCTTACCTCCGTTGCCGGGCCGTACGGAAACATATTGAAATTGCGTCCGCCACTGGCGTTCCAGGCGGCCGACATCGACTGGCTGGTCGGTGCGCTGGACCGGGGATTGGCGCGCCTTGGACGTTAGAGCGTATTTGCAGATGCGCGCGGGCGGCCATCCCGCGCGCGTTTTCTGTGCTCCGTGGCGGGCGGCCCATAAGGCCGCTCCGCTTCGGCGTTGGAACGTACGCCTGGTGATCTGCCGGACCGCGTTCTAGAAAATCGGCGCGCCTGACAGCGTTTCGCTCTCGTGGTCGACGCAGTTCTGCAAGGCCTGCCGGTCGAGGATCAGGATCTCGCCGTAATGCACCGAGATCCAGCCAAGCTTTGCCCAGTCGGACAGGCGACGGTTGATGGTCTGGCGCGTGGTGCCCAGCAGCATCGCCAGATCTTCCTGCGGCAGGCGCAGGCGGATCAGCGTTCCGTTTCCATGGGCCTCGCCGTAGCTGCGCGCCAGGCTGAGCAATTGCTTGGCCAGCCGGGCCGGCAGGCTGAGCAGCGCCGCATCTTCGATCCAGGCGAAAGACAGGCGCAGCAGGCGGCACAGCATGAGGGCGATATGGCGGTACAGCTCCGGCTCCGCCCGCAGCAGCGCATTGAAATCATGGTGCGCGATATTCACCAGGACCGAGTCTTCCTGTGCGTGGATATCATGCGTCCGCGCCAGCCCGTCGATCAGGGCGATATGACCGAACCAGTCCCCGGGGCCGTAATAGGTCAGGATGGCTTCGCGGCCGGCGATCGAGGTCGAACTGACCCGTACGGCGCCGGACACGACACCGTGCAGGAAGGTCGCCCTGGCGGCCTTGGAATGGATGAGGTCGCCCGCGGCATAGCGGCGCAGGACCGAGATCTCGGCCATCTGCGTGACGAGGCGGTCGGGTAGATCGGCGAACCAGCTGTGGGCGATCAGAATGTCCCGCATGTTCTGGCGCGTGGGCGGCGTTTCCGCGCCGCCGGGCGGCAGGCCTCGCTCCATGATGTCTGATGCGCTCCGTCGGTCACGTTCCCGAGATTGTCGCCCGGGCGACAATGTTCTTACACCAAGGCCCGCTATCCCCTGAATTCACATGATTGGAACGAAGACCGACAGGCTACCCATGACCTCCATGCCACATGTCGCATTCCTGGGAACCGGGATCATGGGCGCGCCCATGGCCCGTCATATCGCACAGGCGGGATACCCGGTCGCGGTCTGGAACCGCACACCCGACAAGGCCCGCCCGCTGGCGGAATTCGGCGCGGAAATCGCCCCAAGCGCCGCGCAGGCGGTGTCCGGCGCGGATATCGTCATCTTCATGGTGACCTCCGGCCAGGCCGCAAACCAGATCCTGTTCGCCGACGGCGGGGCCGCCGACCACATCAAGGCCGGCGCCATCGTCGTGATGATGAGTTCGATTGCCGTGGACATCGCCCATACCCAGGCCGCGCGCCTGCGGGAACGGGGAATCGGCTATGTCGACGCGCCCGTGTCCGGGGGCGAGAAAGGGGCGATCAACAAGGCGCTGGCGATCATGGCGGGCGGGTCGGAGGACGACATCGCGGCGGTCTCCGCCGTGCTGGGCGTCCTGGGGCGCGTGACGCAT
Organism: Gluconacetobacter tumulisoli; assembly: GCF_014174155.1. GTDB lineage: Bacteria > Pseudomonadota > Alphaproteobacteria > Acetobacterales > Acetobacteraceae > Gluconacetobacter > Gluconacetobacter tumulisoli. The sequence continues at coordinate 41,745 of NZ_JABEQM010000013.1, read as the reverse complement.
ATCGGGCCGGCCGGGACGGGACAACTGGCCAAGCTGGCCAACCAGATCATCGTCGCCGGGACCATCACCCTGATCGCCGAGGCCTTCACGCTGGCCGAAAGAGGCGGCGCGGATCCGGCGCGCGTGCGGCAGGCCCTGACGGGCGGCTTCGCCGACAGCGTGATCCTTCAGCAGCATGGGTTGCGGATGATCGAACGCCGGTTCGCGCCCGGGGGCGACGCGATCAATCAGGTCAAGGACCTCGATGCGGCGGCCAGCATCGCCGAAGAACTCCATCTGACGCTTCCGACGACCGAACGGGTCGCCGACCTGTTTCGCGCCATGGTCGCGGCAGGCGACGGCGGCCTCGATCACAGCGGCATCCTCCTTCACATCGAGCGCATCAACGGCCTGCCGGGCCACGACGCCGAAGAGAGAAAACACTCATGAAAATCCTGATTACCGGCGGCACGGGCTTCATCGGCCGCAAATTGACCGAGCGCCTGCTGAAGGCCGGGTCCCTGCTGATCGACGGCGTGCGCGCGGAACCGATCGAGCAGATCGTCCTGCTCGACCCCTATCCCGGTGCCGGGGTCGTGCAGGACGCGCGCGTGCGCCTCCTCACGGGCTCGCTCACCGATGCCGATATCATCGGCGAGGCCGTGCGCGGGGTCGATCTCGTCTGGCATTTTGCCGCCGTGGTCAGTTCGGAAGCCGAAGCCGATTTCGACCTGGGCATGCAGGTCAATCTGCACGGCCTGCTGATGCTTCTCGAAGCGCTGCGCCGCGAACCCGGCCGCCCGCGCCTGGTCTATACGAGCGGCTTTGCGGTATTCGGCCGGCCGATGCCTGAGCTGATTACCGACGACGTGATCCCGACCCCGCAAAGTTCCTACGGCATGCAGAAGGCGGTGGGCGAACTGCTGGTCGCGGATTACAGCAGGCGCGGCTTCATCGACGGGCGCGCGGTTCGGCTGCCGACGATCTCCGTGCGGCCGGGCAAGCCCAACAAGGCGGCGTCGACCTTCGTCAGTTCCATCATCCGGGAACCGCTGGTCGGGCAATCCGCCGTCTGCCCGGTCAAGCCGGAGACGCCGGTCTATATTCTTTCGCCCCGCCGGGCGCTTGAGGCGCTGGAGCGCGCGATGGTGCTGCCGGATGAAACCGTCGGGCCCATCCGCATCATACCGCTGCCCGGGATCACGCTGTCGGTTGGCGATATGGTGGCGGCGTTGGAGAGGCGCGCGGGCGCGAAGGTCGCCGCGTGCATCCGGTGGAAGTACGATCCCGAAATCCAGCGCATCGTCGAGAGCTGGCCGAGCGCGGTGCGGGCCGACCGCGCAATCGCCCTGGGCTTCAGGGGAGACACGGATTTTGACTCGATCATCGAGGCGCATATCGAAGACGAATTGAACGGCGTCGTGCCGAACGTCTGATGTACTCCCACGTTTGAACGGCCATGCCGCCGCGCGATACCCCCACATATCGCGCGGGTACCAATAAAGTCGGGAAAAACCCGACATAAACGCAGGATTTCAAAATGGAACATCAAGATTCCATGGACCGTGCGATCCGTAAATCGCTTTGGCACGTCGTGCCGGTGATTACGATCATGTTCGTCCTGGCCTATCTCGACCGTGCGAATATCGGTTTCGCCAAACAGGCGTTCCAGCACGATACCGGGCTGAGCAACGCGGCCTATGGATTCGGTGCGGGCATTTTCTTCATCGGATACGCCATTTTCGAAATACCTAGCAATATCCTGCTTTATCGTGCGGGCGCGCGTCTGTGGCTCGGCCGGATCATGATCACCTGGGGGATCGTTTCCGCATGCATGATGTTCGCCCACACCGCGCCGCTTTTCTACGCGCTTCGATTCCTGCTGGGCTTGAGCGAGGCCGGATTTTTCCCCGGCATCCTGCTCTATCTGACATTCTGGTTTCCGCTGGAGGTGCGGGCGCGGGCAACCGGTTATTTCCTGGTCGGCGCGCCCCTGGCCTTTATCGTCGGCGGTCCGATTTCGGGCGCGCTGCTGTCCCTGGAGGGGTCGGCCTATGCGTTCGGGCTGCATGGATGGCAGTTGATGTTCCTGGTGGAAGGCGTGCTTGCGGTTTTGATGGGGATCTGGGTCCTGCTGCGGCTTGTCGAGCGTCCCATGAGCGCACCCTGGCTGGCCGAGGACGAGAAGACCGCGCTGACGCAGGAAATGGAACGTGAGGACGCCCGCAAGATCGAGGCCGGACCGGCGGGGATTTCCGCAACGTTCCTCGATCCCCGCGTCATGTTTCTGTGCGTCATCTGGTTTCTTGTCCAGGTCTGCGGCTATGGGATCTATTTCTTCCTGCCCGTGCAGATCGCGACCATTCTTGGGACGCATGTCGGCCTGATGGTCGGAATCGTGTCGGCGGTTCCGCCGGTATGCGCCCTGGCGGCGGTGCTGTTCGTCCCGCGCCTGTCGGAGCGGCTGGCCGAACGTCGCACGATCGCGGCGCTGGTGTTCATGGCAGGGGCCGCCGGTATTGCCGTGTCCGCGCTGGCGGCCGGCCGGCCCGTCATCGCCATCATTGCGCTCTGTGTGGCGGCGGCCGGGCATCTGGGGGTACAGCCGCTGTACTGGACCTTTCCGTCCAGCTATCTCGGCGGGGCGGCGGCCGCATCGGGGCTGGCGCTGATCAATGCCTTCGGCAATCTCGGCGGGTTCGTCGCACCGAACATCCGGGTCTGGGCGGAAACCGAATTCCAGTCGCAGAATGCGGGGCTGTATGTCCTGGCCGCGAGCACCTTCTGCGGGGCGCTGATGATCCTGGCGCTGCGGCGGTTCGCCATTGACGGCTATACCGCCCCCCGGATGGGCGCGGCGCACCGGCAGGCAGGCAATCCGGCCGGCGAACGGGCCCCGGCGACACCGGGGCTCTGATCGCCGGGACGGCCCTGGGGCCCGTGTCAGCCCCCTTGCAGGAAGCGGCGGCGCATGGGGCGCAGCACGGCAATCGCCAGCAGCGCGGTCAGCAGATCGCCGCCAATGGCGCAGGCAAAGACCGGGAACCAGGCGCCGCTGGCCTGATGCAGCCACGCCGCCAGGGGACCGCCGAACACCGCGCCGACGCCCTGGGCGATATAGAGCAGCCCGTAATTGCGCGAGGCATCGCGCGTGCCGAACGTATCGGTCAGGGTCGCGGGAAACAGGGAAAAGATTTCTCCCCAGCCGAGGAACACGACACCGGACAGCAGTACGAAGGCAACCGGGTGGTGCGCCAGGGCCAGCCAGCAGCTCAGCGCCACCGCCTCCAGTGTGAAGGCGAAGGCCATTGTCCGTTCGCGTCCCATCAGATCGGATATCCATCCGAACAGGGGCCGTGTCAGGCCGTTGGCGATACGGTCCAGCGTCATGGCCAGCGGCAGCGCGGCCATGCCGGCGATGGCCAGGTGGGCCACCTTGAAATCGATGGCGATCTGCGCGAGTTGCGAGGTGACCATCAGGCCCGAGGTCGCCATCGTCGTCATCATGAAAAACATGACCCAGAACACGGGTGTCTTCACGACCACCGACGTGGAATAGCCATTGACGTCTTCCAGGATGTCCGGATCGGCGTCCGGCGTGCGCAGGAACCAGGCCGCCACGATACCGGCGATGGCGATCAGCGCGCCGAACACGGTCATCGTGCCCCGCCATCCCGACCCCGCCAGCATGTGCGCGATCGGAAAGGTGGTCAGTATCGCGCCCATTCCATACCCGGCCGCCGCCGCGCCGGCGGCCATGCCGCGGCGCATCGGAAACCACTGCATCAGCAGCGACACGACGCCCACATAGACCGTGCCGGTGCCGATCCCGCCCACCACGCCATATGTCAGATAGAGCATGGTCAGGCTGTGCGCCTGCGCCGCCGCAACCCAGCTCAGGCCCGTCAGCACGATCCCCGCCATGATCAGGTTGCGTGGCGGCACATGCCGCGCGAACCACCCCTGTATGGGGGAAAACAGCGTCTGCAGGATGATCAGCAGCGAAAAGGTGACCTGCAGCGCGGCGGCGCTGACGCCGAAATCCGTCCTCAGCATCGGTGTGAACAGGGTCCAGACATATTGCGGAGACGATATGGCCGCCATGCAGGCCAGACCTGCGATCATCTGGCGCCATCTGGGCTGGATCATGAATGTGTCCTCTTGCGGAGATCCTGACCACATCGGAGTGATCTTGCCCGGTTCCGGAGGCGGCGCGGTTGGGGCCCCCGAAGGGCCGGACGGAATGTCCAGCATGACGCCTGCCGCCATCGTTGCACAGCCGTATTCAGGTTCCGCCGGATTGCTTTTGCGCTCGTCCGCTGCTGATGGGGGCGCCGTAAGCCGGCCGCCTATGCCGCGTGGTGTGACCAGCGCAGGAGATTGTGTCGCGTGGATTGCGGGCCACGGGGGCGGAGCATGCAACTGTCCCGGATCGCGATGATGTTCGTGGAATTGTCGAGGGTCGAGTGCAGGTAGACCTGCACGCCGGAAAGGCGATGGACCCGGGAGGGGGGCCTCCCGCGATGCGATTGCGGTGCGGCGGGCGCCTGCTGGCCGTCGAGCGTGTAGGCCAGGATGTAATCGCCCGAGCGGCTGCCCAGGCCGCGTGCCCATCCGCCGTCGCCGATATTGTGCATATCCGTCGGCAAAGGCAGGTTGGTCTGCGTTGGAAGGGACCGGTGTCGCGGGTGGCGCCGATCGGATGCTGCCAGACGATCTTCCTGGTTAGCAGGTCGATGACCGTCAGCATGCCTCGGACCAGGTGCTTGCAGGGATCTGCAGCGGGTTCAGATACGCGTCGGCGCGATATCCCCATACCGTCGATGCACGCAATGGGCCGGAAGCAAACGCGTACTACGTCAAGGCGATCTATCTCTGGTGAAAAGGGGCTCTGGCGGAAAGGCGCGGTTGGAAACGGCGCCAGCCCATGATCGGGGCACGCGCCCCCCGTGACATGATCCCTGTTTCGCGCACCCCGCCGGCGACGTGGTCGCGGGCGGGGTCGTGGCGGGGTCAGGCCGCCTGCTTCTGGTCCATGAGCGTTTCCAGAAGCGGGGAGAACTCGGACAGATGCGCGATGCGGAACAGGCCCGGCCATTCCGGTGCCGGCTTGTCGGGCGCGCGCAGCAGGACGCAGGCCATTCCCGCCCGGCGGGCGGCTTCGACACCGGCATCGGAATCTTCCAGCACGATGCATTCTTCCGGTGCCACGCCCTCCGCCCGGGCGGCGTGGAGATAGATATCGGGGCGCGGCTTCGGCATGTCGAGATCGCGTCCGGAATGGATGCGTTCCTTCTCCAGGACGCTGTCCAGGCCCGTGTTCTGAAATTTGGCGTCCATTTCAGCGCCCGACGAGTTGGAGCCCACGCGGATGGGCAGGCCAAGCTGAATGACGGATTCCAGCATGGCTTCCGCCCCGTCGACGGTCTCGGCTTCCGTCTTCATCATGTCGACGATGCGGTTCTGCATCATCATGTCCCAGTCGGCCGGGATGTCCTGCCCGGTCTTCTGGCCGATCAATTCGCCGATTTTCGCAAGTTCGCCGCCAGTAAAGATCCGGTGCGCCTGACTATCCGTCAGATCCCAGCCATATTTCCGGGCTTCCTGCGCCATCAGGGCTGTTGACTGGCGTTCTCCATCAATAAGAACCCCGTCGCAGTCAAATATAACAAGACTAATTTTTCCGTCGGAACACGGGATCTGAATGGAGGATGGGGAGTTAAGTGTCGATAAAGTCAATAGATTCTCCTGTCATGCAATAATATTGCAGAATTGTTTATAATCTATTTTTATTGATCAATAGATATTTAAATGCATGATGTATTTCAAGGCTTGAATTATGTTTTGTTTTTCGCTATCAATGTAGCATCGCCTTGATTTTGGAGCGCGCGATGTTCGATCGCCCGGGACACGTCGCCTGACGTCACGCCAGCCATCCGCTTGACGCTCCGCTCAGCCCTTCGACCTGGACACGATCCGTTCTAAGGTCGGCGCAAGGCGCGATGCCGCGCCAATCCTGAAGCAGGAGCAGGCGATCCTATGCCGCGTTTGGTTACGATCCATGGCATCAAGGCGTGCGATACCATGAAGAAGGCCCGTGCGTGGCTGGAGGCCCATGGTGTCGATTACGTTTTTCACGATTACAAGACCCAGGGCATCGCGCGGGATGTGCTGGAGGGCTGGGTACGACAGGTCGGCTGGCCCACCCTGCTGAATCGGGCCGGAACGACATTTCGCAAATTGCCCGATACGGACAAGACCGATCTGGATGAGGGGCGCGCCGTGGCGCTGATGACAGCCCAGCCGTCGATGATCAAGCGGCCGGTTCTGGATGTGGACGGCGCGCTGACCGTGGGCTTCAAGCCCGAGGTTTATGCGGCGCTGTTCGCCTGACAGGCGGCAGGGCAGGAGTGCCCCTGTTCAGGCCGCGACGTCGTAGCCCGCATCCTCGACCGCCGCGCGCAGGCGAACCGGGGTCGTGCGGGCGGCGTCGTACGTGACGTGGGCCTCCCCCGTGTCCAGCGCGACATCGGCGGAGGATACGCCATCCGAGCGTTCCAGCGCCTTCTTCACCGCGCTGACGCAGCCGTTGCAGGTCATGCCTTCGATTTTCAGCGTCGTCGTTTCCATCGTCGTTTTCCCATTTCTGTCCCTGTCCGCGGTTCGGATGGTCGTCCGTCCTTTCAGTTATGTGCCGCAGGGGCCTTGCGCAAGACCGGCTTCCATCGGTTGAGCAGCAGGGAGTTGGACACGACCGACACCGAGCTCATGGCCATCGCGGCCCCGGCGATGGCGGGGTTCAGCATGCCCAACGCCGCCAGTGGCAGGCCCAGCACGTTATAGACGAAGGCGAAGAACAGGTTCTGCCGCACCTTGCCCAAGGTGGCGCGCGACAGGTCCATCGCATCGATCAGGCCGCCCAGTTCGCTGCGCATCAGCACGACGTCGGCGGTATCCAGCGCGATATCCGATCCGCTGCCCATCGCGATGCCGATATCGGCGGCGGCCAGTGCCGGCGCGTCGTTGATGCCGTCGCCGACCATGCCGACGACCCGGCCGGGGCCGCGGCGCTTCTCGATTTCGTGTGCCTTGTCCTCGGGCAGGACGCCGGCGATGATGTCGTCCAGCCCCAGTGCTTGGGCCACCACCGATGCAATGCGGGCATTGTCGCCGGTCAGCATCACCAGTTGCAGCCCCCGGGCCCGCAGGGCCGCCACGCTGGCGGCGGCGTCGGGCCGGATCCGGTCGGCCAGGGCAATATAGCCCAGGACGCGTGTGCCGTCCGCTACCCCGACCACGGTCTTGCCCTGCTGTTCCAGTCGTTCGGCGACCGCCCCGTCATCGATGCAGCCGTTTTCGGCCAGAAAGCGTGGGGAGCCCAGTCGCAGCATGCCGTCGGCCGCCCCGCCATGCCCATCATCGGCCCTCAGGCCCTGCACGCCACGTCCCGGGACGGCCCGCACGTCGCGCAGCGCGACCGCCGTCACGCCCGCGTCCGCGGCATGGGCGGCGATCGCGCGGGCCAGCGGGTGTTCCGAATCCCGTTCCAGCCCGCAGGCGGCGGACAGCAGCCGGTCGGCCGATATGCCGTCGTTGGGGACGATGTCCGTTACGCCGGGCCGGCCTTCGGTCAGGGTGCCGGTCTTGTCCATGATCAGGGTCGTGATCGTGTGGGCGCGTTCCAGGGCCTCGGCATTGCGGAACAGCAAGCCCGCCCGCGCGCCCAGGCCCGTGCCCACCATGATGGCCGTCGGCGTCGCCAGTCCCAGCGCGCAGGGACAGGCGATCACCAGCACCGCGATCGTGCCGGTCAGCGCCCCCGCCGGGTGGCCGGTCGCCACCCAGCCGGCGACGAAGGTCACCAGTGCGATCGCCAGCACCGCCGGGACGAAGATGGCGGATACCCGGTCCACCAGATGCTGCACCGGGTCCTTCGTTCCCTGCGCCTGCTGCACCATGCGGACGATCCGCGAGAGGGTCGTGTCGGCACCGACGCGCCGGGCGCGGACATGCAGCACGCCGTCGCGGTTGATGGTCGCGCCGAAGACCGGATCGCCCGCCTGCCTGCCCACGGGGATGCCCTCGCCGGTCAGCATGGATTCGTCGATGTCCGACCGGCCGTCGATAATGGTGCCATCCACCGGGATGCTCTCGCCCGGCCGGACGACGAACAGGTCGCCGACGCGCAGGGATGCCACAGGGCGGTCCACCAGGGTGCCATCGACGACGACATGCGCGATCTGGGGCTGCAGGCGGATCAGGCCCTCGATGCCCGCGCGGGTGCGGTCGCGGGCGCGGGCCTCCATCACCCGGCCCAGCAACACCAGCGTGATGACGGTGGCGCCGGATTCGAAATACACCGGTCCGGGCAGCGCCAGCACCAGCGCCGCGGTGCTGGCCAGCCAGGCGACGCTGGTGCCCATGACCACCAGCACGTCCATGTTCGCCCCGCCGCCCCGCAGTGCATTCCAGGCGTGGCGATAGAACGACCGGCCGCAGACGAACTGCACCACCGTTGCCAGTGCGCATTGCAGCCACAGCGGCAGCAGGTCGTGAACGCCCGCCAGCATGGCCGCCATTCCCGCCAGCAGAGGCGCGGTCAGGATCGCGGACAGGACGAACAGGCGGATCTGCCGCCGCCCTGTCGCGGCGTGGCGCGCGGCCTCGTCGTCCGGCGTTTCGTCGCGGGGCAGGCTTGCGCCGTAACCCGCCTTTTCGACCTGGCGGATCAGGATGTCGGGATCGGCCAGGCCGGGGATGTAGTCGATTTCGGCCCGGCCGCTGGCGAAATTCACATGGGCGTCCACCCCGGGCAGGCGATTCAGCACCTTCTCGATCCGCGTGGCGCAGGCGACGCAGGTCATGCCCTCGACCGTCAGTCCGACATGGCGGGCGGGGACGTCGTATCCGGCCTTGCGGATCGCGCCGACCACATGATCCAGCGCTGCCGGGTCGTCCGGCAGGCCCATCGTCGCGGTCCCGGTCGCGAAATTGACCTGGGGCGTGACGCCGGGCAGGCGCCCCAGCACCTTCTCGATGCGGGTGGCGCACGCGGCGCAGGTCATGCCTTCGACCGGCAGGGTGACCGACCGCCCGATGCTGGTATTCACGACGCGCCCTCCGGTTCTGGACCCGTTGGAAACGTGCGACCGGGGCAGGGCGCCGTCAACTGCGCCGGCGGACGGCCCCGGGCCTGCGTACCCTGTCATGCGCCGGGCGGGACAGGTCCCCCGGATGGCGGTCTATCGTCCGGTGACGATCCATGGCAGGTTGCGCGTAGACAGGGCGCGGCATCCCGGCAACAGGACGCCGTACCCGGATTGGGTGATGTGGTGGGCGATCTCGCACGGCGGGGGCCCTGACGGCGGTCGAGATGAAGCGGAAGAACTGGGCGGGCCTGGGTATGATCGCGTGCGGCGCGGTCCTGTTGACGGGATGTTCGTCGGAAATCGGGCGGCGTCCCTGGGATAGCGACGTATCCTGCCTGCGTGCCCAGATGGGGGCGGAACTGAAGCTCAGTTTCCCGCTGGCGGCGAATACCTGCCAGAGGATGACCGACCATGGAGTGGTCATCGGATCGAAGAACCCGCAGCCGATCCCGCTGAACCTGCGCGGTGCGCCGGATCTGCAGAAGCTGGCCGACGAGTACGGATACAGCTACACGCAGTAGGACGAAATCGGGCTTTCAGGTGTCCAGTTCGCTGTCCCAGTAGAGATAGTCCCGCCAGCTTTCATGCAGATAGTTGGGCGGGAACGACCGGCCGTTTTCCTGCAATTCCCATGTCGAGGGCTGGGACGGGGTACGGCGGGGATACATGTGCAGTTCGTGCGGCATGCGCGAGCCCTTGATCAGGTTGCAGGGGCTGCAGGCCGTGACGACATTTTCCCAAGTCGTGCGACCGCCCTTGCAGCGCGGGATCACGTGATCGAAGGTCAGGTCGTGGGTGGGAAGCCGGTCGAGGCAGTACTGGCAGGAAAAATTGTCGCGGAGGAAGACGTTGAAGCGGGTGAAGGCCGGCCGCCGGGCGGTAGGGATATAATCCTTCAGGGCGATGACGCTGGGCAGGCGGAGCGACCGGCTGGGCGAGCGGACCTCCTCGTCATACTCGCTCAGGACCGAGACACGATCGAGGAAGACCGCCTTGATCGCGTCCTGCCAGGACCATAGCGACAGCGGGAAATAGGACAGCGGCCTGAAATCGGCATTGAGAACCAGGGCCGGATAGTGCGGACTGCCAGCAAGCAAGGGGCGCATCCTTTCGCGATGCCGCCACACCATCACTCGGCGTTGTACTCAGAACCGAACGCCCAATGATATGCGCCGTTGAGAACCTGCCGCCTATATCGCAAACATTCCCCGTTATCGCAAGGGAGAGGCCGTCGCGCGACCGCCCCCATGCGGCGGGACGCAGCCAGGGGAGGCGAGAAATGGCGGCATCATCCTGTTTTCGTGACGGAAAGGATGAATGCATCACCCGGTTCGCCCCCAGTCCGACGGGCTATCTGCATCTGGGGCATGCGGCCTCGGCGCTGACGGCCCGACGGTTGGCGCACGATTCGAGGGGACGCTTCCTGCTGCGGATCGAGGATATCGATCCGGTGCGCTGCCGCCCGGATTATGCCGATGCGATCATCGAGGACCTGGCCTGGATCGGGATCGAATCCGAGGGACCCGTTCGCCGCCAGTCCGCGCATCTGCCGGATTATCGCCGGGTTCTGGACGCGCTGTCGGCGCGGGGGCTGCTTTATCCGTGCTTCTGCACGCGCGCCGAGATCGCGCGGGAGGCACAGGAGGCCGCGCATGCGCCGCATCGCGCGCCGGACGGCACGCTGGCCTATGCCGGGACCTGCCGCGCCCTGTCGCCCCAACAGCGCGTGGAGAGGATGCAGGGCGGCCGGCCCTATGTCCTGCGCCTGGACATGGCGCGGGCGCTGCGCGTGACGGGAGGCGACATCGTGACGTGGCACGAGCGCGGGCAGGGCCTGCAGACCGGTCGGCCGGGCCTGTTCGGCGACGTGGTGCTGGCCCGCAAGGATATCCCGGCCTCCTACCACCTGTGCGTTACCCATGACGATGCGGCGCAGGGCGTGACCCTGGTCAGCCGGGGCGAGGATCTGCGCCCCGCCACGTCGATTCATCGCCTGTTGCAGGTCCTGATGGGCTGGCCGGAACCCGAATATGCCCACCACACGTTGCTGCTGGATGAAGCGGGGCGACGCCTGGCCAAGCGTGATAGCGCCCTGACGCTGCGTGCGATGCGCGCGGCGGGCATGACGCCCGACGCGGTCCGGGACGCGGCGCTGGGCCGCCACGCCCCCGTGCCGTAGGGCAACCGTCGCCGGGCTGGTGCGCGCGGTTTGCATCGCGCGCGGATCTGCGGTTTCCTCGCCCGCCGGTTCGCATTACGGTGTGGCCGCTTTTTCTTTCGTTTTTCTGGATCTTCGGTGTCATGGATCTTATCGCCGCCCGTCTGAACAAGGTCAGCCCCAGCCAGACCATCGCCATTTCGACCAAGGCGCGGGCCCTGAAGGCCGCCGGAAAGGACATCATCAGCCTGTCCGCCGGCGAGCCGGATTTCGATACGCCGCAAAACATCAAGGACGCGGCAATCCGCGCGATTGCCGAGGGGCAGACCAAATATACCGACGTCGCGGGCACGCTACCGCTGCGCCGCGCGGTGGCCGAACGCTTCCGCCTCGATTCCGGCCTGGATTACACGCCCGACGAGATCATCGTGTCGACCGGCGGCAAGCAGGTGATCTTCAACGCCATGGTGGCGACGATGAACCCGGGGGACGAGGCGATCATCCCCGCGCCATGCTGGGTGTCCTATCCCGATATCGTGGCGCTGGCCGACGGCACGCCCGTCATCGTGCCGTGCCCGGCCGAAACCGGGTTCAAGCTGCGGGCCGAGGATCTGGAGGCGGCGATCACGCCGCGCACCAAATGGTTCTTCCTGAACTCGCCGAACAACCCGACCGGGGCCGCCTATTCGGCCGAGGACCTGCGGCCGATCTGCGACGTGCTGCTGCGTCATCCGGATATCTGGATCTTCACCGACGATATCTATGACAAGCTGGTCTATGACGGGTTCGTCCCCGCGACGATCGTGCAGGTCGAACCCCGCCTGCGCGACCGGACGGTGACCATGAACGGCGTGTCCAAGGCCTATGCCATGACGGGCTGGCGCATCGGGTTTTCCGGCGCCCCGGCGGCCCTGACCAGCGCCATGAACAAATTGCAGAGCCAGTCGACGTCGGGCACCTGCTCGATCAGCCAGGCGGCGGCGCTGGAGGCCCTGTCCGGCCCGCAGGATTTCATCGGCGACATGGTGCAGGCCTATCAGGGGCGGCGCGACCTGGTGGTCAGCATGCTGAACCAGGCGAAGGGCCTGCACTGCCAGAGGCCGGAAGGCGCGTTCTATGTCTATCCGTCGCTGGAAGGCTGCCTGGGCAAGACCAGCGCGGGCGGGACGGCGATCGTCGATGACGAGGCCTTCGTGACCGCCCTGCTGGAGGAAGAGGGCGTCGCGGCCGTTCACGGCGCGGCCTTCATGTTCCCCGGCCATTTCCGCATTTCCTACGCCACCGACACCGACAGCCTGCGCGAGGCCTGCGCGCGCATCCAGCGCTTCTGCGCCGGCCTGCGCTGACGGGTGGAGACGATGATGGAGGTCGAACCGGGTTTTGCCGGCCGTACGGAGCGGCTGGCGTCGCCCGCCACCATCGCCATGGCCGTTCGCGCGCGCGCGTTACGCGCCCAGGGGCACCAGGTCCTGTCGCTGGCACTGGGCGAGCCCGACTTCGCCACCCCCCCGGCGGTGATCGAGGCCGCGCATCGCGCGGCGCTGGACGGGCAGACGAAATATCCGCCCGTCGACGGCACCCCGGCGCTGAAGGCCGCGATCGCGCGGAAGTTCGCGCGCGAAAACGGCCTGGTCTACGCGCCGTCGGAACTGATGGTGTCGAACGGCGGCAAGCAGGTGATCTTCAACGCCTTCATGGCGACGATCGATGCGGGGGATGAAATCGTCACCCCCGCGCCGTACTGGGTCAGCTATCCGCTGGCGGCCCAGCTGTTCGGCGGCGTCCCGGTCTTCGCCGATTGCCGCGAGGAAGACGGGTTCCGCCTGTCCGCGGCGGCGCTGGAGGCCGCGATCACGCCCCGGACACGCTGGGTCGTGCTGAATTTTCCCAGCAACCCGACGGGCGCCGTGATTACCCTGGCGGATCTGGAGGCGATCGCCGACGTGTTGCGCCGGCATCCCGGGATCTGGATCCTGTCCGACGAGATCTACGAACATCTGGTCTTCGATGGCGCGCGGCATTATTCCCTTGCCGCCGTCGCGCCCGACCTGAAAGCGCGGGTCCTGACCCTGAACGGGGTTTCGAAATCCTATGCCATGACCGGTTGGCGCGTCGGCTATGCCGGCGGCCCGGAACGCCTGATCCGCATGATGACGCGGGTGCAGGGGAACGCGACGTCGGGTGTATGTTCCATCAGCCAGGCCGCCGCGGCCGCCGCATTGGACGGTCCGGCCGAACTGATCGCCGAAATGCGCGATACCTATGCCCGCCGCCGCACCATGGTGGTCGAGGCGTTGCGCGCCATTCCCGGCGTGACCTGCGCGATGCCACAGGGGGCGTTCTACGCCTATCCCGGCATTGCGGCCTGCCTCGGCCGGACCAGCCGGGGCGGCCGCATGCTGGTAACGGACGAGGATTTCGCCTTCGCCCTGCTGGATGAGCAGCATGTCGCCTGCGTCCATGGCAGCGCCTTCGGCAAGGGGCCCTATCTGCGCCTTTCCTGCGCCACGGACGACGAAACCCTGCGCGAGGCCTGCGCCCGGATTGCGGCGTTCGTGGACGGGCTGGCCTGAAGCGCGCTATTCCCCGTCGAACGGCCAGTCCATGCGGGCCAGCTGCCGGGGCGCCAGCCGCGAGACTGCCAGCCCCGCCACGAAAATCGACAAGGCCGTGACGATTGCCGCGCCGGCATGGTCGTCGCGGTACAAGGCGACCGGATTGGCGAGGGCCATCGTCATGTAGGCTGCGATCCCGGCCATGACGGTGACGCCCTTGCCGCCCTGTTCCCGCCACAGCAGGGGAACGGACGATCCATGGCAGGCGCCGACGAACATCAGGACCAGCAGCAGCCCCAGCCATCCGCCCGCCGCGGCCGGCACGCTGCCCAGAAGGACTTCGAACAGCATGACGGGCGCGACGATCCCGACCCCCGTCAGGATGGCGTTGACCAGATAGGCCCCGAACATCGCCCGTGCGAAGGCCAGGCGGCCCCCATATCGTCCGGCCATGAAGAAGAACGGCCAGTCCTTGCGATTCATCAGCCAGTTGTTCAGCCCCATGAGCGCGAGGGACGGAAGCGTCAGCAGATTCGTTCGCGCGGCGTGAAGGAAGAGTCGATCAAACGCTTCGCCATTCACCATGCTCAGGACGGCCGCCATGACGGCGCTGAGGATCAGCATGACGGCAACCGAGACCAGCGCCGAAAGCAGGATGCCCAGCGGCCCGATGGGGCGTGACAGGGTCGGCGGCAATGGCGCCTGCCGCAGCCGGGCCGGCTGCCAGAGCAGCAGGCGCCTGAACATCGCGCGTGCGCGGCCCGGTCTTGCCGTGGCGATCGGCCGGGCGTCGGCCAGGCTTTCCGCGCGCTCATGTTCGGCCTGGGTGCGGCCGACGTGATGGGTCATGCTCAGGACCACGAGCGCGCCGGACAGGGCCACGACGCCACCAGCCAGCGGCCATGGCAGGAACAGGAGCCAGACCTGCCATCGCGGCATGAAGATAAGCAGCAATCCGCCTGCCACCAACAACACGCGCAGCGATTTTTCCCACGGCTTCTGGCCGCGCACCGGACGGATGCCCGCCCCGAAGGTAAAGCTGGCGGCGACGAACGCGGCCGAGCCCGCGGCCGGCAGGCCGCACCACAGCAGCGGAATCGTCAGCAGCACGAACAGCAGGCCGACGACGCTGAGGCCCGCGTGGAGTTCCGCCGCCAGGAAACCCGGAATCGTCACGGCGATCGCGTCGCCGACCTGGCGCCAGTAATAGGTGCCGATACTGGCCATGCCCATCAGTGCGGCCATGAACAACGGATTGAATTCAGCGTGATCCAGTGCATCGGTCGTGCCATGCCCCAGTCCGGGCGCCACCCGTTCGATCCAGCCGGGTGTCAGCACCAGAAAGGCCAGTGCGGAATAGACGTTGGGATTGCCGATGATGAACGCGCGCGAGGCATAGTTGCGCAAGGCCGCCCGATAGCATGCCCAGGCCGAAATCATCGGGTGATTTCCAGAAACGCGGCCTCGAGGTCGGGCGTGCGGATGTCCGCCCTGTCGGCCAGGTGCCCGCGCATGGCGTCGCACCAGCCGTCGACCAGGATGGCGCCCGTCGCGGTGTCCGTTCCCAGGGGTTTCAGGGGCAGCCGTCCGTCCAGCAGGTCCGCCGGCAGTGCCGACGCCCCCGCGGTCGGCACGATCCAGCGGATCGATTCGCGGAAACGGGCCATCGGCGTGTCATGCACGACCCGCCCCCGTGCGACGAAAAGGGCGCGGGTCGCAACCTTCTCCAGATCGGACAGGATGTGGGAGGAGATCAGCACGCTTCGTTGCGAACCGGCGCAGTAATCGGCCAGCAAGGCCATGAAATCGCGCCGCGCCTGCGGATCGAGGCTGGCCACAGGCTCATCCAGCACCAGGAAATCGGGCTGATGGCGAAAGGCCAGCACGATGGACAGGCGTTGCTTCTGTCCACCCGACAGGCTCTTGACCCGCGCGGCCATGTCTAGGTTCGCCCAGGCCAGCAATGCCGGATCGGGGGGCGGTGGCGGCACGGCGTAGAACGTGCCCAGGTAATCGATCAGTTGCCCCACGCGGAACGAGGGAAAGGCGTTCATGGCCTGGGGCACATATCCCATGCGCGCACGCGCTTCGGGCGGCAGCTCCCCCGCCTCGTATCCGAAAATCCGTGCACTGCCCGAATTCGGCAGAAGAAAGCCGAGCAGGCAGCCGATCAGGGTGGATTTTCCAGCCCCGTTCGGTCCCAGCAACGCCACGATTTCCCCCGGGGCGATCGAAACCGACATGCCATCCAATGCCCGGCGCGTGCCGAAAATCTTGACCAGGTCGGTGATGTCAACCACCGACCGCTCGGTCGCATGGGGCGCTGCATGCGTCATTGGATTCCTTACCCGAAGCCTTGACCAGCGTATGGGCTGGCCGGCGGCAGTTCAACCGGTGCGCGAACGTTATGGATAACGGCGCGCACGGTCGCGGGCCAGGTCGATCAGCCCGGCGATGGAGGTCGTGGAACCGGGGGCGGCCAGCAGGTCGCGCGCCAGCGCCAGGGCCGTGCCCTGTCGTTCCGCGCGGGCGGCCATGTCGGGAATCGTATCGAAATCGGGCACGTGGGCGTATCCCACGATGCGACGGATGATTTCCATCGCGGCGAAGGCGATCGTGTCCTCTGCCACGTCCTGCATGAAATCGGCCTGAGCCTTCAGCAGGCCGGACGGATCGTCGCGGAACAGGGCAGCGGCATAGGCGTCGCCGTTCCCGTCCTGCCGGGTGGCGGTGTGCCACAACTCCAGGAATGTGTCGTGGAAGCTGGTCCAGAACTGGGCGACATCCCGCACTGCCCGGTCCTGCCCGTCGGCATCGCGGCAGGCGAACAGATGCAGCAGCAAATTGCCGATGAACAGGCCGCAATCGAAGCCGATGGGGCCGGGGCAGGCGAATTCGCCGTCGATGATCCGGGTATCGTCGGCCGACACCATGACCGAGCCGGTATGCAGGTCGCCATGCAGCAGGGCCTGCCGGCAGGTCAGGAAGCGGGCCTGCATGGCCCCCACGCGCCGACGGACCCGGGGATCGGTTCGGATCTCCGCCGCGATCCTGTCCAGGTCCGGGCTGATCCAGTGGTTGCGCGGATGGTCGCGATACGGGTCGGTCAGGATCAGGTCGACCGTGATGCGGGTCAGGGTGCGATTGCCGGAGAATATATCCAGACGGCGCGTGACCTCTTCGAACGGGGCGGCGAGCAGCGACGTGCGGAAGGTGCCATGCGCGACAAAGGCGCCGACGGCGCGGGCTGCGTCTGGCCAGGCCCCACCCTCCATCAGGCCCCGCCGCAGGACGACGTGCCGGTCCAGGCTTTCCACCACCAGCACGAACAGGTCGGGGTCGAAATGCAGGACATCGGTCGTGAGCGCGCCGACGCAGGGCCTGATTTCGCGCAGGTAGGCGGCCTCGTAGAAGGTGCGGTCCAGCGGCATCTTCCACGCCGGGTCCACGCGTACATGGGGCAGGGACTGCTTGAAGCAGACGCCGCCCGCCGGACCGTCGATCAGGAAGACGTTGTTCAGGTTGCCGTCGCTGACCTCGCGGATCCGCCAGCGTGCGGCCGGGCCGCCCAGGCGTGCGGCCAGGGTGGGCACGCCGGCCAGAAACGAGCGGATGCCATTGGTATCGAGCGTGCGGTACGCCGCTGGCGCCGGGGGAATGGAATGCGGGCTCATGCTATAATCCGGACAGTCTATCACATCAGCGAGGACAGGGGCGGCGCGATCCGCTCCAGCGACTGTCCTTCGGCGTCGATGCCCCAGCGCGCGGTCACCGCGGCGGCCAGCAGCATCAGCAATGCCGCCGCCCCGTAGCCGGTCGCCAGCGACAGCAGGCTGCCCCGGCCGATCAGCCATCCGAACAGGAACGGTGCGGCGACGCCGCCGAACAGCGTGCCCAGGGCATAGAACAGTGCGATCGTTAGGGCGCGGATTTCCAGCGGAAAGATTTCGCTGGCCGTCAGGTAGGCGGCGCTGGCCGCCGCCGAGGCGAAGAAGAAGATCACCATCCACAGCATCGTCTGGAGGCGGGCATCCAGCATTCCGGCGGCGAACAGCACGGACACGACGAACATCATCATGCCCGCCAGCGTATAGGTCAGGGCGATCATGCGCCGCCGGCCCAGCGTGTCGAACCATTTGCCCAGCACCAGCGGGCCCAGAAAATTGCCGATCGCCAGCGGCAGCATGTACAATCCGACCGACGCGTCCGCGACGTGGTCGTAGCGCGTCAGCACCAGCCCGTAGGTGAAGAAGACCGCGTTATACAGGAACGCCTGCGCGATCATCAGCACCAGGACATAGGCGGCCCGGCCGCGATAGGGACCGGAAAGGACCATCAGGGCCTGGCGCAAGCCGAAGGTGCCGGCGGGATGGATCGACACCGTGTCCAGGGTCTCGGTCATCCGGACCGCCGATCCGCCATGCCGGGTTTCGATCTCCACCACGATGCGGGTCGCTTCCTCGATCCGACGGTGGGTCATCAGCCAGCGCGGGCTTTCCGGAACCCAGCGGCGCAGGGCGATGACCGTCAGGCCCATGACGGCGCCGAGGCCGAAGATGACCCGCCACGCAATAGTGACCGGCATCAGCGTCCCCTGCAGCAGGAGCATCGATCCCGCCGCCCCCATCGCCGCCCCGGCCCAGAACGTGCCGTTGACGATCAGGTCGACGCGACCGCGCAGGCGGGCGGGCATCAACTCGTCGATGGCGGAATTGATGGCCGAATATTCGCCGCCGATCCCAAGCCCGGTGACAAGGCGGAACAGCGCGAAGCTGGCCAGGTTCCACGACAGGGCGGTCAAGCCGACACCAAGGATATATAGCCCCAGCGTCACGGTGAAGATCTGCCGCCGGCCAAGCCGGTCGCTCATCCACCCGAACAGCAGCGCGCCGATGACGGCGCCTGCGACATAGGATGACGCTGCGGCCCCGATGCCTTCCGCCGTCAGGCCCAGCGTGTCGCCCCGTTGCAGCACGGGTGCCACGGACCCCACGACCGTGACTTCCAGCCCGTCCAGGACCCAGGTGATGCCGAGTGCGACGACCACCAGTACATGAAAACGCGACCAGGGCAGGCGGTCCAGCCGGGCCGGGATGTCGGTGACGATGGGGGGATGGGGTGCTGCGCGATCGAAAGCCGCGGGGCGAGACCTCGTTGCTGCCATGTAATGGTCCTGCTGACGTGACGGATGTTCTTGTTGCTCTTGTCTGGCCGTCGGTGGAAACATGTTTTCTATCGGGCGCAGGCACCTGACGCGGTATCATGTTTTCACGGGCGTCAGGAAGATCCCGGACAGGGCGTCATTTCGGCCAGCGTCCGGCCGGCCGCATGGCGCACAGGCATTCGGTGATGAAGCCCGGCGCCAGGACCAGCGCGACCGGATAGCCGCCGAGCCATGCGGCGCCGATGCTGGCCGTTGCCGCGCCGATCAGCATCAATCGCGCCCCGGCACCGCGCGCCAGGACGAACAGAACCGTGCTGGCGCCACACAGGGCGGCGGCGCAAAGCGCGCGCAACGGATGGCGCAGCAGGTCCGACCCCATCGCGCCGACCACATGGCCCAGTGCCGCCGCGTGGTCACCGCGGCCCGCCATGCCGAACAGGAGCGAGAAAGGCAACGTCAGCGCGCCGAAGACGTCGCGCAGCAGGACGAACAGCCCACCGATCAGTGGCGCCATCATCAGGACTGCGATGGCGCACCCCATGCTGGCGATGACGATCGCCTGCGCAATCCGGTCCGTGGAAACGGGCAGGCAGGCCATGGCGCCGGGACGGAGACGGGTGTCGCCGATTATTTCTTCTTGATCCACCATTTGACGGGCTCGGGCTCATCCTCCGGCTCCTCGATCCGGACGGTGGTCCTGCGCGGGCGGCGGACGGGGGCCGGAGCCGGCGGCGTCGCCTGGCGGCGGAGCTGGGCCAGTTCGGCCTCCAGCCGGCTCGTCTCGGCCCGGACCGTCAGAAGGCTGGCCTTCAGCGCCTGGATTTCGTCGTCGCGGGATTCGATCTCGGACTTCGTTTCGGCCAGGATGATGTCGGCGTGACCGATGCGCGTCTCCAGGGAACGCAGGCTGGCCTGCGTTTCATGGGCGGTGCGCTCGGCGTCCTCGCGCAGTTTCTGCTCGTGGCGGATTTGCTGGCGCAGGCGCTCGACCTCTCCGCCATCGTCCGCCTGGATATGCAGCGTCCGGGGGGTGGGACGGGACGTGGCGTGGTGCTCGACCCGGACTTCGCCATCCTGGACGAACTTCCGCCGGCGTTGTGCGGGATCGTGGGCGCGGGGAAGGCGCGGGGCGGGCGACGGTGCGGCTGTGGGCGAGGGGGCGGAGGCGCCGCGCTTCGATCCCAGCCGCGACAGGGCCAGGCGCAAGGACTGCTCGCTGACTTCCTCGCGGTTATCGATGTCGGCCTGTTCCGTCTCGCCAGAAAACGGAAGCGATTCATTATATACGGACACGGCAGAAACTCTCGAAAAATACGAAAGGACAGACGACTCGGGGCTTATCCCGGGCTGAATAATTACATTTTTATGTCAGCGTGTGTCGCTCTGGCTTTTCAACGGGGGGCGCAGAATCGAAATTCATAATGATTTTGCATCCCATAGCCTCTTTCGGAAAGAAAACGCAAGACCGTTATGTAGGAAATTCTTTGAAAAACGGTTTTTATATGCCGAAACACGTGCCAAAGCCCCTGCCGGGGTAGTTTCTTTCACATGTGGACGGGATATGTCATGCCTGTCATTACAGTTTGGACAGGCTCTGCACCGTGGGAGTCCTGTATTTGAAGGGGCGCATGTGTGCCTGGTATTTCCCAAATGACGAAAATCGAAGAAACCGACCTCGAACGGTCGGGGCGATGTTGCGCGCACCGGCCATTCTTTTTCGTGATTACGATTCTATTCCTGACCGATCCGTCGCGGGGGTGATCGGCGTCCGATCACCATGTTCCGATCCCACCGTAACGGCCTGCGCAGGAAGTTCACTTTTCTGTGAAATCCGGCCAGAACGCTTGCTCTGTCCGGATGGCAGGGACACCACTATGCGGGTAAGGTTCGGTATTGCCCCGTCCACCGGCGTCCACCAGGCGCGACGGGGGCTCCGGCCCGGCTTGTTCCTGACCGGACAGCCGACAATCAAGAAAACTAAAAAGGAAAAACGTTCATCATGGCACAGCACGCCCCCCTGACCGCGTCCGTCGTAGAGCCGCCGTTCGAGGCGCCACATATTCCACTTGCGAAAGCATCTACGCGCCTGAAGCAGGTGGGCGCGCCGCGTGTCCTGGTGGTGATGGGGGTTTCGGGATCAGGCAAGTCCACTCTGGCGCAGCTTCTGGCCCGCCGGATCGGGTGGCCGATCGTCGAGGGCGATGAGCTGCATCCCGAGGCGAACATCGCCAAGATGAGCAAGGGCATCCCCCTTACCGACGAGGACCGTGCCCCCTGGCTGGAAAAGATCGCCGAGGTGGCGCGGTCATGGCTGTCCTCCGGCGGATATGGAATCGTGACCTGTTCGTCCCTGAAGCGGCATTATCGCGAAATCATCTCGGGCGGGGATCCCGAGGTCGGCTTCGTCTATCTCAAGGGCCGGAAAGAGGACATCGCGCCACGCCTGGGGCAGCGGACCGGCCATTTCATGCCGTCGACGATGCTGAACAGCCAGTTCGAGGCGCTGGAGGAACCGGATGACGGCGAGGTCCTGCTGGAACTCGACGTGATGGCCAGCCGCGCCCGGCTGGTCGAGGCGGCGTTCGAGGCCCTGCGCGAGCTGGCGCCCCCGGGCCATCCACTGACGCGGATCTGACCGGGACCTGGTGGCGCGAGGCAGACTGGCGCGGCATCCGCCTGGATGGGGATGACGGCGATCCTGTCGGCACGCAGGCGTCGCCATCCTGGAAGGGGTTCGTTGGGTACAAGTATCGTCCAGCGAATACCATGGCGCGCGACGAAGGCGGTGATCCTGCCGCCGGTCAGGGCAAGGGCCAGCCCGATCAGAATCAGCAGCCCGTCCCATCGGACGGGACGAAGGCGACGGTCATCAGAAGCTTGGACGGCCGTTCATGTGCGACCCAGGGATGCCCGGCGAAGGTGCAGGAAAACGGGTCGGTGTGCGGTACGGCTCTGTGCTGAGGGATCCAGTTGGCCGCCGTCACGATGTGCCGGGGCGTGTCCAGTCATTCAGCGGCCGAATGGAACGGGGTGATGGCGCAGGCGGACAGGGCGCTGAAGGGGGCTTGAAAATCGGTGCTTCAGGATTCGAGGGATTTTGGTCCTTGAACCTCGCCAGAGGCAAATCCCCGGGATCCGGTCAAGAGAACGCGCGACCCTAGCGGCCCGGTTCCCACAAGACGTCCTGCCGACCGTCATCGTTCAGGTGACGCGCCAGGACGAACAGATAGTCGGACAGCCGGTTCAGGCAACGCAGGACCGAGGGGCTGACCGCGGCCTCGCGCCGCAGCGTCAGGACCCGGCGTTCGGCGCGGCGGACCACGGTCCGGGCCAGGTGGGCATGGGCTGCCCCCGCGCTGCCGGCGGGCAGTACGAAGCTGCGCAGCGGTTCCTGGTGGGCGCGCAGGCGTTCGGTTGCGTCCTCCAGGGCGGCGACGGCGTCGTCCCCGCCCCGGAAGATGTCGGTCTCCGCGCTCGGATCGCCCGGTTCGGGAACGCACAGCACCCCGCCGATATCGAACAGAAGGGACTGCACGCGCGCCAGGCACGCGGCGTCAGGCGACGGCGGACAGACGTGCAGGCGCAGGACGCCGATCGCCGCGTTGGCCTCGTCGACCACCCCCAGGGCTTCGATGCGGGGGCAGGTCTTGTCGACGCGCGTGCCGTCGCCCAGCGATGTCTGTCCGCCGTCGCCGCCGCGCGTGACGATCCGGTCGATCCTGATAGCCATGATATGTCGTTCGTCGTCCGTTCTGTTATGAATTACGCGGCGGGAGTAGCGCCGTCAGTGGTGATGATGATGGTACCGGCCGTGACGCGCATGGGTCGGGGTGCTCAGGCTCCTGGCCATGTCCAGGTGGGATTGCACGGTCGTCGCGGTGTCGGTCGCATAGGATTTCAGGTCGGCATCCGTGGTATTCTGGGCCTCGGCCTGGAACAGGGAGAGGGCGTCGGTATGGCCCTGCACCTGCACCGCCAGGAAATCGCGGTCGAACTTGCGTCCGGTTTCAGCCTTCAGGTCGTCGACGGTCTTTTCCTCGTCGGTGCTGAGGTCGGTCGGCAAGGTCACGCCGTGCTGCGTGGCGATGGCGCCCAGCTTGTCCTGGTTGGCGCTATGGTCGGATACCATCTGGGCTGCGAATGCCTTGACCTTCGCATTGTGCGACCGGGTATCCGCCAGGCGGGCGGTCGCGATTTCGAATGTGTTCGCGACGGATGCCTTTTCGACGAACGTGGCGTCGGCCTCGGCAAAGGGCGGCGGCGGAGGGGGCGCGGGCGGGGCCTTCGGCGCCCCGGCGCAGGCGGCCAGGGGCAGGATCGAGGCCGCGAACAGCCAGCGTGCGTATGTCTTCATGAACGCAATTCCAGTCAGAAAGGCCCGATGACGGGGGGTGGATGAACCGACACCGAACGTTCCGGAGCATGACCGGTTTTGCCGGGTCCGGCAATCTGTGGGCCGGCAGGGCCGTCGTCACGTGTCCCGCAGATCCTCGACGCAGGCGACCAGGCGGCGGCGGATGCCGGGTTCCAGGGCAGAGTGGCCCGCATCTGGCACCATCGCGAGTGTGGCCTGCGGCCAGTGGCGCGCCAGGTCCCACGCCGACTGGCTGGGGCAGACCATGTCGTACCGTCCCTGGATGATCCGGCCGGGAATATGGGCGATCCGCGGCATGCCCCCCAGCAGGCCATCGGGCGGCAGGAACAGGCCATGGCGGAAATAATGGGCTTCGATCCGGGCCAGGCCGATGACGGCGCGGTCATGGGCGAATCCCGCGACGGCGGCGGGTGCGGGGATCAGGGTGGAACATGTGCCCTCGTACGCCGACCAGGCCCGCGCCGCCGGCAGATGGATGCCCGGGTCCGGATCGAACAGCAGCCGCGCATAGGCGGCCAGCGGATCGTGCCGGTCATGGACCGGCAGATGCGACAGGAAGGCGTCGTGCGCGTCGGGGAAGACGTTGGCCAGCCCATGAAAGAACCAGTCGAGTTCCTGCGGGCGTCCCAGGAAGATCCCGCGCAGCACCATTCCCCGCACCCGTTCCGGGTAGGTCTGCGCGTACATCAGGGCCAGGGTCGATCCCCATGAGCCGCCGAACAATATCCAGTCGTCGATTCCCAGGAAGCGGCGCAGGGTTTCGATATCACCCACCAGATGGGGCGTCGTGTTGGACGTGACCGACGCATGGGGGCGCGACCGCCCCGCGCCGCGCTGGTCGAACAGGATGACGCGCCAGTGGGCGGGGTCGAAGAAGCGCCTATGCACGGCCCCGGCCCCGGCCCCCGGGCCGCCATGCAGGAACAGCACGGTCCGGCCCCGGGGGTTGCCTGCCTGTTCCCAGTACAATTCATGTCCGTCGGCGACGGACATGTATCCGCTTTCGTATGGCGCGATGTCGGGGAACAGGTCATGGCGTGGCATGGGGCGACTATACGTCAACCGGGCGGTGCGGCTACACTCCGCCACATCATGACGGTCCTGCCTGTTTTTCCATTTTCCCCGCCCCGGTCCGCCCGGTCCTTCCAGATCGTCGGCGGCCTGGCGGGGTTGCTGTCGGTGGCCGGTGGCGCGCTGGCGGCGCACCTGCCCGACCCGGCCTTCGCCCCGGGCGGCCGCGCCCTGGCGCGCGAGGCCGTGCAGATGGGCATGTGGCACGCGCTGGCGCTGCTGGTGGTGGGCGTGCTGCTGGCCCAGCGCGGACGGCGGATCCTGCTGCTGCTGTCGGGATGCGGATTCGCGGTGGGGACGATCCTGTTTTGCGGGGCGGTGGCCTGGACCGGGGTGACGGGCATCCATCTCGGCCCCGTGGCGCCGACCGGTGGCAGTACGCTGATGCTGGCGTGGCTGCTGCTGGCCGTGGATGCGATGCGCGCCTGACGGCATGATGACGACATCCTCATCGGATCAGCCGGTCGCACCGCCGCCCGCGCTGCCGCATCCCGTCCGCGCGGCCTATCTGGCCGCAGAAGGATTCGAAGACCCCCTGACCGAGGAATTGCGTCGCAAGGGTGTCGAACCCATGGGCTGGCATGGACGGCTGGCGCTGTCGTCGGCCCCGCCGGTCGAGGCCGCGTGGGCACTGGACACCTGGCTGGCCCCCGAACTGCATCCGGTGCCCTCGATCGGTGCTGCCGCCGCGCTGCTGCGGGCGCGCCAGCGGAACTGGGCCTGCCATGCGGTGGGTCATCATCGCCGCGCCGCGCTGATCGAGGCGCGCCTGCCGCCGGTTCGCGCGCGGCCGCTGGTGTTCCCGGGGGCGGCACCCACGGGGCATCTGGGGGCGTGGACATTGCTCGCCCCCGACATGATGCTGCTGTCGACGCGCAAGACGTCGCCCTTCGTCAATGGCGCGGTTCAGTTCGTCGAGGACCGGGTCGGTCCGCCGTCGCGGGCCTATCTGAAGCTGTGGGAGGCCTGCGCCCGGCTGGGCGTCTGGCCGAGCGCGGGTGAGACCTGTGTCGATCTGGGCGCGTCACCCGGCGGCTGGACGTGGGCGATCGCCCAATGCGGGGCAGGGGTCACGGCGGTGGATCGCGCCGACCTCGACCCCCGTGTCGCCGCGATGCCGGGGGTGGCGGCCCGGCGGGACAGTGCGTTCGGGATCAATCCGGCCGATATGGGACCGGTGGACTGGATGTTTTCCGATATCATCGCCTATCCGCCGCGCCTGCTGGCGCTGGCGCGGCGATGGGTGGCGGCCGGGACCGCCCGCCGCATCGTGATGACCATCAAGTTCCAGGGTGGGACCGACCACGAGACCGCCGAGGCATTCGCGGCAATCCCGGGCGGCCGCGTGCAGCATCTGTGGCACAACAAGCACGAGCTGACGTTCTTCTGGGATCGCGATCCGGGCCGGACTATCCCGCGACCGGACTGACCGGCCGGACGTGATCCGCGTCAGCCGCGGCGGCCCCGCACGCGCTCCACGCACCATTCGCCGGCCTGGACGATCGGCAGCGCCAGGACGAAGCATGTGACGGTGACACCGGCCATGATCATGCGTTCGCGCGACAGCGCGTCCGACGCCCCGGCCAGGCGGTACAGGCTGCTCCACAGCCGTGTTCCGGCAACCCGGTCGACCCAGCCGGCCACGACGGCACTGAAACGCAGGCTGGCCATCAGGGCCGCCGTCACGCTGACGAGGGCCAGGGTCTTGATCAGGGTGCGGGCGACGCTGGGCTGTGGCGCCATTGTCATGCGGGGGCGAATCCTTGAATTGCATGGCGCGCGCTTGGCGCGGTGGGGATGGACCGCGGCCTGTATGGCGCAGCTTGCGTGGGGTCCATGTTAACGCGACATTATGCCTCGTTCATCCCGTCATTTTCTTCTGTCATCGGATTGTCACCACCATGTCCCTTCGTCGCCTCCTGCCCCTGTCCGCCCTGCTGGGTATCGTGACGGCCGTGCCGGCCCAGGCCGCCGTGCCGTCGAATCCGGTGCCGCAGGTGGGGCAGGCAATGCCCACCGCCGTTCCCGCCCCATATGGCTCGCCCGCCGATGCCCCGGCGCAGGTCGCCGCCGCCTTTCGCGCCGCACAGGCCAGCGGGAAGAACGTGCTGCTGGATTTCGGGGGGAACTGGTGCCCGGACTGCCGCCTGATGGCCGGCGTGCTGCGCCTGCCGCAGGTCGCGCCGTGGATCGATGCGCATTTCGTCGAGGTGACGGTCAATGTCGGGCGTATCAACACCAACCTGGATATCGCGCAGCGCTATGGGGTGACCATCAAGGCGGTGCCGACGGTCCTGATCATCACGCCGCAGGGCCGGTTGCTGAACCCCGACGGGACGCTGGCGCTGGGCGACGCGCGGCACATGTCGTCGCAGGCGGTGGTGGACCTGCTGGCGGCGTGGAACGCGCGTTAGAGACGAGTCTAAATTCGTCCATTGGTGATGCGACGCGTTTTTCCTGCGCCATGGTGCTCTCGATCATCAATGCGCGCGCCGCGCTATGCGGCACTTTCACTCGACAGAACGAATTTTAAATCAGTGTCTCAGAGACCGTGATCTCAGGGACCGTGACGGGATGTCAGCGCATCTGCAGGACGCGCTCGGCTTCCTGCACGATGTCGGCAAGGGTGCCCGGTTCGAAGGGGCTGTCCAGGCCGGCGGCGGCGACCAGACCGGTGAAAGGCTGCGACCCGCCCAGCGAGCACAGGTCGGTATAGACCGCCATCGCCCCCGCGTGGTCGGTGCGGCTGTGCAGCCAGAACTGCATCGCGCAGCACAGGGCCAGGGTATAGTCGATGTAATAGAAGGGTGACCGGTAGATATGGCCCTGCGCCTGCCACCGTCCACCCTTGGACGGCCAGGCGAGGTCGCCGTAATCCCGCCAGGGCAGATAGAGCTTTTCCAGCCGCTGCCAGGTCGCGTGCCGTTCGTCCGGCGTCATGTCCGGACGGGCATAGACTTCATGCTGGAAGTGATCGACGCAGGCCCCATAGGGCAGGAAGGACAGTGAGCCGATCAGGTGCATGCGGCGGAAGCGGTCCGCCAGCCCGTCCTCGACCATCAGGTCCATCTGCGGCCAGGTCAGGAATTCCAGCGCCATCGAATTGATCTCGGCCGCGTCCATCGTCGGCCAGAGCAGGTCGATGCCCGGGAGGTCCCGGCTTTTCCAGTTCTGGTAGGCATGCCCCATTTCGTGGGTGAAGACGTTGATGTCGTGCTGCGTGCCGTTGAAATTGGCGAAGATGAACGGCATGCCGACGCTGGGGAACGCGGTGCAGAATCCGCCGCCGGCCTTGCCCTCCCGATTGCGGAGGTCAAGGAACCCGCCCTCGACCATCTGGCGGTAAAAGTTCCCCAGATCGCCGCCCAGCCGGTCGAACATGGTTTGCGCGCGCGCGACCAGCAGGTCGTGATCGCCGACGGGTCTGGGGTTGCCCAGCGGGTCGATCAGCGGTTCGTCCCAGGCCCGCAGCCGGTCCCAGTTCATGGTCAGGCGCCGGTTTTCCAGGATCGCCTGTACCAGCGGCACGACATGGTTCAGCACGTCGTCGCGGAAGCGGGCGACTTCGGCCGGGCCGTAATCGACCCGGCGCATCCGCCGGTAGCCCAGCGGGGTATAGCTGTCATAGCCCAGCGTCCTGGCCATGCCGTGGCGGACCTGGACCAGCCGGTCGTACAGCGAATCGAGCTTCGCCCCGTGCTCGGCAAAGAACGTCCAGCGCGCCTGTTCGGCCTCGTGCCGGGTGGCACGGTCCAGGCTTTCGGCGAACGGCGCCAGCCCCGACAGGTTGACGGTCTGTCCCGCTACGGTCACCCGGGCGGAGGCCAGAAGGGCGGTGTATTCACCGCCCAGCCGGGCTTCTTCCTCCAGCGCGTCGCGGATGCGCGGGTCGAAGGTCGTGATGTCGGTTTCCCAAAGTTGCACGGCATGGGTGCCGATGGCCGTCGTCAGGCCCGCCCGGTCGGGATCGTCCAGCAGTCGGCGCTTGATCGCGACCTCGTGCCCGGTAACGAGGGGCGTCAGGCTGTCGGCCAGGTCCCGGTCGGCCTTCGCCCTGGGGTCCGTCGTATCCTGCGCGAACCGCAGCGCGACCAGCGACGCCCAACTGTCGTAGGCGCGGCGTTCGGTATCGAACAGGGACAGGGCATCGTCCCGCCTGCCGCCGTCCAGCAACGCCGTGACGCGGTCGAAGGCGGCGGCGAGGCTGTCGGCCGTGGGCGACGGGAAATCGAGGTCTTTGAACTGGATGGGCATGGCCCGATCATCGCATCGCCGGGTCGGGCCGTCCATCATCGTCTTTGACCCGGGCGTTTAGTCCTGTCGCGCGGCGGCCGCGATCCCGAACGACCGCAGGCGCGCCGTGTGGTCGTGGATGGCGCCGACGATCATCAGTTCGTCCGGGCGGTGCCGTGCGATGAAGGCATGGATGCCCGCCCGCGTGGCAGCAGGTCCCCCGACCACGGAACATGCCAGCGCCCGGTCGATCCCCGCCTGTTCCGCCGGTGTCCACAACCCGTCGGTCGAGGCGACGGGGGGTGGAAACTGCCCGGGCATGCCCCGGCGCAGGGCCACGAATTGCTGCTGGTGCGAGGTGAACAGCAGGCGCGCCGCATCGTCGCTGTCGGCCGCCACGACGTTCAGCCCCAGCATGACGTAAGGCGCGTCGAGATGCCGGGACGGGGTGAAGCGGTGGCGATACAGGGCCACCGCGTCCTCCATCTGGTCGGGCGCGAAATGCGAGGCGAAGGCGAAGGGCAGGCCCAGCGACGCCGCCAGGTGCGCCGAGAACAGGGAAGACCCCAGTAGCCACACCGGAATATCCAGCCCGGCGCCCGGGATGGCCCGCACCCGCTGGCCGGGTGAGGGCGGATCGAAATAATGCAGCAGCTCGACCACGTCCTGCGGGAAGCGGTCGGCGCTGGCCGGATCGCGGCGCAGGGCGCGCATGGTTTCCTGGTCCGATCCCGGGGCGCGGCCCAGGCCCAGGTCGATGCGGCCGGGGAACAGGCTTTCCAGCGTGCCGAACTGCTCGGCGATCGCCAGCGGCGCATGGTTCGGCAGCATGATCCCGCCCGAACCCACCCGGATGGTGCGCGTCCCCGCCGCAAGATGCCCGATCAGGACCGCCGTCGCGGCCGAGGCGATGGCCGGCATGGAATGATGTTCCGCCACCCAGTAGCGGTTGAAGCCCAGGGATTCGGCATGCCGGGCCAAGGCCAGGCTGTTGCGGAACGCCGTGGCGGCGTCGCTGCCCCGGACGATAAGCGACAGGTCGAGCACCGAGAAGGGAATCACCGGATCAGTCCTTTGCCAGTTTCCATGCAGTTCTTGAACGATCACCCGCGCCGTATGCTGCGGCCGAACCAGATGCATATGGCGACGAATACCCCGAAGCCCAGCAGCCCGGGCACCATGCCGGCCTCCGCCGGCAGGACGGACAGCGTGTCGTCCCGTCCCGTCGCCCCGGCGATCGCGGCCAGCAGAACGCCGGTCAGGCTTTCGCCGACGATGAAGCCGGAGGCCAGCATGGTGCCGGTTCCGGTCTCGGCATGGGCGCTGCGGCCGCCTTGCGTCGCGCGTCGGGTACAGGCCCACCCCAGCACGGCGCCGATCGCCAGCGTCACACTGACGGCGGGGGGCAGGTACAGGCCGATGCCGACCGCCAGCGGCGGCAGGGCGCCCCCGCGTCGGCGCAGCAGCAGGTCCGTCGCGATCAGGACCGCGCCCAGCCCGACCCCCAGCAGGATCATCGTCCAGTCGAGCTGGTGCAGGAAGATGCCGGTCGTGAGCGTCACCAGCAGCGCGGGCTGCGGCGCGGCGAGGGCGTGGCTGGCATCCATGCCCGGGCGCGGCATCGCGCCGACGAAGCCATAGGCCTGGTACAGCAGTTCCAGCACCGGCGGGATGACGATCGCGCCGCTGGCGCAGCCGACCAGCAGGGCGGCCTGCTGCCGCCATGGGGATGCGCCGACCAGTTGGCCGGTCTTCAGGTCCTGCAGATTGTCGTTGGAAATCGCCGTCGACGCGACGATCGCCGACAGCAGGAACAGGGCGAAGGCGATGGCCAGGTGGTGGCCATTCGCCGACATTTCGGCGGGCAGCAGGCCCAGCCCTTCCAGCAGCAGCAGGAACGAGGCGATCATGACCGTCGCGATGATGGCGATGCCCGACAGCGGCGATGAGGACGACCCGACGATCCCCGCCATGTAGCCGCAGGCGGCTGCCACCAGGAAGCCGAACAGCGCACAGAATGCGACGGCGGCCAGCGCTGCCGTGATGATGGCGTGGCCGTTTGTTGCCGCCGGCACCTGGAAGGCGACGAACAGGCCGAACAGCACCAGCAGCAGTGCGCCCGCCAGCAGGCCCAGCGTGCGTGGCGCCAGGTCGCGGTCATCGCCCGCGTCCCCGATGGTCGCGCCGGCGCGGAGCATGTCGCGGATGCCGGCGGCGACCGGGCGGGCCAGCATCGCCAACGTCCAGATGGCCGCGATCGAGATCGTGCCCGCCCCCATGAAGCGGACTTTCTGCGCCCACAGCGCGGTGGCGAAATCCGCCGGCGCCAGGTGGGACGGGTTGGGCAGGATGGTGCTGAGGATCGGGACGGCCACACCCCAGGCGATCACTGCGCCCAGCAGCATGGCGATGCCGCCGGCGATGCCGACCAGATAGCCCGCGCCCAGCAGTGCCAGCGAAAAGCCGGTCGAGGCGCGGAAGACCGCGCCGCCCCATGTCGCCGTCATGGCGGCCCCGTCGGCCAGCAGGCGCAGCCCGTCGGTGGCCAGCGTCACCACCGCCGACATCAGGCCGCCGGTCAGAAGCGCCTTCAGGCTGTCGGGATCGCCGGTCTCGGACCCGGCCTTGAGAATTTCGGCCGCCGCCACGCCTTCGGGGTAGGGCAGGGAACTGTGCGTCACCATCGCGCGGCGCAGCGGGACCGTGAACAGGACGCCCGTCATTCCCCCGACCATCGAGAGCAGCATTGTCTCGAGATACGGGAAATGCTGCCAGTAGCCGATCATGACCAGGCAGGGGAACGAGATGAACACGCAGGACAGCGTGCCCGCCGCAGATGCCTGGGTCTGGACCAGATTGTTTTCCAGGATCGTCGCGCCGCCCATCATGCGCAGGACGGACATCGAGATCACCGCCGCCGGAATCGAGGATGCGACCGTCAGGCCGATCTTCAGGCCCAGATAGATATTCGAAGCCGTGAAGACCACCGTGATGAGGGCGCCGAGAATCAAGCCCCGGATCGTCATTTCCCGCTGGGACGTGGAGATGGGGAGAGAGGTGGATGTCATATTCGTCATGATGTCGCCGTATCGTTCGCCGCTACCCTAGACCATCGTTCGGCATCGGTCAGCGGTCGTCATTCCGGCCCCGGATATGACGGTTTCCATGCCGGACGGCCGGTCGGCGCGGCGCGCGGGGAACCGCAGCACGTAAATTACGTATAATGAGCGTGCATTAATTTCGCGCCTACTTGGGGGCAATTGACAACGGATTCAATGTGGTGTTGATTTCAAATATTAACTATTTTTATGGTGAAAATACCATATCACCGTGACGTCGTGAGCGTGGACCGGTTCCGCCAATCATGCGTCGGCCTGAAGGGATCGGTCTGGGATGCGTTTTCGTTCGCGGTTGCGGGATGCCATGCTTCTGACAACCATCATGGCCGGTGTCGCCGCGCCGGGGATGGCCATGGCGTCGCCGCAGGATGACGAGATCCGGGAACTGCGCCGCGAAATGGCGGAGATGCGGCGCGACATGCTGGGCGAGATCGGGCAATTGCGCGCCCGCGTCGCCCGCGCCGAGGGCGCTGCCCGGACGGGCGTGCGCACGGCGCACGCGCCTGCCCCGCAGGAGGTGCGTCACGCCCAGGCCCGGCCCCAGCCCCAGCCCTGGACCGGGCCGCTGCCGACGATCGGCGAGCCCCAGGGTGCCGGCCCGCACCGTCCGCGTTCCGACGCCGATTCACGCCTGGCCGCGCTGGAAGGGTCGATTGCCTCGTGGGAGGAATTCAAGGCCGCGACCAGTAAGGACGAAAGCGTTCATATCGGTGGCATGCGCATCGGTTTCCCGTCCGGCCGTCCTACCATCTCGTCGGATGACGGGGCCTACAGCTTCTCGGTCGGGCTGCTGGCGCAGGAAGATATCGGCGGCTTTCTCGGCGCCGGTCCGCGAGCCGGCGAGGGTAACGGCAATTTCAACAAGCTGACCGAGAATGCGCGCCGGCTGCGCCTCTATTTCACCTGGCGGTACAAGGACTGGGTGGCCAACATCACCCCCGATTTCGGCTCCAGTTCGGTCGACGGATCGGTGGGATTGTTCGAGGCCAACCTGAACTATACCGGGCTTCGCAACACGACGCTGACCGTCGGCTATTTCCAGCCGCGCATGGAAGAGGAAAGCGCCGAACGTTCCGGGGCATTCGAATTCCTGGAGCGTCCGACGATCGTCGACCTGGTGCGCAATATCGCCGGCGGCGTCGCCCGATTCAGCGTCGGGGGCGAGCATTACGAAAAGCGCTGGCTGGCGGCGGCCTATTTCACCGGACAGAAATTCGGCGACCGGTCGAAGGATACGACGATCACCGACAGCCAGACCGGCGGGATGGTGCGTGTTGCCGGGCGCCCCTATGTCAGCAAGGACATCGACGTCCATGTCGGCGCCGGCGCGACGAGCGCCTTCAAGGTCAACCAGAATGCGAACGGACGCACCTACACCTTCAGCGACAATGCCGAAATCCCGCTGGGCGAGACGTCGCTGCTGACATCGGGCGCCCTGACCAATGTCGCCCAGATCTGGGCCGCCGGTCCCCAGCTGGCCTTCAGGTGGCAACGCTTCCTGCTGAAGGGCGAATATTACCATATCGGCGTGCAGCGCGGTCACACTACCGGCGCTTCCCCGCTGCCCTCGCTGGGTTTCGATGGCTGGTATGTGGCGGCCAACTATACCCTGTTCGGCAAACCGCGAATCTACAACTCCAAGATCGCCGCCTTCACGACGCCCGGCGTCGAGTACGATTTCGATCCCCTGCACAACCATTGGGGCGCGTTGGAGCTCAACGGCCGCTGGAGCGTGACGGACCTGAGCGATGTCGCAGGCCAGGGCGGAACGGGGATCGACGGCGACCAGCAGACGGTCTGGCAGGGCGGCGTGAACTGGTACCCCACCCCCCATGTGAAGTTCATGCTGGACTACGACCATTTCATCGTCAGTCGTTCGAAAGGCGTCTCGGGCGGCGTCAACCTGTTCGGCCGGACCGGCAATGTTCTTGCGGGCCGGGTCCAGGCCGCGTTCTGATCTTTCCGATGCCTTAACTCGGGCCCTCGTGCGTGACCAGGCCGGTTACGTACCGGCCGGTCCTTTGTCTCAACGCGCCGCGTTTCGCGATCCGGCCTCCGGCCACGTCGCGATCGGCCTGCAACAGGGTGGTATCATGACCCACACGCCTTTCTCTTCGTCGCGCCGGACGTTTCTTGCCGGCGCCGCGGTCGCCGGCGCGGCCTCCATCGTGGGTCTGCGCCCCCGGGCGGCCCAGGCGGCCACCACCCTGCTCAACGTGTCCTATGATCCGACGCGCGAGCTTTATGCCGATATCAACCGCGTCTTCGCCGCGTCATGGGCGAAAAGCCACAATGGCGCCGCGGTTGCGGTCCGGACCTCGAACGGCGGGTCCGGCGCGCAGTCTCGCGCGGTGCTGGAGGGGGCCCCGGCCGACGTGGTCACGCTGGGGCTGGCCTACGACATCGATGTCCTGGCCACGCACGGGCTGCTGGCGACGGACTGGCAGAAGCGCCTGCCGCATAATTCCACGCCCTATACCAGCACCATCGTCTTCCTGGTCCGCAAGGGCAATCCCAAGGGGATCCATGACTGGCCCGACCTGATCCGCGACGGGGTGCAGGTCATTACCCCCAATCCCAAGACGTCGGGCGGTGCGCGCTGGAACTATCTGGCGGCGTGGGGCTGGGCGCTGAACCAGCCTGGCGGGTCGGAGGCAACGGCCCGCGCCTATCTGAAATCTCTGTTCGCCCATGTGCCGGTGCTGGACACCGGTGCGCGCGGCGCGACCAACAGCTTCGTGCAGCGCGGGCTGGGCGACGTGCTGCTTGCGTGGGAGGACGAGGCCCTGCTGGCATCGCGGGATGTCGGGCCGGAGTCGTTCGACATCGTCGTGCCCCCGGTGACCGTCCTGGCCGAACCGCCGGTTGCGGTGGTGGATCGCAACGCCTCCGCCCATGGCACGACGGAGGTCGCGCGCGCCTATCTGGAGTTCCTGTTCACCCCGGAAGGACAGCGGATCGGGGCGAAGCATTATTTCCGGCCAGTGGACCCGGCGATCCTGGCCGGGACCGGCGACCTGTTCCCGAAGGTCAAGACGTTCGACGTCGCCAGCCTGGGGGGATGGACGGCCGTGCAGAAGACTCATTTCGCCGATGGCGGGGTGTTCGACAGCATCTATGCGAAATAAGGAACATATCCCGATTACAGAGCCGAGCGCGATCAGGGGGCCCTGACATCGGTTTCGAAGTGCCAGGGTCATCACGCTGCGCCATCAGGCCGCATATGCAGAATATCGATGTGCGCGGGTTCCAGGCCGGCGATCTTGAAACGGTGGCTCAACTGTGGCGGAGCAGTGCGCTCTCGACGGGTCTTGCACCGGAATCCGAGCCGAGCCTGGCGGAGTATCAGGACCGCCTCGCGCGTGAGAGCCGGTGCGCGTGGAGCATCCATGTCGCCTGCAATGGTTCCGAAATCGTGGGCTTCCTCGCGTTCGAGCGGCAAAGGAGTTGGCTGCGGCAGCTCTTCGTCTCTCCCGCCATGAAAGGGGCCGGCGTGGGAACGGTGCTTCTCACTGTGGCCAAGCGCGAGATGCCGGCCGGATTCCGGCTGCGGACCAGTGCCGACAACCATCCGGCAAGGCGCTTCTACGAGCGGCGCGGCCTGCGGATGGACGGGCAGTTTCCTCATGAAACCCTGGGGTTCATGACGGTCCGCTATCGGTGGCCATAGAAAGCGCCCATCCGGGATGCTTCGGCGCGGTCGGACAGACTCCTGCACGCGATCCGGACGGGGCCGCGCGAACCGGGTCAGAGCGGGTGGAATGACGGCGTGATCAGGTGGCTGCGATTGTAGGCCAGCTGGTCCGGCGTCAACTGGAACCCGACCTCGATATGATAGCCGTCGATCGTGACGCGGTGAGACACCGGCAGGTCGATGGGGACGATGCGCGTGTGCGTCAGCGTCCGGGTCACGTTCGGCGGAAATTCGATGGTTTCCACGAACTGCTTCTTGCTCTTGATCTCGCCGTCATAGACGACGGCGATGAAATACGGGACCTCGACCGTCCGGCCCCGGGTCGCCGGGCCGCGCGTGACGTCCATGCCCACGCTGATATTGGTGGTGATCGATCGCGGCCGGCCCTTGCCGCCGCGGCTGCCCTGCTGGCAGTTTCCGGTGACGCGGGTCAGGCTGACGCGTGTCGTCATGTGGGCGATGTCGTGCGCGTCCCCGGCATAGGCCACCAGGTCCGCGGCCTCGCCCGGGACCTCGACGACCGGACAGGCCGGCGCGAAGGCGTTCGGATCGTCCAGCTGGCAGGCCGAGGGCAGGAGCGCGAGCGGCAGGAACGCCAATCCACGAAAGGCGACGGGACGGCAGAGGCGGCGCAGGCCGTTCGGGATGGCGATGGTCATGCTGGTTCCGGGGTCTCGTTCTCGATCAGGTGGCGCGGCTCCGCCGTGCGGGCGGAATTCTGGTGTGGCTCCGGCTGGACGGGTCTGTCCAAATGCACCAGGGTCGCAGGAAAATGGCTTGCGCCACGGTCCCGGTTTGCGTAGGGCCGGACCAGCACCTGGATGCGCGGCCGGCCGGTAAGCTGCCCCCGGCCCGTATCCTATACCGCCCGCCGGACGTTTGGGGAACACCATGCCCGACCAGATGATTCAGACACCCGATTCCGTGCCCGCCGATGCGTCGACCCGCTCGCTGAAGGTCCTTCTGGCCGGCCCGCGCGGGTTCTGCGCCGGCGTCGACCGCGCCATCCGGGTGGTCGAGGAAGCGATCCGCCGCTATGGCGCGCCGGTCTATGTCCGGCACGAGATCGTGCATAACCGCACCGTCGTCGAGGAGCTGGAAGCCCAGGGCGCCATCTTCGTCGAGGAACTGGACGAGGTGCCGCCCGACGGCCATGTCGTCTTTTCCGCCCATGGCGTGCCCAAGACCGTTCCCGCCGAGGCCGAGCGCCGCAACCTGCTGTATCTGGATGCGACCTGCCCGCTGGTGTCCAAGGTCCATCGCGAGGCCGAGCGTCATTTCGCCGATGGCGGGCCCGACAGCCGCCACATCCTGATGATCGGCCATGCCGGCCACCCCGAGGTCGTCGGCACGATGGGCCAGCTTCCGGCCGGCGCGGTGACCCTGATCAACGATGCGGAGGAAGCCCGCACCGTCCAGCCGGCAGACCCGTCGCGCCTGGCCTTCATCACCCAGACCACGCTGTCGGTCGACGACACGGCCGAGATCGTGGACATCCTGCGCCGCCGGTTTCCCCTGATCGAGGGGCCGAAGCGCGAGGACATCTGCTACGCCACCACCAACCGGCAGGAAGCGGTGAAGGCCATCGCCCCGGGGTGCGACCTGGTGATCGTGATCGGTTCGCCGAATTCCTCCAACTCGCAGCGCCTGCGCGAGGTGGCGGAACGTTCCGGCGCGCCGCGCGCCCTGCTGGTGCCGCGCCTGAGCGACCTGGACTGGTCCGTGCTGGACGGCGTGAACACGCTGGGCATCACCGCCGGCGCCTCGGCGCCCGAGGCGCTGGTGCAGGAAATGGTGGCGGCCCTGGCCAAGCGCTACACGCTGGAAATCGAGGAGCGGACCGTCAAGGAAGAGAACGTGACGTTCCGCCTGCCGGCCCCGCTGGGCTGACCAGACCCTTCATCGATGGCCGTCTACACGGATGTTTCGGACGGGGCGCTGCGGGCGTTCCTGTCCGAGTACGATATCGGCGACCTCACGGCGTTCCGGGGGATCGCCGAAGGGGTGGAAAACAGCAATTTCGTCCTGCGCACGACGGGCGGCGACTTTATCCTGACGCTCTATGAGCGTCGGGTCGATCCCGGCGATCTGCCGTGGTTCCTGGGCCTGATGGGGTATCTGTCGGATCAGGGCCTGTCCTGCCCGCGCCCGGTGCCGGCGCGTGACGGGGTGGCGCTGCGCATGCTGGCCGGCCGGCCAGCGGCGGTCACGACCTTCCTGTCGGGCGTCTGGCCCCGCCAGGTGCTGCCGGAACATTGCGCGCCCGTGGGGGCGGCGCTGGCGTCGCTGCAC
This sequence comes from Gluconacetobacter tumulisoli, assembly GCF_014174155.1. Classification (GTDB taxonomy): domain Bacteria; phylum Pseudomonadota; class Alphaproteobacteria; order Acetobacterales; family Acetobacteraceae; genus Gluconacetobacter; species Gluconacetobacter tumulisoli. Next base: position 3,956 of record NZ_JABEQM010000013.1, on the reverse strand, counting down.
GTGGCCGGCCGGGGCTATGACGCGGTGCGTCCGAACGCGCTGGGGCCCGCCGCGTGGTCCGCGCTGGCAACGGCCTGCCGGGCCGACGGGGATTCGGTCCAGCCCGGGCTGATGGGGGAACTGGATGCGGCGCTGGCCGGGATCCTGCCCGCATGGCCGGGGCACGGCGGCCATGCCGACCTGCCGCGCGGGCAGATCCATGCCGACCTGTTCCCGGACAATGTCTTCTTCCTGGATGGCGAGGTCTCGGGGATCATCGATTTCTATTTCGCCTGCACCGACATCCTGGCCTACGACATCGCGATCTGCCTGAACGCGTGGTGCTTTGATGCCGACGGGTCGTTCGATATCGCGAAATCACGTGCGCTGATCGCGGGATATGAAAGCGTCCGTCCGCTGTCCCCGGCCGAACGCCAGTCGCTGCCGGTGCTGGCATCGGGGGCCGCGCTGCGTTTCCTGCTGACCCGGCTGTATGACTGGGTGAATACGCCGGCGGGGGCGATGGTCACCCGCAAGGATCCGCTGGAGTATCTGCGCCGCCTGCGATTCCACCGCGCGGTGCGCGAAGGGGGGGCGGCCTATGGCCTCTGACCAGGAACGGCCGGTCGAGGCCGATGCCGAAACGGATCTCGGGCTTGTCGAGGTCTGGACCGACGGTGGTTGCAAGCCCAATCCGGGGCCGGGGGGCTGGGCAGCACTGCTGGTCTTTCGCGGCCAGGAGCGCGAGATCTCGGGCGGGGCGGCCGAGACGACCAACAACCGCATGGAACTGACGGCGGCGGCCGAGGCGCTGGAGGCCCTGAAGCGCCCGTGCCGTGTGGTACTGCATACCGACAGCGAATATGTCCGCAACGGGATCACGCGCTGGCACACCGGCTGGGTGCGCCGGAACTGGCGCAACGCCTCGGGCGATCCGGTCGCCAACATGGACCTGTGGCGGCGCCTGCTGGATGTCAGCGCCCGGCACGATGTGACCTGGCGCTGGGTGCGCGGCCATTCCGGCGACGAGAACAACGAGCGTGTCGATCGCCTTGCGACGGCGGCGCGCGATGCGCTGGGGATCGCCTACCCGGTTCGCGGCCGGTGACGCAGGCCCCCCCGGCGATCCGGCTGGAGGGGCTGGGCCTGTCCTATGCGGGAAGCCCCGTGTTCGAGGGGCTGGATTTCACCTTTCCTGCCGGGACGTTCAGCGTCCTGCTCGGCCCCAGCGGCGTGGGCAAGACCAGCCTGTTGCGGTCGATCGCGCTTCTGGACCGGCCGACGGCGGGGCGTGTCGTGGCGGATGACGCGATGTCGCTGGCCGGGCGTGTCGCCTGGATGGGGCAGCAGGATCTGCTGCTGCCGTGGGCGCGGGTCATCGACAACGTGACGATGGGCGCGCGCCTGCGCGGCGCGCCGATCGCACGCGACCGGGCCGAGGCCCTGCTGCGCCGTGTCGGGCTGGGCGACCGCCTTGAGGCCCTGCCGTCGGAATTGTCGGGCGGCATGCGGCAGCGGGTCGCCCTGGCCCGAACCTTGTACGAGGATCGTCCGGTCGTGCTGATGGACGAACCCTTCTCCGCGCTGGACAGCGTGACGCGGGCGCGCATGCAGGACCTGGCTGCCGACATGCTGCGGGACCGGACCGTCGTACTGATCACCCATGATCCGCTGGAGGCCTGCCGGCTGGGGCAGGTGATCCTGCTGCTGGCGGGATCGCCCGCCCGCCTGTCGCCGGTTCCGACGCCCGACGGCGCCACGCCGCGCCCGGCGGACGATCCCGGCGTGCTGCGGGGGCAGGGGCACCTGATGCGGCGGCTGCTGGACGGGATCGCCGCGTGACCGCGCGGCGGGTCGTGGCCCGGACGGTGCGTCCGCTGGTCACGCTGGCCGGGCTGGCGGCCCTGTGGTGGGGCATTGCGCGCCTGGGTGGCGTGCCGCCTTATCTGCTGCCGTCGCCGGATGCGGTGATGCGCACGATGTGGATGCAGCGGGGGCTTCTGGCGGATGCCGCAGGCACGACCTTGCTGGAAACCGTCCTGGGGCTGGGATTGGGCATGCTGGGCGGGGCGGCCCTGGCGCTGGCGATGACCGCTTCGGGGGTCGTCCGGCGGTGGATGATGCCGCTGGTACTGTTCAGCCAGGCGGTGCCGGTCTTTGCATTGGCGCCGCTGCTGGTGCTGTGGTTCGGGTTCGGGATCGCGTCGAAGGTGGTGATGGCGGTGCTGGTGATCTTCTTTCCGATCACCTCGTCCTTCTTCGACGGCCTGCGGCGGACGCCGCCGGACTGGCTGGACCTGGCGCGGACGATGGGGGCGGCGCCGTGGCGGGTGCTGGTGTATGTCCGCCTGCCGGCCGCCCTGCCCGCGTTCGGTTCGGGGCTGCGGGTGGCGACGGCGATCGCGCCGATCGGGGCGGTGGTTGGGGAATGGGTCGGCGCCTCGTCGGGCCTGGGGTTCCTGATGCAGACGGCCAACACGCGATTCGAGACCGACCTGATGTTCGCGGCCCTGCTGGTGCTGGCGACGATGACGGTGCTGCTGTGGTGGGGCGTGGACCGCCTGCTGGCGCGGCTGCTGTACTGGGTGCCTGACAGCGTGGTTGACTGACGGCGCGCGGCGGGGGACGACAGGGCCGCCCGCAACCGCATCCGCCTGCAATGATCGAGGAAGGCCGCGTCATGATCCGCCCCGTCATCATCGATACCGATCCCTCTCCGGACGACGCTGTGGCGTTCCTGATGGCCCTGGCGTCGCCCGACGAGCTGGAGGTGCTGGCGCTGACGACCGTCGGCGGGAACGTGCCCCTGCATCTGACGACCCGCAACGCGCTGATGGCGCTGGAACTGGCGGGACGGGACGACGTGCCGGTCTATGCCGGGGCCGAGGGGCCGCTGGCGGGGACGCTGCGGACGGCCGAACATGTACATGGCGCCACCGGATTCGACGGCTACGACCTGCCGGAACCCGCCCTGCGTCCTGCCGCGGGATTCGCCCCCGACCGGATCGTCGAACTGGTGATGGCCCGGCCGGCGGGCAGCGTGACGCTCTGCTGCCTCGCGCCGTTGACGAACATCGCGCTGGCGATGATCCGCGAACCCCGGCTGGCCGATCATCTGCATGGTATCGTGCTGATGGGCGGCGCGCGGTCCGAGGGCGGGAACATCACCCCGGCCGCCGAATACAACATCCATGTGGACCCCGAGGCCGCGTCCCGCGTGTTCGCCTCGGGCGTGCCAATCACCATGATCCCGCTGGATTGCACGCACCGCGCGCTGACGACGGCGGCACGGATGGCGCGCCTGCGTGCGATCGACACCCCGATTGCCGAGGCGTTCTATCATCTGCTGCGCTTCAACAAGACCTTCAACGAACGCCAATGGGGCACCGATGGCGGTCCCCTGCACGATCCCACGGTCATCGCGGCCCTGCTGCAACCCCATCTGTTCAGCGGTCGCCTGGCCCATGTCGGGATCGAATGCCATGGGGAATTGACGCGGGGCATGACGGTCATCGACTGGTGGGGCGTTTCGGGGCGTCACCCCAACGCGCTGGTGTTGAACAGGGTGGATGCCGAGGGCTATTTCAACCTGGTGATCGACAGGTTGTCGCGCCTGCGGGCCGCCTGACCGACGGTCGTCGAATGCCCACCTTCGGCGATCGAAGGTTGCAGGGAGGCAGGGGGGTCCAGTAGGAGACTGCCGAAGCGGTCTGATTGCCCCCGGATCATACCGGCCGGGTGCGACCGACAAGGTTGACGAAGCGCCACATCTGGCCGGAGCCCGCATGGATCGTTCCCGCATGGAGAGTTCAGTACCATCGGCCCCTGCCGCCCCACCGGCGGCGCGCCGGGCGCCAGGGCGGTCCGGGGACGCGATTTTCGCGACGATGGTGCGCGGATGCGCGCTGTTGATCCTTGTGCTGATGGGTGGGCTGATTGCGGTTCTGGCGTGGGGCGGGGCGCAGGCGTGGGGCGTG
>NZ_JABEQM010000012.1 GCF_014174155.1 Gluconacetobacter tumulisoli | reverse complement strand
CCCAGAACAAACCAGATGCCCAATCCTCCTCAACAACCCAACCTAAGCCAGGTCGTCAGAACGCCGCCAACATATCCCTTCCAAACTCTCTCTATTCTATTGTCAAAGATCCCTGAACTTACTCAGTCCAGCCCAACCGGGCCAAAGACATTAGCAAACCCAACCCCACCAGGCAAGTGCCTTTCGGCCCCGCCCCTGCGGTGAACAGCGATCTACACCCCACCCACACCACCGTCAACTGCGGAGGAAGGATCGTTTGGCAAAAAAATGGGAGGTCGATCGGCCCATGCGTCCGATACGGGAGAAAACCGGGAAATTTCAGACCAAAAAAAATTCATGCTTCCTGCCCGCCCGATATCGGGACACCCGCCCCCTGCGGGGCGATCCTTGATTCGGGATGCGGCCCCTTTATCCTTCGGACATGGGGCGGCCGGTCATCGGCGCCGTCGCCCAAAGGGAAAACAGAACGGCATGGCCCCAGACACCCCGAAGCCCCCCCATACTTCCCCCGACGTTGCGCAAGGCAATCGCATCGGCCTGGTCCTGCAGGGTGGCGGCGCGCTGGGCGCCTATCAGGCGGGCGTCTATCAGGTCCTGCATGAGGCAGGGCTGGAGCCGGACTGGATTTCCGGCGTGTCCATCGGTGGCATCAACGCCGCCCTGATCGCCGGCAACCCGCCGGAACTGCGCGTGCCACGTCTGCGTCAATTCTGGGAACGCGTGACGTCACGCAAGATCTGGATCGGCGACACGCCGGCCGGCGATTCGATCCGCAAGATGCACAACGCGTGGTCGTCCTTCGTCACCAGCACCTTCGGCCAGCCGGGGTTCTTTCGCCCGCGCCTGGCCAACCCCTGGCTTGCGGGGCGGGATATCCACGCCGCCACCAGCTATTACGACAGCGCGCCCCTGCGCGAGACGCTGGAGTCCCTGATCGATTTCGATCGGCTCAATACATCCGGCATCCGGCTGGCCTGCGGGGCCGTCAGCGTCGGCAGCGGCAATTTCATCTATTTCGACAATGCCCGCACGCGCCTGACCATCGACCATGTCATGGCCAGCGCCGCCCTGCCGCCGGCCATGCCGATGGTGCGGATCGGGCAGGATTATTACTGGGATGGCGGCATGGTGTCGAACACGCCGCTGCAGCATCTGCTGGACAATGCGGACCAGGACAGCATGCTGATCTTCCAGGTCGATCTGTTTTCCGCGCGGGGGCCGATCCCGCGGGACATGTTCGATGTCCAGGCCCGGACCAAGGACATCCAATATTCATCCCGCACGCGCCTGATCACCGACCATTACCGTGCCCTGCATCGGCAGAAGCTGGAGATCCGCGCCCTTCTGGACCGCATCCCCGAACAGGATCTGACGCCCCGGGACCGCGCCCTGCGCCAGCAGCTGTCTTCGCTGCCCGCAATCACCATCCTGCAATTGATCTACCAGGAAGAAGCCTATGAAGGGCAGACCCGGGATTTCGAGTTTTCAGCCGCATCGATGGAGGAGCACTGGGATGCAGGCGCACGCGATACCCGCATGACCCTCTGCCACCAGGACTGGCTGCGCCCCGCGCCGGACGATGCCGGGCTGATCGTCCACGACGCGCATCGCCCGGACCGGTAATTCTCCCCGGGCCGGGCAGGTCGGTCGATCAGGTCGGGCTGGCAGCCAATGCCTTGCTGTCGACCTTGTCGCCGACGACGATGCCCAGCTTTTCGGTCAGGCCGCCTTGCAGTTCCAACGTGGCGCGAACCGGGCCCTGACTGCTGATCCGCGCCAGACTCTGCGGCACCGCATTCTCGCTGATGGCGGAAATCCGGTTGTCGGCACCGATGAACACGATATCCAGCGAGACCAGCGTGTTTTCCATCCACATGTCACTCTGCTGCGGATAGGGCCAGACGAAGATCATTCCGCGATCCGCTGGCACCGAGGTCCGAAACATCTCGCCCACCTGTTGCTGGCGCGGTGTCAGGGCCAGTTCGACCGAGAACGCGTGTTTCGTTCCGTCATGGCCGATAATCGTCAGGTTTTCACGCGGCAGTTCCGGCTGCGCCTGGGTCGGCGTGCCGCCCGCGTCCTGCGCCCGGGCCGCGGTCGTCGCCGCCAGTATCAGGCCCAGAGCGCAGGCCCCGGCGATCTTGCGCATGTCCATCATATCCTCGACTTCTCCTGTCCGCCCAGCCAGTGCGTGTCTGCGATTATCGCAGGAACGGGTTGCTATGACGTTCCGCCCCGATCGTCGAGGTCCCGCCATGGCCGGGCAGGATCGTCACGTCGTCGCCCAGCGGCAGCAGGCGGGCCGTAATGGCCTCGATCAACTGGGGGCCATTCCCGTACGGAAAATCGGTGCGTCCGACCGAACCACGGAACAGCGTGTCGCCGACGAAGGCGAAGCGCGCCTGCGGATCATGGAACACGACGTGGCCGGGCGTATGGCCCGGCACGTGCAGGACGTGAAACGTCCGGCCCAGCAATGACAGGGTTTCGCCATCCGTGACGTAACGATCCACCGTCACGTTCCGCATTCCCTCCAGCCCGAACCGGGCGGCCTGGGATGCGATATCGGAGAGCAGGAACGCGTCACGCGCATCCGGCCCGACCACCGGTACCGGCGCGCCCTGCCGGCGGGAGAGTTCATCGCGCAATTCATCCGCCCCGCCGGCATGGTCCAGATGCCCGTGCGTCAGCAGGATCGTATCCACCGTCAGGTCGCGAACCGCCAGTTCACGCAACAGAAGGGGGACATCGCCGCCAGGATCCACCACCACGGCATGCCGGGTCGCCAGGTCCCACAGGATCGAACAATTCTGTCCGAAAGCGGTAACCGGAATGATTTCCAGTTCCAGCGCGGGCGAAAACGGCATAGGCGCCTCCTGAACCCGATCGCGTTCGCGACCGGTCAGAGATTGTTTCAAGCATGACTACCGGGCAGGTTTCCAGGCAGTCTCTGGCACAGTTTCTAGGGGCAGGTCGCGTGCCCGGCAAGACCGCCCCCCGTCACTCCGGGAGCGGTCGCGGCCAGCCGGTGGCGGGAATATCGAAATGCGACGGCAGATCGTGGTCGGCAATCCCGGTCAGGTCGTGCGGCTGTTCGCTGACCACCCGGCCCCGCGCAATGGCCGACAGATGGGTGCGCAGCACATGCAAGGTCCGGGGTGGCGCCGCCAGCGCGAGGCCGTCGATGTCGCCCCTTTCCGCCGCATCGTTCAGGTAGGTGGCGAGCCTACGGGCAAATGCCTCCTCATCCCCGTCGTCCGCCGTCAGGGTCGTCAGCGGATGAAATGTGCCGCCGGCATGTTTCAGCACCCGCGCCCGTGCACCGTCAGCCACCATGTACCAGGCGGAATCGAGATAAGTCATGAACCGTACCTCCTGCATCAAGGCGCGTCCGATCCAGGCGCGCCCATTTCTGAGAATGGGATCACGAAGGGGGCCTCGCAATCTGGCATGTCTATATTCCGCCTGATAGAGTGCCCCCGCCATGACACCCCATCCCCTGCCCCGCGATCCGCTCGACCTTGTCCTTGCCTGGGCGGAGGCCGGACATGCCGCTGCCCTGGCGACGGTGGTCGCGACATGGGGCAGTTCCCCGCGGCCGCCGGGCAGCATGATGGCGATCGACGCCACCGGACGGATCGAGGGATCGGTCAGCGGAGGCTGCGTCGAGGCGTCGGTCGTCGATGCCGCCGAGACCGTCATGCAGGGCGGCGCGCCTGAAGTGCTGTCCTATGGCGTGACGTCGGAACAGGCCTGGGCAGTCGGCCTGGCCTGCGGCGGAGAGCTGGATATTCTGGTGGAGTCGGTCGGCCCTGAGGGAACGCTGGATCCCGCACTGCTGCGCCATGCGATGGCCCTGCGGCGTGAGCGGCGGCCGGCCCTGCTGGCCACCCGCCTGACGGACATGCGTCATATCCTGGTGGAACGGACGGCCGGAGGAAGCATGGCGGCCCATGGGGGCGCCGATTTGCCCGACCACATGCTGCCGGCATTGGACATGGCATTTCGCGGTGGCCGCAGCATGCGGCATGAAGCCCCGGACGGCGAGGCGTGGTTCCTGCATCTGCTGACCCCGCCGCACCGGTTGCTGATCGTCGGGGCGGTCCATATTGCGCAGGTCCTGGCGCCGATGGCGGCCGCAACGGGTTTTGCGGTCACGGTCATCGACCCGCGCACCCAACTGGCGACCCCCGAGCGTTTTCCGGGCATTCCGCTGGTGACCGAATGGCCGGACGAGGCCCTGGCGGCCCTGAATGTCGACGACCATACCGCCATCGTCACCCTGACACATGATGCGAAGCTGGACGATCCGACCCTGCGCGCGGCGCTGGACAGCCCGGCCTTCTATATCGGCGCGCTGGGGTCACGAAAGACGCAGACCTCCCGGCTGGGACGCCTGCGCGAGGCCGGATATGACGACGGACGCGCGGCCCGGATCCACGGCCCTGTCGGCCTGGCGATCGGGGCGATCGGGGCGCCGGAAATCGCCCTGTCGATCCTGGCGGAGATCGTGGCCGTGCGGCGCGACGCCCCGCTGGGCCGTCGTCCCGGCTGGACATGACAAGCGGCACGCCGCCGCACATGACGCCCCCCGTCGCCGCCCTGATTCTGGCCGCCGGGCGATCGTCGCGCACCGCGCCGCGCCACAAATTGCTGACCCCGGATGCCGGGGGTGTCCCGATGATCGCCCGCGTTGTCCGTGCCGCATGTGCCAGCACCGCCAGGCCGGTGATCGTCGTGCTCGGCCACCGCGCGGCAGAAATCCGCGCGGCAATCATCCAACATGCCGGGCACCCCGACCTGATCTTCACCATTGCCGAAGACCATGGGGACGGCCTGTCGGCCAGTCTGCGGGCCGGGCTGGCGGCAGTGGGCCCGCACGCGCCATCCGGCGTGCTGGTCTGCCTGGGCGACATGCCGCTGGTCGACAGGACGCTGATCGATCGGCTGATCGCCCGGCACCGGCGGGACCGTGCCCCGGCGACCGTGCCGGTCCATGACGGGCGGACCGGGCATCCCGTCCTGTGGGACCGGGTCATATTTCCGGCGCTGATGGGGCTGGATGGCGATGTCGGCGGCCGCGCGCTGATCCGAGCGCATGCCGGACGGCTGGCCATGATCCCGGCCGATGCCGCGATCCACGCCGATTTCGACACGCCGGAGCGGCTGGACCACTTCGGCACGATCGGCGCGGCCCAGGGCGACGGCCCTGTTGACCCGCCCCGCCCCCGTGTCGGAGAAGAGGGCGCGCGGCCCGATCGGCCGCCCTCACCAAGGACTGGGCCCATGAGCAAGATCATCCGCACCGAACCGAACGCGATCCTGTCGAAGGTCGTGGAATATCACGGCTTCCTCTTTACCCAAGGCTTCGTCGCGCGCGACCTGACCGGCGACGCCACCGCCCAGACCCGCGACATCCTGGAGCAGATCGACGAGGCGCTGGAACTGCACGGCACCGACAAGACCCGCCTGCTGCAGGCCCAGGTCTGGCTGAAGGATATCGCCGATCGCGACGCGCTGAACGGCGTGTGGTCGGCCTGGCTGCCGAAGGACGGCGCGCCGGCGCGCGCCTGCGTCCAGGCGGTCCTCGCCAATCCGGCGATACTGGTCGAAATCATGATCATCTGCACGAAATAAGACGCCGGCCCGGGATCCGCGGCCTGGCGACAACCTGTCGCATTTAGGCCACGGATCCCGATTCCGATTCTGCCGCGTCCAATCCACCGCCCTTCGATCACTCGTTCCGGGAAACCGGGTTTTTTCCTTGAAAAACCGCAATCTGTGAAAATGAAATAGGACTATATTCCTATTTATTCACCGCAAGCGGCATGATTTGATGAAAATGATCGTGCCGTCGCCAAGAAATGCTCCGGCGTCTTGTCAGGGTTGCAAACCCCTTGCTACCCCTGTCTTCGCAGCGACAACGCAGGTGGGGCTTTCGGGAATGCGGGCAGGCGGTTTGGGACGTTCAGTCCTTCTTTCTATGGCGGCCGCTTCCCTCGGTTTCATGCTCCCCCACACCGCCCAGGCGCGGCAGGCGTCGCATCGCGCGGCCCCTGTCGTCCACGGCCATCATATCAGCGCGCGGCGCGTTGGCCATTATCGCGACGCCGGCCATGTCATCCAGTGCGTGGCCTTCGCCCAGTCCGCGTCCGAGGTCGCGCTGCACGGCAATGCCGTCAACTGGTGGTACAACGCCGCCGGGGTCTACGCCCGGGGATCCGCGCCCGAAGCCGGCAGCGTCCTGAATTTTCGCGCCAACCGTCGCATGCCGCTGGGTCACGTCGCCGTCGTGACGGACGTGGTCGACAGCCGCACGATCGTCATCGACCAGTCCCATTGGGCGCAGCGCGGCATCAGCCGCCATGTGTCGGTCATCGACGTGTCCCCCAACAATGACTGGTCGGCCGTGCGCGTGGCCCTGGGTCACGAGGGCGCGTATGGCAGCATCTATCCGACCTATGGCTTCATCTATCCGCGTTCGGATTCGACCGGCCGCATCATGACCGCCAGCAGCGAGCGGTCGGTGCCCAGCACGATCAACACCGCACCGAGCGACCTGCGCCGCCCGATGGCCTCGACCGAAGTGGCCGAAGCGCCCGAGAGCCTGCCGGTCGTGACCTATGGCCATGCCTTCCGCGACGACGCGCCGAACCGTTCGATCCGCTGACCGCTGGCGGACGTTTCGGCCTCTGCCTGAAACAGATCGCGTCCGGGTCCTGGACCTCAACGCATGAAGATGCCCGCCAAATAGAGCGTCGAAGCGTGATCGGGGTCATCCCATCGCAATGCGCTCTTGTATTACGATCGTTCAGTTCGGCCGGCCTGCCCGGTGGTAAGGATGGCCGGTTGCGATCGCCCGGGCACGATAAAGCTGCTCGGCCAGCAGTCCCCGGACCAGCATGTGCGGCCAGGTCATCGGCCCCAGCGACAAGCTGTCATCGGCACGGGCCAGAACCGGTCCGTCCAGCCCCTCGGCACCGCCAATCAGGAAACAGAGGGGCCGCGACAGGCCAAGCCAGCGCTCGACACGCTGTGCGAACGCCAGGCTGCCGTAGGAGCAGCCCCCCTCGTCCATCGCCACGACAAAGGCACGGTCCGGCAGGGCCGCCAGCAGGGACTGGCCCTCGCGCCGCTTGATTTCGGCCGCTGCCCCCCGCCCTTCAGGCACCTCCACGAGGTCGAGGCGTGGCGTCAGCCGGTCGGCATAACGACGGAAGAGATCGCGTTCGACCCCATCCTTCATGCGTCCGACGGCGATCAGGCGCATGGATTTCTCAACATTCGGTTAAAAACGAGCATCGGGCCAATCGGCCTTGCAGGTCGCATATCGGCGGAGATGCAGGATGCACGCGCTGGATCGCCACCGGCGCATTTGCAAAACAACCTCTCAGGCCGTGCCGTCCGGCTCGCCTACCGGCAGAACGTCGAGGTCCGCGCCCCACATCCGCTCCAGCCCGTACAGGGCCCGGGCCTCGGCCTTGAACAGATGCACGACGATATCGCCGGCATCGATCAGCACCCAGTCCGATCCGTTCGCGCCTTCGATCAGCACGCGCTTCAGCCCGGCCTCGCCCAGCTTGCGTTCGACATGCATCGCCATTGCCGCGATCTGGCGGTCGGCGAGGCCGGTCGCGATCACCATCCGGTCGGCGAACGCGGCACGGCCGGTCAGGTCCAGCACAACGATGTCCTCGCCCTTATCGTCGGCCAAACTTTCGGTGATGATGGCCAGGTACTTGTCCAGCAGGGCGGTTTCGACGGGTTCGCGACGAACCGCCTTGCCCGGGCCGGCAACGGCTGCCTTCTTGCGCGGGGTGCCCGGCGCCTTCGCCGTGCCGGCAACCGTACTGACGGCGCCGACGCGGCTGCCGGTCGTACCTGACGTTTTCTTGGGTGCCGTGCGACGAGTGGTCCCCGTATCGGCCGGAGGCTTCCTGGCGATGACTGTAACTCCTGCAGGGTGGTGATGAGGTGCGCCGGGCGGCGACATCGCCCCACCCATGCCCGACGCACGTAATGCCGTTGCTGATATACCGGTCTGGGGAGCCGGAAGAAAGGCCCAAGCACATGGCGCGCGCAATGCAAGGATCGGGGCCTCGCGCTCCGGGCGGCGCCAGCGCGCCAACGCCACCGCCGCCCGTCCGCGCAGCGCCGCCGGGTTATAGGACGGACGCGGCAAAACCGCGAAGGGCACCAGCGAGACGATCCGCCGCCAGCACCGCCATTTGGGTAGCTGGGCCAGCCCGTCCGCCCCCATAAGCCAGACGAATTCCGCCCGCGGGAAACGCCGGCGCAACTGCACCAGCGTATCGACGGTAAAGCGGGTGCCCATCCGTCGTTCGATGTCGGTGGCCACGATCCGCCGGCCGTCGACGCGGGCCGCGACGGCGGCCATCCGGTCATCGAACGGCGCCATGCCGTCGATCGGCTTCAGCGGGTTACCCGGGGACACCATCAGCCAGACCTGATCCAGCCGCAATTGCCGCAAGGCCCGTTGGGCGAGTTGCAGGTGACCGGCATGGACGGGATTGAACGAGCCGCCCAGCAGGCCGATCCGGACCCGCCGTCCGTCGCCCCACGTGGGAATCGACACCATGTCAGGGACGCTGCTGCCCTGTCCCGATCACTTCGTACCGGAAGGTCGTCAGCTGCTCCAGCCCTACCGGGCCACGGGCATGAAAGCGACCGGTGGCGATGCCGATTTCGGCGCCAAAGCCGAATTCGCCACCGTCACAGAACTGGGTCGAGGCGTTCCACATCACCACGGCGCTATCCGTGCCGTTCAGGAACCGTGCCGCGGCATCCGCATCCTCGGTCACGATCGCCTCGGTATGTTCGCTGCCGTAGCGGGCGATATGCGCCAGCGCGCCTTCGACCCCGTCCACCACGGCGATCGACAGGATGGAATCCAGCCATTCGGTCGCGAAATCGGCCTCGGTCGCCGCAGGCAGGTCGGGCAGGATGGCGCGGGCGCGGGCGTCCGCGCGGAAGGTACAGCCGCGCGCGGCAAGGTCGGCCACAATATCCGGCAACAGGGTCGGCGCAATGACCGCGTCGATCAGCAGCGTTTCGGTCGCGCCGCAGATACCAGTGCGCCGCATCTTGGCGTTGACTACCAATCCCCGGGCCATCGCCGGATCGGCGGCCGCGTGGACATAGGTGTGGCACAACCCTTCGGCATGGGCGAGCACGGGCACCCGGGCCTCGCGCTGCACCCGTTCGACCAGCGACTTGCCGCCACGCGGGATGATCAGGTCGATCAGGCCGGACGCCGTCAGCATGTCCGCCACATGACGCCGGTCGGTATCGGGCGCGATCTGTACCGCCGTCTCCGGCAGGCCGGCGGCGCGCAGGCCCGCCGCCATCGCCGCATGGATCGCCCGCGCGCTGTGCAGGCTTTCGGACCCGCCCCGCAGGATGACCGCGTTGCCCGACTTGATGCACAGGCCAGCCGCGTCGGCACCGACATTGGGACGGCTTTCATAGATCATGCCGATCACGCCCACCGGCGTCGCCACCCGTCGGAACCTCAGCCCGTTGGGCCGCGTCCATTCCGCCATGACCCGCCCGACCGGATCCGGCAGGCCCGCCACGTCCTCCAGCCCCCGGGCCATCGCCTCGACCCGCGCCGGGGTCAGGGTCAGCCGGTCGCGGAAGGACGCCGTCGCCGTCGATGTGGCAAGATCACGCGCATTGGCCGCCAGGATGTCGTCCTGCCGGTCGCGCAGGGCCTGCGCCGCCTGCCGCAGGGCCGCATCGCGCACCGCCGACGGACTGCGCGCCAGGGCGCGCGCGGCGTCACGCGCAGCGGCGGCCAGGCGCGGCATGGCCGGGACCCAATCGGTCCGGTCCGTGTCGTCCATAACGGGCGCGACTGTGTTCATGATCGACTCCCTGCCCCTGTGTGGATATGCCGCCGGATTATTGTCGGTTCTGTCGGGATCGGATGCAAGTCATGGGAAAGGACCAGGATTGGGACGCTGTCCCAATCCCCGGCAAAGGGCGGTCGCCCTTTGCAAACCCCGGGCATCGAAGTCACCGAAAAGGGACTGGACAGGTGGCCTGTTGTTCCGAGCACCGGAGCGCTGGAAACTCGCGTCGGATCGCCAACGGGACGCCGGTCCAGCCCCTCTTTCAGACGTTGAAACGGAAGAGGAGAACGTCACCATCCTGCACGACATAGTCGCGGCCTTCGATCCGCAGCTTGCCGGCCTCCTTGGCGCCGGCCTCGCCCTGGTAGCGGACGTAATCGTCATAGGCGACGGTCTCGCAAGCGATGAATCCGCGCTCGAAATCGTTATGGATCACCGCCGCGGCCTGGGGCGCGCGGGTGCCGGCCGTGATCGTCCAGGCACGGGTTTCCTTCGGCCCGACGGTGAAATAGGTCCGCAGGCCCAACAGGCGATAGCCCGCCGCGATCACGCGATCGAGGCCGCTGTCGGCAAGACCCAGCCCGTCGAGGAATTCCTTGCGGTCGTCGGGACCCAGCTGGCTGACCTCTGCCTCGATCGCCGCTGACACGACGACGGCGATGGCGCCCTCGGCCTCGGCGCGGGCGCGCACGCGCTCGGACCACGCATTGCCTTTGGCGGCCGACGCCTCCTCGACATTGCAGACATACAGGACCGGCTTGCTGGTCATCAGCTGCAGGCGGCGCACGGCCTCTTCCTGCCCCGCCGGAATCGCCTGGCGGGCGGGTCGCCCCTCGCGCAGGACCTCGATCAGCGGCTCCATCAGCGCGACCTGGGCGGCGGCGTCGCGGTCGTTGCCCTTGGCCTTCTTCTGCAGGGCCACGATCCGCTTTTCCAGCGATTCCAGGTCGGCCAGCATCAGTTCGGTCTCGATGATCTCCGCATCGCGGATCGGGTCGATCCCGCCCTCGACATGGGTGATGTCGTCATCCTCGAAGCAGCGCAGGACGTGGATAATCGCATCGACCTCGCGGATGTTGGCCAGGAACTGGTTGCCCAGCCCCTCGCCGCGCGATGCACCGCGCACAAGGCCCGCGATATCGACGAACTCCAGGCTGGTCGGCAGGATCTTCTGCGACTTGCCGATCGCAGCCAGCGCCTCCAACCGGGGGTCGGGCACCGCGACCCGGCCCACGTTCGGCTCTATGGTGCAGAACGGATAGTTCGCGGCCTGGGCCGACGCGGTTTCGGTCAGGGCGTTGAACAGGGTCGACTTGCCGACATTCGGCAGGCCCACGATGCCGCAATTGAACCCCATCAGCCCTTCTCCCCGGCCAGCAAGGCCATTTTCGTCATGAACAGTTCGGGCTGCCCGTCCGCCAGGACCGGCGCCGTGTCGGACATGGCATCGAGCATGCGCTCCAGCCAGTCCTGGTCGCTTTTCGCGAAATCGCCCAGCACGTGGCCCGTCACGCGGTCGCGCGCGCCAGGGTGCCCGATTCCGATACGGACGCGCCAGTAATCCTGGCCGCCCAGCATCCGGTCCATCGAACGCAGGCCGTTATGGCCGGCGGCGCCCCCGCCCCGCTTCACTCGCACCCGACCGGGCGCCAGGTCGAGCTCGTCGTGGAAGGCGGTAATGGATTCGATGGGAATCTTGTAGAAGGCGGCGGCTTGCTGAACGCTCTCACCCGAGAGGTTCATGTAGGTCATGGGCTTGAGCAGCAGCACCTTGTGCCGCCCTACCCGTCCTTCGGCCACCTCGCCCCGGAACCGCTTCCGCCATGGCGCGAAGCCATGGCGGGCGGCAATCCGGTCGACGGCCATGAAACCGACATTGTGCCGGTGCCGGCTCATCCCCGGCTCAGGATTTCCGAGCCCGGTCCAGAGCAGCATGCCGTATTCCCTGTCGTATGGCCGTATCCGGTCTCGGGATTACTTCTTCGCCGGGGCCGCAGCCGCCGGGGCCTCGGCCGCTTCGTCGACGCTCGGCGCGGCAACGGTAGCGATCACGAAGTTCGGGATCTGCAGGATCGGCGTCACGTTTTCCGTGCCCTGCAGGTCGTTCCAGCGGACGTTGTCGTGAATGTCCAGCTGCGACAGGTCGACCGTGAACGAAGAAGGCATGTTGGCCGGATCGACGCTGACATCCACCGTATGGCGAACGATGTTCAGCACGCCGCCGCGCTTGATGCCGGGGGACTTGTCCTCGCCCGTGAAGACGATCTGCACTTCGACATGCATGCGCTCGCCGGCGGCAAGGCGCTGGAAATCGACATGGATCGGCTGGTCGGTGACCGGATGCAACTGTATCTCGCGCATCAGGGCGTGGGACGACGCACCGTCGACGGTGATGTCGTACACCCGCGAACGCCAGCCGGCCTTGTGCATTTCGCGCACCACCAGGCGGGGGTCCAGCGCGATCAGGGTCGGTTCCTGCTTCGCACCATAGATAACGGCCGGTACCTGACCGTCACGCCTCGTCGCACGCGCTGCCCCCTTACCAGCCTTCGCGCGCGAAGAAGCCTCAAGTTTCGTGAATTGGGTCACTGTCTGCTCCTGAAAACCAAGCACGCGGGCCTCCAGGGGTGCCCGCGCGTGCGGGGGCCTTTAATGGAAAACCGGTTCCGACGCAAATTTTTCGGCCGCCCGGCGTGGGGCGAGGCCCTTGCCGGGTTCGGGCAGGCCCCGACTGACGGGAATCAGCCTAGCGGGGACAGGCCCCATTCCGCCCCGTCGCCGTCCGCCCCCCCCGCGCGCGGCGCGACCCAGAGCGGCACCGCATTGGGCAGGCGCACGTTCGGCGGCAGCCCCATCGCCGACCGCAGGGCGCGGAACATCGCGCCGTGGCACACGATCAGCGCCACGCCGTTTCCGTCCAGGGCGCGGTTGACGGCGGCGACTGCGCGCGCGCGCAGTTCGGCGAACGGTTCGGCTCCCTTCGGGGTGTATTCCCCCGCGATCCAGCTGTCATACCAATGACCCATCGGCTGGCCTTCCTGCTCGCCGAAGCAGACCTCCTGCAAGCCCTCGTCCACCGCCACCGGCAAGGGGGCCGCACCAGGGGCGGTCATTGCCTGGGCCACGATCTGCGCGGTGCGCAGCGCCCGGATCAGAGGCGAGGACACGATGCGGGCCACCGGCATGTGCACATCCTCATGCCCGGACAACAGGGCACCGGCGGCTTCGGCCTGTGCGATACCGCGCGCGTTCAGGGGAATGTCCGACCGGCCCTGGGACCGCCCCTCGGCGTTCCAGTCCGTCTCGCCATGGCGAAGATACCAGTACGGGCGGGCGATCAGGTCGGTCATGGGGCGGTTCCTTTCCGGTTCGCCTTAAGGAAACTGTTTTCTGCCCGTTTGAAAAGCCGCCTGCCCAGGGTCGCGGATATTGTTCCGCGCCCCGGCCGGCTAGCGACCGGATTTCAAAGAAAATGGTTTTGATGGGATCCAGGGACGACGCCCCTGGACGGGGAACAGGACGCGTCAATCGAACAGCGAGGAGACCGAACTTTCGTCCGAGACCGCGCGCATCGCGCGCGAGAGCAGGTTCGCGGTGCTGATCTGGCGGATATTGGTGGCGTTGGCCACGGCGTCGGTCGCCGCGATGCTGTCGGTCAGGGTCAGCATGCCGATCGGCGAATCCGCGATCCGCTTCACCGCGCCGCCGGTCAGCACACCGTGGGTGACGTAGGCCTCGACCGCCGTGGCCCCTTCCTTCATCAGCGCGGTCGCCGCGTTGCACAGCGACCCGCCGCTGTCGACGATGTCGTCGACCATGACGCAATAGCGGCCGCGCACGTCGCCGATGACGTTCATGACCTCGGACACGCCCGCGCGTTCGCGCCGCTTGTCGATGATCGCCAGGTCGACGTTCAGCCGCTGCGCCAGTTGACGGGCGCGCACCACGCCCCCGACGTCGGGCGAGACGATCATCAGGTTCTGATCCCCTCCGGGAATCGACATCGGCGGCGCGGCGTACGACAATCCGCCCTGGCCCATGCGCCCCTTGATATCGCGGGTGAACAGCGGCGCGGCATAGAGATTGTCGACCGGAATGTCGAAGAAGCCCTGGATCTGCATCGCATGCAGGTCCATCGTCAGGATCCGGTTCGCCCCGGCTTCGACCAGCAGGTTGGCGACCAGCTTGGCGCTGATGGGCGTACGGGAGCCGGACTTGCGATCCTGCCGCGCATAGCCGAAATAGGGCATCACCGCCGTGACGCGCCGTGCCGAAGCGCGCCGCAGCGCGTCCAGCATGATCAGCAGTTCCATCAGATTGTCGTTGGTGGGCGAGCAGGTGCTCTGGATTACGAATATGTCCTCGCCGCGGACGTTCTCGTGGATTTCGACGAAGACCTCCATATCGGCAAAGCGGCGAACCGAAACGTTGCACAGCGGCATGCGCAACTCGGACGCAACCTTCTCGGCCAGAGGCAGGTTGCTGTTGCAGGCGACGATCTTCATCTGGTGACGCTCCCGGGCGGCGATCTCGTGGGATAGCGCGCGGGTTCTAGCAATCGCGCCCGGCCCTGTCATCCATCTCGCGCAATGGCCGGCCATGTCGGCGGCGACGGCCGCATTTGCGTCGGCCTAACGTGGCGGAACCGCCACAGGCGCGCCCGGGGGCAACGGCACGTTATCGCGTCCGGAATAGCGCGAGACCACCTGTCGAACGCCGCCCGCGGCCTCCTGCGCCGCGGCGACGGCGACGTCGCCCCAATGCCCGTCCAGCGCATGGGCATCGATATCATGCAGTTGCGTCGCCGCCCCGGCCTCCTTGCCCGCCGCGTCCACCACCCGCCAGACAAGCTGGAGATGCTGCTGCGGATGGCCGGTGGTTCCGGGCAGCCCGTCCGTCACCGTCACCTTGCAGGACACGGAAAAATCGGCATCGCGCGGCGTATTCTGGATGGCGTCCTCGGCATCGCGGAGCGACGCGCTGAAGGCCTGCGCCAGCGCGACGTCGCCATCGCCCGGCGCGCCGGTCACCCCGGCGAAATAGATCCGTGCCGCCCGGTGCTTCAGGCTGTGCGGATCGTGGTCCATCTGGTCGGCCTGGATCCCGGTCAACGCGCGTGCGATGCCCGATGCCGCCTGCTGCGCCACGCTCTTCAGCATCTCAGGATCGCCGCCGGCCCAGGCCGCGGCGGGAATGCCCGCCCCCTCGTCCGTGCTGCGGACGATTCCGGCGGGCGTGATCACGCTGTAGATCGGCACCACCTGCCCGCCGCGAGTCACGGCCCCCAGCCGCAACCACCAGTCACCCTTGCGCGCCGGCTGCGCCACGGCGGGCACGGACTGGTCCAGCAGGGCGGCGACAATGTCCCGGCTCCATTCCCGGGCGGCGGCGTCACCCAGCAGGGCAACGGGCGGCACCGGCACCGCCAGGCGCGACGGCGGCGGATTCAGGGCCAGCGACCGCCCTTCCCGCCCCGGATCGCGGAAAGGATGCGGCACGTCGAGACATCCGGACAGGAGGCACAGGCCGGCCGCGCCGATCAGGCCGGCCGTGCGATGGAGCAGAGGCGCGCGTTTCATGCGCCGCTTGTAGCACCGGGTCGGGCGATGACAGAAATCTGATGTCCGATCGGGCCGCCCCCCGCCAGGGTCCGCCGCCGATGGCTGAAGAACCGGTCGGGATCGGCCAGCGTATCGACGCCCAGCGCCGTGGCATGGCCGACCCCCGCCCGTCGCAACCGCGCGACGCAATAGGCCGCCAGGTCGAACTGGTAATGCGCTGCCCGGCGGCCCGGCGCGAAGAACGGCGCGGCCCCGGCGTCGGCGGCCAGCGCCTGCTCGCACATGTCCGGTCCGACCTCGTAACTGGCCT
Source organism: Gluconacetobacter tumulisoli (assembly GCF_014174155.1). Lineage (GTDB taxonomy): Bacteria > Pseudomonadota > Alphaproteobacteria > Acetobacterales > Acetobacteraceae > Gluconacetobacter > Gluconacetobacter tumulisoli. The sequence goes on along the minus strand of NZ_JABEQM010000012.1, from coordinate 84,598 downwards.
GCCCGATGCAGGGACCGACCACGGCGCGGATGCCCGCGGGATCGGCCCCCAGAGCCGCCATCGCCGCCACCGTGGCCTCCAGCACGCCGCCGACCGCGCCACGCCAGCCGGCATGGGCCGCGCCCACCACCCGGCCGTCCGGGCCAGCGAACAGCACCGGCCCGCAATCGGCCGTGATGACCCCCAGCGCCACGTCCGCGCGATCGGTGACCAGCGCATCGGCCGCGGGTCCGGCCCCCGGCCTCCAGACCGCGTCCTCCGCCCCGATGACCGCGACGCCGTCGCCATGGACCTGCGTCACACCCAGCAACCTGTCCGGCGCAACCCCCATCGTCGCGGCGACCCGCCGCCGATTCTCCGCCAGGGCCCCGGCTTCGTCGCCCGAGCGGGTAGAACAGTTCAGGCTGGCGTACGGTCCCTGCGACACGCCGCCCCGCCGGGTGAAAAACCCATGCCGCGCGTCGCCCAGCAGGGCGTGGCGCAGGATCGACTCGTCCGGAATCCCGTTATCGGTCATGGCATGGCTCCCTGATGCGACGCCGGCGCGAAACCCGGCGGGGGCGGCAGGCCGGGCGAGGCGACGACCAGCGCCTTGAATAGCCGCCCCATGCGATCCGGCGCGGCCAGGCGCTGCGCCGCATCGCGAATGGCATGGGCCTCGACCGGCGGGCGGCCGCGGGCCAGTTGTTCGGCCCGGACGAACAGGCCCAGTCCGGTCAGCAGCGCGCCCTGCGTCACGCTGCCATGGATATCGGCCCCGGCGGCACGGGCGGCGGCGGCGAAACACGCGAAATCGACATGGGCGGTCAGGTCGGCCTGGCCGGGATCGGCCAGCGGCCAGGCGGGCTCTCGATCGCGCAGGGCCTGCAGCGTGTCCCCCCACAGCGCGCCGTCATAGCCGTAATCGACGAACAGCGCGACGCCGGGCGCGCGGCGGAGGCGGGCCGCGATCGTGCGCGCCACCCCCAGCGCATCGGCGCAGACTTCCAGCACCTCGCCCCGCGGCAGGGGGCGATCGAGCGGTGCGCCCGGCGGCAGGTCGGACGCCGGCCGTGTCACGAAGGCCATGCCCTGGACGAACCGTTCGTCCCAGCCCTCCGCGGTCCGCACGAACTGGCGGATCGGCAGGGCATCGAGAAATTCGTTGGCCAGCAGGATCGTCGGACCGTCCGGCACGTCCTCGATCCGGTCGTGCCAGGCGACTGGCCGCACGCCCCGCCCGTCCAGCGCCCCGGCCTGCACGGCGCGCAGGCGCGGCGAGGTTTCCACCAGATGGATCGCCGCGGCCGCATGGCAATCGGGCGCCACGCGGGCCAGCAGGCGCTGCATATCGGCCATCAGGGTGCCGCGCCCCGGCCCGGCCTCGACCAGCAGGAAGGGGTCGGGACGGCCCATCCCCTGCCAGGTGACCGCGACCCACGCGCCCAGGATTTCGCCGAACATCTGCGAGATCTCGGGCGCGGTCGCGAAATCGGCGAACGGGTCGCGCCGCGCGTAATAGGCCGCGTTGGCCCGCGCCATGAAGCGGTCCAGACGTTCTCCCCCGCTTGCCGTCACGCGACATCCGCCTCGGCGTCGGCCGGCATCAGGACCGGGCGGGGCGGGCGCGTCATCGCCTGCGCCATCAGCGCCACGCCTGCGATCGCCATGGGAACGCACAGCACCTGCCCCATCGTGGTACCGAAGGGCAGAAAGCCGATGAACGAATCCGGCTCGCGGAAGAATTCGCAGATGCTGCGTGCCACGGCGTAGCCGAACAGGAACAGGCCCGACAGGAAGCCCGGCCGTTCGCGGACCGCCGTCCGGCGCGACACCAGCCACATCACGGTGAACAGGACCGCGCCCTCCAGCAGTGCCTCGTACAGTTCGGAGGGATGGCGGGGTTCCGGCCCCGCCTGGGGAAAGATCATCGCCCAGGGCAGGCTGGCCGGCGCCGGACGCCCCCATAATTCGCCGTTGATGAAATTGGCCAGCCGCCCCAGCCCCAGCCCCATCGGCACCACCACGGTCACCCGGTCGGAAAAGCCGAGGAAACTGAGCCCGTTGCGCCAGCTGAACAATGCCAGGGCAATAACGACGCCCAGCGCCCCGCCATGGAACGACATGCCGCCATGCCAGACCTGCAAGGCCGCCAGCGGATGCGCCAGATAGACGCCCGGCTGGTAGAACAGGATATAGCCCAGCCGGCCGCCCAGCACGACGCCCAGCGTTGCCCAGGTCAGGAAATCGTCGACCTGCAGGGCCGTCGCCGCCCGGGGCGCCAGCGCCACCAGATGACGCACCAGCCGCCAGCCGATCAGCAGGGCGGCAATATACGCCACGGCGTACCAGCGGATCGCCAGCGGGCCGACATGCACCATGACCGGATCGAATTGCGGGAATATCAGCACGGGCAGCATGCGGCGTCTTTCTGCTGGATCAGGTCGGGGGAGATCGGTCGGAGGTAGTCCGTCGCGTCAGAGATACGGGTCCGCGGCGGCAAGATAATCCTGCACATAGCGTCGGACCCCGTCTTCCAGCGACGTGAACGGCCGGGTGTAGCCCGCCGCGCGCAGACGCGTCATGTCGGCCCGGGTATAGGACTGGTACTGGCCGCGCAGGGCGTCAGGCATATCGATGAAATCCACCCGTCGCGACTGGCCGGCGGCGTCGCACACCGCATGCGCCAGGTCCAGATAGGTCCGCGCGACCCCGGTGCCGCAATTGAACAGCCCGCTGACATCCGGCCTGTCCAGCAGCCACAGCAGGACGTTCACCACGTCGCCGACCCAGATGAAATCCCGGGCCTGGGCCCCGTCGGCCATCCCCGCGACCTCCGACCGGAACAGCCGAGCCGGCAGGCCCTGGCTGACCTCGTCGTACTTCACCTTCACGACCGAGATCATCTTGCCCTTGTGATACTCGTTCGGTCCGTAGACGTTGAAGAACTTCAACCCCGCCCATTGCGGCGGGGCCACCTCCCCGCGCGCCACGCGCGCCGTCACCTGCCGGTCGAACACGTGCTTGGACCAGCCGTACAGGTTCAGCGGGTGCAGAGCGTCTAGCCCCGCCGGGTCGTCGGAAAACTGCTCCGGCTGGTCGGCCGCGCCATAGGTGGCCGCCGACGAGGCATAGATGAACCGCGCGCCGTTCCGTGCGCACCAGTCCCACAGCCGCGTCGACAGGTCGATATTGGTCCGCCAGACCAGATCGCCGTCGCGGGCCGTCGTCTCGCTGATCGCCCCGAGATGAAAGATCGCGGTGACATAGGGCCGGGTGGCCAGGAAATCGTCCAGCGCCTCGGGCGCCAGCAACCGGTCGGGCGCGTGACGGGCGACGTTGCGCCATTTGTCGCCGACGCCCAGCCAGTCGACGACGATCGTTTCCTCGCCCCGCGCCCGAAGCGCCGCCTGCAGACATGAGCCGATGAACCCGGCCCCACCGGTGATGATGATCATGACCCCGGTTTATAGGGATCCGCCGCCCGTCCTCCAAGCCGGCACGAATGGCGGATGGCCTTGGCGGCGTGGAATGTCTATATCGTCGGCACCATATCCATTCGGCCGGTCGCATGTCGCGCGGCCGGCCCGCAGAACCCGCCCTGGAACAGGAGGTCCCGCAATGACCGACAGGCCACGCTTTTTCGATGATCTCGCCGGTGTCGCCGGTGGTGCGTTTTCCGCCCTGGCCGGCGTGCGCGAGGAAATCGGCGCCATCGTCCGCGCCCGCGTGGACGAGGCGCTGTCGTCGCTGAATCTGGTCCGCCGGGACGAGTTCGAGGTGGTGCGCGAACTGGCCAGCCGTGCCCGCATGGCACAGGAAGATGCCGAGGCGCGGCTGTCCGCCCTCGAATCGCGAATCGCGACGCTGGAGGCCGACAGCGGCCGGTCCCAGGACTATGTTCCGCCGACGGATCAGCCGCCGGCGCCATTCAACTCGTTCTGAAAACGAACGGAACGACCAAAAAATCCACACGGGGCAAGTGTCGCGCGCGCGCAACGCTTGCCAGCCTGCCTGAACCGCCCATAGGGTTAACGTGTGGCCGCGTCCCGACCCCGGGTCGGGACAGCAGACGGCCCGGTTCGCAGACGTTCGGGGTCCGGCGCGCGACGCCGGCCTCCCTCCACGGCTTCGGGGAGTCCCACATGCCTGCCCTCACGCTCTCCTCATCCTCCCAGGACTCCAACCCGCTCGATCTCATGGAACAGATCGTCGGCGGATATGAATGGGCGTTCGAACGCCGCAACGATTCCGAGATGGCCGCCGAGGCCCCCGGGAAATGGTGCGATTACGGCCTGTATTTCTCCTGGTCGCGCGAAGTCAGCGCGATGCATTTCACCTGCACGTTCGACCTGAAGGTTCCGTCCCAGCAACGCCGCGCCCTGTTCGAACTGGTCGCCCTGGCGAACGAACGCCTGTGGATCGGCCATTTCGGCATGGATCTGGAAAGCGGCATGCCGCTGTTCCGCCACGCGGTGCTGCTGCGCGGCGCACCGGGGGCGTCGATGGAAAGCCTGGAAGACATGATCGACATCGCGATCACCGAATGCGAACGTTTCTATCCCGCGTTCCAGTTCGTCCTGTGGGGCGGCAAGACCCCGACCGAGGCCCTGGAGGCCGCCATGCTCGACTGCGCCGGCGAAGCATGACGGACGACGCCGGGACCGCGCGCGATCCCATTCCGCCGCTGCTGCTGGTCGGCTGCGGGCAGATGGGCGGCGCCATGCTGGCCGGCTGGCTGGCGGAAGGGCTGGCGCCCTCCGTCATCCTCGACCGGCATCGCGGCGCGGTTCCGCCGCCGCACCGTGTCGTGCCCCTGGCGGCCGACCTGCCGGCGGACTTCGTCCCGTCGCTGATCGTGCTGGCCACCAAGCCGCAGAAGGCCGCCACCGTCATTCCCGACCTGGCGCGCTTCGCACGCCAGGCCCCGGTCCTGTCGGTCATGGCCGGCAAGACGGTCGATGGCCTGGCCGACGCCTTCGCGGCAGCGGGGGCGCCGGGCGCAATCGTCATCCGGGCGATGCCCAACACGCCGTCGGCCATCGGGCAGGGCATGACGGTCTGCTATGCCCCGCCGACGGCCACCCCCGCCCAGCGCGCGCTGTGCGAACGGGTGCTGTCGGCGGTCGGCGACACGGCCTGGGTCGAGGCCGAGGAGCAGATGGATGCGGTGACGGCGGTGTCCGGCAGCGGACCGGCCTATGTTTTCCTGCTGGCCGAGCTGATGGAACGCGCGGCCATCGCCCAGGGCCTGCCGCCCGCACTGGCGCGAAGGATCGCCCGGCGCACGGTTTCGGGCGCCGGCGCCCTGATGGAACAAACCGGCGTGGACGCCGACGAACTGCGCCGCCGCGTCACCAGCCCCGGCGGCACCACGCAACAGGCCCTGTCGGTCCTGATGGACCCGGATGCCTGGCCTGCCGCGGTGGACACCGCCATTCGCGCCGCCGCCGTCCGTGCGCGCGAACTCGCGTCCTGAAGCGCGGCGGATCGCCGGCTGACGCATTTCAGGGGAACGCGGGCGAACTTGCGCCCTGCCCCGCCGTAATTTAACCGCAATACGGACCGAGCCTGCCCGGATCGGCCGGACCGCAGGCACAGACCAGAAGATACGTCAGAAGACCTCATGGACAACGACCAGTTCGACGATGCCCTGCTCCGCTCCGCGATGGAACGTGCCGCGATCTACGGATGGCGGCGGCTGACCGTCGTCGACGCCGCGCGTGACGCGGGCATTCCGCTGGACGACGCACGGCGGCGCTTTCCGCTGAAGCCCTGCATCCTGCTGAAACTCGGGCGCCTGGCGGACGAATCCGCCCTGGTCGACGACGGCAGCACCGGCACCCCGCGCGAAAAGCTGTTCGACCTGCTGATGCGGCGGTTCGACGTGCTGCAGCAATATCGTGCCGGCGTGCGCGCGGTGCTGCGCGCCCTGCCCTTCGACCCGGCGCTGGCGCTGCTGCTGGGCGGCGCGACGCTGGAGAGCATGCGCTGGATGGCCAGCGCAGCCGGCCTGGACATCTCGGGCGTGGCGGGTGCGCTGCGGGTCAAGGGGCTGGTCGGCGTATGGACATACGCCCTGCGGGCCTGGGACCGCGATGACAGCGAGGACCTGTCGCACACCATGGCCGCCCTGGATCAGGCGCTGGACCGTGCGGCCCGCCTGGGCAACCTGCTGGAACGCCGCTCGGCGTCCCGCGCCGCCGCCCCCGAGGAGGCGATGGCGCATTCGACCGACATCGATCCGTTGGTGGACCTGCCGCTGGAGCCGTCGCCCGACCCGTTCTGATCCCTATCCGGCCAAAGGGGCATCTGCCCCCTTTACGCCACCGGGAAGAACACATTAGAAGGGCGGGACCGAGCGGAATCGGCATGTTGGGGCGTAGCCAAGCGGTAAGGCAGCGGATTTTGATTCCGCCATTCGGAGGTTCGATCCCTCCCGCCCCAGCCAGCGCTGGACATCCCGGAAACTTTGAAATCCGATGCGGCGCAGGGACGAAGACGTCTCGTCCTGGCGACGGCCATGTACGGTTTCGGGACGAAGCCATAAAATTCACGATCGATACATCAATCGATCATGACGGGTGCGCTGGCGTCATGACCATAGTCCGGTCACATCCAGCCCCATTTCATTTCGGCTTCGCTCGAGGAGGGCGCGGTGGCGATCGCATCGCCAGGATCGGGAACGATATGCCGATGGCCTGAAATCGGGTTCAGGCCGGCATGACGCCGTCACGGCCAGCGGGCTGGCCGTGACGGCGTCATGCGACGCGGGAAAGTAGCCTCAGACCGCTTTCTTCAGGTTCGGGCTGGCCTTGAAGCGCACCGTCTTGCCGGCCTTGACCTTCACCGGGTCGCCGGTGCGGGGGTTAAGCGCCTTGCGCGCCTTGGTTTTCTTGACCGTGAACGTCCCGAACGACGGCAGCGTGAAGCCGCCCTCTTTCTTCAGTTCCTTGACGATTGCGGAAATCAGGTCGGATGCTGCCTGGTTGGCGGCGACGCCGGTGCAGTCGATCGAATCCTGGATAACCGCGGCGATGAAGGCCTTGCTCATTGAGACTATCTGCTCCTTGTCAGGATACCATGGGACAACGCCGCAACCGGGCTATGGTTCACGACGTCGTGCGTCAGAGGACGCGGCTTGTAGCGCGCACCTGAATCTTATGCCAGAAAAATTTTTGCCGCATGGACATTCTTGCTGACATGAACTGCAAAAGCCGCATCCCTTGCCGAAAGGGTCGATTTTCAGCGGCATCTGGCCAAGCCCGTTTTTGTCATAACGATTTCGGACCATTTCGGGCGACGGGTCCATGACCCGCATCGTCTGCCTGTTCGCCCATTACGACCCGGCCGGCCGACTGGCGCCCCATGTGCGCCATTACCTGGCGGAACTGACGGCCTGCGGGATGACGATCCATCTGGCGCTGTCGGGCGTACGCAGGCCAGATGCCGAAACCGCGCAGTTCTGCGCCCGCCACGGCATCGTCCCCCATCCGCGCCCCAACGGCGGGCTGGATTTCGGCGCCTGGCAGGATCTGCTGGCGGCCGGATGCGCCGAGGGGGCGGACCGGATCGTGCTGGCCAACGACAGTGTATTCGGCCCGCTGCGCCACCTGGCCCCCATCCTGCGCGCCATGATGGACAGGCCGGCGGATGTCTGGGGGCTGGTCGAGTCCCATGACGTCGCCTGGCACCTGCAATCATGGTTCCTCTGCTTCACCGCGCAGGCCCTGGACCATCCGGCGATCCGTCGGGTCCTTGCCCAGCCCTTTGCCGCGATGGGCAAGCCGGAAATCGTCCTACATGGCGAGGTGGGGCTGGGGATGGCGATCCGTAGCGCCGGCCTGCGCACCGCCGCGGCATGGACGGACCGCAGGACGGGCCTGCGCCGGCTGATCTCCACCAACCCGATGCACGCGGACTGGCTCTCGGTCGCACGATCGGACGGCGTGCCGTTCATCAAGGTGGAACTGCTGCGCGACAATCCCTGCGGGATCTCCTGGACCGGCCATTGGCGCGCGCTGGTGGCCTGCAGCCCGCATTTCCGGGCGGAATGGATCGAAACCTGCCTGCGCGACCAGCCCCGCCGGACCGCGTCCCGGCGCGCGGGATGGAAGATGCGCCTGCTCTACCTGTTCCTCAGCCGCGATCGGGGCGCGGCTCTGTCCGCCCTGCTGCCGTCAATTGCCGGATTTCAAAGACGACGCCCTTGACGGGGTCCAGGGGCAATGCCCCTTGTCAGACCCCCGCCCCCACCACCCCGTGCAACAGGTCCAGCAATTCGCGGGCCTGGACGTTCCACGTCGCCAGTTGGTCCTTGAAGGGATTGACGTAGCCGTCGAACAGACCTGGATCGAGCAATGCGGCCACCGCCGCCGCAAGATCGCCGGGCGTGGCGTCGAGCCCGATCAGCGTGCCGTTCACCCCGTCGACGATATCCTCGGCCTGGCCGCCAGGCGCCGAGGCCACCACCCAGACGTCGCGGGCCAGGGCCTCGCGCACCGTCAGGCCATAGCTTTCCGGCCAGCGCGAGGGAAACAGCAGCACGTCGATGGAGTCGAAGAACGCATCCATCGTCCCGGCATCATAGGCGGCAACGATGTCCAATTGCCCCCGCACCCGCCAATCCGCCACGTCGATCGAGCGGAGTCCCAGATTCAGCTTGTTGTCCACCAGGCGCAGCACCCAGTCCGACCTGTCCAGCCCTTCGAACGCCGCGCGGATCAGCGGGAAGCCCTTCACCGTCTCGGTCCCGCCTACATAGCCGAATCTCGGCGCAAGACCCGGCGGACGCAGCGGGCGCGGACGCGGCGGCCAGGTGAAACCGTTGCGGTTCACCACGATCCGTGCCGGATCGACGCCGTTCGCGATATACAGGTCGCGGTGTGCGGCGCTGGGACTCAGCAGCAGCGCCGCGTCGCGCAATCCCTGGCCCAGCAGCAACGCCCGGTCGTCCAGATAGCGGGCCTGCGGACGGCAGCGCTGGCACACGCGCGGGTCGATCCGCGCCTGCCCGCAGAAGCGGCCGTCGGCACGCACCATGAACTGCCGGTCGCACAGCCACCAGGCATCGTGCAAGGTCACGACATAGGGAATACCGCGTTCGCGACAGACCCGCAGCATGCCGATCCCCAGCCCCTGCGGCGCGTGGACATGCACGATATCGGGCCGAAAGGCGGTCACCAGATCGGCGAAGACCGGGGCCACGGCGGGATTGTCGAACGCCGCGATCCCGTCGGCGTCCGGCGGCAGGTCGATCGACAGGACCGGCACGCCGCGATCCTGGTAGCGCAGGGCGGAAGGCGGCCGTCCGGCGATCGCGGGATGCGAGGTCAGGACCGCGACCTCCACGCCGGTCGCGCGCAGGCGCCGGACCATTTCCTCCACCACCCGGGTCGCGCCGCCAAAGGCGCGGGGCGGGTAATAGACATTTACACACAACACCCGCAGCCGCCCGTCCCGAGGAAACGGGGCGGGCCTGCCGAAAACCGGGGCAACCTGCCGCGGTGCCACGTGGTCGGGCGCGTAACGGTCCATGACAGCGGCCCGGGCGCACCCGCCGATCCGACGACGCAGGCCGGCATCATCCGCCAATTGCAGCAGCGCGCGTGTCCAGTCGTCATCGGTGGCGGCCAGACAGCCGTCCTGACCGTCGACGATCGCATCGGCGAACGCGCGGCGGGGGGAACAGACCGACGGCAGGCCCAGGACCGCGGCCTCCAGATATTTGATGTTGCTCTTGGCATCGTTGAAGACGCAATCCACCAGCGGGGCGATGGCGACATCCGCCTGGGCCAGCAGCGCCAGATAGTCGCGATAGGGGCGAGCGGGCAGGATCTCCACCCGGTCGCCGAACGGCGCCAGTTCCCCGGGCACCACCAGGTCGCCGACGATCAGCAACCGCAGGCGCGTATCCGCCGCCATCGCCGCGACCAGCCCAGGCACGGCCACGCGAAAATCGGCATCGTGGGTCCGCGTCCCCGACCCGTAGGCTACCACGACCGACCTGTCGTCCGCATCCCGCACCGTTCCGGCCTCCAGCCCGGCGGCAATGGCCAGGGTGTCGGCATCCAGCGCGTTTTCGATCACCGAGACGTCGCGCAGGCCGGCGGTACGCATCGCTTCGGCCAGGACCGGGGTGGAGGCGATGCCCCGGTCGCAGGCCAGCATGCAGTTCCGAAACAATTCGACCCCGAACAGCAATTGCGCACGCTCGGCATCAGGCAGCGTGGCGAGGTTGCCGTTGCGCAGATACAGGTCTCGGTCGAAGATCAGGTCGTCGACCTCCCACCAGCATGGCAGCGACAGGCGCCTGGCCTCGGCCAGCAGGATCTGCACCGAGTCGAAGGCCGGCACGCGATAGAAGACGACCAGCGTGCAGAATTGCAGGGCCGTCAGCACCGGTCCGGTATCGCGCCAATCCACGACCTGGCATGTCCAGCCCAGGAACCGAAGCTGATCCACCCTTTGCCAGACACGATATTTCGCGCATTGCCCCAGGCTGAGTTCCGCGACGATCAGGATCCGGGGCGCCAGCCCGCCCGGACGGACGGTCAGCGCATAGGCGTCACGCGGGGCGACGGGTGTGGGGTCACCGTCCGAGGGCGGAGAACGAAGGGCATGCCGTATACGGCGCGTCACCCGCAGGGTTGTCCGGATCGCGCCCTCCTGCCGCAGATGCTGGCGCAGGCGTGCGATCGCCTGCCGCAGCGGCCGGCCCGAAGGCGTGCGCCCCAGCGTCAGCGCACGCACACCGCGCAGCAGATGCAGCAGGCGGCCCGATGCGGACCGATCCCGCAGCCAGGCCAGATGCGTCAACCGGTCGAGATCGTCACGCAGGGCGATGGCACGCATGTCCTGCAATCGCACGCTGGCCCGGTAGACATCCAGAAGATCGTCGGGCTGCGCGTCGGCCGGTCGATCGGACGGATGGGCAGCTTCTCCGCCGGGATGCGCGAAACCGGGCCCTGACGGTCCGGTTCCGGTCTGCACGGCGATGGGATCCACCCGGTTCGTCAGCTGAGGTTGAAGTCGCTGGCCTTCAGGTCGCTGACGCCCAGGAACGTGATCTTCGTGCTGTCGGACAATTGGATGGTGGTATTGCCCCCGGACACGGTGGCCGAGTCCAGAATGGACTGAAGCCCGTTATTGTTCTGGTACCCATATTGATACAGTGCGACGATATTGCCGGCCGAGCTACCGAAATCGGTGATGACATTGTCGCCGCCGCTGCTGGGTCCCTTGGTAAAGGCGAACAGATTGTCGCCCATGCCGCCCGTCATCGTGGTGCTGCCCGTTCCGCCGACCAGCGTATCCGCACCGCTGCCGCCGATGAAGGTCGCCGCACCCGAATTGGCGAACGCATGCAGCGGGGTGCCGGACATCGACCCGTCCAGCGTTTCGTTGCCTTCATTGGCGACGAACAGCGTGTCGCCGGAACCGGTCACCGACATGTCCAGTCCGGCCGCGCCGAAGATCGTGGACTGGCCCGCCGTCACGGTGGTCATGCCCGTGCCGTTCAGGAAAGTCAGGCTGCCGGTCACGCTGATGCTGTTGCCGATGCCCTGGCTGACGACCAGGTCCCCGGCGGCGGAAATCGTGTCGGCCGTCGCACCGGCGATCGTGCCGGTGTTACCGGTGAAGGACACCATGTCCTGCGTTCCGCCGGACACCGTGCTGCCGCCCCCGACCGAGATCGCGCTGCCGGCGGCGGTGTCCGCAACCCAGGCATTCGACCCCAGCGAGACCGAGGAACTGCCGCCATAGATCGTGACCGACTGGATGCCCGCCGCGCCGATGATCGTATCCTGGCCCCACGAGGCCACGGCGTTCGACCCGGTACCCAGATAGATCTGGTTGTCGCCGGAACCGGCATTCACCGTGTCATTTCCGCTGCCCGTCACGACGATATCGTCGCCCGTCCCGGTATCGATCGTAAAATTCCCAGTTCCGCCAACGAAGACATTGTCCCCGGCCGTCGCCAGGAAGGACCCCCCGCCGGCGCCGCCCAGGAAGGTGGTCCCGCCCAGCGTTCCGGCGATGACATCGACGGGCGTCGTCACGCCGCGCGCGTTGATGTCCACCGGCGCCGTCAGCACGGACGCCGGGGTGACATCCGTCGGCAATGCGCCGGCGACGATGTTCACATACGCGCCGTCCAGCGCATAGGCCCCGCCAACGGTGATGACGCCCACCGCATTGTTCGCGGTGGACATGTTGCCGCCGCTGCGCAGGTTGGAAAATGTCTTGCCCGCGGCCGTGTCCTGCAAGGTCTTGGCATAGGCCCTGGCCAACGACAGCGTGTCGCCGCCATCGACGGTCACATTCACCGTGGCGCCCGAGGCACCCATTACGGTTACAATCGCCACCTGTCGTGCTCCCCACCCATGTTTTCCGACCATCCCAGGATCCTGGGGCGGCCGGCACGCACCTCAACCGGACACTTCCGTCTCCAGAACGACACGGACATGAAACACGATAGATGTTCCCAAAATATTAACGTCTAGCCGGAAGGGATGAAGAAACTGCCCCTCCGATCACGGACGACGACATTCCGATGGACCCTGACGAACGCTCCCCCTCGTTCCCGATCACGCGTGGCGACCCGGTCCTGTCCGGCAAGCGGAGCGTAGGCCGGAACGACGATCGGGCCGCCGACCGGACTGACTGGGCCGACGATCTGGCGCTGCTGGGCCGTGATGCCCTCGACCCGTTCTTCTGCATGCCGCCGGTCCTCGATCCCGACCGCGCGACCTGCGCGATCCTGCCGTTCCTGGCCTGGGTGACGACACTGGCCCGGCCGCGCCGCATCGGCGTCGGCGGTGGCGACGCCCCAGGACGGTCCGCGATCCCGGTCCTGCTGCGCGATGTCGCCCGGCGCCGGCGGCTGACCACCGACATCCGCATCCTGGCGCCGGACGGCGCCCATCCACCGCATGACCGGTTCGACCTGCTGTACCTGGATGCCCGCATGAGCGGCGCGCCGGCGCTCGACCATCTGCCCTCGTTTCTGACGGACCGGGGGGTTGTCGTTGTACACGGCATAAACAAGGACGGGCCACAGGCCTGCTGGCCCGGACGGAACTGGCCGAACGATCCGTCCGCACGCCTGCCGCTGGGCGACGGACTGCTGCTGGCGGCGGCGGGGTGCTGCCCCGCCCCCATCGCCGCGCTGTGCGCGCTGCTGGACGGGGACGATCATGCGCAGGCCAATATCGTGGAACGCTTCGCCGCCATCGGCGCGCACTGGGCGGCGCGGTGCCAACTGGCCGACGCGCAGGCCGATCTCACGCGGATCCGGCAGGAGATGAGCCGCCTGCGCCTGGACGCCATGGAAATGCGACTGGCCCTGAACCGGCGGGACGTCGTCCCACCGCCGGAGGGATATAGCACCCCTCTGCAGCCCACCCCGCCCCCGCAGGAGGCGGCCACCGGCCCGATGCTCGGTCCATTGCGCCGGATCGCCGGCGCCCTCGCCCATCGCCTGAGCGGTCCAATGCCGGACGCGCCGCCTGCGCCCGCGCCGCGAAAGCGTCCGATCCGCCACGTCCTTTTCGTGTCGGGCGAGCCGGAAACGCCCGGTACGCTGTATCGCGTGGCGCGCAACGCCGCCGCATGCCGGACGGCCGGATTTGACGCGCGATGCCGGGATTGCGCCGCCGTCGGACCCGACGACGTGAACTGGGCCGACCTGATCGTGCTGTGGCGGGTCGAATTCAGCGGCCATGTCGACACGCTGCTGGCCCTGGCGCGGGCTCGCGGCACGGTCCTGGCTTTCGATGCCGACGACATCGTGTTCGAACCGTCCCTGGCGCGCACTGACCTGATCGACGGCATCCGCACCGGATACGCACCGGTGGCGCGGATCGAACGCATGTTCACGGACATGCAGCGCACCTTGCGGGCCTGCGACGTGGGAGTGGCGCCTACCGAAGCCCTGGCCACGCGGATGCGCCCCTTCGCGCCGCTGACATTCGTGTGGCCGAACACCTACGACGCGGAGACGCTGCGCCGGTCACGCCAGGCCGTGCGGCGACGGGCGGCCTGCCTTCCGGACGGGCTGGTACGGATCGGCTACGCTACCGGATCGCGCACGCACCAGCGCGACTTCCGCCAGGCGCTGCCCGGCCTGCTGCGCGTCTTGGAACGCCGTCCCGCCGTGCGGCTGGTCCTGTTTCGCGAGGCCGGCGGCGGCCGTCCCCTGCTGCTGACCGACGAATTCCCGGAATTGCGTCCCCACGCCGCACGGATCGAATGGCGCGACATGGTGCCATTGGAGGCCTTGCCCGGCGAACTGGCGCGCCTGGATATTTCCATCGCCCCGCTGGAGATCGGCAATCCGTTCTGCGAAGCCAAGAGCGAGCTGAAATTCTTCGAGGCCGCACTGGCCGGCGTGTGTTCCGTCGTCTCGCCCACCGCGCCGTTCCGTGACGCGGTACGCCACGGCGTCACCGGCCTGCTGGCCGATGGCACAGCAGAATGGGAGGACGCCCTGCTGGCGCTGGTCGACGACCGCGCCCTGCGCCATCGCATGGCCCGCGATGCGTTCCACACTGTGCTGTGGGACTACGGGCCGTACCGCCAGGCCGCCCTGCTGGCCCCTGCGATCGCGGGGCTGGCCGGCGACGCGGAGGCCGCGCGGGCGGGCGAGATCGCCCTGGCGCGCGGTGCATGGCGCATCCGCGAGGTGCCCGACATCCCGGACAGCGACATTCTGTTCGCCTGCGACCGGCTACGCGACGCCGCCGTCACGGTGGTCGTCACCGCCTATAATTACGCCGACCATATCATCGAGGCGTTGGAGTCGGTGCGTCACCAGACGCTGGACCCGCTGGATCTCATCGTGGTGGACGACGCCTCGTCCGACGATACGGCGGCGCTGCTGCTGTCGTGGGCCGAACGGCATGCGGCGCGCTTCAACCGGCTGCTGGTCCTGCGCGCGACACACAATGCCGGGCTGGGCGGCGCGCGCAATATCGGCATGGCGGCGGCGGAAACACCCCATGTCCTGCAACTGGACGCCGACAACCGGCTGCTGCCCGAGGCCTGCGCCGCGCTGCTGGCGGCCATCGGCGACGCCGGATACGCCTATCCCGTCATTCGCCGATTCGGTCGCGCCCAGGGCCTGCTGGGCGACGTCCCGTTCCACCCCGGCCGGCTGGTGGGCGGCAACAGCGTCGACGCCATGGCGTTGGTGGCGAAATGGGCCTGGGCCGCGGTCGGCGGCTACTACGTCCAGCGCGACGCCATGGGGTGGGAGGATTACGATTTGTGGTGCACGCTGGCCGAATACGGCATCGCCGGCACCCACGTGCCCCAGATCCTGGCCGAATACCGCGTCCACGACGCCGCCATGACCGACACTCTGACGGAACAGGCCGGCCATAAACCGGCAGTCGTCGCCCTGCTGCGCGCCCGCCACCCCTGGGTCCGCCTGACGGCACCGGACGTCCGGAACCGAGGCTGATTTTCGGGCCTCGCCCGAACCCACCAGGGCCTGAGGCCCTGGCCCCCTATTATTATAACCGGATTTCAAAAGTCATCGGTCTTTGAAAACCGGTCCGGTTCCGTGAGAGTGACACGACGGAACCGTTCGCTGAAATTCCACTCGCAACGCATGTCTACGGTGCCATGATCCACTCCGGCATGCTGATGACCAATGTGGATCCGTTGTCCGAAGCGCTTCTGGCAAGGCGCACGGTGAAATCGCCTTTCGGAATGCGCCAGCAATCGTGCGCGGCATCGAAATGCGCGAGAATACGCGGATCGATTGTCACAGTCGCAGTTCTGCTTTCCCCGGCAGCCAGAACGATGCGTTGCCACCCGGCCAGTCTGCGTCCCCCCCCATCGGGAAGGGTCACGTAGATCTGGGGCACCGCCACGCCTTGACGCCGGCTGATATTCCTGACGGTGAAGCTGGCCGACAGGCTTTTCGCGCCGGGATGAAGCTGGAGACCGCCCAATTGGAAATTCGCGTAGGAGAGCCCAAAACCGAACGGAAAAAGCGGCGTCTGACGCTGGCGATCGAACCAGCGATAGCCGACCTCGCTTCCTTCGTCATAGAAAAGCTCCTGATCGGTATGGAACTGCACATCAAAGGCGGTTCTCGCATCGACACCCGCAATATCCGGATGGGCCAGCTGCGTTGTTGCGGAGGGGAACGTCATGGGAAGATGGCCTGAAGGATTTGCCAGGCCATAGAGAAGACGGGCGATGGCCTGTCCGCCTGCGGCACCGGGATACCAGGCTTCCAGGACGCCTGCGACGTCGTTTACCCACGGCATTTCGACCGGATTACCCGTTTCCAGAACCACGATGACATGCCGGTTGGCTCTCGCCAGAGCGGCGATCAGGTCATTCTGTTTGCCCGGCAGCGCCAAATCGGAAGAATCGATGGATTCCACCGACCATTTGGTTGCAAAGACCACGACGGCATCGGCATGGCGTGCCGCATTGCCTGCGCGCGCGATATCCGTACCGGACTCATACGTCACGGGTCCCAACCCAAGCGCCTGCATGGCCTTGAGCGGAGACGAGCGAAAATAGACAGGCGCTCCGGGCCACGGGAGACGGGTCTCATCTACCGGAACAGCGTTTCCGCCGATTGCCGGAACCTGTGCCGAACCGCCGCCGGAGAGAACGCCTGCATCCGCGTGACCGCCAACGACCAGAACACGCATGTCCCGGCGCAGCGGAAGGATGTCGTGCGCGTTCCTCAGCAGGACGGCTCCTTCTTCCTCATCCTTTTGTGCGACAGCCATGTCTGCGGCGACATCGATCGGGCCGATCACCGGAGGATGATCGGGGAGCCCGACGTCATACACGGCATACAGGATGCGCCGGGCCATATCGGCTACGCGCCCCTGGGGAACCTGTCCCCTGTGGACGGCATCCGCCAGCGCGTTCCCGAAAAAGAGCCGCGAATCGATGGTATTTCCTGAAGATTCCTGATCGAGACCGGCAAGCGCGGCGCGCACGGTCGTGTGGTCCGCCCCCCAGTCTGACATGACGAAACCGGGATAGTTCCAGTCATGCTTGAGGGTTTGCGTCAGGAGATATGAATTCTCACAGGCGTAGAGATCGTTCACCCGATTGTAGGAACACATCACCGAGCCTGGATGTCCACTCTCGATGGCGATTTCGAAACCGAGCAGGTCGCTTTCCCTCATGGCGCCGGGGCTGATATTGGCGCTCATCGTCATCCGCGATGTTTCAAGATCATTCATCGCGAAATGTTTGAGGGTGGAAATGACATGGCGGGACTGAATACCAGCAATCGTCGCGCCGACGATGAGGCCGGTAAGCAGGGGGTCTTCGCCTGCGTATTCAAAATTGCGGCCGTTGCGCGGGTCGCGGGTCAAATCCGCGCCTCCCGCAAGAAGGACGTTGAACCCGGTGCGCCACGCTTCCGAACCGATCATGCGCCCGCCTTCGCGCGCCATGTCGGGGTCCCAGGTACTGGCGGTTGCCAGACCTGCGGGAAGCGAAACGGCAACGCCGTGGGCACGCACGCGACGCGGATCTCCGACGCCTAATCCTGCGTCCGAATATTCCAGATTGGGCAGTCCAAGGCGCGCGGGAAATTTGAGGAAGGCGGCTGATCCGAGGGCCCCCTCAGGAATGGCAGCCGCGCCAAATCCGCCGCCGTCGCGGCTGTAAACAATGGCCAGTTGCTCGTCCAGCGACATCGATTTGACGAGTTGGCTGCTCCGCTCGGTCGGGCTTTGAGCAAATGCAGATTGTACGGACAGGAAGGTCATGGCGATAGCAAGAATAAAACGAGCTTTCACTAAAAATAGCGTCATCACCTGCCCTGTTTGAAACGCGTTGAAGAGGTCAACCTATTTTGAATTCGGAACAAACAAGCTGTCAATTCAGAGCTTCAGGCCATTCGAAAGAAGAACGAGAGGCGAAAAAAGCCGAAGCACCTGGCTATTGAAATTTCATGCCCGATAGAAACAGCATTTCATTCGCGCACAGGCCTTCACAAAACGAGCGGGATGCAAGGGCCAAGGCCCTTGCCGGGTTCGGGCAGCGCCCGACCTTCCTTTGCTCCGCCCTACGCCCGCGGCACGTTACGTTCCAGTTCGGTCAGCCAGATCCGCGCATTGCCATCCGATGGCGCGCGCCAGTCGCCGCGGGGTGACAGTGCCCCACCAGCCACCACCTTCGGCCCGTTGGGCACCGCCGAGCGCTTGAACTGGCTGAAGCCGAAGAAGCGCGCCAGGAACACCGACAGCCAGTGGCGGATGGTCGGCAGGTCGTAGGCCACCCGCCGGTCTTCGGGGAAGCCCGGCGGCCAGACGCCCGCCGCTGCGTCCTTCCAGGCGATTTCGGCCATGAAGGCGATGCGCGACGGGCGGAAGCCGTAGCGCAGGACATAGAACAGCGTGAAATCCTGCAAGGCATAGGGGCCGATCCTGGCCTCGGTGCTCTGCAACGCCTGGTTCTCGCCCGCAGGGATCAGTTCGGGGGAAATCTCGGTGTCCAGGATCGCGGTCAGGATGTCGCATGCCGCCTCATCCACCCGGCGCGCGGCGATGACCCAGCGGATCAGGTGCTGGATCAGCGTCTTGGGCAGGCCGGCATTGACGTTGTAGTGCGACATCTGGTCGCCGACACCGTAGGTGCACCAGCCCAGCGCCAGTTCCGACAGATCGCCGGTGCCAATCACGATGCCTCCGTGCTGGTTGGCCAGCCGGAACAGGAAATCGGTTCGCAGGCCGGCCTGCACGTTCTCGAACGTCACGTCGTACTGCGCGGCGCCGCTGGCGAAGGGATGGCACATCTCCTCCAGCATCAGGCGCGCCGTGGGACGGATGTCCAGCTCCGTGGCCGATACGCCCAGCGCGCGCATCAGGGCCATGGCGTTCGATTGCGTGCCGGCGCTGGTCCCGAATCCCGGCATGGTGTAGCCCAGCACCGCCTCCCGCCCGAGGCCGAGTTCGTCGGCCGCGCGGACCGCCACCAGAAGCGCCTGCGTCGAATCCAGGCCGCCGGACACGCCGATCACCATCCGGCGCGTCCCCGTCTCGGCCAGCCGCTGCTTGAGCGCCGAGACCTGGATCGTCCATGCCTCGTAGCAATCCTGTTCCAGCCGCGCGGGGTCGGCGGGCACGAAGGGAAAGCGCTCGATCCGCCGCCGCAGGCCCAGATCGCCCGGTGGCGGCGAAAGCGCGAAGCCGATCCGCCGCCAGCCCCCGCCCGATCCGGCATCCCTCGACCGGGCGGCCCGGTTGTCGGCGAAGGTGCCCATCCGCGCACGTTCCTGCCGCAGCAGGTCCAGGTCGACATCCGCCACGGCCCGATGGGGTCCCTGGGGAAAGCGCACGGTCTGGGCCAGCAGTTCGCCGTTCTCGAAGATCGAGACCTGCCCGTCCCAGGCCAGGTCGGTCGTCGACTCGCCCTCGCCGGCGGCGGCATAGACATAAGCACACAGACAGCGCGCCGATTGCGACCGGCAGAGCAGATGCCGCGTGTCGGCCTTGCCCACCGTGATGTCGCTGGCCGACAGGTTGGCGACGACCGTCGCACCCGCCAGGGCGGCGTCGATGCTCGGCGGGGCGGGAACCCACAGATCCTCGCAGATCTCCACCCCGATCACCAGGCCGGGCACGTCCTCGGCCTCGAACAGCAGGTCGGTGCCGAACGGGGCGGTCTGGCCGGCGACATGGATCATCCCGCCCCGCTGCCCGACGCCGGGGGTGAAATGACGGGCCTCGTAGAATTCGCGGTAATTGGGCAGGTAGCTCTTGGGCACCACGCCCAGCACGGTGCCGCGATGCAGCACGACGGCGCAGTTATACAGCGAATCGCCATGGCGCAGCGGCGCGCCCGCCACCACCACCGGCGTCAGGTCCGCCGTGATCTCGGCCAGGCGGGCCAGCGCGCGCCCGACCTCGTCCAGCAGAACATCCTGCTGGCGCAGGTCCTCGATGGCGTATCCGGACACGCCCAGTTCGGGAAACACCGCCAGCGCCACCCCGTCGGTGTGGCAGGCATGCACCATGTCGCCCATCCGCGCGACATTGGTCTGCGGATCGGCCAGCGCCACCGGCAGGGTGCAGCCCGCGATCCGCGCGAAGCCATGACGATAGAGGGACCGGAAATCCGACACGATGCGCCACTCGCCTGCTGTTTCTGGGCCGTCACCGGGGACGGAACCCTATGATGACATGACGCGCCCGGGCGCCGGAAGCAACCCTGTGGGCCGCCACGCATTGAAACCGTGATAGCGGGCGGCCCTCGTCGCGGCGGCGCGATCGTGCGCGCCCGGTATGCAAACGGAAGGATTTCCCATGGACCTCTTACGCTGGACGTTGATCTTCCTCGTCCTCGCGCTGGTCGCGGCCGTGTTCGGCTTCGGCGGCGTCGCCGCGAATTTTGCCTATATCGGCAAGATTCTGTTCTTCATCTTCCTGGTACTGTTCATCGTGGGCCTGTTCTTCGGTCGCGGGCGAGGACGAACATTGTGACCGTCAGCAGCACCAGCGCGTAAAGCCCGCCCAGCGCGGTCATGGACAGCGGCAGCGCGTCGAGCAGATAGGCCGGCGCGTCGCAGGGTTTGGCCGGGCGGGCGGGCATGGCGGCCAGCCGCTCGGCGAACGTGCCGCCATGGAAGACCGGGGCCTGGCATTCCGCCAGCGGGCTGGGCCACCAGCCTTGTTCCACCCCCACATGCACACCCGACAGCACACAGGCCGCCAGCAGGACGGGCACGCACAGGCGCAGCGGCCACCGCCGCGCCGGCGGGAACGCCGCCGCCAGCAGGCCCAGCACCAGCAGGAACCGATACGGCCATCGTTCCCACAGGCACAGACCGCAGGGCACCATCCCCAGCCCATGTTCCGCCCATTCGGCCACAGCCAGCGCCAGCGCGCCGCCGCCGGCCAGGACCAGGCCCGGCCCGGCCCCCCTTCCCGCCCGGCCGCGCATCCTGGACCTGCGACGCCTCATGCCGCAGGCGTCGCCGGGGTGGCCTGGGCCTCGTCGAGGGCCTGGAGGAAATCGCGGGCCCAGCTTCCGGCCGTGGTCCGGCGGACCTCGGCATCCAGCTTGCGCCACCGGGCCTTGCGTTCGTCCAGCCCCATCGTCAGCGCCTGGTGCAGGGCGTCCGCGATCTCGTCCGCGTCATAGGGGTTGACCAGGACGGCCTCGTCCAGTTCGGGGGCGGCGCCCGCAAAATGCGACAGGACCAGCACGCCAGGCGATTCGCCGTCCTGGGCCGCGATATATTCCTTCGCCACCAGGTTCATGCCGTCGCGCAGGGGCGTGATCAGCGCGACGTCGGCCATGCGGTAGAATCCGGCCAGGATATCGCGCGCGATCGGCCGGGTAATGTAACGGATCGGCGTCCAGTCGAATTCGGCATAGGCCCCGTTGATCCGCCCCGTCAGTTCGTCGAGCTGCCGGCGCAGCAGGCGATATTCCTCGACGTCGCCACGCGATACCGGGGCGACCTGCAGGAAGGTGACCTTGCCGCGATGTTCGGGATAGCGCGCGATCAGGGCCTCGTACCCCCGGAACCGTTCCGGCAGGCCTTTTGAATAATCCAGGCGGTCGACCCCCAGGACCAGGGCCGCCCCCCGCAGGCTGGCACGCAGGCGTTCGGCCTCGTCACTGCCGACCCCGGCCTCGGCCTGGGCACGGAATTCATGCGGGTCGATGCCGATCGGGAAGGCCCGCGCCCGTTCCGTCAGCCCGTTCACGCGAAAGGACTGGTTCAGATTGTCCGCGTCCTCGTCCGTCTGCACGCCGATCAGGTCGTAGGCCTGCAGGTCCTCCAGCAGCAGTTCTGCGCCCGGCAGAGACCGCACGAGGCTCCAGGGCGGGACGGGGATATGCAGGAAGAAGCCGATCCGCGTCGTCACCCCCAGGTCGCGCAGCGCCTGCCCCAGCGGGAACAGGTGATAATCATGGACCCAGACCACGTCGTCCGGCTTCAGCAGCGGCACCAGCGTCCGCGCGAACAGGGCATTGACCTCCAGATAGATCTGCCAGTCGCGGCGGGAATAATTCATCAGCCCCACCCGATAGTGGAACAGCGGCCAGAGGATGCCGTTGGAAAAATTCTGGTAGAATCCTTCGTGCTGGCTCTCGGTCAGGTCGATGGTGGCGTAGGTCACGCCGTCGACGGTGTCGAAGCTGGGCTCCGGATCGCCCTCGCCCTCCGCCTGGTTGCCCGACCAGCCGAACCACATCGACGATCCGCCCCGCACCGCGTCACGCAGGCCGACGGCAAGGCCCCCGGCCGGCTGCGTACGTTCGCGCGGCGAAGGCACGCGATTGGATACGATGATCAGACGCCCCATACGTCTTCTCCTCCAGCCGCGAGGGTTGCCAGCCAGGCCCGGAAGGCGGCCGGATCGGGAAAATCCACCGGAATGCGAAAGCCGGCGCCACCCAGCGACACCGCGGCGCGGATCCCGTCCTCGTCCGTGACGTCGTCGCCGACGAAGATCGGATGCCGCCCGGCGAAGGGCGGCGACTGCATCAGGGCCGCCACCGCATGGCCCTTGTCCACCCCGTCGGGCCGGATTTCCCAGGCCATCTTGGCCGCCTGGATATGGAAGGCGCCGCCGCTGGCCCCGACCCAGGCCTGGGCCGCGTCCAGCAGGGCATCCGCGGCCTCGGGCGCCGCGCGGTAATGCAGGACGAAGCCCGCCACCTTGCGTTCGATCCGTACGCCGGGATGCTCGGCCGCCAGGGTTTCGGCGCGCTGCACCCATTCGGACGGGACAGCGGGCAGGTCGGCACGCACGACCGGCCCGTCCGGCCGGTGCCGCACGGCGATCCCGTGCTCGCCCGCGACGGCGAAGGGCACGTCGCCCAGGAAATGATCGATCTGGTCGACCCCCCGGCCCGAGATCACGGCCAGCGCGTCGCCACACTTGGCGCGCAGCCGCCTCAGCACATCCGGCAGGCCCGGCGGCACGACCACCGAGTCCGGCGTGGGCGCGATGTCCACCAGGGTCCCGTCGAAATCCAGCAGCAGCGCCGCCTCGTGCGGCGGCGGCATGAACCGGCCGGCCGGGCCGGCATATTCTGTCGGGGTCATGGCCATCCTCACCTCCTTGAAGTCGATAGGCGCGTGCTGTTGTCCGCGCCGGGCACGGAGCCGCCCTCTTCCCTTAAGGGGGCAAAAGCGACTGGGGTTGCCCCGGTTGCGCCTGATCCGGCCGGGATTGCCCGGGCGGGACCGACGCAGGCACCGCCCCCGGCGCCTGTCCCGCTGACGGAACGGGTGCCGGCAACGGCGGCGGCAGCAGCGACAGCGGCGCCGCCCCGCCCCCGTCCGTCATGGTCGGCACGGGCGGCGGCAGGGGAACATGCTGGCCCGCAACGCCCCCGGATGCAACCGGCGGCGACGCAGGCAGCGGGACGGACGGCGGCGGCATCAACGGCGTGGGCGAGGGCGGCACGGGCGACGTCGGCACCGGCGACGGCGATACGGGGATCGGCGTCCCCGTCGTGGAACCGGCCGCCGGCACGGTCGAAGGCGTCGGGCCGGTCCCCGCGGGCGTCGTTTCCGGCCCGGAAGTCCCGGGTACCGCCGCCCCGGTCCCATCGGCCGCGCCGGGCAAGGTCAGCGGCGGCGGCACCGGGGCGACCGTGTCACCCGCGCACCCCAGCATCCGCACGTCATAGAGCGGGTTTTCAAAGACGCCCAGAAACGGTTCGCCTGACAGCATCCAGCCGTTGAAGCCAGCCCCGCCCACATGGGTGTCGCGGACCGACAGCCACCCCGCCGAATCCGGCACCAGGGTGGGCGGACGGTCGCGGCACGCCCCGACATGGATCGACAGCGCCTTGAACGTCGCATCCTGCCCGACCGGGACCGTCAGGATCTGGACATGGGAATCCAGCCGGTCCAGCACGCGCAGCGTCGCGACCGACCGTCCTTGCCAGGTGTCGGCGGGATAGGCCGGCGGCGGCGTCACGATTTCGGCGGCCCGGGCCGGGGACAACGGCAGGCCCACCGGCAGGATCGCGGACAGGCTCAGGACCGCGCGCCGCATCGCGCGGCGCGTCACGATTTCGGGCTTCGCAATGCGGCCGCGACCTCCATGATGATGCGCTTCATTTCCGCCTCGTCGACGCCGATCAGCACCGCGTCCTCGAACGTGTCGCGCATGACGTCGCACAATTCGGCGTAATTCTCGGCCAGGACCCGGATCTTGTCCTGGCAGGACACCGGGCTGCCGTCTGCCTGCCGCCACATCGCCGGCGGGGCCGGAAGCGCCTGGCTCATGGCTGGCCGCCCGGGCCTGCCGGAGCGGCAGAGGGCGCGGGCTGGGCCTGCCCCCCCGCGCCCTGGCCCTGGTTGGCGCGCTGCTGGTTCGTCCGGGTCATCGAATCGGTGACCGAGAAGATGAAGCGGCTGAGCAATTGTTCCAGGCTGATCGATCCCTGGGTCTCGGCAATCGTGGCGCCCGGATGCAGCATCGCATCGTTCCCGCCCGGCGACAGGGCGATATATTTACCGCCCAGCAGGCTGTCGCTGGTGATGATCGCGGCGCTGTCGGTCGGCAGATGGATGTCCGGGCGGACGGTGAAGGTCACATTGGCCTTGAAGCTGGCGGGATCGACCTGTTCGTCCACCACTTGCCCGACCGTCACCCCGGCCAGACGCACGTCCGAACCCACGGACAACCCGTCGACATGCGCGAAGGACGCGGCCAGCCGATACCCGTTTTCGTGCCTGTGGCCCTTGTCGATCACGGCATAGGTCAGCAATCCGCCCAGCAAGGCCAGGACCGCGCACCCCGCGGTGAGTTCGACCGGATTTCGGCCCCCCCTGACTGGAACCGCAGTTACCATGATGTATCGCTTCCCCTGTGACGGCTAGCCAACCCTGAGAGTCCGTTCGAAAGTGCATTTCGCCTGTGGCACCATGTTGCCCAGCAAAATGTGTTTTCAAAATGGACTCTAACAGGTTACGCCCGCCGTTTCACCCTTCGGGAAACCATGCCTCGTAATCGCTGGTCGAGGGCGCGCGCCGGCCGCCGCGATAGTCGCTGCCGGGGGGACGATAGGCCTCGGCCGTGCCGGTCCGATTCGGCTGATACGGCGCCTGCCACGGCTGGCGGGCGCTTTCAGGCAGCGGGGCGGCGTCGACGTGATGCAGCCAGCCCCACCATTCGGGCGGCACCGCCGATGCGTCCTCACCCTTATGGTAGATCACCCAGCGTTCGTGCCGCGTCAGACCGCCGCCGGTGCGATTGGCGGTGCGCGATTCGTAATAGCAACGACCGTCGGCATCCTTGCCGACCAGACGGCCCTTGAATTTGGTGTAGATCCGGGTGCCGAGATTTGCCATGGCCCGAGACTAGCCCCGTTTTCCGCTGCCGGTCCATCCCGCGCAAGCGGCCCGCGACCTCACATATCCGGGATCGGGCAGCCTGCTGCTTCCACCGGCCACTTATCCCCCATATCCACAATATACAGTGGTCTGTATAGTCGGAGGCCTACCATATCCGGCTTTCGCCCCGCGACGAAGCGCGCCTAGACTGGTGGTCATGACAGCCCGAAGCCATTGGAACGGCGTACGCATGCGTACCACGCAGGCCGCCGCGGATCCGGACGACGCCCCCCGCGCCGTCACCCTGCCCGTCGACTGGGACGACGAGGCCGCGGCTGCCCTGGCGCGCATGACGCCCGGCCGGGGTCCGGTCCGCCTGGCAACCGAGGCCGCGCGCTGGGTCGACGATATCGCGGCCGGCCCCCACGCGGCCCAGGCACGATCGCTGTCCTGCCTGCTGATGCTGCGCCAGGCCGCACCGACCGAATCGCTGTGGACCGGCCAGTACGACCGCCGTCCGGGCTTCGTGGTGAACCTGGCCGGTTTCGTGCAGCCGGGTGCGGGTTTCGTCGCCGACGATTTCGTGGCCGCGCTGCGGCTGGTGTGCGCCATGCTGCGCGACGCGGCGGACCGGAAGGCCGCGTTGCGCAACGGCGAACTGCCCTTCCCCGACCCCGCCCCGCGCAAGGGACGGAAGGTCCGGCCGGTCGAGGACGATACCCCCCTGCTGCGGCAGGTGGCCGTGGCGGGCGACCTGCTGCTGACCAACCTGGATGCCTGCCTGGCGACGCTGGGCCTGGATTACGACAGCGACATAGCGCGGGACGTCGCGTGCGACCTGGCCTCGCTGGCGACCCTGGTCGCGCATGCCGGCGCGGGGGCGGACGCACTGCTGCTGCCGCCGGCGCGCAGCGTCGTGCCCGGCCTGGCGGAAACCGCCCGTGCCGTATGGCGCGAGGCGGCGGTGGAAACCGACGCGCCGCTGCCGCGAATCGAAACCGGTTTTTCCGCCCCAGGCCCAATCGACGCGCTGCTGGGGGTCGAGGCCTGCGGCCTGGCCCCGATCTTCTCGCCCCTGCGGGCCGACGGACGGCTGGCCGCCAGCACCCTGGCGCGCCTGGCCCACCGGCGCCTATCGCCCGAGGCCGCCTTCGCCGCCGCCCTGGCGGGCGAGACCGTGCTGTCGCTGCCGGACGCACAGGCTCATCAGGCCATGCACCGCGCGCTGGCCGGTTTCGTCGACCGGATGCCCGCCCGCCCCGATCCGGCGGAGCTGCCGCTGCGGTCGCTGCTGGCACTGGAACGCGGGGTGCGGCGATCCCTTCCGGCCCGCCATGGCGGCTTTACCCAGAAGGCCAGCGTCGGCGGCCACCGGCTGTTCCTGCGTACCGGCGAATATGAGGACGGAACGCTGGGCGAGGTCACGCTGACCCCGGCACGCGAGAGCCCGATGACTCGCGGCCTGCTGGACACGCTGGGCCAGGCGGTCAGCATCGGCCTGCAATACGGCGCGCCGCTCGAAGCCTATGTCGACGCCTTCGCCTATACCCGTTTCGGTCCCGCCGGCACCGTCGAGGGCGATCCGGTGGCGTCCTATGCCACATCGCTGCTGGACTATGCGTTCCGGGCGTTGTCGGATGCGTATCTGGGGCGCAGGCTGCCGGACGCGCCGCACCAGGACGACATGGAGGATGCCCC
Source organism: Gluconacetobacter tumulisoli (assembly GCF_014174155.1). GTDB lineage: Bacteria > Pseudomonadota > Alphaproteobacteria > Acetobacterales > Acetobacteraceae > Gluconacetobacter > Gluconacetobacter tumulisoli. Next base: position 57,621 of record NZ_JABEQM010000012.1, on the reverse strand, counting down.
GTCCCCCATGTTGCCGCTCGATTTTCCCGATGGTTCCGGCGGGGCGCCACCGCGACGGGCGGGCCGGCTGCGGCTGGTCGGCTGATACCGCCCGGACTGGCACCGCCCGATTGACACAGGAGTACCTCCGATGACCGACAGCACCCCCGAAGCCCGCCTGGCCCAGCACGGCATCGTCCTGCCGACCCCGGCGGTGCCGGTCGCGAATTACGTCGCCACCGTCCTGACCGGCTCCACTCTGGTCGTCTCCGGCCAGCTGCCCCTGGTCGACGGCAAGCTGTTCGCCAGTGGCAAGCTGGGCGAGGACGTCGCCGTCGAAGTCGGCGTCGAGGCCGCACGCTATTGCATGATCAACGTCATCGCGCAGGTCCGCGCCGCGATGGGCGACCTGTCGCGGGTGCAACGCGTGGTGCGGCTGGGCGGATTCATTTCCTGCGTCCCCACCTTCACCCAGCACGCGGTGGTGATGAATGGGGCGTCGGACCTGGCGGTCATGGTGTTCGGCGACGCCGGGCGGCATGCGCGCTCGACCGTCGGGGTCCCGTCCCTGCCGCTGGACGCGGCGGTCGAGGTCGAAGGCCTGTTCGAGATCGCCTGACCCGGGGCACCGCGCATGCACGCCCGTTCCCTCTGGCGTGGGGCCCGCCACGCCCCCATGTCCGGGTCATGAGCGCCCTGACATTGAGCCTGCATCGCGCCATCGCCGAGATCCCGGCGGCGGCGTGGGATGCCTGCGCCGGACCGGGCAATCCGTTCGTCGGCCACGCCTTCCTGTCGGCGCTGGAAGACAGTGGATCGACCGGCCCCCGCACCGGCTGGCTGCCGCAGCATGCCGCTATCCGCGACGCCGGGGGACGAATCGTCGCCGTGGCGCCAACCTACGCCAAGTCGCATTCCTACGGCGAATATGTCTTCGACCAGAGCTGGGCCCGCGCGCTGGAACAGGCGGGCGGCGATTACTATCCCAAATTGCAGGTCGCGGTCCCCTTTTCCCCGGTACCTGGGCCGCGCCTGCTGGTCCGGCCCGACGCCGAGGATCCGGCCGCCCTGCGCCGCATGCTGATCGGTGCGCTGCGCCAGGCGTGCGGCGAGCTGGGCCTGTCGTCGGTCCACGCCACCTTCTGCACTGAGGACGAGTATGAAGCGTTCGGCGCCGCGGGATGGCAGCAGCGCCTGGGCGTGCAGTTCCACTGGGACAATCGTGGCTATGCCGGCTTCGACGATTTCCTGGGCGCCCTGTCGTCACGCAAGCGCAAGATCATCAAGCGCGAACGCCGGGACGCCAACCAGTGCGGCCTGACCTTCCGCACCCTGCGCGGCACCGACATCACGCCCGATCTGTGGAGCCATTTCTATCGATTCTATACTTCGACCGTGGACCGCAAATGGGGCAGCGCCTACCTGACGCCCGATTTCTTCCCGCTGCTGTCCGACCGGCTGGGCGACCGGGTGGTGCTGATGCTGGCCGAACGCGACGGTGCGCCGGTGGCGGGGGCGCTGAACCTGATGGGCGCCGACACGCTGTACGGCCGCAACTGGGGCTGCGACGGCGACTGGCCGTTCCTGCATTTCGAGCTGTGCTATTACCGCGCCATCGATTTCGCCATCGCCCACGGGCTGCAGCGGGTCGAGGCCGGCGCACAGGGCCATCACAAGATCCAGCGCGGCTATCGCCCCTGCCCGACCTATTCGGCCCATTGGATCCAGCATCCCGGCTTGCGCGGCGCGGTCGCCGATTTCGTGGCCGAGGAACGTATCCACATGCTGGCGGAAATCGCCGAGCTGGATGCGCAGTCGCCCTATCGCGAGGACGACGCCACGCCCGCATGACAGCGGGCGTGGGGGAGAGGCAAGGGCCGAGGCCCTTGCCGGGTTCGGGCAGCGCCCGACCTTTCCTTCAGCTCAGGCCTGCGCCGCGATGGCCTTGCGCAAGTTGCTGTCCAGCGCCGCCAGGAAGTCCTGCGTCGTCAGCCATTTGGCATCCGGACCGATCAGAGACGCCAGATCCTTGGTCATCTGGCCGGCCTCGACCGTTTCGACGCACACTTTCTCCAGCGTCTCGGCAAAATGCGTGACGTCGGGCGTGTTGTCGAAGCGGCCGCGATAGGCCAGCCCGCGCGTCCACGCGAAGATCGAGGCGATCGGGTTGGTGCTGGTCGCCCGGCCCTTCTGGTGCTCGCGATAATGGCGGGTCACCGTGCCGTGCGCGGCCTCGGATTCCACCACGTCGCCGGTCGGGTTCAGCAGTACCGACGTCATCAGGCCCAGGCTGCCGAAGCCCTGCGCCACGATGTCGCTTTCGACGTCGCCGTCATAGTTCTTGCACGCCCAGACGTACCCGCCGCTCCATTTCAGGGCAGAGGCCACCATGTCGTCGATCAGGCGATGCTCATAGGTCAGGCCCAGCCGGTCGAAATCGGCCTTGAACTCGGCCTCGTAGACCTCCTGGAACACGTCCTTGAACATGCCGTCATAGGCCTTCAGGATCGTATTCTTGGTCGACAGATAGACCGGCAGCTTGCGGTCGCGCCCATAGGTCAGCGACGCGCGGGCGAAGCCCTCGATCGACGCGCGGGTGTTGTGCATGCCCAGTGCCACGCCCGGGCCCTTGAAATCATGCACGTCCAGTTCCAGCGGCGCGCTGCCGTCGGCCGGCGTATACAGCAGGGAGACCTTGCCGGGGCCAGGGATCCTGGTTTCCGCCGCGCGGTAGATGTCGCCATAGGCATGGCGGCCGATCACGATGGGCTGCGTCCAGTGCGGAACCAGGCGCGGCACGTTGGAGCAGACGATCGGCTCGCGGAAGATGGTGCCGTCCAGGATGTTGCGGATCGTGCCGTTGGGCGAGCGCCACATCTTCTTCAGGCCGAACTCCGCCACCCGGGCCTCGTCCGGGGTGATGGTCGCGCATTTGACGCCGACCCGGTAGGTCTTGATGGCCTCGGCAGCCTCGACCGTCACGCGGTCGTCGGTCGCGTCGCGGTGCTCGATCCCCAGATCGTAATATTTCAGGTCGATGTCGAGGTACGGAAGGATCAGCTTCTCCTTGATGAAGCTCCAGATGATCCGGGTCATCTCGTCGCCGTCGAGTTCGACCACCGGCTCCTTGACCTTGATTTTTGCCATTGTCCCACTCCGCTTGATTGTTTTCGACGGCATTATGAATGCCGAACGCTTGTTGGCCCCACCTGGTCGCAGCGTTCCGGGGCAAGCCACCCGATGTGATTAGCCGCGCCAAACGGCGCTGCCTAGCGGTCTCGCGGCCCTGTTATGACATTTTACTTGCGAATGATTATCATTATCCTAAACTCGCCGGCATGGTCCTTCCGATGGAGTCCCGGATGCAGCGTCACCTTTCGACCGGTCCCGCCCTGATCGCCGCCCTGCTGGCCCTTCACCGCCATACCCCGACCCCTGGCGCATCCCCCGGCACCGGTGCCGCAGGGCAGGATATGGACGGCATGCTTGCGGCCGCATCGTTCCCCCTGCTGCCTTTTCCCAAGCGCCCGGTTCCCAAGCGTCAGGCGCGACGCACCGGTCACGATCCGGTCAGGACCAGTGTTCGCGCATTCGGCACCCCGCCGTCCTGATCCATATCATGGTGCCAAGGCGGTATCGTGATGCAGGTAATCCTGTCGTTCCCGCTTCCCGCCCCCACCGATGCCGGAGATCCCGCACGATGCACGCGATGAGACTGACCGCCCCGCACACGCCACTGGAATGGGTGGAATTGCCCGATCGCCTTCCGGGCCCCGGCGAGATCCGGGTCCGGGTCGGGGCGTGCGGGGTCTGCCGCACCGACCTGCATGTCGTCGACGGCGAGCTGCCCTTTCCCGGCCATCCGGTCATTCCGGGGCATGAGATCGTCGGCCACATCGATGCGCTGGGCCCGGGCGTCGACGGGCTGGCGCTGGGCCAGCGGGTCGGCGTGCCGTGGCTGGGCCATACCTGCGGGGTCTGCCGCTATTGTCATTCGGGGCATGAAAACCTGTGCGACCATCCGCTGTTCACGGGCTACACCCGCGACGGCGGCTACGCCACCGCCGCCATCGCCGATGCGCGCTATGCGTTCCCGCTGGGCGAGGAAGGCGACGACGTGTCCCTGGCCCCCCTGCTGTGCGCCGGGCTGATCGGCTGGCGGTCCCTTGTGATGGCGGGGGACGAGGCCCGGTCCGTCGGGCTTTACGGGTTCGGGGCCGCGGCGCATATCATCGCCCAGGTCGCGATCTGGCAGGGGCGTTCGGTCTGCGGTTTCACCCGGCCGGGCGACCGTGCGACGCAGGATTTCGCGCGGTCGCTGGGGGCAGTCTGGGCCGGCGGGTCGGACGAGCCCCCGCCCGCAGCGCTGGACGCCGCCATCATCTTCGCCCCGGTCGGCGCACTGGTCCCCGCCGCGCTACGCGCAGTGCGCAAGGGCGGCCGCGTCGTCTGCGCCGGCATCCACATGAGCGATATCCCCACTTTCCCCTACGATCTGCTGTGGGAGGAACGGCAACTGGTATCGGTCGCCAACCTGACACGGCAGGACGGGATCGATTTCCTGTCGCTGGCACCGAAGGCGGGCATCCGCACGCGGACCACGCGCTATGCCCTGCGCGACGCCAACCAGGCACTGGCCGACCTGCGCGCCGGCCGGTTCGAGGGGGCGGCGGTCCTGGTACCTTGAACCCAGGCCAGGCATCGCGCCATTGCCCGACCCGCTTTATTGCTGGCCTTTTCGGCCGCGTTTCTATAAGGAGCGCCCTCCCCCGCGTTGCGCGGATGCCACGCCCCGCGGGCCGCTGTCCCGCGCCCCCCTGCCCGGATGACCTGATCGATGCCGTTTCCCGAGACCCACCCCGCCCTTCGGCGCGCCCTTGACGCGCGCGGCTACGAAGAGCCGACCCCCGTCCAGAATGCCGTCCTGGACGTCGCGGCCGATGGAAGGGACCTGCTGGTATCGGCCCAGACCGGGTCGGGCAAGACGGTCGCCTTCGGCCTGGCAATGGCCGACACCCTGCTGGGCGGGGCCGAACGCATGGGCCCGGCCGGGGCGCCGCTGGCGGTGATCATTGCCCCCACGCGCGAACTGGCGATGCAGGTCCAGCGGGAACTGACATGGCTGTACGCCCCTGCCGGCGCGCGCATCGTGTCATGCATCGGCGGCATGGATGCCCGGCGTGAAGCCCGGGCCCTGCAGCTGGGCGCGCATATCGTCGTCGGCACGCCGGGCCGGCTGTGCGACCACCAGTCGCGCGGCCGCCTCGACATGTCCGACCTGCGCGTCGTCGTGCTGGACGAGGCGGATGAAATGCTGGACCTGGGGTTCCGCGAGGAGCTGGAGCAGTTGCTGGATGCGATGCCCGACACGCGGCGCACGCTGCTGTTCTCCGCCACCATCGCCAAGGAGATCGCGACCCTGGCCCGCCGGTACCAGCGCGACGCGCTGCGGATCGACACGGTGACGGGCGCGCGCCAGCACGCCGACATCACCTACCGCGCCATGGTGACCGACCCGCGCGAGATCGTGCCCGCCGTCGTCAACGTGCTGCGCTATTCCGACAGCCCGACCGCCATGGTGTTCTGCGCTACGCGCGAACTGGTGCGCCACATGCAGGGCGCGCTGCTGGAACGCGGCTTTTCGTCGGTCGCCCTGTCGGGCGAGCTGGGCCAGAACGAGCGCACGCGCGCCATCGACAGCCTGCGTACCGGTCAGGCGCGCGTCTGCGTCGCCACCGACGTGGCTGCGCGCGGTATCGACATCCCGGCCCTGAGCCTGGTGATCCACGCCAGCCTGCCGACCGACAGCGCCACCCTGCTGCATCGTTCGGGCCGGACGGGCCGCGCCGGGCGCAAGGGCGTGTGCGCCCTGATCGTGCCGGCGTCGATGCGCCGCCGGGCCGAGCGGCTGCTGACCATGGCCAAGGTGTCGGCCGAATGGACCGGCGTGCCCACCGCCGACGCCATCCGCGCCCAGGACGCCGAACGCCTGCTGACCGATCCCGCCCTGACCGAGGGCGCCGCCCCGGGTGACGAGGAGATGGTTGCCCGTCTGGCCGAGGGCCGCACCGCCGAGCAGCTGGCCGCCGCCCTGCTGCAGATGTACCGCGCCCGCCTGCCGGACCCGGAAGACATCCGCCCGGTCCGCGTCGAAGCCCCCCGCGCGCCGCGCGCCGAGGGTGACTATGCCGCGCGCCGGGAACGCCCCGCGCGCGAGGACCATGCGCCGCGCGGCGGCCCCGGCTCCTGGTTTTCCCTGAGCGTCGGACGCCAGGACAAGGCCGATCCGAAATGGCTTGTGCCGCTGATCTGCCGCCTGGGCGGCGTGCGCAAGACCGATATCGGCGCCATCCGCATCGCCGACGACCATACGCTGTTCGAGATTTCGGAAGGCATAGCCGACCGCTTCACCTCCTGCGTCGCGGCGACCGACGCGGACGAGGTGCAGGTCAGCCCCGCACAGGCCCCTGCCGGCGGCGGTGAGCGCACCGGTGAACGCGGGCGCGGCGGCTTCCGCGACCGCAAGCCGGCTGGCGGCAAGGGCGGCTATGCACCGGGGCCGCGCACCGGCCGCCCGCCGGCCCGCAGCACGCCCTCGTCACGCAAGCGCGCGCCCTCGCGCGCGTCCTGATCCTCTCATCGGGCCGGGGTTACCCCGGCCCGATGAGAGGACAGTTGGTCGGGCGTTGTCCGAACCCACCGGGCCTGGGGCCCCGTCTCCCGATCACTGCCGTTTCAAAACGCCGGCTGGCGTCAGAGACCGCCGGTCAGCATGTTGGCGGCATTGGCGCGGCTGGTCTGACCCAGCGCGTTCAGCTGGCTGCGTCCGGCAGTACCGGCGTCCTGCAGGCGGTTCAGCTGCTGGCCCGGCAGGGCGCGGGCGTCGCTGACCGCCTCGCGGCCATTGCGAACCTGCTGCTGCACGCCCTGGACACGCTGCTGCGCGCCTTGGGTCGCCCCGTCGCGATAGGCCTGCGCCCGGTTGTTCAGGCAGTTCTCGCGCTGGGACAGGCGACCGGCGACGTCCCAGCTGGGCGTCGTGCTGTTCCGGGCGCAGGTCGCATCCGCCGACGCGGCGCGCGCGCCGGCCGTCACGAAGGACGCGCCGGCAATAAGGCCGGCCAGGGTCAGGGCAAAAAGAGAGGTCCGGGACGTCATCGTATAAGGCTTCCGTTCAGTGTCGATATCGGATCGGACCATGCCGTCGTGGCGACAATAGGTCCACCGTATGGCAGAACCGGGCCAGCCGCATGGGTCGCCCCGGCCGGTCAGGCGCACAGATCGAAAGCGTCTCGCCCCGATGGAACCAGCCTGAAAACCGGGCGCGTTCGAACCGCCGCTTACCCAGCGAGCGTGCATGCCGCGCGGCATGTCCGGCGTGTGCTTCCCATTACCGAAGCACAGGACACGCGCGCCGGATCGCCGGCAAACTGCATCCCAGATGCATTCAGGCCGTCAGGCCGCCATCGACGGTCAGCGCCGTTCCGGTGATGAAGCCCGCCTTCTCGCTGGCCAGATACGACACGAAATCCGCGATGTCGCCGGTCGTCCCGTAATGCGGCAGGGCCATGAAACCACGGATCAGGTCCGCGCCCGCGCCATCCGCCGGGTTCAGGTCGGTGTCGATGGGGCCGGGATTGACCACGTTGACGGTGATGCCCCGGGGTCCCAGATCCCGGGCCAGGCCCCGCGCGAACCCGGCCAGCGCGGCCTTCGTCGCGGCGTAGAGCGAGATATTGGCGAAGGGCACACGCTCGGCGAAGGCGGATCCGATGAAGATCATCCGGCCCCCCGTCCCCATATGGCGCGCGGCCTCGATCGCCTCCAGCATCACGCCGCGCACGTTCAGGTCCAATGTGCGGGATACCTGCTCGACCGTCATCGCCTCGACCCCTGCATAGGGGTAGGTGCCGGCATTGCAGACCAGCACGTCGAGCCGCCCGAATTCGGCAACGGCCCGCGCGATCAGGGCGCAATTATCCTCGACCCGGCCACTGTCCGCCTGGACTGCGATACCCCGCCGTCCCTGGGCCGCAATGTCGGCGACGACCCGGGCCGCCGCATCGGCATCCCGGGCATAGCTGATGACGACATCAAACCCGTCCGCCGCCAGTTTCACGGCGATTCCCGCCCCGATGCCCCGGCTGCCTCCGGTAACGATGGCCACGCGCTGTGTCATGCTATTCTCCCTCGGGTTGTTGCCGGACGACGCCCGCGACGCCATTCCGGTTTCCGGGGTAGCCGCGCGACGGCTCCAGGACAAATCGCCACCAGATTCTTTTCCAATAATAATGGAGTAAAATCAGCTCATTAGTTTTTGTCCTCGTGAAAAATTTCATATATCCAAATTATGTATATATTACATCCGACCGACGACAGAGCAGAAGGACAGAGAACAGCATGGGATTGATCGCGGATGTGGGCCTGTTCGTCCTGGTGCCGTGGCTGGCCTGGCGCCTGCTGGGACGGGTCATTCCGATCGCGGTTCTGCCGATCATCGTCGGCATCCTGCTGGCCCTTACGCAGTGGCCCGTCGCCCGGCTGGGTATCCCCTCGGCCACCGGCGATGCGATCGGCTGGATCGCGGTCCTGATCCTGGCCTTCACCGCCGGCCTGGAAATGTGGCAGCACCCCGGCGAAGACCCGAATGAGGTCCCCGTCCTTCCGGCCACCACGCTGCCGCGCCTGCTGGGCAGCGCGCTGGTGGCCCTGGCCATCCCGTTCACCGTGGGTACCCTACTGGTGCATGCCGTGCTGATGCCTCTGCCGGAGTGGCGGACGCCCGATGGCCATGACTGGATCGGCGCCATGTCCGTCGGGCTGTGCATCGCGGTCAGCGCCCTGCCGGTGCTGATCGGCATCGTCCGCGAACTCACCCCCGCCGACCGGCCCATCGGGCAATTGGCGCTGCGGCTGGCGGTGGTGGACGACCTGGCGCTCTGGACCGGCCTGGCGACACTGCAATTCGCGGCGGACGGGGCGTCCGCCCTGCACGGCTGGCATGCCGCGCAGTTCGGGGCGGTCATCCTGCTGGGCGCGATGGTGGCGATCAGCGGCTGGGCGACGCGAAGGGTGCGGCATCCGTCCCTGTGGCTGATCTGGATGGTCCTGCCGGTGTGGCTGGCGGCGGGATCGTGGGCCAGCATGCAGCTGGGCCTGCACGAACTGATCGGCGCCTATGTCGCCGGCGCGTTGATGCCGCCGCGATGGGTACGCCGCCTGCCGGTGGAACAGGTAGGCACCTTGTCGCTGATCTGGCTGGCACCGCTGTTCTTCGGCCATAGCGGCATGCATATCAACGGCCACGCCCTGACCTTCCCGTCGGTGCTGGCGTCCCTGCTGCTGGTGGTGGTGTCGATCACGACCAAACTGGCGGCCGCGGCGCTGTATCCCCCGGCGCCACACCTGACGGGACGGCAGAAACTGGCAGTCGGCGCGCTGCTGCAATGCAAGGGGCTGATGGAAATCGTCGCGGCGACCATCCTGCACCAGCGGGGCATGGTCTCGGACTTCGCCTATGCGTCGTTGATGCTGCTGGCAGTGATCTCCACCCTGTTGACCGGGCCGATGTTCCGCCTGTTCGGCGGAAGGGCACCCGCGCGCGCGGGGTGACGCCGTTCGTGCCCGGCCCGGGTGACACCGGGGTCGTGTCACCCTCGGTCGTGACACCGATCGCCCACGCGGCCATGATGCCCCGACCGGGCCGTGGTCCGGCTCGTCCCCGCAGGATCCAGGAGACCGCCATGCCCGCCCGTTCGTCCGCCCTTTGCCCACACGCCGGCCGATGAGCCTGGATTCGGTCCGTGCCTTCCTGGGCACGCATGCGCCCGACCTCGCGATCGTCGAATTGCCGGTATCCACCGCCACGGTGACCGAGGCCGCCGCCGCGCACGGCACCGCGCCGGATCAGATCGCCAAGACGATTTCCCTGCGCCTGGGCGACCAGGTGGTGCTGGTCGTCGCGGCTGGCACCGCGCGGCTGGACAATCGCAAGAGCAAGGCGGTGTTCGGACAGAAGCCCCGCATGCTGGATCGTGGGGATGTCGAGGAACTGACCGGTCATCCGGTCGGCGGGGTCTGTCCGTTCGGGCTGAAGAGCGCCCTGCCGGTCTATTGCGACATCTCGCTGCGCGCCTTCGACGAGGTGATTCCCGCCGCCGGCGCCATCAACAGCGCGGTTCGCCTGTCGCCCGAACGCCTGGCCAGCCTGACCGGCGCCGAATGGGTGGATGTCTGCCAGACACCGGATTGACGGATGGCGATTGTCCCGCGGCCGCCCTATCGGACCACCAGCGTCGGCGGCGGGATCACCACCGGTTGGGGAGTGACCAGCGGAACGTTGATGGGGGGCGCGGGCGGCGTTGGCCGTACGGTCTTCACGACGGCGACCGGAATGGCCGTCAGTCCCGTCGCGTGATGAACGGGGGCAGGCCGCGTCAGCCCCCAGAACAGGACGACGTACAGAACCGCGAGGCCGGCAAGGATGCCGAGCTTCAGCGCACGGGGCTTCGGCAGATCCGGCATGCCGGACCGAGCGTTGGGACGAAACTGCATGTCGGCCGTTCTAGACCAGATCGGTTTCATGACGAAGAGCCGATTCCATCACGCGGGCCGGGTCCGGTCCGCGGGCTGCCCGTCCCTGCCGGCGCCCCCCCCCGGAAACAGGAGAGGAAATGAAAACGCCATGACCCGTCCGCCTGCCCGCTGCCTGTCCGCCCTGCCATCCCTGCTGGCGCTTCTGGGAATGTCCCTTCCGGCGGTGGCCGGCGCCGCCGAACCCCAGACGTCGGACCTTCTGCTGTCGGCGCCCTATCGGCAGGCGTACGCCGCCATGGTGCGCTATCCGGACTGGATCCGACGGGGACACGCCACGTCGGCCCCCAGCACGCAGGTCACGATGGATGGGCAGACCTACACGATCGGCCATCTGTGCAAGCCGCATGATTGCGCGAACAACCAGCTGGACATCGTCTTCGCCCCAGGGGGCGCGGCGGCATGGGGCCTGCTGCATGTCCGCCCCGATGAGCGGCAGCCGTTCGTGCAAAGCTGGCTGGGCACGCCCGACGTCAGGATCCAGGCCCTGCTGAACCGGTCCTATACCGCAAACAATCCCGACGCCCCTTGATGCCGAGGCGCCATGAACCCCGCCAGGAACACGAACGGCATTGCAAACACCGCGCATCCGTCAAGAAGTGTAACGATTCGTCCCGCGCGACCCACCCCGGCGCCGGGCGCCCTTTCCCGGCTGGCCGGTTCCTGCCATAGTCCGGCAGAACCCGCGGCGTCGCCCCACATGGACCCGACGCCTCCCCGGGGATGGTCCGGGATCCAATGATCCGTCCGACCGGCCCCCGGGGCTTTCGCGCCAGTGGAATGCCCAGAGTGACGATTACACATCCCAGCCGCCTTGCCGCCCTGTTCCTGTCCTGCTGCCTGGTCCCGGTCGGGGCGATGGCGCAGGACGAAGGGGGAGAGGGCGGCAGCCGTGCCAGCGCCGTCCTGTTGCAGAGGGAAGTCGGGGTCCTGCAGACCGACCCCAACGCGACCAGCCCTTCGTGCCTGGATGCGCTGAAGGAACTGCACAAGACGCAGGACCTGGTTGCCGCCGAGGAATCCCGCACCAAGGACCAGGATCTGGAAGTCGCCCGCGACGTGCTGGAAACGGATTTCGAAACGGCGGGACAGGCCTGCGCCCCCGACGCCGAATCCCTGTGCGACAAGGCGGGCACGTCGCCTTCCCCAGCCCTGGCCAAGGCCTGCGCCGTGCTGCGCACCGCGGCCCCCGGATCCAGGGCCGACGACGAGGAGGGCGATGATGAAGGCGGCAGGCATGGCCGGCACCGTGGCGGTTCCGACGACGGGAACTGACGGCACGCCGTACCGGGGGGCCTTTCCCGGTCTTCCGCCCCTGCGGCGGAGTCTCCCGTTGGTCAGGTCAGCGCGCGCAGGCGGTCAAGCCCGTCGCGGCTGGCCAGGATTGCCGCCTTCTCGCTTCGGCTGAGCGACTGGATCGCGGCCTCGCGCGCCGTGCCTTCTTCCAGCTTCACCAACCCGACCAGCAGGTCCGGATTGATCGGGTCCCCCCGTCGCCGTGGCGGCGGCAGCATGGCGCGATGCGCCGCCATCAGCGCCGGGTCGGCCAGCAGCATATGCGCGGCGTCCCCCACGGGCGCGACCGGCGGCAATGCGGCGACGGCCGCCGCCGCGCGGCGCAGGATGTCGGGGGGCGACGTTTCCTCGGGGATCAGCAGAAGGCCGGCACGGCGGAAGGCCTGGCCCACGTCGCGGCTGCCGGTCAGGGCCGCCAGGGGAATGGCGAATGCCAGCCCCAGCAGCACCGGCGTCATCCACAGGAACAGCGGGATGGAGACGCTCCACGCGCAGCCGCCCAGCACCAGGCCGAACAGCGTATAGCGCCAGTAGGACCGCACGATGCTGCCGAACGGGACCCCGCCATCGTCGCGCCGCTGCGCGTTCCAGCCGGAATCCTGGCCCATCAGGATCGACAGTACGCCCGAGGTCTGGATCAGCATCGCCACCGGGGCGATCAGCCCGCCGATCAGCGTTTCCACCAGGATCGACGCCGCCGCCCGCGCGGCGCCCCCGCATCCTTGCCTGGCGGCGCGATCGAACAGCAGGGCGACATACGCCATCAGCTTGGGCGCCAGCAGGATCGCCATCGTGCCGATGAACACATATTTCGCCTGTTCGGGATCGACATGCGGCCAATGGGGATACAGCGATTTGGTATCGCCGAAATATTCGGGCTTCTCGAACCGAGATTGCAGCGAGATCAGGATGCCGGCCAGCAGGAACACCAGCCACATTGGCGAGGTGACGTAAGACCCGATTCCCATCAGCATGTGCATGCGGCTGACCCAGTGCAGGCCACGCGTCGGCACCACCTTGGCATGCTGCAGATTGCCCTGGCACCAGCGCCGGTCGCGAATCGCGATATCGGTCAGCGACGGCGGGCTTTCCTCATAGGATCCGGCCAGGCCCGGCACCATGTGGATCGCCCAGCCCCCGCGCCGCATCAGGGCGGCCTCGACGAAATCATGGCTGAGGATGTGGCCGCCGAACGGCTTGCGACCCGGCAGATGCGGCAGGCCGGCCTGCTCGGCGAAGGCGCGGGTGCGGATGATGGCGTTATGGCCCCAGTAATTGCCCTCCGCCCCATGCCACCAGGCGATGCCGTGCGCGATCAGCGGGCCGTAGACGCGACCGGCAAATTGCTGCATCCGGGCGAACAGGGTGGTGCCATTGACGATTTCCGGCAGGGTCTGGATCAGCGCCACGCCGGGATGGCGTTCCATGGCGGCGGCGATGCGGACCACGGCCTCGCCCGCCATCAGGCTGTCGGCATCCAGCGTCACCATCTGCGGATAGGCCCCGCCGAAACGCCGCACCCATTCGGCGATGTTGCCGGCCTTGCGTTCGGTGTTGACCGGGCGGCGACGGTAGAAGATCCGGTCGTGCCCCCCCGTGGCGTCGCGCAGGGCGAGGAACGCGGCCTCTTCCTCCACCCAGATGTCCGGGTTGGTGGTGTCCGACAGAATGAAGACATCGAACGCGTCCAGCTGCCCGGTCGCCGCCAGGCTGTCATACATCGCCCGCACGCCGGCCATCACGCGGCCCGGACTTTCGTTATAGGTCGGCATCAACAGGGCGGTGCGGGTGGACAGCGCAGGCAGGGTCCCGTCGCGCGAGACCCCCAGCCCCAGCCCCCCCTGCCGCAGCAGTGAGACGAACCCGCCCACCGCCGAGGTGAAGGCCAGCGCGATCCATTGGAACAGCAGCACGAACAGCACCAGCAGGACCACGCCCAGGATCGACACGCCCATCGAGTTCAGCACGCGGTTCATTTCGTACGCGCCATAGGCGGTCAACAGGCATGCCGAGCCAATGACCGCCAGCCGCCGCAGCGCGATCATCGGCGGTTCGGTGGCCGGCACGCGGCCGCGCCCGTGCGTGTCCGGCATGGCGGACAGCGACTGGACCTCCATGCTCATGGGCGATTCGTCCGGCAGGGCGCGAAAAACGCCCGCTCCGGGGGGCCGCACGGTGTCCGGCGCGCCGTGCTCTACGGCGTCCATCGATAGGTCCATTGCTCGGAAACAGGTCCGGCATCGTTGGCGAGGACGCAGGTCAATTCAGCGATCTTGGCGTCGCCGGGGGCGAATTCGAACGTCGTGCGCCAGCCATGGATGTTGGGGTTGGGCTCGACCACGACATTGCGGATCGTTCCCGCCGAACTGTTGGGCACCAGGTGGAATTTGGCATCCGCAGGCAGGTTGTCGAACGGCGCGCCGGTGAAATCGATGTCGAAGAATCGCGCGCTCTTGTCGTCCGTCACCGCGCCGACGCGGGTGGCCGCGACACGGGCCAGCTTGGTCGGCCAGGGCGTGTCCCATCCCCAGTACATGCGATAGGTGAAGGCATATTCCCGCCCGGCGGCCAGGCCGCCCTTGGGGCGCCAGAACGACACGATGTTGTCGTTGACCTCGTTCGGCGTCGGGATTTCCACCAGGTCGACCGAGCCGGAGCCCCAGTCGCCGATCGGTTCGATCCACAATGACGGCCGCTTTTCGTAGTTCAGCGCCAGATCCTCGAAATCGGCGAAGGCGCGCTTGCGCTGCATCAGGCCGAACCCGCGGACCGACGTGTCCGAAAAGGCCGAGAATTGCAGGTCCTGCGGATTGCGCAGGGGCCGCCACAATTGCTGGTCGCTGCCGGTCCAGATCGACAGGGCTTCGCTGTCATGGGCGGCGGGGCGCCAGTCATCGACATGGTTGCGGTCGTTGGCGTCGAAATAGAACATGCCGGTCAGCGGTGCGATGCCGGACTCGGCGATCGCGGTGCGCGGATACAGGTAGGACTGCACGTCGAAGGTGGTCATGTCGCCCGGCCGGATGGTGAAGCGGAAGGCGCCGGCCACCGACGGGCTGTCCAGCAGCGCGTGCACCACCACGGAATCGACACCCGGCTGCGGCTTTTCCAGCCAGTATGCGCGGAACAGCGCGAATTCCTCGCCCTTCGGGTTGCCGGTGCCGTCGGCGAAGCCGCGCGCGGACAGGCCGTAATTCTGGCCCTTGGCCACCGCGCGGAAATAGGATGCCCCGAGGAAGACGCAGAATTCCTCCATCACCCCGGGGGTGTTGATGGCGTAGCGCAGGCGCAGCCCGGCAAAGCCCACATCGTCCGTCACCCGCAATTTGGGGTCGCCGAAGGTGAACAGGTCGGGCGTATACGGCACCGCCGCCGACTTGCCGTCCACGACCTCGTAGATTTCGATGCGCGGGCGATAGAGGAAGCCGCGCGGAAAGAACTCGACATCGAATTCCAGGTTCTGTCCGTGCCACAGCGCCTGTTCCGGCCGATAGGCGATCGCGCGGTACTGGTCGAAATTAAGATTGTCGATCGCTGCCGGCAGGGTCTGGTCGGGCGCGCGATAGGGATGCTGGGACAGATGCTCGGCGATCTGCCGCACCGTGCTGTCATCGAATGACCCGACGGCGGACGCTGCGACAGGTGCGTCCGCCGCGCGGGCGACGCCCCCCAGCAGCGAAAACAGGGATACGCCCGCACCGGCTTTCACGAGATCGCGTCTAAACATCCTGGCTCCCCGGTCGCCGCGCCATGCGGTCCGTGCTGTCGTTTCAATGTCTTGTCATGACAATAGGCCCATCCCACGGGACGGACAATCATGCTATCCTGAGGACGCCCCGTGGCCTTTTTACGGCGGTGCCGCGCCCGCCAACAGGGCCGCCAGGGCCGTCAGGTCGGGGGACGCGCCCTCGGTCGCGCGGCGTTCGATCTCGCGATACAGGCGCAGGATCTCGACCCCGAAATCGGACAGCGCGGCCCCACCGCCGCCGCCCGGACGCGCCGCCACCAGCGGGCTGGCGAAGGCGCCGTTCAGGGCTTCGACCAGCAGCCACGCCCGGCGATAGGACATGCCCATCGCCCGGGCGGCAGCCGAAATCGACCCCGTCTCCCCGATCGCCTCCAGCAGCCGGATCTTGCCGTGGCCCAGCAGCGGCTGGTCGTTCGCGTCGATCCGTAAGGTCAGGCGCAGGTCCGCCATCATTTCCCCCCTGATTTGCGCGCCCCTGCCCTCGCGGCGCGGGGGATGCTATGCGTGACGGCCCGTCCGCCTGTCGAGAGCGTTCTTTCACATGCCCCCTGCCCCACCCCGGGCGGCCGCCGCGCACTGGCGCGCCATGGCCCGGCGCGACCTGCCCCGGATCATGGCGATCGCCGCGCAGGTGCATCCCGCCTATCCCGAGGACGAAGCGGTCTTCGCCGAGCGCCTGGCGCTGTGTCCCGCCGGGTGCCTGGTGCTGGGGGACGGCGGGGATACCCTGCACGGCTATGTCCTGAGCCACCCGTGGCGCAGCGCGGCCCCCCCGGCCCTGAACGCGGCACTGGGGGCGCTGCCCGCCCGGCCCGATTGCTGGTACCTGCATGATATCGCGCTGCTGCCCGGGGCACGGGGACAAGGGGCGGCGGGGGCGGCACTGGCACGGGTTGCCGAACTGGCCGCCCGGTCGGGGCTGGACCGCGTGGTGCTGGTCGCCACCGGGTCCGCTGCCGCATACTGGACCCGGGCGGGCTTCGCTGCCCTGGACGAACCGGCCGCCGCCGCGATCCTGGCCACCTACGACCCGGACGCGCGACTGATGACGCGCCCGGTCTGATCCGCGGGCAGACAGGGCGGGCTTTGCCCGGACCCGCCTGGACCTGAGGCCCTGGACCCCGATCGTGGAAAACCACCAGTTGCCAGGGAACAACGCCCTTTTGGCGGGTTCGGAGGTGTCCTGCCGGCCTGATGGGTCAGGCCGGCAGGGCGCCGCGCACGCCCCTTTCGCGGATGGCGCGCCGGGCGGCGACGATGGCATCCGCAAGCTCCGGCGTCTGGACGTCGCGCCAGCCATCGAAGGCCGGAAGCGCCAGCGCCGCCGCCAGGTCATCGTCGCGCACCAGCGCGATCCGCGCCGCATCCAGCGTCGGCTCGAACGGTGTGTAGCTGTCGCCGGCCTCGTCCACGCCGCGCAGCATTTCCAGATAGGCGGCGATGCCGAACGCGATCCGCGAGATATCCCCCCCCGCCGCGATGGCGCGCCGTACGGTTTCGGTCCAGTA
The DNA here is from genome assembly GCF_014174155.1 of Gluconacetobacter tumulisoli. Classification (GTDB taxonomy): domain Bacteria; phylum Pseudomonadota; class Alphaproteobacteria; order Acetobacterales; family Acetobacteraceae; genus Gluconacetobacter; species Gluconacetobacter tumulisoli. The sequence goes on along the minus strand of NZ_JABEQM010000012.1, from coordinate 40,497 downwards.
GACCTGCACCTTGGACGACCCGTCGCCGCCGATCCGCAGCAGTTGGTCCGCCATCGCCGGGTTCGAGAAACGACTGAGCACGCTGCGCCGGTACTCCTCGGGGTCCAGGCCGGCGGGCGCGGTCAGGCGCGGGATCACGTCCTGCTCCAGGTAGGCATTGACGAACCGGGACAGGTCCGGATCGGTCAGCGTGTCATGGACAAGGCGATAGCCCAGCAGGATGCCCGTAAACGCCAGCATGATGTGCGAGGCGTTGAGCATCCGCACCTTCACCTGTTCGTAGCCGGTCACGTCCTCGACGAACTGAACGCCGACCTGCTCCAGCGCCGGACGGCCGGCGCAGAACTTGTCCTCCAGCACCCATTGGGTGAAATCCTCGGCCACCAGCGGCAGCGCGTCGTCCAGCCCGCTGGCCGCGTTCAGGCCGGCTGCGATCGCCTGGTCCACCGTGGGCGTGATGCGATCGACCATGCCGTTGGGGAAGGTGACGTTTTCCGCCATCCATGCCGCAAGCCCGGTGTCGCGCGCCTGGGCGTAGCCCAGGAACGCGGTCCGGGCGACGTCGCCGTTATGGCGCAGGTTGTCGCAGGACACGATGGTGAACGGTCCCGCCCCCGACGCCCGGCGACGGGCCAGGGCCTCGACCACGAAGCCGAAGATGGTGGTCGGCGGGGCGTCGCCCGCCAGGTCCGCGCGCACGGCCGGCGTGTCCAGGCGGAACTGCCCGCTGGTTTCGTCGATATTGTACCCGCCCTCGGTAATCGTCATGGTGACGATCCGGGTCGCGGGATCCGACAGCCGGTCCAGCACGGCGGCCGGATCGGCCGGCGCCAGCAGGTAGTCGCGCAGCGCCCCGACCACCCGTACCGTCCGGCCGCCGTCCGGCGCCGCCTCGGTCAGGGAATAGAGGCAGTCCTGCGCGCGGAAACTGTCGGCCTTGGCCGCCGAGCGCGCGCCGTCGGTCAGGCCGACCCCCACGATGCCCCACCCCTGCTGGCCCGGCAGGGCCAGGCAGCGATCGACATAGAACGCCTCATGCGCGCGAAAGAAATTGCCTACGCCGAAATGCACGATTCCGGTCCCGATCGCGGTCGGGTCATAGCCCGGTGCGGAAACGCCGGCAGGCAGATCTTCCAGAATTGTCCGGTTCATCATGTCGCCTCATTCTCCTTCTGGGTCCTGTTCTCAATACCGGGGAAACGCGCGTCGTTCCCCCGCTGTCGGGACGGCCGGGCCGTCCCCCCGCGCCGCGCGATCAGGCGCGCGGACGGCTGCCCGCCGCCAGGCCAACGGGACCGGCGGACGATGCGGGCAATGTGGACGCCGGCGCAGCCGGGGCCTGGACGGCGTCGGCGGTGTCCGGGGCGGTGCCGTCGGACCAGACCGCCCGTACGGCACGCGCCATGTCGGCATGCAGGACCGCCAGCGTGAACTGCATGACCGGACTCCACTCCGGGCCCGGATCGTGCAGCACGCCGAGGATCGCCTCGGCGCCTTCGCTGGACGGGGGCCGGCGGCGCCGGCGGGTGCGGGCTTCACGTTCGCACCGGCGGGCCAATTGTGCCAGAACGCGGCCCAGCGCGTGCCGTTCCGTGTCCAGCACGGCGCCGGTGGCCAATGTCTCGCCCTCGCTGGCCGCGCGGGCCGCGAACACCGCGTTGCCGCGCAACCGGCGCAGCAGCCCCGGCAGCTGATCCAGCAACGGGTCGCGCCGGGGATGCAGAACGTCCAGCCGTTCGACCTGCGCCTCGGCCACCGCGGAATAGATATCCTGAATATGCGCGCGGCAGGCCTCGTCCGCCGCCTCGATCGCATCGTGGTCCAGCTGTCCGCGCAGGGCGCGGTCCAGCACGTCGGCAATGTCGCCCACCAGCAGGGCGGCGGTCCGCAGCACGTCGCGCCGGGCCTCGTCATGCAGCACGAAGAACGAGACCGCCAGCGACGTCAGCACGCCGATCATGATCGAGGCGATGCGGTCCAGAGGCCGCAGGAACGGATCGCCCGCCTGTGCGGGAAATAGCAGCACGATCATCAGCGTGACGGCGGCGAAACGCATGTTCGGCCGCGCGGCCGCCAGCAGCGCCAGCGGCGTCAGCGACATCCAGAACACCACCGATGTCGGCAGCGGCGTCACCAGGATCAGGACGATGGCCGACACCCCGGCCCCTGCCCCGATCAGGGTACCGACGATCTGGTCCCGGCCGGTGGTCAGGGTCTGGGTAATGCGGCTCTGCGTCACGATGACCGAAGTGATCAGCGACCAGACCGGTTCGTGCAGATGGACGGCCTTGGCCAGCACTTCGGACAGCAGCACCGAGGCCAGCAGGCGGACCGCCTGCCGGACTTCGGGCCCGCGCGGCACGATCGCGCGCAGCGCGGTCAGCCATCGGCCGGCATGAAACGACATGGGGGCCGTCATCACGCTATTTCCCGTTCTCCTCGCCCAGCGGGAACGGCACCCAGCGCAGGCCGTCGCCATTCTGCACCAGGAACAGGACCGACCGGCGATGCTGCGCCCGCGCGGCGTCGACCAGGCGTCGCAGGTCGGCCGGCGCCGCGACCTCGGATTGCTGGACCTCGGTGATCACGTCGCCGGGGTGCAGGCCCCGGTCGGCGGCCGGGCCGTCCTCTGCCGTCGCGGTGATGACCACGCCCTTCTGCCCTTCGGTCAGGTTGTATTTCTGGCGGGCGACGTCGTCGATCGCCCCGACGGTGAAGCCCAGCCCCTTGAGCTGCACGCTGCCCTGCGGCTTGGCCTCGGGCTTGGGCGCCGGCTGGTCGGACATGTCCTCGGGCAGCGCGCCGACCGTCACCGGCACCGCCAGGGTCCGGCCATGGCGCCAGATGCCCAGCGTCACCACCTGCCCGGCCGGCACGTCGGCCATCAGGCGCGGCAGGGCGCGACCGTCGATGTCCTTGCCGCCCAGGCTCTGGATCACATCGCCGGTCTGCAGCTTCGCATTCGCTGCCGGCCCCTTGGGCTCCACGCCGGCGATCAGGGCGCCATGCGCGGCCTTCAAGCCCAACCCGTCCGCGATATCCTGCGTCACGTCCTGGATCCGCACGCCGATCCATCCGCGCGACACCTTTCCGGTGCGGCGCAACTGGTCGATGATCCCCCGCGCCTCGGCCGAGGGGATGGAAAAGCCGATGCCGATCGACCCGCCGGACGGCGAGAAGATGGCGGTGTTGATGCCGATCACCTCGCCCTGCATGTCGAACAGCGGACCACCCGAGTTGCCCTTGTTGATCGGGGCGTCGGTCTGGATGAAATCGTCGTACGGTCCCTGGTCGATATTGCGGCCGCGCGACGACACGATCCCCGCCGTCACCGTGCCGGACAGGCCGAACGGATTGCCGATCGCCAGCACCCAGTCGCCCACCCGCGCGCGATCGCTGTCGCCGAACGTCACCGACGGCAGGGGATGCGGGCTGTCGACCCTCAGCACCGCCAGGTCGGTCCGGTCGTCATGGCCCAGCAGCCGCGCCTTGAGCACGGTGTTGTCCTGCAACGTCACCGTGATCTGGTCGGCATGGCGGATGACGTGGTTGTTGGTGACGATGATCCCCGACGGGTCGACGATGAAGCCCGATCCCAGCGCCTGCATCTTGCGCGGGGCCGCATCGGGGCCGTGCTGGCGGTTCATGAAATCGTGGAAGAATTTCTCGAACGGCGAACCCTGCGGGAAATTCGGGATCTGCGGCGCATCCTCGCCGCCGCCATCCTCGTCCCCACCGTCACCGTCGCCGGGTTTCACCGTCTCGGTGGTCGAGACATTGACCACCGCCGGCAGCAGCCGGGCCGCCAGGTCGGCGAAGCTGTCGGGCGCGCCCCGCCCCGGCGCGGGCAGGCGGGCCGGGGCGGACGCCCCCGGCACGGGCGCCACGGGCGCGGTCGCGGCGGGATGCGGCAGCACCGCCGGTTCCGCCCGGACGGCGCCCCCTGCGACCAGGGACAGGACCGACGCCAGCCCGAGGGCGGCGAACGGACGGGGAAAAGCCGGAACGGACAGGGGCATCGGGCAGGCAGCTTCCTGGAACGGGGAACGTCGCGATGGCTGTATCCTAGACCATCCCCCGCGGCCGCCCAATCCCGTTTTCCCCGCTTTGTCGCCGCCCCCCGGCACGGGGCGGATACAGGCGGTCAGGTCCGGGCGAAGGCCCCGGCCGGCGCACCGGTCAGTTCCACCAGCCATGCGGCGACCGCCTGGCCCAGCATGCGATATCCCATGTCGCCCATGTGCAGCCCGTCGGGCGACAGATCCTCCCGCGACAGGTCCAGTTCGGCGCACCAGGATTTCATTCGCGCATAGCGGTGGAAGACCGGGATGCCCAGTTCGGCGCCGATCCGATGAACCTCCTCGACGAAGGGCGGAAAGGCCGCGCATTCTTCCAGCATCCGGCAATATTGCGGGTCCATCAGCACCAGATCGGCGCCTGCCGCGCGTGTCGCCAGCAGGTCCTGCCGCGTCAGCGTGCCGTACGTCGCGACGGGCACGCCCTGCCAGGGGTCGTTGCTTCCGGTCTGCCACAGGACCAGGTCGGCTCCGTCCGCCAGGACGTCGGGCAGGCGGTCGTGCATTTCCCGTGCCCCGTTGCCCCCGATCCCGCGATTGATCACCGTCAGGCCGCCGGTGACGAAGGGCGCCAGGGCGCGTTCGAACAGGGGACCGAACCCGTGTTCGGGGCTGCTGGCACCGATCCCCTCGATGGTCGAGGACCCGAACAGGGTAACCCGCACCGGCTTCTCGCGGCGCAACAGCTCGGTCAGGCGAGGCAGGATGGGGGAGGCAAGGCTGTCGGTCGTCAATGCGCTTTCTCCAGAACGGCTGGCGTCGGCGGCGAGGACACGGACGGGCCGCCGTGCGCCCCGGGCCGCTGGCTGTCCCGAAGACGCTCGGTGGCCGCCTGCTTCGCCCGGGCCGCTGCTTCTTTCTGCCTGACCCGGCGGCGATCGAGAACCGTCGCCAGCCCCCACAGGACCGCGAAACCGATCACATTCACCGCGATCTGCAATCCCCACCCGTCGCCGAAGGTGGTGAAGACTAGCCGCGCATACAGGTCGATGACCGTGCCGACCGAAAAGACCTCCAGCGAATGGCGGCCGAACAGCGCCATCACCTGCCCCAGCCGGCCTTCCGCCCCGCGCCGGGCCGCGACCGACGATTGCACGAGGTAGAATATCGACATCACGTCCAGCAGCCGCAGGGGGGCCAGCACGCTCTTGTCCGGGGCGGCCAGGGCAAAGGGCCGCAGGTCGGGCAGACCCCATTGCGACCAGGGAAACGCCTCCAGCGCCGAGACCGCCAGATAGGCGCAGCACAGCAGGCGCAGCCAGCCCACGCGCGGCAGGCAGCCGCCGTGACGCCCCGCCAGCACGGCGCCGCAGGCCCCCAGCGTGAACAGGAACTGCCAGGCCAGGGGGTCGAAATACCACCCGTCCGGGTCCAGCCAGTTCGGGAAATTGATCGTCGGATCGACGTTGATCAGCACCCACAGCCCGCCGCTAAGGACCAGGGTCGGCACCAGCCCCCACCGGATCAGCAGGTAGATCAGCGGGAAGCAGAGCAGCAGGACGATGTAGAGCGGCAGGATATTCAGGTTGCTGGGCAGGGCGTCGAGGAACATGACCCGCCAGAACGAACTCAGCCCGTGCGCCAGCTCGGGTTCCAGGAAATCGACCGGGACCGGCCAGAAATGCCGCCACTGGCGGATCGTCGCCGTGGTGACCACCACCATGACGGCCTGGAACACGTACAGGCGCGCGCAGCGGCGCAGCACCCGTCCGATGCCCGCGCGCAGCCCCACCCGGTCGAAATTCCGCCCGTAGGCCAGCCACGAGGCGTAGCCCGCCAGCAGCACGAAAATCTCGGCCGCGTCGGCGAATCCGACATTGCGCAACGTGAAGCGGTTCAGGACGTTCTGCGGGATATGGTCCACGAACATCATCAGCAGGGCCACGCCGCGCAGCGCGTCGACGCGATGGTCGCGCGTCCCCGCGGGCCTGGCGGGCGCTGCCACCGGATCCCCAGGCGAACGAGACGCGGATGACGTCATCGAAACCGGTTCCTTCCAGCGGGACACCGCGTTCCCGCATTGCTACACACATGGGGCAGAATATCGGCTGACTCCAGCCCCGTTGCGATTCCTTACACGGGCGCGGGCGCCATGCCACCATGATGCCGAACCCGGCGGATTTGCGGCGCGGATTTTTTCGCTTATGTCCCCTCGGACATCCCCGCCCCGCGTACACCCAAGGACCGGCGGCCCCACGCCGTAACGGCCCACAGGAAGGACACCACCATGGCTGAACCCGCACGCGCCGCGATCGAGCAGGCCCTGCGGCAGGTCCGCGACCCGGCGACGGGCGCCGGCCTGCTGGACGCCGCGACCCTGGACGGCGCGATGGTGCGCGACGGCACGCTGCACGTGGCCCTGGCGACCGACCGCGCGGCAGCGGCCCGCATCCAGCCGCTGCTGCCCGAGGCCGAGCGCGCCCTGCGCGCCCTGCCCGGCATCGCCGCGGCCACCGTCATCCTGACCGCCCATCGGGCCGCCGCGCCCGCCGCCCCGCCGCCGCAGGCGCCCGGCCACCGGCCGCTGAACCTGGGCGGCCCGGCGGGACGGGCGGCCGGGGGACCGCTGCTGCCCGGCGTGGGGGTGGTGATCGCCGTGGCCTCGGGCAAGGGCGGGGTCGGCAAATCGACCACCGCCGTCAACCTGGCGGTCGGGCTGGGCATGGAGGGCCTGCGGGTCGGCCTGCTGGATGCCGACATCCATGGCCCTTCGCTGCCCCGGATGATGGGGATCGACCGCCCGCCGGAGGTCCATGACGGACGCATGGCGCCGCTGGACGCCTGGGGTATCCGCGCCATGTCCATCGGCCTGCTGGTGGACGAGAAGCAGGCCATGATCTGGCGCGGCCCGATGGTGATGGGCGCCCTGGGCCAGCTGCTGGGCGATGTCGATTGGGGCACGCTGGACGTGCTGGTGGTCGACATGCCGCCGGGCACCGGCGACGCGCAGCTGACGCTGGCGCAGAAAGTGTCGCTGGCCGGGGCGATCGTCGTGTCGACGCCGCAGGACATCGCCCTGCTGGACGCGCGGCGCGGGGTGACGATGTTCGCGAAGATGAACGTCCCCGTCCTGGGGGTCGTCGAGAACATGTCCTATTTCTGCTGCCCGAACTGCGGCCACCGGACCGACCTGTTCGGCCATGGCGGCGCCCGGGCCGAGGCCGCGACGATGGGCGTGCCCTTCCTGGGCGAGATCCCGCTGCTGGCCGACATCCGCGCCAGCGCCGACAGCGGCGCGCCGATCGTCATCAGCGCCCCGGACAGCCCCGGCGGCAGCGCCTATCGCGCCCTGGCCCACACCATCGCCGCGACCGTACGCCGCCTGGCCAAATAAAGGCCCCCGAAGGGGGAGCCGAGGGCACCGGCGCGCAGGAAACGCGCGTCGGATGGCCACCAGCGCGCGTTTGCAGACCGGCTGCTCAGAAGTCGGGTGTAGTGGGGGCAAGCAGCCCCCCCAGACGCAGCGGCGCCATCCGGCGTGCCAGTCCGGTCGTGTCGTCGGTTTCCACCATCATTCCCGCCAGACTGGCCTCGCCCTCGGCCGGCTGCAGGCGCTCGCCGGGCATCCGGCGCAGGAAGCGCGCGATCGCGGCATCCTTGGCCATGCCGATCACGCTGTCGTAATCGCCGCACATCCCCGCATCGGTCTGGTACGCGGTACCGCCGGACAGGATCCGGTGATCGGCGGTGGGGGTATGGGTATGGGTGCCGATGACCAGCGAGACCCGCCCGTCCAGCACGTGGCCCATCGCCCATTTCTCGCTCGACGCCTCGGCGTGGATATCGACCACGGCGGCCTGCACCGTGACTCCCAGCCGATGGCGCGACAGGACGTCCGCCACGGCGCGGAACGGATCGTCCAGCGCCTCCATGAACTGGCGGCCCATGACGTTGATCACCAGCGCCTTGCGCCCGTCCACCAGCGTGACCACCACGCTGCCCTGGCCGGGCGTGCCGGGCGGATAGTTGGCCGGCCGGACGATCCGGGGCTCCTGATCGATATGGCCGATCAGGTCCTTGCGGTCCCAGCTGTGATTGCCCAGGGTGATGACGTCGGCCCCGGCCTCCATCAGGTCGCGGGCGATGGACGGCGACAGGCCGAAACCGTGGCTGGCGTTCTCGCCGTTCACCACCACCAGGTCGAGGCGCAGCGTGCGGCGCAAATCGGGCAGGTGCGCCATGACGGCATCGCGCCCCGTGCGCCCGACGATGTCGCCCAGAAACAGAATCCGCAAGAACCCGGCCTTTCCTTGTCCTGACGCCCGCGCGGGCGTCAGGTGCCGCAGCGGATCGTTTCCCGTTCGGTCACCACGACCGGCAGCGGGATGTCGTGGCGCCCTGTCGGCACCTCCGGCACTTCCTGCGCCGCCAGCCCGTACCCCGTCGCCGGTACCGGCCCGAGACCGGCCAGCGTGCGGTCGTAGTACCCGCCCCCGTATCCCAGCCGGAAGCCCCGCCTGTCAAAGGCCAGCAGGGGAACGAACACGAAATCGGGCCGGCCGGCCGGCCCGTCGGGATGGGCGGTGCCGAATCGGCCCGGCACCATCCGGCCGCCGGGCTGCCAGAGGCGAAAGCGCAGGGGATGCCCCCGCGGCGGCGTCTCGGGCAGCAGGACCCGATAGCCATGCCCGTGCAGGCGTGCGCACAGCGCGCGCAGGTCGATTTCGCCGGGAAGCGGCCAGACGGCGGCGACGGCCGCCCCCGCCGGGACGGCATCATGGACGCTGGCCAGCATCCGGCGGCACAGGGCCTCGGTCACGTGGTCCGCCGCCGGACGGGCGCGGGCCGCCATCAGCCGCCGGCGCAGGTCGGCCTTTGCCGCCGCCAGAAGGGGGGAATCGGAATCGGGGGGAGAAGTGTGCGGAGCCGCCATGGCCGTTGGTCTTTCAGCCCTCCCGGACCTGCAAGTGCAGGTGGGCGCCAGGTAACATGACCAGGATCACGTCAGAGCCAGCTCCCTAAGGAAGTGCTTATCGGCCCAGGGGTTGAGTTGCCTGACAAGCCGAGCAGCCCCGCCCCTGTAATTTAGTCGCGTTCCAGCGCCGCCGCAATGCTTTCGGCACGTTCGACCAGAAGTGAGAGCTGTTCGCGCCGGCGATCGTTCTCGACGCGGGCCTGACGGGCCTCGATCAGTTGCCGGGACGTGTCCTCGGGCATCTTCTCGGCCGACAGATCGTGGATCTCGTCCGCCATCAACAGGGCCGCGAGGGCCAGGATCCGGGATTCGCCGCTCTGGCCGCCAATCGCGCGGATGCGCTCGATCCGGCGCTCGACCTCCTGCGCCATGGCCTGCAGGTGGCGTTCCTGCCCGTCCTTGCAGCCTACGACGTAGGAATAGCCGTTGATCCGAACCGTCACCTGCGCCATGCGTCACCGACCTTCGTCATGCTCGGGGGCATCGCCCACCACGTCGCGGATGCGGGCGATGAGGATATCGATATTGGCGGCCAGAGCGTGCAGGTCGATCGCCTGCTGATCGCTGGCCTGGGGGCCGGCCGCCGCGCCCGCAGGATCGGTGCGCCGGCGATCGAGCGCGAAGGCAATACGGTTCAGCGCGTTTTCCAGCCGGTCGGCGGGCTCCATGGCCCCGACGCCCAGACCGTTCGCCCTTTCAGAATGCGCCACCTTCGTGCTTCCCGCCCTTCATGATCTTCTTGAACAGATCGCGCGCGCGCGGTTCAACGTCAAGCAATGATCCACGCGATGCCCAAGCTGTGCGCCGTGACCGTCGGCTCCGCTACCCAGGTAAACGCCGTCCTGGCCGCCCTGGACGGCGGGACCGCGCGGCACTGGGTACTGCTGTCGCCACCCGACGCGGGCTGCGTCATGGGGCCGGCCTGGTGGCGGGCCCTGATCGCCGGCACCGGGGCGAACCTGCCCGCGTTCCTCGATTGCGGGCCGGCGGCGGGTCGCGCGGCCGAGGCCCTGCGCCTGGGGCTGCGCCATATCGTCATGTCCCCCGCCTGCCCCCAACTGGCGACGGTGCGCCTTCTGGCGCAATCGGTCGGCGCCACATGCCTGGTCGGCCGGCCGGACAGCCTGATGCTCGATCCCGTCCCGTCGCCCGACCGGCTGCGGGACATCCTGGGCGGCATCGCCCCGCCGGATATCTTGCCCGACGCGCCCTCTGATCCCGCTTCGGCGAATGCACCTGTCGCAACGCCGCGTCCCGCCCTATGATCGGCACACGATGACCGACTGCCAGCTCTATCTCGTCACCCCTCCCGCGCTCGATCCGGCCGCCTTCGCGGCCGACCTGGCCCGTGCCCTGGATGCCGGCCCGGTCGCCGCCGTGCAGTTGCGGCTGAAGGACGCGTCGGACGATGCGATCCTGCGCGCCATCGACAGCCTGCGCCCCGTGGCGCAGGAGCGCGACGTCGCCTTCATCCTGAACGACCGCCCCGACCTGGCCCGCCGCAGCGGATGCGACGGCGCGCATGTCGGCATGGATGACATGCCGGCCGCCCGCGCCCGCGCCGAACTGGGCGATACCCTGCAATTGGGGGTATCGTGCTACGACAGCCGCGACATGGCGATGCGCGCCGGCGAGGACGGGGCGGATTACGTTGCCTTCGGCGCGTTCTTCCCCTCATCCTCGAAGGACACCGATGTCCGGGCCGATATCGACCTGCTGTCGTGGTGGACGACGATGATGGAACTGCCGGTCGTGGCGATCGGGGGCATCAATGCGGACAATTGCGGCCCGCTGGTCCGGGCGGGTGCGGATTTCCTGGCGGTGATCGGCGCGGTCTGGTCACATCCCGAAGGTCCGGCGGCCGGCGTGCGCGCCATGAATGCCGCCATCGCCGCCGCCTGACCCGACCGGCAGCGCGCGTACCGGCCTATTTCGTCCCACATGGCTGATCTGCCTGCCCGGCCGCGGCACCATAGAGCGACATGCCGATCGCATGATTGCGGGCAAAGCCCTTCCACAGGGTGACACCAGCACCTCCCGGGCTGGGGGCGTCATAAGGCGTGCCGGGGGGCGCGTTCCATGTTCCGTCATTGGACCGCACGAGCGCGGGATGGAGATAGGCATCGCGGTCGACATCGCCCTTTACATAGCGATCCAGAAAAGCCGTGATGAAATGAAGCTGGATCGGCAGCAGCCTGTCGCGGCGCCATACCGGATCTTCGAACCAGTCGTAATTCCATAGCGACCCGCGCATATCCGCCGGCGTCGGCCCCAGCCCGATGCCATGGCCGGCATTGGCGAAGACCAGCATGATACGGTCGGTCCCGCGCGTCTGCTCGAAAATGCGCGCCACGCTGCCGCAATAACCGACCGTGCGATCCTGGTCGCCCACGCTGAGGAACAGGGGGGCCTTCACGCCTTCCAGCCCGTTCGTACCCCATACGTTCATGACCGGCGCCTCGCCGGCCGGCGAAATCGCCACGATCGCGCGTAGGTTGGCGATTGTGGCGCTGCCATCCTGAAACGATGCCAGCGCGCCCGGCGGCGTCATCTTCAGCGCCAGTCCCTCCGGCGCCAGCCGTGCGCCACCCGCCGTGAGCACGCCATAGCCCCCCATGGAATAGCCCAACAGCGCCACGCGCCGGGTGTCGGCGCCGTCCAGCCCCCCCTGTGCCGCGCGCGCCCGCAGCGCACGCGCGGCAAATGCGATGTCCAGCGGTCGGTAGAGCAGCAGCTGCCCGATCTTCGACAGGTCGGTGATCGGCGGATCGTCATGATCGATCGCGGCCACGACATAGCCGCGTGCCGCCAGCCCTTCCCCCAGCCAGCTCATCGCGGCGGGCACGTTGCTGTAGCCATGCGAGAGAATGACCAGGGGCCACATGCCCCTGGCGGGCGCGGCGTTGGCGATCGCGTCGCCCGCGATGGAAAAGCGTGCCGGCGGCGCGGGCGGCATCGACGGCAGCGCCCCACGATAGACCGCACGGTGCCCACGGGCATCGGGCGCCGCCGGATACCAGAGCGTGACCGCCAGCGTCCGACTGCGTGCCATGCCACCGGGCAGCGGCGTCTCGCCCTTTGGGGGCACGAGGGTCAGCGTACGCACCCCGGCCTGGTACGGGGCCGTGCGTGCCAGTTCGGGCGTGTCCGGGGCGGCGGCGACGGCGCCCCCCAGGTGGCAGAGCACCAGAAGGCAGGACGCCAGAAGGACGGACAGGACCTGGCCTGCGACTTTCTTCATCTGGCGATCTCCCGCAGCAGATCCCCCAGGCCGTCCAGCAGAAAATCGAACGATTCCCGATCTGCAAAATGTCCGTCGCGATATTTCGCATCCGCGAACGCCACCGCGATCTGCGGGCGGCGCACGATCCGCGCGGCATTGGCGGCCAGCGTCTCGTTCAGTTGCGCGTGCGCCCGCACCCCGCCCGTGGACGCGGGCGAGGCGGTGAACGTCAGGACCGGCTTGTCCTTCAGCGCCGAGTGGCCATAGGGGCGCGACACCCAGTCGAGCGCGTTTTTCAAGACGCCCGGCATGCCATGATTATATTCCGGAGAACCGATGACGAGCCCGTCCGCCGCGATGATCGCGTGCCGCAGCGCGGCGACCGCCGGCGGAGGCCGGTCCTGGTCCAGATCCTGATTATAGAGCGGCAGGGCATCAAGCGGGGCGATACGCAGGTCGACCTGCACGCGCGCCGCTTCCGCCAGGGCGTCGAGAATGCCGCGCGTAACGGACCCCTGGCGCAGGCTGCCCGCGATCCCCAGCAGAACCGGGCGGTTCATCGTGCCTGCTCCCGCGTCCGCCGGTCGGCCGCCTTGAGCACGGCCGAAGTGGAATAGCGCCCGTCGTGGCTCCATCCCGGCGCGCCCAGCAGATAGCCGAGCCTCTGGCGCAGGGACAGGCCGCGTTGCCGCAGGTCGGCCAGCAAGGCGACATATTCGTGAAAGGCGATGCGCAGCGGATTGAAGGTGCCGATGTTATGGACCAGCCCGTAGCGCACGGGTTCCTCCGCTGCTTCGGGCACGAAGGACCCGAACATACGGTCCCAGATCATCAGCACGCCCGCATAGTTGGCGTCGAGATAGCGCGGATTGCGTCCATGATGGACGCGATGGTGGGACGGCGTGTTGAACAGATATTCGAACCAGCGCGGCAGGCGTGCGATCGTTTCGGTATGCACCCAGAACTGATAGATCAGGTTGACGGAGGCCGCGAACGCGATCAGGGCAGGATGGAAACCCAGCGCGGCCAGAGGGATATTCATCAGCGCCGTACCTGTGATGCCGGTGGTCCAGCTCTGGCGGAAGGCGACCGAAAGATTGTAGTGCCGGCTGGAGTGATGAACCACATGTGCCGCCCAGAACCAGCGCGAGCAGTGGCTGAGCCGGTGGAACCAGTAATAGCGCAGGTCGTCGAGCACGAAGCAGAGCAGGAATGACCACCATGTGGTCGGCACATCCGCCACCCGGTGGTGCCAGGCGAACATGACGCCGCCCATGAACAGGCCGCCGATCAGCCCCACCATGAGAATACTGCCGGCGCTGACGGCAAGGTTGGAGAGCGTATCGCGGATCTCGTAATCGGCACGCACGCGGGAACGCACCGCAAGCCCCATCTCGAGCATCATGAACAGGATGAAAAACGGTGCCGCCAATAGGGTCGGATCAGGCAGGGAGGAGGGAGACATCATCAGCATTCCTCTTGGAAACGATCGGGCGTGGTTGTCTGTGCGATCCGCTCGCACCATCGGCGCCGCACCGCCGCGTCGCACAGGACGAGGCGGGCTGACGGCCAGGCGAAATCCCGAAAACGCAGGACGAGCGCCTCGCCCGCTATCCGCGTCGCGCACTGCGCCACGCTGTCCAGCCGCCGGACGCGCCAGTGCCGACCGGCGCCCGCGACAAGCCCGACCGCGCCATCGGCCAGCCAGATCAGCCCGGCGCGACCGTCATCCGCCAACACGCTGTCGCATGGCCTGGCATCGGGATATTCCGCATGAAAGACCGCCAGCAGCGCGGGCGGATCGGGCATCGCATCCGGCGGGGGCGCGCGCAGGAGGAAAAACAGGCCCGCGCACGCCAGAATGACCGCAAGATTGACCGCCAGAACGAACAAGACCGCATTCATCGCATGTCCCTTTCGCGGAAAATCCTATTTCATTTTTTTATCGGAATAGATGAAAGTCAGGACCCAATGGCGGAAGGAGGGTCGAGAATGGATTTCCGGCGCCTGCGGCATTTCGAGACTCTCTACAGGCTGAAATCATTCCGCCTGGCGGCCGACGAACTGTCCCTGACCCACAGCGCCCTCAGCAAAAGCCTGAGAAAACTGGAAGAGGAGCTCGATCTCACGCTGTTCGACCGGACTACGCGCTCGGTCGTACCCACACGCGCCGCCGACCAGCTGGCCGGGCAGATCGTCCGCATGATTCACGAGGCCGACCTGCTGACGCGCGAGGCCAGGATGCTGCGCGGGGCGTCGATGGGCGCACTGGTCGTGGGCGCCGAGCCCGTCTCCATGGATACGCTGGTGCCGCGTGCGCTCGCCACCCTTGCCGCCGGGCTGCATGGCAGCGCGCACGAAGGAGTGCGCCCGACCGTCCAGGTCGGCGACGAACGCGGCCTCGTCGACCGGTTGCTTCTGCGCACCATCGATCTTGTCGTGCTGGGCGGGCTCGATTTCAGCGCGATTCCGTTCGAGGATTCGATCACCATCCAGCGCCTGGCGTCCGAGCCCTCCGTCATCCTGACCCGCCGCGATCACCCGCTGATCGCGGGCGCCGCCCCGCCCATGGCCTATATCGACTATCCCTGGGTGCTGCCCGCTTTCCCGGGCAACAATTTCCTGCGCGTGCCCGAACCTTATCGCAGCGAAATGGTACGGCGCGGCTTTCCCACGATCATTCTCGAAAGTTTCGGCGCCTGCCTCGACCTTGTCCGCCGGTCCGACGTGGTGATGGGCGCGCCGCTATCATTCGGGCTCGCGGCACAGGAAGCGGGAGGGATCGACATGGTCACCTTCCCCTTCATCGCCGAAACCGGGTACGCCATCCTCCGCCTCCGGAACAGGTCGCTCAGCCCGGCCGCCCACGCCTTTGCCGAGGCGCTGGCCCAGGCCGCCCGGTCAGCCGCGTCCCATGCGCGCGTGGCGGAATTTCGCGGCCGCCAGCGCGGGACGACACTGTACACGCCATGAGGAACGGCTGCTTTCCGCAGGCGCCCCGGAAAACCAGCCGCGACCAAGGGGGCAGCCGCCGGATGAGACGGACGCCAGGCCCGTCGGCGGCGACAGCACCGATTGCGTCAGGTACAGCACGCCATTGGATTGAGGCACGCCGGTCACCCAGATCCGGTTGACCTGCCCCGCACCGTTGCCCAGGACCAGTTGCCCGCTCGCCGGGTCGATCCAGAGCAGCAGGACCCCGCCATCGATCGTCCGCAGACCCACCCGACGGCCCGGCGCCGCCGCGATCATCCCGCGCAGCGTCGGCTCGGGATAAGCGCCCCGCACGAGGGTATAGGCCAGAGTGCGGCGCAGGACCGGCCCCGCCGGCGGCAGAACCGGCGCGCCGCCGGACAGGCCGCGCGCGAAATTCTCCATCGGGTCGTTGGGCACGGCGAAGACCGTAAACGGCCCCGTCTGCCGCAGCAGGGGCAGCAGGCCCGACCGATCGAGTCCCCGGACATAATCCGCCAGTTCTACGCTGCCCCGCAGGTTTTCCTCCAGCGGGCGGTCGCGATAGACTGGGGTGTCCGGCGCGCCGTAGGCCACGATACTGTCGGGACGGCCGTTGGCCTGCGCCGGGGCGTAGGTCCGTTCCACCGAAACGGTCGGAATGTTCACCGATTCGGTGCTGCCGCGCACCAGCAGCGGATCCTGGACCCGATCCCCGCCGCAGCCCCCCAGCCCCAGGAGAAGCGGAGCCACGAGGATCAGGCCAGGGACGGTCCCCCGTCCCCGTGCCGTTCCGATCCGCTTCCCTTGTCCGGCGCCCCATCCGTCCATGCCCGCTTCCTTCCGTGGCGGGCGGCCGTCAGCGCGGGCGCCCCTGTGTCAGCAGCCGTCGCCGCGCATCGTCCAGGCCGCTACCTTGCCGGTGACGATCTCGAAGGTCGTCTGGCAGCTGCTGGTATAGTAGCTGCCCGGGAATCCTCCGCCCCAGCCGCCGCCCCAGCCGGGACCACCCCAGCCACCCCAGCCACCGCCCCAACCGGGACCGCCCCAGCCGCCACCCCAGCCACCGCCGCCCCAACCCCAGCCCCAGCCCATGGTGCCGGGCGAGTAGTTGGTCTGGTTATCGATGTAGGCGAGGAAGACATGGCCCTCCGCCTGGTAGGAACGGGTCGGTACGCCGAACGTGCGGATCACATCCACCTCGTCGCGTCCGACCATCGAGTTGAGCAGCCTCTTCTGCTGAGGTGACGGAACCTCGCACGCCGTCAGGGCGAGCAGGGCGGCCAATGGCAAGATCGACGCGTATTTCATGACTGCGATACCGAACGTAGGAGAGAAAGATTGCAACGGCGTTAAGCTGACATAACCTGCCTTGAGGCGGCGTGGACGGGAAGATTACAAAAGATTCACCCCATCCACAAAATGTCGCCTATCCGTAACGTACCGGCAGCCATCATGACCAGACGGTCGAAACCCAGCGCGATGCCCGCGCAGGCCGGCAGGTCGTCCAGGGCCGACAGCAGCGCCTCGTCCATCGGCCATTCCCTGTCTGGATCGGCACCGTACAGCGTCGCGCGCCGGGCCCGGTCGGCCTCGAACCGCCGCCGCTGCTCCACCGGGTCGGTCAGTTCCTCGAACGCGTTCGCCAGTTCCATCCCCCCGGCATAGAGTTCGAATCGCAAGGCGACGCGCGGATCGGACGGATCACGCCGCGCCAGGGCCGCCTGGCTGGCGGGCCAGTGGGTCAGGAAGGTCGGCCGGTCGCGGCCGATCGCGGGTTCCACCCGTTCCATCAGCAGGCGGAAGAACAGGTCTTCCCACTCCTCCCCCTCGCGCAGCGCGCATCCGGCGGCATGAGCCAGGGCCTGGGCATCGCCTTCGGTCGGCAGCAGGTCGAGCCCGGCATGGCGGGCGAACGCCTCGGCCATCGTCAGGCGTTCGAACGGTCCGTCGATCCGGATGTCCCGGCCTGCGCGCTGTACGACCGGTGGCAGGACGGCGCGCAGCAGATCCTCGGTCTCGTCCATCAGGGCGGCCAGGTCGGCGCCGGGACGGTACCATTCCAGCATGGTGAATTCAGGGGCATGCAGATTGCTGCCCTCGGCATTGCGCCAGACGCGGGCCAACTGGAACACCGGCAGGCCCGTCGCCGCGACGATGCGCTTCATCGCGAATTCGGGGCTGGTCTGCAGGAACAGCGCCTGCCGCGTCCCGTCGGGATGTTCGCGCTCGGTCCGGAAGACCTGCAGATGCACCTCCTCGCCCGGCGAGGGCACGGCGCAGGGGGTTTCGACTTCCAGATAGCCGCGCGCATCGAAGAACGCCCGCACCCCCCGCGCCACCAGCGCGCGGCGCCGCAGCAGCGCCAGACGCTCGGCGATCCGATCGGGATCGCGGGGGCGGCCGGGTCGGCCAGGGCGGATCCTGTCGGTCATGCGCGACTCCTGTTGCAGGACGAAAACCGGCAGAGTAGAGCCAGCCGATGACACGATCGGTCAACCTTCCCCAGATTGTTTCCGACAGGGTTCCCGCCAGCACGCGGCGGACGCTGCGCCGCGTGCCCGACCTGCTGGACGCCGGCCTGGCCCCGCCGGACGCCGCCCCGGCGCTGGAGGAGGTGGCCCGGCGCTACGCCACCGCGATCCCCCCCGCCTTCCATGACCTGATCCAGGCCTCCGACGACCCGATCGGCCTGCAGGTCATCCCCGACGCCTCGGAATTGCTGACCGCGCCGCACGAACTTGCCGATCCGATCGGCGACGACGCGCTGTCGCCCGTGCCGGGCATCGTGCACCGTTATGCCGACCGCGCGCTGCTCAAGCCCCTGCTGATCTGCCCGCTTTACTGCCGGTTCTGCTTCCGGCGCGAACATGTCGGTCCCGACGGCGGGGTGCTGGACGACGACGCCCTGGCCCGCGCTCTGGACTGGCTGCGCGCCCACGACGCGATCCGCGAGGTCATCCTGACCGGGGGCGACCCGCTGATGCTCTCGCCCCGGCGGCTGGGCGGGATCGTGCGGGCGCTGGGCGACATGCCCCACGTCACCACCATCCGCGTGCACAGCCGCGTGCCGGTCGCCGATCCGGACCGGATCACCGACGAACTGGCCGACGCGCTGGAGACCGACCGTGCGATGTGGCTGGTCGTCCACGCCAACCATGCGCGCGAATTCACCCCCGCCGCCCGCGCATCCCTGCGCCGGATCCAGGCCAGGGCGATCCCGGTCCTGGGCCAGTCCGTGCTGCTGCGGGGCGTCAATGACAGCACCGAGGCGCTGGAAGGCCTGTTCCGCGCCATGGTCGAGGCCCGGGTCAAGCCGTACTATCTTCATCAGCTGGACCCGGCGCCCGGCACCGCGCGTTTCCATGTCCCGATCGCCGAAGGCCAGCGCCTGCTGGCAGGCCTGCGCGGCCGCGTCACCGGTCTGGCATGGCCCACCTACACGCTGGATATCCCCGGCGGCCACGGCAAGGTCCCGCTGGGTCCGGACTATCTGGAGCCAGGCGCGGAGGGGCTGGCGGTCCGCGATCCAGCGGGGGGACTGCACAAACTGGACGCTGAATCGGCCCCCAACCTTGCCCTCGGCGCGCGAGAGGGTTAGAAGCCCGCCTTTCATCCCCACACGTCAGACAGGGCCCCCCATGAAACAGCAGGCGAACCTGATCCGTGCCGGACAGGTCATCGAGCATGACGGCCGTCGCTGGACAGTCCTGAAGCAGCAGATCATCACCCCCGGCAAAGGCGGCGCCTTCATCCAGGTGGAGATGCGCGACCTGAAGACCGGCAACAAGACGAACGAACGGTGGCGCACCGCCGACACCGTCGAGCGCCTGCTGACCGAGGAGCGGGAATATACCTACTCCTACATGGACGGTGACAATATCGTCCTGATGGATCCCGAGACGTTCGAGCAGACCCTGCTGCCGCTGGAACTGCTGGGCGACCAGGCCCCGTTCCTGCAGGACAACATGACGCTGGTCATCAACCTGGTCGAAGGCGACCCGGTCGGCGTGCAGCTGCCCGCCCAGGTCACGCTGGAAGTGGTCGAGGCCGATCCGGTCGTGAAGGGCCAGACGGCCAGTTCGTCCTACAAGCCCGCCAAGCTGTCCAACGGCGTGAAGACCATGGTGCCGCCGTTCATCGAGGCAGGCGAGCGCATCGTCGTCCGCACCGAGGATTCCACCTACGTGGAACGCGCGAAGGGCTGAGGCCCGGACGCGGGCGGGGGGCGACGGGATCGTTCCAACCGCCCGCCTGATGCTTTAGACCTTCTGGGGCCGGCGCGGCGGTTCATCCGGCCACGCCAGCGATTTTCCGCCTCCCTTCCCCCTTTCCTCCCAGACGAACCAGACAGGACCGACCGACGTGGCCATGCGACTCTCTCCCCACATGACGGTGATGCAGAACGCGGCCCACAAGGCCGCACGTCGCCTGCTGCGCGATTTCAGCGAGGTCGAGCAGCTTCAGGTCAGCATCAAGGGGCCGGGCGACTTCGTGTCCCAGGCGGACCTGCGCGCCGAGTCGGCGATCCGCGAGGAACTGGTCCGCGCCCGCCCCGGCTATGGCTTCCTGATGGAGGAAAGCGGCGAGTCGGGTGGCGACAACTGGACCTGGCGCTGGATCGTCGATCCGCTGGACGGCACCACCAACTTCCTGCACGGCATTCCCCACTGGGCGATTTCCATCGGCCTGCAGCGCCGCCTGCCCGACGGCAGCGTCGAACTGGTGGCCGGCCTGGTCTACAACCCCGCCGCGAACGAGATGTTCTGGGCCGAGAAGGGCGTAGGCGCGTTCCTGAACGATCGTCGGATCCGCGTGTCCGCCCGGCGCGACATGCTGGAAGCGCTGTTCGCCACCGGCATTCCCTTCGCCAAGATCCCGGCGCAACGCCGCCTGCCGTTCGCGCGGACCCTGGGGGCGCTGATGCCGCAGGTCGCGGGCGTCCGCCGCTTCGGCGCCGCGGCGCTGGACCTGGCCTGGGTGGCCGCCGGGCGGTACGAGGGATTCTGGGAACTGGGCCTGAAGCCCTGGGATTGCGCGGCCGGTCTGCTGCTGGTGCGCGAAGCCGGCGGCTACGCGACCGATCCCGACGGCGCGGACCTGGACGATCTGGGTGACGTCGTCAACGTCGTGGCCGGGAACAGCCACCTGCACGCCCCGCTGCGCGAACTGGTGGCGGACAGCCTGACCACCCGTCCCTGAAAGGCGGGTTTGAACCGGGCCCGGCTGGCGATCCGACGGGCGTTTCCTGTGTTTCGGTGCTTCCGGCCATGAAGACCGCTCCATTGCTTGGAAACCCACGCCTGGCGTCATCCATCAGAGCCCTGTTCAAACCAACCTTGGCGGCTCGGGCCTCCGGCCGCGAATCAGCGGATCGATGTCGGACCGATATTTTAGGGAATTCCTCGCGCGTTCAGGTCTTCGACCCGGGCGCGATCTGCTTTAGGCTGCGCCGGCCATGTCCGATCCCTTTCCTTCCGCACGTCCCCGCATTTCGCGCCTTGTCCCGACCTGCCTGCTCGTCGCCCTGACCGGGACGCTGGCGGGGGCGCCTGCCGGAAGCCCGGCCCGGGCGCAGGTCGTCACCAACGACAGCGCCCTGTCCGGCCTAGGCCCTGCCCCGGCCGCCCATCCGGCAACGTCCCATCCTGCGACGGGCCATCCGGCGCCTGCCTCCCGGTCGCACGGGCCGCGCGCGCCGCAGGCCCATGCCGGCGCGACCGTCCCCGCCAGCAGCACGCCGGCCCCGACCACCCCCGCGCATCCGCCGCCGGCCCCCACCATTCCGGCAGCCCCGCCCCCGCCGCCCATCATCCGCCCGCCCGAAGTGAACGTGCCCCTGCATCCGTCGCCGCCCCCGCCGGACACACCGGTCGTTCCCACCGCGCAGGGCACGGTTCTGGACCTGCCGGGCGGCACGCGCCTGACCTTCGCCCCCGGCAGCGCCGACATGAACGCGGCGATGATCGACCGGGTGAAGACCTTTGCGGGCGCCCTGCTGGCCTCGCCCGACGCGCGGGGTGAAATCGACGCCTATGCCTCGGGCACCCAGGACGACGCCTCGACGCCGCGACGGGTCTCGCTGTCGCGCGGGCTCGCGATCCGGTCGATCCTGATCCATGCCGGCGTCGCCTCGACCCGCATCTATGTCCGGGCCATCGGCCTGTCCGGATCGCCGCAGGATGGAACGGATCCGGATCATGTTGACGTGACCCTCTCGAATGTGATCGCCTCTGCCCCTTCCGCCCCTACGGAGCCCCGGCCCAAACCGTGACCCACCCCACGACCTATATCCTGCGCATTGTCCTGTTCCTGGCCGCCGTCCTGCTGGTCGCCGCGACATTGTGGCGGACGCTTTATTCCGCCTTCTTCAACAACCCGGTCCTCGATGGCCTGATCCTCGGCATCCTCGCGTTCGGAATCGCGTGGAACGTCATGATGGTCCTGCGCCTGATCCCCGAGGTCCGGTGGGTCGAGACGCTGCGCCAGCCGCGAGCCGGGCTGGCCCCGCCCACGCCGCCGAAGCTGCTGGCGCCGATGGCCTCGATGCTGGCCACGCGCAACCGCACCGATCGCCTGGTGCTGTCCACGCCGGCAATGCAGTCGATGCTGGACAGCCTGTCGTCGCGCCTGGACGAAGGGCGCGAGCTGTCCCGCTACATGACCGGGCTTCTGATCTTCCTCGGCCTGCTGGGGACGTTCTACGGCCTGCTGCTGACCGTGGGGTCGATCGCCGACGTGATCGGCGGCCTGTCCGTCGGTTCGGCCGACCTCAATGTCATGTTCGACCAGCTCAAGACGGGCCTTGCGCAGCCGCTGCATGGCATGGGCACCGCATTCTCTGGCTCGATGTTCGGTCTGGCCGGGGCGCTGGTTCTGGGCTTCCTGGACCTGACGGCCGGCCAGGCGCAGAACCGCTTCTTCAACGAGCTGGAGGAATGGCTGGCCGGCCTAACCCGTATCTCGCCGGGCCTGGCCGGCGCCGACGGCGCGGAGGCCGGCGTGCCGGCCTATGTCCAGGCGCTGCTGGAACAGACGGCCGAGAACCTGGAAAAGCTGCAGAACCTGATCGCCCGCGGCGAGGACGGCCGTATCCAGCAACAGGCCCTGCTGGGCAGCCTGAACGAGCGGATCGGGACGATGACCGACACGATGCGTGCCAGCCATGCCCTGATGCAGCGCATGGCCGACGAATCCGCCCAGGGCCATCTTCGCGGGATCGAAATGCTGCTGACCCGCGTGCTGTCGGACATGGAACAGGGCCGGAACCAGATTTCGACCGATATCCGCAACGATTTGCGGCTGCTGGCGCGGACCGTCGCCGCATCTTCGCCCGCCGGGGCGCGCGGCACGCCCTGACGGCAGCCGGCTGCCCCGTAGCTGCCGCAGGCTCGGGGCTTCCAGATTTGTGTTTTGACGATCATCCTTGTCCGATGAGGTGGCCCCCTCTCGTCGGATGACGATCCAACGGACGGGACCGACACCCATGGCACGCCGCCGCCGCCAGACCCATGCAGGGCTCGACGCCTGGCCGGGATATGTGGACGCCCTGTCCACCCTGCTGATGGTCATCATCTTCGTGCTGCTGGTTTTCGTGCTGGGGCAGGCCTTCCTGTCCGTGGCCCTGAACAAGCGGCAACGCGCGATGGAACAACTGGCCCAGCAGGTCGCCCAGTTGAACGACATGCTGTCGCTGGAACGCGGCCATGCCCACGCGCTGGAACTCTCGGTCGCCTCGCTGCGCGCCGCGCATGAGAAGGACGAGGCGATGGAAACGTCGCTGACTGCCCAGGTGGCGCAGAGCACGGCGGAACGCGACAACCAGACCAGGCTGGCTCAGGCCAGCCAGCAGCAGGTCGCGGACCTGGGATCGCAGCTGGAACAGATCCGCCAGCAGCTCTCGGCCGCGATGGCGGCGCTGGAAATCTCGCAGACCGAAATCCAGGACCGGCAGCGCAAGATCGACGATCTGGGGCTGAAGCTGAACGTGGCGCTGGCTGACAAGGTCGAGCAGTTGCAACGCTACCGCTCGGAATTCTTCGGCCGCCTGCGCGACATCCTTAAGAACCAGGAAGGCGTGCAGGTCGTCGGCGACCGCTTCGTGTTCCAGAGCGAGGTCCTGTTCCCGCCCGGTAGCGCCGACCTCTCCCCCAAGGGCGTGGCCGAGATCCGTACTCTGGCCCGCACCTTCCATCAGGTCTCGGCACAGATCCCGGCTTCGATCCCCTGGATCATGCGCGTAGACGGCCACGCCGACCGCCAGCCGATCCACAGCGCCTTCGCCAGCAACTGGGAACTGTCGTCCGCCCGCGCGATCACCGTGGTCAAGCTGCTGATCGCCGAAGGCATCAGCCCGCACCACCTGGCCGCCACCGGCTTCGCCGACTTCCAGCCGCTGGACGCCGGCAGCAGCCAGGCCGCCTTCGCCCGCAACCGCCGGATCGAATTCCGCCTGACCGACCGGTAGCATCCCCCCGGAAACCGATCCGTCGATCCATGGTCGGGGGATCGGGGTTCAGGGCCTCAGGCCCTGGTGGGTTCGGGCAAAAGCCCGAACTGCCTCCCGGAGGCTGCCGCAAATTTTTCCTTGAGACCCGACGTGCCGGTCAAGATCAGAGCATCTTGTGGGCCGTGCACCGAAGCGCAGGACAACTGCCCCGGATCGCCGGCAGACCGCGTCCCAATGCAAATTTCAGGTGGGTTGGCCGAAGGCCTTCAGTCTCAGCCGCTCGGCCTGCCGGCGTCCATCGGCCGCCATCGGGTCCAGCGCCAGGACGCGCTGCCAGGCCTGGTAGGCGGCCTTCCAGTCCCCACGCTGTTCCTCGACGCTCGACAGGATCTGCCATGCGACCGCGTCGCTGTCGTCGCGATGCAGGGCCACGCCCAGATCGGCCACCGCGCCGTCCAGGTCCTGTGCCGCGAGACGCGCCTGCGCGCGATCGCGCCACAGGATTCCGACCTCCGGCTGCAATACCAGCGCGTCATCCAGGTCCGCAACCGCGTCCAGGGACTTGCGGTCGGCCAGGTCGGCCTGCGCCCGGCGCAGCAGCAGGCGCGTCGTGGGCGACAGGGGATGCTGGCGCATCTGCTCGATCCGCGCCTCCAGGTCGGCAGCTGCGGGGCGCGAGGAGGCATGCGCCAGCTGGGCGGTCAACATCTGGATGTTCGGCGCCCCGGGGGGGCCGGAACCCGCCGGGGTGGACGGCCGGGACGGCGGGCTGGCCACCGGTGGCGGGGCAGCCGGGGCCGGTGCGCCGAAGGCGGGAGCGCAGATGCCCAGCGACAGGGCCGCCATCAGCGTGTAGAAACACGAAAACCCGCATCCCCGTCCGGAAATCCGGACAGCGAAGCGGGCACGTGCGTCATGCATGGAAGACCGTACGGCCGGGGCCGTCCGGACGATCAGCCCTGGCGGGCCTTCATCCGGGGGTTCTTCTTGTTGATGACATAGACCTTGCCGTGACGACGGACCACACGGCAGTCCTTGTCACGAACCTTGGCCGACTTCAGGCTGTTTCTGATCTTCATGATCCGACCCTCATCTGGCGGCAGGACACCGCAAAGACGGGCCGAATACCGGCCCCGCGCGACAGAGTCAACCGCACCGGACCCGGAACCACCGGTTTTCGGGGAACAAACGCGCGGTTTTTCAGTCCGCTGGGGGCGCCGTGACCGACGGGGGGCGAATATGCGGGGCCAACAGGCGGAAATCTGCGGCCCGGGGCGAGCGTGGACGCCACGCCAGGCCGATCGTGCGCCAGGCCTGGCATCCCGTCACCGGCCGGACCACGACCGGCAGGTCGCGCAGGATTCCCGATTCGACCGCCAGGCGCGGCAACAACGCAAGCCCCAGCCCGTCGGCCACCATGTCCACAAGGGTATAGAGCGAGGTCACCACGAACTCCTCCTCGCTGTCGGGCGTGCTCCAGCCGCGTTCCTGGCGACACACCGCCAGCGTCTGGTCACGCAGGCAATGCCCGTCTTCCAGCAGGATCATGCGTTCCGTGCCGATCCGTTCGACGGAAATCGCTTCCAGAGCCGCCAGCGGGTGGCGGGCCGGCAGGACCAGCATGAAATCGTCCCGCCACAGCGGCAGCGTCTCCGTCCCCTCGCAGGCGCAAGGCATGGCCAGCAGGACCAGGTCCAGCCGTCCCAGCACCAGCTTGTCCATCACGTTGCCGGTCAGATCCTCGTTCACCGACAGGCGGATATGGGGAAACTGCGCGTGCAGGCGCGACACCAGGCCGGGAAGCACGAAGGGACCGATGGTGGGGATGACCCCGATCCGCAACAGGCCCGTCATAGGCGCGCGCGACGCATCGGCGACGGCCTGCACCGTCTGCAGCGCGTCCAGGGCGTGGCGGGCCCGCGCCGCGACCTCGTCCCCGATCGGGGTGAAGACCACGCGCTTGCCGACCTTGCGGTCCAGCAGTTGGATGTCCAGTTGCCGTTCCAGCGCCAGGATCCCGGCCGAGAGCGTCGATTGCGTGACCGCGCAGGCCTGTGCGGCCCGGCCGAAATGGCGCAGGTCGGCCAGGGCGATCAGATAGCGCAACTGCTGCGCGGATGGCAGGGGCGTCATCGAATCTTTCGATCATCCGGATATAAATTATTCATTGGCATGATATCGGCATCAGCGCCATAAAATATGCGCCGAGGCCCGAGCGCACCTGCGGCGCCGCGCCATGGACCACACATGCAAGGGAGCAAACCGATGCTGACAGTCGGTGACACATTTCCGAGTTTCGATCTGACCTCCGTCCCCGGCGGCCCCGAGGGGCTGAAGGGCGATTTCGTCCAGATCTCGGACAAGACCGACGCGGGCAAGTGGAAGCTCGTGTTCTTCTGGCCGAAGGATTTCACCTTTGTCTGCCCGACCGAGATCGTGGCCTTCGGCAAGCTGGCCGGGGAATTCAAGGATCGTGACACCGTCGTCTACGGCGTGTCGATCGACAGCGAATTCGTGCATCTGAACTGGCGCCTGCATCACGAGGACCTGAAGGGCCTGCAGATCCCGATGCTGGCCGACATCAAGCGCGAGCTGTCCGAGGCCTGCGGCGTGCTGTCGCCGACGGCGGGCGTCGCCTACCGCGCGACCTTCCTGGTCGACCCCGAGGGCATCATCCGCCACGTCAGCGTCAACGACCTGTCGGTCGGCCGCAATCCGCAGGAAGTCCTGCGCATCCTCGACGCGCTGCAGAGCGACGAGCTGTGCCCCTGCAACTGGAAGCAGGGCGAAGCCTTCCTGAAGCCCTGATCGGGCGGGTCCGGCCCACGCCGGACCCATCGTTGCCAACCGCCGGCTGGCCAGCCCCAGGGCGCTGGCCGGCGGCCCAATTCCACAGCAGGTACATCCGTCATGTCGATCGAATCGCTCAAGGAGCGCCTTCCGGACTATGCGAAGGACCTGAGGCTCAATCTGGGCTCCCTTGCGAACGATATCACCCTGTCGCCGCAGCAGCTGGCCGGGACGTTCGTCGCCACGGCGATCGCGTCGCGCAATGCCGACGTGACCCGCGCCATCGTGGCCGAATACGAGTCAGTCCTGTCGCCCGAGGTCCTGGCCGCCGCCAAGTCCGCCGCCGCGATCATGGGGATGAACAATATCTATTACCGCTTCGTGCACATGGTCGGCGGCGACTACGCCCAGATGCCCGCCCGGCTGCGCATGAGCGTTATCGGCCGCCCGGGGGTGGACAAGCTGGATTTCGAGCTGTGGTCGCTCGCGGTGTCCGCGGTCAATGGCTGCGGCATGTGCGTCGAAAGCCACGAGAAGGTGGTGCGCGAGGGCGGCCTGTCGACCGAGCAGGTCCAGACCGCCGTCCGAATCGCGGCCACGGTCCACGCCGTCGCCGCGACGCTGGAGGCCGCGTTCGCCCTGGGCGATTCCCCGGCGAACTGACCGTCCGGCGCCGGAACGGGGGACCGTTCCGGCGCCCGCCTCACCGCTTTTCGTCCGATAATGCGTTTTTTCGCGCGAACCCGGTTGCCAGACTCGCCGGCCTTTGTTAATTCGCGCTCCACGAACGGACGGGAGGTCTTCCTCCCCAAGCCGATGCGGGTGTAGCTCAGTTGGTTAGAGCGCCGGCCTGTCACGCCGGAGGTCGCGGGTTCGAGCCCCGTCACTCGCGCCACCCCTTCCCATCCCCACGATTGCATCGCCGCGATTCGTCACGGCAATCCTGTGGAGCGGCTTTACACGCCGGTCTGCCGAGCGCGTCCTGCGCAGAAAGCCCGGCGTACGTTTCCGCCTGTCGGAACGGAGCGACCTTATCGGCTATGAGAGCACCAAAGCACAGGAAACACGCGCCGGGTCTCCGGCAGACCGGCGTGTAAAGCCGCCTCTCAGGTTGCTGCCTTTTCGAGACCCAGATAGGCCGGCAGCACAGCGTCGGGCGGCCCGTCCATGCGGATATGGCCCTGGTCCATCCACAGCACGCGCGTGCACCATGTCGCCAGGATATCGGGCTGGTGCGTCGAGATCACCAGGATCTCGGCCCGCGATACCAGATCCTCCAGCCGCGCCTTCGCCCGGCCTATGAAGGCGGCATCGCCGGCCATGAACCATTCGTCCATCAGCAGGACCTGCGGCCGGCTGGCCGTCGCCAGGCCGAAGGCCAGCCGGATCTGCATGCCCGAACTGTAGGTCCGGATCGGCAGGTCGAGGAACGGCCCCAGTTCGGCAAAATCCTGGACGTCGCGTTCCACCCGCGCGATGGCGTCCGCATCCAGGCCGGTGAACAGGCAGCGCAGGCGGATATTCTCCCGTCCCGTCAGGTCGCCCATCATGCCCAGGTTCGTGTCCAGCAGCGCCCCGACCCGCCCCCGGACCGTCACCCGCCCCTCCACCGGTTCGTAGATCCCCGCCAGTGCGCGCAGCAGCGTCGTCTTGCCCGCGCCGTTCCGGCCGATCAGGCCCAGCCGTTCCCCCGGGTGCAGCGTGAAGGACAGCCCGTTGAGCGCGCGCACGACCACGCGATCGCGTGCGTCATGTTCGAACCGGCCTGAAATGGCGCGGCCCAGCCGTTTTTTCAGGCTGCGGGCATTGCCGTGGTAGAGGGGAAAGGCGATGCGCAGATCACGAACGTCGATTCCAGCCATCGTCTCAGACCCAGTATGCCAGCCGCGACCGCAGGCGCGAGAACAGAAGAAGCGTGATGACCCACAGCAGGATGCTGTAGCCCCCCGCCGCGATCCAGACGGACAGGCGCGGCACCTCGCCCATCACCGGTCCGCGCAGGATCTCGAACAGCGGATAGAACGGGTTGAGCAGCATATATTGCCGCCCGGCCAGGATCAGACCCGGCTCCCACATGATCGGGGTGACGAAGAAGGCGATCTGCACCACGCTGGCGACGATGGGCGGGATGTCGCGAAACCGCGTGCCCAGCACGCCCAGGGCCAGAGAAAGCGCCAGGCTGTCGACCGCCCATAGCGCCAGGACCGGTATTTCCGCCAGCAGATGCGCGGGCATCAGGCGGAAGATTGCGAAGACGACGATGATGACCGCCAGATTATGCAGCAGGATCAGGGTATTGCGTACTACCGAGCGGATGGCGTGTACCGTGAAGGGAAGGCGCGCCGCCTGGATCAGGCTCGCGGCGCGGGTAAAGACCTGGCACCCGTCGCCGGCGATGCCGCTGACATATCCCCACAGGACCAGCGAAATCGACAGGAACGGCAGGTAGTGATGCAGGTCCATGTGGAACAGCGCGCCGTAGACCGAGCCGATCGCCGCGACCATGACCGCCGTCGACAATGTCAGCCACAGCGGCCCCAGGATCGACCCACGATAGCGCAGCTTGATGTCCAGCCAGCCCAGCGTGCAACCCAGCCGCCACATGCGGCATCCGCCGGCGACATCCGCCAGCGCGCGCCACAAATGGCGCAGCCCGGTTTCGGGCGTCAGGTCCAGCACCGGTTCCGCCGGCATGGTCCCGTCGATGTCCGCCATGATCGCTCCTTACACGCGCCGTCCCGCTGGCATCCGGCGGTGCATGGGGGCGGCCCAAGCCTCTTAGGCAAGGCGTTCGGGCGGCGCAAGGCGGCTCCCCGGCGATGCCCCCTTTCCCGCGCGCGCCGTCTGGCCGAACATGCGTCTCCGCTGCCCGGCCCCGAGGCGGAACCGCCGGCGCAGGACACGCAACAGCGATACAAGCCATGGAGCGTCCGATGCCTGACCTGTTCACCCCCATGGCCCTGAAGGGCCGTACCCTGCGCAACCGCATCGCGGTGTCGCCGATGTGCCAGTATGTCGCGACCGACGGGGTTCCGGGCGACTGGCATGCCGTGCATTACGCCGGCCTGGCACGCGGCGGCGCAGGACTGGTGGTGATCGAGGCCACCGCCGTTTCGCCCGAGGGGCGGATCACGCCAGGCTGCGCCGGCCTGTGGAACGACGCGCAGGCGGACGCCTTCGCCGCCATCGCCCGGTCGATCGAGGACGCCGGCGCGGTGCCGGGCATCCAGATCGGTCATGCCGGGCGCAAGGCCAGCGCCAACCGCCCGTGGGAGGGCGACGACCATATCGCGGCGGACGATCCGCGCGGCTGGCCCACGATCGCGCCCTCGGCCATCGCCTTCGGCGCGAACCTGCCGAAGATCCCGCAGGCGATGACGCAGGACGACATCGTGCGCGTCCGGACGGATTTCGTGGCCGCCGCCCGCCGCGCCCGCGATGCCGGGTTCGGCTGGCTGATGCTGCATTTTGCCCATGGCTATCTGGCGCAGAACTTCCTGTCGCCCCATTCCAACCGCCGCGACGATTCCTATGGCGGCAGCTTCGACAACCGGGGCCGCTTCCTGCTGGAAACGCTGGCGGCGGTGCGTGAGATCTGGCCCGAGGACCGGCCGCTGAGCGCGCGACTGGGCGTCATCGAATATGACGGCCGGGACGCCGAGACGCTGGATGAATCCATCGAGCTGGTCCGCCGCTTCCGCGCGGCCGGGCTGGATTTCATCGATGTCAGCGTCGGGTTCTCGACCCCGGACACCCATATCCCGTGGGGGCCGGCCTTCCTGGCCCCCGTCGCACGCCGCGTCCGGGCGGAAGGCGGCCTGCCGGCCAGCACCAGCTGGTATATCGACCGGCCCGACCAGGCCGACGCGCTGATCCGCGACGGGGCGCTGGACATGGTGACGCTGGGCCGTCCGCTGCTGGAAAACCCCCACTGGCCCTATGCGGCGGCCCGGGCGCTGGGGCGGGCGGACGCGGCCTGGACCCTGCCGGCGCCCTATGCGCACTGGCTGGCGCGCTATCGTCCCGCATGAAAGGTCGGGCGCCGCCCGAACCCGGCAAGGGCCTCGGCCCTTGCATCCGTTCGTTCAAAAACCCTGGGTTTCCACAGGGCAACGACCTTTGTCTTCGCGGCACGACCCTATGTCGGCCCATCATAGGTCAGACGATAGATCGTCCCGGCCTCATCGTCGCTGATCAGGACGCTGCCGTCGGACAGGGGCTGCACGTCCGCGGGGCGTCCCCACGGGGTTTCGTTGTCCTGGAAGCCGTCGACCAGCGGCGTATAGGACGCCACCGCCCCATCCGGACCGAACCGCACGGCCATGACCCGGTAGCCCGACAGGCGGCTGCGGTTCCACGACCCGTGCTCGGCAATGATCAGGCCGCCCTTGTAGGACGAGGGGAACATGGCGCCGTCATAGAACCGCAGGCCCAGGGCCGCGACATGCGCCCCCAGTTTCAGCACCGGCGGGGTGAAATCCGAACAGGGATGCCCGCGCCCGAACACCGGATCGGGCACATCCCCCTGATGGCAATAGGGGTAGCCGAACGATTGCCCCACATGATCCACCCGGTTCAATTCGTCGCTGGGCACGTCATCGCCCAGCAGGTCGCGGCCGTTGTCGGTGAACCACAGCGTCCCGGTGCCGGGTTGCCAGGTGAATCCGACCGTGTTGCGGATGCCGAACGCCACGTCCTGCCGCCCGGTGCCGTCCGGGTTCATGCGCATCAGGCGGCCGAACTGATGCCCGACATCGCAGATATTGCAGGGTGCGCCGATCGGGACGTACAGCTTGCCGTCCGGACCGAAGGCAATGAATTTCCAGCCGTGATCCCCCACCCGCCAGGGCAGGTCGGCGACGACGACCTGGG
The DNA here is from genome assembly GCF_014174155.1 of Gluconacetobacter tumulisoli. Taxonomy (GTDB): domain Bacteria; phylum Pseudomonadota; class Alphaproteobacteria; order Acetobacterales; family Acetobacteraceae; genus Gluconacetobacter; species Gluconacetobacter tumulisoli. The sequence continues at coordinate 9,220 of NZ_JABEQM010000012.1, read as the reverse complement.
CGGCCGGCGGATCGTCCAGCCGGTCCTCGATCCCGCGCAGGACCACGATGCTACGGACGTCGGATACATATAAATCGCCGTTGCGGAACGCGACGCCCACCGGCATCGTCAGCCCACGGGCCACGACGCGCACCCTGTCGGCCTTGCCGTCGCCATCGCTGTCGGTCACGGCATAGACCGCGCCGGCCGTCATCGATCCCACGAAGATCGTGCCCCGGGCACCGACCGCCATTTCCCGCGCCGAGGGCACCTGGTCGGTATAGACCGCGATATGAAATCCCGACGGCAGGCGCAACCTGTCGATCGGCGGCGCGGCCTGTGCGGCGCCGAAGCTCGACAACAGCACCAGCAGCACCGCGGACGTCGGGCCCTTCCATGATGGCATCCTTGCTCCTCCTTTCGCCGGACGTGACGGGCGATCGCCCTCGATTTATCGTGCTGCCGACGCCAGCAACCGCGCCAGGGCTTCGGCCCCCGCCGAGACGTCGGTCCAGGTGGTGTCGAAATCCTTGACATGCCCGAAATAGGGATCGGCGACCCCCTGCCCCTGACGGCCGGGAACGTGGTCCAGCAGCAGCGACAGGCGGGCCGTCGCATCGGCCGGACGACGGGCCCGCAAATGCGCCAGATTGGTGTGGTCCAGCGCCACGATATGGCTGAAAATCCGGAAATCCTCGACCGTCACCATGCGGGCGCGATATCCGGTGATGTCGAGTCCGTGCCGTCGGGCAACCTCCTGCGCTCTGCGATCCGGGGGCTCGCCGGCATGCCAGTCGCCGGTTCCCGCCGATTCGACGATGACGTCCAGGCCGTGGCGCATGGCGGCGGCGCGAAATGCCGCCTCGGCCAGGGGGGAGCGGCAGATATTGCCCATGCAGACGAACAGGATGGCGGGACGGCCGGGCATGACGATTTCTTCCCTCCGGAACGACGCGGTACGACAGGCATGATGACGGGGAACAGACAAATCTGTCGAGCCGTTGCAAATCCACAAGCATATGCCGCCCGGCGACGTACCGTGTGACGCTCGGGCCGCCGGATCGCTCCGACGCGGTGCGGTTTTCGATCCCTGCCTTGCATATGCAAACAAACGCCGCCGACAGCGTCCGCGTTGCACAGGAATAACGCATACAATATCGAACCAGATGAGCCAGAGCAGACTGCGTGGGCTTCTATCGACGCTGCAAAAGCACATCGGATCGCCAACGGGGCGAATTTTAAACCAGATTCTTCACACGAATCTCATAGATGTGAATAAACGATTACTTTGATCGGACAAACGAGCGGATGCGATACGGCGTTTATCGCGTCAGCCCCATCCTGGCGCATTGAATGATCTGCGCAGATCGCACAGGGGTGCTGGAAATCCGAACTCCATCCATGACCGTCATGGTGCCGCCAATGCGGCGTCATTCGATGCGATCCACAAACACCATAGCGCAAGCAGCGGATCCTGCCCGGACCGCATCGCATGGACGATATTGGGCGGATTATACACGATCCCTCCCGTCCCTGGGGCATGCCATGGTCCGGTTCCCTGCCGCCACTCGCCGTCCGACAGTACGACATAGACTTCTTCGGGCGGATGGTGATGATCCGGATAGAGCGTGCCTGGCGCCACAAGGCTCACGCCGATTAAAATGTCGTTCCTTTCTTCAAGTCCACCTGGGCCAACAATAATCGCATTTGCATGGCCTTCGAGAAACGCAGCCCCTTGCGCGCCCGGGCGGGTTCTCCAGTTCAGACGCGGCTCAACTGCGGCAACGGCTTCCGCAAGGCGGCCGCTGATACCGGGATGCGCGCCTGCACGTGCAATTGCTGCGTCGAAATAACGACACACAGGTAAGCGAGCCGGGTCCACGGATACGGACAGGCCGGATCCTGTCCTCGACCCTGTGAATATCCGATCAGCCGCAGCCAATGCCGCGGCGGAACCACCTCCGGCGTGGACCGAGGCCTCGGCTGCGGTCAGAACGGCCGCAATATCTGAAGATCGTAATGACATCTTCTTTTACCGTGTTGTTCAAAGGAAGTATCCAGCCACCATAACGGGTGAAATCAAGGACCATAATATGTCGGCCGCCTGAATGTCCAATTCCGCAAAAGCAACCCCTCGAAGCGCGAAAGCTTCGGCGAACCGTGCATGGGGATCCGGACCATTGAATTTGGCGGCAACGACGAAAGAATATGCATCGGCGTTTTACCGATCGCCGCCACATCATGGTTGCAAGAGATCACGCCGAATTCAAAATGAGCCGATGTTCATCCCTCAATGAAATCCTCTTGCATTGCTATGATGCCCGGAGGGTAGCATCCCGCGTTTCCGGCGCATAAGCCCAGCATATGAGGCCGGCGGCCGTAAGCCATACCGCTGTCATCTGCAACACGTGGTTTATACCAACCAATTGGCTTATATAGGGAATACCAAAAGTCGTAAGGGAAACACATATACGGCTGGTGGACTGCGCCATTCCCTGCGCGGATGCCCGGATCACAACAGGAAACAATTCCGCAAAATAAACATACTGCATGCAGCTGGCTGCGGAGAGAGTAAGCGCGAACACGCTGAATAGAGCAAGCAACACGACCGGTGTAAACGGAATACCGGAGGACATCAGACATAAACTCATCCCACAAACAAGAAATGTCAGGATGAGGAACCTACGCCGCGACATGCGTTCGACAATGAAGAAACCGAGGACGGAACCCACGACCACGAAAAAGGTATAAATCAATCCTCCTATGTACGGGCTTCGAATTCCCAACTCGGCCAGTATGTTCAGAAGAAACGTACCCACAAGAAAGTAGGGAACCAACTGCCCCAGGAGAATGACAATCGCCACCATAAGTCTGCGTCTGATCTTCGGCGACAAAAGGGAATTGTTCACCACGATGCCCTCATCAGGGCGCGGCATCGCGGGAAAAATCACATCATGCCGGGGAAAATGACGTTTCACGATCCGCAGAGCAGCTTCCGTCCTCGCACGGGCATGTAGCCACACAGGGGACTCCGGCAACCAGGCCCGCAGCGCGCACGTGGCGCCGGCGGGCAGCGCCCCCAACATGAGGCACCAACGCCAACCATCCGGACCGCCTGAACACAGAAGATAACCGGCCTGGAATGCGAACGCAAAACCGAAGCTCCAGAACAACATCATGGCGCCCAGCAAATGCCCGCGATTCGAAGCACGCGCGAATTCAATCTGGTAGCAACTGCCCGCGACATAGTCTGCCGCGAGCGAGACCCCCAAAAGATATCGCAAAATGACCAATTCAAAGCTGGACGTCACCATGCCCTGCAAAAGCGAGACCAGCATCGCCAACGCCATTCCAAGACAGAGCAATGGCTTCCGCCCAAAACGATCCGCAGCGGCGCCGATGATCACACTGCCGGAAAAGAGGCCAAACAGAGTGCCGCTTCCCATGGCTCCAACGTCCCAGACGCTTGCCCCCAGTGCCGTCGTCGCAGTTGGCAAGACAGCCCCGATGCTGCCGATGGCATATCCGTCGCTTACGACCCCCCCGAAGACGCTTATGGCGGCGAGATAGTGTAGACGTCCTGCGGGCAGATGTTCGAAAGAGCAGGATACTTCCGCACCTTCATGACCGGACACTTCATTCATGCAATCAGTTCTCCGAAGTCACAGGCAGATAGAGAGGGCGATTAAGCAGGTTTAATAACGATATCGATACGATTAGTTATGCGTGTTGGCTTCCGGCCTTCTTCAACTTCAGCCCCAGGCCATCGAGCCCACGTGCATGGAGGCGATCCGACCGTCACACCATCACATTCCTCGAACAGGCAGCAATCCTATCAGGAGAGGGTGCGAGGATGTCTATCTTTCCCGGCCCGCCCGCCATTCCTGCCATTTGATCACGACGCTGGCGCCGAGCCACCCCATGGGTTCCGGAGGCAGCCGACTAGGCATCGGCTGGTCTTCGAAGGCGTTCAGCTGAGGTGACGCCACACCGGCCGCCAGGTCGGCCGCCATGACTCCCGCCAAGGTACTTTTCACCGTACCGAGACCATTCTCGCAGCAGGCTGAATAGAGATTTTCTTCGACTTCCCCGAATGCGGGCACGTGATTTCGGCTAAGGCACAGACGCCCAGCCCAGCTATATTCGACTGGTATATCACCCAACTCCTTAAAACGGGCGGCGAATGATCGTTTCTGCTGCCGCGCAATTCGCATCACCCTGTCGTCCGACACCTGCATTTTCGGATCGTAAGTAAAACGCGTACGGATCACGATCCGCGATTGCCCCTGGCTCGTAATCTTTCGGACGGTCGCACCCATAGGATCGGCGGGCAGCAATGCCCATCGTGGACGACCGGTACCATGCCGCCCAGCCTCATCCGCCGTAAAGGGCGCGGTCATGGACGCATAGGTAAAAATATGCATCAGACGACCGCGAAAAAATCCAAACTCCTGAATAAACCCGTTGACGGCAACGATAACTTTAGGCGCAGACACGGTTCCACGTGTAGAACGCGCCCGCCAGATTTGGCCCGTGCGGCCAAGTTCGATGACCGGCGAATGCTCGAAAAGAGAAATCTTTTCACTGAGGCCACCTGCGAGCGCGTGAATATAATCCGCAGGCTGTATCACCGTGCATCCTGGCGTATATAGACCGGAATCGTAATAATCCGTTCCTGTTATGTCACGCATCTGCTTGGCATCCAGCATCTCGTAGTGCTCGCCGATGCCACCCAATGAACGCGCGTAATCCTCGTTGAGAGCAAAGCCCCGCCTGGTTGCAGCCGCATTGATCTTGCCGCTCGGGTCGAATGTCTCCGAACTCATCCCATATTCGAGCGCGGAATCGGCAGCGAATTGAATCGCGAAACGATTCTGCCGGATCTCCTGCCGAGTGGCCGCAGCGTCAGCCACCGAGTACTGACCGGACGACAGATTGTGCGGCACATCAATCATGAAGCCGGAGTTCCGGCCCGCAGGCCCCTTAGCCACTTCGCCTGCCTCGAGAACGACAATCTTGTCATGGGGACGAAGTTGGGTCAGACGCCTCGCTGCCGACAGGCCGGCGAAGCCCGCGCCAATGATCAACCAGTCCGCATTTACGTCACCCGAAAGCGGCCGCACCGGAAAGGTTCTCGCGCTGAGTGCTTCCCAGCCCGACACGCCCGTATCAACCGGGAGTTTTTGAATACGATGAGTTGCCATTCGCGCGGGCCGTCAATCCGTCACTTCGAAACGTCAAACCAGATGGTCTTTAGCTCGGTATATTGGTCATGAGCGTGAATTGACTTGTCACGGCCACCGAATCCGGATTCCTTATACCCTCCGAACGGGGTCGTCACGTCACCTTCCCCGTAGCAATTCACTGTTACGATTCCGGCCCGAATCTCGCGAGCGACCATTATCGCGTTTCGAATATTTCCCGTATAGACGGAGGCAGCCAAGCCATAAACAGTGTCATTCGCCAGAGCCACTGCCTCCTCTGGCGTGTCGAACGTTGTTACGGATAATATCGGCCCGAATATTTCCTCCTGGAAAAGCCGATCTGCACTGTCTACGCCATCGACGACCGTTGGCTCGACATAGATTCCGTCCACGGCGTGGCCACCGTATACGACGGCGAAATTTTCCCGGGCAATATGATCGAGATAGGATTCCACCTTCGAAAAATGATCCTTGCTCACCAGGGCGCCAAGGCGGTTTTCGGGATCGAGCGGATCCCCCATCTTCCACTCGCGCAGGGCTGCGCCGACATGCCGCAAAATTTCATCCTTGAGTGAATGATGGACAATCAGCCGCGAGGTGGCCGAGCAATTTTCGCCCATGTTCCAGAACGCGCCATTGACCACATGCTCTGCCACGCCCCGTAAATCGTCGGCATCCTCGAGAACGACCGCCGGGTTCTTGCCGCCGCACTCCAGCACCACACGCTTCAAATTTGAATCCGCGGCATAGCGTAAAAAGCGTCGTCCGGTGGTTGTCGAACCGGTGAAGCTCACCATTGCGATATGCTGATGGAGACCTATCGGTTCGCCCACCTCACGACCGGTGCCGGTAACAACATTGAAGACGCCTGCCGGCACCCCGGCTTCAAATGCGAGTTCTGCCGCACGCAGGCTGGTCAGTGACGTTTGCTCTGCCGGCTTCAGGACAACGGAACACCCCGCGGCGAGGGCTGGTCCAGCCTTCCAGGCCAGCATCAGCAGCGGGAAATTCCAGGGCAGCACGCAGCCCACAACGCCGATTGGTTCGCGCACGACCAACGCCAGCGCGGCGCCCCCGACCGGAGCGGTGCTGTCGTAAATCTTGTCGATCAGTTCGGCATGCCACCGAATTGTATTGATGGCTTCCGGCACATCTATGGTTTGACATTCCCGAACCGGTTTCCCGCTTTCGAGACTTTCCAGAACCGCCAGTTGATGCCGATTCTCATGCAGAAGATCGGCGAACTTCAGCAGAACGGCCTTCCGCTCCGCCGGTGCCCGGAGGCGCCATTCCCCCCCTTCAAAAGCGGCCTTCGCCGCCTCGACGGCGTCATCCACATCGTGGCTGTCGCACGCCGCCACCGCAGCGACAACCTGGCCTGTCGCCGGGTTGATGGTATCGAAGACGTTGCCCGACCTGGCAGGCCGGAAGGCACCATCGATGAAGGCGCCGGCCGGATACGACATTACCCGGGCAATTGCGGCATATTCCGGGCCGGTGAGGAGCTCACTCACTTGCCGACCCTGCGGTAATCTTGGCCACTGCGTGCTTGAGGTCCGCTATGATGGTACGGAGGGCATCCTGCTCCTCGGCGTCGAGGGGCCCCAAGGGGGCCCGTACCGGTCCTGCCGGCAATCCCGCCACCTCACATCCGAATTTGATCGATTGCACGAATTTTCCGGCGTCCAGGAAATTCATGAGCGGCATCATCGCGCCCATGATCTTCCTGCCCTTGTCGAAGTTCTTTTCGACAACGCACGCTTCATAAAGGGCGATATGCTCATGCGGGATGAAGTTCGATCCGGCACACACCCAGCTCCTGGCACCCCAGGCAAAGAACTCGAGCGCCTGGTCGTCCCACCCGCAGGAAAGCCCGATGCCGGGATATTTGCAGGCCAGCAGGTGAACGCGGCTCATGTCGCCTGAACTCTCCTTGATCGCAACGACGTTGCGGGATTGTCCGACGATATCAAAATATTCCGTCTCCATGCAGACACCCATGCGGGCCGGGTAGTTGTACAGCATGATGGGCAGCCCGGCTGCCCGATCGATCTTCAACGCGTGGGCAGCATTTTCACTTTGGGTCGGAAGCGCGTAAGGGGGCGATGTCACCAGGATCGCATCCGCACCAATCTCCTTGGCACTTTTCGCATATGCGACAGAATCCTCCGTGCGCGTTGCGCCTGTTCCAACGACCAGCGCAGTGCGGGAGCCAATCACGTCCTTCGCGCAGGCGGCGAGATCCAGCCGCTCCTGCGGTGTATGAGCGTAGTATTCGCCTGTAGAACCTCCGATAATGATTCCATGCACCTTCGCGTCGATCAACGATTCCAGCACCTCGGCGAACGCGCTTTTATCGATCTCGCCGCCAGGCGTCAGCGGCGTTATGGCCGGGGTATAAATACCTTCGAATTTCACGATATCTTCTCCACCAAGAGGCTTGTTGGTCCGTCAACCAAGGCGTCGGCCTGCATTGCCTGCGGGGCAATGTACATTTCCATAGTATCGCGTGAGAGTTCCCAATGGTCGAACACCAGGTCGACGACAGTCTGCTCGTCCCTTGCGGCGATGGCCGAGATAAAGCCATCATGATGTTCCACCGACTGCCGGAGTCTCAGCGTCATTTCCTTACTCTGCGGACGATAGAACGTGTTTCCTATACGGGCATGATCGATCAAGAGACGGTTCAGGCTGGGGCGTAGATAGACGTTCCCCGACATCTCTCCGATGATTTCATGGAAACGATTATTTTCCAGAACCATCGCGGTAACGTCTGCATCCTCGCTCGCCGCGCGGAAGCGCTCCTGACACCTGGCCAACTCTTCGAGTTGATCTGCCTTGAAGTTCTGAACGGCCAGACGTCCAACCGCGGCGTAAATCATCGGTGCCACAAGAAAGAAGTTGCGCAGCGTCGCGTGATTCATCGGGGCGACGCGGGCTCCCTTATTTTCCTTGATGTCCAGATAGCCTTCTCCCGCCAGACGACGAAATACGTCTCGGACAGGGGTTCTCGACAAGCCGTAACGTTCGCTGAGGATCACCTCATCGAGGTCTTGATCGGGATCGAGCTCCATCGTGAGGATCTGACGCCTGAGATCATCGTACAGATTACCTTTGCCGACCTTCAATCGCATTACTCCCGCATTGCCGACTGAGATGCCTGCTTCCGCATCATTACGCTCAATCCGTGGCATACGTCATGGAAGGAGTCAACCATATTGTATTTTTTATGTGCACAATGTGCCGGGCGACGGAATCCGCGCCCAGGAGAGGGACGGCCACAGCCTCTCATCCGGGCATCACCGACCACGGCAAGATCCATATGGACCGTCGTCCGCAGGGCTTGCCGGTGTCCATGTTATTCGGCGGAAAGATGCGCATGGCTTCGGACGACAGCAGGCCTGCCAGGCGCCCTGCGGAAACGCTGCAGCAAAAGGGGAGCGACAAAGTTCGACGGGATGTCGCATTCGAACAAGGCACGGACGACAGCATCCAATCAAAGAAACGCCAATCTCCTTAGTCAGCTTGCACGAGAAATGTGCGGTGCTTGACGCAGGAGGGCCGTTATCATCACGCCATGAATCCAATCGCGAAATCGTTTTCTTGACTTGGATCTGTGCAAGATTCGAAACGATGGCGATTGCTGATCCAGAGAAGGTGTGCCGCCTGCCGACCAATGTCTGACAAATTCGCCAAAACAATGGCGTTCGGACTCAGGAGGACACTGTATCAGTGTGGGATAATTCCAGTTTTTTGAAGATGGCTCATTTGCCTGTTCGGTAGATCGGTTCTCGACACACCACTTTGATACCCCTGTTGCATCGACGATCAGGATAACCGGCACATCACTTCAGCGTGGCGGGACTCATTGCTCCCAGTAGGAAGACCAGAATGTCAATTGCCCCCATCGACCCCCAGAGAACCGACTTTTTCCGATCGACGCTTGCCGAGCGCGATCCCGATGTTGCGGCGATGATCGGCGGGGAGCTTGTGCGCCAGCGCGAGGGGATCGAGCTGATCGCGAGCGAGAACATGGT
>NZ_JABEQM010000011.1 GCF_014174155.1 Gluconacetobacter tumulisoli | reverse complement strand
TGTTCACCGCGCCGCGCGAACGCCGCACGCAGGATTACATCACCGGCCGCTTCGGCTGAAACAGGGAGTGGAAACCGTGCCACGCGAACACGCACACACCGTCAGCAGCTACGAGCAGGAGCTGGACCAGATCCGGGCGATGATGGCGCGGATGGGTGGCATCGTGGAAAGCCAGATGACGCTGGCCATGGCGGCGATCGTCGATCGTGACGAGGATGCGGCGACCGGGGCCTCGGAATGCGATCCGCAGGTGGACGCGCTGGAGCGCGATGTCGAGGCGCTGGCGATCCGCCTGCTGGCGCTGCGCGCCCCCCTGGCGGGCGACCTGCGCGAGGTCGTGTCGGCGCTGAAGATCACCGGCGACCTGGAACGGATCGGCGATTGCGCGGCCAGCATCGCGCGGCGGTCGCTGCGGCTGGACCCGGCGGACGGCCGGATCTCGCTGGGCGGCCTGCGCAACATGGGTCGCCTGGTGCAGGAAAACCTGCGCCGCGCCATCGATGCGATGGGTCAGCATGACAGCGAGCGCGCGGTGGAGGTCTGGCAGTCCGATACCGTGGTGGACGAGCTGTATACCGCGATGTTCCGCGAGCTGGTGACCTACATGATGGAGGATCCCCGCACGATCCGCTCCTGCACGCATCTGCTGTTCATCGCCAAGAACCTGGAGCGGATCGGCGACCACGCGACCAATATCGCCGAACGGGTCTATTACGCCGCCACCGGCGACCTGCTGCCCGTCGTGCGGCCGCGCGGCGGCGCGGTGGTGTGACGGCGCGGGGCACGGACCGGGGAATGTCAGGCACGATGACGGATGCGGACGGTACGGCGCGCAAGCCCTACATCCTGGTGGTCGAGGATGACGAGGCGCTGCTGATGATGCTGCGCTACAATCTGGAAAAACTGGGATATGAGGTCGGCGTGGCCGAGGACGGGCCCTCGGCGCTGGCGCAGGTCGCCCTCCGCCGCCCGGACCTGGTGTTGCTGGACTGGATGCTGCCCAGCCTGTCGGGGCTGGATGTCTGCCGCCGCCTGCGCGAGCAGGAGGCGATGCGAACGCTGCCGATCATCATGCTGACCGCCCGCGCGGGAGAGGCCGACAATATCCGCGGCCTGGATATCGGCGCCGACGATTACGTCGTCAAGCCGTGCAGTATCGAGGCGCTCCAGGCGCGAATCCGCGCCCTGCTGCGGCGGGTGCCGCCGGCGGACCATACGCTGCGTTTCGCCGACGTGACGCTGGATACCGTGGCCCACCGGGCGGAACGCAACGGACGTACGCTGACGCTGGGACCGACGGAATACCGGATCCTGGAGTTCTTCCTGCGCCATCCCCGGCAGGTCTTCTCGCGCGAGGATCTGTTGCAGCGGGTATGGGAACGCGGCGTGCATGTCGAACTGCGGACCGTGGACGTGCATATCCGCCGCCTGCGGCTGACCCTGAACGGGCCGGGCGAAGCCGACATCGTGCGTACCGTCCGGGCGGCGGGCTACGCCCTCGACGACCCCCGCCCCTGAGAGGCTGGCCAGGGGCAAGGTCCCTCATGTCCGGGACCAGGTAAGGATCGGGCGACAGGCAAGGTATGAGCATGGCCGGATTCGGGTCCGAGAATATCCTGGCGGGGGCGGCGCTGGTGGCGGCGGTGGCGATGGCCTGGCGGGTCACGGCGTCCCGCGTCGGCCGGCGCGCCGATTTCGTGCCGAAGGCCGATATCGACCCCGTTCGCGCCGCCCCGCCGTCGGCGGATGCGCTGGCGCGGCTGATCGAGACGCTGGACCTGGTGCCGGCCGCGATCCTGGTCCTGGATGCCGGCGGGCGCATCCTGCATGCGGGGCCCGGGGCATGGGAACTGTTCGGCGACAGCCTGGGCGCGATCATCCGTCATCCGGCAGCGCAATCGGTCCTGCTGCGCCTGCGCGACGGCGACAGCGGCGAGGTCGACATGCTGCTGGACGTGCCGGTGCGCCGCGCGGTGCGCGGGCAATTCCGGCGCGTGCGCCTGTCGCACGGTGAATCCGTGGTGCTGGCGACCCTGCTGGACTGGAGCGAACAGGACGCGGTGGAACGCATGCGTACTGATTTCGTCGCCTATGCCAGCCATGAATTGCGCACCCCGCTGGCGGCGCTGATGGGGTTTATCGAGACGCTGCGCGGCCCCGCCGCCGATGATCCGCAGGCCCAGCAACGCTTCCTGGGCGTCATGGCGGCGCAGGCGGCACGGATGCAGCGCCTGCTGGACCGCCTGCTGATGCTGTCGCGCGTGCAGATGAGCGAGCATCGCAAGCCGCGCGGGCAGGTGGATCCCGCGGAGACGATCGCGCGCGTCCGCGACGAGACCGCGCCCCTGCTGGCGGGCGGTCCGGCCACGCTGCATGTCGAGGCGCCGGGCGGTCTGCCGGCTTTTCCGGGCGACGCGGACCAGGTCGTGCAGGTACTGCTGAACCTGATCGAGAACGCGATCAAGTACGGGTCGGGCGCGGGGGACCGCGCGGTGCGGATCGCGCTGCGCGTGCGCCTGACCGCCCCGGGCGAAGGCGGATCCGCCCGGCCGGGAATCGCCTTCACCGTTACCGATAACGGACCGGGGATCGAGGCCCGGCACCTGCCGCGCCTGACCGAACGGTTCTATCGGGTCGAGGGCACCGCCGCGCGCCGGACCGGTACCGGGCTGGGGCTGGCGATCGTCAAGCACATCATCGACCGCCATCTGGGGCGGCTGGCGATCGACAGCGTCGTCGGGTGGGGAACGTCCTTCACCGTCTGGTTTCCGCTGGGCGATGGCCTGTCATCGAACCGTCACGAAACTGTCACAGACACATCACGCCCTCAATTGGCCGATCCGGGCTAGGACGAAACCGGGTCCGGGGGATGCCGCGCGTGTTCGCCTGGGCCGGAATTTCATATTCGTCCAGGGGATCGGAAACCCGATGCGTCATCCTGTTACAGTGTTTGCCGTCGTCCTGCTCGCGGCCAGCCCCGCCGCCCTCTCCGCCGCACATGCGGCCGACATCACGGGCGCTGGTTCCAGCTTCGCCGCCCCGATCTATGAGGCATGGGGCGCCGCCGGCCGCAGCGCCAGCGGCATTGCCGTGAATTACCAGAGCGTCGGTTCCAGCGCGGGCCAGAACCAGATCCTGGCCGGCACGGTCGATTTCGGCGCGTCCGACGCCCCGATGGATCCCGCCAAGCTGGAAAAGGGCGCGCTGTTCCAGTTCCCGACGGTCATGGGCGGCATCGTCCCGGTCGTGAACATCCCCGGCGTCGCCGCCGGCAAGCTGCGCCTGACGGGCGAGGTCCTGGCCGGGATCTATGCCGGTGACATCGCGTCGTGGAACGATCCGAAGATCACGGCCCTGAACCCGGGCGTCACCCTGCCGGACCTGCCGATCGCCACCGTGCATCGCGCCGACGGATCGGGCACGACGTTCGTGTTCACCTCCTACCTCGCCGGGGCCTCGCAGGCGTGGCATGACGGCGCGGGCGCCGGCAGCTCGATCTCCTGGCCCGGCGGCGTGGGCGCGCGTGGCAATGACGGCGTTGCCGCGTCGGTGCGCAACACCGAGGGCGGGATCGGCTATGTCGAATACGCCTATGCCAGCCGCAACCACATGACGACGGTGCAGCTGAAGGACAAGGCCGGCGACTTCGTGACCGCCAACCTCGACAGCTTCTCGCGCGCCGCCGCCGCCGCCGACTGGAAGGGGGCTTCCAATTTCGCGGTCAACCTGCTGGACACGGCGGGCAAGGGCGCGTGGCCGATCGTCTCGGCCACTTATGTGCTGGTACCCAAGCAGCCGAAGGACGCCGCCCAGGGCGCGGCCGTTCGCAAATTCTTCGGCTGGGCCTTCGATCATGGCGATGGCATCGCCCGTGGCCTGGACTATGTCGTCCTGCCGGCCTCGGTGAAGACGTCGATCCGCGCGGCCTGGTAAATCGGCGCGGATCGCCGGCATCGGCGGATCGTGTGGTCGTCCCGGACGTTGTCGTCCGGGACGAACGCGCGTCCTACTGCCCCGACTGGGGCTGGGTATAGGCCATGGTGTCGGCCAAATGGCGGCGGACGGCACGCACCTCGCCCTCGGACACCGCCGGTGCGTTATTGCCCCAGCCCGTGCGGATGAAAGTGACAAGTTTGGCGATGTCGGCATCGCCGTAGCGCCAGCCGAAAGGCGGCATCGCCAGCCCGGTCGGCGCGCCCGCCGTGGACGGCATGCGCGCGCCGCCCAGAACGACGGTAATCAGGGAATCCGGATTGCGTTCGAGGACCAGCGGATTGCCGGCAAGGCGGGGAAACGTATTTTCCTCGCCCAGCCCCGACAGGCGATGGCAGGCGGCGCAACTGTCCATGTAAAGTCGCGCGCCGCGCCCGGCCGGGCGGGCGGCCATGAAGGCCGCCATCGTTTCGCCGGAGGGCGCGAAGCGGAGCGGGCGGCCGGCGGATGCCGGGGACAGGCTCTTGAGGTAGACGGCCACGGCGTCCAGATCCGCCATGGACATGTACCGGGTGCTATGCTCCACGACCTCGCCCATCGGGCCGCTGACGGCGGAGGCGCGATTCCTCCCGGTCTTCAGTTCCGTCGCAATGTCGGCCGCCGGCCAGCCGGCCACCGCGCCATCGCCCCGCAGGTCGACCGGCGAGGCACCGGCGAAGGCGCTGCCCGACAGGAAACGCTGCGCATGTTCGTCCAGGCCGGCCTCCTGGAAGGCGAGCCCGCGCGGGGTATGGCAGGTTCCGCAATGGGCCGGCCCCGTGACAAGATAGGCCCCGCGATTCCACTGCGCATCACGCGTCGGATCCGGCCGGAAAGGGGCCGGGTGGTGGAAGGCCAGGTTCCACAGCGCCAGCGGCCAGCGCATGTCGAATGGCCAGCGCATGGTCGACGGCCGGGTAGCCTGTTCGACGGGGACGACGTCCTGGCGGAGATAGGCGTACAGGTCGCGCAGGTCCCCATCCGACATGCGGGCATAGGCCGTGTAGGGCATTGCCGGATAGAGCCGCGTACCGTCGGGGCGTACGCCGTACCGCATGACCCGGACGAAGTCGACGAACGTATAGCGACCGATTCCCGTCCGCGACGCCGGCGTGATGTTGGAGGAATAGAGCACGCCCATCGGGGTTTCCAATGGCACCCCGCCGGTCAGGGGTGTGCCCCCCGGGGCCGTATGGCATGCGGCGCAGTCGCCGAGGACGGCGACATAGGCGCCATGCCGGGCGTCGCCGGTCCCGGTCATCGCCATCGCGAGGCGTGGCTCCGGCCGGTGGAGCACGATTGCCGCGACGGCGGCGATCCCCAGGGCGGAGAGAAGGGCCCCTGCCGCCGCCAGTCGCCCTTTTGTCCGCGCGGGGTCCGTCATGTCGACACCATCGGCCCGGGGTTCTTCAGGTAGATCGAACGAATGCCGGCCGCCGCCCAATAGGTCAGGGCGCCGACAAGGCCGGTCGGGTTGTATCCCACCCCATGGGGAAAGACATTGGCGCCCAGGACGAACAGGTTCGGTACGTCCCAGCTTTGCAGGTAGCGGTTGACCACGCTGGTGCGCGGATCGGCGCCCATGGCGGTGCCGCCGTTGATGTGGGTACTTTGGTACGGGCGGGTATCCCAGTTGTCGCCCCGCTTCAGGATGCGTCCGGACATCGCCTGCGCGCCCATGGCCCGGCCGATCTGCGACAGTTTCTGCCCGAAGAATTCGGACATGCGCAGTTCATTGTCCTGCCAGTTCAGCGTCATCCGCAGCAGGGGGGTGCCGTAGGCATCGCGGTAGACCGGGTCGAGGTCGAGATAGCAGCCGCGATAGGCCATGTTGCTCATTTGCGCCTCGATCCGGCCGCTATGCAGGTAATGGTCCCGCACGCCCTGCTTCCAGCCGCTGCCCCAGTGTGGCGTGCCGGGCGGAAGCGGGATGCCTCGGACCGGGCCGTTGCCCGTCTGGCGCCCCCACATCACGCCGCCGCCGATGAAGCCGGCCTGGGCGTGATCGAAATTGTCGCCATAGAAATCGTCGATGGCGCGCCCGACGCCGCCGGCCCCCATGAACTGGTTGATATAGATCGACTTGTCGAAGAACAGATTCACGCTGTTGATCAACTGGTAGCAGAAATTCCGTCCGACCGTGCCTTGGCCGGTCACAGGGTCGTAGGGCGTGCCGATGGCGGAGGACAGCATCAGGCGTACATTATGCAGATGGAAAGCGGCCAGCACGACCAGGGCGGCCGGCTGTTCCACCTCGCGCCCCTGGGCATCGACATAGACGACGCCGGTGGCGCGCCGGCCCGTATCGTCGACATTCACCTTCAGGACATGGGCATCCGTGCGCAGGGTGAAGTTTGGCATGCGGAACAGGGCGGGCAGGATGGTCGTCTGGGGCGAGGCCTTCGAATAGTTGATGCATCCGTAATCGCTGCAGAACCCGCAGAAATTGCATGGACCGAGCTGGCAGCCATAGGGATTGGTGTAAGCGCGCGAGGCATTGGCGGCAGGTAGCGCATAAGGATGATAGCCCAGTTCCCGCGTCGCCTTGGCGAACAGCGAGGCCGTGGGGGGATCGGCCAGCGGGGGCAGGGGAAAGCCCCGCGCACGGGGGGCCTCGAACGGATTGCCGCCGCCGGTGCGTACGCCACCGATATTGCCGGCCTCGCCGGCCGTACCGCAGACATATTCGAAACGGTCGAAATGCGGTTCGAGATCGTCGTACGAGACCGGCCAGTCCTGAAGCTGCATGTCCGCGGGGATGAAGGACGCGCCGTACCGTTCGGTAATGTGGCTGCGGAAGCGCAGTTCCTCCGGCATGACGCGGGAATGTACGCCCGACCAGTGAATTCCCGCGCCGCCCACCCCGGTTCCGGGCTTGAACGATCCGATCTGCCGGTAGGGCGCGGCCCTTTCGTCACGCGAATGCCGGATGGTGACGGTCGAAACGGACAGGTCCTGCAGCAGCCCGTGGCGCACGGACTGGGCGATTTCGTCGACAACCTTGGGATACGCCCAGTTCGGAACCGTGTTGGCAGGGCCGCCGCGCTCCAGCGCCACGACGTTGAGCCCCGCCTGTGCCAATTCCATGGCCATGATGGCCCCCGTCCAGCCGAACCCCACGATCACGGCGTCGACCGGCTTCATCGTGGTCGGCATCAGGCGTCATCCCCATGAATGTCGACCGGGCCGTAGGGGTAGGGGCCGTCACGCCCGACCCAATCCAGATAATCGGCGCGCGCACCGGGGTGGCCGATCATCGCCCAGGCCTCCATGCCGCGATTGCCACCGTACATCGGGTCGCAGAAATACCCTTCGCGCGTATTCGCCAGCAGGAACGAGGTAAAGAACAGGCGCAGCGAAAGGTCGGGCGACGTGATCGCACCGCTTTCGATCCGCCTGAGGATATCGACCTGGTGCTCGGCCGGCATGTCGGCAAAGGGGGAGCCGGCCTCCTGCCGGCAGGCCTGATCGATCGCCCGGATACCCAGGCGATATTGTTGCCGGGGCGTAAGCCGCGACTGGTAGCCGAATTCGGGTTTGGCGTCGAAGAACGGCGCCTGCATGTACCATTCGGCGCCCGCGGCCCACGGCGTGGCCATCTGCCGATCGATATATTGGGGAACGCCGGCCTGGACCGCACCCGGGCCAATATGGTCGGGCGGGATCAGGCAGTCGCAGGCGGCATTGAGGAAATGCCATTCGGCCTGGGTAAAGAAGGCGGGATGGTAGTCGTCACGCGCCGGCTGACTGGCGGCCGGGACACTGCGGCCGCCCAGATTATCGCGATTGACGGGCTGTTCGGACGGATGAGTCGTCTGCCCGTCGGCGTGGCGCGCCAGCGCCGCCGCCGGAAGCGCCGCCAGGACGCCCTGCAATATGTTGCGGCGGCGAGGGTGCGGGGGAGCGGGGATACGGTCTGCTGCTGGATGGGGCGACGGATCCGGTCCGGTCAGGCGGGATGGGGCAGGAAGGGGGGGCTCCGGATCAGTCACTGCAGGCGTCTTTCCGTGGTTGCGCCCCCTTCAACGCACGACACGGAAAATGGATGATTAATATTCATTTTAATAATAAGTCACTTTTTTTTGCATCTGCATGTGGATACGGCAGGATTTTCCTGAAATCCGCGACGATATGCCACGATTTCGGGCGACCGTTCCCCCGTCGGTCGCCCGGCCTGGAAGAGATAGGTGGCATGTTCCGCGTAACGATCGGCCGTCGCACGACTGTCATCAAAGCGTCATGAAATCATGATGAAACCATCACACGCAAAATAATGGGGTCAGGTTACGAAGCCGCCATCTTCCAGCTCCGGAATGGATGAGATGCAGCTTCGATCCACATTGTCCGCCCTGTTTTGCACGACCGCGCTTCTGGGTTCCACGTTTGCCGCTCACTCTGCCTCGGCAGCTGGTGCACGGGACCCGCAGCTTGAAGAGCTGCGCCGTGAAATGCAGGAAATGCGGGGCCAGATCAAAGTCCTGAAGGCCCGTCTGGGCGAGACCGAAACCAATGTCAGCGATGTCCGCCGCGCGCGTGTGGCCGAGGCCGCCCGCCGGGCCCAGATTTCCCCCGGCATGGCGCATGACATCCGCATCGGCGATGCGGTGACCCCCGGCAGCGGCCTGGGCAAGAGCCTGTCCGGTGTCGGCACCCCGCCGCCGGACCGGGGTATCGTATCGTCCTGGCTGGAATTCCAGGCGGCGAACGCCAAGGAAGAAAGCGTGCATGTCGGTGGCGTGCGCATCGGCTTCCCGGGCGGCCGACCGACCTTCTCGACCGACGACGGCGCCTATGCATTCTCGGTCGGCCTGGCCTTCCACGAGGATTTCGGCGGCTTCTTCGGCCAGGGTGCGCCGCGCGGCAACGAGACGGGCAGGGCGCCCGGCTTTACCGAGAACACGCGCCGCATGCGTCTCTTCTTCTCGTGGCGCTACAAGGACTGGGTGGCCAACGTGACGCCGGATTTCGGCGGTTCCAACGAAATGGCCGCCGGCGGCAGCGCCACGGCCCAGTACCTGTATGAAGCCAACCTGAACTATGCCGGCTTCAAGAACACGGTGCTGACGGTCGGTTACTTCCAGCCGCGCGTCACGGAAGAAGATTCCGAAAGCTCGAACGACTTCATGATGATGGAACGTCCGGGCATCACCGACGTGGTCCGCAAGATCGCGGCGGGCGACGCCCGCTTCAGCGTCGGCGGCATGCATTACGACAAGCGTTGGTGGATCGGGGCCTATTTCACCGGCCAGTCCTACGGTGCGCGTGCGGCGAACAGCGCGACCATCGACAGCCAGACCGGCGGCACGTTCCGCTTTGCCGGGCGCCCGATCGTGACGAAGGACGTCGACGTCCATATGGGCGTGTCGGCCATCAGCGCCTTCCACCCCACCCTGGTCGGCACCAGCGGCACCAACAGCGGCGCCTATAATTACGGGACGCTGAGCGAGACGCCGGAACTGAACTTCGGTGCCAACGGCGTCGCCGCCGCGCTGAACAACGTCTCCGACATCTGGGCCGCCGGTCCGGAACTGGGCATCCGCTACAAGGATTTCCTGATCAAGTCGGAATACTACCATATCGGCGTCGACCGTTCGCACACCACTGCCAATGCGTATCTGCCCAGCTATAATTTCCAGGGTTATTATGTGGCCGGCAACTACACCCTGTTCGGGACCGGCCGCCGCTACAATATCAAGGAAGGCGCGTTCAGCGCGCCGGGCGTGGTCAGTGAGTTCAATCCGGCAGCCGGCCAGTGGGGCGCGCTGGAACTCTCCGGCCGCTGGAGCGTGACCGACCTGAACGACAAGGGCGCCGGCACGACCGGTATGGGCGGTCGGGAAACGATCTGGTCGGGTGGCCTGAACTGGTATCCGAACCGCCATTTCCGCGTGATGGTGGATTACAACCGTATCCTCCTCAGCCACAGCCCGACCTCGTGGGCCACGAACGGCCGCGACCTCAACTCGTTCGCCGCACGTATCCAGGCGGCGTTCTGACAGGACGGCACCGGCCCTTCCGTATGGAAGGGCCGGCGCGGAAGGGGCCTCGCCACGTGTGGCGGGGCCTTTTTTCGTTTGACGGGGCCTGCGGCGCGCGGTTTTCCCGCGATCGGTCAGTAGCGGATCATCTGGCTGAGGAAATCGCGCGCGCGTTCGGTCCGGGGCTGGGTAAAAAACACCTCTGGCGGCGCGGATTCCAGGATGCGGCCCTGGTCCATGAAGATGATCCGGTCGGCGATGCGCCGGGCAAAGCCCATTTCGTGAGTTACGCACAGCGTCGTCATGCCGTCGGCGGACAGGCTGGCCATGATGTCGGCGACCCCCGATACGGCCTCGGGATCCAGGGCGGCGGTGGGTTCGTCGAACAGCATCACCGACGGCTGCATGCACAGCGCGCGCGCGATGGCCACGCGCTGCTGCTGGCCGCCGGAAAGCTGGATCGGATATTTGCGGGCCTGGTCGGCGATGTTGACGCGGTGCAGGAAATTCATCGCCAGTTCCTCGGCGTCCTCGCGGCCGGCCCCCTTCACCACCCGTGGCGGCAGCGCGCAGTTCTCCAGCACCGTCAGGTGCGGGAACAGGTTGTAGTTCTGGAACACCATGCCCACCATGCAGCGCAGGCGCGTCAGTTCGGTCTTCTGGTCGATCCGTTCGCCGTCGATCGTGATCTCGCCGGCGTCATGGGGTTCGATCCGGTTGAAGCAGCGGATCAATGTCGATTTGCCTGATCCCGACGGGCCCAGGATCACGATCTTCTCGCCGCGCGCGACGGTAAAGGACACGTTCCGCAGGACCGCGAAATCGCCGTAGGATTTCTGCAGGTTGCGGACTTCGATCATGGGGGATGCCTCCGGGGACGACCCTGGAGACGGCATCGGGGCGGCGTCAGGCTGCGGCATGGCTGGTGGCCTTCAGGCGGTCGGCCCAGGCGAAGCGCCGCTCGATGCGCTTCTGGACCCAGAGGAAGAAGAACACGATCAGCAGGTAGTAGATCAGCGCCGCCGCGTAATATTCGGTGAATTCAAAGGTGCGCGCGACGTTGATCTGCGTCACCGCCAGCAATTCCTGCAACGAGATGACCGAGGCCAGCGACGTCGTCTTGATCAGGCTGATGAATTCGTTGATCGTCGGCGGCAGGGCGATGCGCAGCGCCTGCGGGAAGATGATATGGCGATAGACCTGCATCCGCGTCATGCCCAGCGCATCGCCGGCCAGCGCCTGTCCCGGGTCGATCGCCTGCAGGGCCGCGCGGTTGATCTCCACCTGGTACGCCGCCTCGTTGATCGACAGCGAAATCCAGGCCGCCAGGAACGGCGTGAACCAGGATTCGCGGAAGACCGGCAGAAACTGCGGCAGGGCGTTCCACACGAACAGAAGCTGCAACAGGGTCGGCGCGGCGCGGAACAGCGCGACATAGGCCCGGATCGCGGATTTCAGCATCCCGTCGCGCCCGTTCATCACCATCGCCATCGGAACGGCCAGCCCGATGGCGGTCATGTGCGACAGCACCGCCATCGCCAGGGTGATCGCCGCCCCCCGCGCGAAGGCCGGTGATACCAGCGCCGCGGCGAAGGTGCGCCAGTTGAATCCCGATACCGCCTTCTGGTCTCCCGCCTGCATGTCGCCGCCGCCGGGCATGATCCGCCAGCGTTGCAGGATCGGCGTCATCTGGCCGCCATCGCGCAGGGCCGCGATCGCGCCCTCCAGCGCCGCGCGGTCGCGGGCGTCCTTGCGGATATAGATCGCGAAATTCCGGTATTCCGGGTAGTCGGGCTGGAAGATCACCGACACCTTGCCGTTCAGCTGGGTCTGGCGGAAGGCCAGTTCGACATCCTGGCTGACGAAGGCGAAGGCCCGGCCGATCAGGACCTGCTGCACCACCTGGTCCTCGGTCGGATATTGCTGGATTTCGATCGCCGGCCGGCCGGCGGCGGCCAGGGCCACGTTTTCCTGTGCGATGCGCGCGGCATAGCTGGTGCCGGATTCCACCGCCAGCACCTTGCCCGACAGGTCGGCCATCGACGTCACATGCGCGGTGCCGGCCCGCGCCACCACGACCAGCGATGTCGGCTGGTACGGCACGGCGTCGAATTTCACCTCGCGCGCCGCCTGGCGGACGACGCCGCTGATGACCATGCCGCAGCGCCCGGCCTCCAGGCTGGGGAACAGGCCGACGAAATCCATGGAGACGAAGGTCACCGGAACATGCCAGTACGCGCCCAGCCGGCGGCTGACATCGATATCCACGCCCGCCAGGTCGCTGCCGTCCGTGCCGTTGACGAACGTCATGGGCGGCAGGGTCGGGTTGGTGCAGACCGTCAGGCCGCCGGCGGCGAAGGACGGGGCCTGCTGCGCGCGTGCGACGGGTGCCGCCGCCAGGCCCAGTACCATGCAGGTCCACAGCAGGGCGACCCACGGCAGCCTGCGGGCGCGCAACCGTTTCAGCGACGGATCGGCCGGGCGGGAGCGCCGCGTAGCGGGATGCGCGGCATGTGGGGGCAGGGGGGTGCCGTGCATGGGCATTCCTAGCATGTGGAATCCAGGATCGTGCGGAACGTGTCCGTCATCAGGCCGGTATCGGCGTCCTTCTTCACGACGAAATGCAGCTGGGTGACCAGCGGCGGCAGGTCGTCGCAGGCCAGCCGGCGCAGCTGCCCGCCGTGGACCAGCGGAGTGGCGAAGGCGTCGGGCAGGAAGCCGAGATAGATCCCGGTCATGATCAGCATCGCGCGGGAATCGATGGTCTCGGCGGCGGCCGAGAAGGTCAGTCGCCGACGGATGGCGGGCCAGCCCGGGGCCGTCGCGGCGTCGGACACGTCGATCAGGCGCTGGTCTTCCAGCATGGCCAGCGTCAGCGGCGCCTCCGCGCGATCGAAGAACGGATGGCGCCGCCCGCAATAGAGATGCAGCGTTTCCGAGACCAGGCCCGTCGAGGACAGGGCTGGCTGCGCGCGCGGCATCAGGGTCACCGCGGCGGTGGCCCGGCCGTCCAGCAGCGCATGTTCGATCTCGGTGACCGGGGCGGAGGTCATGTCGATGAAGATCCCCGAGTGGCGCCGCGCGAACAGTTCCAGCGCGCGGACGATGGCGGTGTCCCCATAGGCCAGGAGATTGTCGATGACATACAGCGTGAAGCGCCCGGACAGGATGCCGCTGGCGACGTTCACCCGGTCGCGGAAGCGGTCGATGTCGCGCAGCAGGTCTTCGGTCGCGTCCAGCACCTGCTGCCCCTCGGGCGTCAGGGCGAAGCCGCCGCGGCCCCGGCGGCACAGCCGGATCTTCAGGCGGCTTTCCAGGGACGAGATGTCGATGCTGATGGACGATTTGCTCTTGCCCAGCGCCATTTCGGCCGCCGTGAAGCCGCCGCGCGTCGCCACCGTGCGAAAGACGCGCAGCAATCGCAGATCGACTTCGGCCAGCTGGCCGTGGAATCCGGGTGCGGCGCGTGTCGGATGGGTGCCGTGCCGGGTGGCGGGCAAACGGGTGTCCTTGCATCTGGGGTGACCCCGGCCGGGGCGGCATGGACCTGCTTACCACGACCCCGCGCCGGTGATCCATGGCGGACGCAGGCAGCATCCGGCGGGTGGAAATGGCGGAACAGTGCGGATTTTCCGGTCGTTTCTCCGATATGTAAACTTCACTTTGCGTGATTCATATTTGATCCGCAACGATGGAGTGGTCGAAGGTATGACCTTGTCAGGTCGTATCGCTTTCGGTTTGATGCCGGAGGACTGCGCCATGTCAGGAGGGGGCCGGCACAGGTGCGTTCGCGGTTTCGATTCAGCCTTGCGCCGACCGGGCCGGACGCGGAATGATGCGGCTGGACCTGTTCCGCACGCTGTGGGGATATGACCGCCCGTGGGCCGAGGCGATCGTCGAACTGCGCGCCGCCGGTTTCGACGGGATCGAGGCCCGGGTGCCCGCGACGGCCGCCGATGCCCGTGCGCGGGGGCGCCTGCTGCGGGACGAGGGCGTACCCTATATCGCCACGATCCTGACCGGTCCCGGCATTCTGCCCGACCAGGGGGCCGGGATCGACGCGCATCTGGACGATCTGCGGCGCAAGCTGGACCTGGCCGCGCCTCTGGCGCCGCGCTTCGTCAACATCCTGGGCGGCAACGACCGCTGGGGCGTGGCGCAGCAGGTCGATTTCATCGGCCGGGCACAGGACCTGTGCCGCGCGGCCGGGCTGGCCGGCTGTTTCGAAACCCATCGCGCCCGCATCCTGGCCGGACCCTGGCTGACGCTGGAGGTCATCCGCCAGCATCCGGACATGCTGCTGACCACCGATATCAGCCATTGGGTCGTCGTCAGCGAACGCCTGCTGGACGACCCGATGGACGATCTGTCGGATTTCGTGGCCCGTGTGCATCACGTGCAGGCCCGCGTCGGCTACGACCAGGGGCCGCAGGTGCCTCATCCCGCCGATCCGGCCCATGCGCGCGACCTGGCGTTCCACCAGGCACACTGGCGGGATGTGTGGCGCAGCCAGGCGGCGCGCGGCTATGGCGTGACCACCATGACGCCGGAATTCGGCCCCGACGGCTATCTGCACCGCCAGCCCTTTACCGGCACGCCCGTCGCCGACCTGTGGGGGCTGAATGTCTGGATGGGCCGGGC
This sequence comes from Gluconacetobacter tumulisoli, assembly GCF_014174155.1. GTDB lineage: Bacteria > Pseudomonadota > Alphaproteobacteria > Acetobacterales > Acetobacteraceae > Gluconacetobacter > Gluconacetobacter tumulisoli. The sequence goes on along the minus strand of NZ_JABEQM010000011.1, from coordinate 129,222 downwards.
GCAGCGCGCGCAGTTCGCGCGCTTCCTGGCCGGCGACCGTTGATGATCCGGGAACGACAAGGACTCTCCAATGGCTGATCCTGATGCCTTGCCCGACCGCGCGGATACCTTTACGTCCCTCCCGGTCATTGATGTGGCGGGCCTGTTCAGCCCTGACCTGGCGGACCGTCAGGCGGTCGCCGACGCCCTGGGCGCCGCAGCGCGCGAGGTAGGGTTTTTCTATATCGCGGGGCACGGGATCGACCCGGCGCTGATCGCCGGTCTGGCCCGGGCGGCGCGCGATTTCTTCGCCCAGCCGTTGGAAAAGAAGATGGAGTACTACATCGGCGATTCGGCCACGCACAAGGGCTTCGTCCCGGAAGGCGAGGAGGTCTACGGAACGGGTCGCCCGGATCACAAGGAAGCCTTCGATATCGGCTTCGAGGTCCCGGCCGACCATCCGCTGGTACTGGCCGGCACGCCGCTGCTGGGGCCGAACGACTGGCCCGACCTGCCGGGCTTCCGTGCGGCCGCGCAGGCCTACTACCAGGCCGTGTTCGCTTTGGGCCGCACCCTGTTCCGCGGCTTCGCCCTGGCGCTGGGCCTGGACGAGCCGTATTTCGACGGCCACGCGCAGTATCCGCCGTCCAAGCTGCGGATGATCCATTACCCGTTCGACGACGACGCGCGGGACGCACCGGGCATCGGCGCGCATACCGATTACGAATGCTTCACCATCCTGCTGGCCGACCGGCCTGGGCTGGAGGTCCTGAACGGGCATGGCGACTGGATCGACGCGCCCCCCGTTCCCGGCACCTTCGTCGTCAATATCGGCGACATGCTGGAGGTCATGACCGCCGGTGCCTTCGTCGCGACCGCGCACCGCGTCCGTGCGGTGCGCGAGGAGCGCTATTCCTTTCCCCTGTTCTATGCCTGCGACTATCACACGCGCATCCGGCCGCTGCCGCAATTCGCCGACGCGGGGCAGGGGCAGTACGACACCATCGGCATCGGCGAGCATATGTGGGCGCAGGCCCTGCAGACCTATCGCTATCTCGGCCGGCGGGTGGCCGAGGGGACGCTGGCCCTGCCGGAGGGCGCGCGCCGCCCCTCCAGCTTCGGCCATCTGAAGGCCCCGGAGTGAAAGCCCCGGCGTACAACGCCCGTCCCGCAGGCGTGGAATTCGGCCCGCCGATGCTGTAGCCTTTCCCGATCCCCCATCCTTCCCGACACCGCCCTTCGGAGTTCCGCCATGGACATCACCCCCACCGGCCTGTCGGCCGGCATCGCCGCCGACGAGCAGGCCCTGCGCGAGGATCTGGCCGCCGCCTACCGCCTGCTGGCCGTCTTCGGCATGACCGACCTGATCTATACACACCTGTCCGTGCGCCTGCCGGGCGACGGACATACTTTCCTGGTCAATCCCTACGGGCTGCTGTTCGAGGAAATCACCGCCAGTTCACTGGTCGTCGTCGATGCCGAGGGCCTGCCGACGCAGCCGATGTCCCATCCGGTCAACCCGGCGGGCTTCGTCATCCATTCGGCCGTCCACCGCAGCCGCGCCGATGCGGCGTGCGTCATGCACACCCATACGCTGGCCGGCATGGCCGTGGCGGCGCAGGAATGCGGCATCCTGCCGCTGAACCAGATCAGTCTGGAATTTCACGAGGACGTGGCCTTCCACCCCTATGAAGGCATCGCCGCCGACGACAACCTGAGCGAGCGCGAGCGCCTGGTCCGTGACCTGGGCACGTGCAATGCGCTGATCCTGCAGAATCACGGCCTGCTGACGGTCGGCCGCACGGTGGCCGAGACGTTCTATCGCACCTATTACCTGGAACAGGCCTGCCGCATCCAGATCGCCGCCCAGTCCACCGGGGCGAAGCTGAATGTCCCGTCGCTGGAGCGTATCCAGCGGACCCGCAAGCAGTTCGACGAGGAAGAGGACAAGGGCGAACTGGTCTGGAAGGCGCTGCGCCGCAAGCTGGACCGCGAGCAGCCCGATTACGTAAGCTGATCACAGGCGGCGACGATACTGACGAACTGCGCGGCGGATTCCATGCCCGGCCCAGACGGGCGGGAAGGCGTCGGACGATGCATCGCGGTGGATGGCGAGGGGGCCGCCAGGGCCGCCATGGTCCCGGCGGGAGCCGCGTCGGCACCGAACAGTGTCAGCGCCGCGCGCACCCGCAGCGCGGCATCGGCGTCCGCGATCCGGTAGAGCACCTGCCGCGCCGCCCGGCGCGTCGCGACCAGGCCGCCACGGCGCAGTTCGGCCAGTTGCTGGCTCAGCGCCGGCTGGCCGATGCCGGTCAGGGCGTCGATCTCGCCCACCGCATGTTCGCCCGCCAGCAGCAGGGCCAGGATCATCAGGCGTTGCGGCTGCGCCAGCGCGCGCAGGCGCTCGGCCGTATCCTCGGCGGCGGCGCGGTCCAGGGGGGGGACGGCCGGGGGCGTAAGGGCGGGGGGTGCGGACGTCATGCGGCCGGATCGGGAGTGATGCGGCAGAACCAGGCCGGACCGGCGGCCGCGACCTCGTCCTCGGTCCGGGCGGCGGGCAGGACGATGTCCGCGCCGGGGGTCCAGCCCTCCGGCGTCAGCGCGTCGCCGCGCGCCGCGCGCTGCAGCGCGGCGACCAGGCGCAGCATCTCGGCCACCGACCGGCCCACCGACATCGGGTAGCAGGTGATGGCGCGGACGATGCCCGCCGGATCGATGAAATAGGTCGCCCGCACCGTGGCGCTGTCGCGCGCGGTCGCGTCCAGCATGCCGTAGGCGCGGCCGACGGCCATCGTCGGATCCTCGATCACCGGAAAAGGGACGGCGGCGCCGAAGCGGGCGTGGATCGCCTCCATCCACGCCAGATGCGCATGCAGGCTGTCGACCGACAGGCCCAGCAGCGCGCAGTCCAGTGCCGCGAACCGGTCCGCGGCACGGGCCAGGGCGACGAATTCGCTGGTGCAGACGGGCGTGAAATCCGCCGGATGGGAAAAGAAGACCAGCCATGTCCCGCGATAATCGCGCAGCCTCACCTCGCCGCGCGTCGTGCGGGCGCAGAAATCGGGGGCGAGGTCGCCGATCCGCAGCGGTCGGCAGGCGTCGGCGGGCGGGGTGTCCGTGGTCGTCATCTCGGTCATCGCGGGCCTTTTGCATCCCATGCGGCTTGACGCAACATGAAGCATGAAATACAGATTTTATGAAAGTGCGAAAGTGATATCGTTTTCGCAGTCCGGGAGAGCGCCCGATGCCGACCGATCCTGCCTGCGACGCCGCCACGTCCCAGATCCGCGCCATCCTGACCGGCGCATCGGCCGGCGCGCCGGTGCCGGTGGTCCGCACCTTCTTTGATCAGGCCACCTTCACCGCGACCCATGTCGTCCACGATCCGGCGACGCGCCAGGCGGCGATCATCGACAGCGTGCTGGACTACGACCCCGCGTCGGGCCGCACGCGCAACGATTCCGCCTCCGCCGTCCTGGCTTATGTTCGCGCCGAAGGGCTGGAGGTCGCCTGGCAGCTGGAAACCCATGCCCACGCCGACCATCTGTCGGCGGCGCCGTGGCTGCAGGGGCAGGTGGGCGGCAGGCTGGCCATCGGGGCGGATATCGTCCAGGTGCAGGACGTGTTCGGCAAGATCTTCAACGCCGGCACGGCCTTCGCCCGCGACGGGTCGCAGTTCGACCGGCTGTTCCATGACGGCGAACGCTTCCGCCTCGGGTCGATCGACGCCATCGCCCTGCATGTGCCGGGGCATACGCCCGCCGACATGGCCTTCGTCATCGGGGATGCGGCCTTCATCGGCGATACGCTGTTCATGCCCGATTACGGCACCGCGCGCGCCGATTTCCCCGGCGGGGATGCGCGCATGCTCTATCGCTCGATCCGTCGCCTGCTGTCGCTGCCGGATGAAACGCGGCTGTTCCTCTGCCATGATTACGGCGCGCCGGGGCGTGACCATTTCGTGTGGGAAACCACGATCTCGGCCGAACGCCAGGGGAATATCCACGTCCATGACGGCGTGACGGAGGATGATTTCGTCGCCATGCGCACGGCGCGCGACGCGACGCTGGATTTGCCCCGGCTGATCATGCCGTCGGTGCAGGTGAACATGCGCGGCGGCCACCTGCCGGAACCGGAAGCCAACGGCACCCGCTATATCAAGATCCCGCTGGACACGTTGTAGGCGCGTGGACGAAGAACCCGAATCGCATGACCGCACGCCTTTCTCGCCTTCCCGACGCGGCTGACATCGCCGTCGCCCGCGGGGTGTCCGGCCGGGGCTGACGGGCGCGATGGATCCCGTTCAGGCCCTTCTCGGCATCCTGTCCGGCGTGCTGGTCGGTTTCACCCTGGGACTGGTCGGCGGGGGCGGATCCATTCTGGCGGTGCCGCTGATGGTCTATCTGGTGGGGGTGCGCAGCCCGCATGTCGCCATCGGCACCAGCGCCGCCGCCGTCGCGGCCAATGCGCTGGCGGGGCTGGCCAGCCACGCGCGGGCGCGCACCGTCAAATGGCGCTGTGCCGGGGTGTTCGCGGCGGCGGGCGTCCTGGGGGCGCTGGCCGGCGCGCATGCGGGCAAGGCGATAGGCGGGCAGAGGCTGTTGCTGTGCTTCGCGGTGCTGATGGTCGTCGTCGGGCTGCTGATGCTGCGCGGTCGGGGCGGGACGGGGGATCCGGGCGCCACCTGTACGCGCGGCAATATCGGGCGCATCGCAGGGGCGGGGCTGACGACCGGCCTGCTGTCCGGATTCTTCGGCATCGGCGGCGGGTTCCTGATCGTTCCCGGCCTGATGGCGTCGACCGGCATGCCGATCCTGAACGCGGTCGGCACGTCACTGGTCGCCGTGGCGGTCTTCGGCCTCAGCACCGCCGTCAGCTATGCCGCATCGGGCCTGGTGGACTGGCCGCTGGCGGGCCTGTTGGTCGCGGGCGGTATCGTCGGCAGCCTGGGCGGCACGCGCGCGGCCCGAGTGCTGGCAGGGTCGCGCGGACTGCTGACACGGGTGTTCGCCGGGATCATCTTCGTCGTCGCGCTCTACATGATCTGGCGCGGGCTGGCGCTCCTGCTGCCGGAGGGGCAGGCGTGACGCAAGTGGCGGAAGAGGTCGGATTCTGCCCGAACCCGGCAAGGGCCTCGGCCCTTGCATCCGATTGATAAAATCCGGAGTTCCAAAGGACTACGTCCTTGCGGAACAACGTCCTGGCCCATGAGCGTCCATTTGTTCGAGTCTTCGCCGGTCCGGCGATCCGGTCTATGCTGGGGACTCCTCTGGCCAGAATGGTGACCCGCCCATGACCACTGCCCCCCTTCGCACATCCGCGCATCCGGTCGACCGCCTCTTTCTCGACCGCTGGTCGCCGCGCGCCTATGACGGCGCGCCGATCGCCGAGGACCTGCTGCTCTCGTTCCTCGAAGCCGGACGCTGGGCGGCATCGGCCTATAATTCGCAGCCCTGGCGTTTTGTCTACGCGCGGCGTGACACGGCGGACTGGGACCGCTTCGTCAGCTACCTGATCCCGTTCAACCAGTCCTGGGCCGGGTCCGCGTCGGCGCTGGTGTTCGTCCTGTCCGGCACGACGATGCTGCCCCCCGGCAAGACGGAACCGGTGCCGGCCCTGACGCACGCCTTCGACGCCGGTGCCGCGGCGGCATATATCATGCTGCAGGCGACGTCCGCCGGATGGGCCGCCCATGCCATGAGCGGCATCGATCACGACGCCATCCGCACGGGTCTGGGCGTGCCGGACGACCATGCGATCCACGCCGCGATCGCCATAGGCCGCCAGGCCCCGCCCGATATCCTGCCCGAAGGCCTGCGCACCCGCGAAACCCCGTCCGGCCGGCTGCCGCTGTCGGACATCGCCTTTCCCGGCCATTTCACCGGGGGGTGAGCCCGGCGGGCGCCGTCAGGATGCGAACGGGTGGGGCGCGACCGAGGCGTGGCTGTCCTGCATGATGTAGGACTGCATTTCCCGCGCCAGAAGCTCGGCTTCCTCCAGCCGCAGCTTCACGATATCGCCGATGCTGACCAGCCCGACCAGCTGGCCGGCGCCGTCCTGGATCGGAACGTGGCGGCTGTGGCGGCGGGTCATCTTGCGCGCGACCGACAGGATGTCTTCGGACCGGGTCGCGGTCGGCACGTCGCGGGTCATGATATCGGCCGCGCGCAATCGGCCGATATCGGCGCCGCGCGTCGCCAGGGCCTCGACGATCGATCGTTCGGAGACCAGCCCCGCGACATGCCCGCCATCGACGATGACCGGCACCGCGCCGATTCCGTTCCTGAACATCAGGTGCGCGATCGCCGTCACCGGTTCGTCCGGCCGGACGGTGACGACGGCCGAGCCTTTGCTGTTCAGGATATGCAGGACGGGAATGGCCATGGGATTCACTCCTCCGTTCGGTCCGCGCTTCGCCGGCGCGGTTCATGTATGCGTATCGGTGGTAACGGAAGAAATGGCTGTACGGCGCGCGCGGGGAACGGCCGCCGCTCTTCATAATCGTGTGACCATCCTGCCCGGCGGGCGGCCGCCGGTCAGTCCACGGTCAGGCGCAGTCCCTGCTCCGCGATGAGGAAGCGCACGCCCCCCAGGCCGCTGCGTGCCGCGTCGCGGACCAGGTCCCGCCGTATGGCCTCCTGCGGTGCAGGCCCGGCGGCCAGGCTGTATTTGACGTGGCCGATCAGCACCGTCAGACCGCGCAGCGATTCCAGTCCGCCCGCCTGGCGCGCCAGGTCCCGCAGCGTGGCCGCCACCCAGGTCGGGGTCATATGGCCGAACAGCATCCGGTCCGGCCGGGTGTCGTCGTACGAGGCCTCTATGACGATGGCCTTCAGCCGGTGTGCCGCAACCTCCGGTGCGATCGCCCGCCAGAGATCGTCCAGGCGGTGCCCGCCCTCGACGGCGTCGGGTCCGGTATCGCCCATGTACAGGACGGATATCCCGTTCGCGGCGATCAGGAAGGCGGTCGATTCGACGCCGCCATGGTCCAGCGGCCAGGCGGTGACGGTCATCGCGGTGTCCGGCACCGGCTCTGCCCGGCCCGGTGTCAGTGCGCGATAATGGTACTTGCCCAGCGCGGGCGGCGGACCGCGATCGCCGAAATTCGGCCAGATGCGCCAGTTGAACAGATGGGCCGACAAATCGTCCAGGGTCGCGGGCAGGGCATAAATGGGCTTGGCGCTGTCGTCGGGCGACGCGACGACCAGGCCCGCGACATGATCCAGATGCGCGTGGCTGATCAGATAGGCGCGAATCGTATGCGTCAGCACATAGCCCGGGCGTGTCAGGCCGCTGCCACGTGGCACGGCAATGTCATCCAGCGCGCCGGTCCGGCCGGCCGCCACCAGGCCGCCCATCGCCGTTCCGGCATCGCACAGGACCGCCCGGTCGTCACCGGCCGGCCGAATCATGTAGGCGCTGAGGTTCCCGTCCAGCATCCCGCCCCGCGCGCCCAGTACCGTAACCACGAATCCCGGCCGCGCCGCGGCTTCCGGTGTTGGGGGAAGGGAAAAGATGGATATGAAAAAACAAAGAAATAAACATGTTTTTTTTAATGTCATCGCCTCACTCTTTCGGCCGCCCGGCGCGGTTCTGTTGCATATATGTCATAGGTACGAAGTCGATTTGTCTAAATGGTCAAGTTTGCATTGAGGAAAATTCACGTTCTGGAATAGTTGGACAAGTTCATACATCCTTGAGGGGGCCCTCCGGCCAATGTTGTCTCGCACCTGTCTGACCATCCTGCTGGCCAGCACTGCCATAAGCGGATTTGCCGCCACGACCGCCGTGGCGCAGGAGGTGGCGCCCGCGTCGTCCTCCACTTCCGCGACGACCTCGCCGGCCTCCACCCGTGCCCCGACCGCGAAAGGCGGATATTCCGACGCGGCGCCCGAGCAGGTCGCCGTGACCGGCCGCAGCGCGCGCACCCGCGCCCCCGGCGGCGGCCTGCTGCGCGTCGAGACCGAGCCGAAGGCGGTTCAGACCATCACCCGCGACTTCATCGCCAAGCAGTCGCCGACGACCAACATCCAGCAGCTTCTGCGCATGCTGCCCAGCGCCAACGTGTCCGACCAGGACCCGTTCGGCCTGACCTCCGGCCAGACCGAGGTCCGCGGCATGGACCAGACGCAGATCGGCTGGCTGCTGGACGGCATGCCGCTGAACGATATCGGCGGCGGCCAGTTCTATTCCAACGAAGTGCTGGAAGCCGAGGATCTGGAATCGGTCTCGTTGCAGCCAGGATCGGTCAATATCGATTCGCCCGTGGTGAACGCGTCGGCCGGCCTGGTGACCGCGACCATGAGCAACCCGACCCACGAGCGCGGCGGCCTGATCGATATCTCGTTCGGGTCGTTCGACACCCACCGGCAGTTCCTGCGCCTGAATTCGGGTGACATCGGCACCACCGGCCTGCGCGCCATGTTCGCCTTCAGCCACACCGACGGCAACAACTGGCGCGGCCCCGGCCAGATCGAGAAGTTCCACTATGACTTCAAGGCCATCAAGGATTTCCAGAACGGCAGCTCCACCGGCATGACCGTGTCGTACAACGACCAGGTCGCGGATTTCATGCTGAATCCCAGCCTGGCGCAGTACCGCGCGACGGGGTACAGCACGAATTACGACGCCAATTACAGCGGCATCAAGGACACCGCCTACTACAAGCTGCACGTCAATCCGTTCCGTAACGTCATCGTCTCGGCGCCGACGCATATCGTCGTCACGCCCAACCTGTCGATCGATGACACGATTTATTTCTGGCACGGCATCGGCAACGGCACCGGCGGGTCCACCCTGACCGAGGGATCGACCTACATGGGCAACCAGCCCGTGGCTGTCGACCTGAACGGGAATGGCCAGGTCACGCCGGGCACGCAGGCCATCGTCTTCGCGCCGTCGAACCAGGAACAGTTCCGCACCGGCAACACGCTGAAGTTCAACTACCGGATCGGCAGCCATCACACGCTGACGGCGGGCTGGTGGTATGAATATTCCAACCTCGACCAGTATTCGCCGATCGGCATGGTGAACCAGACGACCGGCCAGCCGTTGAATATCTGGGGGACCAAGGATGTCTACACAGTGCCGGGTGGCGACCAGTACCGGGCGCGCGACTTCCTGACGCTGACGCAGATCAACATGCTGTTCGTCGGCGACACGATGAAATATTTCAACGATCGCCTGCGCATCGACCTTGGCTTCAAGGAGGCGATGGTCACCCGCCGCACCTACGATTACTCGCCGGGCGCCCTCTACAACCGCAACCTGCACAATGCCGAGCCGCTGCCGCAGGTCGGCCTGAGCTGGAATTTCAACTCGCATCACCAGATCTATGTCGCCGGGTCCACCAATTTCCGCGTGCCCAGCAACACGTCTCTGGTCGATTATTTCAGCACGGCGGGCAAGCAGACCCAGATTGGTGGTTCGTCGGCGCCGGAATATTCGATCTCGGAAGAAATCGGCTATCGCTATAACGGCGATCTACTGGTCGGCAGTGTCTCGTTCTTCAATTACAACTTCACTAACAAGCAGCTCAGCCTCAGCTACTATGACGGTGCGAGCGGCGCGAATTACAGTCGGACCGTGAATGCCGGCGGTCAGACCACCCGTGGGGTGGACGTTCAGCTGGCGACGCGGCCGCTGTGGTTCCATCTGCGCCCCTATGCGACGTTCGAATATCTGGACGCGCGCATCGACAACAATTTGGCGACGACCGGCGTGCTGAACGGGGCGACGGTCAACGACCTGCTGCCGACGCGCGGCAAGACGCAGATCCGCAGCCCGAAGGTGCAGGCCGCTCTGGGCCTGGATTACGATGACGGCCGCCTGTTCATCTCGGGCAACGTGAAATACGTCGCCAAGCAGTACGCCACCCTGATGGATGACTCGTACATCCCGCAGTTCATCACCGACAGCGTGAATATCGGCTATCGCTTCCGGTCGATGGGCTTCCTCAAGGGGCCGCAGATCCAGCTGAACATGCAGAACCTGACGAACGCCAAGTTCCGCAGCGGCATCGCCGGTTTCGCGAACAATCTGAACGCGACCAAGGGCGTCTACGGCAGCACGATTTCCGGCTCCAACGGCGTCGGCTCGCCCTACTACTACCTGCAGGCTCCGTTCACCGCGATCGTGACGGCCTCCACCGCCTTCTGATCACGGCCTCGCCCCTGTCATACCGGGGGCGGGACCGGACCATGCGATCGGGAAAGCCGGGTGGCCCTGCCACCCGGCTTTTTTTGGACTCGGCCTATCGTTCGGGGGAAGCGGGCAGGCTGTAGGCGAATGCGTAGCTGTGGCCGGCGGCCGCGTCGATCGTCATGTCGCCGGCGATCCCGATCAGCCCGCCGGTGCCCGAATCCGGGACGACGGTGACCGTCATCTCGGACCGGCCCCTGTCCATCAGGCCATGATGCTGGAGCACGAAGCTGCCTGACCGCCCCTGCAACGTGCCGGTCACCCGCTCGATCAGAACATATCCGGCGGATCCCGGGGTGCCGGTGCGTATTGCCAGCATCTCGCCGGTGCCGGCTCCTTCAAGATCGCCATGGAATTGTTTTGTGACGACAAACCGGCCGATGCCGTCCCCGAAGGACGCTTCGGGCTTTATCTCGACATCAAATCTGCCGATCGCTTTCCTGGACATGGCATGGTCTCCGACAAGAGTGGCAGGTGCGGGGGACCGTGGATGAACATGCACCCCCGGGGCGGCCAGCAGGGTTGAAACCAGAAATGTGATGCGTCGCATGCGGCGCCCCTAATCTTTTTGCGCGGCGAATAATATCACATGGCCGGCAGGGCAGGTCGGGCGCTGCCCAAACCTGGCAAGGGCCTTGGCCCTTCCATCCCACTCGTCTTATAAAATTATGTGTTTACAATGGGATATGCGATTTGATTGGGCCGGGGCGATATCCTGCCGTCGCGTCAATCGGGGTGGCGTCCGGCAAAATGGCTTGAATGCGTGATTGCGGGCAGCATCCCGTGGCTTCACGTTGGGGGCAACCCTCCCATATAAGGGACGACATAAGAAGAGGCAGCGTGCGGCGGGGCTGGATTTGCGGCCCTTGCTGCTGTATCCGCCCCGCACTGGACTCTGCCGCATGCACGGAAAGGCATTCTGATGGCCGGCTATCGTTCCCGCACCACGACCCATGGTCGCAACATGGCCGGCGCCCGCAGCCTGTGGCGCGCCACAGGCATGCAGGATTCCGATTTCGGCAAGCCGATCATCGCCGTCGCCAATTCCTTCACCCAGTTCGTGCCGGGCCATGTCCATCTGAAGGATTTGGGCCAGCTGGTTGCCGGTGCGGTGGCCGAGGCCGGGGGCGTCGCGCGCGAATTCAACACCATCGCGGTCGATGACGGCATCGCCATGGGCCATGGCGGCATGCTCTACAGCCTGCCGTCGCGCGAACTGATCGCCGACGCGGTGGAATACATGGTCAACGCGCATTGCGCCGATGCCCTGGTGTGCATCAGCAATTGCGACAAGATCACGCCGGGCATGCTGATGGCGGCGATGCGGCTGAACATCCCCGCCATCTTCGTCTCCGGCGGGCCGATGGAGGCCGGGCGCATCACCCAGGACGGGGTGGAACGCCATGTCGACCTGATCACCTCGATGGTCTCGGCCGCCGATCCGCGCGTCAGCGACGCGGAGTCGCAGAGCATCGAGCGGTCGGCCTGCCCGACCTGCGGATCGTGCTCGGGCATGTTCACCGCCAATTCGATGAACTGCCTGACCGAGGCCCTGGGCCTGGCCCTGCCGGGCAACGGCAGCCTGGTTGCCACCCATGCCGACCGGCGCGACCTGTTCCTGGAGGCCGGGCGGCGGATCGTCGACCTGGCCCGTCGCTGGTACGAGCAGGAGGACGCGACCGCCCTGCCGCGCGGCATCGCGACGATGCAGGCGTTCGAGAACGCGATGTCCGTCGACATCGCCATGGGCGGGTCGACCAACACCGTGCTGCACCTGCTGGCCGCGGCGCATGAGGGCGAAGTCCCCTTCACCATGGCCGACATCGACCGCCTGTCGCGCAAGGTGCCGCATCTGTGCAAGGTCGCGCCATCCAAGGCCGACGTGCATATGGAAGACATCCATCGCGCCGGCGGCATCCCCGCCATCATGGGCGAACTGGACCGGCTGGGTCTGCTGCACCGCGAGGTGCCGATGGTCCACGCGCCTTCTCTGGCGCAGGCGCTGGAATGCTGGGACGTGGCCGCGCCGGACGCGCCGTCGGACGCGCTTACCCTGTTCCGCGCCGCCCCGGGCGGGGTGCGCACGACCCAGGCGTTCTCGCAGGCCAGCCGCTACGTGGAACTGGACCTGGACCGCGCGACGGGTGCGATCCATGACGGGGCGCATGCCTTCAGCCAGGATGGCGGTCTGGCGGTCCTGTACGGCAACATCGCCGAGGACGGGGCGATCGTGAAGACGGCGGGGGTGGCGGCCGGCCTGCTGACCTTCTCCGGCCCAGCGCGAATCTTCGAAAGCCAGGACGCGGCGGTGTCGGCGATCCTGGCCGGCCGGATCGTGGCGGGCGACGTGGTCGTCATTCGCTACGAGGGACCGAAGGGCGGCCCGGGGATGCAGGAAATGCTGTATCCGACCAGCTACCTGAAATCGAAGGGTCTGGCGGAGAAATGCGCCCTGATCACCGACGGCCGCTTCTCGGGCGGCAGCGCCGGCCTGTCGATCGGCCATATCTCGCCCGAGGCAGCCGAGGGCGGGGCCATCGGCCTGCTGGAGGATGGCGACATCATCGAGATCGACATCCCCAACCGCATCCTGCGCACCGCGCTGCCCGACGCCGAATTGTCCGCCCGCCGCACGCGGATGGAGGACAAGGGCGACGCGGCCTGGCTGCCCGAACGCGACCGCGTTGTCTCCGTCGCCCTGCAGGCCTATGCCGCCCTGACCACCAGCGCCGCGCGGGGCGCCGTGCGCGACGTCGCGCAGCTGAAACGTCGCGGACGCTGATCCCTCCGCGATCAGGCCGCGTCGCCTGATCGCGGCACTCTCGCGCGACAGGGCGAATTTCAAGGGCGAATTTCAGACCCGCCTCTCCGGGCGCAGCCCTGCACCCCGCCAAAGGCCATCGGCCCTTGGAAACCAATCCGTTGATCCATGATCGGGGTCCAGGGCCCCAGGCCCTGGCGAGTTCGGGCAACGCCCGACCTGCCTGTCCGCGCGACCATGTAACAATTCGTTTCGATTTCGAACATGGCAGGCATGGCGCCCGGCACTGAGGCCGGTGCGTCCGTAAAGTCCTGTAACAGATCGGATGATGAACCGGCCTTCATGAAAGATGTTTTTCCTACATGAACATCTTTTCATACATATTATGAAACACTCCTATGTATAGCCTGTGAGTTGAGACAGCGTGTCCCGGCAGGGGCGCGTCCACCGACACGGGAGGCCAATTATGACAGATCCAGATTCCAGCGACTGACATCGCGACGTCCGTCCGGTCGTCACCTGTCCGCCATCCCGTCATTCCGGGATCGGCGTGCGACGGCGTGTGCCTGGACCGGTGCGGGTGCGGCCCCTGTGGGGCATCACCGTGCCGCCGTCATTTCATGACAGGACCGCAGGTCCGGCCCATCCCCGTCCCCCGGGGGTGAATGCTGGCGCGCGCCCACGGTCCACGCCCCCGCTGAGAAAGTCCTGAACAGGGGAAAAGGTCGCATATGAATGCAATAGTCGTGACGGCCCTGCGACGGCCGTACACATTTGTCGTCTTGTCCATTCTGATCCTCTTGTTCGGCGTCATGTCCGCCTTCAAGACACCGACGGACGTGTTTCCCAACATCAAGATCCCGGCGATCGCCGTGGTGTGGACCTATGCCGGCCTGCTGCCCGACGAAGTCGCCGGCCGCGTCATGTACAATTACGAACAGGGCGTGACCTCGACGGTCGAGGGCATCGAGCACATGGAGTCCGATTCGTATTACGGACGCGGCATCGTGAAGATCTTCTTCCAGCCGGGAACGGATATCGGATCGGCCGAGGCGGACGTTACCGCGATTTCGCAGACGGTTCTGATGCAGCTGCCGGAAAAGATCCCGGCGCCGATGATCATGAAGCTGGAAGCATCGTCGGTTCCCGTCATCACGCTGGAACTGACGTCGCCCACCATGACGCCGTCGGACCTGTTCAAGCTGGCGCAGATCCGCGTCCGCACGCTGCTGGTGACGGTGCCGGGCGCCATCGTGCCCCATCCGTATGGCGGCATGGACGCGTTCGTGATGTTCGCGCTGAACCAGAAGCAGCTTCAGGCCCACCATCTGTCGGCGATGGACGTGCAGAACGTCCTGGACAAGCAGAACATCGTCCGCCCGGCCGGCGACCAGAAAATCGGCGCCACGGACTGGATGGTTGCGACCAACGCCCAGCCGCGCACGATGGATGAACTGGCCAACATCCCGATCAAGCGGGTGGGCAACTCGGTCATCTACATGCATGACCTGGGCGAGGTGTATCGCGGCGGCCATCCGCAGACCAACCTGGTGCTGGTCAAGGGCCGGCAGGCCGTCGTCATGGTGGTGATGAAGAGCGGCGAGGCCTCGACGCTGGACGTCGTCAACGGCGTCAAGGCGCTGATGCCGCGGCTGGAGCAGGTCATCCCGGCATCGGCCCATATCTCGATCCTCAACGATGCCTCGGGCTTCGTGAAGGATTCGATCAAGGACGTGCTGCGTGAAATGGTCACGGCGGCGTTCCTGACCGGCCTGGTGGTGCTGCTGTTCCTGGGCTCGTGGCGTTCGACGATCATCATCGCGACCTCGATCCCGCTGGCGATCCTGTGCGCGGTGATCGGGCTGGGCTGGGCGGGGCAGACGATCAACGTCATGACCCTGGGCGGCCTGGCGCTGGCGGTCGGCATCCTGGTGGACGACGCCACCGTCATGATCGAGAATATCGACACCCATCTGGAAATGGGCAAGGAGCTGGAGGTCGCGATCATCGACGCGGCCAACCAGATCGTGACCGCGACCTTCGTCTCCACCACCTGCATCTGCATCGTCTGGCTGCCGCTGTTCGAGCTGGGCGGTGTCGCGGGCTGGCTGTTCATGCCGATGGCCGAGGCGATCATCTTCGCCATGATCGCGTCCTTCATCCTGTCGCGCACCCTGGTGCCGACCATGGCGAAGTTCCTGCTGGCGGGGCAGACCCATGGCGCCCACGGCCATGATACGCATGGGGATGAACTGAAGGGCGGCAACGTCTTCTCGCGTTTCCAGCGCGGGTTCGAACGCCGCTTCACCAGCTTCCGCGAATCCTATGGGGCGTTCCTGCAGCGCTCCATCGAGAACCGTGTCCGGTTCGTGTCGGTCTTCCTGGGGCTGTCGGTGCTGTCGATGGGCCTGTACATGGTGGCGGGCCGCGACTTCTTCCCCGAAATCAAGTCCGACCAGCTGCAGATGCACATGCGCGCGCCGCTGGGCACCCGTATCGAGGTCGCGGGCCGCATCGCGACGCTGGTCAGCGACCGCATCCACGAACTGCTGCCCGGCAAGGTCGATGACGTGGTCAGCAATTGCGGCCTGGCCGAGGCGCCGCACAACCAGGCCTTCATTCCCACGCCCACCATCGGCACGCAGGATTGCGACCTGACGATCACGCTGACCGAGGCCGAAGCGCCGGTGTGGGATTACCGCGCGGTGCTGCGGAAGGGCCTGTCCGCCAGCTTTCCCGGCACGGCCTTCACCTTCCAGCCGGCCGACCTGACGGCGAAGATCCTCAATTTCGGATCGCCCTCACCGATCGACATCAAGGTGACGGGTCCGGAATTGTCCAAGCTCTATAGCTACGCCATCGAACTGACGAACAAGCTGCGCGTGGTGCCCGGGGCCACCGACGTGTCGCTGCAGCAGACGATGAAGACGCCGACCCTGTTCGTGAAGGGCGACCGCACGTTCAGCCAGGCGACCGGCATCAGCGCCGCCGACCTGGCCGACAACGAACTGATGACCCTGTCGGGCAGTTCGACCGTCGATCCGGTCTATTGGTACGATCCCGCCTGGGGGGTGACCTTCCTGCTGAACACCTATGTCACGCAGAACCAGCTGACGCATTTCAACGACCTGCTGTCGATCCCGGTCGACAAGGGTGACGGCGATCCCTCCGGCCACGACATGCAGCTGCTGGGCGCGGTCAGCACCATCAGCGCCGTCGGCACGCCGGGCCAGGTCTCGCACTACAACTCGATGCCCGCGTTCGACATCTATGTGTCGGCCGAAGGCACCGATCTGGGGACCGTGCTGTCGGGGGTGAACAAGGTGATCGCGCAGACGAACGCCGACGTGCCGCGCGGCGCGGCGGTGGATGTCGAAGGCCAGGCGACCACGATGCGCAGCGCCTATTACCAGCTGATCGGCGGCCTGATGGTGTCGATCGCGCTGATCTACCTGCTGATCGTCGTGAACTTCCAGTCCTGGCTGGACCCGTTCATCATCATCTCGGCCCTGCCGGGGGCGCTGGCCGGCATCGCGTGGAGCCTGTTCCTGACGCACACCCATCTGTCGGTCCCGGCGCTGACCGGCGCCATCATGTGCATGGGCACGGCGACCGCGAACTCGATCCTGGTCGTCTCCTATGCCCGTGAACGGCTGGAGATCCACGGCGACGCGCTGAAGGCGGCGCTGGAGGCCGGGTACGGTCGTATCCGGCCGGTGCTGATGACCGCCGCGGCGATGATCGTGGGCATGGTCCCGATGTCGATCAGCAATTCGCAGAACGCACCGCTGGGCAAGGCGGTGATCGGCGGGCTGATCGTGGCCACGATTTCCACCCTTCTCTTCGTCCCTTGTGTTTACGCAATCATCTACAACCGCCCGTCCCGCCGGAAGGAGACCGTCTGATGGCTTCCCTGTCTCGTACTACCGTTCTGGCGACGGGGGCCTGTGTCCTGGCCCTGCTGGTCGGCTATCAGGTCTTTGACCGGGTGCATGCGGCAAGCGCCCTGCGCGCCGAGACCATCCGCAACGCGCTGCCCGACGTTGCCGTCATTACGGCCAAGCCCGCGCCCAAGAACGTGACGCTGACGCTGCCGGGCAATATCGACGCCTGGTACCAGGCGCCGCTGTTTCCGCAGGCCTCGGGCTATGTGAAGATGTGGTACAAGGATTACGGCGCCGAGGTGAAGACCGGCGACGTACTGGCCGAAATCAACGCCCCCAGCCTGGACGCCCAATATGCCCAGGCCAAGGCCGATCTGGCGGAGGCGCAGGCCAAGTACAACCTGACCGTGGTCAGCGCCAACCGCTGGCGCGCCATGGCGAAGTCGCAGGCAGTGTCGGGCCAGTCGGTCTCGGTCGCCGATGCGAACGAGAAGGCGGGCCTGGCGAGCATGCAGGCGGCCGAGCACAAGGTCGACCAGTTCGAGGCGCTGGAGCGCTTCAAGACCGTCGTCGCGCCATTCGACGGCGTGGTGACGTCGCGCGACATCAATGTCGGCGACTATGTCAGCGGTGGCGCCGGCGAGCATGGTTCGAACGGCGAAGCCAGCCAGCTCTTCACCGTATCGGACATGCACAAGATGCGCCTGTTCGTATCGGTGCCCGAAGTGTTCTCGTACATCCTCAAGCCCGGCATGACGGCCGAGGTCAGCGTGCCGCAGTTCCCCGACCGCACGTTCAAGGCGGACTTCCTGACCATCGCGCGGGGCTATGACCCGAACACCCGCACGGCGGTGACGGAATTCACCATCGATAACGACAAGCATGAGCTGTGGCCGGGCACGTTCGCCTCGGTCAAGCTGACCGCAGCCTCGACGCCCGGCGTGTTCGAGATCCCGACCGCCGCCCTGGTGTTCGAGGAAAAGGGCATGCAGGTCGCGGTGCTGGATGCCAACGATGTCGTGCATTACCACAATATCGAGGTCGGGCGCATGGCCGATGGCGAGACCGATGTGACGGGCGGGGTGTCGCCCACCGACCGGATCATCAACAACCCGCCGGCCGACCTGCTGGAAGGACAGAAGGTGCACGTCGTGCAGCCGGCCAAGGGTTATGACGAATCCAGCGAGGAAATCGAGGGATGATCGTGCGGTCACTGCGCCGGACCATGGTGTCCGGCGGGGCGATGCTGTCGCTGACGGCGTTGTCCGCCTGCGACCTGGCGCCCACCTACCATCCCCCGACCTATGTCGTGCCGGCCACCTGGCATGGGCAGGCGCCGTTCGCCACCGCCACGCCGGCGGATACCCAGCTGCCGTCGAACTGGTGGACGGTGCTGCATGATCCGCAGCTGGATGCGCTGGAAGACAAGGCCATGGCCGCCAACGCGGACCTGCAGGCTGCGGCCGAACGGTTCGTCCAGGCGCGCGCCATGGTCATGCAGGCCCGTGCCGACCTGCTGCCGCATTTCGGCCTGGCTTTCGGCGCGTCGGACAACAAGCAGTCGGCGGACCGGCTGTTTCGCTACAAGGGCGCGCTGACCCAGACCGACGAATTCTATGGCGGCCTGGCGTCGTGGGAGCCGGATTTCTGGTCGGAAATCCGCAACCAGGTGCGCATGGCGAAATATTCCGCCCAGCAGAAGGCGGCGGATTTCGCGGCGGCGCGGCTGAGCCTGCAGGCGGAACTGGCGGACGATTACGTGGCCCTGCGCGGCTATGACGCGCAGGACGCGATCTATCGCAAATCCATCGCCTATTACCAGCAGGCGGTGTCGGTCACCCAGTCGCAGCTGGCCAACCAGGCGGCACCCCGTCTGGACCTGGCCCGTGCGCAGAACCGGCTGTACGTCACCCAGGCGGCGGAACTGGATATCCTGGCCGAGCGCGAGGTGACGGAACATGCGATCGCCATCCTGACCAACAGCGCGCCGTCCGGTTTCCATATCGCGCCGGTCGAAACGCTGCATTTCACGCGGGCGACCATTCCGGTGGGCGTGCCGTCCGACCTGCTGCAGCGTCGTCCGGACGTCGCGTCGGCGGAACGGCAGATGGCGCAGGCGAACCGTGCGATTGGCGTGTCGCGCGCGGCGTTCTATCCGCATATCGCGCTCAGCGCGAACGGCGGATTCGATGCCAACGGGTTCGACCTGGCCAATCTGGCGAACAGCATGTGGTCCTATGGCGCCTCGGCCTCGATGCCGATCTTCGAGGGCGGCCTGCGCCGCGCGGCCCTGCAGGCCTCCTGGGCCAGCTATCGCGAGATGCGTGACCGCTATCGCTCCTCGGTCCTCTCGGCGTTTCGCGAGGTCGAGGACGGGCTGTCGCGCACCGATCGCCTGTGGGCGGAAAACGACCGCCTGAGGGCGGCCGTGTCGGCGGCGCTGGACATGCAGAATATGACCATGACCCTGTACAAGGGGGGCGTGTCCCCCTATCTGGACGCGATCATAGCGCAGGAAGCGGCACTGGACGCACAGATCTCGCAGGTGCAGGTCGCGACCCGCTATTTCCAGGCGGAAGTGGGTCTGGTCCGCGCGCTGGGCGGTGGCTGGAACGACAAGCTGCTGCCGACGCCCGACCAGACGATGACGTTCTCGGTCCTGCAATATGACGGGCTGCACCATCCCACCCCCGCCGGTGGGATCGACACCCCTGTCGACGAAACCCCGTATGACGATCTGACGGGCACGCCGACGTTGCGCACGGGCACGGTCCCGATGGGAAAGTGACCGGACGGCTTTGAATGCCGCCTGATACCCGGGGCCATCTGGCCCCGGGTTTTTTTGTGCCTGTCGGATGAGATTGCAAACAGGCTGGGTCGCCTGATTCCCATGAAGCGGATTATGTGATTCAGAAAGAGGACTGGTCGACAGGCCAGGCTTCAGGGTGGCGATCGCGGGCGGATTGCCCGTGCTGTCGTCAGGCAGGGTGTAATGATGCGACGGATGCTTTTTCCACTTCTTCTCGCGATGCCTGCCCTGGCGCTGGCCGCGCCCCCGCCGGCGGCGGTGACCATCGACCCGCCCGTCGATCGCCTGCATCCATCGGCGATGGCCGCCTTCGTCATCCCTTCGGAAGATGGTGCGCTGAACGCCGTGATGTACAGTGCGGCCGGGGCCCGGCCGCATCCGACCTTGCTGCTGCTCCACGGTTTTCCCGGCAACGAACAGAATCTGGATCTGGCCCAGGCCGCGCGGCGTGCGGGGTGGAATGTCCTCACATTCCATTATCGTGGGTCCTGGGGCAGCCCCGGTCGCTTTTCCTTCGCCCACTGCGTGCAGGATGCCGCCAATGCGCTGGCCTACCTGCGCCAGTCCCAGGTGATTGCGCGGTTCGACATCGACTCATCCCGCATTGCCGTCGCCGGGCATAGTCTCGGCGGCATCGTGGCCGCGCGGATCGCAGCCGATGACCCGCGCGTCGTCGGTGCGTTCCTGATCGATCCGGCCGACTTCGCCGCGATCGGCCGCAGCTTTGCCGACCCTGAAAAGCGTGAAGCGTTCCTGGTCGATGAGGTGCGCGGTGACATGCCGCCGCTGGCCGGCACCAGCGAGGCGCGACTCATGGACGAGGTGGCGCATGCCGGTTCCGCGCTGGACCTGGTCGCCACGATGCCTGCTCTGTCCGGGCGCCCTCTGGGACTGATTGGTACAACGCGTGGTATCGGCTTCATGGCCGAGGCTGCCGCCCGGGCCGCGCGCAAGGCAGGCGCCAAACATCTCGATGCCGAGACCTTGGAAACTGATCACAGCTTTTCCGATGCCAGAATCGCTCTGGCCAGTCGACTGGTGACCTGGTTGGGACAATTCCAGCACTGACCCCGTGTGGCGGGGGTTCTTCGTTCTTCTTTGTAAAAAAGAACCAAAAAATTTTGGACGTTCAGGGGACCATGTGCGGGATCATGCGAGGGCTGATAACGAATGAAAGTCTTTTTGCTTCTTTTTCTTCAGAAAAAGAAGGCATCGGCCAGCCGCTCCGGAAGGGATGGCGGGGCCTGATGTTGGCGGCACTGCTGGGGGCGTGCGTGCCGGGCCTGTCGCAGGCCGCGTCGCCGCAGGCCTGGCCGGACAACGCCACCGACCTGGTGGCGGCGATGCACGCCGGGCGGTTGGCGCCCGACAGCCTGGTGCGGCGCTATCGCGCGCGCATCGCGCGGACTGACGCGGGGCCGGACGGGCTGCACGCTATCCTGGCGCTGAATCCCGACGCGGTAGCGCAGGCCGCCGCCCTGGCGCGGATGCGGCGGGTGCGCGGCCCGCTGTATGGCCTGCCGATTGTGGTGAAGGACAATATCGAAACGCGGGACCCGTTGCCGACGACCGCCGGGTCGCTGGCGCTGGTGGGGAACCTGACGCATCGCGACGCGCCGGTGATCGCGCGGCTGCGCGCGGCCGGGGCGATCGTGCTGGGCAAGGGCAACCTGTCGGAATGGGCCAATTTCCGCTCGGCCCACGCCAGCAGCGGATGGAGCGCCGTGGGCGGCCTGACGCGCAATCCGTACGATCGCGCGCGGACGGCCTGCGGCTCCAGCGCCGGCAGTGCCGTCGCCGTGGCAGCGGGCCTGGCTATGGCGGCCATCGGGACCGAAACCAATGGCTCGATCACCTGTCCGGCGGCGGTCAACGGCATCGTCGGGCTGAAGCCGACGGTGGGTCTGGTGTCGCGTACATTCGTCGTGCCGATCTCGACCAGCCAGGACACGCCCGGCCCGATGACGCGCACCGTACGGGACGCCGCGCTGCTGCTGGGTGTCATGGCGGGATCCGACCCCGTCGATCCCGCGACGGCGGACGCCGATCGCCATCGCGCCGATTATCTGGCGGGCCTGGCACCCGATGCCCTGCGCGGGCGGCGGATCGGCGTGATGCGCTTCGCCCAGGGCAAAAATCCCGACCTGCGCGCGGTATTCGACACCGCCCTTGCGCGGCTGCGCGCATTGGGCGCGACCCTGGTCGAGATCGGGACATTCGACGCCAAGACCATGGGCGAAGCCGAATTGACGGTCCTGCTGTCCGAATTCCGCGCCGGGGTGAATGCCTATCTGGCCCAGACCCCGGCGGCGGTGAAGACCCGCGACCTGACGGCGTTGATCGCGTTCGATACCGAACACGCCGATCGCGAAATGACATGGTTTGGACAGGATATGTTCGAAAAGGCGGTTCAGGCCCCAACTTTGTCGGATCCCGCCTACCTGACGGCGCGGACCGACGCGCGACGCCTCGCCGGGGCGGCGGGCATCGACGCCATGCTGGCGCACGATCGGCTGGACGCCCTGGTGGCTCCCACGATCGGTCCGGCCTGGATGACCGATCCCGTCCTGGGCGACCGGCCGGGCGACGGAACTGGCGCGGGGACATTGGCGGCCGTGGCCGGCTATCCGCATCTCAGCGTGCCGATGGGCCGGGTGCGGGGGCTGCCGGTCGGGCTGTCCTTTATCGGCGCGGCCTGGTCGGAACCGGCGCTGCTGGCGATGGGATATGCCTATGAACAGGCGGGCCCGGTCGCGCCTGCAGCGCGGTGACCTGTTCGGAATCATATCGATCCGCAGCATGAATGGCCCCTGGCGCCACGCCTCGTGGCGCCGCTTCTGGTCACGGCCTGTCGGTGCCGTTGCGTGCGGATCAGTCCCACGCACGCCGTGAGCCGGACTCCAACTACCTGACAAATATTATCTTTACGGACTTTGTGAAGGTTTTAAGAAACCTGATCATACGGTCAGGTTTGGCCTGCCAACATGAATGAATGGGTGTTAGACGTGACGCAAATATAATCCAGAGGATATGAAACTTGACGCGTTCCCTGACCTGTCTTCCGTTGCTGCTTGCAAGCACCGCGATCGTGACGATCGCCGCGATGCCCGCGCGCGCCCAGACGGCAAATCAGTCGCAGCACCCTTCGGCCGTGCCCCCCACGATGCTCGGCTCCACCGCGCCCACCGATGTCGCGGCCGAACATGTCGAAGTGACGGGCCACAGCGCAGGCGATGGCGTCACCCGCCGCGCGCTCGGCGGCGGCCTGATGGTGAACGAGGATGCGCCGAAATCGAAATCGACCGTCACCCGTGATTTCATCGAAAAGCAGACGCCCGGTCTCAATCCGTTCCAGCTGATGACGCTTATGCCGGGTGTGAACACGTCGGACACCGATCCGATGGGCCTGACCGGCGGCACCATGACGGTGCGCGGCATGACGCAGTCCCAGATGGGCTTCACGCTCGAAGGCTTCCCGCTCAGCGACATCGGTTCCGGCGCGATCTACCCGCAGGAAATCCTGGATTCGGAGAACCTGCAGAAGATCCAGCTGGCGCAGGGCTCCGCGGATCTCGACAGCCCGGTCATCAACGCGTCCGGCGGCATCGTCAACATGTACATGATCGACCCGCTGATGAAGATGGGCGGCCGGGTCAATTTCAGCTACGGCTCGTTCAATTCGGTGCGCGGCTTCGTGCGGTATGATACCGGCCTGATCGCCCATACGAACGCGCGTGCCTATTTCTCCTTCTCCGACACGCACGCCAACATGTGGCGCGGCCCGGGCATGGACAAGAAGATCCATGGCGAGATGAAATTCGTCAATGACTGGGGGCAGGGCAATCGCATTTCGTTGGCGATCGTCGGCAATCAGCTCAATAACGCCGCGTTTCCCAGCACCAACCTGACCAATTACCAGAAATTCGGCGATGGCGTGATGGGCGCGCCGGTTACGGGCAATACGGTCTACAGCTCGGTGTACACCGGCGATACCTCGGCCAACTCGACCTATTACAAGCTGCACCAGAATCCGTTCACCAACATCTATGCTAGCGCGCCCTCGACCTTCACCCTGACCGACCGCATCGTCCTGACGGAAACCCCGTACTTCTGGTACGGCAACGGAAATGGCGGCGGCGCCTATTACGAGAATCTCGAGAAGCAACAATGGGGATCCCAGACGATGGGAAGCTCGATCAACGGGGTCTCCAAGGGATCGACGTTGCTCTACAACCCGTCGAACACCCAGACCTATCGCCCTGGCGCAGTCACGAAGGTCACGCTGACCACCGGGCCGAACCGGCTGCTGATCGGCTATTGGTTCGAATATTCGAAGCAGTTCCAGACCGGGCCATATTCGGGGGTCAACGCGGACGGCACGCCGGCCGATGTGTGGGGGGGCGGTTCGCAGCTTGTCCTCGCCAATGGCGAGACGCAGCAATATCGCGATGCGATGACCCAGACGACGATTCACGCGCCCTTCATCGGCGACAGCCTTTCGCTCCTGCACGATCGGTTGACGCTCGATGCGGGATTCAAATACGCGATCGTGACCCGGCGCGGGCAGAACAACCTGCCCGACACCTCGACGGGAAAATATATCAGCCAGACCCTGGGGGAGCCTCTGCCCACGGCGGCGGTCCGGTTCAAGATCAACGACGAAAATCAGCTCTTCGTTTCCGGTGCGACAAATTTCCGGATGCCGGCCAACACGTCGCTGTATGACGCCGGCACCTATTACAGCGGATCGGGATATACTACCCACGGCACGACCGCGCAGAAGCCGGAAATCTCGATTTCCGAGGAAGCGGGCTGGCGCTACCAGGGCAAGCTGTTCTCGTCCTCGATTACCTATTTCCACTATAATTTCACAAACCGCCTCTATACGCAGACGGTCGTGGACCCGACCAATCCGGCCAATTACTGGACCAGCAGCATCAATGGCGGCAACGCGCACAGCGACGGCGTGGATTTCGAGATCGGAACGCGTCCGATTTATAATTTCCGCCCCTATGTGTCGGCCGAATATCTGCATGCCGTTACCGACAGCAACATCGCCGTCTCCGCCAAGCTCAACGGCAGCTCCATCACCGATTACGTCCGCAGCGCCGGCAAGATCGCTCCGCAGGCCCCCAAATACACGCTGGGTTTCGGCCTCGATTATGACGACGGCAGCGTGTTCGGTACGTTCAACCTGAAATATACCGCACGGCAATATTCGACCTTCATGGATGACCAGTCCATTCCGGGGTTCGTGCGCATGAATGTCTCGGCGGGCTACCGGTTCCCCAACTGGGGACCATTCAAGAGCCCGCATGTGCAGATCAATCTCCAGAACATCGCCAATACCCGTTATCTGGGGGCGGTCAGTGGCGTTCAGGCGACGGCCAACGCAATGAAAGGCGTTTACGGCGGCGCGATCAGCGGCAGCGCACCGACCTATTCGATCGCCTCCCCGTTCTCGGCCATCGGGTCCATCAGTTCGGATTTCTGATCCGCGACCAGGCGTGGGAAGGGCCCATTTCCGGAAGGGGATGGGCCTTTTCCTTGGCCAGCGCCCCCTGTGGCGCACCAGCAGGCGTCTTGAGACAAGATGACGCAGTATAGGCAAGGCCGTTGTTTCATTTCAAAATGGCTTGCGTATCGGGCGTTTCACACCCGCCATCCTGCATGCGCGCAGCGTCCAGGGACAGGAAGAGGAGTTCGGATGTTCCATTCTAACCGGCGCGATTTTCTGCAGATGGGTGCCCTGTCCGCGGGCCTGCTCCCCGAGGCGATCCATCGCGCGATGGCTCTGCCTGCCCGCCGCCGTGCCGGCACGATCGAAGATGTGAAGCACGTCGTCGTCTTCATGCAGGAAAATCGATCCTTCGATCATTATTTCGGCCACATGTCCGGCGTGCGCGGTGTGAATGACCGCTTCCCCGTGCTGCGTGCCGATGGCGTGCCGCTCTGGCGTCAGCCCCGGGCGCACGACGGCGGGGGAGAGATCATGCCCTTCCGCCTGAACACGAAAAGCAGCGGCGCGGAATGCGTGATGGATTTGAATCACAGCTGGGAACCCACGCATGCCGCGATCAATGCCGGTCGAAACGACCAATGGCCGAAGCATAAGACCGACATGACGATGGGATATTACACGCGTGAGGATCTGCCCTTCCACTACGCCCTCGCCGACGCGTTCACGGTATGCGACCATTATTTCTGTTCCACCCCGTGCCAGACCCATCCCAACCGGTTCTACCTGATGACGGGAATGGTCGATCCCACCGGTGCGGGCGGGGGGCCGATCCTGGACAATATCGACTGGGCGGATCGCCAGTTCTACAAGACGGTGCCGCCTCCGTTCACCTGGACCACCTTTCCCGAGCGGCTGGAAAAGGCCGGCGTCTCCTGGCAGATCTATCAGGAGGGATTGGAGGTGACAGACCTGCTCAACGGCAATTTCGGCACCAATGTCCTGATGAATTTCAGGAATTTCGTGACCGCCCCGGAAGGGTCGTCCCTCCATCGTCGCGCGATGGTCAAGCGGACGCTGGACGACCTGAAAGCCGACGTGATGCAGGACAGGCTGCCCAGCGTATCGTGGCTGCTGCCGCCGGCGGCGTTTTCGGAACATCCGCGCTGGAGCCCCGGCTACGGCGCGGTCTATATCTCGCGCGTGCTGGATGCCCTGACGTCGAATCCCGATGTATGGGCGCAGACCGTATTCCTGGTCATGTATGACGAAAACGATGGCTATTTCGATCATGTGCCGCCGCCGCAGCCGCCCACGCCGGCCCTTCCCGGCAAGAGCACCGTTAGTACGGCGGGGGAAATTCACGACCGCCTGCCGGACTTGAACATCAAGCGCTACACGGTGGACAATTTGCCGTACGGGCTGGGGCCGCGCGTGCCGATGGTGGCGATTTCACCCTGGAGCACGGGCGGATATGTCTGTTCGGAGGTATTCGATCATACATCGGTGATCCGGTTCATCGAACGGCGTTTCGGCGTGCATGAACCGAACATCACGCCCTGGCGGCGTGCGATCTGCGGCGACCTGACCTCGGCATTCGATTTCTCGTTGCCGGTGCATGGGCGCGTGGGCCTGCCCGACACGTCGGGCTATCGCGCGGCGGTGGATGCGTCGTGCCGCCTGCGCGACCCGGCCGTTCCCGCGACCAGCCAGTCCGCCGATATCGGTCGGCAGGAAGAGGGCACGCGCCCGGCGCGTCCGTTACCCTACGATCTGGCGGTCGAGGAGACGACGGACGCCGACGGCGCGCTGACGCTGCGCTTCGTCAATACAGGCCGGGCGGCGGCATGCCTGTATGTCTATCGCGAACTGTCGGACGAGACGCCGCGCCGTTACACCGTCGAGGCCGGAAAGAGCCTGGCGGACGTCTGGCTGCCGGCCGGCGATGCGCCCTTGATGCTGACCGTCATGGGACCGAACGGTTTCATCCGTCGCTATCATCGGACGGGCGCGCCCGATGTCGGCGTGCCAGGCGTGGTCGCCTCGGTCCGGCATGATGGCGCGCATGATGCGCTGGTTCTGACGTTGAAACCCGCCGCAGGCGCCGCGCATGTCGTGGTGCGGGACAACGCCTATGGGCGGGCGGAGATGGCGATCGACGTGCCGGCGGACCAGGCCGTGGAACGTCGGATCGTGCTGTCGGCCAGCGGGAACTGGTACGATTTCACGCTCCTGGCCGATGGCGGCCGCAATACGGTGCGTTTTGCCGGCCACGTCGAAAATGGACGCGCCGGCACGACGGATCCGGCCATGGGGGCGCCGATGCTGGAGCCGCCGTTGCGGGGGGTATAGCCCGCCCTGGGGGGATCCTTGAGCATAAGTGGCTGACGCCGCCGTCGTTTTCCCGCGCCTCCGCTCCGGATCCATGTTCGCCCGATTCAGGCGATCGTCGTAACCGGGACATGGTGGACCGGAAAATTCACCGAGCGCGCGATGAAGCAGGCGTCGTGCGCCGTGCGATGCAGCGCCTCGGCCGCCGCGATGTCCGAACCGGCGGCCAGCGTGACGCGCGGGCGCAGGGTGACGGTGGTGAATTGCCCGGCGCCGTCCGCCTGCTCGACCATCGTGCCTTCGGCTGAATCCTCATAGGCCGTGACGACGATCCCGGCCTGCGCGCACAGGCCGAGGTACCAAAGCTGATGACACGCCGCCAGCGCGGCCAGCAGCAGTTCCTCGGGGTTCCAGCGGGCCGGATCGCCGCGAAAGGCCGGATCGGACGATCCGTCGATCGGCGGCTTGCCCGGGGCGTCGATGCGGTGGGATCGGTCGTATGACCGATAGGACGATGTACCGTCGCCTCGATTGCCCGTCCAGGTCAGGGTGACGGCGTAGCGGTGGGTCCTGTCCATCAGGCCGGTTCCGGGACCGGGGGCAGGGAAGACGGCGGTCCGGGGACGCGGCAGACGACATGCAGCTTGTTCCCGTCGGGATCGCGCATGTAGGCGCCGAAATAATGCGGGCCGTACTGCGGGCGCGGGCCGGGGGCGCCCTCGTCCGTGCCCCCATGGGACATGGCGGCGTCATGGGCAGCCTGTACGGCGGCATGGCTGGGCGCGGCGAAGGCGCACATCCAGCCATTGCCGGGCGCGGGCGGCTGGCCGTCGAAGGGGCTGCCGATGAAGAACGTGCCGTCTTCCTCCTGCCCGTCCGGCTTGCGCCACCCGACGAAGCGTCCGTCCTCGGCCGTCCAGGACCGGACGATGCCCAGCGGGGCCAGGACGGCGTCGTAGAACGTCGCCGCGCGGCCGACGTCGCGGACGCCGACGGTAACATGGCTGAACATCAATGACGTTTCCTTCCTGCCGGTTGTCGCGTTCCGCGTTTCAGGGCCTGGACGGCCTACCGGACCGATACCTGGAAATCGGTCGTCCAGGACCTGCCCCGGGCCGCGATGATCAAAAGCGTGAAATGATCCGCCCCCACATAATCCGTCGCGGGCAGATAGGTCGCCGTGATGCCACCCTGGGGTTGCATGTTGCAGGCATGACGGTCCTCTCCGACCGGATAGTTCGGATAGAAGGCGCCCCGCCGGATCGTGACCGTCCCATGATCGGGCGGGGTCAGCAGGCGCACGGTGACATAATCGGCGACCGAGCAATCGGGATTCAGGACGAACCAGTTGTTGATCACCGTGGCCCGGTTCGCGGCGACGATGAAAGGCCGCACATAATGGGCGTCGTTTGCAGGCGCATGGCTGCTGGCGATCACGGTGCGCGGGTAGGGCGCGCAGCCGCCCGGCAGAAGGGCGGCGGTGGCAAGGGCGGCCAGGATGGGCTTCATACCGGATCTCCGCTGCGGTCGCCGCCAGTCTGTCACATTGTTGCGGATTCGTCGGGGGTGACATGAGTGGACCTATCGGCCGTGTCGGCTGCTCCACCGAAGGGGCGGCGCTCTGCTACCGGACCGTCTGTATCAAGGGCGCCGCGCGGATGGACCCGCACGGGCATCCCGAACTGTCCATGCATACCCATTCCCTGGCCGATTATGTCGCCTGTCCCGACTACGGGGGCCTGGCCGGTGTGGTGCGCTGATGCTGTCGTCGGCGCGCAAGCTTGCGGCGGGTGTCCTGATCTGCCCCGGCGCCACGATCCATCAGGCGATGGACCGCGTCCTGCCGCATTCCCCGCCGCCTGCGGTCGTCGGGGGACTGGAAATCGCGCGGCCGGATGCGGTCGAACGGGACGATATCGACCGCATCATCATGTCGGAACTGGTGCGTGGCGTCATCCGCGTCGATGCCGCCACCCGGGGTCAGGCTACGCCCGCGCGGGCCAGTTCGTACAGGGCGACGGCGGCGGCATTGGAAACGTTCAGGCTTTCCATGTCGCCCGGCATGGCCAATCCCGAGATTTCATCGCAATGTTCGCGCGTCAGGCGGCGCAGCCCGTCGCCCTCGGCTCCCAGGACCAGCGCCACGCGACGCTTGCCGAACGTC
The DNA here is from genome assembly GCF_014174155.1 of Gluconacetobacter tumulisoli. Taxonomy (GTDB): domain Bacteria; phylum Pseudomonadota; class Alphaproteobacteria; order Acetobacterales; family Acetobacteraceae; genus Gluconacetobacter; species Gluconacetobacter tumulisoli. The sequence goes on along the minus strand of NZ_JABEQM010000011.1, from coordinate 99,636 downwards.
GTGCCGTCCAGCACACCGCCGCCGGCATCCAGCCCGACAACCCAGAACCCCCGGTCCTTCAGCGCATCCAGTGTCCGCGCCAGATTCACCACCCGCAGCAAGGGCACGATTTCCAGCGCGCCGGATGCGGCCTTGGCCAGCGCCCCGGTTTCGTCCGGTGCGTTGCGTTCCATCACCACCACGGCGGCGGCACGGAAGGCGGCGGCCGATCGCAGGATGGCACCGACATTGCGCGGATCGGTCACCTGATCCAGCAGCAGCACCGGCCCCGGCCGGTCGACGACATCATCGACCGACAGGGACGGCAGCGCGTCGGTCAGGATGGCGATGCCCTGATGCACGGCATCGCGCCCGCACAGGGATTCCAGCCGGCTGCGGTCGGTACGATGCGGCTGCATCGGCAGCGGTGCCCCCAGACGCTGGCGCAGGGCGGCCTCGCCCTCCTCGGTCGTCAGGATCTGCCGGATGCGCCGCTCGGGATTGGCCAGCGCCGCCAGCGCCGGGTGCAGCCCATACAGCCAGTAGGTCCCGCGCGGCGGCGTGCCACGGGGCGCCGCTCCTCCCCGCTGCCGCGAGGGGCGGGCAGTGTCGGAAGGGGCTTGCGCATCCGTCCGTCCGGACGGGCGCTGGGCGGCTTGGGCGTCCGGACGACGCGGCGGGCGATTGCGCATGGCCTCGATATAGGCCGAACCGCGCCGTCCGTCACGCCATCGTGCGCAGAGGCGGACAAGGGCATTGACACGTCGTCCGGATGGTCCTAACCACCCTGTCACACGGAGGGATGCCCGAGTGGCTAAAGGGGGCGGACTGTAAATCCGCTGGCGTACGCCTACGTTGGTTCGAATCCAACTCCCTCCACCAAAATCCATATAAATCAGCATCATAGCGTCTCAAAAGGTTTGGTTTTTTACCCCTTTTGCGCCATTCTCCAGTATATTTGTTCTCGTTTTGTGCAATTCAGCGTCGCCGTCTCGATCAAGCCTGCGGGATGTACTCCTCGCGGTCGGGCAATATACGGTGTTCGATCCAACCTCCCGGATTGTATTGACGTTCCTTCCCGCGACAGCAAGGCACGCGGGTCGTCGAAGCGGCATACGGGGCCCGGTGGTGAAGGAACGACGTGTCCTCTATCCGCTGACGGGGATCGTCACGATCGTGCTGGGGCCCTTGCTGGTCTTCGACAGTTCCAGAAGAATCTGCAGCATCGTAAAGGCCAGCTTGCTGTCGAAATCGTTGTCGGCGATCCAGTAATATTTGTGATTGTAGGTGGTCCAGGAAAAGACGGACAGCGGTCGCTCCCTGGTGACATGGATGACGACGATGGGTTTCGTTTCCCGGCCGATCAGCTTGATCCTGGGGCGTGTGCGGCCAGAGGTGATGTCTTCCTGCGGCACGTCGATCTGGTAGGCGATCTGCCCCAGAACGCCCAGTATCGTGCGGGTCAGCAGCCTGATCTGGCCCCGGCGCGGCCGCCCGCCGCCATAGACGACCTCCACGCGTTCGTCGTTCTGGGCCATGCCCAGAATATGGCGCACTTCATGGACCACCTGCGCCAGGGATGGATCGTCCGTCGAGGCGATCGACAGGAAGACGCGATCGGCCGTCGGATCCTTGCCTGTCGCGTCCGGGCCGCGCTCCAGCTGGATACCCAGCAGGCCGGCCACTTGCAGAAGCCGCAGGTCATGGATCAGGTCGAAAAAGACCGGAGAGCCCCGCCCGACATCGCTGCCGAGCGCACCCGCATTGTTGATCAGGTTGATGGATTGCACGGCAAGCCGGAACAGAACGTCAATCGGCAGGCCGCCCATGGCCAGGGGCAGCAGATTGCCCGGCGGCAGGGGACGCAAGAAGCTCTGGGCGTACGCATCGCCGGTAACCGGCTGAAAGGTGAAGGTGGGGCTTTCCTGAAGCTGGACGCCCGCGCCGCCATAGGGCCGGCTGGCCAGGGAGTAGGTTCCGATCCCGACCGACAGGTTGCGCTGAAGCTGATAGCCCGAGATCAATTGTGTGGTGTCGAGGAACCCCGGCGTGTCCGCATAGCGCAGGCGGACGACGTTCAACAGCGTCTGCTGCTTGCCCGAACTGGTCAATGCCCGCGAATAGTCGCTCTGATCCTGGTCAAGCCGTGTGGGCCCGATTGGATTGCACCCTCCCAGAACAAATAACAACGGCAACAGAAAAAGGTGGTGAAAATATCTGTTCATGATCGCGTGGGGCTGTTTTCGACGAAGCTACGCAATAGAGCCCCCACAGGGGAACACCAAGCTTATTTTAGGCTCCCTGGATGAAGGAAACGCGGGGACGAAGGAATAATTCAACGTAGGGAGCCCTTTTGAAAATGCGCGCTGCCGGCGATCCGACGGGTGTTTTCTGCGCTCGGTGGCGAGCGGCCCATAGGCCACGCCTCGCTTCGGTGCTCGGCAACACACACACCCGAGGCTTCCCTGCGTTCCGCTTTCCCGCAAGGGACCACATTTTCAAAAGAGTTCTGACATTTTCATTTTGTAATTATATCGTAATAAAGAGCGAGGCCTTGCATCGGGTCCTGGCGCGATGGTCCGGAACGGGGCCGCTGCGCGGTGGCATCGGCGTTCCTTCGCCGTGACACTTTATTACTTAATGTGTCAGAAAAAAAGTCTACATGGAGGGCTCGTCGCCGCTGCTCCAGTGTTCGGAAAAGAGAGTGCCGTGAAAAAATGTCTTTCTGCCGTTGTCCTGCTTCTGGTTGGCTCGCTTCTGGGCTTTGGGCTGGGGGTGCTGGCGGGCGATCCGGTTCCGGACGACGCGGCAGGTCCGAAAAATGCCTATGACCGGGCGTGATTGGTTGCCGGCGCAGGCGGTTGTCCGTACCGTTCTGCTGCGATACGTGCGGGGATAGCGGAACCGGTCCGTGAAAGCTGGGAACGACCATGGTTGTCCCGGCACGCACGTCAAAAAAACGCCCGCACTGATGCGCGGGCGCTGAAAGCAGCATGTAGCGAAGAAATTTTCGATTATTGCCCCGCAGGGTTATCCCGGCGATGCTTACAGCGCGCCGATCGCATGGCTGGCGCGGGGACGTGGCATGGTCCCCAGCGGCAGGATGGCATGGCCGAACTGGAATTCCAGGATTTCGGCCATCGCAACATAGATGGCCGAAAAACCGCAGAATATGCCTTCATATCCCGCAATCACCGTCAGGGCCGGATTGCCGGACCGCTCGGCCGCCGCCAGCAGCATGAACAGGATGACCAGCGAGCCGAACACGACCTGCAATGCGCGGGAAGCCGACAACGTGCCTATAAAGAGGATCAACGTGAAGATCCCCCACATGAACAGGTACGCCGCCATCAGCGGCGGGGTCGAGGCCGGCATGAGCCCCACCTGCGGCAGGCAGACCAGAACGACCAGCGACAGCCAGAATGCGCCGTAAGAGGTAAAGGCCGTCAGGCCGAACGTATTGCCCTTGGGATACTCCAGCAGGCCGGCCAGGATCTGCGCCAGTCCGCCAAACACCAGTCCCATGGCCAGAATGGCCGATCCCATCGGAATCCATCCGGCATTATGCAGGTTCAGCAGGACCGTGGTGAGGCCGAAACCCATCAGGCCCAGCGGCCCGGGGTTTGCAAATTGGGAGGAAGTTCCTCGTGTCATTTCCACCATACCATGTCTCATTTGTGTCATATTATTTCCATGGTGCGTAAGAACGCCGATAGTAAAATCGGGCTTATGGACAGTTTTTTAATGGCGGCCTGCCTTCCATGTTCCGGGACGATGTAATGGATTGATGGCGGCGGACCGATCGGCGGTTACGGTCGCGACCGCATTCCCGGCACTGGTGCGGTATCGGCGATGGGTCCTAAACGAAAAATCGTCTGGCGGTTTCCGGCCCTGTCGTGCTCGTGATCGGTGTCGCACATGCAAGGATTCATGGAATGGGACTCTGCGGGTGAAACGGTGCAGGGTGTGCCGGATGTGCCGCTGATTGCGGCGGGTCTGGTCGTCGTGATCTCTTCGCGCTTCCGCGCGACGGATAGGAAATATTATTTTCGTGTCTGGAAAAATGGTGTGCCCACAGTCCGCCTCGTCGTTACGATTTTTCGTGATGGGCCATCAGGTCGATGTCGACCCCGACTTCCGGTGCGACCCATTGACCGGTCGGCCAGCGACCTGCCCGGCGCCGAAATCGGTCCGGATCGGCTGGACACGGCCCGCCATGTGGGCGGCGTTGCCGTCGATGGCCAGGGTAAAGGGCCGCGTCACGGGCTTGCCGATCCCGCGCAGCGTCAGCGTCCCGTCGACCGCGAACATGTCGCGGCCGGTGGCATGGATGGACGTGGTCTGGACACCGCGTCGGGAAATTGCGCAATATCGCACCGGTCCTTTCCGGGCCGGACGATGTCGCTCCGGGTGTTGCCGGTCGAGGCGCTGTCCATCGTGACGATGTGCCCCGTTTCCAGGTGATCCGGATCCAGCGCGATCTGGCCGACGAATTGCGAGAAATGGCCCGTGAACGGCGTGCCGGTCTGCATCGTCAGCGTGGCGAACGCCAAGGCCGACGGCGGGCAGGTGATCCGCCACGGCAGGCGCACGATGCCGGCCGGCAGGACGGTGATGCCGATCGATTTATGCAGTTGATACCGCTGGAAAACGCTTGCGGGCCAAAAGGGGCATGCGTCATGACCGGCCCGACGGCGAGGGCAGGGTGCCCAGCGCCATGATCCAGTGCAGGACCATGGCGACGGCGGCATGGCGGCCGGACGCGCCGGTCGGGCGACCGCGTCCGGCATCGGCTTAGTCCTGCTTTTCGAACGCGCCGGCGATGGTCAGGGTGACCTCGTCGCCGACCATCGGGACATAGGTCTTCACCCCGAAATCGCTGCGCCTGATGGTGACGGTGCCCTGGAAGCCGACCGTATAGGCCTTGTCCAGCGGGTTGACGCCCGCGCCGACGAAATGCGCGTGCAGCACGATCGGCTTCGTGACGCCATGCAGCGTGAGGGTACCCGCGATCGCGGCATCGCCGGCGCCGGCCGGCGTCACCTTCGTCGAGGTAAAGGTCGCGGTCGGGTATGTCGCGGCATCGAACCAGTCCGCGCCCTTCAGCTCGCCCGTCAGCTTGTCGCTGGTGGTGGCGATGCTGTTTACCGGTACGGTGACATCCAGCTTTGCGGCCGCGGGGTGTGCCGGATCAAGCTGCAACGTGCCCGTGATGCCGGAAAACATGCCCGAATAGCTGGTGAAACCGAAATGCAGCAGAGAGAAAATGATCTGTGTATGGGTGGTCTCGACCCTGTAGCTGCCGGCCTGCACGCTGCGTGATGCGGTGACGGCCTGGGCCCCGGGCAGCATCGCGACCAAGCCGACGGCGGCGACGGTGCCGCCCAGAAGGGTCTTTTTCATGTGAATGGTCTTTCCTATGGTAATGAAGACGGTCCGCCCGGGCGGGCCGGAAGGATGGTGTCAGCCGAAGCGGAAGCCCGACAACGCCTTGCCCATGACGATGTCGCTGTAGTCGCGTCGTCCGCGATCGGCGCCGGCCGCACCGGCGGCGAACATCAGCGGCAGAAGATGTTCCTCGCGCGGATGGCAGATCCGGGCGCCCGGCGCGCGCTCCCAATGCAGCAGGGCCTCGTCCCGTTCGGCTTCGGGTGCTTCGACCGCATCGGCCAGCCACCCGTCGAACATCCGCGAGATGGCATCGGATTCAGGGTTTCGGCCCATGAAGTGGCTCAGGTTATGGTACGTCATCCCGGTTGCCACGATCAGCACGTTCTGATCCCGCAGGGGGTGCAGCGCCGCCCCGATGCGCAGTTCGTCCGCGACGTTCATGTCGCTTTTCAATGACAATTCCACGATTGGGACGTCGGCCTTGTCGAAGGCCAGCATGAACGGGATGAACACGCCATGGTCGAATCCCCGTGTCGGATCGCCGGCGTTGGCGATCCCCGCCCTGTCGAGCAGGGACCGCACCTGCGCCGCCAGCGCCGGTGATCCGGGCGCCGGATAGCGCAGTTGATAGGTATGCGGCGGAAACCCGTGATAGTCGTAGATCAGCGCCGGTTGCGCGCCGGAGGTCACGGTCGGCACGACGGTTTCCCAATGGCCCGACATCACGAGGATCGCATCGGGTCGGCGGGGCAGCGTCGCCGCGATTCCGCGCAGATAGGCCGCCATGCGATCCCACGTGTCCGGCCAGTCCATGAAGAAGCACGGGCCGCCGCCATGCGGCAGGAACAGTACCGGTTGCCGGGCCATGTTGTCGGGGATGATGGATCGTATCGCCATGGCGCGTCTGCCTCCCTGCGGTTGGTGCCGTTGTCCCGGGGCGATATTGCTGCCTCACCCACGCTGCGATAATCCATCGATCTGGAAAGTCAGATGGCACCGTGAGTGTGAGATATGCTCGATCGCATTACCAGCATGCAGGTGTTCGTCCGGGTGGTGGCACAGGGCAGTTTTGCCGGGGCGGCCCGTACCTTGTCGCTGTCGCAGACGATGGTCACCAAACATGTCGCGGCGCTGGAGGCGCGGCTGGGCGTCCCGCTGCTCCATCGCAGCACCCGGCGGCTGTCCCTGACCGACGCCGGCCGTCTCTTTCTCGATGGCTGCCAGAGACTGCTGTCGGAACTGGAGGAAATGGAGCATGGCGTCGCGGCCGAGCGGCACGAGCCGCGCGGGCGGCTGCGCCTGAATGCGCCGGTATCCTTCGCCATTCGCCATGTCGCACCGCTGCTGCCCGAATTCAGTCGGCGCTACCCGCTGGTTTCCGTGGAACTGGGCCTGAACGACCGGACGGTCGATCTGATCGAGGAAGGCTGGGACCTGACCCTGCGCATCCGCAAGATGACGCCCAGCAGCCTGCGAATCCGCCGGCTGGCGCCGATCCGCTTCGTCGTGTGCGCCGCCCCGTCCTATCTCGCCCGTCACGGCACACCCCGGACGATCGCGGAGCTGGAGCATCATGCCTGCCTCGGCTACACGCTGAGCGAGACCGTAGGCGCCACCCGATGGAGCTTCGGGACGAAGGGCGACAGGACAATTCCGATCCGCGGGCCCCTGTCTGCCAATAATGGCGACGTGCTGCGTGAGGCGGCGGTTGCGGGGCAGGGGATCATCTACCAGCCGACCTTCATCGTGGCCGACGAATTGCGGTCGGGAAAGCTGCTGGCATTGAGCCTGGACGCACCGATGATGGAGGGGCCGGAACTGCATGCGGTCTACGCGCCGGCGGCGACCGTTCCGCTCAAGGTCAGGGCGATGATCGACCATCTGGTCGAATGCTACGGGCCGATACCGCCCTGGGACAGGATTCCGTGACGAGTTTAGAAATATTATGATAAAACATTCAAAGATCGGTTCCGGGGCTTTGCCGGCCGCCTGACGTGGGACGTCGTTTTTCAGGTGACGGATTCGCGCGCTTGATGAAGCCGGCGGGAAACCATTGCAGCGATCGGCCGTTCCGTAGTCGGTTACCGATCATCTGCTGCGTACCCGCTCAATGAACGCGGCGGCGTTGCCGGACACGCAGACGGATACGGAGCCCGAAGAGGCGTCAACTCGGTTGTCACCGAAACCCCTCTATTTTCCAATTTTTATTTATAAAGATATATTGTTATTTTAACATATAATACATACATTCCATATACGAGATGTTTTCCAATACAATTTTCGTTCTGTATTTGAGTGCCTTAATTTCGCCGATAAATTTTAATTAAAATAAATTTGACATAGATAAAATTATCGTGATCCTCTACGCCACGCCTCGAGGGGCATGAGGGAAGAGAATCCTTTGTAAATCATCGGATTATCGATGATGACCGGTTGCGGCCTGGCCGCGGCCCTGCAAGCTTTTGCTCAGGAGGTTTCAATGGCGAATGTACGCCGGAAAGGGTCAATGCTGAAAATGGCATTGGCGGGGTCCATGGTCCTGTGTGCGGGCGCGCAGGGCGCGCTTGCCCAGTCCGTATCAGTGCAAACGCGGGAGGCCGCGCGCGTCGCCCCCCGTCCGGGCATGATGCCCCAAGGCGCCACCCTCTTTCCCGGGCGTTCGCTATCGGGCGTGCCGGGTTTTCCGTTGCCCAGCACCCATACGCAGCAGGCCTATGATCCGGCTTCGGATTTCACGTCGCGCTGGACGCGCGCCGATGCGCTTCAGATCAAGGCCCATTCGGATACCACCGTCGCAGCCGGGCAGAATTCCATTCCGGCGCAGCTGACGATGCCGAGTATTCCGGCCGATTTTCCGCAGATCAATCCGGACGTCTGGGTATGGGATACGTGGACGCTGATCGACAAGCACGCCACCCAGTTCAGCTATAACGGCTGGGAGGTCATCTTCTGCCTGACGGCCGACCCCAATGCCGGCTATACCTTCGACGATCGTCATGTTCATGCCCGTATCGGCTATTTCTATCGCCGCGCGGGTATCCCGGCCAGCCAGCGGCCGGTCAATGGCGGCTGGACCTACGGCGGTCACCTCTTCGCCGACGGGGCCAGCGCGAAGGTTTTCGCCGGCACCACCTACACGCAACAGGCGGAATGGTCGGGTTCGACGCGCCTGCTCCATACCAACGGCAACAGGGTGTCGGTATTCTATACGGACCTGGCGTTCAATCGCGATGCCAACGCGAACAACATCACGCCGCCGGTAGCCGTCATCACCCAGACGATCGGCCTGATCCATGCCGATTTCAATCATGTCTGGTTCACCGGGTTCACGCGGCACACCCCGCTTCTGCAGCCGGACGGCGTGTATTACCAGACGGGGCAGCAGAACGAGTTCTACAGCTTCCGCGATCCGTTCACCTTCGAGGATCCGCAGCACCCCGGCGTGAACTACATGGTGTTCGAAGGCAATACCGGTGGTCCGCGCGGCGTCGCGAACTGCACCGAAGCGGACTTGGGTTATCAACCCAATGATCCGCATGCCGAAACGCTGCAGCAGGTGCTCGATTCCGGCGCCTACTACCAGAAGGCCAATATCGGTCTGGCGATCGCCGAGAACAGCTCCCTGTCGAAGTGGAAGTTCCTGCCGCCGCTGATTTCCGGAAACTGCGTCAATGACCAGACCGAACGGCCGCAGATGTATGTCCATAACGGGAAATATTACATCTTCACGATCAGCCACCGCACGACATTCGCGGCCGGCGTGGACGGCCCGGACGGGGTGTATGGGTTCGTCGGCAAGGGGATCCGCAGCGATTTCCAGCCCATGAACTATGGCAGCGGCCTGGTGATGGGAAATCCGACCGACCTGAACACGGCGGCCGGCACGGACTACGACCCCGATCCGCAGCAGAACCCGCGGGCGTTCCAGTCCTATTCGCATTACATCATGCCGGGTGGCCTGGTTGAGTCGTTTATCGACACGGTCGAGGGACGTCGGGGCGGAACGCTCTCCCCCACCGTCAAGCTGCATATTTCCGCGGCGGCGTCGGCCGTTGACCTGACATATGGCAATGGCGGTCTCGGCGGCTACGGTGACATCTCCGCCAATCGTCGGGTTGTGGATTTCCTTGCATTCCTTCAGGACCTGACCGGTCAGACCGGTCAGACCGGGCAGTCCGGCCTGCTGGCGCAGTCCGCGAGTGCGGACACCGCCAGCCCGCAGACGACGGCGCAGATCAACCAGTTCATCCGTCAGTAACGATGGGGTTCGACCAGCCTGCCCGCCGGCAGGCTGGTCCGCCGCTTTCGATTGCCGATTTCCTGTGATGTGGAACAAGGTAAGGATGGTGGGACGAGCGGTCGGACGACGTGCCGCCATGTGTCTTCGGGCCGGCCTGCTTGCGGCGGCCGTTCTGATGTACGCTCCGCTTGCGTCTTATGCGCAGGACGCGGCGACGCCACAATGGCGGCCCGCACTGCATTTCTCGCCCGCCCGGCACTGGGCGAACGATCCGAACGGCCCGTTCCTGCTTGACGGGATCTATCATTTGTTCTTCCAGTACAATCCCGACGGCATGGTATGGGGACATACGTCCTGGGGACATGCCACCAGCACCGACCTGGTCCATTGGACGGAACAGGCGGTCGCGATACCGGCCCGCCCGGGCGAGGACATCTTTTCAGGCACCGTCGTCCTCGACCGGGAAAACCGATCGGGCCTGGGCGCGGCCGGCGTTCCGCCCCTGCTCGCCTTCCATACCTCGGTCTTCTTCAACTCTCCGGCGCATCCCGACGGCACGCAGGCGCAGTCGATTTCCTACAGCGTCGATGGCGGGCGCACATGGCGTGCCTACGATCGCAATCCCGTCCTGACATTGCAGCCGGAATCGCGGCAGTTCCGCGATCCTTCGGTCTTCTGGTACCAGGACGGCCAGTGCTGGGTGATGGCGACGGTGGTCGGCGACGCCCAGGTCGTGAAGCTCTATCGCTCCACGGACCTGCTGCACTGGTCGTTCCTCAGCGATTTTCAGCCATCCGGCTATCGGAAGCCGGGCATGCTGTGGGAAATGCCGTTGCTGTTTCCCCTGCCGCTGGACGGGAATCCCCATGACATGAAATGGGTGATGATCGTCAGCGTGAACCCCTGGAGCATCGCCGGCGGCTCCGGCGTGGAATATTTCGTGGGACGGTTCGACGGCGTGACCTTCACGCCGGACGACCTGCCGCCGCCGGGGTCGGATCCGTCACGCTATCTCTGGCTGGATCACGGCGCGGACCAGTACGCGATGGCGCGTTTCGCCAATACCGGCGACGGTGCTCCTCTACTGATCGGATGGATGAGCAATTGGGATTATGCAGGCGATGTTCCGACATCGCCCTGGCGGGGGCAGATGACCCTGCCGGTGAACATCGCCCTGAAGACAGAGGAGGGACGGCCCGTCCTGGTTCAGGCGCCGCCCCGTTCGTATGACGACCTGCTCCGGAAAAGCGGTGTGCGCTCCTATGCGGATCACATTCTGAGGACCGATGGGCACCTGGTGGAACCCTTCGGCGGCGACGTGCTCGACATTCACCTGACGATCCGCAAGGGTAGCGCCAGGCGTGCCGGCATCGTGGTGCGCGGTTCGACGGATGGCAGGATCGGGACGTCCATCGGGTATGATTTCGTCGATCAGACCCTGACCCTGGATCGGGGGCATTCCGGAAATGTCGGCTTTTCGCCGCGGTTCAGCCTGGCGCATATCGCCCATCTGGCCACACCGGACGGCACACTGTCCCTCCATCTGGTCATCGATCGCGATTCTGTGGAGGTTTTCGCCAATGATGGCGTCCTGCGCATGACCGACCTCATCTTTCCGCCGGCCGGATGCGATCGGGTCTCGCTGTTTTCAGAAGGAGGAAGCGCGACGTTCGAGGCGGTGCGCGTTGCGGTCCCGGCGAAGTGACGGCCCTTTTGGAAAGCGCGCGCCGTCATCCCCGCGGGGGCGGGCTGAACAGCCGACGTGCCGAGGACAGGACCAGCATCTGGTAGGCTTCGTTCAGCGCGGCGGTATGGGAATGATAATATCCGATCGCCCGCATCGGATCGCCATGCGTTTCGTTCAGGTAGGTGCGCAGGACGGCCCCTGCGGCACTGATATTATAGCAGGGATTTTCCAGGAGGTTGCGATAGACGACCAGCGGGGGAACATTGGTGAATCTTGCAATCGGGAAGATCCAGCGCGTATTCACCTGCATGACGCCCAGATCGTCCGTGCCGTTCGTGTTATGGTGCACAAGGCCGTTTCGCCCGCTCTCCACCGCCTGGATCGACGGCAGGATGCGGGGCGGCAGGTGATAGATCGATGCGGCGAGAGCCATGCAGCCAAGATATGCGATTCCCATGGCGGGGCTCTGGCCTTTCCGTGATCGGCGTCTTCATGACGCGGTTGTGTGGCGCGATTTTTTTGGACATTATCACGGGGAATCGGGTTGAACATGCCGAAATCCAGACAGCTTTTGGTATCTGGCGCTTTTTCGGGCCGCCAGGGGCGGCGGCCCGGCGAGGCCGGCTTCACATTGCTCGAACTTCTGGTCGTGATCGCGATTCTCGGCCTGCTGATCGGCCTCGTCGCCCCGGCCGCGCTGCGGCAACTGGGGGGCGCCAGGAACTCGGTGGCGCGTCAGTCGATACAGCGGCTGGGCCAGGTTCTGGACCTCTACCGGCTCGATGCGGGAAATTATCCCAGCACGGAGGAGGGGCTGAAGGCGCTCGTCGAACGTCCCGCGGACGCGGAGAACTGGAACGGTCCGTATGTGAAGGAGGGCGGCGAGCCGCTGGATCCGTGGCATCACCCCTATCTGTATCGCAACCCGTCGGAACGTGCGGGGCATGAGTACGACCTGTGCTCGGCGGGGGCCAATGGCGGCAATGCCGCCAATGCCGCGACGCAGATCTGCAATCCCTGATGATCGCGTGACGGACGTGGCGATGCTCGATTCGCCCTGGCTGCCGCTGGTGCTGGCGCCCTTCATCGGATCGTTCCTGGGCGTGCTGGCGTCGCGCCTGCCCCGGGGGGAACCGGTGGTGTTCGCTCGGTCGGCCTGCATGCAGTGCAGGACCGTGCTCGGCCCGCGGGACATGGTGCCGGTCGTCAGCTATCTGGTCCGGAAGGGACGATGCCGGAGCTGTGGCGGCGTCATTCACCTGTCGCATCTTCTGATGGAAGTACTGGCGGTCCTGGTGGCCGCGGTCGTCCTGTCCGTCGTCGGCAGCGCGGGCGTCCCGGGGAACGGCGCGTTTCCGTCGCCGTTCCTGCTGTGGGGCGGCTGCCTGTTCGGATGGTGGCTGCTGACGCTGGGCATGATCGACCTGGCCTACTTTCGCCTGCCGGACATACTGACGCTGCCGCTGGTCGTGGCAGGCCTGGCGATGTCCGCCCCCGCGGGCGTTGCTGCCATCCTGTGGCACGGCGGCGCGGCCATGATGGGGTATGGATCCTTCCGGGTGATTGCCCTTCTGTATCGCCGGGTCCGGGGCCATGATGGGCTGGGCGGGGGAGATGCGAAGCTTCTGGCCGCAGGGGGTGCGTGGCTTGGCCCCCAGGCCTTGCCGCACATCGTCCTGGTGGCGGCGCTGCTGACGCTGTGCGGGGCCGCGATTGCCGGGCGCGGCCGCCTGGACCGGGGCCTGGCGGTTCCTTTCGGGCCGGGACTGGCTCTGGCGATGTGGGGAATATGGTTATGGCAGGCCTGGCTTCTCCGCCCGGACGGGCTGGCCCTGTGATCGAAAGGGATGGCGCTGCATCTCATGGAAGGTGAATCGGACATCCAGGCCCTCGTCGCCGGTGGTCCCATTGCGGACCTGGCGCGCCTGCTGGTCGACACGGGCAGATGCGACGCCCGGTCCATCGAGCGCGCGCGTCGCGCGGCGGATCAGGGCGGGGGGCGGCTGGACCAGGTCCTGCTGCAACTGGGCCTGGTTTCGGAGCGGGACATGGCGCTGAGCTATGCGGAATTGCTGTGCATCCCGCTTGCGACGCCGGATCTCTATCCCCAGGAGCCCGTCCTGGCGGACAGGCTCGGCGCGCGTTTCCTGCGCGATGTCCATGCCCTGCCCATGGCCCTGGCCGGGAACGGCGTCACGCTGGCCTTGCGTGATCCGCTGGATCCCTTCGCCCCGGCGTCGATCGCAGCGGCCACCGGACTGCATGTGTCCTGCCTCGTGGCCCTGCCGATCGAACTGGAGGCTGCGTTCGACCGTCTCTACCCGCGTGAGGACGACGGCGCCTTCCTGAGCGAAGACGACGCCGCGTCGCTGGAGGACGATGCCGAACGCCTGAAGGACCTGGCGTCCGAGGCCCCGGTGATCCGCCTGGTCAACCAGATCATCGGCCGCGCCGTGGAGACGCAGGCGTCGGACATCCATATCGAGCCCTTCGAGGACCGGCTTCGCGTCCGGTACCGGTATGACGGGGTGCTGCATGAAATGGACAGCCCCCCGGCGCACCTGATCCCGGCGATCGTGTCGCGAATCAAGATCATGGCGCGCCTCGATATCGCCGAACGGCGGCTGCCGCAGGACGGGCGGATCAAACTGGCCGTGCGCGGGCACGAAATCGATTTCCGGATTTCCACGATCCCCTCTCTGCATGGCGAAACGGTCGTCCTGCGCGTGCTCGACCGGTCCAGCGTGACGTTCGATTACGCAACCCTGGGCCTGCCGCCCGAAATCGTCCGGCGGCTGCGGGATCTGCTGGCGCTGCCGAACGGGATCGTCCTGGTGACCGGCCCGACCGGCTCGGGCAAGACCACCACGCTTTATACCGGCCTGTCGGATCTCAATGCCGTGACCCGCAAGGTGGTGACGATCGAGGATCCCATCGAGTACCAGCTCGGCGGCATCAACCAGGTGCAGGTCCGCCCCCAGATCGGCCTGACCTTCGCAACCCTGCTGCGCTCGATCCTGCGCCAGGATCCCGACGTCATCATGGTCGGTGAAATCCGCGATATCGAGACGGCCCAGATCGCGGTGCAGGCCGCGCTGACCGGGCATCTCGTGCTGTCGACGCTGCATACCAATTCCGCCGCCGCCGCCATCATCCGGCTGCGCGACATGGGGGTAGAGGACTATCTGCTGACGGCCGTCCTGCGCGGCGTGGTCGCGCAGCGCCTGGTCCGGCGCCTGTGCGATCGGTGCAAGGCGTCCTACAGCCCACCCGGGGAACTGGTGGAACGCCTCGGCCTCCGGGCGCTGTCGCCCGATGCGCCGGTCACGCTGTTCCGGCCGGTGGGGTGCGCCCACTGCCGCAACACCGGGTACAGCGGGCGGCAGGCGATCGCGGAATTGCTGGAACCGGACGAGGCCATCGAACATCTCATTTTTTCACGTAGCGATCATATGGCGATCGAACGCGCGGCCGTGGCGGCCGGGATGATCCCGATGTTCACCTCCGGCCTGATGGCGGCGCTGCGCGGGGAGACGACCATCGAGGAGGTGACCCGCAGTGTCCGGGGCTGACGTGATGTTCGTTCCGGGCGGCACGCATGGCTGATTTCAGCTTCACCGCCGTCGACGCGCAGGGCAACCTCGTCCGGGGCACGCTGGACGTCGAGACCGAGGCCGCCGCCGTGGCGGCACTGCGCCGGCAGGGGCATATTCCCATGCATGTCGGCGCCCCGGCGCGGTTCACGCTGACGCTGCCGTCGGGCATGGGCGGACTGCGCCGGAAGGATCTGCGGCGATCCGAACTGGCGGCGATCACGCGCGAACTGGCCGTCATGCTGGGGGCGGGACAGGATATCGACCGGGCCCTGCGCTTTCTGGCGGAAACCGCGCCCGGCGCGCGGGTGCGCGCCGTATGCGACGGGGTCCGCGCACTGGTGCGCGACGGCCAGGCGCTGCATGTCGCCCTGGGACGCTATCCCGGCAGCTTCCCGCCTTTGTATGTCGGCATGGTCCGCGCGGCCGAAGCCGGCGGCGACCTGGCGCCGACGATGGACAGGCTGGCGGCCTTGCAGGAACGCGAGCGCGCACTGGCCGCGACCGTGACATCCGCCATGATCTATCCCGCCATCCTGACGCTGGCGGCGTGCGGATCGATCTACCTGCTGCTGACGGACGTCCTGCCGCAATTCACCCCCCTGTTCGCGCAGAACGGGGCGACGCTGCCGGTCTCGACGCAGGTGATGATCCAGGCCGGCGGCCTGCTGGGCCGCTATGGCGTCCTGATCCCGGCGATCCTGCTGCTGCTGGTGGCGGGCGGGCGGGCGATCATGCGGCGTCCCGCTGCGAAGCTGCGCATTGACCGCTGGCTGTTGGCGTTGCCGGTCGTGGGCGCCCTGATGCGCGAAATCCTCGCCGCCCGTTTTGCCCGTATCCTCGGCACGCTGCTGGAAAACGGGGTGCCCATCCTGGGGGCGCTGTCGATCGTGCGTGGCGCCATCGGCAATCTCGCGGTCGTGCAGGCCATCGACGCGGCGACGCAGAGCGCCAAGGGCGGGCGTGGCCTGTCCATCGCGCTGGAAGCCGCGGCCGTCTTCCCCCAACGCACCGTCCATCTGCTGCGACTGGGCGAGGAAACCGCCCGGCTCGGCCCGATGGCGCTGCGGGCCGCCGACATTCACGAAGACCAGGTGCGTATCGCCACCCAGCGCCTGGTCTCCCTTCTGGTGCCCGCGATCACGATCGTCATGGGCCTGCTGGTGGCGGGGATCGTGTCGTCGCTGCTGCTGGCCATGCTGAGCTTGAACGACCTTGCGAAATAACGGGCCGGACGGGGGATTCACCCTGATCGAGATGATCGTGGTCGTCCTGGTCCTGGCCCTGATCGCGACGATCCTGGTCGCGCGCGGGCCGCTCCATTCGGCGACGCTGGATCTGCGCGGCGCGGCGCAATCGCTCGCCGTCGCCATGCGCCAGGGGCGGATGCAGGCGATTGTCTCCGGCACCGCCATCACGGTCACGATCGACCCCGTGCATATGCAGTACGGGGCGGGGCACGACGCCCGCCAGGCCCTGCCGCGCGGCCTGGCGCTGGCCGCAGGAAGTGCTACGAGCATCACCTTCTACCCCGACGGCAGCGCCTCCGGCGCCCGGATCGGGCTGGTCGAGCAGGGACGGCAGGTCACCCTGCGCACCAACTGGCTGACGGGTGCCGTCACCGTGGACGGGCCGTGAGCAGCGTCATGCGCGACACCGAAGCCGGATTCACCCTGATCGAGGTCCTGATCGCCTTCGTCATCGCGATGCTGGCGCTGGGCGTCGTCTACGAAGGGATGGTCGGCGGCATCGCCGCCACGCAGATCGCCAACCGTACCGAGGAAGCGATATCCCGCGCACAGTCGCACCTGGCCGCGGTGGGTCACGGCATGCGCGTTGTGCCGCTGGTGCAGGGCGGGGATGACGGCAGCGGGTTCACCTGGCAGATCCGCATCGTCCCGGAACAGTCGGGCGTGCTGGATCATGGTCCCGCCATGGTGCTGTACCAGGTGGAGGTCAGCGAATCCTGGCCCGACCTGTCGGCGTCGGGGGGACGCAGGACCGTGGTGCTGCGCACCCGACGGCTGGGGACGAAAGGGCGCGCGCCATGACGGGCGGGGGGTACGGCCACCTCGGTCAGGCCGGTCGCGACAGCGGGCAGCGGGGCTTCACGCTGGTCGAAATCCTGATTTCGCTGGTCGTCTTCTCGCTTGTGCTGCTGGCGCTTGAACGTGGCTTCCAGGCGGCGACGATGATATTCGAACGCCAGCGCGGCATGCTGGCGTCGCAGGCCGAACTGGGGGCGGTCGACCGGTTCGTGCGCCATCTGGTCGAATATGCGAACGGCGGCAGCACGCGGGACGGGCGGATTTTCGTCGGCCGCGCCCATGGCTTCGCATTGCGGGGTCCGTTACCGCTGGCGCTGGGGTCGGAGACCCCCATGGCCGATATCCGCCTGTCGGTGGATGATCGTCACCGCCTGGTCGTCGTCTGGATGCCCTACCGGCATGTGATCGAACCCGCGCGCCCCACGCGGCAGGACGTCCTGCTGGACGGCGTGCAGGGAATCGAATGCGATTATTTTTCAGACGGAAAGTGGGCGAATGGATGGTATGGAAATGGCTTGCCGGAACTTGTGCGTATCCGGATCCTTTTTTCCGATGACGATCGCCGCCACTGGCCGGATATCGTCGCGGCCCCGATGACGGAGCCCATGCCCGGTTGATGCCTTCGCCTGTCTGTTCGGTCCTGTCCTGGTCCTTTTGCTAGCCGGTCGGAAATTTGTCCTTGCCTCGAAATTTCATACTGCACGCCTCATGATCGCCGGTGACCTGTTCATCTGGTGGCGGCGACAGATCGGCGACATGATCCCCGCGCGGTGGCGTCTGTCGCGGTTTTCGGCCAAGCCCGTGGTCGTTGCGGTGATCGAGGGCCCGCGACTTGTCGTTTCGCTGATCCGGCAGGGCGTGCGGACGCCTGTCGGCGTCTGCGGGTTGTCGTCGGACGAGGGGGCTGGCGATGGCGACGTCGCGGCCTGCCGGCGGGCCCTGTCCGGAATGATGGGAACCGGCGCGCCGGCATCGATCGTCCTGCGCCTGCCCCCCGGCATGCTGATGCAGCGCGACGTCGTCCTGCCGTCGGCGGCGGAGGGCAACCTGGATGCCGTCCTGAACTACGAGATGGACCGGCTGACGCCGTTTCCCGCCGACGCGATATGGTATGCCTACGACATCCTGCACCGGGACCCGGAACGCCGGCAATTGCATATGCGGCTGTCGATCGTGCCCAAGGCGTCGATCGCCTCCGCGCTCGCCGCCCTCGCGCGGGTCGGCCTGCGACCGGATATGCTGGAAGACGCCGGAAGCCAGACCTGTATTCCGATGTCGGAGGTCCGAAATGGGCACGGGCGGCGGACCCGCATGGCCATCGCCGCCGCGGCCGTGCTGCTGCCCGTCATCGGGGTGACGACGGCGTTCTGGCGGCAGTCCGTCGAACAGGACCATCTGACGGCGCGGATTGCGATGTTGCGCCCCTCGGCCGACGAGGCTCGCACGCTGCGCCGGCAGGCCGAGGACCGGTCCGCCGGGGCGGGAATGATCGCGCAGGAACGCCGGCGGCTGGGCGACCCGATGGAGGTACTGGCCACGGTCACCCGGATTTTGCCCGACGACAGTTTTCTGACCGACCTGATCCTGCGGCAGGGGCAATTGATCATCAGCGGACAATCCTCCGCTGCGACGGGGCTGATCCAGGCCCTCAGCACGAATCCCCTGTTCAGGTCCCCCGCCTTCGTCGCCCCGGTGACGCGCGTGGAGGGACAGAATGCGAGCCTTTTTTCGATTCATGCCGGCGTTGGACACTGATTTTGCAGATCTCGAATCACAGGATCCCGTCGCGTCATGCGGTGATCCGCGCCTTGCCGGAAGGGCGGGCGGGTCGTCTGGCCGCCCTCGGCCTGTCGGCGGTCATCGTGATGCTGGCTTGGCTGCTGGTCCTGGCGCCGCTGTCGGACTGGTACGGACAGCGCGCGGAGACCCTCGACATCCAGCGCGACACCGTTGCCCGGATGCAGGCCTTGTCGGACGCGCTGCCTGGCCTGCGCCGTTCCGCCAGTGTGTCCGCGCCCGGACCCGCGCTCCTGATCGGCGGCGCGACCGAAGCCATCGCCAGCGCCAATCTCGAGGAGATGCTGCAGCAGACGGCGTCCTCGATGGGGGCGAGTGTCTCCAGCGCCGAGAACGTACCCGCTGCCATGATCGGCCATTACCAGAGGATCGGGCTGCATATCGTCGTCAATGCCGCCTTTCCGACCCTGGTCCGGTTGATCGCGACCCTGGAACGTTCATCGCCGGCCGTCGTTATCGACGGGCTGCATATTCACAAATCCGAAGACGAGGATACGCCGGCCACGATGATGGAATGCGACATGTCGGTGTACGCGTTCCGCCGGAACGACAGCAGCACGCCCGCGCCGGTCACGACCGCGCCATGACCAGGATGATATTCCCCTCGTCGCGCAGGCGCATTGCCGCGGCCTGTGGCGCCGGTTTCGTCTGCGCCGGATTTTCCATCGCTTTCCTCTCCTTTTCCATACGCGAGACCGCGCTTGCCGCGCCGCTCCCTGCCGCGCCGGTCGAACAGGACATGGCGAACACGGCGCAGATCGGGGACTGGCAGGGGGTCATCCTGACGCGTCCGCTGTTCAGCCGCACCCGTCGCCCCGACGCCGCGCCGGACGTGTCCACCTCCCGCCCGCGGCTGGCGGGTATCGTCGCCAGCCTCGGCCGGCGCCGTGCCATCTTCATGACGCAGGGGGCGGGACGGGGGCAGGTCGTCGATGTCGGCGCGACCGTCGGCCCGTGGCGAATCGTCGCGATCGGGGTCGATTCCGTGCGCGTGACCGGCGAGGACGGCGAGCAGACCCTGCGGCCGGACCGCGATCGCAGCGCCGACGGCAAGACGGACGGCGCCCCGGCCCCTGGGGACGAACCCGGCATTTCTTCACCCGACGACCAGAAACCCGAAGACCAGACACCAGGCGGCACACGATGATTTCCTGCGATTACCCTTCTGCCCGGCCGGCATCCCGCCGCCGGCATCACGGCTGGACGGGGGGCGTGCTGTGCCTGGCTGTCGCGGGATGCGCCCCCGGACCGGCGCCGCATCTTCAACCGCTTCCCGGTCCGCTGCCGCTGAGCCGTTCCGCGCCCGACATGAATGGCAGAATCGGGGCGGCGAACCCGGTCGGTCCGGTCCAGTACAGCTATGGGCGCGATGCCGTGCCGTATATTCCCATGTCGGGCCAGGCGGGCGGTGTCGGCACGATTGCACTGAATTTCGCCGATACGGACATACGCGACGCGGTCGCGCAGATCCTGACTGACATCCTGCATGTGAATTATTCGATCGACCCGGCGGTCAGGGGGCAGGTGACGCTGCATACCGCCTCGCCGCTGACATCGGCGCAGGTCATGCCGGCCTTGCAGGTCATCCTGTCCCAGGTGCATGCCACCATCATCCGCAGCAACGGCTTGTACCGCATCGTGCCGGCGCAGGGCGACGCGGGCAACCCGCAGGGTGGGGCTGCGTCCGGCCTGGCCGAGGGGACGGCCCTGGGCGGCAGCGTCATGGTACCGCTGCGCTATGCCGAGGCCGGAAACCTGGCCAAGGCGCTCCAGCCGTTCCTGCAGGCCGGGGCGCATGTCACGCCTGTCGACAGTGCGAACGCCCTGATGGTCAGCGGTGAGCCGTCGGCGCGCAATACGCTGGTCGAAGTCATCCACGCCTTCGACGTGGATTGGCTGGCCAGCCAGTCCTATGCCTTGCTTCCGGTGGAGTCCGGAAATGCCAGGGACATGGCGACGGCCCTGCAGGCCGCCCTGCACGGCAGCGGCGGCGCGCTCGCGCAGGTCGTCCAGGTCCTGCCGCTGGCGCGGGTCAATGCGGTTCTGGTCGTTGCGCGCGCCGCGCGCTATGTCGAGGACGCCCGGCGTCTGTTCGCCCTGATCGAGCGCCACCGCCGCGCGACCATGCGGTCGTGGCATGTATTCTACGTGCAGAATTCCAGCGTGAATGACGTGGCCTATACGTTGCAGCAGGCGTTCACGCCTGGCGACGTGACGGCGCTGCCGCCCGAAGCGGCCTCGGCCCAGGCCGGCCAGCAGGGGGGCACGGGCGGTTTCGGGGCAAACGCCATGGGCGGGGGGCTGGCAGGCGGCGGCATGACCGGGGGTCTGGCTGGCGGTGGCCTGGCGGGTGGCGGACTGGGCGGCAATATGTCCACGACGGGCGGATTGGGAGGCACGAATTCCCTGTTCGGCGGCGGGCAGCCGGGCGGGACGACGACGACCGTCGGACAGCAGGCGGGCGGGGGCCAGTCGGCGGCGTCCAACAATCCCCTTCTCGGCGGCCTGGACAGTACGGCCGGCAATGAGGGCCGAAGCCAGGGGATGCGGATCATTTCCAACGCCCAGCACAACGCCATCCTGATCTACGCGACAGAGGAGGAAAGCGACACGGTCGAGCAGATGATGCGAAAAATCGATGTCATGCCCTTGCAGGTTCGCATCGATGCCGTCATCGCCGAAGTCCAGCTCAACGACGCCCTGCAGTACGGGACGCAGTTCTTCTTCAAGTCCGGCGGCATCAACGGGGTGCTGAGCAACAACAGCCAGACGATCACCGCCGGAACCCTGGCGACCGCGGCCTTCAGCCATACGCTGCCGGGTTTCATCATCGGGGGCGCCAGCGGCGGCGGCGCGCCGTTCGCCATCGACGCGCTGCAGAACGTGACCAAGGTGCATGTCCTGTCGTCGCCGCAGCTGATGGTCCAGGACAACAAGGCCGCCCGGCTGCAGGTCGGGCAATTGGTTCCGATCCAGATCGGATCGCAATCCAGCACGATCGGCACGTCGATCTATAACCAGTTCACCTACCAGCCGACGGGCGTCATCATGCAGGTGACGCCGCACGTCAGCGATTCGGGGCTGGTCACGCTGGACATCGTCCAGGAAGTCAGCTCCGTGACCTCGGCAACCTCCACCACCAGCAGCGCGACCACCAACCCCACCTTCAACGACCGCTCGGTATCCTCGCGCGTGGTGGTCCAGGACGGGCAGACGGTGGGGCTGGCCGGCCTGATCACCGATACGTCCACCCGTACCAACAGCGGCATCCCATGGCTCAAGAACATTCCGGTTCTGGGCGTTCTTGCGGGAAACCAGAATAACAATCGCCAGCGGACGGAATTGCTGATTCTCATTACGCCGCATGTCATGCATGACCAGCACGACGCAGTGGAACTGATGGAGGACCTGCGCGACAGCCACCCCAATGCGGCAGTCGTTCCGGATGAGCTGAACACGATGGGGGCGTCCGGCAGCGCCGATCCCCAGCAACGCCTGCGGCAGAAAGTCGGTCTCGGGCCGTGACGCGTCGGCGCGACTGGAAACGGGACGCGCGGCGGGACGGGGGCTTTGCCCTGTTGATCGTGCTGTGGACGCTGGTCCTGCTGTCGTTCCTGGCGTCCATCGTCGTGACGTCGGCGGATCGACAGATTCGTACCGTCTCTGCCATGCGCCGCGCGGCGCAGATGCGCGCGGCGGCGGATGGCGGGCTCTGGGAAGGGATCTTTCACTTCCTCGACCGTTCCCCGGGGCACTGGAATGCCGACGGTCGCGAGCATGTGCAGCGTGCGGGATCCGTGACGTCGCGCATACGGCTTGCGTCCGAGGCCGGGCTCGTCAATCCGAACATGGCGTCGCGGCCGCTTCTGGCCGCGCTGCTGCAGGTCTGCGGGGCGCAGAAGGCGCAGGCGGACGCGATCGCCGCCAACATGGCGGAATGGCGCAGCACCGCCCAGCAGGGGAACGCCGTCAGGACGAAGGCCCTCTATCTCGCCGCCGGACGATCCTATGCTCCGCCGGGCGACATGTTCCGCAGCGTGGATGAAATCGGCCTCGTGCTCGGCATGACGCCAGGGCTCCTGCGCGCGATGCGGCCGCATCTGTCCGTCACGCAGCAAAACGATCCCGATATCGCGGTGGCCGATCCGGTCGTCCGCCAGGCCCTGCACATGGCGGGCGGGCCCAGCGTGCATATGTCGCCCGGCGGCGGAAAACCCGCGACCATCGTCGTTACCGTCTCGATGGATGATGACCAGGGGGGGCACGCGTCACGCCAGGCCACGGTCCTGGTGTCGGCCACAAGGGCGGGCGAGGATCTGAACGGGATGGTCCATATCCTGGATATCCGGTCCTGAGAGCCCTTGGGGAAAATGCACCTTCGTGGCGGCCGTCGGTCCGGACGGGGAAGCGTCTGGTCGCCTGACGGGCCCCGCGAGAACAAACCGGGAAATGCGATGTCCGGCTTGGCTCATCCAGACCCTGCCAAAACTATCTACAGACTTACCCACAGGGGTACCCCCGGAATCTGTGGATAAGGATGTCGCGGCATCTGTTTCCGGGAAGCATGAAATCGGCGGTTTCCCGCCAATAATCGATCAATGTGCACCCGACGTAGAATCGACCTTGATTCTGTTACGCTTTTATGAAGGGCCCATCACGGAAACTATTCACAACAGGCAAGCGATTCCAGCTTGACTCATTACGGAAGGTCTTCGGCTGCTTCAGCAGCCGCTATCGCCGCGCCTGAAGGACAGGTGGAAGATCGCATGGAGGGCGGTAGAGCCCGGAACCAATTCATCCGATCGGTGTTGCCCTCCCACACAGGAGGAATGCCATGAGCGACCAACGGCCGAAGCCTGAGGATGGTGCCTTCCCCGATCCGGACGCGCCCCGGCCGGAACCTGCGGAAGAGCCGATCCCCGAGAAGACGGGCAATCGCG
Source organism: Gluconacetobacter tumulisoli (assembly GCF_014174155.1). Classification (GTDB taxonomy): domain Bacteria; phylum Pseudomonadota; class Alphaproteobacteria; order Acetobacterales; family Acetobacteraceae; genus Gluconacetobacter; species Gluconacetobacter tumulisoli. The sequence continues at coordinate 75,961 of NZ_JABEQM010000011.1, read as the reverse complement.
AATCGTGGATGGATCCGCGACCGGCGTTTTTCGACGGGACATCGGCCCCGCTTCCGCCTCGTCATCCCCGCCCGGAAGACGATGACGAAGAAGAAGGCGAGGGCGAAGACGAGAGCAACGGACATGATGACGAGAGTGACTGGGATCGTCGTCCGCTGTCAGGCGTCCCGAAACCTTCGGACCCCCCATCCGATGAACCGGACCGGGATCCGGAGGAGCCGGCGCCGGATCCGGATGAGCGACCGGTTCCGACGCGGCTTGATTAGGAGAAAGACCGCGCTGATCCGTCGCAACATCCTCATGACGGACCGGAGGGGATGAGCGGAGGCCAGGTCCGCAAAGGGCATGTTTAGCCATTGCCGAAACTCCGCTTCGGCTGTGGCCGGACTGGCTGGGAAGGCTCCTGTCCCTTCCATCCGGCCACCTTGTCACAAGATGACAAAATGGCCCCCACGTGCCACCCTTCCCGCGTCCAGCGCGGCGAAGCCCTCTTGTCCCTGCACCATCTGCCCGGTCCCCGGAAGGCGCCGGTATCGCATTCATCGCCGAGAACGGCGGTGGGGCTGGGATCAGGTTGAGGAAGCCGGACGAGTGATTTCGCCACGGTGCTTCTGGCTCACGACGAAGGATCCCCACCATGTTTGGAAAGAACGTCTTCGCCTCGCTCACGCATTATGCTCTGGCCTATCAGATTGCTGAATGGGGTTGGAAGATCGGGGAACATACTTACGGATCCCCGACGGTCATCGAAGCCGAATACGCGTCCCTCGAAATCGGGCGCTTCTGTTCCATCGGGCCGGGCGTGCTAATGATTCTGGGGAACCACCGACCGGACACGGTGACCACCTATCCCTTCAAGACACTCTCGCATTTCTGGCCGGAAGCCGCCGATGGCACGGACGATCACAGTTCACGAGGCGATATCGTCATCGGCCATGATGTCTGGATCGGGGCGCGCGCTGTCATCATGTCGGGGGTGACGATTGGCTCTGGCGCCATCATTGCCGCCGGCGCGATCGTGACGAAGGACGTGCCGACCTATGCGATCGTGGGTGGCAATCCGGCTCGGATCATCCGCAGCCGCTTTGCCGAGCCCATCGTCGCGCGTCTTCTCCAGATCGCCTGGTGGAACTGGCCGGAGGAACTGCTGCGCCAGCGTCTGCCGAAGCTGATGAATGACGATATTGAAGGATTTCTGGAAGCCTGCGCGCAAGGCGACTGAAATAATCGCCCGCACTGACGGAAAGGCGCGCCGTTGGTCCGACCATGGGCGCGCCGCAACCATGGGCCGCTTGACTGCATCCGACTCACGCCAGAGCACGCGCGGCAGCGTCCGCACCACAGGACCGTTGCGCGGCCTTGTTCCCAATTCCGCCAGGTCACCACCGGAACGCCGACCAGATCGGAAATCGCGGCCTGCGTCAGGCCTGGATGCCGCCGATGGTCATGACATTGACCATGATCTGGGCCGGAAATCCGCCACGTAGTCGCAGGCTGACGAGGTTCGGAAACTGGCGGTCGAGAGGGCAGTCCCACCGAGATCACCAAGCGGCTGGGGATCGGACGGACGTCTATCGGTGCCTGGGGAAGGTCGTAGCCTGACGATTGTTAGCAGGCATCCGTACTGGTCTCTGTCCAACCCATGTTCCATATCGACGCGACCAGTCTAACCGACTGATTTAATATATAAATTTTGGAAAATCTGGCGGACTCGAAAGGATTCGAACCTGAGTCCGCCACTGTTCGCTACTGTCCAAATAACACGATGATTCAATGACGTATTTTGTTCATCACGTCCGCGTGTGTCCGTAGCTGTTCTCCGCGGTGCAGTTTTCTTTCATGGGTCTGTTCATTGGTTTCGCATCGTGGGTCTGGTGGAATGGAGGCACGGGCGTGGTAGCATGAGCCATGCCCAAGATCGTCGCGAATCGCCTGACCGTCCGTACCGTCGCGTCTCTGACGGATGGGGTCTATTGCGATGGTGGCAATCTGTGGCTGACGGTGAAGGGCAATACCCGCGCCTGGTCCTTCCGCTACACCAGCCCGACCACCGGGAAAGCCCGAGAGATGGGAATCGGCTCTGCTCGTGAGGTCGGTCTGGCCGACGCGAGGATCCGGGCCGCAGCAGCGCGCAAGCTGGCGAGCGACGGAACCGACCCCATCGACGCGCGGCGAGAAAAGAAGGCCGAGCGTCGGAAAGAGGTGGGCCTGACCTTCGAGCAGGTCGCTACCCGCTATATCAAGTAGCAGGCGCCAGGATGGCGTGATCCGCGCGTGGTGTCCATCTGGACGAACTCCCTGTCTCAGCACGCATATCCCACTCTGAGGAAAAAGCCGGTCGCTGCGGTTTCAACCGAAGACGTGCTCACTGTCCTGCGGCCGATCTGGTCGACGAAGACGGAAACCGCAACGCGGATTCGTGGGCGAATAGAAAGCATCCTCGATTATGCTCGTACCCATGGATGGCGGTCTGGGGAGAGCCCGGCCCGATGGAAGGGACATCTGGCCAATATCTTGCCATGCCCGTCCAAGGTCGCACAGATCGAGCATCATGCGGCTGTCGATCGGAAGGATATCGGTGGGGTGATGCAGCGCCTGGCGGCTTCCCGGGGTGTGTCTGCCAAAGCTGTTCGGTTCGTCTGCCTGACGGCCTGCCGTTCAATGGAGGCCCGCGGGGCGGTCTGGTCCGAGATCGACATCAAGGGCAAGGTCTGGATCGTGCCGGCCGAGCGGATGAAAATGGCCCGGGAGCATCGTGTGCCGTTGTCCGAGAGTGCGCTGGCGATCTTGCGCGAGGTCAAGCCGCTACGTGACACGAGAGCCGGTGACCTGGTGTTCGCTGGCCAGAAGCGCGGGAAGCCCTTGTCAGACGTGGCGCTCTCGAAAGCTCTGCACGCTGCAGCCGATGCAAATGACGTGACGGTCCATGGCTTGCGTTCCACCTTCCGCGACTGGGCGGCCGAGGAAACCGACTATCCCCGTGAGGTGGCTGAGATGGCCCTGACGCACGCGATCGGGGACAAGGTCGAGGCTGCCTATCGCCGCGGGGATCTGTTCGAGAAGCGCCGGCAGATGATGGATGACTGGGCGCGCTGGGTGCTGGCACCGGCCCAGAAGGGGGATGACCAGACATCCTGAGCGCCGGACGTCGATCGCGCGACGGTACGCCCTCATCTCGCCCGCCATGAAACCCGAAGAAAACTACCGTTTATCGGTGGCGGGCTGGGGAATTTCGTCCGGGCTCAGTGCCACCCGTATGCTCGGATCCTGGGTGAATGGCTACCCCAAAACATCGGGCCGGGATCGCCGGTCTTCTGAACCGCGGCAAACGATCAGGGCCGTGCGACCGAGAAGAAACAGGCCGACGGTCAGGTTCGCCAGAAACACGATCTGCGCCACCCCATGGAATATGGGAAAGAACATCGCCCCTGCGCCACAGATGCCGAACACGCTCAACGTCATCAAGCCGGCGGACGCCTGGCTGTGTTCCCGGATGCCGACGGCGAATTCCCGAAACGACCTGCCAAGGCTGATCAGGGACGGAACACCGAAAAGCAGTTCAACCACCACCACGAACATCATCGTTGTTCCATGCAGGATCGCCCCCACAGGAAACGGAGAAACCAGGAAGAAGAGAGCGGAGAAGACTGCGGGCAGCACCATCACCGCACCCGTCGTGACGCTCGCAAAACCCAGCAGCAATACGGACCATGGCCGATGAGACCGGATGTGGCGGACATCATCGGTCGGCATCGTTGTTCTCCTACGTCGTCGCGCATCGCCTGTCATGTCGGAATCGTATCATTTGCATCCGTTCTGTGTCCAACGTGCTGTTCAAGTCGCGCGGGATCGCACACCCGATTGGCCGGGTGAAGGCGTAGACGCTTGGTCCGTCGGGTGCGCTTTTGATTGGGATCAGTTCTCCCGCAGGGTCGAGAGTCGTGTATGAATTACCCTCTGGAGCAGGTGTCCGAGGTTAGGGCCCGGACTCATAACCAGTAGCTGACGGCCGCGACTGGTCTGCCTTGAGAAAACTGGTCCAATTCTAAGGAGAGCCCTATGGGGCATAAGGATTGGAGGATTATATGGGACGTCAACGTTTTACGCCTGAGCAGATCATCGCGAAGCTGCGTGAGGTGGATGTGCACGTTGGCCGAGGTGCGACGGCGGTGGAAGCGTGTCGACAGGTCGGCATCGCTGAACAGACGCTGTATCGGTGGCGCAAGGAATATGGCGGCCTGAAGGTGGATCAGGCGCGTCGCATGAAGGATCTGGAGCGGGAAAATGCTCGATTGAAGAAGCTGGTGGCGGATCTCGCACTGGACAAGGCGATCCTGCAAGAGGCGTCGAAACTGACTTTTTGAGCCCCTCCCGTCGCCGTGAGGCGATCGCACAGGTCCGTCGTGCATTGGCCGGTATCGGAACGGCGGACCTGCCGGGTGCTTGGCCAGCACCGCTCGACACAGCGTCATCTGCCAAAGGATGATACCGACGAGCATCGACTGACGGCCGATATCATCGCGCTGGCCAAGGATTACGGCCGCTATGGCTATCGCCGCATCCATGCTCTTCTGGGGCGTGCTGGCTGGCAGGTCAGCCTGTCGGTGGTCGAGCGGATCTGGCGGCGGGAGGGTCTCAAAGTTCCGAAGAGGCAACCGAAACGGCGTCGGCTATGGCTGGGCGATGGATCGTGTATCCGGCTGCGCCCACAGCATCGTGGGCACGTGTGGTCCTATGACTTCGTCGAAGATCGGACGCACAACGGCCGCAGATATCGGATGCTCAACATCATCGACGAGTTCAGCCGGGAATGTCTGGCAATGGTGCCGCTGCGGCGGTTTCGATCGAACGACGTGATCGACGTGCTGGCCGATCTGTTCATCGAGCATGGGCCGCCTGGGCATATTCGATCTGATAACGGCCCCGAATTCGTCGCCAACGCGGTGCGCGAATGGTTGGGCCGGCTGGGTGTCATCACTCTCTACATCGAACCCGGCAGCCCTTGGGAAAACGGCTACATCGAGAGCTTCAATGCCCGTCTGCGGGACGAGCTGCTCAATGGCGAGATCTTCTACAGCCTTGAGGAGGTAGGAATCGTCACCGGCTGGTGGCGTGAGCATTACAATCGGATGCGCCCACACAGCAGCCTGCAATACCGCCCGCCAGCGCCAGAAACAATCAAAGTGCCAGCCTGGCCGCTCGGTTCCGCTGCGCTTCACCTCCCGGCCAGGCTGGCATCAGAAGCGCATATCAACTAACTATAAAACCGGACCAATCATCGCAGTCAGTCCAGGTTTTGGACGTAACCTATAAAACCGCTTGGTTTATGACTCACCGAATTCGGGAAGCCATGAGAACCGAAACCTTTTCCCCTATGGGTGGTTCAGGGAAGGTGGTTGAAGCTGATGAAACCTATATCGGTAGGAAGGCTGGAATTCCCGTTCGTCGGGGATATGCTCATAAACGGGCTGTTGTGAGCCTCGTTGAACGTGGTGGAAAAGTTCGGTCTTTTCACATCGATAAGGCCACCGCCGCAACCGTGGCACCTATTACGCAGGCGAATATCGATAAAGAGACTCGTTTGATGACGGATGAATCCTCCATTTATACCAAATTGGGAAAGGATTATCAGGAGCATCAATCCGTTAATCACAGCGCAAATGAATATGTTCGCGGGGATGCCCATACAAATACGATTGAAGGGTTTTTCTCGATTTTCAAACGAGGCTTCAAAGGCATCTATCAGCACTGTGGAGAAAACCATCTTCACCGCTATTTGGCTGAATTTGATTTCCGCTATAATAACCGGATTAAGCTGGGTGTGGATGATACGATGCGTATGAATGCAGCGATCAAGCAGGCCGAAGGCAAGCGGTTGACCTATCGACGGATTAAAAGGACTGATTAATGGAGAAAAAACCTAAACCTGATTTATCCGACTACGAGGAAGAGAAACGTCCTCTGGAGGACGTTTTGCGTCAATTGCTGAAGGCAAAAAGGGTTATGAAACAGCCAAAGGACGAAAAAGAGGACGATTCTTCCAATTAAATTAAAATATCATTCGCCAGAATGATTTACTTTCTTTCTTTGTTCTCTCAATTTGTTCGCACGGGTGACAAATTCGCTTATTAGTCTCCCTCCTTCTGGAGTATCAAGGTCAATTTTCTTTCCATTCGAGACAATAAAAAATCTTTTTTTCGGCAATATAATTGCCTTCATGATGCGATAATTGCACCATCCCAAAAACAGAATAATGAAAATTCCGATAATAAGCGGGATCATTAGTTTTCACCATTGAGATAACACGTCAATATTTGTGTGTGACGGACAGATAGGCCGCCACACAGCGATCAGAAAATCACCGAGGACCAGAGAGCATTTTTGGCCCCTTATTTTCCTTTATTTTCTTGTCTTCTTCAAAAAGGCTTTCGCTTATTTTGTCGATAGCAAATTGAAGGGCTGACATATAGCGTTCAATTATCGATTTTACCAAATTTTCGTCGGGAATTTTGTTTGGTGCAGCGATAAACGATTCAATAGATACGATTAAATATTTATTTTTTGTAGATTTGTATTCTGAGCACCTTACTTTTATAGCTTTTTTCGTCTTGTTTGCATCATTTGCAATTTTAAGGAAGTCATACTCAGACAACTCGCAGTCCTCTGGGTTTCCAATCCCATATAAAATCCTAAAATACTCTGGGTCATCCTCAAGAATAGAGATTTCAAAATTACCGTACCTCAAAATACGAAATTCAATGTCCCCGTATTCGTCAATTTTTGCAACGGCTCCCAAGCTCTCTTCAACAGCACGTTTATATAAATCTTGAAGAGTTTCTTTAACGCTCGCCATTCCCTACTCCCGCACAATCATTCCATCGTGTAATTTATAATAAATGAGACGGGCATATTTATGCCCGTCTATTGTCAGGCTAGGCGAGGAAGATAAAGATATTGCGGGTTGCCATACTGCATGTCTATGAGAGACTTGGCGTTCAGAGAATTGTCAGCCTGTACGCGGACTTCTTGAACATTGCCATTTTTCAAAACAATCTTTGCCGAATAAGTCTTCACAGTAGTTGAACCCCGTATTGTGCCCTACGACGAGCATAGTTTCCCATCGACGCCTCCTGGCGTCGGGCGGGTCGTAGCGTGTTCACACGAGGTATAGGCACGCCCTGCTTATTTCCCTTGGACGAAGAATGAGTGCCCCCATTCACCGCCTTGGCTCGAAAGCCGGGTGTTGCATTAGGCAGGCCACCCGACATAGGGGCGACCTCGTGTGAAAAGGCGCTACGACACGCCACCTACAGAATATGGGAAAACGGGATTTTCGGCAAGTCTCGATAATCTTTCTTTTAAAATGGATGATTCTATGTTTAAAAATAAAAAGAGGAGGATCAAATGACTAAGTCTTACCAAGCTCGCTCCGGCCGCAAATATGTATTTGATAAAATTCCAAGCATTTTGCTCGACGCTCCAGCGATAGTTTGGTTGTCGTCCACCCCAGAGGATGATGCTATTGCTCAAGGGAATATAGGAGACGTTTTCTTGTTTTCTGATTCGCTGGGAAATGATCAGAGTAAAATATTAGTTCAAAAAAGTAGATATGATTTCATATCGGAAGTCGAAGTTTATGTACTTTTTTTGGAAGATGGAACCAAAATAGATGACGTTTCTGAGGATTTTTTGGGAATAGAGGAGATATAATTATTTATTTTCTTCAAGTTTCTTAATTCTCTCATGCAGCCACATAATTTGATCACGCAAAGAACGGTTTGATTGCGACGCATAAACCGTTATTATATGTTTAAAAGGCCTGATCAATATCAATTTTATACGATGTCGAACGTAATACATTTTGCATTTAAATCGTTTCCACGGATGCGTTGGAAAACCTTGTTCATCATATTCATCTTTGAACATCTTCTCGATCCTCCTCTGATTTCTTTGAATTCTCGAAGCCCGGCACGTCCGTCGTCATCCGGGGGGCATTCCCCTCAACAGCCTCGGTACACTCCATACCCGACTAGGCATTTGAAGTCCCCCAATTGTCTGTTTTCGAAAGAAGAGACGTTTCTTCCCTTCTGCATTTAATTGGGTTATTCTCCTATGATTGCTGTTGGAGAAGATAATTTGGCTGCAAACTGTAATCAACTGTCTTTGCCATCCGACGTATATTCGGTTTTCGACCATATGGTAACGATCAAGCCATCTGACGTCGGGACTTTGATTGTCACAATCGCAATTGGGTCTATCACGATCTGGATTGCCAACTGGCAGCGCCGAATATCCAAAGAGAAGGTTATTTCTGACCTTTTTGATCGCAGATATGCAATTTATGATGTTCACGCGCGGGCTATCATATGGGTGTGTATGCGCGACTGTGATGAAAAAACTAATACTGAAATTGTGGAAAATGCCATGTATTTGGGAGAGCAGGCAAGATTTATCTTAAATAAATCTTCTCATGAATATTTATCAACTGTCAGACAAAGGCTGTTTCAGATAATAACAAACAAAAGCGATTTGGAAGAGTCTGGTCGCCGCGCAAATATAAATGATGAGATGAGGAAATATCATTGGGAACTATTTGAAAAAACGAGAGAATTGGAATTTGGACTTATTGATGAAATGGGGAAAGACCTGCCCGACGTGTTTATGCCTTTTCTGAAAATTAAAGACTTTAGGTCTGACGGCAGGATTGAGGTTGAAAGAAAGATAATCTTAAATTTCAAACATTTCCTCAATACCGTTTTTAAAATCAAGAAGTAGCACCTTCATATCCCGTATGGATAGGGTAATCCTGACTGGATTTTCCTTATATTTGGTGTTCCAAAGCGTGATTGACTCAATTTGTTTGATCTTATTTGCGTTGTAATGCAGGTCGCCGTGAGCCAATGCGTGCCTCACGAAATAGATAAATTCCAAATAATTGAGATTTCCAATAGTCTTCGTCTCAAATGGGACAGGCGGTGGCCTTTCTCTGAAATATCTGATGAATTCCTTCCCTTTGGCTGATTTCTCGAAGGGATGGATAAAAGCGCCCAAGAAGGTATTAACCAACTGGGCGACCTCGTAGAGGCCATGGTTCTGGTAGTTGGCCTCGATGAAATCGAGGTTGATCAGGGACCGCCTCATGATGTCCAAGAGCGGGTCGCTTGGAATTCCCATGCCTTAAATGCCCCTGAGAAGATGATGGGGCCAGTGTCTCGTGGGAGGGCTAGAGAAGGCAAGAGAGGGGGCTTGACTGCTAATAGCGCCTCAAAGCATAATTACACATACTACACAGAAGCCAGTGTGGATATAACGTGATTATGAAGAGTAGAAAATGCCTTACATAGTATGTTGTGGCAGTAACAGTACTCATAATAAAAAAATAATTTATGATATTGGTGATTATATCCTAAATAAATCACACAGAATTTTTTATCGTGGTAATTTTCATATAGTAGAACCAAACGTTACTCATTTTGTATTTGAGAAAGAATTGCAAGAATTATGCAAAAAAGGAGAAGATATATTTTGTTTTATTTCGAAAGTTAATGACGAACAAATAAAAATAATAAAATCAGAAACGACGTGGATTTTTGACTGGGACAACTTGCCATAATTTTGTTGGTTCAACGTCAATCCTAAATATGTATTTGCATAAACGGTAAACAAATATCCATTTATAATGCCTGAACAACCCTGCAAATCCAGCTTCTTTAAATGGTGGCATTTTTATTCTCCATTTAGTGTTGCGTTTTGGTAAGAATAGGCTCTTAGAGCCTGAGATGGCCTCGCCAGTTGGCGAGGCCATCTGTTAGCGGTGTGCCAAGGGAGGGGGAGACCTCTGCTTAGATGATAATCCCTCTCATCTAAGGTTTGTGGTGCCAAGTATATAATCCCCCTTTCTTTGGGGGTCTGATAATACAAGGGCACCGGAGATGCCGACGTTACGTTTATTCCCCGATTACCTGGCGACGATAGTGAGTGTGCGTCTGAAATTGTAGGCGGTGGCCGTGAGGTGGATCTGGACGGCGGCCTTGGCGAGTCCGCGCCATCGCATGCGGCGCAGGCCATAGCTTCGTTTCCACGTGCCAAAAATCTTCTCGATCCGTCCGCGGACACGATGGACCCCATGGTTCCATGCCTTCAGGCGCGCAATCGTCTCCTTTTCGTCACGTCCCCACATTCCCGTCGCCGCCACCCGGATGCTGCCCCCCCTGGCGCGCACGGCTTCACGGAAATACGCTCCCCGATAGGCGCTATCGGCAAATACCTCGCCCGGATTGTCCGGCAAGGCGTCGGGACCGGCCCGGCCATCATTGATGTTGGCCGGCGTGATGGAGATCTTCTCCACCAGGGCGGTTGCTGCGTTGGCGCCCACATGGGCCTTGAAACCATGAACGGCCTTTCTGCCCTTGTGTTTGACCCAGCGCGCCTCGCTGTCCTGTTCCGTGTGCGACGCGATGACTGTCGCATCGACGATCGTACCGGTCTTGATCCGGATCGCCCGAGCCTTCAACTGGGTCGTGATGGCTTCGAACAAGGTTTTGTCGAGGGACCGGGACACCAATAAGCGTCGGAACCGCACGAAGGCCGTGCGCTCCGGTGTCGGTTCGTGAAGAGAAAAACCGCAGAACCGGCGAAAGGACGCCCGGTCATCCAGCGCCTCGGCCAGCTTGACGTCGGACAGGTCATACCAGATCGCCAGGAGCATCGCCTGAAACATCGAGAGGGGCGGCCATGCGGGTTCGCCCTTCGTCGCAGGATACAGCGGCGACAGCATCTCGCCGATCGGCTTCCAGTCGATCAACGCCACGATCGCGTCCAGCGATGACGTGGGCCGGTCCGGTCGCAAGAACCCAAGACAATCCTGACCGATCGACCGATGCGCCATGACAGTCTCCAACACCCAAAAACGAACGCCAGCGAATCATCAATCTCACGCGTCGTCCATTACCCGCGCACAGGTCTCACGAGAGTAGACCATGGCTGAAGGACGCAAGACCGGCGGGCGGCCGAAGGGAGTCCCGAACAAGGTAACGGCCGATGTGCGGGCCATGGCGGGAAAATATGGGCCCGAGGTGCTTGAGCGCCTGGCATGGTTGGCTCTGAACGGGGAGTCGCATGCTGTGCAGGTGGCGGCGGGTAAGGAGATCCTCGACCGCGCCTATGGCAAGGCAAAGCAGGTGACTGAGATCGAGGGTGGCCCGGCGCCGGTCTACCAGGTGGTGATTAGCTGAGAGCGGAGGGCGGCCGGCGCAAATCATGCACCGCCGCTGTCCAGTCCATCCAGTACAGAATCAGGCAGCGGCTTCGGCGATCGCGTCCTGCACGAACTGGTTCAGGCTTACGCCTTTCGCTGCAGCAGCTTCGGCCGCGCGTGCATGCAGTTCCTCATTCACGCGGACCTGGAACTTGCCCGAATAGTGCCGCACCGGGTCGATCCCCTTTTCGGCGCACATATCGAGGAAGACCCGCAGGGAGATTTCGCCCTCGCGCTGCAGGCCCGCCACGCTATCCGCATAGAAGTCCGCCCCTCCGCTGAGGCCGACGAACTCTCCGCGGAACATGCCGATCTCGGGATCGAACTGGATCACGGCCCGCTGGCCGCCGATGGTCATGACATTGTTCATGGCGCTACCCCATTTGCCTTGAGCCATTCCCGCACGCTGGCGACCGCTCCCTTATCCGTGTGCGGTGACGGATGGGGACGATGAAAGACGCGGATTTCACCGAACAGGACGACGCCTACGCGCGACCCTTCGCGTTCCGACACCTCGGCACCCAGTGAGACGAACAGAGCTTCGATATCTGCCCAGGCCACATTCGCGGACACGGGCCGTTTGAAGATCAGTTCGAGTGTGCGTCGGTGCTTCGTCTTCATGAGGATTGATACCGCAATATGGTATCATGCGCAATATCCGCAACAGTCCGTCTTCGTTCGTATGCGTCCGCCTCTGTTCCAATAGGGATTGCCCCAGCGGAACATTCGAGGCGGAATAGATTTGTGTTCCAATAAAATACAGAATGTTTTGGATCGCCAAGGCCAAGGCCAAGGCCAAGGCCAAGGCCAAGGCCAAGGCCAAGGCCAAGGCCAAGGCCAAGGCCAAGGCCAAGGCCAAGGCCAAGGCCAAGGCCAAGGCCAAGGCGGAAGGGCGCTATCTGGGGCGGAAACCCACCGCGCGGGCACAGGCCGAAGAAGTCCAGAAGCTGGCCGCCGAGGGGGTCAGCCCCACCGAGATTGCCAAGCGGCTGGGGATCGGGCGCACGTCCGTCTATCGGTGTCTAGGGAAGGTCGCAGCCTGATGATTGTCCGCAGGCGTTCGCGGCGGTCCGCGTCTAACCCATGTTTTATCGTGGGTTTTAGAATGGGTAAAAATCGGCGCGATCAATCTAGTGGATTGATTTAATTCACAAATTTTTACAGAAATGGCGGACTCGAAAGGATTCGAACCTTCGACCTTCGCCTTCGGAGGGCGACGCTCTATCCAGCTGAGCTACGAGTCCAGTGACGCCTCCATACCCCGAACCTTTTTGGCGCGCCAGTCCCGATCACGCATTTATTTGACAGTCAGGCCGTCCAGGGCAGCGGGCAACGGCGGCGGGGCGTCGCTGCCGTCATGCGGCAGCGCGGACCATGCGGCGGCGGCGGCGTCCCCGCCCGATGGCAGGAAGCGGTCGGGGGCGGCGATCCATTGCGTCACGTCGTCGATCACCGCCTGCCGCGTGCGTCCACGCATCAGCAGGTGGTAGCCCCCGGGGATGTAGTCCCGGCGGGTGGAGTCGGGCAGGCGTCGCCACAGATCGGCCATGGCCGAAGGCGGGACCAGCTGGTCGTGACCGCCGTAGATCACCAGTACCGGCCCGCGCATATGTCGTGCCTCGTCCGCCGCCCGGTGCATCAGCGCCGCCAGCCCGGACAGGGCCTGCATGCGCGTCGCGCGCAGGGTCAGCGGATCGTAGTACAGGCGCCGCATCGCCGCCAGGTCGTCGCCGGCCACCACATGCACCGGCAATTCATGGCCCGTCAGGCGCCAGCCCGGCGCGCCCGCCGCCATCAGGCGCAGCAGCACCTCGGCCCCCGGGCCGAGTTTCCAGACCGCCGGGGCCAGCAGGATGGTGCCGGCGGCCGGCGGCGCGTCCGGCCCCGCCATCAGGCAGGTCAGCACCGCACCGCCCATGCTCTCGCCCATCAGGTACAGCGGCACGCCGGGATGGCGGCGGGCAATGATCCGGGCTTCGTCCGCCGCGTCATGGACCAGCCGCTCGGCCCCTGCCCAGCCGCCACGGTCGGGCATGCCGCCGAAGCCGCGCAGATCGGGCGCGTACAGCGTGATCCCGCGCGCCGCCAGGACGGGGGAGGGAAATTCCCACGCATCGCGGCTGTCGTCGAAGCCGTGCAGGGCCAGGATCACCGCATGTTCCACCCCGCGGGCGGGCCAGACGCGATAGGGAATCCGCGTGCCGTCGGACAGGACCATGGTCCCGTCGGGCGGCACCAGCGCCCCGTCGGCCGCATGGGCCGGCGGCGGATGGGGAACCGGCAGGTCGCGCAGGGCGCATCCCCCGGCCAGCGGCGCCAGCAGGGCAAGATAAAGCAGGCGTGACAGGCGAAGGTTTGAAAGCACGGCAATCCTGCGTATCATCCCCCGTCACTCCTGACCACAGACCCCATGACAACAGACCGAGGCGGAACGAACATCATGCAGGCCCAGACGCTCTACCCGACGCCGCGACCCCGCCTGGGGCATGTCGAGACGATCATCGTCCAGTCCCGCACCCTGTCCTGCGACGGCGGGATGGGCGCGCTGGGCCATCCGCGCGTGTGGCTGCGCATTGCCGACCACCAGACGTTCTGCCCCTATTGCTCGCGCCTGTTCGTGCTGAATCCCGACGCGGGGGACGAGACGGCGCACTGATCGCTTTCCGATGTCCAGCGACGCCCCGATCCACCTGATCCTGGTCGACGGATCGGGGTTCATCTTCCGTGCCTTCCATGCCCTGCCGCCGATGTCCGCCCCGGACGGAACGCCGGTCAATGCGGTCTTCGGCTTCACCAACATGCTGGCGCGCCTGCTGCGCGACCATGCGGGCACCCACCTGGCCGTGATCTTCGACGCCGGGCGACTGACCTTCCGCAACGAGATCTACGACCAGTACAAGGCCCACCGGCCCGAACCGCCCGAGGAATTGCGGCCGCAGTTCGCCCTGGTCCGCGACGCCACGGCGGCCTTCGGCGTGCCGGGAATCGAGCACGCGGGATGGGAAGCCGACGATCTGATCGCGGCCTATGCCCGCCGCGTGACCGATGCCGGGGGCACGTGCACCATCATATCGTCCGACAAGGACCTGATGCAGCTGATCCGGCCCGGCGTCGACATGATGGACCCGATTCGCCAGAAGCCCATCGGCCCGAAGGAGGTCGAGGCCAAGTTCGGCGTGACCCCCGACAAGGTGATCGACGTGCAGGCGCTGATCGGCGATTCGGTGGACAACGTGCCCGGCGTGCCGGGGATCGGGCCCAAGACCGCCTCGGCGCTGATCGCCGAGTACGGATCGCTGGACGCCATCCTGGCGGCCGCGCCGGCGATGAAGGCGTCCAAGCGGCGCGACAATCTGATCGAGTACGCCGACAAGGCCCGGCTGTCGCGCACGCTGGTGACGTTGTGCGAGGACGCGCCGTGCCCCATGCCGCTGGACGAGCTGATCTGCCGCGAGCCCGACGAGGAAAGGCTGGGCGAATGGCTGGCCGTGATGGGCTTCCGGTCGTTGCTGCACCGGATGGGCCTCAAGGGATCGGCCGCCGCCATCGGCGTTGCTCCGTCCGTCACGGCACCTGACCCGGGCGCATCGCCTGCGGCGCGGGATGTCGCCCCGGTGGCGCCCGACCAGGTGCCCTACGGCCCCTATGCGACGGTGACGACCACCGAGGCGCTGGAGGCCTGGGTGGCCGAGGCGCGCCGCGCCGGGGTCTGCGCCGTGGATACCGAAACCGACGGGCTGGATCCGCTGCATGCCGGTCTGGTCGGCCTGTCGCTGGCCGTCGGGCCGGGCCGGGCGTGCTACATCCCCCTGCGGCACGAGGCGGAGCCCGTGGCCGAACCCCAGCTTCTGCCCATGGACGGCGCGGCGGAGACCGGCCCGGAGGCCGATCCGGTCGGCCCGCAGCTGGAGGTCGATCTGGTGCTGGCGGTCATGGGGCCGCTGCTGGCCGACCCGGCGGTGCTGAAGATCTTCCAGAACGCGAAGTTCGACCTGCTGGTGCTGACGCGCGCCGGCGCGCCGCAGCCGGCGCCCATTGACGACACGATGCTGATTTCCTACGCGCAGTTCGCCGGCCGCCACGGCCAGGGGATGGACGAGCTGTCGCGCCTGTACCTGGGTCATACGCCGATTTCCTATGACGAGGTGACGGGCACAGGCCGCAACCGCATCCCCTTCGCGCGGGTGGATGTCAAACGCGCCACGGAATACGCCGCCGAGGACGCGGACGTGACCCTGCGGCTGTGGCTGACGCTGCGCCCGCTGCTGCGCATCCATCGCTCGCTGGCGGTGTATGAGGAACTGGAACGGCCACTGGTGCCGGTGCTGGCGGACATGGAACGCGCGGGGATCGCCGTCGACGTCGCCGAACTGCGCCGGATGTCGGCCGATTTCGCCGAGCGCATGGCAGGCATGGAGGCCGAGATCCATGTGCTGGCGGGCCGGTCGTTCAATGTCGGCTCGCCAAAGCAGCTGGGCGAGATCCTGTTCGACGAGATGGGCCTGCCGGGCGGCAAGCGGATGAAATCCGGGGCATGGGGCACCGATTCCTCGGTCCTGCAGGACCTGTCGGACAAGGGGCACGACCTGCCGGGCCGCATCCTGGCCTGGCGGCAGCTGGCCAAGCTGAAATCGACCTATGCCGACGCGCTGGTCAGCCAGGCCGATCCGCGCAGCGGGCGGGTACATACCTCGTTCCAGATGGCCATCACCACGACCGGCCGCCTGTCCTCCAACGAGCCGAACCTGCAGAACATTCCCATCCGCACCGAGGAAGGCGGCCGCATCCGCCGGGCTTTCGTCGCGGCGCCGGGGCGCGTCCTGCTGTCGGCCGATTACTCGCAGATCGAACTGCGCCTGCTGGCCCATGTCGCGGAAATCGAACCGCTGCGCGAAGCCTTCGCGCTGGGCCAGGACATCCATGCGCGCACGGCATCCGAAGTCTTCGGCATTCCCATCGCGGGCATGGACCCGCTGACCCGCCGCCGGGCGAAAGCGATCAATTTCGGCATCATCTACGGCATCAGCGCCTTCGGCCTGGGGCGGCAGCTGGGCATTTCGCCGGGCGAAGCGCGGTTCTACATCGACGCCTATTTCGCCCGCTATCCCGGGATCCGCGATTACATGGACCGCATGCGCGCCGAGGCGAAGGAGCAGGGCTACGTCACCACCCCGTTCGGCCGGCGCTGCTGGGTGCCGGGGATCGGCGACCGCAACGCCGCCCGCCGCGCCTATGCCGAACGGCAGGCGATCAACGCACCGTTGCAGGGCGGGGCGGCGGACATCATCAAGCGCGCGATGGTGCGCCTGCCGGCGGCGCTGAGCGATGCCGGGCTTGACGGAACCCTGCTGCTTCAGGTCCATGACGAACTTCTGTTCGAGGTGCGGGCGGGCGACGAGGGCGCGCTGTCGGCCCTCGTGAAACAGGTCATGGAATCCGCAGCGTCCCTTTCCGTGCCGCTGGTCGTGGAAACCGGGACCGGATTGAATTGGGCGGACGCACATTGATGCAGCAACGGGACAAACGCAGGCTGACGATCGCCGCGATCATCGTGGTGGTGGCCAGCATCGTGGGGTACGGCACCTACCGGGTGGCGGACCGGATGGGACCCGTCCTGTCCAGCAACGGCAACGAGGTCGGCGGGTCGTTCCGCCTGGTCAGCGCCGCTGACGGGGCGGTGTCGGACACCGATTTCCAGGGACGGTGGATGCTGGTCTATTTCGGCTACACACGCTGCCCGGACACGCAATGCGCGGCCACTCTGACGGCGATGGCCGGCGCGATGGACCGGCTGGGTCCGCGCGCGCGGATGGTGGCGCCGCTGTTCATCACGCTGGATCCGATGCGCGACACGGCCGAGATCCTGCGGGCCTACACCCTGCGCTTCGGCCCGCGCATCTTCGCCCTGACCGGCGCGCCCAACATGATCCAGGCGGTGGCGCGCGAATATCACGCGCCCTACGTTCGACATGAGGGCACGGACGGCGACTACAGCATGGAGCCGTCGCCCCGGATCGTCATCATGTCCCCTGAAGGCCGCTACGCCGGCACGATCGAATCCACGGCGTCGGCCGACGACATCGCGGCCCGCCTGAACGGCCTGATGGCGGCGCCCTGAATGACGGCCTGGTCGGCGCGTGTCCTGGCCGCCGGACTGCTGCTGTCGGCGGCGGGCGCGGACATGGGCCAGGCCAGGGCGCAGGATGCCAAGACGCAGGACGCCCGGGCGCAGGATGGCGGTGCGCCTGCGGCTGTCGGGGACGGCCAGACCCGGGGCAGCCCGCACCGGGGCGGCACCCTGCGGCTGACGGCGGCGTCGTCGGGCGGGACGCTCGACCCGCAACTGAACTACACGTCGCAATACGCGCAGCTGTTCTCGATCCTGTATGACGGGCTGGTGACGTTTCGCAAGGCGCAGGGGATGGGT
Source organism: Gluconacetobacter tumulisoli (assembly GCF_014174155.1). Classification (GTDB taxonomy): domain Bacteria; phylum Pseudomonadota; class Alphaproteobacteria; order Acetobacterales; family Acetobacteraceae; genus Gluconacetobacter; species Gluconacetobacter tumulisoli. The sequence goes on along the minus strand of NZ_JABEQM010000011.1, from coordinate 58,277 downwards.
GGCAGCGAGGTCGTCGCCGACCTGGCCGAATCGGTGCCGCAGCCGGTGGATGGCGGCCTGACCTGGCGTTTCGTCCTGCGGCGCGGCGTGCGCTTTTCCGATGGGCGAGAGGTCACGGTGGCGGACGTGGCGGCGTCGATGCGGCGCATCTTCCGCGTCGGCAGCCCCACGGCGGGATCGTTCTACGGCAATATCGTCGGCGCGGACGCGTGCCTGCGCGATGCGGCGCATTGCACCTTGCAGGGCGGCCTGGACATCGATGCCGCGACGCGTGCCGTCACGTTCCATCTGCGCGATCCGGATGCCGAATTCCTGCAGAAGCTGGCTTTCCCGCACGCGTCGATCGTCCCGGCCGACCTGCCGGACCATGATCTGGGCAACGTGCCCGCGCCCACGACCGGGCCGTACATGTTCGCGTCCTACGACCCCGACCAGGGCGCGCGGCTGGACCGCAACCCGTATTTCCATGTCTGGAGCGCCGAGGCCCAGCCCGACGGTTATGTCGACCACATCACATATGATTTCGGCCTGCCGGACGAAGCCGAGGTGACGGCGATCGAAAACGGCCAATACGACTGGATGTTCGACAACAAGCCGCTGGACCGGCTGGGCGAGATCGGGTCGCGCTATGCCGCGCAGGTTCATCTCCGCCCGCTGTTCGGCATGTATTACGCCCCGATGAACGTCAACCTTCCGCCCTTCGACAACCGGCTGGCGCGGCAGGCGGTCAATTACGCGATGGACCGGCGGGCGATGGTCATCCTGTATGGCGGCACAGGGGTGGCGGCGCCGCTATGCACCATGGTGCCGGGCGGCATCGCGGGCGCGATCGACGGCTGTTCCTACACGCGCGGGGCCGACCCCGACCATCGGGCCGCCACCTGGCAGGCCCCGGACCTGGACCGCGCCCGCGCCCTGGTCGCGCAGAGCGGCACGCGCGGGCAGCATGTGACCCTGGTGGTGCAGAACACCGCGGTGGACATGAGCATGGGGGTGTATCTGCGCAACATGCTGCAGGCCATCGGCTATGACGCCAGCGTCAAGCCGCTGGCCCATTCCATGCAGCTTGGATACATCCAGAATACTGCCAACAAGGTCCAGATCAGCATTTCCGACTGGTTTGCCGATTATCCGTCGGCGTCGAATTTCCTGGACGACCTGCTGGGATGCGAGAATTTCCATCCCGGTTCGGACAATTCCATCAATATCGCCGGCTATTGCGACCGTGCGACGCAGGCATTGATGGACCGCGCCAAGGCCGCGACCGACCCGGCGGAGGCCGCCGATCTGTGGGCGCAGGCGAATCGCGCGATCGACCGCGACACGCCCGACGTGCCGATGATCCGCATGAATTACATCGACCTGGTGTCGCGCCGGCTGGGCAATTATTTCTATACCAACCTTTATCACATGATTTTTTCGCGCGTATGGGTGCAGTGACCGGGGCGGGATGCATGACCGCATGAGGGCGCGTCACCGGCCTGGCGCCGCCTGCCTGTGCGCTGCGTGGCTTGGGGCAATCTGTCCGGGAACGATCTGTCCGGGGATGGCCCGGGCGGCCGGGTCGGACCATCGCGGCGGCACGCTGCGCCTGACCGCCGCGTCGTCGGGCGGGTCGCTGGACCCGCAGATCGCCTACGAACATGAAAACCTGCAACTCGAGGCTCCGGTCTATGACGGGCTGATGGCCTTTCCCAAGAGCGCGCCCGACCGCATCGGCGACGGGGACCGGCCGATACCCGACCTGGCCGACGGGCCGCCCGACATCCGCGATGGCGGCCTGACCTATGTGTTCCACCTGCGGCGCGGCGTGCGGTTTTCCAATGGGCAGGAGGTGACGGTCAACGACGTGGCGGCGACGATGCGCCGGATCTTTCGCGTCAACAGCCCGGCCGCCGGTCCCTATTTCAGCGACCTGGTCGGCGCGGCACCCTGCCTGAACGGCAGGACGGACTGCACCCTGGCCGGGGGCGTGGTGGCCGATCCGGCGGCGGGAAGCGTTACCTTCCATCTGGTGCGGCCGGATCCGGATTTCCTGTACCAGCTGGCCTTTCCGCAGGCGTCGATCGTTCCCGCCGATACGCCCGGCGCCGATACCGGAAATGTCGCCCCGCCGGGCACCGGGCCGTACCGCATCGTGTCCTACGATCCGGATCGCGGGCTGCGGATGGAACGCAACCCGTATTTCCACGCCTGGAACCCGGTAGCGCAGCCCGACGGCTATCCCGACCGCATCCAGTACGATTTCGGGCTGGAGGCCGACGCCGAAGTCACGGCGGTGGAAAACGGCCAGTACGACTGGATGCTGGACATGCCGCCCGCCGACCGGCTGGGCGAACTGGGGGACCGGTACGCCGCGCGCGTCCATCTGTCGGACATGCAGGTCGTCTATTACATGGAACTGAACGTCCGGCGGCCGCCCTTCGACAATCCAGCGGTGCGGCGGGCACTGAACGATGCCATCGACCGGCACGCCGTGGTGATCCATGAAGGCGGCCCGGCACTGGCCCTGCCATTGTGCGGGATGCTGCCGCGCGGGTTGATGGGATATGATCCGGCCTGCGCCTACGGACGCGGCGCGTCGGCCGACCATCCGGCGCCGGCGTGGCAGGGACCGGACCTGGACCGCGCCCGCGCGCTGGTGCGGGCCAGCGGCACGGCGGGGCAGGCGGTGTCTATCGTGACCCAGACCTCGCCGGTCGCCATCGCCATCGCGGGCGAGGTCCGCGATGTCCTGACGGCGCTCGGCTATCGCGTCACCACGCGGGCGATCACGCCCACGGTCGAATTCTCGTACCTCCAGAACACCGGCAACGACGTGCAGATCGGCTTTACCGGCTGGGAATCCGACTATCCCGCGCCCAGCAGCTACCTGCACACGCTGTTTTCCTGCGACAGCTTCCATCCGGGGTCGGACAATTCACTGAACATGTCCGGCCTGTGCGACCCCGCCCTGGATGCCGCGATGCGCGCGGCGGCGCTGGCCCAGATGACCGATCCGGCCCGGGCCGACGCCCTGTGGCGGCAGGTCGGCCGCGACCTGATGGCCCTGGCCCCGGTGGTGCCGCTGGTCCAGACCCGGCGCGTGGATGTCGTGTCCGCGCGGGTGGGCCATGTGGCGATCAGCCCGTACCATCTTCTGCTCATCGCCCAGCTCTGGGTTCGCTAAGGAGGCGTGATGACGACCGCGTTAACCCCTTCGTCCCCTTCCGTGTCGGCGCGCGCGTCCGCTGGCCCGTGGCGCACGGCGGCCCGCGTGTTGGTGCGTCATCGCGGCGCGATGGTGTCGCTGGCGGTCCTGGCGCTGGTGACCGTGGCGTGCCTGCTGGCGCCCGTCTATGCCGACGATGTGGCGCATACCGATCCGTTTACCTCGAACGTCGCGGGGACGGTGATGCTGGACGGGCGGCAGGTCGACATCATGCAGCCCAACGACAATCCGCTGCATCTGGGCCTGTCGCCGATCGGGCCGACCTGGCGCATGGCGGCCTATCCGCTGGGGGCCGACAGCCAGGGGCGGGACGTGGCGGCGCGCCTGCTGTATGGCGGACGCAATTCGCTGCTGATCGCTTTCAGTGCGGCGGCGCTGTGCATCATGGTGGCGGCGTGCGTGGGCATCGTGGCCGGCTATGCCGGGGGCGTGGTGGACGCCGTGCTGTCGCGCATGATGGACATCATGTGGGCGGTGCCGGTCTATCTGTTCGCGATCTCGCTCTCGATCGTCACCGTCAGCCAAGGGCTGCGGATCGGGCCGTTCACCGTGGCCAGCGACAATCTGCTGATCCCGATCTGCATCATCGCGCTGGTCTATGTCCCCTATGCCGCGCGGCCGGTGCGCGGGCGGGTGATGACGCTGCGCCGGTCGGAATTCGTCACCGCCGCGCGTGGGCTGGGGGTGCCGGGCCATCGCATCGTGCTGCGCGACATCCTGCCCAACGTCACCGGCACGCTGGTGGTGCTGGCACCGCTGATGACGGCGCTGGCGCTGATGGCGGAATCGGCGCTGTCGTTCCTGTCGATCGGCGTGCAGGCGCCCGCCGCATCATGGGGTACCATCATCCAGGATGGCGAGGGCCTGATCTATACCCGCCCGATGGTGGCCGTGGCGCCCGGGCTTGCGATCATCGTCGTGGTGCTGGCGCTGAATATCCTGGGCGACGGGATGCGCGACGCGCTGGATGTGCGCGACGGCGACCGGGGGCGCGGCTGATGGCGATGGCGATCCTGCGGCGGCTGGGGCAGACGCTGTTCGTGCTGGTCGGCATCTCGGTGCTGGTATTCCTGGTGTTCTTCGCCACACCGGGCGCCGATCCCACGGCGCGCATCGCCGGGCGCAACGCCTCGCCCCAGACTGTCGCGCGGGTGCGGGTCGAATACGGTTTCGACCGGCCGCTGCCGGTGCAGTACATCCGGATGATGGAAAAGCTGTTCGTGACGCGGGACCTGACCTCCTACGTCAACCGCGGGGAAAAAGTGGTGCCCGAGGTCTTCCAGGCGGCCCCGGTCACGGTGTCGCTGGTCACCGGGGCGGCGGTGATCTGGGTGCTGGCGTCGGTCGCGATGGGCACGCTGGCGGCGGCGCTGCGCGGCGGCTGGGTGGACCGGGGGCTGATGATGCTGGGGCTGGTCGGCATTTCGATCCCCGTCTTCTGGCTGGGCCAGGTCGCCAACCTGCTGACGCAGAGCCGCTATCACGACAGCTGGCTGTTCAGCTGGGTGCCCGGGCTGGGCTACGTGCCCTTCATGCAGGACCCGCTGGGCTGGTTTCGGGCGCTGGTCATCCCGTGGTTCACGCTGGCGGTGCTGTTCATCGGTATCTACAGCCGCGTGCTGCGCGCCGACCTGGTGGCCGTCCGGGGCGAGGATTTCATGCGCACTGCCCGCGCCAAGGGCCTGTCGCCCGCGCGGGTACTGCTGTTCCATGGGCTGCGGACCTCGATGATCACCTTCGTATCGCTGTTCGGGCTGGATTTCGCGCAGCTGGTCGGCGGCGGCGCGCTGCTGACCGAGGTCGTGTTCGGCCTGCAGGGCGTGGGGCGCCTGACCTACCAGGCGCTGGGCAATCTGGACCTGCCGCTGATCATGGCGACGGTGATGTATTCGGCGGTGTTCGTCGTCATCGCCAATGCGGTGGTCGACATGCTCTACCTGCTGCTCGACCCCAGGGTGCGGGATGGACGTGCGTGATGGACGCTGACGCAATGCCGCTGCTGGCGGTCCGGGACCTGACGATCGCGCTGCCGGTCGGCGGGCGGATGGTGACCATCATCGATTCCGTCTCGTTCACGCTGGGCGCGCGGGAAATCCTGGGCATCGTCGGCGAGTCCGGGTCGGGCAAGAGCATGACGGCGCTGGCGCTGATGGGCCTGATCGACGCGCCGGGCGCGCGCATCACCGGCTCGGCGCGCTTCAAGGGCCGCGAACTGGTCGGCCTGCCGCAGCGTGCCTTCCGTGACCTGCGGGGTCGCGAGATCGCGATGATCTTCCAGGACCCGATGACCGCCTTCACCCCGGTCTACACGGTGGGCTGGCAGATCGACGAACAGATCCGCGCCCACGGCCGGGTCACCCGCAAGGACGCCCGCGCCCGCACCATCCGCCTGCTGGGCGACATGGGCGTGCCGGACCCCGCCCGCGTCGCCGACCGCTATCCGCATCAACTCTCCGGCGGCCTGCGCCAGCGCGCGATGATCGCCATGGCGCTGTCGTGCAACCCGTCGCTGCTGATCGCCGACGAACCGACGACGGCGCTGGACGTGACCGTGCAGGCGCAGATCCTGGACCTGCTGCGCCGCCTGCGGCGGGAGTACGGCTCGTCGGTGCTGCTGATCACCCACGACATGGGGGTGGTGGCCGAAACCTGCGACCGCACCATGGTGCTGTATTCGGGCATCATCGCCGAACGTGGGCCGACCGGGGCGGTGTTCGCCCGGCCGGGCCATCCCTACACCGCTGCCCTGCTGGATTCGATCCCGCCGCTGCACGGCGCGCGGCCGGCGCGCCTGCCTTCCATCCCCGGCAGCCCGCCGGCCCCCGCCGACCGCCCGGCGGGCTGCCCTTTCACCCCGCGCTGCGCCTACGCGCACGACGCCTGCGCCGTGCGCCCGCCGCTGCTGCCGCGCGGGGTGCAGGACATCGCCTGTGTGCTGCCGGCCGAAGGGCGCGACCTGCCGGCGCGGTGCGCGACCGTATGAGTGCCAGGAAAGCGCGGGCTCTGCCCGCACCCGCAAGGGGCCGCCGGCCCCTTGACCCCAGAGGCTGTTTCACCAGGCGATCTGCCGGCGATCCGACGCGCGTTTCCTGCGCGCTGGTGCTCACGGCCATCAAGGCCGCTCCGCTCCAGTGCTCGGAAACACAGGACGGGCGTGCCGCTTCGCGGCACTCTCGCTCGGCCGATCGTCTGGCGAAACAACCTCCAAACACTTGGTTTCCAAAGGCGACTGCCTTTGGCGGGGTTTGGGGCAGCGCCCCAAGGAGAACGCGATGACCGCACCGCTGATCGAAGCCCAGTCCCTGCGCATGGAGTACCGCGTCGGCCGGGGTCAGGTGCTGCGCGCGTTGGACGGGGTATCGCTGGCGGTCCGGCCAGGCGAGGTGCTGGGTCTGGTGGGCGAATCCGGATGCGGCAAATCGACGCTGGGGCGCTGCCTGCTGCGCCTGGCCCGGCCGACGGCGGGCCGCGTTGTCTTCGACGGAACCGACATCACCGCCCTGCCGGAACGCACCCTGCGTCCGCTGCGGCAGGGGATGCAGATGGTGTTCCAGGATTCCTATGCCTCGCTGAACCCGCGCCGGCGCATCGGCGACCTGATCGCCGAGCCGCTGCGCGTGCATCGCGACGGGCAGGGGCGGCGACGGACGGCGGCCGATATCGCGGCGCGTCTGGCGGAACTGATGGATCTGGTCGGCCTGCCGCAGGCGGCGCTGGCGCGCTACCCGCATGAATTTTCGGGCGGCCAGCGGCAGCGGATCAACATCGCCCGCGCCCTGGCGCTGTCGCCCCGGCTGGTGGTGGCGGACGAACCGGTATCGGCGCTGGACGTGTCGATCCAGGCGCAGATCGTCAACCTGTTCATGGACCTGCGCGACCGGCTGGGCCTGACCTATGTGTTCGTCGCCCATGATCTGGCGGTGGTGCGCCAGATCTCGACCCGCGTCGCGGTGATGTATCTGGGCGCCATCGTCGAACTGGGCGACGCCGATACCGTGTTGCACCGCCCGGCCCATCCCTACACCGCAGCCTTGATCGCCGCCGTGCCCGAACCGGTGGTGCTGCCCGACGGCGACCGCGCGCCTCCGCTGCGCGGCGACGTGCCCAGCCCGATCGCGCCACCGCCGGGGTGCCGCTTCCACACCCGCTGCCCCAGCGCGCAGGACCGCTGCCGCACCGACCCGCCGGCCCTGCGCGATCCGGGCGACGGGCGGCAGGTGGCGTGCCATTTCCCGCTGACGGGCGGGTAGGGGCCTGCTTCGTCCGCGCGGGCACATTCAAACTGCTTTTTTCAAACTGCCTGCGAACAGGCTGGTCCCAGCAGGCAGTCGACCAGCGGCTGCCGCTCGGGAAAGGCCGGTCGAGCGCGCGGCCAGGTGATCCAGTACCCCGCATCCATGCGCAGGGTCTGGTCTGTCAGCCGCACGAGGGTACCGGCTTCGAGGGCAGCGTTGCACAGGGCAAGCGACGCCAGCAGGATGCCCGCCCCGGCCTCTGCCGCGCGTAACGCCTGCGCGAACGTGTCGAAGCGCAGCGACGGCACAGGCGGAAGCGGCTGACCGGTCTGAAGGGTCCAGTCGCGCCAGCCGATCCTCGGCCCCGAAACCGCGATCAGCGGCTGCTCATGCCAGTTTCCCTTGCGGCCGTTCAGCAAGGCCGGCGACGCCACCGGCGCGAATTCCTCGACGAACAGCCGCTGCGCATCGCGTTGCGGCCAGCTTCCGGTGCCGAAACGGATCTCGAAATCGACCTCCGAGCGCTCATAGTCGGGCAGGTGCTGGATCGTCTCAAAAGAGAGTTGCACATGCGGAAGGCAGCGGCCGATCCGTGAAAGCCGGGGCACGATCCAGAGTTCGATGATCGAGGACGACGCAGCGATCGCGATCTTGCCGTGCGGCGCTTCGAACAGATTGGCGGTGCTGTGCAGAAGCTGGCTGAGCGCGGCCTGCACATGCGGCAGCCAGGCCTCTCCTGTCGTCGAGAGCGTGACCCCGCGCGCCTGGCGGGTGAACAGCTGGGCGCCCAGCCGCAATTCGAGATTGCGGATGCGCTGGCTGACGGCAGCCTGCGTGAGGCCGAGTTCGTTTGCCGCCGCGGTGAAGTTGCCGAGGCGCGCCGCGGCCTCGAAAACCCGGATCCATTCGAGCGGCGGCAGACTCTGACGCGATTCAGACATAATCAAAACGACGCCATTCTATCGATATCCATTAATTGTTCCTATGGGTCGGGTCATGTCAAATGCGCCGTCACATCAACCACTGGGGGTCGGCATGCGGCATGACGTCGAAATTCTGGACGACGGAAAGGCGATCGCCTTGACTGTCTCCGGCGGCCAGGTCCGGCGCTTCCATGCGATCTGGCTGCGCGACAATGCCTGGGACGAGACGACGCGCGCGCCGGGAAACGGCCAGCGGTTGATCACGCTGCGCGATATCCCGGTGGAGACGCGTGTCTCGGCGGCGCATTGCACATCGGGACAGCTGTTCCTGACCTTCGCGCCCGAAGATCGCGTCATTGCCTATGACATCGGCTGGCTGGCCGATCACGCCTACGACAGGACCGGGCGCCGCGCCCCAGGCTGGATCGCCCCCCAGATCGAGACCTGGGATGCCAGCCTGGGCGCGAGGATCCCGCAGGCCGATTTTTCCGAGGTCGTCCACAGTCGGACCGCCCTGGCCGCGTGGCTGTCCGGCATACGCCGCTACGGTTTCGGCAAACTCACCGGCGGAGCGGTAGAGAGCGGCTGCCTGTTCAAAGTCGCATCGCTGTTCGGTTATGTCCGCGAAACGAATTACGGTCGGCATTTCGAAGTGCGGACAGAGGTGAACCCGACGAATCTCGCCTACACGGGTCTTGGCCTGCAGGCCCATACGGATAATCCGTACCGCGATCCCGTCCCCACGTTGCAAATCCTCTATTGTCTCGAAAACTCAGCCGAAGGCGGCGAAAATATCGTCGTCGACGGGTTTTGCGCGGCCAGGCGCCTCCAGGCAGAGGACCCGCGGGGCTTCGCCCTGCTGACACGCTATTGCGCGAATTTCGAATATGCGGGCAGCGAAGGGGTGTACCTGCACGCGCGGCGCCCGATGATCGAGCTGGCCCCGGACGGCGAACTGGTGAATATCCGGTTCAACAACCGTTCCACCGCGGCGATCACCGATGTTCCCTATGAAGACATGGCCGAATACTACGCCGCTTATCGTCGTTTCTGCGACCTGATCGACGACCCCGCGATGGAAGTCACATTCAAGTTGTCGCCGGGCGAATCGTTCGTTGTCGACAACACGCGCGTCCTGCATGCGCGCAAGGGGTATGCGGGGGCGGGTTCGCGCTGGCTCCAGGGATGCTATGCGGACAAGGATGGTCTCCTGTCGACACTGGCGGCAATCGAGCTTCAACACGGCAAGGCGATGTGATGGCAAAGCTCAGTCATGGGACGTTATCGTCCGAAACGATCGTGGCCTTCCTGGCGGATATCTTCGCGCGGCGCGGCGGCGAGGAATATCTTGGCGAACCGGTCACGATGGCCGAGCACATGCTGCAGGGCGCCTGCCTCGCCGAGCGGCAAGGCGAGGCGGATGTCATTATCGTCGCGACGCTGCTGCATGACATCGGTCATTTTACCAGCGAATTCGGCATGTTTTCGATGGACGATACGCACGACAGGCATCACGAGGAGGCCGGCGCGAGGATATTGGAGCGCTTTTTCCCCAGACTCGTCGTCGATTGCGTTCGCCTGCATGTGGCGGCCAAGCGCTATATCTGCGCGACCGACCCCGGCTATTTTTCCCGTCTGTCGGCAGCCTCGGTGCACTCGCTCTCGCTTCAGGGCGGTCCGATGAACGACGCGGAAGTCGCGGCGTTCGAGAAACATCCCGATTTCCGGAAGATCGTGCGCGTTCGTCATCTCGACGATGCCGGCAAGGTCGCGGGAATGGAAACGCCGGATTTCGCCTATTTCGCGCCGATGGTGCAGCGGATCGTGGATGCCCATGGTTCCCGCGCGGCATCGACCCTGTGATGCGCCAGCGACGTTACGCGATGCCGTCGAGGTCGATCGTCCGCCGCACGCCCAGGATATAGACAAGCACGCAGCCCACGCCGATCGCACCCGCGATCACCAGCGCGGAGAGATAGGCGCCCGTGGCCTGCACCGCGACGCCGGTGACGATCGGCGCCATCGCCGCCCCGAAAGACCCCCCGACATTCTGGAACGCCTCCATGGTCGCCACCGCGTCTTCTCCGACGATCACGGCACCCAGCGTCCAGCCGCAGGTCATGGCCACACCGACCGCGAAAAGCGCGATCGACATGATGGAAAGGGTCAGCCACGCCATGTGGGTAAGCCCCGCCGCCATCGTCGCCACGGAGGCGACGCTCAGTGCCCAGGCCAGCGGCTGCCGCGAGCACAGTAGCGGCGGCAGGCCCCGGCGTGCCAGGGCATCGACGATGAAGCCCCCGCATAATCCGCCAAGAAATCCGGAAAGTTGTGGAATGGTGGCCAGATAGCCCGCGTCCTCCGCCGAGAAATGCTGCACCGTCCGCAGATAGGTCGGCAGCCACGCCGAATACAGCCACAGCAGATACATGACCCCCATGAATCCCACCGCCATCGCCCATGCCGTGCGATTTGCCAGCAGGTGGCGCAGGTAGAATGTCATGCCGCGCGCGGCAGGCGGGGGCGCCGGGGCGGCGGTCGGGCGTGGTGACGGCGATCGCACGCCCTGCGTCCCGGGATCGCGATAGAACATGCCCCAGACGACGCCCATGACGGCGCTGGCCACGCCAATCCACAGGAACATGGCATGCCATCCCCAGCGCACCATGATGCTGCTGAGGATGGCGGGTGCGATCGTCTGTCCAAACGACGCCGAGGCGCTGAACACGCCGATGGGCGCCGCGCATTCGGTCTCGTCGAACCATTGCTTGATGACCCGCGTGCCCGCCAGGAACAGCGGTGCCTCGCCAAGGCCGAGGGCGCAGCGGCCCAGCAGCACGCCGCCGACGCCGTTCGCGGTGCCGCACAGGATCTGGGACGCCCCCCACGACAGCAGGCTTGCCAGCAGCAGCCATCGTGCCGGCAGGCGGTCGGACAAAACCCCTGCCGGAAGCTGGGCGCTCATATAGAACCAGGTCGTGGATGACAGCAGGAGGCCGAGCGTCGAATAGGACAGTCCGAAGTCGTGCCCGATCTCCAGATTGGCGATCGCCATCGCCGTCCTGTCCAGATAGGCGATACACCCCGCGCAGACGAGAAGCCCGACGACAACGAACCGATAATACCGCGCGTCGCGTGTCAGCGCTATGATACTCATTGCGTTCCGTATTCTGGGCAAAAGGCAGGAATACCCGTATACGATCGTAACGTATTTGCAAGGGTGGACACCCCTCGGGGCCAGACTGGATGTCCAGACTGGCTTTGAACGGGACGGGTCGAGGTGAAGGCATGGCGTTGCTGCACTTGCCGGGGGCGGCGGGAGTCTGAATTCGGTCCGGAGTTTAGGCCCGGAGTTTACAAGGCGACCGTGTTCCGTTTTTTTGGCGACCATCGGCAACGTGAAAGGCAGGCCCCTGCGCGCGACCCATCCTGGATGTCGGACCATCCCATTGGCCAGCCTTTCGCGCTGGCTGCTGGTCGTCTGCGTCCTGGCGGGTCTGCTGGGCCAGCTTGTGCTGCAGGGACAGGCCCGCCCTGACGAGACGCCGCGTGCGACGTTCGAGCGGCTGACCGGCCTGTCGGTCGGGCCGGCTGCGCCTGCGCCGGCCATATCCGGGATGGACATGCCGCGCATGGACATGGCGGGCATGGGCATGGCGACCATGGGCGATGGCCGTCATGCGCCCCATCACCATGACGACGGGTACTGCCCGTTGTGCCCGCTGCTGCATCTTCCGATGGTCGTGCTGGGCGCGGTCCCAGCCATCGCGCTGACGGTCACGGGGTGGCGCCGGATGTTGTACGGCGCGCAGATGCCGCGCGCCCCGCCGCGCGTGCGGCCGGTCGGCCTTCCACCCCCCACGGGGCCGCCCGCCTTCAGCCGAAACGCATAAAGCGCCGCATGACCGTGTCCTTTCCGGAACATCGGAAGGGGTGAGGCAGCGGCTGTCTTCGTTCCGCTGAAGGCTTTTTCGTCATGACATTCATTCATGTCCGGCGCGCGTCCCGCGTCGGGCTGCTCGCCTGCGGCTGCATGGTCACGTTGCCTGCGTCCGCCGCGCCCCTCCGGGCCGAGGCCCCTGCCGTGTCGCCCGTTGCGCCAGCCGCGCCGATACGCCATGCGGTGCCGCTGAACGGGCCGGCGCATCGCACCGTCGACGCCACCAACCAGGAGGTGATCACGGTCAACGGCCTGCGCCGCACCATCACGGCCGACCACGATACGACGGGTCTGTTCCGGCACAGCCTCGGGTTCAGCGCCTATGCGGGCGGCGGCGTCTCGGCGTTGCCCGTGCTCGACGGCATGGCGGACGATCGCGTCGCGACGTTCGTGGACGGGATGCGGATCGCCTCGGCCTGCCCCAATCACATGAATCCCGCCATGTCCTATATCGACCCCGACGCGGTTTCCACCGCCGTCGCCATCGCGGGCATCACCTCCGTCAGCCAGGGCGGCGACAGCACCGGCGGCACGATCGAGGTCGATCGCAAGGACCCGATCTTCGCCCGAAATTCCAAAATCCTCGTCACCGGCCACGTGCGCGGCGACTATCGCAGCAATGGCGGGGGCTCCGGCGCCTCCGACTCCGTGACCGTCGCCAACGACTGGCTGAGCCTGCGCTACACTGGCTCCTACAGCCATGCCGACGACTACCACGCCGGCGGCGGCGGCCAGCGCGTGCTGTCGACCAACTATCTCAGCTTCAACCATGCGGTGACATTGGGCGTCCGAAAGGCCAATCACCAGCTGGCGCTGACGTTCGGGCAGCAGGACATCCCCTACGAAGGGTTCGCCAACCAGTACATGGACATGACCAACAACCGGTCCACCTTCGTCAACGGCAAGTACACGGGCGATTTCAACTGGGGCACGCTGGAGGCCCGGGGCTTCTGGCAGCGGGTGGACCACGCCATGAACATGCTGTCCGACAAGGGCGGGCACAGTCCCACCACGGGCATGCCCATGAACACCGATACGCGGACGGCCGCCTATTCCATCAAGGCGACCATTCCGCTGGGCCCGCGCCATACGCTGGGGCTGGGCAGTTCGTTCGACCATAACGGGGTGAACGACTGGTGGCCGCCCCTGCAGGGCAGCATGATGATGGGGCCGGGCACGTTCCATAACATCAACGACGGCCACCGCGACCGGCTGGGCCATTACGTCGAATGGAAGGCGCAGTGGCTGCCGCGCGTTTCGACCGAACTCGGCCTGCGCAGCGACCTGGTCATGATGAATACCGGCCTGGTCGCGCCCTATTCCTGGACGGGCATGATGAGCATGAGCGACGCCATGGCGGCCCGCCGCTTCAACGCGGCGTCGCGCGGGCGGACCGATACCAATTTCGACGTCACGGCGCTGCTGCACTGGCATCCGCTGGACAGCCTGATGATCGACGGCGGCTATGCCCGCAAGACGCGTTCGCCGAACCTGTACGAACGCTATGCCTGGGGCGTGGGCAACATGGCCACCATGATGATCGGCTGGTTCGGCGACGGCAACGGCTATGTCGGCAACCTGAACCTGACGCCGGAGGTCGCCAATACCGCCAGCACCACGATCACCTGGCACGACCCGGTGGACAACGCCTGGCAGGTGAAGGTGCAGCCCTATTACACCTACACGCACAACTACATCAACGTGGTGCGGATCGGCGCACTCGCCAGCGGCTTGTCGAAACTGCAATTCGCCAATCACGACGCCCAGAGCTACGGCATCAACAGCTCCGCCGTCGTCCGCCTGTGGAAATACGACGCCTTTGGGACTGGCGAGCTTCGCGCCAACCTCAACTGGGTGCGCGGCCAGGACCTGGTGACGCATTCCGGCCTGTACCACCAGATGCCCGCCAACGGCGCGATCAGCCTGCACGAGAACTGGCGGAACTGGACCGGCCATGTGGAGGTCACGCTGGTAAAAGCCAAAAGCACGGTAGACTGGCTACGCAACGAACCACGCACGCCCGGCTACGCGCTGCTGGGCCTGGGCGGCACCTACCGCTGGCGCAACCTCACGCTCGACGCCAGCATCGAGAACGTGACCAACCAGAAATACGATCTGCCGCTGGGCGGCTTGTCCCTGGGCGACTACCGCGCCACTGGCCTTCTGGGGCCACTGCCCGGCCTGGGACGCTCGTTCAATGTCAGCCTGTCCGCCGCGTTCTGACCGGGCATGGGGGCGGTCCGGGCGGCGTGATCGAAGACCCTATCTCGAACGCGCCATGATTTTCCTCGCAACCGCCTTCCTTGCCTCCAAATGAATATTAGCAGGGGCATGCATTTTCGACCTAAGTCGGACGGTCAATGGCTCGGCTTCTGGTCCCGAGAGCGAACAGCCCCCAATGACTGCTGTCAGCCGTGATGCGCCCATCCACGTCATTCAGCCGGGCAGTTCATGTCTCGGAAGCGGACATTGGGCCGCACAGCACGTAGGCCCGGGTTGGTGGGGAAACCAGTCTGTCCGCTTCGGCGCAGCGAGTGAGCAAAAGCTGACGTGCCTTTGGCCTACAACAACGCCAATTCATGCCCCCGACGTTCATTTACTCGCTAGAGTAAGGACCACATTGATCTGTGGGAAGGAATCTGTTTCAGGCTTCTACGAAAAGACTGAAGATGAGCGACCTATATTGCCTGACGGACGTGCGGATGGCCCGTCCAAGACGCTCGCTCTACAATCGCTGGAAGCGTTGGGGTGTTGAGAAGGTTTTTCCCGGATGATGGATGGCTTGGCGGCGCGTCATCACGTGCTACGCTAGATGTGCACGACCGTGTTCTCCTCCGCCATATGCCTCACTGCCACCGTCATGTTCTGGCTATGATCCCTCAGCTGGGATCGCTGCCCATGAAAAGATGCCGCGGCCACTATCGTAAGCGCTTTCCTCATCCTGATCAGGTGCACCGCTCGTTTCGAATGAGTTTTGGAACGTCCCCTTGGCTATTGGAATTACAAAAAAACAAAAGTTAATTATAATTGAATATGTATCAAATTCGGCCGTCCGAGTATCATATCATACAAAAGATCATATTCGCTCAACAAACGCACATTTCTTCTGTCGGTAGGTGGCGTCTCGCTTGGTCCTTTATCAATTTCAGTGACGAGGGAGGCAAAGTCGATCTCATAAGTCCCCGTCATTGTTTGATAAATGCCATCTTGTCCTACGACCCGCTCCTCGTAACCCATGAAACATTCAAGGACACCAGCCAGTCCGATGTCGTCAGTTAAAAACTGAATCCGTTTATAGCTTCTGCCATGATCGTCGCTAGATTCTTCGGTCTTGAATTTGAATTGCAAGAATCTCAAAATGATTGAGATATCAGCAAAAGCATTCTCGGCACTAAACACGTTAGTATCGGCTTTAAACTTTATGACTTTGCGAGCATTGACGTTGCCGTATAGGGAGCCGAGCGTGAGCAAAACGGTGGGGTGTTGCCTCGAGATTGAAAGCGAATCAGCCTTTTCCAGTATCTTACGGGCCATCTCAAGTCGATTTGCGCGTGCCACCGGATTTGCGAGGCCGAGAGAATTAACGTCTCTCAGAAATTCGAGATGTATGTCTTGCTCCGGATCACATGGTTGGCGCTTCATCGCCCGCATAATGCCAATTAATAAGGCATCACTCTCGTCAATTTTAGCATTGATGAAAAATCGGCGCATAGTAGCAACGTCGTTAAGAATCTGGGCTTCCAACTCCTCAACGCTCAAGCTGGCTCGGGGGTCAAAAGTTTTTTCAAGGAGCGCCAGAAAATAGGAAATGGAATTATGAGGCTTATCGAGATCGCGCAAAGATTTTACCAGAGCGGCCTTACGGGCATTAGCTTCTAGGGCTTCCTCCGAAAGCTTCGTTGCATTTACCACGCAGATATCAAGTATATATAAGGTGGGTATTGTCGATGGTTCGACGCGACCCTCACTCAAAATCATATTTTGTCACCATCGTAGCCGTGCCTATACTCATAAGCCTGTGAAAGTCCATGTCAATATTGTTTGTGGCGCTGATAGACCGCCTTTTGCGGTCCGTCCAACGATGTCGCCTTTCCGTCAGAAGGATATTCGTTTGAACGTCCGCGAAGAGGGCGGTTACCGTCTGTCAGCTATGCAGATAACCGACAGAGGGGTCAGCAGGATTTCGGTGTCTGGCTGCAAAGAACAGACGCTCTCGACCTCGTTTTCTTACTGCCGCAAATTCCGGATGAGTTGCAGTCAGCTGCGCTACGATCCATCATGTCTCAGGGAATGGCGGAGCCGGGAACGAATAATGAAGCTTCAGAAGGTCACGATCAGAAATTTTCGGCGCCTTGAGAAGGTGACGATTGACATAGAGGAAAAGGAGACCTTGTTCGTCGGTCCAAACAACAGCGGAAAGACTTCGGCTACTGCCATTTTCCGCGCGTTTCTTGGCGGACGTGAGTTCAAGATCCACGACTTCTCGGTCTCATGCCTTACCGATTTCGAACACTTTGCCAAAACTGGCGACTCTGCCGACCTCCCGGAGATCGGTCTCGACCTCTGGTTCGAGATTGATCCCAACACCATTGCCTTCGGTCGAGTCTTTACCCTTCTTCCCAAATTGTCAGATTTCACACAGGTCGGTTTTCGCTTACGGTTTGGCATCGACGATGCCAAGAAATTGCGCGAAGAATATTTCGCGGCCTATCCCGCAGGCGAGGACGGTCGACACGCTCGCAGCTTATCTCAGTATCTCGCCACCGATACAAACCTCAACCGTCACGCCGCTACGCGCTATGCTTCGCTTGAGGAAGTAGCAGCGGATGACAGCGAAACCACTATCGTCGCTACCCCGTTGGAGCCGGATGAGGGTAAACGGCTCGTACGCCAGTTGGTCCGTGCCGAATTTGTCGATGCCCAGCGCAACATCAACGATGATGATAATAGTCGCAGCAACCGCCTTTCTGCAGCTTTTGCTTCTTTCTATCGTAAAAATCTCGATCAAGCCGCATATGCGGTCGAAGCGCACCAGGTGATTGATGAGAATAATGCCGCTTTAACCCGGCATTATGAGAAACAATTCGCACCGCTCATCGACCTTATCAAGGGGCTGGGCGTGCCGTCGGTCAATGACCGCGAACTGAAAATTATATCCTCGCTCAGCCCGGAAAGCGCACTGCGAGGAAACACCGAACTCCTCTATGTCGATCCTCATCAACAACACGAGCTACCCGAGCTTTATAACGGGCTCGGCTTCAAGAACCTTATCTATATGGCGATTCAGGCACGTCACTTCCATACACAGTGGCTTGCCACGCCGGAGAACCGACCGCTTTGTCTGCTGATTTTTATCGAGGAGCCTGAAGTCCATCTTCATGCTCAGGTTCAACAAAGCTTCATCGCCAATATATGGAGTGTGATTGAGGACTCAGCAAAAGCCGCTGGTCAGTCGGCTTTGATGCCACAAATCATTATCACTACCCATTCTTCGCATATCCTCGACGCCATCAATTTTGAGAAAGTTCGCTATTTTCAGCGCTGCCATCTTACTGGCGAAGCTGCGAAGGATGGCATACGCAACGCATCTGACGTTCGCAGCCTACGTACCTTCCAACCGGAGGCCGATGTTATAGAAGGCGTGGCAATTTCACCTGAGGATACTCTGACGTTCCTCAAACGCTATCTCCGGCTCACGCACTGCGACTTGTTCTTCGCCGACGCCGTAATTCTCGTAGAAGGCGCCGCCGAAAAGCTTTTACTGCCGTCGATGATTGAGACCTCAGCAGCTCGATTGCGTGCGTGCTATCTCACCATCCTTGAGGTAGGAGGGGCCTATGCCCACCGTTTCGAAGGGCTGCTCGACTTTTTACGCATTCCATATCTCGTCGTGACCGACCTCGATTCTGTCGAACCAACCGGCTATCCGAGTACTTGTCGCGCCGATGTTGCGAACGCACGGACCTCCAATGCTTCACTCAAGAAACTTTGTGGTAAGGGCAGAGTCGCCGAGTTGGTCGCTATGTCGCCCTCTGACAAGATATCGACCTCCAAGGACCGCTGTATTGCCTTCGAATATGGTGTGCTGGTCAGCGAAGGTGGGGTGCAATTCGAGATGATCCCTCGCACGCTTGAAGAAGCAATTGCTTATGAGAATTTTGCCCTGCTTCGCACTGGAATACTTTCGATCGGCACGGTAATCCCCGCCCCCCTTTCCGAGGCCTATACAGTGATCTACGAGCGCATCGGTTCGAAGGATTTCAAGAAGACCGACTTTGCGATGGATCTTCTCGCGGCTAAGTCGAGTTGGACGGTGCCTACCTACATTGCTGAAGGCCTACGCTGGCTCGAGCTAAGACTGTGCGGCGAGCCAGCACCACAACCTTCCCAAGGCGGTAAGGCCGGTACGGCAAACACAGGCGGGAATACGAAAGCAGGTACTACGGCATGAGCGGTAAGGTTGAGACCCAGGCAGATGCTGATGTGCGTGCCTGTATTGACGGACATCGCAGTTTTGCGCTCGTTGCCGGCGCTGGTTCGGGCAAGACCACGTCGCTCATCGAAGCACTGACTCGCGTGCGCACGCGAGAAGGCCAACAATTGCGACAAAATGGACAACGTATCGCCTGCATCACTTTCACCAAACGCGCGGTTGAAGTGATCAAAGCGCGACTGGGATTCGACGAGCTCTATCTGGTATCTACGCTTCACAACTTCCTATGGAATCAGATGAGTCGCTTCCACGACGATATTCGAGAGGCACTACGCGAGGCACGGCTTCCGGCGCTCATTCGAAAAGAGCGCGACAAGGATAACGGCGGGAATAGCCGTACCGCGACAGATGCCCGCGCCAAAGCCTTACGCTACGAGCAGAATCTAGTCGATCTCAATACAGTCCCAGTCTTCAGCTATGCCGATGCTAAATGGGGTGACTATCTGGCGGGCCGGCTCGGTCATGACGACATTATCGAAATCGCTGCCTATCTGTTTGCACACAACACGACGTTTCGACGGCTCACCGGACTCCGGTTCCCCTATATCTTTGTTGATGAGGCACAGGATACCTTTCCCGGCATCATCGCCGGCCTCAACCTGATCGGCAGAAGCGAAGGGCTGCCAATCGTCGGGTATTTCGGCGATCCCTGGCAGCAAATCTATGATGGCAGCGCCGGAGACTTCGCGCCACCTATGGGAGGCATGCCCATTACCAAGACTGAGAACTTCCGCTGCTCTAAAAGTGTGATACGCCTGCTCAATGCCTTCCGAACGGATGTCAAGCAATACGCTGCGGGTGAGAATGCGAACCGCGAAGGCAGTGTCTTGTTTCGACTGGTCCAGGCCGAGAAGCCTGAACTACCCCGCAACCGCTATTCCGAAGCCCAGATTACCCGTGCGCTGGCCCGGATGGACACTGCGATGGCAGAATGGGGATGGGCCGAACGTGATGATGTGATCAAGCTGTTCCTAGCCAACCAGATGATCGCACGCCGGCTAGGCTTCGCCGAACTGAATCGCCTTTTCAACGGTCCTTATGCTTCGACTCGTGCAGAAGAGGCGTTCGAAGCGGGCGAGTATTTCTTGCTAAAGCCGTTTACTGACATCATCTACCCACTCATCGCTGCCCATACCGCTGATGATAGCCGCGCCATTATCGACATTTTGCGGCGCAATAGCCCTGCGTTCGCCGTCAACGGGATCAACGCCGAGGCTACGCTCAAAGCGATGGTCGAGACATCCGTGAGTCTGGTCGAGCAACTTAATGTACTTTGGGCATCGGGCTCAGTCGGCGAGCTTTTACGGTTCTGCGTCGCCAAGGAAATCATCCCAACTTCGGACAAGTTAAATGAGCAGCTTAATCGCGCGCCACGCGATGAGGATTACGTTGAGGAATTGCATAGCCTCGATAAGGGTGACTGGCTCGCTGACGCACTGTTCGCGATGAAACCCATGGAAATTGTCCCTTACGCCTCCTTCATTGCCGAGAACACAGCCTACAGCACCCAGCACGGCGTTAAAGGCGAAGAATACGCTAAGGTGCTGATCGTATATGACGATGTCGAAGCAGCTTGGAACATCTACAATTTCAGCAAGACGCTAACACCTGCAACCGCAGGTCAACCCACGGACGGTCAGCGAGGTAGAGGGCAGCGGCTTGCCTACGTGTCCTTCTCGCGAGCGCTCGAGGATTTGCGAGTATTGTTTTTCACGACTGACCCCGACGGGGCCTGCCAAGAACTAATCGAGCGTAAGCTGGTGGCTGCCGAGCAGATCGAGATCGTACGGGCCTAGTGGGTTGGCGCATCATGCTGTGGCGAACCGCAGCTATTCACGTTCCAGTCCCAGAAAGCTGCCTATTTGAATGCGGCTTCCCCCTACCAAACTGCATCGCTCATGTCTGCTGTTCGGCGAGTCATTCAGAAGCCTGGATGACCGAAATGAGGCGAAAGCGGCAATACGTGGAGTTCCCGCTGATGTCAGCTTTTCGCATATCGATCCCTTAAAATTGCCAGTCCGCCCCGGCCTATCAGAATCGAGGTGCAGAAGGCCGCGCCTCCTGCCGGGTGCGGGCAGAGTCCGCGACGGCTGGCCGGGCGGAGGCGCCTACGCCTCTCCCCGCAACGCCCGCTCGCCGATGTCGCGGCGCCAGATGGCGTCGTCCCAGCGGATGGCGGCCACGCCGTGGTAGGCCCGGCTGCGGGCTTCGGCCAGCGTCGTGCCCGTGGCGCAGACCGTCAGCACGCGGCCCCAGGCGGCGACGATGCGGCCCTCGGCGTCCTGCCGCGTACCGGCGTGGAAGACGTGTACGTCGGGCAGGTGGTTGGCCTCGGCGATGCCGTCGATGACGCCGCCGGCAGTGGGCTTGCCGGGGTAGCCGCGCGCGGCTAGCACGATGCTGATGGAATGATCGTCGGAAAAGCGGATGTCCGTCGTATCCAGCGTGCCGTCGGCGACCGAGGCCAGGGCGGGCAGCAGGTCGGACTCCAGCCGGATCAGCAGGGCCTGGGCCTCGGGGTCGCCGAAACGCACGTTATATTCGATCAGCTTCGGCCCGTCGTCGGTCAGCATCAGGCCGGCGAAGATCACGCCGCGAAAGGGCGTGCCGCGCCGGACCATCTCGTCCAGCATGGGGCGCACCAGTATATCCAGCGCCGCTTCCTGCCGCGCGCGGTCGAAGCCGGTGGGGGGTGAGACCGCGCCCATGCCGCCGGTGTTGGGGCCGGTGTCGCCCTCGCCGATGCGCTTGTGGTCCTGTGCCGCGCCGATCAGCACGGCGGTTTCCCCGGCGCAGAACGCGAACAGCGACACCTCGTCGCCCACCAGGCATTCCTCGATCACCACCGACCGGCCGGCGTCGCCCAAGCTGGCGTCGTCCATCATCGCGCGGATCGCGTCCTCGGCCTCGGTCTCGGTCATGGCGACGACCACGCCCTTGCCGGCGGCCAGCCCGTCGGCCTTGATGACGATCGGCGCGCCGCGCCGGCGCACGAACTCCAGCGCCGGGGCCATGCTGTCGAACCGTTCCCAGCGCGCGGTGGGAATGCGCGCCGCGTCGCAGACTTCCTTGGTAAAGCTCTTGCTGCCTTCCAGTTCGGCGGCGGCGCGGGTCGGGCCGGCGCAGGCGATACCGGCTGCGTCGCAGGCATCGGCCAGGCCGGCGACCAGCGGGGCCTCGGGGCCGGGTACCACCAGATCGATGCGCTCGGTGCGCGCCAGGGCGACCAGCCCGGCGACGTCGTCGGCGGCAATGGCGACGTTGGTGCCCAGGGCCGCCGTGCCGGGGTTGCCGGGGGCGATGAACAGGGCTTCCAGCAGCGGTGAGCGCGCGATCGCGGCCGCCATCGCATGTTCCCGTCCGCCCGATCCGACCAGCAGCACCCGCATCAATCCGTTTCCCTGTTCCATCTGCACGCCCGGCCTTCCGGGCGGGCCGTCTCTATCATACCCTGCGGCGATGGACGAACCACTTCGCGATTCCGGCAACGCCGGGGCGGGCAATGTGCCCGAATATTCGGTTTCCGAGATTTCGGGGGCCATCCGCCGCACGCTGGAAGGCACGTTCGGCCGCATCCGCGTGCGGGGCGAAATCACGGAATTCAAGCGCTACCCGTCCGGGCATCTCTATTTCTCGCTGAAGGACGAGGGCGGCAAGATCTCGTCCGTCGTCTGGCGCGGATCGGTGTCCCGTCTGGGGCTGAAGCCGGAAAACGGCGTCGAGGTCATCGCCACCGGCAAGATCTCGTCGTACGGCGAGCGCTCGTCCTACCAGCTCATCATCGACCGGCTGGAATATGCGGGCGAGGGCGCGTTGCTGGCGCGCATCGAACGGCTGCGCCTGAAGCTGGCCGAGGAAGGGTTGTTCGACGCCGCGCGCAAGCGGCCCCTGCCGTTCCTGCCCGATGTGATCGGCGTCGTGACCTCGGCCCAGGGGGCGGTGCTGCACGACATCCGCACCACCATCGCGCGGCGCTTCCCGCGCCGGCTGCTGGTCTGGCCGGTGGCGGTGCAGGGCGAGGCGGCGGCGGCGCAGGTCGCGGCGGCGATCGCGGGGTTCGATGCCATCGACGGGTGGGGCGGCATCCCCCGCCCCGACGTGCTGATCGTTGCGCGCGGCGGCGGGTCGCTGGAGGATTTGATGGCCTTCAACGATGAGGCCGTGCTGCGCGCGGCGGCGGCCTGCAACATCCCGCTGATTTCCGCCGTGGGGCATGAGACCGACACCACGCTGATTGACTTCGTGTCCGACCGGCGCGCCCCCACGCCCACGGCGGCGGCGGAACTGGCCGCGCCGGCACGGACGGAACTGGTGGCCGACCTGGCGCATCGCGCCGCGCGGCTGACCAGCGGGCTGGCGCGCTGCACGCAGATGCTGCGCCTGCGGCTGGACCGCGCGGCGGGGCGGCTGCCAGATCTGCCCTCGCTGCTGGGCACCGCGCGGATGCGGCTGGACGACCGGGGCTATCGGCTGGACCTGGCGCTGCCGGCGCTGGTCGATCGCCGGCGCGCGGCGCTGGTGGCGGTGGAACGCCGCATGCCCCCCCCGGCGGTGCTGATCGGCGGGCGGCGGACGCGGCTGGTGCTGGCCACCAGCCATCTGGAATCGGGACTGCGACATGTGCTGCGCGACCGGCGCGCGCGGGCCGATCGCGCCCGCCTGTCCCCGGCGCCGCTGGCCGCCCTGCTGCGCGAACGTGCGACCCGGCTGGCCGGGCTGTCCGGCCATATGGATTCGCTGTCGCCGATGGCGGTGCTGGAACGCGGCTACGTCCTGGTGCGGAATGCGGCGGGCGTGCCTGTGACGCGGGCAGCGGATGTGCGGCCCGGCAATCGCGTCGTCCTGACCTTCGCGGACGGCGAGGCAACGGCGAAGATCGAAAAGCCGGGCGAGGCGGCGCAGGGCCTGCTGGATATCTGATACCCGCCACAGGCCGATCGCCCTTGGAAATCGATCCGTTGGTCCGCGATGCGGGTCCCGGATCGCATAAGGACGCAGCCACGGGAACCCCCTTGACCGGGTGACGTTATGCCGCGGCAAATGCAAGGGGCGCCGAGATGGATACCACTCGCTTTCCAGGGCATGGCTTTGGAACCTTCTGGCATGGTACAGTGCTTTCGGCGCTGGAACAGGCATGCCTCGCGTCATTTGCCTCCAGGGGATATGACGTCACGCTCTTTTCCTTTGAAAATATTTCAAATGTTCCAGACGGTATCAGGGTGGATGACGCGAGTACCATTGTTTCGCGCGACCTGGAATCCCGGTTCCTGTATAATGGCAAGCCCGATCTTGGCCATTTTTCGGATATCTTTCGCTATCGCATGAATGCGATGCGGGATCTGGTCTGGATCGATCTGGATGTCCTGCTGATTTCGGACAGCATTCCGTTCCAGAACCATGAAATTCTTCCCCTCGAGGACGAAAGCGGCGTCAACGGCGCCATTTTTTACACCGACGATACGACGTTGCTGAAACGCCTGACGGACGAAACCATGCAGCGGATCGGCAAGAATCTGAAATGGGGGGAAACCGGCCCATTGCTGCTGACAAGATTGCTTCCCGGCAAGGAAAATCGGCCGCGTCTTTCACGGCAGGACATGTTCTATCCCATTTCGCACAGTGATATCTACAAAGTCCTGTTGCCCGAATTCAGGGATGAATGTTCTGAAAAATGCATGAATGCCATTACGGTTCATCTGTTCAACAATATTCTCGTCAGACTGGGGTACTGGAAGGACGTGGCGCCGCCGATGGGATCGTTCCTTTACGAACATCTCGCCGCCTGTAACGCCCTGGGATATTTCGCAGCGACGTATCCGGAAGATGTCATGCGACACGTGATCGAGAATTTCAGGTTCCGGCTGAACGGCAAGGCGCTTGGAATCAAGAGCATCATCAAGGAGGTGATCCCGAGCGTGGGACGCACCTATCGGACCTATTATCCGAAGCAGGTCTGAGAGGCTGGTTTGAAATCCGCCCGGTTGGCGGATCCGACGCGCGTTTCCTGCACGCTGCGGCGGGCGGCCATCAAGCCCGCCTCGTTCCGGTGCCCGGAACCATACGACGGGCGGGGGAACACGGGGGCATGTATCGGGCCGCCCGGGAACGGGCGAAGCGGCGCGAAAGGGCTGTTTGCAAATGCGCATTGTCGCGCGACAGTGCGGGACTACGGCAGCGTCGCGTCGGGTCGCCGACGGGCATGTCTTTTGCACAGCTTTGACCAGGAATATGTCATGAACGATTGCCCCCGGCCCCCCGTCGCGCGCCTTGCGGTCGCGGTGATGATGCTCTCGGGGCTGGCGGCCTGCGCGCCGCAACCGGTGGCGCGGCCGGCGGCGCAGGCCGTTCCCCGCCGGCCGCCCCTGCAATTCGCGCCCGGCACGGTGGTGGAGGCCCCACCCCCGGCGAACGAGGCGCAACTGGTCAACGATCCGTCCGCGCCGCTGAACACCCCGCTCTGCGGTGCCGCGGCGCGCGCGGCCGTCGCCACAGGGGCCCGGGTGAACCCCGCCCCCCTGGCGTCGGGGAACAGCTGCGTCGCCAATGCGTGCTTCGACCCGTTGACCGGCACCTATATCGGCGCCGACGGGAACCGCCACGTCTGCCGTTGACCCTTCCTTCTGCCCCATCGGGAAAGCCCGCATAGGGGTTATAGAAATCCCGGGGCAGGGTTTTGAAGGTTGTGATTGACAGCAAAAGCCGATCCACAACACCATTCCGGGAATGAATGGCCGGTCGCCAGTGGACGGCGTCAGCGACGGCGCGGCGACTGTCCACGCTTTCCCACTTCGGCGCATGCTGCCCTTGCATGAGGCTGCGGCCTATCTGGGCGTGCCGAGCCGACGGCTACGGGTCCTGGGCCTGCTGGGGGCGGGTCCTCGTCCGGCGGTGCGGCATGGACGCGACCCGATGTACCGGGTCGAGGACCTGGATCGCTATGTCGGCATATTGTACGACCGGGCGCGGATTTCGCTCGGCGAACAGGTGCGGCAACGGCAGGAATGGCGTGCGCGCATCGTGGTGCCGGGGGGCATTGCCGCGGACGGACGGCAGGAGCCGATCGACCCATGCATGCAGATGCTGACGCTGGATGCGCTGGTGTCGGCCGGGGGGCCGCTGGCGCTGAAGGTGCTGTTTGCGTCGGGACTGGGGCTGATCTTCCTGTCGCACACGCCGCTGCTGTGGCGGCTATAGGGCGCCGTCGTCCGGATCCGGGAGATTCGCAGGCGTGACGCCGGGAACATTTTGCATCACGCACCGACGTCACATCGCAGACTGTAGGATTGAAATGTAACCGAATTATGACGAAACCGGGATGTTATCGATTTTTCAACATCCCGGATCGTCGGCAGGGCCATCAGCAGGAGGAACTGGCGGCGCAGGGCGGCATCGGCGGCGGCAGGGCGGGCGGGACTCCGGGCGGGCGCATTGAGGGCTGGGGCGCGCGTTCGCCGACCGGGGGCGGGGGCACGACCTGCGGCACGTCGGGGGGAAGCTGCTGGACGTCCAACGGGCGCGCCTGCGGGATCGGCTGGCCGGAATAATAGACCTGACCCTGATAGTTCGGGGCCAATTGCGCCGCGTTCAGCCGGTCGATCAGCGAATCCCCGGTCCCGTCGGGATAGGCCGAATGCGGGGGGGACGGTGCGGTCTGCGCGCGGGCCGGCACGCCGTGGGCCAGCAGCGGCAGGGTGGACAAGAGGGCCAGGGCCAGCGTCCCGTACCCTTTCATCCTGTACTCTGATGTCATGGTTCAGCCTTTCCGGATGCGCGCGTTCGGGGATCCGCCAGATCCTGCCTTTCCCCGGCGCGCATGATTATCGCACAGGCGGTCGCGCCGTTCATCGGCGATCTTGCACGTTTGCGGTCGCGGGACTGGTCACGTCCCCGCCGATCCGCTAGGCAACGGAACATGTATCGCCTGCAACAGCCACGGATCGGGATCATGACGGAAGCCTTCAGCGCCGAAGACGGCCGGACCGGGACGCGCCCGGCGCGACGGTGGATCCTGGCCGGCCTGGTCGCGGTCTCGGGCATCGCGCCGGCCATGGCCGCGCCTGCACCCCGTGCCGCCGCCACGGCGGCGGCTCCCGCCGCGGCCCCCGCGCCCGCCCCGGCGGCCGAGGCCGGGCCGGACGGCGCCCCCGCCGAGCCGGTGCTGCCCGCGCCGATCGTGCCGACCTTCGGCACCCTGCCGGCCGGCGTCCGCCCGCCCCAGCCGGTGATCGGCGTCTTCGATACCGGCGAGATCATGCGCCAGTCCGTCGCCGTCCAGCAGGTGGAGCAGGAAATGGGCGCCCGGCGCGAGAAATTGATCCAGGAGGTCCGCGCCGAGGAAACCCAGATCCAGGCCCTGCGCCAGCGGATGCTGAACGCCCCGCGCGAACAGGCCGAGATCCAGCAGCGGGCCCTGCAGCAGCGGGTGGCGTCGGACCAGCGGAAATTCGGCGAACGCAACCGTATCCTGCAGGAAGACATCCAGGTTGCGATGAATCAGGTCCAGCGCGAGGTGGCCCAGGTCGTCAATACGATCGGCAAGTCGCGGGGCCTGACGATGGTCGTGCAGTCCGGCCTGACCGTCCTGCATGGGCCGGAGGTCGATATCAGCCAGCAGGTCGCCACCCGCCTGAATGCCATCCTGCCGCATGTCTACCTGCCGGCCGAGAACGAGGATCCGGAAGTGATCGCGAAATCGGGCCGGTTCCCGACCGCCCCGGTACAGATGACCGAGCCCGGTCCCCAGGACCAGCAGGGCTGACTGCCTTCGCCCGGGGATCTCCCCGGCGGTTCATTCGCCTGCGGTCAGGTCCGCCAGGCAGCCGTCGCACGCGCGCAGCGCGTCATCGGGGGCCAGGCGCACCTGCAATCCCCGCTGCCCCCCGTTGGTGTAGAGATAGGGCAGGCCCGCCGCCTGCCGGGCGAAGGCCGTGGGCACCTTGCGCTTCTGCCCGAACGGGCTGATGCCGCCGACCCTGAAGCCGGTGATCCGCTCGGCATCGGCGGGTTTCATCATCTTCGCCGATTTGCCGTCGAAGGCGGCCGCCAGCTTCTTCATGCTGACCTCATGGTCCGAAGGGATGACGACGCAGACCGGCCGGCCATCGATTTCGGCCATCAGGGTCTTGTAGACGCGCGAAGGCGGCTCGCCGATCGCCTCGGCGGCCTGCACGCCCAACCGGTCGGCCGACGGGTCGTAGGTATATTCGACCGGGGAAAACGCGATTCCCGCGCGCCCCAGTGCCACCGTTGCCGGAGTATTCCTGCCCATTCTGATGTTATAGCAGCCGGCGCCTGCCCGGCATAGTCAGCGTCAGGTCGCGGCGGCGATCCGCTGCCCGTGCCGGGTTTCGGCCGGCAGGCACAGCGCCGCCACCGCGGCCCCGGCCGCATCGGGGCCGGGCAGGGATGACAGGTCGGCGGCGGGCATGGCCTGCACCCGCAGGCGCGTGGCGACGGGGCCGGGATCGTACAGATTGATCCGCAGGCCCGATCCGGGCGGAATTTCCTCGGCCCAGGTCAGGACCATGGCCTCCATCGCCGCCTTGGATGCCGCCATCATGCCCCAGAAGCTGGCCGGACGGACGGCATGCCCGTCGGTCAGGAACACGGCCCGGCCCGCCGGTGCGTGTTCCAGCAATGGGGCGATGGTGCGGATCAGGCGCCAGGCGGCGGTGGCATTGACGGCCAGCGTGGCCGTCCAATCGGTGTCGCGCATGTGGGTGACGGGCGTCAGCACGCCCAGCATGGCGGCGCAATGCACCATCACGTCCAGCCGTCCGAACCGGTCGGCAATCGAGGGGCCCAGCGCGTCGATCGCCGCACCGTCCCGCAGGTCCAGCGGCAGCAACGTGGATGCCCGCCCGGTGCGGCGGCGGATCAGGTCGTCGGTCTCCTCCAGCCCGCCCTGGCTGCGGGCGGTCAGGATGCAATGTGCGCCGGCCGCCGCCAGCGCCATCGCGCAGGCCCGGCCGATTCCCCGGCTGGCCCCGGTGACCAGCGCGACCCGGCCCTCCAGCGGTTCCCGTTCCCCTGTCTCCGTATCGTGCGTCCCGGCGTCGGGCCCTGCGGTCATGCGGCGGGGACGAATGCGGTGTCACCGCCTTCGGCTTCGTGGTCGACCAGCGGGATCGGATAATCGCCGGTGAAGCACGCGTCGCAATACCGGCCCTGCGCCGCCGTCCGGTCGGCATGGCCCAGCGCGCGGTACAGCCCGTCGAACGAGATGAAGGCCAGGCTGTCGACGCCGATCAGCTCGGCCATTTCCTTGAGGTCGTGCTGCGCCGCCAACAGCTTGCTACGCTCCGGCGTGTCGATGCCGTAGAAGCACGAATGCGTCGTGGGGGGCGAGGAGATGCGCATGTGCACCTCGCGCGCGCCGGCGGCGCGGACCATGTCCACGATCTTGCGCGACGTGGTGCCGCGCACGATCGAATCGTCGACCAGGATCACCCGCTTGCCGTCCAGCACCGGGCGGTTGGTCGAATGCTTCAGCTTCACGCCCAGGTGGCGGATCTGGTCGGTCGGTTCGATGAAGGTCCGGCCGACATAATGGTTGCGGATGATCCCCAGTTCGAAGGGAATGCCGCTGGCCGACGCATAGCCCATGGCGGAGGGCACGCCGGAATCGGGCACCGGGACGATGACGTCGGCCTCGACCGCGCTTTCGCGCGCCAGTTCCACGCCGATGCGCTTGCGCGCCTCATAGACCGGCTGGCCGTCGAGGACCGAGTCGGGGCGGGCGAAATAGATGTATTCGAACACGCAGAAGCGTGATTTCTGCTCGCCGAACGGCTTGATCGAGCGCACGCCGTCATTATTGATGATGACGATCTCGCCCGGTTCGACGTCGCGGACGAATTCGGCGCCGACGATATCCAGCGCGCAGGTCTCGCTGGCCAGGACCCAGGACGGGGCGCCACCGTCCTCGCCGGCGATGCGGCCCAGGATCAGCGGCCGCACGCCCAGCGGGTCGCGCACGCCGATCAGCGCGTCGCGCGACAGCGCCACCAGCGAATAGGCGCCCAGCACCTGCTTCAGCGCGTCGATCAGCCGGTCGACCACGTTGGCGTACAGCGAGATCGCGATCAGGTGGATGAACACCTCGCTGTCCGTGGTGGACTGGAAGATGCAGCCCCGGCGCACCAGCGCGCGCTTCAGGGTCTCGGCGTTCGTCAGGTTGCCGTTATGCGCGACCGCCAGGCCGCCGAATTCGAAATCCGCGAACAAGGGCTGGACGTTGCGGATCAACGTCGCCCCGGTGGTGGCGTAGCGGTTGTGCCCCACCGCGCGATGGCCCGGCAGGGTGGCCATCACCCTTGCGTCGCCGAACACGTCGCCGACCAGCCCCAGCCCCTTGTGGGTGTGGAACCGTTCCCCGTCGTACGAGACGATTCCCGTCGCTTCCTGCCCGCGATGCTGCAGGGCATGCAGG
This sequence comes from Gluconacetobacter tumulisoli, assembly GCF_014174155.1. Taxonomy (GTDB): domain Bacteria; phylum Pseudomonadota; class Alphaproteobacteria; order Acetobacterales; family Acetobacteraceae; genus Gluconacetobacter; species Gluconacetobacter tumulisoli. The sequence continues at coordinate 28,044 of NZ_JABEQM010000011.1, read as the reverse complement.
CCGAGCGCCGTCAGCGCCGACGCGTCCTTGACGTTCCAGACGCCGAAGACCCCGCATTCCTCGTGCGGCTTGTCGTCGTGCTGCCATTGCGGCGCCACGTCGTCCCGCGCAAAGGCAGGGTCATGCAGGAAGGCGGGGCCGTCGGGGGCGGGGGAACGGGTGGACATGGTCAGCGGTCTTTCCTCGACAGGCCCGGGGGGCGGCCTCGTAAGGGTTCAGATCGGGGCGTCATGGCGCGTCTGCCCCGGTTGCGCAAGGCGCGGCTGCATGGAAATGGGAAGGAAGGGGGCCAGATAGAAGGCCCCCTGCGCCACCAACGGCAGGCTCCGGGCGTCCCGGACCTCGTCCGGCCACGATGCGGGCGGGGTAACCAGGCTGGCCACCAGATACAGCGCGACCAGCACGCCATAGCCGCGCGCCCCGCCGAACAGCAGCCCCAGCGTGCCGTCCAGCCCGCCCAGGGCCGACCCGCGCGCGCGGCGGCCGCAGGCCTGCGCGATCAGGGTGAAGACGACCAGCAGGCCGATGAACGGCACGGCGAAGGCGACGGCGTTGGCCGCCAGCGGATTGGCGATCCAGCGGGCGGCGACCGGCTGCAGCGATCCGGTCCAGCGGGCCGCCAGCACCACGGCCCCGATCCAGCCGGCCAGTCCCAGGATTTCCCGCACCAGGCCGCGCCCGTAGCCGAACAGGGCGGACACGACGATGACACCGCCGCACAGCAGGTCGGCCCAGTTCCAGTTCATCGGCCACGATCCAGGGGCGCGGTGTGCGCCAGGGGAAAAGCCGCCCAGGCGGATGCGGGACGAGGCGCAAGGGGGGCAGGGACCCGGTGCATGGGGGCCGTCACGTTCCTTCCGTTCCGGTGCGCGGACGGCGGCGGGCCGTCCGGTGGAGCAGCTTATGCCATCGCCCGTCCGTCGACGACAGGGGAAAGATCGGGCGGCGTCCCGCCCCCCTCTGAACGCGGTGGCCGATCAGGGCAGCTTGGTCGTGCGGATCTTCCACGGGCGGGTAATGGCCCGCCCGCTCCCGCGTGCCGGCGCGTTCAGCGAGAGCAGCAGGTTGCCGACCCGCAGCCGGCGATCCAGTTCGGTCCACACGGCATCGGGCGCGACGCTCCGGGCCGCCCACAGCTGCATCAGGGTCTGCAGGACGTCGGCGCTCTCACGCACCAGCGTCGCCGGATCGTCGGCGACCAGCGCCGTCAGGCAATGTTCGGCATGCAGGCCGAATGCCCGGGCGGTACGGCGGACGCGGTGGTCGGCCTGCGGATCGGGCGCCGCCTCCGGCCCGGCGGGGGCGGCCGCGATGGCCAGCCCGGCCCACAGCCGGTCCAGCACGTCGGCCGCCCCATCCCCATCGGGCGTGGACGCGGGGGCCGGCGTGGTTTCGTCTGTCTGCGGAGGGCGCGCGGACTCGGGCATTTCCGCATGATGCGGGGACCCCGCCGCGCGGTCAACGATCCGCGCCGCGGCGTCGCGACCTGTCACATGATCCCTTCGCCGCTGCACAACTGATGTCTGGTGCATGCGTCCGTGACGACAGCCAGCGCGCGTAAAAGGGTCTCGCGGTCCCTCGCGGCGCCGAGGCAAAGGCGCAGGCCCGTGTCGGCGTCGTCGGAGACAATGGAAACATCCGGCGGCGTGATCTCGACGCCGCCACGCAGGGCGCGGGCGGCGACCCGCTCGGCTTCCAGCGCGGACATCGGCAGCCAGACGTGGGGGGTGCGGGCGGCTCCTGGCGAAGACATCAAAACACCAAGTGCCGCGCGCGCCATTTCCAGCCGTATCCCGGCTTCGGCCTGTATGGAATCGGCGATTGCGTCTGCCATGCCGTCCTCGACCCAGCGGGCGAACACGAGCGCACCGAGCGTTGGCGGGCAATATCCCAGTGCCCGGATGCCGCGCAGAATCCGGTCGCGCGCCATGCCGCGTGGCAGGGCAAGGAAGGCGAGGCGGAAACCGGGACACACACCCTTGGAAAGGCTGACCAGATAGAGCGTGCGCTCGGGCGCGAAGGTCGCGATCTGCGGCGGCCGGCCGTCTGGATCGGCATAGGCGTAATAGGCATCGTTCTCGAAGATCGTCAGGTCATACTGTCGCGCGACCTCGGCGATTTCCATGCGTCTTGTCCGGCTCATGGTCCTTGTCGTGGGATTGTGCAGCGTCGGGACGGTGAACAGCAGCCTGCTCCGCGTTTCGGCCGCCGCACGCGCCAGCGCCTCGGGCAACAGCCCCTGAGAATCCATCGTGACCCCGCGAAGCGTCATTCCGAGATGTTCCGCCGCCACCCTGGCCCCGTAGAACGTCGAGGACCCGCACAGGATCGTGTCGCCTGGACGGCAGAAGGACGAGAACACCAGCGTGATGGCGTGTTGTCCGCCATTGCACTGGATCAGGTCATCAGCTGTGCAATCGAACCCATACCGACTGCTGATCCATTGCGCGCCCGCCATCCGCACGACGGCCAGCCCCGTGCTCGGGACATATTGCACTGCGGGTTCCAGTGCGTTGCGCAGCGCCAGTTCGGAAACCGCCTTGTTGAGTGCCTCCGCCAGCGGGACGGGCGGCGGCGTGTTGCAGCGCAGATCAATCACGTCATTGCCTGCCGACTCAGAGGCTTCGCTCTCGAAGGTGGGCCCGTCGCGTGTTGCGGCGGCGATACCACGCACATACGAGCCGCGTCCGACACGAGCGTGCAACAGGCCACGCCGTTCCGCCTCGGCATAAGCTTTCGTTACGCTTCCGACGCTTATGCCCAGAGCATAGGCCAGGTCCCGCTGTGGAGGCAGGCGTGTTCCCGCAATCAGACGACCCGAAAGAACGTCGCACTCCATGACGTCCGCCAGACGTTCATAGAGCGGCGCGGATCCTGACGGCAGATCGGGACGCCACATGCTCGGCAAGACTCCTTGGAGGGTGATTGATATAGGACAATGTAATAATTGACCGACAAAAAATGCGCGTCAATCCTAAGACAATCGAAGCGATGTCATTCGATTGTACTAATACAATAAGGATTGTCGTGTCATGCCTGTCGCGTCCAGGAAAGAACTGTCCCACTCCTGCTCCATCGGGATGCAGGGTGTGCCGCGGAGCTGGTTCGAAGCTGTCGGCGTCATGGTTTTCATCCTGCTCGGGCTGATCATGCTGATGCTTATCCGGACTCCGGCCGCAGCACAGGACCAGGATGAGGCGATCGACCGGATCGCCGTTCATTACACGATTGATGATCTGCAAAACCCGGCAAAAGCCCGCCAGTTGCTCGGGTGGATTGACCGTGCCGCGTTGCGGGCGTGCGGCGACGTGGCGGGAGAATCCGACACGATGAGGGCTGCCGTTGCGCAATCCGATTGCCGGCGCGACAGCGTTTTACGGGCGGTCGCACGGGTGCATAGCCCCATGCTGACGCAGGTCGCCTCGGACTATGATTTTTGGGTACGTCCGTAAGAAACCGTTTCAGGAGCGGGGCTGCCGGCGATCCGACGTGTGTTTCCGGTGCTCGGAAACACACGCTGGGTGTGCCGCTGTGTGGCGCTCCCGCTCGGCAGATCCTTTTGAAACAGTTTTCTTCAGGCGCAGCGGAAGTGATGCCTGACCTTATGGCCCGCCAGGTCGATGTCCGCTCCCGTGGACCGCGCCCAGCCAGCCTTTCACACCGAGAAATATTTCGCGCGCGGGTTCAGCACCACCAGCGCCGACGTCGATTGCTCGGGATGGAGCTGGTAGCCCTCGGTCAGCGACACGCCGACGCGTTCCGCGTCCAGCAGGCGCAGGATCGGCTCCTGGTCCTCCAGGCGCGGGCAGGCCGGGTACCCGAACGAATAGCGCGAGCCCCGATACCCCTGCTGAAGCATCTTCGCCATGTCGCGATCGTCCTCGGCGGCGAAGCCCAGTTCGGCGCGGATGCGCTTGTGGGTGTATTCGGCCATGGCTTCGGCCATCTCCACCGACAGGCCGTGCAGATACAGGTAGTCCTTGTAGCGGTTGCCCTCGAACCAGTCGCGCGCGATGTCCGACGCCTTCTGGCCCACGGTGACGACCTGCAAGCCGATGACGTCGCGCTGCGCGTCGTCGACGTCGCGGACGAAATCGGCGATGCACTCGCCGTCGTCGCGCGGCTGGCGCGGCAGGGTGAAGCGCGCGACCTCGGTCGTGCCGTCCTCGGCGAACAGGATCAGGTCGTTGCCCTGGCCCGCCGCCTTCCAGTAGCCGTAGGCGGCCTGGGGCCGCAGGATGTCCTCGGCCGCCGTCAGCGCCAGCATCCGGCGCAGCACGGGGCGCAGTTCCTGCCGTGCCCAGCCCATGAATTCGTCCAGCGAGCGCCCCTGCTTCCGGAAGCCCCACTGGAACTGGTACAGCGAGCGTTCATTCAGGAACGGCAGCACCGCGTCCGGCGTCGCTTCCAGCACGCGGGCGCCCCAGAACGGCGGCTGCGCCACCGGTTCGTCGTGCGTCAGGCGCCGGCGGCGGGCGTGGGCGGCGGCGACATCCACGGGGCCGAAGCCCCGGGTTTCCGCCTGTTCCATGTCGCGGGGCTTCGCCCGCGTGGCCTTGCCGGCGCGGCGCGCGCGGATGGCGGCCAGATATTCGTCGAATTCACCCCGTGTCACCTGGTCCATCAGCGACAGCCCGTCGAACGCGTCGCGGGCATAGGCCACGCGCCCGTCGGTGCCGTAGGCGGCGGTGCAATCCTCCTCGACATAATTGCGGGTCAGGGCGGCGCCGCCCAGCAGGACGGGGACGTCCAGCCCCTGGCGGGCCATTTCCTCCAGGTTCTCGCGCATCACCACGGTCGATTTCACCAGCAGGCCGGACATGCCCACGGCGTCGGCCTTATGTTCCCGGGTGGCGGCGATCATGTCGGCCACCGGCACCTTGATGCCCAGGTTGACGACACGATAGCCGTTGTTGGTCAGGATGATATCGACCAGGTTCTTGCCGATGTCATGCACGTCGCCCTTCACGGTCGCCAGAACGATGGTGCCGCGCGCCTGGCCGTCGACACGCTCCATGTGCGGTTCCAGATGGGCGACGGCGGCCTTCATCGTCTCGGCCGACTGCAGGACGAAGGGCAGCTGCATCTTGCCTGCGCCGAACAGTTCGCCCACCACCTTCATGCCGTCCAGCAGGATGGTGTTGATGATGTCCAGCGGCGGGATCGTCCGCATCGCCTCGTCCAGCTCGGCCTCCAGTCCCTTGCGGTCGCCATCGACGATGCGGTCCTTCAGGCGGCCCTCGACCGTTTCGGCGCGGGTCTTCTTCACCGCATCGGCGGCCTTGCGGTCGGCGAACAGCGCCAGCAGGCGCTGCAACGGGTCATACCCCTCGGACCGGCGGTCGAAGATCAGGTCCTCGGCGACGCGGACCTCTTCCTCGGGGATCAGGTGCAGCGGCCGGATCTTGGAGACATGGACGATCGCCGCCGTCATGCCCGCGCGTACCGCATGGTCCAGGAAGACCGAATTCAGCACCGCGCGCGCCGCCGGGTTCAACCCGAACGAGATGTTCGACAGGCCCAGCACGATCTGGATGTCGGGGAAGCGCTCGCGGATCAGGCGGATGCCCTCCAGCGTCCACACGCCCAGCTTGCGATCGTCCTCGACGCCGGTGCCGATGGTGAACGTCAGCGGGTCGATCATCAGGTCGGACTGCGGCAGGCCGTGGCGGTCGCAGGCGAATTCGACCAGCCTCGTCGCGATCCGCAGCTTGTCCTCGGCCGTCTTGGCCATGCCGACCTCGTCGATCGTCAGCGCCACCACGGCGGCGCCGAACTTGCGGGCCAGCAGCATGCGGTCGGTGGCGTGGCCCTCGCCGTCCTCGAAATTGATCGAGTTGATGATCGCCTTGCCGCCATACAGCTTCAGCGCGGCCTCGATCACCGGGGTCTCGGTCGAATCGATGACCAGCGGCGCGTTGACCGAGGCGGTGAAGCGGGTGACGACCTCGTTCATCTCGCGCATTTCGTCCCGCCCGACGAAGGCGGTGCAGACGTCCAGCGCGTTCGATCCCTCGCCCACCTGTTCGCGCCCCACGGCGACGCAGCCGTCCCAGTCGCCCTCTTCCTGCAGGGTGCGCCATTTCTTCGATCCGTTGGCATTGCAGCGCTCGCCGATCGAAAAATAGCTGTTCTCCTGCCGCAGCGGGACCTGCGTGTACAGGCTGGACACGGACGGGATCCAGACCGGGCGGCGGGCGACGGGGGCGGGGCGGTGGCGGCCCGTGCCCTCGGCGCGACGGCGCAGCATGGCGTCCAGCGCCGCGATGTGCGGGGTGGACGTGCCGCAGCATCCGCCCACCAGGTTCAGCCCGTCCTCGGCCACGAAGCGGTCCACCCAGGTCGCCATGTCGGCCGGCGACAGCGGGTAGTGCGTCTGCCCGTCCACCAGTTCCGGCAACCCGGCATTGGGCTGGATCGAAACCAGGCCCGGCCAGTTCTCGGCCAGCCAGCGCACATGCTCGGCCATTTCCTGCGGGCCGGTAGCGCAGTTCAGGCCCATCAGCGGCACGTCCAGCGCGTGGATCGCGGTCGCGGCGGCGGCGATGTCGGGACCGACCAGCAGCGTGCCGGTGGTTTCCACCGTCACCTGCACGAAGATCGGCGTATCGGCGCCCTGCTCGGCGCGAGCGATCTTCGCCCCGTTCACGGCGGCCTTGATCTGCAGCGTATCCTGGCAGGTTTCGATCAGCAGGGCATCCACCCCACCTTCGATCAGCCCCCGGCACTGCTCGGCCAGGCCGGCCTCCAGCGTGTCGTAATCGATATTGCCCAGCGACGGCAGCTTGGTCCCCGGCCCCACCGAGCCCACGACATAGCGGTGGCGGCCGTCGGAAAAGCTCTCGGCGGCCTCGCGCGCCAGATGGGCGGCGGTGCGGTTGATCTCGCGCGCGCGGTCGGTCAGGCCGAATTCGCCCAGGGTGATCGGCGACCCGCCGAAACTGTTGGTTTCCACCATGTCCGCCCCGGCCTCGAAATAGCCGCGATGGATCTCGCGCACCAGTTCGGGACGCGACAGGTTCAGGATCTCGGTGCAGTTCTCCTGCCCCCAGTAGTCCCTCTCGACATCGAGGTCGAGCACCTGCACGCGCGATCCCATGCCCCCGTCACACAGCAGGACCTGGTCGCGAAGGGCGTCGAGAAGATGGGGTCGGCTGGTCATGATGGTCCTGGTTTTCCAAGGAAGGGGGCAGGGAGGGCCGCCGTTATTCCCGCAAGGCGCCCCGCCTGTCCAGCATTGCGGCCCGCTGGCGCGCCTTTCCGTATAATGTGCATTTCATCGACAGGCGAGGGCGGGGGGACGGATGGCGGGCGACAGGGCCAGTAACGGGGACGATGACGGACGGATCACGCTGGAGCTGATGGACGCGGCGGCGTTCGCCGGAATGGCCGGCGATGCCGGCGCGCTGGTCCTGACGGCCCAGGGGGTGCTGGACGACGCCGCCGCCGACCCGGCGCGTGCGGGGTGGCAGGACGTGATCGCGCTGCGCGCCGCGCTCTCGCCGTTCGGCCACGGCGTGACCTGCGTGTGCTGTGTCCCGTCCGGCGGATTTACCTCGGCCCTGGCGGATCTGTTCCGCGCCCGCGTGACCGGGCAGCGCCCGTGGTTCGACCGCGTCGTGATCGCCATGCCCGCCGCGCAACTTGACGACGTGCGGCGCGAGGTGACGGGCCATCGCGTGGTGGCGGCGCGCTATCGATCCGGCCGGGGGATGGCGGTGGCTCCATCGCGTTAACCCTCCATTCGTCTTTCGGAGGCTAGCTGGGCCGGTATGGGCGCGCCGCGAAGGCTGGCGGCCGCCCGGGACCAACCGAAGGACGAGCCGTGGCGCATTCAGATCCCCCGCCCGGTGCCGCGGATCCGGCCGCCCAGGCCGGCGCCCGGCCCGGCTCGCAGGAGCGGCCGGCCCCGACGACGATCCGCCTGCGTGCCACGGCCGCCGCGGCGCGCTATCACGGCATCGACGTGGATATCCGCGATTTCGTGGCCGAACCGGGCGAGGTCGCGCCGTCGCCGGCCGCCCTGGCGCGCTGGCTGAACGACCAGGGGGCGGTGGCGCGGGGGATGCGCCTGAAATGGCGCTACCTGGTACGGATGCACAACACGCCGCCGATCGTGCTGATGTTCCGCGATGGGTCGGCGGGCCTGATGGTCGCCGCCGATGCCGAACGCGGCGTGATCTGGCTGCGCGATCCGCTGGGCGATGCGGGATCGACGCCCGTGCCGGTGGACGAATTGCGCCTGTCGCAGGTCTGGACCGGCGACGTGCTGCTGGTGAAGCGTCGCCGCGACCTGGCGGAGGCCGACGCGCCGATCGATTTCGCATGGCTGGCGCGGATGGTCCTGCGCGAACGCCGCGCCCTGCGCGACATCGTGCTGGCGTCGATGGTGCTGAGCGTGCTGGCGATCTTCCCGCCGCTGATCGTCATGCAGGTCATCGACCGGGTGGTGAATTTCCGGTCGATGGCGACGCTGGTGTCCATCACCGCCATCGTCTGCGTCCTCAGCTTCTATGAAATCCTGCTGACCTACGCGCGGCGAGAACTGACGCTGGTACTGACGACGCGGCTGGATACGCGGATTTCGATCCATGTCTTCAACCGGCTGCTGGCGCTGCCGCTGGAATTCTTCGAACGCCAGCAGGCGGGGCATGTCATCGGCCGGGTATCCGCGATCTACAAGGTCAAGGATTTCATGACCGGGAAGCTGCTGAACACCTTCCTGGACATGTTCACCCTGGTCATCGTCCTGCCCTTCCTGTTCTACCTCAGCGCCACGCTGGCGTGGATGACCATCGCGGCGGCGGGCGCGATCGGGCTGGTGGTCGTGATCTTCATGGGGCCGGTGGGCGGGCTGATCGGCCGGAAGGTCAACGCCGACATGGCGCGCGGATCGGTGATGTACGAGACCGTCGCGGGCATCCGCACCATCAAGACGCTGGCGCTGGAACGCACGCGCCGCCAGTTGTGGGACGAGCGGTCGGCCGAATCGGCGGTGTGGTCGCTGGCGGTCGGACGCATGACGAACGTGGCGTCGACCGTCGTGATGCCGTTCGAAATGTTCATCAATCGCGGCATCATCCTGGTCGGGGCCTACCTGATCCTGACCGGCCGGGGCGACATGGGCGGCGGCGCGCTGATGGCGTTCATGATGCTGGGCGGCCGCGTGGCCGCACCACTGATCGGCCTGGCGCGCCTGCTGGACGACATGAACGAGGTCAAGACCGCGCTGGGCGAAGCCGGGCTGGTGCTGAACCAGCCGACCGAGAGCCGCGCGCTGACCAGCGGCCTGCGGCCGGAAATCCGGGGCGCCCTGTCGTTCACCGACGTGAACTTCACCTATCCCGGCGCCACCACGCGCGCGCTGGACGACGTGAATTTCCATATCCCGGCCGGCACCATGCTGGGGCTGGTGGGGCGCAGCGGGTCGGGAAAATCCACCATCACCCGCCTGTTGCAGGGTGTCAGCCGGTCGTACAGCGGCTATCTGAAGCTGGACGGGGTGGACCTGCGCGAGATCAACCTGACGCATCTGCGCCGGTCGTTCGGCGTGGTGCTGCAGGACAATTTCCTCTTTCGCGGGACGGTGCGCGACAACATCACCGCCGGCCGTCCCGGCCTGACGCTGGACGACGTCGTGCGCGCCGCCCGCCTGGCCGGCGCCGAGGAATTCATCGAGCGCATGCCCGCGGGGTACGAGACCTGGATCGAAGAGGGCTCGACCAACATTTCCGGCGGCCAGCGGCAGCGCCTGGCCATCGCGCGCGCGTTGATCTGCGATCCCAGGCTGATGATCCTGGACGAGGCGACATCGGCCCTGGACCCCGAGAGCGAGGCGCTGGTGAACGCCAACCTGCAACGGATCGGCCGGGGCCGCACCATGGTCATCGTGTCGCACCGGCTGTCGTCGCTGGTCGATTGCGACCAGATCTGCGTGATGGATCAGGGGCGGGTGGTGGATATCGCGCCGCATGAGGTGCTGCTGGAACGCTGCGCGATCTATCGCACCCTGTGGTTGCAGCAGAACCGTCACCAGGCCTCGCCGTCAGGGCGTACGGGTCCCGCCGCGATACTGGCCGAAGGGGGAACCGACCCATGACCGACGGCAAGATGGTTCCGGCCGACGATGACGGCCCGTCCCGGGGCGCGATCGAGGGCTATGTGCTGCCCGCGGCGGACGATCCGGCCGCGAAGGCCGACATGCCGGCCGCCCTGCTGGAATTCAATTCGCCCAGCGCGGCCCTGATCAACCTGCCGCCGACGGCGTCCGCCCAGTACATCACCTGGCTGATTTCGGGGCTGATGATCGCAAGCCTGGTGGTGATGTCGGTCTTCCCGCTGGACCAGGTCGTGACGTCGGAGGGACGCCTGGCGTCGACCGATGCCACCCTGGTGGTCCAGCCGCTGGAAACCTCGATCATCCGCTCGATCGACGTGCATGACGGCGATTTCGTCCGCAAGGGCCAGGTTCTGGCCCATCTGGACCCCACCGTCACCGACGCGGACGTGGAAAACATGCGCGTCCAGGTGCTGGCCTACGGCGCGCAGGTCGATCGCCTGACGGCCGAGGCCGACGGCCGCGACTATATCCCCGATGCCACGATCCCCGCCTCGGTCCAGGAGGCGGCGGCGTTCCTGCGGCGCCGTGCCGAATTCACCGCCAAGGTCGAGAATTACGACAAGCAGATGGCCGGGGCACGCGCCGACATGCAGGGCAACCTGGCGGACGCCGCGATGTATGCGGCCCGCGCGCGGGTGGCGTCCGACGTCCATGCGATGCGCCTGCGCCTGCAACACGACCAGGTCGGCAGCCGCCTGTCCACCCTGTCGGCGCAGAATGACCTGATGGAGGTCGAACGCGCCCAGATCGCCGCGCAGCAGGCCGCCAGCAGCGCCCGTGCCCGGCTGGAGGCCACGACGGCCGAACGCGACGGCTTCATCCAGAACTGGAAGGCCACGATCTACCAGGACCTCAGTACCGCCCAGCATCGCCTGGCCGACGCGCAGGACGATTACCGCAAGGCGCGCCTGCGGCGCAGCCTGGTCGTCATGCGCGCCGACCGCGACGCGGTGGTGCTGAGCATCGCCGGCCTGTCGGTGGGGTCGGTGATGCAGTCGGGCAACCAGTTGATGACGCTGGTGCCGGTCGACAGCGGGCTGGAGGTCGATACGGCGGTGCGTGGGTCCGACGTCGGCTTCATCCGGCCCGGGGACCATGTGCTGCTGAAATTCGCGACCTTCCCCTACACCCAATATGGCGGGGCCGAGGGCACGGTGCGCGTCATCAGCGCCGATTCCTTCGCACCGGGCGACGGCACGCAGACCAGCCCCGGGGCAGGGGCGCAGGGGGTGCATGCGACGGCGGGCGGGATGGACGCCTTCTATCGCGTGCGGGTGCGGATCGATCGCTACACGTTGCACGACGTGCCGTCCTTTTTCCATCCCCAGCCCGGCATGCCGGTCGAGGCCGACATCCATGTCGGACGGCGGACGATGATGCAGTACCTGCTGAACCGCATCGTGCCGGCCCTGACCAACGGCATGCGCGAACCCTGAAAGGTTGGGCTGACATGCGTTCTGTTGGCGATCCGACGTGCCTGCCCTGTGCTTCGGTGCTCACGGCCGGCAAGGCCGCTCCGCTTCGATGCTCGGACAGGCACGCCGGGCGTGCCGCTGCGCGGCCCTCTCGCGCAACAGAACGCATGTCAGCCCAACCTTTGCGTCCCCGGATCTCATCTGCGGGTTTCCAAAGGGTCCTGGCCTTTGAGGAACGTCAGGGGAGGGCCTGTGAAGTCCGTTTAAAAACGGCCTTCGATCCGACGTGCCTGCCCTGTGCTTCGGTGCTCACGGCCGGCAAGGTTGCTCCGCTCCGATGCTCGGACAGGCACGTCGGGCATGCCGTTGCGCGGCCTTCTCGCGCACCAGACCGGATGTTCGCCCAGCCTTTGGGATGCCCGGGATCGCCCAGACGACCGGGTTTCCAAATGGCAATGCCCTTTGGCGGGTTTCAGGGCAGAGCCCTGGTGGCCATCGGCGCATGAGGCGTGTTCTGTCCCGGGTCGGGGCGCGGTTTTCGCATCGGGCGCGGCTGGCCCATGCGCTGGCGTTGCTGGCGGAAGGCGAGGCGGTCGAGGGGTTCGGCCATCTGAGCGTCCTGGCCGAGGCCGGCATGCCCGAGGCGCAGTTCCGTGTCGGCCGCGCCTATCTGGACGGGACCGGCGTGCCGCCCAGCCTGGTCGAGGGCGCGCGCTGGATGCGTCGTGCGGCCGAAGCCGGATGGGTGGAGGCGCGGCTGGTGCTGGGCACCCTGCATCTGTTCGGCCTGCCGAAGGAGGCCGACGCGACACAGGGCCTGCGCCTGTCGGCCGAGACGCCGGCGGACATCGTCTCCGACCCCGCGGCGGCCGCGCACTGGGCCCGCCTGGCGGCCGAGGCCGGGTCGCCCGATGCCCAGGCCCTGTATGGCTATATCCTGGCCAACGGTCCCGACGGATTGCGGGACGAACCGGCGGCCGAGGCGTGGTTTGCCCGGGCGGCGGCGGCGGGTTGCGCGCAGGGGCATCTGGGGCTGGGGCTGGCGTGGCTGCGCGCCGCGACTGACGACGCGGGGCGGGCGCGGGCCGCCGACGCCCTGCGCCACGCCGCCGATGCCGGCCTGGGGTCGGCGCTGCACCTGCTGGCCGCGATGACCGAGCAGGGGACCGGCATCCCCCGCGATCCGGTCGCCGCCACGCGCCTGTATGCCCAGGCGGCGGAACGCGGGGTCCGGGCCGCCCAGGCCCGCTATGGCCTGGCGTTGCTGGACGGGCGCGGCGGCGAACGCGATCCCGTGCGCGGCGAGACCTGGCTGCGCAAGGCAGCGCTGGCCGGCGACCGCGAGGCCGCGGCCCTGCTGGGCGATGTCTATGCCCGCGGCGGCGATTTGCCGCCGAATTTCCTGGAGGCCGCGACCTGGTACCGCCGCGCGGCGCAGGGCGGGCATGGGGCAGCGTGCCGGGCGGTGGGGCTGCTGTACCTGACCGGGGCGGGACTGCCCCGCGACGTGACCGAAGCCGCGCGCTGGTTCCGGCAGGCGGCGGCCCTGGGCGACGTGCGCGCCGGGGCCGACCTGGGCAACCTGCTGCTGGCGGGTACGGTGTCGGACGATGACCGTCGGGATCTGGGGCGATATTTCGCCCGGGCGGCGGAGGGCGGCGACCCGCTCGCAGCCTATAATTTCGGCGTCTGCCTGGCCGAGGGGCTGGGCATGGAGCGCGACGAGCGCGCGGCGGTGGCCTGGATGCTGAAGGCGACGGACGGTGTCGTCAACGCGCAATACTGGTACGGACGGATGCTGCTGGACGGACGAGGCTGCGCGCCCGACCCGGTTGCGGGGCGGACCTGGATCGCCCGGGCCGCCACCGCCGGCATGGCCGACGCCCAGGTGGCGCTGGCGCAATTGCTGCTGGCCGGCCGGGGCGGCGCACGCGACCATGCCGGGGCGGCGGCGCTCTATCGCCAGGCGGCGGCACAGGGGCAGGTGGACGCCATGTTCTCGCTCGGCGCGCTGTATGGCGGCGGGCACGACATTCCCCCGGACCGGGTGGAGGCCGAACGCTGGTTCCGCATGGCGGCGGAACGCGGCAACGCGCTGGGGCAATTGATGCTGGGGCGCTATCTGCTGCGGGGGCTGGCCGGTACGACGGATGGGGGGCAGGCGCGGCTGTGGCTGGAACGGGCGCGTGCCCAGGGTGTGTCCGACGCGGCGGTGGAACTGGCGCGGATGGGCCCCGCGGCGGGGACGGGCGACGATACGGCCCCGTCCGGCGACGACGTGGTGGACCGGTCCGCCGCCGGGCCGGCCTGACGCATGGATGGCAGCAGCGCATCGGTCCGCATGATCGGGTGTCCCCCAGGCAGGGCGCACGGGGTGACGGCGGCCGATCGGGCGGCGTGGCAGGCCTGGGCTGATGCGCGGGCCCAGGCTGCCTTCCGGCAGGCCCGACGGCTGGAGGCGGCGGACGACGTGGATGGGGCGCTGCGCTGGTACGAACGCGCGCACCGCCTGGCCCCGGACAGCCCGAACGTCATGTTCCCGCTGGCGATGGCGCGGCTGCGGGCAGGCGACCCGGCGGGCGCGGTCCGGCTGCTGCGCGTGCTGACACGCCGGTTCGAGGTTCGCGAGGGCTGGCTGGCACTGTCCGGCGCGCTGCTGGCGGCGGGCGACGCGCCGCAGGCCGTTTCGACGGCGCAGCGCGTCTTGTCCCGTCACGCGCCGCCGGACGACATGGACGCCCTGTTCGACCGGTTGGCCATTCTGGGGGGGCGGCCGGGCTGGTGCGGCCTGTCGGCGGCAGGCCGCCTGCGTATGCGCGGGCTGGCGGCGGGAACGTGCCCGGATGTCGCGTACGACGGCAGGCAGGCGGGCGGGCAGTGGCATGCGCGCGATGGCGTTCTGGTCCTGTCCGGCACCTGGCGGGAGGCCGCGCGGATCGACGTGACGGTGGCGGGGGCGCCGCTGCTGGGCAGTCCGCTGGACCCGGCCGCCCTGCTGCGGGTCGAAGGCGTGGTGGAACCCGATGGCGACGGGTTGGCGGGCTGGGCCTGGCATCCGGCAGACCCCGACCACGTAGCCCGCCTGCGCATTCTCTCGCCCGCCGATGGACGGGTGGTACTGCGGGTCGATGCGTCGGATCGCGCTGTCGATGTCGACAGCACCGTGCCGCTGGCGCGGCCGCGCCGCTTCTCGGTTGCGGGGACGTGCCTGCCGGCCGGTCCGGTCCGGGTCGTCGGGCCGGACGGGGGCGACCTGACCGGCAGCCCGGTCGATCCGGCCTGTCCCGCGGCGCCGCCCGCGGCGATATCGCCCGACACGGGTCCGCTTGTGCCGGGCCGGCGCGTGCCGGTCGCCATCGTCGTGCCGGTCCATGGCGATCGCGCGGCAACGCTGGCCTGCCTGGCGTCGGTCCGCGACAGTGCGGGGCCGGATGTGCCGGTCTGGGTGGTCGACGACGCGACGCCGGACGGTGCGCTGGCGGCGGACCTTGACCGGCTGGCGGCGGCGGGGACGATCCGCCTGATCCGGCATGCGCGCACCATGGGGTTTCCGGTTTCGGCCAATGACGGGATGCGCGCGGCGGCCGGCCATGACGTCGTGCTGCTGAACAGCGACACGCTGGTGGCGGGCGGATGGCTCGCGGAACTGGTGGCGGTCGCCTACGGGGCGCCGGATATCGGGACGGTCACGCCGCTGTCGAACGACGCCACGATCTTTTCATGGCCTGGCCCGGACCGGCCGGACCAGCCTGCCCCGGTGCCCGATCTGGCGCGGGTGCGCCATCTGATGGCGGCGGCGCGGGCCGCCAATGGCGGGCAGGCGGTGACGGTGCCCACGGGCCATGGCTTCTGCCTGTTCATCCGTCACGATTGCCTGGCGCGGGCGGGCCTGTTCCGGGCCGACCTGTTCGCGCAGGGCTATGGCGAGGAAAACGAATTCTGTCGGCGTGCGGCGGCCCTGGGATGGCGTCACGTCGCCGCGCCCGGGGCCTTTGTCGGCCATGTGGGGTCGGCGTCGTTCGGGGCGGCGCGCTCGCGATTGTTGCGGCGGAACCTGGCGATCGTGAACCGGCTTCATCCCGGCTATGACGCCCTGGTCGCGGCGCATATCGCCGCCGATCCTCTGTTCGCGGCACGGCGGCGGCTGGACCTGGTCTGCTGGCGGCGGGCCGGGGCGCGATGGACTCGCGCGGTGCTGCTGGTCACCCACGCGCAGGGGGGCGGGGTCGAACGCGTGGTGCAGGCCCGCGCCCGGGCCTGGCGGCGGTCGGGCATGCGCGCGATCGTGCTGCGCCCCGACGCAACTGGCTGCCGGCTGGAGGACGGCGGGACAGGGGACGATGCGGGGGGCGCCAGGGACGATGGGCCCGCCCCGCGATTCCGGCTGCCGGCGGAACGCGCGATGCTGCTGACCGTGCTGCGCGCGTCGGGGGTGGAGGCGGTGGAATGGCATCATCGTCTTGGCCATCGTGTCGATGCCGATGCGCTGGCCGCCGAACTGGCGGTGCCGTACGATGTGCATGTCCATGATTATATGTGGTTCTGCCCCCGTATCGCCCTGGTGGGGCCGGCGGGACGCTATTGCGGCGAACCGGGCCCCGAAGGGTGCGCGGCCTGTGTCGCGCGGACGGGCAGCCTGCTGGAAGGCGGGCGGGACGACCCTGACGGCGCCGCGATCCCCGCCCTGCTGGCGCGGTCGCGGACGGCGCTGTCGGGCGCGCGCGCGGTGATCGTGCCGTCGGACGATTCGGGGCGGCGGATGCGTCGGCATTTCCCCGGCCTGGTCGTCCGGGTGACGCCGCTGGAAGACGACCGGCCGGACCTGTCGCTGGCTGCTTTCGCCCGGCTGGCCGGGGCGGGAGCGGATCCGCGCCCGATGCGGGGCGGCCGGGTGCGTGTCGCCGTGATCGGCGCGATCGGGGTGGAAAAGGGGTACGACATCCTGCTGGCCGCCGCCCGCGACGCGGCGACACGCCGGCTGGACCTGGAATTCGTCGTCGTCGGCCACACGCCGGACGATGACGCGCTGATGCAGACGGGCCGGGTCTTCGTCACCGGCGCCTATCACGAGGCCGAAGCCCTGTCCCTGCTGTGCGCGCAGCAGGCGGACATCGCGCTGCTGCCGTCGGTCTGGCCTGAAACCTGGTGCTTTACCCTGGGGCTGGCGTGGCGGGCCGGGCTGCGGGTGGTGGCCTACGATTTCGGGGCGGTGGCCGATCGGATCCGGCGCACCGGGCGGGGAATCATCGTGCCGCCCGGCCTGCCGATTCACGAATTGAATACGATTTTCCTGTCTTGTGGACGCCCGAGACGGCGACGGCGCATGCCGTCGGGACAAAGAGGAGATCTGGACCTTGATTCCTGTGCAGGACCGTCTGTTTTCGCCGACCGCGCTCCCGCGCCGCCGCCCGGCCGCCGGGGCCGGCGTCTGATGTCGGACGCCGTATTGGCCGGCCCGGGGGGCGGCCAGGGCCGGGTGACAGACCTGAAGGTCGCGGGGCATCTGATGACTCTCGATTCGGGTCTGTATTGCATCTTCCACGCCCCCGGGCAGGGGACGTCCACCGCCGGCGGCCTGCCCGGGGTGCGGATTTCCCCGCCGCCCGGCCCGGCCGGCGGGGCGGCCAGCATCGTCACCTTCGATGCCGACGGATGGCTGGGGAGCGAGCGGAACGCGGCGCTGGTCCGCGTCCCCGCCGGCCCGGCGCAGGTGCTGATCACCATCTACCAGGATCCGGCGGCCGTGCAGGGGGCGCCGAAATTGCAGGTGGTGCGTCTGGCCGACGCCGTGCGTCCGGGCGCGCCTGTCCCGGTGTCCGCCGCCGCCGTCGCGCCAGGACCCGCGCCGCAGGCGGTTCCGGCCGGAATCGTCCCGTCGGCCGGCGCGCCCGCCGACGGGACGCCGGGGGCCGAACTCACCGCCCATATCCAGCGCCGGGGCGATGTCGCGGCGTCATTGGGCGAATGGATGGGCAAGCCGGGCAGCCAGGCCTGGATCGAGGGATTTGCGATATCCCCTGCCAGCCAGGTCACGGCGGGGGATATCGAATACCAGGCCGTCCTGGGCCGGGGCTGGCTGTCGCCCTGGGCGTCCGGCGGACAGTTCTGCGGCAGCCGGGGCATGGCGCTGCCGGTGCTGGGCCTGCGCGTGCGCCTGAAGGGCGCCGCCGCGGGGCGCTTCGCCTGCACCGTCGCCGCGACTTTCACCGACGGCACGTCCGTCGGGCCGGTGGGCGAGGGCCGGGTGGTCGAGGCCGAGAGCCTCGCCCCGCTGGAGGCGTTCCGGGTCGAGATCGTACCGGTAGAGGAGGCCGAGATCCCCGACGCGCTGGAGGCCGAACTGCTGGCGGCAGTGTCGGACCCGGCCCCCGACGCCGTGTCTGACGGCACTCCGGCGACGGACGACCCGCCCCGGCGCGGACGCCGGGCCGGGCGAATGGCGCGGCCGGAGACGAAGGCGGCACGGGGGAAGACATCGCCCGGGAAGGCGTCGCCGGGGACGATGCCGGACGACAAGGCGTCCGGTCCCAAGGTCGCCGTGAAGGGGAGAACGAAGGATGCGTCCCCCCCGATCGATCCCATCCGTCCCGGTCGCGGGCGCAAGGCACCCGGATCGCGGCTGGATCTTCTGAAGGCGCGCAAGCGCCTGGCATCCCGTCGATCCTGATCTCCTATCCCTGGCCCGCATGGGCCATGGACAAATCGGCCATGGGACCATCCTGCCGACCATGAAGATCACCGGGGGTCGGGAGGGCGGCGCGGCGGGGGCGCGCCGGTCCGCGATGCAGGGGAATTCCTTGAAGTACCTCGTTATCCATCAGAATTTCCCGGGGCAGTTCCTGCATCTGCTGCGCCATTTGCGGGCCGAGGACGACAACGAGATCGTCTTCATCAGCGAACCGAACGACAACCAGCTTCCGGGCGTCCGGCGGGTGGTCTATCGCCTGCCGCGCGGTTCCGCCGAGGGCATCCATCCGGCAGCGCGGGAATTCGAACTGGCGATGCTGCGGGCCGGGGCAGTGGCCCGCGCGGCGACCGCCCTGCGGGATCTGGGCTATCGGCCCGACATCATCATCGGCCATCACGGCTGGGGAGAATTGCTCGATCTGGGCGATGTGTTCCCCGGCGTCCCCGTCCTGGGCTATTTCGAATTCTTCTATCACGCCGACAGCCTGGATGTCGGGTTCGATCCGGAATTTCCGTCGCCCGAATCGTACCGGCCGGTGATTCGCGCCAAGAACGCCGTGAATTTGCAGGCGCTGACCGGCGGCGGTTGGGGGCAGACCCCTACCCTGTTCCAATGGGACACCTATCCGGCCTGGGCGCGCGATCGGATCACGGTGGTGCGCGAAGGCGTGGACCTGGCGGCGTGCGTGCCCGATCCGGCGGCCTTCCGGCGTCGCCTGCGGATCGGCGACGTGGTCATTGCCCCGCGCGACAGGCTGGTGACCTATATCGCCCGCGACCTGGAACCCTATCGCGGCTTCCATGTCTTCATGCGCGCGCTGCCGGGGATCCTGCGGGCCAGGCCCGATGCGCGGGTGGTGCTGGTCGGCGGCGACGGCGTCAGCTACGGCGCGCGCCTGCCCTCGGGCAGCTGGCGCGACAGGATGCTGGCCGAACTGGCGGGGCGGATCGACCTTGACCGCGTCCATTTCGTTGGCAGGGTGGAATACGATACGTTCCGCGCCCTGTTGCGCCGGTCGGACGCGCATGTCTACCTGACCTATCCGTTCGTGGCGTCCTGGTCGCTGCGCGAGGCGATGGCCATGGGCTGCGCGATCGTCGGCAGCGATACGGCGCCGGTGCGCGAATTCCTGTCCGACGGGCGGACGGGGCGCCTGGTGCCGTTCCTGGACCCCGACCGCATTGCCGACGGGGTGCTGGAACTGCTGGAAGACCGCGCGCTGGCCTCCCGCCTGCGCCGCGCCGTCCGGCAGGAGGCGGAGCGAACGCTGGATATGGAGGATTGCATGGCGCGCTACCGGACCCTGATCGACCGATTGATGCGGGACGGATCCGTCCCGCGGGGCGCGGCGACACGCCGCAGGCCGGCCTGATCGTGCGGACGAGTCTGGCGCCGTTCGCGATCTATGCCGCGGCGGCGGTGTGCGAGATCGGGGGATGCTACGCCTGGTGGTGCTGGCGGCGCGAGGGCGGCGCGGCGTGGCTGCTGCTGCCCGGCATGGCGAGCCTGGCGCTGTTCGGCTGGCTGCTGACCCTGGTGGACAGCGAGACGGCGGGCCGCACCTTCGCGGCCTATGGCGGCATCTATATCGTCGGCGCGATCGTCTGGCTGCGTGTGGTCGAGGGGCGGCCGGTCACCCTGCGCGATCTGGCCGGCGTCGCGCTGTGCCTTGCCGGCGCCGCCGTGATCCTGTCGGCCGCCGCGCGGGGACGTTAGGATATCCCATCCGGGCATGGTCCGCCGGACCATGCCCGGGCAGGAGTTACTTCTGCGCGGCGGCCAGGGATTCGCGGATGATGTCGCCCGCTTCCTCACGCCCGGCCCAGCCGGCGACCTTCACCCACTTGCCCTTTTCCAGGTCCTTGTAGCGCGTGAAGAAATGCTCGATCTGCTGGATCAGGATCTCCGGCAGGTCCGCGATCTTCTCGACCTTGGAATAGTACGGATTCACCTTGTCGTGCGGGACGCAGATGATCTTCTCGTCCTGCCCGCTCTCGTCCTCCATGCGCAGCATGCCGATCGGCCGGGCGCGGATCACGGCGCCGGGCACGACCGGGGCGGGGATCAGGACCAGCGCGTCGGCCGGGTCGCCGTCGGCGGCCAGCGTGCCGGGGATGAAGCCGTAGGCGGCCGGATAGGCCATCGGCGTAAACAGGACACGGTCGACGACGATGGCGCCGCTGTCCTTGTCGACTTCGTACTTCACCGACGATCCCTGCGGGATCTCGATGACGACGTTGATATCGAACGGTACGTCCTTGCCGGGCGAGATTTTCGACACATCCATGGCGACGGCTCCACACTTCACGGAACATGAAAGATGGTCCGAACCTATCGACGCGCGCGCGCCTTGCCAAGCGCCCGCGACCGGCCGCGCCGTGCGGAGAAATGGCGGTGGAGCGTGCACGGGATCTTGCCAAACCGCCGCACATGCGCGAAGTCAGGGGCGGCCTGCGCGCCCGTAGCTCAATTGGTCAGAGCGGGCCGCTCATAACGGCTTGGTTGCGGGTTCAAGTCCTGCCGGGCGCAGGCCGTCGTGCGGCCCGCGCACGCCCTTCGGGGACAGTGCGGGCGGAACGACATTCTTCTTTCCTTATTTTGATCCGGGAGCCTTCGTCATGGCCGCCACGCAATATGTCTATGTGATGAAGGACCTGACCAAGGCGTATCCGGGCGGGCGCGAGGTCTTCAAGGGCATCACCCTGTCCTTCCTGCCCGGGGTGAAGATCGGCGTGCTGGGTGTCAACGGCGCGGGCAAGTCCACCCTGCTGAAGATCATGGCCGGGATCGAGACCGAATATGGCGGCGAGGCCTGGGCCGCCGAGGGGGCCCGGATCGGCTACCTGGAGCAGGAGCCCAAGCTCGACGAATCCCTGACGGTGGGCGAGAACGTGGCCCTGGGCTTCGGCGACCTGAAGATCGCCGTCGACCGCTTCAACGAGATCTCGATGAAGTTCGCCGAGCCGATGTCGGACGACGAGATGAACGCCCTGCTGGCCGAACAGGCCGAACTGCAGGAAAAGATCGAGGCCGGCGACGGCTGGGAACTGGACCGCAAGATCGACATCGCGCTGGACGCCCTGCGCTGCCCGCCGGCGGACAGCCCCGTCACCCGCCTGTCGGGCGGCGAGCGCCGGCGCGTGGCGCTGTGCCGCCTGCTGCTGGAAAAGCCCGACCTGCTGCTGCTGGACGAACCGACCAACCATCTGGACGCCGAAAGCGTGGCCTGGCTGGAACGGACCCTGCGCGACTACGAGGGCACGGTGATGGTCATCACCCATGACCGCTACTTTCTCGACAACGTCACCAACTGGATTCTGGAACTGGAGCGCGGCCGGGGCTATCCGTTCCAGGGCAATTATTCCTCGTGGCTGGTGCAGAAGCGCAAGCGCCTGGCCCAGGAGGAAAAGGAGGAAAGTGCGCGCCAGCGCGCCCTGGCCGCCGAGCAGGAATGGATCGGCTCCAGCCCCAAGGCCCGCCAGGCCAAGAGCAAGTCGCGCATCGCCCGCTACGAGGAGATGCTGGCCCAGAACGCCGAGCGCGCCGGCGGCGTCGCCGACATCGTCATCCCGCCCGGTCCCCGCCTGGGCAGCACGGTCATCGAGGCCGAGGACCTGCGCAAGGCGTTCGGCAACCGGCTGCTGATCGACGACCTCAGCTTCCGGCTGCCGCCGGGCGGCATCGTCGGCGTCATCGGACCGAACGGCGCGGGCAAATCCACCCTGTTCCGCATGATCGTGGGGCAGGAACAGCCCGATTCCGGCACGCTGAAGGTCGGCGAGACCGTGAAGCTGGGCTATGTCGACCAGTCGCGCGACAGCCTCGACGACGACAAGTCGGTCTGGGAGGAAATCTCCGGCGGGACCGACGTGATCTATCTGGGCAAGCGCGCGGTGCCGTCGCGCGCCTATGTCGGCGCATTCAACTTCAAGGGCGCGGACCAGCAGAAGAAGGTCGGCATCCTGTCGGGCGGCGAGCGCAACCGCGTGCACCTGGCTAAGATGCTGCGCCAGGAAAGCAACGTCATCCTGCTGGACGAACCGACGAACGACCTGGACGTCGACACGCTGCGCGCCCTGGAAGACGCGCTGGCGGAATTCGCGGGCTGCGCGGTCATCATCAGCCATGACCGCTGGTTCCTGGACCGTCTGGCCACGCATATCCTGGCCTTCGAGGGCGACAGCCATGTCGAGTGGTTCGAGGGAAATTTCCAGGCCTACGAAGAGGACAAGCGACGTCGACTCGGCCCCGATGCGACCGAACCGGGACGGATCAAGTACCGACCCCTCGCGCGCTGAGGCCGCGCCTGGCCGCCCTGCGGAGCGCGTCCGGGACCGGCACCCGAATCGCGGACCGTGGGGCTGGCCCGTATGGATGGGGGGCCGGGAGGGGCGCTCGATGATCGCGGGCGGGCAGATCCGGACCCCGCGGCTGGTGCTGGAACCGGTCTCGTGGCGGGACATGGACGACATGGTGCGGCTGAAAGCCGATGCCGGCGCATTCGCCATGATGCTGGGGGGCGTGCGGTCCCGCCAGCAGGCCGAGATCGAGATGGCCGAGGATCTGGCGTGCTGGGCGCGCCGGGGCATCGGCATCTTCGCCATTCGCGAAAACGGCCGGTTCATCGGCATGACCGGCCTGCATCAACGGCCCGACGGCCGGGGCATGGGCCTGCGCTTCGCGCTGTGGCCCTGGGCGGCGGGGCGCGGCCTGGCGCGGGAGGCCGCATCGGCGGTGCTGAACGTCGCCCACGATGCCGGGCTGCAGCGTGTGGTGGCGGTCACGCGCGACACCAACATAGCCTCGCGCACCATCCTTGGCGGCATTGGCATGATCGAATGCGACAGTTTCCTGCGCGACGGGCACCAAATGCTGGTCTACGAAAGCATCCGCACGGCGCGGCATGATCCTCTGCCGTCTCTTCCGCCCCGCCGTCCGGCGGGGCGCGACGGCTGAAGGGTCCCCGTTCAGGTCGCGGGCCTGGGGCCATCTGGAAATCCGGTCTGGCGGCGATCCGATGCAGGTTTTGCGCTTCGCGGTTGCGGGGCCGCCAGGGCCGTTCCCGCTCGCCAGACCGAATGTCCAGACGGTCTCCAGACGTGTGAAGGGTGAAGGGGCCCGATAACCCAGAACGCTGGCGCACGCGGCGCCGGATCAATCCGATCGCGCCGCGTCCTGCCGTGTTCTGATCCTGATCCTAGTGCGCGCCGTGGGCCGCCACCTGATGGTCCAGCGCCTGCAGCAGCGCGTCGACGCTGCCGTTATGGCGCGCGACGAACGAGGCATAATCCTGCCGTTGCGTCAGGCGCAGGCTGGTGCCCTCGCCCACCACGTCCACGACCTTGGGCTGGCCGCTGGTGGTGCTGACAATCCACTGGGTATTGGCCGCCGGCTGTTCGGGGCGGTTGATGATCGTATCCACCGCCTGGTCGTCACCGGCCGGCGACGTGCCGGACACGGTGAAGGTCACGCCGCGATAATCGCCGATCTTGTCGGTGATGGCATTGAGCAGAACCTGATGAAACAGCGTCAGGTAGCGGGCCTGCTGCTCGGGCGTCGCGACACGCCAGTAGCGGCCCAGGCAGTAGCGGCCGATCGAATCCATGTCCACATGCGCCTGCAGCAGCGGCAGGATCGCGGTCTTCTTGTCGGCCAGCGAGCGGTCGGAATTGACGATCGTGATCAGCTGCCGTCCGAAATCGGTAACGAAGGACCGGGCACTGGCGGCCGCCGCATCTGCGGCACGGGCGTGGCGGGCGGCGGGCAGGGCGATGGCGCCCGCGACGAGACCCAGCACATGACGACGGGCAAGAACTGTCTTCATCTCTGCGTCCCTTTTCAGTTGTACCAGTCGGGAACGGTGGCCCGATGGTCGTTGCGGATGGCTTCGGCCTGCGCCTTGCGCTGCTGCTGGTAGGCGCTGCGGATGGTGGCGTAGGGGTCCAGCGCATCTTTCTGAAGCTGATCCAGCGCGTCCAGATGGTCCGCGCGTCCGTTGATCATGCCCATGATGTTATAGGCCCAGTTGAAGGTCAGCAGGCCATAGCCGCTGGGCACGTAGTTGAAGGGCGACAGGCCGACATCGATGCCGTAGCCCGCCCCGTCGCGGAACGAGGATGGACCCATCATCGGCAGGAACAGGTACGGGCCGGACGATACCCCCCACGTCGCCAGCGTCAGGCCGGCATCGTTGTCGTGGTGGGGATAGCCCGCGTATTTCGCGACGTCGACCAGGCCGCCGACGCCTGCGACCATGTTGATGCACCAGCGCACGAAGGCGTCGCCGGCGCGCCGGGACTTGCCGGCTCCGACGTCGTTGAAGAACACCACGGGCTCGTTCATCGTCTGGACCATGCTGCCCAGCGACTGGCGCACCCGATAGGGCACCGCCCAGACATAGGCCTTGGCCACCGGTCGCAGGGAATATTTGTCCAGCGTCATGCTGAGGCCGTACATCTTCCGGTTCAGGGATTCGTACGGATCGTTGGCCTCGCGATACTCGGCCAGGGCGTCCGGATCCTTGGGCGGCGGGGCCGCGCACCCGGCCAGGCCCGCGACGCCCAGTGCTGCGGTGACGCTGGCGATCCGGCGCAGGCGGGCAACGAAAGCGGACGGCAGGGACGGTGGAATGTTCGATCCTGTCACAGCGCGCATACTCGTTTCCGTTTCCCTTGTCTGCCGTTCCTGATGCCTAACGCGGCAGGAATCCGATGGATGGCGCGGAAACAGGATGCGTATCCGCTGGAGTCTTCTCTAGCATGGGATGTCGGTTGTGCAATCCGCCCCGGTACCCGGCAGGCCGCCGTTGCGTGCCTGGCGCATGCCTTGTGCCCGTCCTGATACGTGCCGGGCGCGCGGATTTCCGCCCTTGCCTCGCAAATGGGGTCTGGTTCACTGTGGCCGAAAATCCACAATGGAAGGTGGGACATGATGCCCGGGAAATCTGCGACACACCTTCTCTCCGCCCTGCTGCTGGCCGGTTCCGTCCTGGCGGCCGTCCCGGCGGGGGCCGCGCCGTCCGTGCCTCCCGGCCCGACCCGCGCATCGTTCGGCACGCTGCCCGACGGCCGGCCGGTCGAAATCCTGACCTTGCGCAATGTCCGCGGAATCACCGTCCGCTTCATCACCTACGGCGGAATCATTACCGCGATCGAAACGCCGGACCGGACCGGGCATGTCGACGACATCGTCCTCGGCTTTCCCGACCTGCAGGGCTATACCGTCGACAGCGCGCAGGGCGGCCTGTTCTTCGGCGCGATGATCGGGCGCTACGCCAACCGGATCGCCCGCGGCACCTTCACCCTGAACGGACAGGCCTATCACGTTCCCGTGACAGCCCCCCCGAATGCGCTGCATGGCGGCACCAAAGGCTTCGACAAGCAGCTCTGGCACGTGGACGGCACCGTCTCCGACACCCATTCCGCCAGTGCCACGCTGTCCATGACCAGCCCGGACGGGGACCAGGGCTTTCCCGGCACGCTGAAGGTTGCCGTGACCTACACGCTGGATGACCGCGACCAGCTTACCCTGCACTACACGGCCACGACCGACCGGCCGACCGTGCTCAACCTGACCAACCACAGCTATTTCAACCTGGGTGGCGAGGGGTCGGGCTCGGTCGAAAACCAGATCCTGCAGATCAACGCCGATCGCTACACCCCCACCGACCCGACCGCGATCCCCGCGGGGGAACTGGCGCCGGTCGCGGGCACGCCGCTCGATTTCCGCAAGCCGACGCGGATTGGCGACCATCTGCGCGATTCCTTTCCGCAGCTGATGTTCGCGCGCGGCTATGACCAGAACTGGGTCGTCAACGGCCCCTCCGGCGGTGCCCCCCGCCTGGCCGCGCGCATCCTCGACCCGAAGACGGGCCGCACGATGGAGGTCCTGACCTCGCAGCCGGGCCTTCAGGTCTATACCTCCAACTCGCTGACCGGGGCCTATGCCGGGGTGTCGCACCGCGCCTATCGCCAGACCGACGCGGTTGCCTTCGAGGCCGAGCATTATCCCGATTCGCCCAACCATCCCACCTTCCCGACCACCACGCTCAATCCGGGGCAGACCTTCGACTACACGACGGTCTTCCGGTTCGGCGTGCAGGCCGGCACGGCGCGCTGACGCATGATGGATCAGGATCTCCGCGTTTCGGCGCTGCATGTCTATCCGGTCAAGTCCCTGGGCGTGATCACCGTGGCCGAGGGCTGGCTGGGGCCGTGCGGTCTGGATGACGACCGGCGCTGGCTGGTCGTCGACCCCGACGGCGGCTTCCTGACCCAGCGGCAGATCGCCCGCATGGCCCTGGTCGCGGTGGGCCGGCAGCCGGGCGGGCTGACGCTGGCCATGCCGGGCCACAGCACGCTGGCGGTGGACGTCCCGCCCGCCGATGCCGTGCGCCAGCCCGTGCGCGTCTGGGGCGACACGGTGCCTGCCGTCGATGCCGGCCTGGCTGCGGCCGACTGGCTCTCGGCCGTGCTCGGCCGCCCCTGCCGGCTGGTCTATCTGCACGATACCAGTGCCCGGCCGGCCGATCCGGCCTATGCTCCGCCGGGCTCCACCGTCGGGTTCGCCGACGGGTTCGCCGCCTTGCTCGCCACCCCGGAATCGCTGGCCGCGCTGAACGACGCGCTGCCCGCCCCGGTGCCGATGGACCGCTTCCGCCCCAACATCGTCATCTCCGGCGCCACCCCCTGGGCCGAGGACGAATGGCGACTGGTCGCGATCGGTCAGGCGGTGCTGCGCATCGTCAAACCATGTTCGCGCTGCATCATGACCACCATCGACCAGCAGACCGCCCGGATCCCTGACCCGCGCGAACCCTTGCAGACCCTGTCCCGCACACGCCGGGCCAAGGGTGGCGTGATGTTCGGCCAGAACGCCGCCGTCATCCGCCCCGGCCGCATCGCCGTGGGCGACCCCGTCATGGTAATGGAACGCGGCGCGTCGAACCTGCTGCCGGCGTGAAGGGAAGGTCGGGTTCTGCCCGAACCCGGCAGGGGTCGCGGACCCCTGCACCCTGATTTATTGGCGATTGTACTATTTGCAAATATGGGTAATTGGGGGGCGGTTTAGCTTCGAAATAGGACTGCAAAGGAATCGGATATTCGAGACGTGTCGGAGCTTGGTCGATAGTAGACTGGTGACGTTCGGGGCTGAATGTGCAAAAAGCTGGTATTGGCGTGCGCCGCCATGTATCAGCGCTTACGATTACAGGTCAGTCATACAATGGGTAGGTCCGTAAATTCCGAAGGCGCCCATTTAACAAGCGAAGCCAAGAGCAGTTCCGCGTTTAACGCATGCCATTCTTCGACTCTTCAGTGTAATTTATGAGTGGACATGCAGGCGGCGCGGAAGAATGATACGTCCGAAGCTAAATTCCCAATGAATGGATTGAGGAGGATTGGTGCTGGATCGATCGTTTCGTCGGGTTGGATTGTTTCTTGATTGGAATAGTCAGATTTTAGCCGCGCCCTCCGCGTGGAAGGCCGATCCGGTAGAACGATGTCGCTATGCGCTTAATGCGGTAGGGAAGTCGACCACAAAGCTGCTCTGTTCTCTTGATAAAGACAGCATCTTTCGTGTTCGGATCCGACTCTATCATGGCTGGACGGCGGGCACCACACAGACCGTCAACCGTCGTGCTTTTAACTTAATTTCTGAATGCCTCACTCCAGATGATATCTTTCCTTCTCCGCGTGTTCTAGAGGGTGTTGTGCACCGTGAGCGAGTATAGCGGCGTTTCTGAGCATGAAACATGCGAAAGCGACGACATGAAGACTTGCGAGCGTTGAAGCGTAACGCTCGTAATCCTTGACGAGCCTGCG
>NZ_JABEQM010000010.1 GCF_014174155.1 Gluconacetobacter tumulisoli | reverse complement strand
GCACCACCTGGCCCGCACCGGCCTGCTCGACACCGTCCGCTTCCGCCCCATGACCCTCCCCGACCGCTTCATCGACCACAACACCCAGGACGCCCAGTATCACGAGGCCGGGCTCGACGCCCTCGCCATCTCACACACCGCGCTCCACGCCCTGGGGGTCGCCGCGTCCCAGCAGACCGCCTGATCCGGGACGGATAGGACAGGGGGATCGGCGGATGGCCAAGCAGCGTGTGGACCAGATGCTGGTCGATCGGGGCCTGGTGGAAACGCGCAGCCGCGCGCAGGCGCTGATCCTGGCCGGTTTGGTGTTTTCGGGCGAACAGCGGGTCGCGAAGGCCGGTGACCAGTTGCCCGAGGACGCGCCGCTGACGCTGCGGGGGCAGGACCATCCCTGGGTATCGCGCGGCGGGATCAAGCTCGCCCATGCGCTGGAACATTTCGGCCTGTCGCCCGAAGGCGGCATCTGCCTGGATGTCGGCGCATCGACCGGCGGCTTCACCGACGTCCTGCTGACCCACGGCGCACGGAAGGTCCATGCGGTCGACGTCGGGCATGGGCAATTGGCGTGGAAGCTGCGCAGTGATCCACGCGTGGTCGTCCTGGAAAAATGCAACGCCCGCGCGCTGGATCGCACGATCATCCCCGATTCGATCGACGTGCTGGTGTGCGACGCCAGCTTCATCGGCCTGCGCACCGTCCTGCCGGCCGGGTTGGAATTGTGCCGGCCTGGCGCATGGGCCGTGGCGCTGATCAAACCGCAATTCGAAGCCGGACGGGCCGCCGTCGGCGCCAAGGGCGTGGTGCGCGACCCGGCCGTGCATGACGAGGTCTGCCAGACCGTTCGCGACTGGTGGGACGCCCTGCCCGGCTGGCAGGTCCTGGGGATCGAGCCCAGCCCCATCACCGGGCCGGAAGGCAATCGGGAATTTCTTATCGCCGCCCGGCGCGACGCCTGAACCATCCAGGGACGCACCCGCAGGTATTTCCCCTTTTGCCGCGCGAATGTGTTACGCAGCGCGGATTCAGCCCTGCCCCAACCGGATGATTATCTTTCCATGAGCGCCGTTTCCGCCCCCGCGACCCAGCATCCCGCCGACACCGGCCTGGCCGCCACCCTGACGGATGCCGAACGCCAGCGGATCCTGGCGAAATCCGCCCTGTTCGCCCCCCCCAGCGGCGTGCTGCCGGACGGACGGCGCGAACTGGTGGGCCTGTCGCGGGAGGAAATGACCCAGGCGCTTCTGGAAATCGGTGAAAAGCCGTTCCGGACCAAGCAGCTATGGCACTGGATCTATCATCAGGGCGTCACGGATTTCGAGCGGATGAGCTCGATCGCCCGCCCCTTGCAGGCCAAGCTGGCCGAACGGTTCGTCATCGGCCGGCCCGAGGCCGCGACGGTGCAGACATCGAGCGACGAGACGCGCAAATTCCTGTTCCGTTTCCGCGACGGGCAGGAAGCCGAGACCGTCTATATTCCCGACCGGCGCGAGGATCGCGGGGCGGTGTGCATTTCCTCGCAGGTCGGTTGCACCCTGTCCTGCACCTTCTGCCATACCGGCACCCAGAAGCTGGTCCGGAACCTGGGCGCCGCCGAAATCGTCGGCCAGTTCATGGCGGCCCGCGACAGCTATGGCGAATGGCCCAGCCCCCGTGGCGAGACGCCGCGCCTGCTGTCGACCATCGTGCTGATGGGCATGGGCGAGCCGCTGTACAATTACGAGAACATCGCCAAGGCGATGAAGATCGTCATGGATGGCGAGGGGATCGGCCTGTCGCGCCGGCGCATCACCCTGTCCACGTCGGGCGTGATCCCGATGATGGACCAGTGCGGCAGCGAACTGGGCATCAACCTGGCGATTTCGCTGCATGCGGTCCGTAACGACCTGCGCGACGAGATCGTGCCGCTGAACCGCAAATACCCGATCGAGGACCTGATCGCGGCGTGCCGGCGCTATCCGGCCGCCAGCAACGCGCGGCGGATCACCTTCGAGTACATCATGCTGCGCGGCATCAACGACAGCGAGGCCGAAGCCCGTGAACTGGTGCGCCTGATCGCGGGAATTCCGGCCAAGGTCAACCTGATCCCGTTCAATCCCTGGCCCGGCAGTTCCTACAAGCCCTCGACGCGCGAACAACTGGCGAAATTCGCCCAGATCGTGATGGAAGCCGGCTTTGCCTCGCCCATCCGCATGCCGCGCGGGCGCGATATCCTGGCCGCATGCGGACAATTGCGTACCGAAAGCCAGCGCGAACGCCGCGGCCAGCCGGCCTGACGCCGCTTCGGACCGGCTGCGCCCAAAAAACAGGCGCACCCGCTGGCACCGCCCGCCATCCAATGCTAGGACGCGGGAACCCTACAGGCGGGTCCGCCCGTACTTCAGCTTCGACGACAGGAGACCTCTTTCCATGGCCGCAAAGGACGTCAAGAAGGTCGTACTCGCCTATTCAGGCGGTCTCGACACGTCCGTGATCCTGCGCTGGTTGCAGACCAGTTACGGGTGCGAGGTCGTGACCTTCACGGCCGACCTGGGCCAGGGAGAGGAACTGGAGCCCGCCCGGAAGAAGGCCGAGATGTTCGGCGTGAAGGAAATCTTCGTCGAGGATCTGCGCGAGACCTTCGTGAAGGATTTTGTCTTCCCGATGTTCCGCGCGAACACGCTGTATGAAGGC
Source organism: Gluconacetobacter tumulisoli (assembly GCF_014174155.1). Taxonomy (GTDB): domain Bacteria; phylum Pseudomonadota; class Alphaproteobacteria; order Acetobacterales; family Acetobacteraceae; genus Gluconacetobacter; species Gluconacetobacter tumulisoli. The sequence goes on along the minus strand of NZ_JABEQM010000010.1, from coordinate 152,732 downwards.
CAGTACCTGCTGGGCACCTCCATTGCCCGCCCGCTGATCGCCCAGCGCCAGATCGAGATCGCCGAAGCGGTCGGCGCGGACGCCGTCGCCCACGGGGCCACCGGCAAGGGCAACGACCAGGTCCGTTTCGAACTTGCCTACTACGCTCTGAAGCCCGATGTGACCGTGATCTCGCCGTGGCGCGAATGGGACCTGACCTCGCGCACGCGCCTGCTCGCCTTCGCCGAGGAACATCAGATCCCCATCGCCAAGGACAAGCGCGGCGAGGCCCCGTTCTCGGTCGATGCCAACCTGCTGCACTCGTCGTCCGAAGGGAAGCTGCTGGAAGATCCGGCTGTGGCGCCCGACGAGATCGTGTTCCAGCGTACGATCTCGCCCGAAAACGCCCCGGACGTCGCGACCGAGATCGCGATCGACTTCGTGTCGGGCGATCCGGTGGCGCTGAACGGCGTGACCTTGTCGCCCGCGACCCTGCTGACCCGCCTGAACGAGCTGGGCCGGGCGAACGGCATCGGACGTCTGGACCTGGTGGAAAACCGGTTCGTCGGCATGAAGTCGCGCGGCATCTATGAAACGCCGGGCGGCACCATCCTGCTGGCCGCACATCGCAGCATGGAGACCATCACGCTGGATCGCGAGGCCGGGCATCTGAAGGACAGCCTGATGCCCCGCTATGCGGAGCTGATCTATAACGGTTTCTGGTTCTCGCCCGAGCGCCGGATGCTGCAGGCCCTGATCGACGAGAGCCAGCATTCCGTGACCGGCCGCGTGCGCCTGAAGCTGTACAAGGGCAATGTGATCTGCGTCGGACGCGAAAGCCCGAACAGCCTGTACGATACCCGCGTGGTGACCTTCGAAGACGACGAAGGCGCCTATAACCAGGCCGACGCCCAGGGCTTCATCAAACTGAACGCCCTGCGGCTGCGGCTCGGGGCCCAGATCGGGCGACGCGGCGGCGCGCTGTGACCATGGCGCGGCCGGCTCTTCCTCCTCCGCCATTTTCCGACCGAGGTGTCATGAAACGTCTGTCCCGCTTCATCCCCCTCCTTGTCGCATCTGCGCTGGCCCTGCCGCTGGCGGCGTGCGGCAACAAGGCCGGTGATGACGAACCGGATCTGACGCCCGCGCAGTTCATGACGAAGGTGCGCGCCCAGCCGGGGGTCAAGACCCTGCCGGACGGGTTGGCCTACAAGATTCTGGATTCCGGCCCGAAGGATGGCCAGAGCCCGTCGCCGGGCGATATGCTGATGGTCATCTACGAAGGCCGCCTGCCGGATGGCGGCATCTTCGACAGTTCGGACCAGCACGGCCACGGCGCCTACATGCAGATGCCGCTCGACGGTGTCATCAAGGGGTGGATGGAAGCCCTGCCGATGATGCATGTCGGGGATACGTGGATGCTCTATGTTCCGCCGGAACTGGGATACGGACACCGGGCGATGGGCATCATTCCGTCGGACAGCCCCCTGGTCTTCAAGATCCAGTTGCTGGGCGTGTCCCGGGGCCAGTAACGGGCCGGGGCTGAATGGCGCGACCGGATCACCCCATCGCGCCATCCGCCCTAGCCCCCTGTCCTGCCTTTCCCATGCCTGCCTTTGCCGAACATGGCCCGGCAACGGGGCGAGAGCTTGTCGATCTTCTTTTCCATGCAGGCCTGCACCTTGCTTTCGTTCGGGATGGCGAAGGCGCAGAGCTTGATCGCGTCGCCCCGGCAGGCAGCGGACTGCTCCTCACGCGTTGGGGCGGCGGTCGCGGGCCAACTCCAGGGGCCAAGGCTGGCCAGCGCTGCAACGCAGCATGAAACGGGCAATAAAATGCGGCGCACCGAAATCTCCTCTTGTCCGCAGCTTATGCGATAGTGCCTTGATGCAACGTCGCCCGCGAACAGCCGTTTCCTGCCTCGCCATCCTGCTTCTGCTTCCGCTGGCGGACTGTTCGCGGCATGGCGGGCCGGGGCTGTCACGATACCGTCCCAACTGCGGGATCTGCCATCATGGCGGGGAAGGCATGAAAGGGGAGATCCCGCCCCTGATCGGGCGGATCGACCAGATCGCACGCACGCCCGAAGGCCGGCATTACCTGGCCGACGTGCTGTTGAACGGGTTGAACGGACCGCTGATCGCCAATGGCGATCGCTACAATTTTTCGATGCCATCCTTCCGGCGTCTGCCGGACCAAGACATCGCCGCCATCCTGACCTATCTTTCGGCGGCGGGGGATCGGCCGGATCCGCCGGTCTTCCACGCCGCCGATATCGCCGCCCAGCGAACGCCAGTCCTGTCTCCGTCGGCGGTTGCGGATGAACGTCGGGCCCTGGACAAGATCCATCCCCTGCCCTGACCCTTGACCGAATGGGGCCGGACGACTGAAAAGAACGCTCATGCAACGCATTTTTTCCGGCATCCAGCCGACCGGTATCCCGCAACTGGGCAACTATCTCGGCGCGATCCGCAACTGGGTCGCCCTGCAACGCGATCACGAGTGTATTTTCTGCCTCGTGGACATGCACGCGATCACGGTGTGGCAGGATCCGGCCGCCCTGCGCCAGCAGACGCTGGCCCAGACCGCCGTGCTGCTGGCGTCGGGGATCGACCCCCATGCCCATATCCTGTTCAACCAGTCCGCCGTGTCGGCACATGCGCGACTGGGCTGGATCCTCAACTGCGTGTCGCGCCTCGGCTGGCTGAACCGGATGACGCAGTTCAAGGACAAGGCCGGCAAGGACCGCGAAAACCATTCCGCCGGCCTGTATGTCTATCCCAACCTGATGGCCGCCGACATCATGGCCTACAAGGCAACACGGGTGCCGGTGGGCGACGACCAGCGCCAGCACCTGGAACTGGCCAACGATATCGCGCAGAAATTCAACCATGATTACGGCGTCGATTTCTTTCCGGCGATCGAGGCGCTGATCCCGCCTGGCGCCGCGCGGGTCATGAGCCTGCGTGACGGCACGAAGAAGATGTCCAAATCCGACCCTTCGGCCCAGAGCCGGATCGAGATGACGGATGACGCCGACGCGATCGCACTCAAGATCCGCCGGGCGAAGACCGACCCCGAACCCCTGCCCACCGACCCGGCCGACCTGCCGGCGCGGCCCGAAGCCCGCAATCTGGTTGAAATCTATGCCGCGCTGGCGGGCATGACGGTCGCGGATGTCCTGGCGCGCCACGGCGGCGAAGGGTTCGGCCCCTTCAAATCGGCGCTTACCGACGTCCTGGTCGAGACCGTCGTGCCGATCGCATCTGAAACACGTCGGCTTCTGGATGATCCAGAGCATCTGCAGACCGTATTGCGCGAGGGTGCCACGCGCGCCCGGGCCATCGCGGAGCCGGTGGTAAGCGAGGTCGAACGGCTCGTCGGCTTCCTGAAATAGGATTGAAAGAGGACAGAGGACATATGCCCATGCGTCAGGCCCTGCACCGTCTAAGGATCGCCACGCATGGCAAGGGGCTGGTGCCCTTCACCCGCGATGTCCGGGATTGGGTCACCTCTACCGGGATCGGAACGGGGTTGCTGACAGTATGGTGCCGGCATACGTCGGCATCCCTGACCGTTCAGGAAAACGCCGATCCGACGGTGCTGGAGGATATCAAGCGCTATTTCGAGGCGCTGGTGCCCGAGGCGCCCGGGCGCTACATCCATGACGACGAGGGGCCGGACGACATGCCCGCGCATCTTCGCACCATGCTGACCCAGACCCAGATCTCGATCCCCGTGGCCGACGGGCGCCCTGTCCTGGGGACGTGGCAGGGTCTGTACCTGTTCGAACACCGGCGCCATCCCCATCAGCGGGACATCGTCCTGCACCTGATCGGCGAATAGGGGCCTCCATACCCGACGGCCGCCTTTACCGTGCCACTGCGGGCCAGATCGGGATCGTGAAGTTTGCGGGGCAGTTGTCCTGCGGTTCCGGCGACCTCATGAACGATTCCGGCCGGGGAAACGAAGCAACGGCCCCGGTTCGGATGGTGAACCAGAACTGGGTCAGCATGCTGCGGCCATGATCGGTTTCGCAACGTAGCTGCAGGGCGCGGTCGACGTCGGTCCCAAAGGTGCCCCGGAACACGGCCAGAAGCGCGTCATGGCCGACCTCCTGGCCGGCATGCGCACGCAGATACGCCCCCATCGGAGAGGCCGCGACCGTCGCCCGCATGGCCAGGGCAGTGCGGAAAAAGGTTTCCGCGGGCATTCCGAAGCATTGCACATGCTTGCGGTATTCATGTGTCGCCAGATCGTCGCGCAGATGCGCGACGGCGTCACCCAATGCCTGCCGCGTGCCCTCTGTCAGGACGATCGGCGCGCCCTTGTCCTGACCGGGATAGATGTCGCATCCGGCGGCCCACCATTGCGGCGGGGTCACGCCCTGATCGATCAGCTTCTGGGGGCGCGACGCCCATAGCCCGTGCAATCCGATCAGCGGCGCCTGCGGCTGGTCGGCCAGGCAGCCGGGTCCGCTGGCGCAAAAGCCGGGCTGCCATGTCAGGGCCAGCGTATAATGACCGAAATCGCCATGCGCGGTCGGCTGCAGTACCGGCAGGCCAAGGGTGGCCTCGGGCAATGGGGCCGGCGCCTTGGGCGCGCACGCCGCAAGCCCCAGCACCAGCAGTGCCGTCAGGGCCAGGCCCGTCACATGTCGGAACAACACCCTCTAGCCCCTGAGGATGGCAGCATGGTGGGCCAGATGGTCCTGGATGAAGGACTGGATGAACCAGTACGAATGATCGTAGCCGGGATGGCGCCGCAGAGTCAGCTCCTGCCCTGCCGCCTTCGCGGCATCTTCCAGATGCTGGGGCTGCAATTGCTCGGCCAGGAACTGGTCCGCCTTCCCCTGGTCGACCAGGATCGTCGTCGGATGACGATGCCCCGCCCGCAGCAGCAGGGTCGCGTCATGCGACGCCCAGCTTGCCCGGTCCGGCCCCAGATAGCCGGAAAACGCCTTCTCGCCCCACGGCACGCCGGCCGGATGAACGATCGGGGCAAAGGCGGAGACCGACTTCCAGCGATCCGGCGCGCGCAACGCATGGACCAGCGCCCCATGGCCGCCCATCGAATGGCCCATGATCCCGCGCCGAGCCCCGTCCAGAGGGAAATGGGCCTCGGTCAGAGCCGGCAGTTCCGTGCCGACATAGGACCCCATGCGGTAATGGGCGTTCCAGGGCGCCTGGGTGGCGTCCAGGTAGAATCCGGCGCCACTGCCGAAATCATAGGACTCGTCTTCGCCGGCGACGCCCGCGCCGCGCGGCGACGTATCGGTGGCGACCAGCGCGATGCCGGTTTCCGCGGCGAAGCGAATGGCATTCGCCTTGATCAGGAACGTCTCCTCGGTGCAGGTCAGGCCGGCCAGGACGTGGATCACCGGCACCCGCGCCACGTCCGACGCCCCACCGGGCAGGAAGACCGCAAAGCGCGCCTCCAGCCCCAGGGACGCCGACATGTGGCTATAGAACCCCACCCTGCCGCCACAGCAGGCATGTTCGGATCGCGTGGTGATGGTCATCGGATCAGAACTCGACGACGGTGCGGATGCTCTCGCCGCGCGTCATCAGGTCGAAGCCTTCGTTGATCTTCTCCAGCGGCAACTTGTGGGTGATCAGGCTGTCGATGTCGATCTTGCCGTCCATGTACCAATCGACGATCTTCGGTACGTCGGTCCGGCCGCGCGCGCCGCCGAAGGCCGATCCGATCCAGCGCCGGCCGGTGACCAGCTGGAACGGGCGGGTGCTGATTTCCTGCCCCGCGCCGGCTACCCCGATAATGGTCGATACCCCCCAGCCCCGGTGCGAACATTCCAGCGCCTGGCGCATCAGGGTGGGATTACCCACGCATTCGAACGAATAATCCGCGCCACCGCCCGTCAGTTCCACCAGATGGCCCACGACGTCGCCGTTCGGTCCCAGGTCCTTGGGATTGACGAAATGAGTCATGCCGAACTTGCGCGCCATCTCCTCGCGCGCCGGGTTGATGTCGACGCCGACGATCATGTCGGCCCCGACCATCTTCGCGCCCTGAATGACGTTCAGGCCGATGCCGCCCAGGCCGAACACCACCACGGTCGATCCGGTTTCAACCTTCGCGGTGAACAGCACGGCGCCGATGCCCGTCGTCACCCCGCAGCCGATATAGCAGACCTTGTCGAAGGGCGCGTCGGGGCGGATCTTGGCCAGGGCGATCTCCGGCAGGACCGTGTAGTTCGCGAACGTCGAACAGCCCATGTAATGATGAATCGGCTGGCCCTTGTACGAAAAGCGCGAGGTGCCGTCGGGCATCAGCCCCTTGCCCTGCGTCGCGCGAATCGACGTGCACAGGTTCGTCTTGCGCGACAGGCAGGACTTACATTCCCGGCATTCCGGCGTGTACAGCGGAATCACATGGTCGCCGGGCTTCAGGTGGGTGACCCCCGGTCCGACCTCGACCACCACGCCCGCGCCCTCGTGCCCCAGAATCGCGGGGAACAGCCCTTCCGGGTCCGCGCCCGACAGCGTGTACTTATCTGTATGGCACAGGCCGGTCGCCTTAACTTCAACCAGGACCTCGCCCGCCCGGGGCCCGTCCAGCTGGACCGTTTCGATCTCCAGCGGGCGTCCCGCCTCGAATGCCACTGCCGCTCTTACGTCCATGCCCGTGATGCTCCGCGTCCGTCAGGTTAGAAATCGTGTACGAAATAAAGACGTGCGTTCCCGGACGGTCAATGTCCGGCGGCGCATTATGCGGGATCGGCGACATGTGGCCCGCACACTTTCCTGATTGCGACAGAAAATGTCGGGATCGTCACAAATTTTCTTCATGAATGCCAAGGCATTGTCTTTCCCGTGGCACCGTGCGAGCCACAATGGCCAAACGGCATGGCCGTCGGGACCACCACCATCCACTCGCAACAGGGGCCGTGCGGTCGGCGCGCGCGTCACACGCCCCGAAGGAGAATCATGCGATGATTGTCGACCGGAAGATCGGCCTGTTCATCCTCATGAGGGAGAGCCTGCTGTCGCTGACGCTGCTGTGCGCGTGGGACGTCTTCGTCGTCGTCATGTTCCAGGTCTTTCACCAGGATTGGATGGAGCAGCCCAGCCTTCCCGTATCCCTGATCGGCTCCGCACTGGTACTGTTCATGAGCGTCCGGAACAGCACCGCCTACAACCGGTGGTGGGAAGCACGGACGTTGTGGGGGGCGATCACCAACAACTGCCGATCTTTCGGACGGCAGGCCGGTACCCTGCTGGGCGGGCGGCCCGACCTGGCGCGCGCCATGGCGGCCTATCCCTACGCGCTGCGCGGCGCGCTGGGCCGTCTGGACGCCTCGGCCGACGTGGAACGCCTGCTGCCGGAGGCGATGAAGGATGCGATTGCCGGCTGGTCCAACCAGCCGAACGCCATCCTGTACCAGATCGGACGCGAAGTGAACGCCGAGGTCGCGCGCCAGGGGATTGACGGCGCGGTTCATGGCCAGATCGACCGGATCCTGTCCGACCTGGCCAACGCGCAGGGGGGGCTGGAACGGATACGCAACACGCCGCTCGCCATCCAGTTCTCGGTGATCCCGCGGCTGGTCGCCAATGTCTTCTGCATCGTCCTTCCGCTGTCGATGGTCCAGACCCTGGGATGGATCACGCCGCTGGGGTCATCCCTGGTGGGACTGCTGTTCGTGGCGCTGGACAAGATCGGCAGCGACCTGCAGGAACCGTTCATCCATTCGCCGCACGCGATGCCGATGCTGACCATGGCGCGGACGATCGAGATCGACCTGCTGCAACCCGACCGACAGCCGGTCGGCGGGCCGATCGCCCCCGTGGGCGGCGTGCAATCCTGACCCTTGGCGACCGGTGCCGCCCGCCCCTCCGAGGGGTCAAGACAGAATATGAAAAATGTGGTATGTCATGCCCCATGAGCATGTTCAGAACGACTCCTAAAGGCGGCGTGACCGATGCAATGGCCCGGACTGCCGCCGCCGTAACCGCCGCGCAGGCCAAGACCAAGGTCAAGGACGAGGATCCGTTCCGCGAGGGAGATGCCATCGTCTATGCGGCTCATGGTGTCGGGCGCGTGGATCGCATCGGCATCGATGAGATCGCCGGCACGAAGCTGGAAATGATCCAGATTTCGTTTCCCGGCAACCAGATGACCTTGCGCATTCCGCTGTCGAAGGCGCGCAAGGCCGGCCTGCGCAAGATCGTCTCGCGCGAGATCGTGGACAAGGCGATGGCCATCATCAAGGGCAAGCCGCATGTCAGCCGGGGCATGTGGGCCCGCCGCGCCGTCGCCTACCAGGAAAAAATCAATTCCGGTGACCTGGTGCAGATCGCCGAAGTGTTGCGCGACCTGCGCCGCAATGTCGACAGCCTGGACGGCAGCTTCAGCGAGCGCAAGCTGTTCGAAGCCGCGCAGGAACGCTTCGTGGCCGAGGTCGCGGTCCTGGAAGGCAAGGAACCCGCCGCAGTCCTGGAAACCCTGACGGCGGCGATGAAGGCCGCCTGAGAGTTGGCGCCGGCTCGGCTGAATGGCCGGTCCATGCACCGAAGGCCCCGGGGGACATTGCTCTCCCGGGGCCTTTTTTACGTTCCCTGCGCCCTGGCGGCCTCTGGATCCATGCGGGCGCACGGAATCGGGAAGACCAGGTCATAGGCCCAGGTGAAGACGAAATTGTACACCAGATAGAACAGGGTCAGGGTGATATTCGCCAGGAACGCCGCGCGCATGCCCTGGCCAAGATAGAGCGCGATCGCCGGCACAAGCATGACGATCAGGCCCACCTGGAACAGCACCGCATGCGCGATCCGGTCGGCCAGCGTCTTGCGGGCCGCCCCCCTCAGCCACAGAACGAACTGGTCGAACACGCGATTGAACGCATAGTTCCACAGGACCGCGACCACGGACGATCCCACGCCGATGAATCCCATGTCGACCAGGCGGATACCCAGCAACAGCCGTCCACCCGGCAGCACCATCGCCAGCCCCGCGGCCTCGAACAGGATCGTGTAGCGGATCCTGTCCGCCGTCGTACGCACCCTTATCGCGCCATCGGGCGGGACCCGCTGGATGGGGGCGGCGAACGCCGCCAGCGCCGCGTCGCCAGGCGCCAGGACAGGCGCAGCCCCGCCGCCTGCTGCGCCCCCCATCCCCCGTTGACCAGCGCGGCCTCGGCCTTCGGATCCCCCGTTTCCACCACATTGTGCGAAAAATTGGCCGTCCGCAGGATCATGTCCCACCAGGGGAACACAGCCCCGTAATTGCATGAATTCCGCCCCGCCGACCGCATGCCGTGATGCACCCGATGGAATTGCGGCGACACCAGCAGACGCTCACCCAACCAGCCGAATCCGACGGTCGTGTTGGCGTGCGACAGGCTTTCGACCAGACGCAGCAGCAGGATCAGCAGGGGAAACTGCAACGGGGGCACCCCGATCAGCAGGCCCACGGCAATGGCCCATACATAGGACACGACGTCGTCGAGAAGATGATTGCGGTCGTCCGACCAGAATGTCATCTGGGTCTGGGCATGATGCAGGGCATGCAGGCCGTACCACCACGCGAAGACATGGGACAGCCGATGTCGCCAGTAATCGGCGAAATCGAGAATCACGGCGTAGATGAAAAAGGTCAGGACCGGCCAGTCCATCAGCGTCGGGAACAGGCTTTCGAGCGTCGGCGGGATATAGCCCCGATCGGTCAGGAACCCGTTCATCCAGGTCTGGATTTCATAGAATCCGAAAAACGTCACCAACGGGAACAGGCCGATCCGCGCCACGATGGTATAGACGATATCCATCGTCACATTGTCGCGGTTTTCCCATTTCTGCAGCGGTCGGAACCGTTCCAGAGGCACGCAGATCGCCAGGTTCAGGACCACCTGCAACACACCGTAGATGGCAAACATCGCCCACAGGAACGACGTATCCTCCCATTCCATCCATCCGAAGCGATAGAGGACGGGAATCAGCCAGTTTTCCTGGATCCATCCGGCAAGCCATGTAAACGGGTCGATCATTCCGGCCTTCCTGTCGTGGGTCGTTGGGCGCGATGCAGGATCCTATCGCATGCCGGCCGACCTCATCAGCCCGCCCCGGGAATACCGGGTACGTGAACCTCCGGGTGCGGCCGGCGTTGGACAGGACATGCGCAAGCTTCTTCACCCGCGCCTTCGCACGCATCCGATTCCTGTCGCATGACTATAGCGCCCATTCTTCTGGTCGAGGATGATTTCCTGATCCGCACGATGCTGGCGACGTACCTGCGCCTGCGCGGCGGCTTCACGGTCATCGAGGCCGAGACCGCCCCCGACGCCCTGGCCGTCATCGACGCGCAGGACGACATCGCCATCCTGCTGACCGATATCCGGGTCCCCGGCGAACTGGACGGTTCGGGAATCGCGGCGAGGGCACGACGGAAATGGCCGGACCTGCCGGTGGTCTATGTCAGCGGCTACGCCAAGGCGCCCGGCGGCTCGACCCCGGAAGGAAAGCGCGATAGCTATATCGCCAAACCCTACGAGCCCTCGACTGTCCTGAAACGGGTCCGGTTCATCTTGGGACAGGCCTGACCCCCGCCCGCGCCGGGCTTCGGTTGCCCGAGAGTTCAGATTCCAACCGGGCGATCCTGTACGATGACCATCGATCCTTCTCCCTCCGCCTCGGTCCTGGACAATGTCCTGCGGCAGGCGCTGGAACGGATCAGGGCCGGCCGGTTCACCGAGGCCCTGAACCTGCTGACGCCGCTGGAACACTGCGTCGACGAACGGATCGACCTGCTGCTGGCGCATGCCCGGGCCGGATGCCACGATCCCGCAGGGGCGGCAGCGCTGTTCTGCCGGCTGGCCCGCAGGCACCCCACGGCCATTCACCCGGCACACGAGACGATCGGGTTCCTGGTGGCGCAGGATCGCCGCGCGGACGCCGAACCCGTCCTGCGGTCGGTCGTGGAACTGGCGCCGGAGGACGCCCGCGCCCATGAATCGCTGGGCGACCTGCTGATCCAGCTTACCCGCTTCACGGAGGCGGAGGCCGTGCTGCGATCGGCGTTGCATCTGCGTCCCGACAGCATTTCGGCCGGCAATCTTCTTGCGGCCGCGCTGTCGGAACAGGGGCGGATCGCGGAGGCCGATGCCCTGCTCCGCAAGGTGCTGGATGCCCATCCGGACAATTCCATGACCCACGCCAACCGCGCCAGCCTGCTGTCGATGGAAAACCGCGTGGAAGAGGCACTGGATCATTTCCGGACGTCGATCACGCTGAAACCCGACGACGCCCGTGTCAGGCTCAATCATTCGATCGCCCTGCTCAAGGCAGGTCGTCATGCCCAGGGCTGGGCCGAGCATGAATGGCGGTTTTGGCTTCCGGGCCACACCAGCCTGCCGCCGGAGACGCTGATGCCGTCGATCGCGCCGGGGCTGGACATCGCCGGCAAGCGGATCCTGGTCACACAGGAAGAGGGGCTGGGCGATACGCTGATGTATCTGCGCTTCCTCCCCGCCCTGATCCGCCGCGGCGCGCGCCTGACCGTCTGGGTGCCGGATGCCCTGGCCGGCCTGGTCCGTCGCATGCCGGGGCTCCACAGGGTCATGAGCGGCGATCACGCCGTTCCGGCGCATGATTGGCATTGCCCGTTTATCAGCCTGCCGCGGGTGTTTTCGGCGACGGCCGACACGATGGGGGACCTACCCCCTTATCTGGCGGCCGCACCTGCACTGGTCCGGCATTGGGCCGCGCATGTGCCGTCCAACGGCCGGCTGAACGTCGGCCTTGTCTGGGCGGGCGCCCCCCGGCCCGACATCACCAATGCCCACATCATCGACCAGAAGCGGTCGATGAAGCTGGCCGTCCTGGCGCGCCTTGCCAGTGTTGCCGGGATCAACCTGATCAGCCTCCAGAAAGGTGGCGCCACCAGTCAGATGGCCGACATGCCGGACGGCATGCGCTTGTACGACCCGATGGACGACGTCCGGGACATGCACGACACGGCGGCACTGATCGCCAGCCTGGATGTCGTCGTTTCCGTCGATACCTCGATCGTGCATCTGGCGGGGGCGCTGGGCTGCCCGACCATCCTGATGGATCGGTACGACAATTGCTGGCGCTGGCTGTCCGGACGCGACGACAGTCCCTGGTACCCGTCGCTGAAAATCGTCCGGCAGACCCGGCCCCGGGACTGGAACGACGTCGTCCGCCGCGTGGCCACCCTTCTGGGCGACATGGCGGAACGGCGCCAGGCCTGATTCCCCCGACCAGGCACCGGAAGCGGCGTCAGTACTGGAACTGGTAGGCCAGGCCGACGCTGCTGCCCGGATCGTTCTCAGGCGTGGTGAAGCCGGTGACGTTGCCCCCGGTACCGACCGTCGTATTCAGTTTCAGCCGCCGCGTCAGGTCGACCTGGACCTGCGCCTGCGTGCCCGAACCCGACGTCGCCTGCTTGGCCCCGACATAGACGCCGCGCATGACGTACTTTCCGGCCTCGACACTGGTGCCGGCACCATTGCCGACCCCCGATCCGCTGCCCAGCTGCAGCCGGTCCAGGCCCAGCGTGTTGCGCACCGTGCCGATGGGATCGAACCCGCCTCCGCCGGTCAGGCTGGCGACAGCCGCCGCGATCTCGGCCATCTGCGTCGGCGACAGGGATTGCGCGTCGGTGCCGAACAGCAGCATGGCCATGATCTGGTCCTGCGACAGAGGCGGCGAGGACGAAAAACTGATCTTCGGGGCACTGGCATATCCGCCGACCGTCAGGCGGGCCGTCCCCGCGTTCGTACCCCGCTCGGCCTCGAAATCCAGGGTCGGGTCGATAGCCTGCGTCACGCCGGTGCCATTGAACGCCACGCGCCCCTTGGTGAAGTCGAGCGAGATCCCCGCCAGGTTGAAACTGCCGCGCCGCATGGTGAATCCGCCGGTGATCACCGGCGCATCCGCGGTGCCGCCGACATGCAGTCGCCCGAGCATCTCGGCATCCAGGCCATGTCCACGCACGAACATCTGCCCCGGCGAGGACGCCGTGACATCCAGCCCCACGACCATGCTGCTGCCCGTATCCTGCGCGGCCCGGGTATCATCGCCCGGACGGATGACGTCCAGCCGCGCGACGGAGGTCGGGAGCGAACTGGGGATATTGATTTCGGCATGCGGAATTGCGACCGACCCCGCAACATCGATACGCGAAGCCAGAAGCCCCCGAACGGTCAGGTCGCTGTCAATCGTCGCCGTCACCAGGTCGCTGGCCAGAGGCCGCGCCTTGGCCGCCCTGATCCGCAGGTCGATCGGCAGGCCGGGCTGGAACGCCCCGACGGTCCCGCTGACCGTGATCTCGCCCGGACCCGCCACGGCGCTCAGCTGGTCGATCGTCAACTGGTCGCCATGGGCCACGATCGACCCGTTCACGTTCGACAGCTGGATGCCTTGGGCATAATCGTGGACCTGCCCGTTGGCCAGGCTCACGGTCCCGTCGGCGCGCGGGGCCGATAGCGGCCCCGTCAGTGCCAGGGCGAACCGCATCATGCCTTCCGCCTGGCGTCCCTGCGCGCCCAGATAGGCGTTGGCCGCCGACAGGTCGATTTTTCCGTCAGCGTGCAGGGCCATGCTCCCGCTCGTATTGGTCGGCACCGTTCCCCGCACCGCCAGGTCCAGCATCGATCCGGCATGGGCGCTGGCGTCGAGCCGTGCCTGCGTTCCCGCCAGTTGCGCCGTGGCGTCCAGATTTGCCGCCGGCAGGGCCCCGCTGAAATCGGTATGATATCTCATGTCGCGGGCGGTCAGCGTCACCGTGCCCTGCGGGTTGGCCAGCGTCCCGGACAACTTCGCCCGTGCCGAAATGAAGCCGCTGGCATCCAGGGACGGCATGAACGGCCGGGCAACAGCCGGCGTCAGGCTGTCGATCGCGACGTTCAGGGACAGGACGGGCCTGACGCTGCCGGAAATGTCGATCTGCGCCGGGGCAACACCCGGCGGCGCCACCGTCGCCCGCAGACGGTCGACGCCGATCGCGGTGCCGAAGCCGATCCTGGCCGGCGCCAGCAGGCGCACCGTCTCGCCTTTCGCGTTCGCCTGCAAGGTACGCAGGGCCACGGCCCGGCCGGGCAGGTCGAAGACGAAATCCGTCGACAGGCTGGCCGGCGCACCGGCCAGGTTCTGCAGCGCCGACGTCGCCGTGACGGCCAGCGCGCCCCGGGGGCCGCGGGCCGTCACGCGGGCATTGCCGGTCACGCCGCGCACGGCGACCCCATCGATCGCAAGCGTCAGGTCAGATCGCGCCGTCCCCACCGGATCGGCGATACTGCCGGCCAGGACGACATGGCGAACGGTGGCGGCACTGCTGGAAACATTTCCGTCCAGATGCAGGGTCACCGTAGGGGGAACGGCGGCATTCGCGATATCCGATGTCCGAACCGACGCCGCGACGGCGCCCGAGATCGGCTGGCCCAGCAGCCGGGACAGATCGGCCAGCCGCGTCATCTGGAAATCGAGATTTCCCAGCGGAACCATCTTGCCGGCCGCCAAGGCCAGATGGCCCTTGCCGGAGGCGCTTTTCCAGTCGAGATGGTCCAGGTCGATCGTGCGCGTGCCCTGTGCGTCCTGCTCCAGGTCCGCCGCGATGGAAAGCGGCGCGCCATCCACGGTGCCCTGTGCCATCACCGTGCCCTGCGGCGTCGACGGCAGATGATGGATCACCGCATCCAACATGACGGGGCCGGCCGGCATGTCGCCGGTCCCCATTTGCCCGTCCAGGTGCGCGGTCGCGGACAGGTCGTTCATCGGACCGTTCACGGCCAGGTCAAGGTCGCTGCGCCCGCGCAGGGCGGGCAGGACCCGCCGCAGATCGTCCAGGCCCAGCTTGAGGCGGCCATCCAGCATCCTGTTGTCCGCGGCCCCCGTCTGGCTGCCCGACAGGGCAAGATGCATCGCCTGTCCGTCGACGTTCAGGCTGTCGATCCGGATCGCGCGCGCGCCTGCTGCCCCTTGCCCGGCTCCCAGTCTGGCCCGCAGGGCCAGATGTCCGTCCGGCCCGACCAGGCCGACGGCCTGCGGCTGGCCCCCGGTCAGTCCGACGTCGCCGTCAAGTGCTAGATCCGTGTCGCCGCCGGGATGGACCGGCAGGGCAAACGTGCCGTGCAGGCCGGCATGGCCCGCCAGCGCGACCGACCCGATGGCCGCCAGAGGACCCAGTTGCGGCACCGCCAGGTCGAACGCGCCATGTGCCGGGCTGGACGTGGCGACGCGGCCGACCAGATGGAGGAGGGAATGAGACAGATCGATGTCGAGCGGCGATCCCGTATCGTCGGGATGCAGAAGCAGATCCATCGTGATCGGCGCCGCCGCGAACAATGTCGGACGTGACCCCGATATCGTCAGCCCATCGAGCGTGGCGCGCAGATGCGCCAGGGCCGGCTGACCTGCCGCCGCCTCATGCCCGTCGAAGCTCACCGCGATCCGGCTGGCATCGGTACCGGCCACCGATGGCCGGTCGAGAACCAGCCGCCCGTCGCCGACCGGATGGCGCAGATCGCCCGAGAGATGGGCGTCGAGCGCGACTTCGCGCCATCCGATGCCGTCACGCACCGTCATCTGGGGCGCATGCGCCGTCAGGGCAATCTGCGTTCTTCCGTGAAGAAAATCGACTATCCCATTTATTTTGGAAGATATTTCCCCTGCTTTCAGCACGAAATTCAAACGGTTTGCATCGCGTGGTCCGTCAAGGTCGAGCGCCAGGTGAAGCGGATCCAGCGGCGCCATGCCGGCGACGGTCGCGAACCCGCCCGCTGTTTCGTCGGCGGTCAGATGCAGGCCCAGCCTGCCGGGCGTCACCGTCGTGCGCAGGGCCAGGGCGCCATCGTGATCCAGGCGCTGCAGGCCCAGGGTGATGGCGGCGTCGGGCAGTGTAGCGACGCTGGCGCCGTTCAGCACCGGCGCGATATGGGCCAGGCGCGCCTGGCCATCGAGGGCGAATGATGCCGCGGTGCCGGCGATATCGGGTCCGACATCGATCCGCCCGACATGGATGGCGCGGATATCGACGCCGAGATCGAGCCCCCCCTGCGAGGACGACTTGCCCGAACTGCCCGTCTGGCCGGCCGGCAGGCGTGGGATCGACAGCCGGTCCATCGCGATGCGGTCGACCCGTGCCGTCCTGAACAGCAGGCGCGTGGGACGCCAATCCAGGGACAGGCCATCGATGGAAAGCCAGGTGCCCTTGCTGTCGGTCAGGGCGATATGACGGATCAGCAACGCATCGGGAAAACGGCCCGCCACCCCCTGCAACTGAACGGTCCCCGCCGTCAGGGCAGCAGTCTGCCGTTCGATGAAATGACGGCCGGGACCGGTATTGGCGGCGATCAGGATGCCGGTTACGGCCAGCAGGACCAGACCCGCCGGCACGCCCAGCATCAGGCCGGCCGTCCACAGCAGGACCCTGGACCAACGCCGCCTGGCGGAAGCCCCCGGATCGGGATTGCGTGGGTCCGGCGCCATCAGAACGTCTCCCCCAGACCGATATATAACTCCCACGTGTCGCCTTCCGGCGGGCGGTTGAGCGGCACCGCGACGTCTACCCGGACGGGGCCGATCGGGGTGTAGTACCGCACGCCCGCCCCCGCGCCGACCCGCAGCTTGCCTTCGAACGGGCGGCTGCCGGTTCCGACCTGTCCGGCATCGGCGAAGAGCGCCGCGCCGAAACTGCGGAACAGGCGCTGGCGGAATTCGAACGATCCGGCATCCATCGATGTTCCGCCGATCGCATATTTGCTGTTGGGAAATTGCGGACCCACGCCCTGGTAGCGGAATCCCCGCACGGTGGCACTGCCACCGGCGTAGAGACGCTGGTCCGGCGGGATATCGAAGGTCGAGGCCCCCTGCACGTTGCCGATGATGCCGCGAAACGCCAGGACGCTGCGTCCGGGGCGGGACAGTCCCAGATGCGCCAGGTCGAAATAGGTCGAGGCATTGGCCTGCAGGATCGTGAAGAAGGACGTCCCGTTGATCAGCGAGGCCGACGGGGTGGCGCTCATCGACAGGCGCACGCCATGGGTCGCGGGGTCGATCGGGTTGTTCACCCCCGTCCCGTCATACGTCGCCGACAGGGGCAGCGAGACGATCGTATAATCGTTCGTCCGGCCCATCTGGTCGATCTGTTCCTGTTCCGCCTCGCCCCCGTAGGACACGGTCCAGCGCCGGCCCAATCGCCGGACCAACCCTGCCCGCACCAGCAGTGCCGTCTGGCGATAGGAATAGAGCAACTGCCGGATTCCTTCGACCCGCACGCTGAGGTTCTGGTTGCGGGACCCGAAGTCCGGCTTCATCAGGTCGGCATAGACGTCATAGCCCAGCCCCTGCTGCGCGGAGCCGCCAAGGCCCGTTATCAACGCCGTCAGCCGCAATTTCTCGGCATTGCCGAAGATGTTGTTGTGCGTCCAGCTGACGCCGCCCCGGCCGCCCAGATCGGTCGAATAGCCGCCTTGCAGCTCCACCATCCGCCGCTTGCCCTCGGTGAACCCGAAATCGAGCGGCATGCGATCGCCCGGCGTCAACGGGGGTACGTCGCGCACCTGGACGTCGGAAAACACCCCTAGCGACGCCAGATCCTGGCGTGCCGCCTCGATACGCGAGGGCTGGTAGAGCATGCCGGGATGAATCGTCAGCCTGCGTGCGATATAGGCCGGATGCACCCGCTTCAGGCCGGTCAGCGTGATGGCGCCGATATCCACGATCGGTCCGCGCCGCACGGTGAACACCAGGTCGAGCGTGCGCGTCTCGGGATGCAGCCACGCCTTGGGGGGCCCGACCTCGGCCAGGGCGTAGCCTTCTTCCTTCAGTTCCGACTGCAGGCGCGTGGCGGCCGCCAGGACGTCCGATGCGACAGCCGGCTGGCCGACACGCAGCCCGAACGCCGCGGCCTGCGGGTCGGTCAGCACGACGTCCCCGACCCCGTCCTGGGGCGCCCGCTGCAGCGTCAGGCGCCCCAGCCGAAAGAGGTCCCCGCGCGTGGAAGTAACGGTGATCTGCACGTTCTGCCCCTTCGGGACGGACAGCAGCCATTCCGGCAACCGCGGATCCCGGCCGTCCAGCGTGGCGCCACCGGGCGCCCCCTTGCGGGGCGACATCCCCACCTCGATCCGGATGGTCGGCGCATAATAGCCGAAGCTTTCCAGGGCCGTGCGAATGCGGTCGTACTCGCCGCGGATCCGTCCCGCCAATGCGAACGGGCTGACGGCATGCGTCTTCTGCAGGGCCAAAAGATTGGAGGACGAGTTGATCGCGGCATCCAGGTCGCCCTGCCCCGTCGCGCGAATCGTCGTGACGTAGGTTTGCGGATCGGCGGCCCGGGCAGGGACAGGCAGCCAGACCGACAGCGTCGAGACCGCAATCCCGGTGGCCAGCAGGACCGCGCGCCGCAACCCGCTTCGTCCCTGATCGGCATCACCTGTCCCAGCCACGTTTTCCCGTGAAATCGCCTGGGGGTGCCGTGACGCTGCCAATGTGTCCGAGCCCTGCCTCTGTGCTTCACCGATGGTAGAACGACCCGGCCAGCCGTTTGTTCGCCGTCCTTGTCAACCGTCCCCCGGGAAACGGCCTGCCTGCCCTGTTTATACGGCAGCCATTTGACAAGACGATAAAAAATTGTCGCCTGGCATGCCGAAGAGCAGTTCGTCCCCGGCGCATCCAGGACACCCGGCCCGGCGAGATATTTTTTTTGATGCGGGACTCGGAGAGTTACCTTGACAAGGACGGGGCTTCTTTTGCCAGATCACGAACAGGAATGCTGCGGCCACCGGCATTGCCTGATGGAGGTCCGCCACGCGATGATCCTGTCGTACACCGGTCTCGCTGCTTCCGGCCCAGCAGGTGCCGGGCCTTGACCCGGAGCCCCGCACATATGATGTGTTCGCGCGACCGCGCGGGATGGTCCGGCGGTACGCCGAGAAAGTTTCAGCCGTGACCGATCGCTCTGACTGCCCCCCCGTCATGGACGCCGCCCCCGAGGATGGGCGCAAAGGCCTCCATGTCATCACATGGGGCTGCCAGATGAATGTCTACGACAGCGCGCGCATGGCCGATGTGCTGCGTCCCCTGGGCTACAGGCCGGTCGACACGCCGGACGCGGCGGACATGGTCATCCTCAATACCTGTCATATTCGCGACCGCGCGGCGGAAAAGGTGTTTTCCGAGCTCGGCCGGCTGCGCGTGGTCAAGGACGCTCGCGCGATCGAGGGACGCAGGACCGTACTGGCCGTCGCCGGCTGCGTGGCGCAGGCCGAAGGCAAGGAGATCCTGGCGCGCGCGCCGTTCGTCGACATCGTCCTTGGACCGCAGACCTATCACCGGCTGCCGGAAATGGTGGCGCGAGCGTCCCGGGCGGCCGGGGCCGTGATCGACACCGATTTTCCCGCCGAGCAGAAATTCGACTTCCTGCCCGATACCCAGGCCCGGCAGACCCCGGGGGGAATCACGTCCTTCCTGACGATCCAGGAAGGGTGCGACAAATTCTGCTCGTTCTGCGTCGTGCCCTACACGCGCGGGGCCGAGGCCAGCCGGGCCGTGGCATCGGTCCTGGCGGAGGCCCGGCGCATGGTCGATGCCGGCGCCCGCGAAATCACCCTGCTGGGCCAGAACGTCAACGCCTATCATGGCGCGGCACCGGACGGGCGCGTCTGGGGCCTGGCCCGGCTGGCCGAGGCCCTGTCGGCGATTCCGGGGCTGGCACGCATTCGCTATACGACCTCGCACCCCCGCGACATGGACGAAGCGCTGATCGCGGCCCATCGCGACCTGCCGGCGCTGATGCCGTTCTTGCATCTGCCGGTGCAGTCGGGGTCCGACCGGATCCTGGACGCGATGAACCGGGGCCACACGGCCGGGCAATATCTGGAACTGGTGCATCGCCTGCGCGAGGCCCGGCCCGATATCGCCCTGTCGTCCGACTTTATCGTCGGCCACCCCGGCGAGACCGATGCGGATTTCGAGGCGACCATGCAGTTGATTCGCGATGTCGGATTCGCGCAGGCATTCTCGTTCAAATATTCCCCCCGTCCCGGCACGCCAGCCGCCGGCGCCGCCCTCCAGGTCGCGGAGCCGGTGAAGGATGCGCGCCTGCAGGCCTTGCAGGCCCTGTTGCGCACTCAGCAGGACGCCTTCAATGACGCGACGGTGGGACGAGCCCTTCCGGTCCTGTTCACCGGGCGCGGACGCAAGCCGGGTCAGCTTTCCGGCCGCTCCCCCTATCTGCAAGCCGTTCACGTCGATGGACCGGATACCCTGATCGGCCAGGTCACGGATGTGGAGATCGCAGAGAGACTGACCAATTCGCTGAGTGGAACCCTCGTGCAGGAGAGAGCCTTCGCTTGAGAGAACAGACGGTATCACCGGTCCTGTCCGGCCAGCGCCCGACACGGACGCCTTCCCCCCAGGATCCGTCACGGCATGGCGCCGACGCCATGCGGACGGTTACCCTTCAGTTCGACGACAATGCCCTGCTGGCGATGCTCGTCGGGGATCATGACCGTCATCTCCTTCTTCTCGAAC
The DNA here is from genome assembly GCF_014174155.1 of Gluconacetobacter tumulisoli. Classification (GTDB taxonomy): domain Bacteria; phylum Pseudomonadota; class Alphaproteobacteria; order Acetobacterales; family Acetobacteraceae; genus Gluconacetobacter; species Gluconacetobacter tumulisoli. The sequence goes on along the minus strand of NZ_JABEQM010000010.1, from coordinate 132,243 downwards.
GCGGCTTCGGCGTGCGGCTGTCCTGCCGCGGCAACCGCATCGCCATCAATGGCGAGACCGGACGTGTCGAGAGCACCCGAATCGCCCTGACCGGCCTCTATCGCAAGCTGGAATCCGGTACCGGGCTGGATACCGCCGAAATCGAGGCTGCGATCCGCATGGCCGCGCCCTCCCGTCCCCCCATTCCCCCCCCGGCGACGGAAGGAAGGTCGAAAATGTCCCCCGAAGGCACGAACCTGCTGACCCTGTCCGAACTTCCCGCGATTCGCACGCGGCGCGGCGCCATTGCCCCGCGTTCCGCCGGCCAGGCCGGCTACATGGAAATGCTGGCCCAGACCGAAATGGTGTTCGGCATCGGCCCGGCCGGCACCGGCAAGACCTACCTGGCGGTCGCGCAGGCGGTGGCGATGCTCCAGGCCGGCCAGGTCGACCGGATCGTGCTGTCCCGCCCCGCCGTCGAGGCCGGCGAACGGCTGGGATTCCTGCCCGGCGACATGAAGGACAAGATCGATCCCTATCTGCGTCCGCTGTACGACGCCCTGCACGACATGATGCCGGGCGACCAGGTCGTGCGCCGCATGGGCACCGGCGAAATCGAGGTCGCGCCGCTGGCCTTCATGCGCGGGCGCACCCTGGCGCATTCCTTCGTCATCCTCGACGAGGCGCAGAATACCACCTCGGCCCAGATGAAGATGTTCCTGACCCGCATGGGCACGGGCACGCGCATGGTGGTGACCGGCGACCTCAGCCAGGTGGACCTGCCCAATGGCGTGCCGTCGGGCCTGCGCGATGCGGTGGACACGCTGGAAGGCCTGCCCGGGATCGGCATCACGCGCTTCGAATCCCGCGACGTCGTGCGTCACCCGCTGGTCGCGCGCATCGTGGACGCCTATGATCAGCGGGCGGCGGCCGAAAGGGACATGTCCCGCAGCAGGGCGCGCCGGGAGAACAATGGAACCTCGAAGTAGCCAGAACTCCGTTAATCCTGACGGAGTCCCGGAAATATCGCCGATGGCCGGTCCGGCCGTCGGCCTTTCCCCCATTCTGCCTCCTGACGAGGCCGAATTTGACGTAATCGTGGCCGATCCACGCTGGCATGGCGCCGTCCCCCGGGTGGGCGCGCTCGTCCAGCGCACCGCCCGGGCGGCGTGGGAGGCCTGCGGGTCGGCCCCCGTCACCATCGTGCTGGACAGCGATCGCGCCATCCGGCGGCTGAATGCCCGGCACCGGAACAAGAACAAGCCGACCAATGTGCTGACGTTCGAATATCCGGCTGGCCATCCGGGGGGCGACGTCATGATCGCGCTGGACACCGTCCGGCGCGAGGCCAGGGCCGCCGGTCGCCCGATCCGCCACCATCTGATGCATCTGGTGGTCCACGGGATCCTGCATCTGCGCGGCCATGACCATCATCAGGCCGGCGAGGCGCGACGGATGGAAATGGAGGAGGCCCGGATTCTCGGGCGCCTCGCCGTTCCCAATCCTTGGAAAAATCGGGCCGGCATGGCGGGGGACGACCAATGAGCCGCCCCCCGCCCGAGCCGGTGCCGGATGGTGGTCCGGGCCGGTCCGACGACGCCTCGCCTGCCGCCAGACCGCGCAGCCGCGGCCTGCGCGCGCTGTTCGGGCGGCGGCGGGTCGAACAGGGGCTGCGCCATTCGATCGCCGCCCTGGTGCAGGAAGCCGACGAGGCCGAGGGCGACGGCTCTGGCGAGGCATCGGAACTGGACCGCCAGGAACGCGCGCTGATCGCCAATGTCCTGCGCCTGCGTGGAATCACCGCCGATGACGTGATGGTGCCGCGCGCCGACATCGTGGCGATGCCGGTGGCCCTCAGCCTTGCCGACGCGCTGGCGCTGATGCGGCGGGAAAATCATTCGCGCATGCCCGTCTACCGCGAACAGCTGGACGACATCGTCGGCATGATTCACGTGAAGGACCTGATCGCCTACGCCGGCACCAGCGAAGCCTTCAATGTCGAGTCCCTGTTGCGCCAGCCCCTGATGGTGGCGCCCCAGATCCCGGTGCTGGACCTGTTGTTGCAGATGCGCCAGCGGCGCGTCCATCTGGCGCTGGTCATCGACGAATATGGTGGCGTCGACGGCCTGGTGACGATCGAGGACCTGGTGGAAACCATCGTCGGCGACATTTCCGACGAGCATGACGAACCGACTGCCGTCCTGATCCAGGAACGGCCGGACGGCACGTTCGATGTCGACGCCCGGATGCCCGTGGAACAGTTCGAGGCCCGCATGGGGCCGATCCTGACCGAAGCCGAGCGCGAGGCGGAAATCGAGACGGTCGGCGGACTTGTCTTCTTCCTGGCCGGGCACGTGCCGACGCGCGGCGAAGTCCTGACACATGGCAGCGGTCTGGTCTTTCGGGTGCTGGACGCCGATTCGCTGCATATCCGCAAGGTCCGCGTCCGGTTGCCGGCGCCACCCCCAACCCCCTGATCCATATGGCCGGACGGGCGCATGCCCGTCCGGCCTCCGCAAGCGGATTTTCGTTTCTTGCAGATCCTTACACGCTTGTTTCCCCTGTGGGCGATACTGGTCTCGGCCGCCGCGATCGGCGTGCCGGGACCGTTCCTGGCCCTGTCGCCCGCGATCACCCCGCTGCTGGCGTTCGTCATGTTCACGATGGGGGTCACGCTGACGGCGGCGGATTTCCGACGGATCGCCGTGCGTCCCGCGCCGGTCCTGGCCGGGATCGGGCTTCATTACACCGTCATGCCGCTGGCGGCATGGCTGGTGTCGTGGATGCTGGACATGCCGCCGGCCCTCAGGGTCGGCATGATCCTGGTCGGCAGCGTCTCCAGCGGGACGGCGTCGAACGTCATGATCTATCTTGCCCGGGGGGACGTCGCGCTGTCCGTCAGCATCAGCACGCTGTCGACCCTGGTGGGCATCGTCGCGACCCCGTTCCTGACCCGCCTGTACGTCTCGACCGACGTCGCCGTGAATGTCTGGGGCCTGCTGCGCAGCATCGTCGAACTGGTCGCCCTGCCCGTCATCGGCGGCGTCGCGGTCAATGCCTTCGCCGGCCGCCTGATCCGGCGCGTCGAATCCGCCCTGCCGCTGGTGGCCATGGTGGCGATCATGGCGATCATCGGCTCCATCGTCGCGGCGACACGCCCGGCGCTGGCCTTTGCCGGACCGGTGGTCCTGCTGGCCGTGGTAATGCACAACGGCATCGGCCTGCTGGGCGGCTATTGGGGCGGCCGCCTGCTGCGCCTGGACGAAAGCACCTGCCGGACACTGGCGATCGAGGTCGGCATGCAGAATTCCGGCCTGGCCGCCACGCTGGGGCGCCTGTATTTCGGCCCTCTGGCCGCGTTGCCAGGGGCGATCTTTTCGGTGTGGCACAATATCTCGGGCTCGGCCCTGTCGGCATGGTGGGCTGGCCGGCCCACCGGGGAGGCCGCGCCGCCACCGGCCACCGTTACGCGGGCACCTTGACGTTCACGCGCTTTGTGGGCTCTGTCGCCTTTCACGCGCCCCCTTCGTCCCAGCCTGCCGGAGACCGTTCAGCCATGTCCGTTACGCGCCGCACCCTGCTTGCAACCGCGACTCCCGCCCTGCTGTTCGGGCCGCAGCTGGTCGCAGGCACGGCCCGAGCGGCCACCGATCCGCGCATGTCGGTCCGCGCCGCCGGCAACCCCGCCGCCAAGGTCCATGTCGAGGAATGGTTTTCCCTCACCTGCACCCATTGCGCGCGCTTCGCCTCCGAAGTCTTCCCCGAAATCCGGACCAAGCTGATCGACAGCGGGAAGGTCTATTATATCTTCCGCGATTTCCCCCTGGATCAGATCGCGCTGATGGCCGCGATGGTCGCCCGCACCCTGCCGCCGGAACGGTACGAGCCCTTCGTGCTGTCGCTGCTGTCCAGCCAGGACCGCTGGGCCTTCGCGCGCGACGTCAATCCGCAGGACGAGTTGCAGAAGATGGCTGCTCTGGCCGGGATGCCGGCCGACCTGTTCCAGAAGACGGTCGCCGACGACACGCTGCGCCAGGCCATCATGGACGAGGAAAACCGTGCGCAGGCGCTCTACAAGATCGAGGGCACACCGACCTTCCGCTTCAACGACAAGGTCCAGATCGGACAGGAAATGACCTACGACGCCTTCGCCCAGCAGGTTGCCTCGGCCGCCTGATCCGGTTCGTGGCCTCATGACCGCCCGTTTCGTCCGCCTGCGCATCGTCGGGTTCAAGAGCTTCGCCGACCCCGTTTCGGTCGATATCCTGCCCGGGCTGACGGGTATCGTCGGCCCCAACGGGTGCGGCAAGTCGAATGTCGTCGAGGCCCTGCGCTGGGCAATGGGCGAAAGTTCCGCCCGATCGCTGCGCGGCGGCGAGATGGATGACCTTATCTTCGCCGGGACGGCTGCACGCGCGGCGCGCAACCTGGCCGAGGTCACGCTGACGCTGGAGGGCACGACCGGCATCGCCCCGCCGCCGCTGCATGACCAGGACGAGTTGCAGATCAGCCGGCGCGCCGAGCGCGGGGCCGGCAGCGACTACCGCGTCAACAGCAAGCCCATTCGCGCGCGCGACGTGCAGACGCTGTTTGCCGACCTGGCGTCGGGCGCACGGTCCTCGGCCATGGTCAGCCAGGGGCGCGTTTCGGCCCTGGTCAACGCACGGCCCGAGGAACGGCGTTCGATCCTGGAGGAAGCCGCCGGGATTACCGGCCTGCACGCCCGCCGGCATGAGGCCGAACTGAAGCTGCGCGCCACGGAGACCAATCTGTCGCGCGCCGACGACCTGCGCGTGCAGCTGGAAGGTCATCTGGACAATCTGCGCGACCAGTCGCAGCAGGCCCGCCGCTATCGCGAGATATCCTCCGGCCTGCGCGAAGCCGAAATCACGCTGCTGGCGCTGCTGCATGCCCGCGCCCGGCTGGCGGTCGAACGTGCGGGAACGGCGGCCCGCCAGGCCCGTCAGGCCCTGACCCAGGCCGAGGAAACGGCCGAAAGCGCCGTCATCGCGGAATTCGAAGCCAATCGCGACATCCCGGCCCTGCGGATCCGGACGGATGAAAGCCGCACGGTACTGGAACGCCAGAAACTGATCGCCGAAGGCATCGCGCAGGAAGAACACCGCGCCGCCGAGGCGGCCTCGGCCGCCACCGAACGCCTCCGCCAGGGTGAAAGCGATCATCAGGCGGCCCAGGCCCGGCAGGACGACGCGCAAGCCAATGTATCCCGCCTTCAGGCGGAACGGGACGCGATCGACGCGCGGCTGGCCACCCTGCCCGCCGATATCGCCGACGCGGACGCGGCATTGCGGGCGGCGACGGCCGGCGTCCGCGGCGCGGAAGATACGCTGGAACGCGCCACCGCCGACGCCGGCACGGCGCACAGCCGCATCCACCAGACGGCCGAAGCCTATCGGGACGCCCTGGGCCGCCACCTGCGCCTGGACGAACAGTACGGCCATCTGGCCACGCAGCTGGATACGCTGCGCCAAGCCCTTCCCGACCAGGGCACACTGGACGCCCATGTCGCAGCCCTGGCCGTGGCGACCGAAACGCTGGCACAATCGCGGACCGACCTGGAACAGGCGACGCAAGCGCAGGCCGACGCCGTGGTGGCGGCCGACCTGGCCCGCAATGCGGTCGCCGAGACCCGTCGCCTGCATGACGACGCACGGCAGCGCCTGGCCCAGACCTCCGAACGCGCGGCCGCCCTGCGCACGGAGCAGGAAAGCTTGCAACGCCGCCAGGCTGACGCGCTGTCGCAGCAGGTCGCGCAGGATCGGCGCGACGCCTTGCGCGACGAGGTGGCGGCGGCGGAATCGGCCCTGATGACGGCCCGCGGTGCCCTGGAACAGGCGGAGCTGGAGCGGCAGGCGGCGTCCGCGGCGCACATCGAGGCCCGCGCCCGGATGCAGGAAGCCAGCACCCGGCGCGCCGGCCTGACATCCGCCCTGCAGACAGCCGAATCGGCACAGGCCCGCGCCGTGGCGCGATTCCAGACGCTGGACCGCGATCTGGCACAGGCCCGCGCCGGGATCGTCGACCCGGACAAGCTGACTGCCGCGCGCGTCGCCCGGGAACAGGCTGAACGCGAGGTCGCGGAGTCCGGGCAGGCGCTGGATACCGCCGAGGCCGATCTGGTCGCCCGTGCAACGGCGCGCGACCTGGCCGCGCAGCATCTATCGGACGTGAAGGCCGACCTGTCGCGCCTGGAGGCCCAGGCCGAGGGGCTGACGCGGGCGCTGGCCGCCGATGACGGCAACGCCGGGGTTCGGGGGGTGGTGGACGACATCACGGTTCCGGACGGGCTGGAAACCGCGCTGGCCGCCGCCCTTGCCGACGGGCTGGAGGCGTCGGTCCAGCCGGATGCCCCGCGCCTGTGGCATCTCCTGCCGGACCTGGCGACGCAGGTCCTCCCGGGCCAGGGCACCGTCCCGCTTTCCACGCTGGTCATGGCCCCGCCTGCCCTGGGCCGGGCGTTGGGGGCCGTCGGATTGCTGGCGGACGGCATGGACGGCGCCCCGTTGCAGCTGCAGCTGCGTCCCGGTCAATGCCTGGTGCGCCGGGATGGTGGGCTCTGGCGCTGGGATGGCTATCGCCTGGCGCCGGGCCTGCCCAGCCGTGCGGCGCTTCTGCTGCAACAGCGCAACCGCCTGCGGGAAACGGCGGCGGCATTGGCGACCCGCCGCGCCGACCTGCCGGCGGCACAGGCAGATCAGGCCGCGACCGAATCCGCCCGTATCCAGGCCGCCGACGCCGTGATCCGCGCCCGCGCCGAGCGTACACGGGTCGAGACCATCCTGCGCCAGGCCCGGGCGGACGAGGCCGAGATCAGCCGGCTGGACGCCACGGTCCGGGCGCGGCTGGACACCGTGCTGCCGCAACACGAACAGGCCGTGCAGGGGAAATCCGAAGCGGAAGCCACGCTGGCCGCCGCGCGACAGGCCCTGTCCGGCCTTCCGGACGAGGCGCAGTTGCGGCGTGACCACGACGCGGCACGCCAGCGGGAACAGGCATCGCAGGCCGCGGAAAGCACGGCCCGCGATGCCCGGCGCCGGGCCGAGACGACTCTGGAAACCGCGCGGCGGGCCGCCGGGACCGCCGCGGCCCGCCATGATGAGGCCGAAACCCGCCTGGCCACGATCGTCCCCGAATTGCAGCGCATCGTCCGCGAGGCCCAGCAGGCCGAAACTGCCCGGCAGGCAGCCGAACAGGCGTTGTCCGACCTACCCCCCATCCAGGATGTCGAAACGGTCCTGACCGCCGCGCAATCGCGGGTAACGCAGGCGACGCAGGCGCTGGAATCCGCACGGCAGCACCGGCTGGAGGCAGAGAAGGCCTTGGAGCAGGCGCAATCCGCCCATTCCGCCCTTCAGACCACCCTGATCGAAACCCGCAGCGCGATCGAAGCCCAGGCGCCGCGTCTGGCAACTCTGGGCCAGGAACGGGACGACGCGGCCCGGACCTTGGCGCGAATCGTCGCGGAACAGGCGACCCTGCCCGACCCGGACGCGATCGCCGAGCATATCCGGACCCTGCGCGAGGAACTGGTGGCGGCCCGCCAGGTAGAGGATGCCGCCCGCGATCGTCGCGCTGCCCTGGCCGGCGAGGACCAGACGGCGCAGACGCGCCTCGCCGGTCTGCGGGACGCCATCGCGGACTGGTCCGCCCGGCACGAAGCTGCCATCGCCCAGGCCGGGCACAGCGCCACGCGGCTGGCGGCCACCCAGGCCGAACATGCGCGCTTGTCCGCCCTGCCCGACGAAGTCCTCCGCACGCGCGAGACAACGCGCGAGGCCCTGGGGCAGGCCCAGGCCGCATATGACGCCGTGACCGGTGCGCTTGCGGCGGCCGAGGCCGCCCTGTCCCAGGCCCAGGCCGGCCGGCGGGATGCCGACGCTGCCCTGGCGACCGCGCGCGAGGGGCTGCTGCGCGCCGAGGGGCGACACGAGCAGGCCGAGGCCATCCTGACGCAGCTTCTGACGGAGACGCCCGAACCGCCGGGCGTGGTGCCGCCCGACCTGACGGAAGCCGCCGAAAGCAGCCTGCGGCGAAAGATCGCCCGCCTGACGCGCGAGCGCGAGGACATGGGGCCGGTCAATCTGCGCGCCGAGCTGGAAGCCGACGAGGCCGAGACCCGCATCGCCGTCATCCGGACCGAAAAGGACGAGCTGGAAACCGCCATCGCCCGGTTGCGAGGATCAATCGGTGCCTTGAACCGCGAGGGGCGCGAGCGGCTGCTGGCGGTGTTCACCGAGGTAGATCAGCATTTCCAGGCGCTGTTCGCCCGGATGTTCAACGGCGGCCGCGCGCATCTGGGCATGGTGGGCAACGACGACCCATTGCAGGCGGGGCTGGAGATCTATGCCCAGCCGCCTGGCAAGAAACTGGCGACCCTGTCCCTGCTGTCGGGTGGCGAGCAGGCGCTGACGGCCTTGTCGCTGATCTTCGCGGTGTTCCGCTGCAACCCCGCGCCGATCTGCGTCCTCGACGAAGTGGACGCGCCGCTGGATGACGCCAACGTGGGCCGGTTCTGCGCCCTGCTGGGCGACATGGTGGCCGAAGCCGGCACGCGCTTCCTGGTCGTCACGCACCATCAGCTGACGATGGCGCATATGGACCGGCTCTATGGCGTGACGATGCAGGAACGCGGGGTCAGTCGCGTGCTGTCCGTCGATCTGGAACACGCTTCGACCATGGCCGGACAGGCCCGTGCGGAAGCGGCGGTCTGACCAGGGTCGGGCGTTGCCCAAACCCATCAGGACCTGATGCCCTGTACCGGATCATGGATGGCATCCCCCGGCCCGAATGGGTCGGGGGATGCTGTGCGTCAGGCCGGCAGCATCGAGCCGGTTTCGATGAACCGCTGGTGCCACGACAGCGATTCCTTCAGCAGGTGCGGCGACTGCAGCCCGTAGGACCCTTCCTTCGCCCGCTTGAAGTAGTCCTGCAGCATCGGCCGGTAATCGGGATGCGCGCAGTTCTTGATGATGGTTTCCGCACGCTGCTTGGGCGACAGGCCGCGCAGGTCGGCCAGCCCCTGTTCGGTCACCAGGACCTGCGAATCCTGCGTGATATGATCAACATGGGATGCCATCGGCACGATCGCGGAGATCTTGCCCCCCTTCGCGGTGGACGGCGTCATGAAGACCGAAATGTAGGCGTTGCGCGCGAAATCGCCGGAACCGCCGATCCCGTTCTGAACGCGCGATCCCATGATCTGGGTCGAATTGACGTTGCCGTAGATATCCGATTCGATCAGCCCGTTCATCGCGATACATCCCAGGCGACGGATCAGTTCGGGATGGTTGCTGATGTCCTGGGGCCGCAGGATGATCTTGGACCGGAATTCGGTCATGCGCGCATTCAGGGATTCGGCGGCCTCGGGGCTGAGGGAGAAGGCCGTGGCCGATGCGACGCGCATCTTGCCGGATTCCAGCATGCCCAGCATGCCGTCCTGAATGACCTCGGTGAAGGCGGTCAGGTCCTCGAACGGTCCTTCCTCCAGGCCGCCCATCACCGCATTGGCGACGTTGCCGACGCCGGACTGCAGCGGCAGAAGCGACTGCGGCAGGCGACCGCGCGCGACCTCATGACGGAAGAATTCCATCAGATGGCCGGCGATCGCCTTGGCCGCCGCATCGGGGGGCGAGAACGGGGCGTTGCGGTCCGGGGCAAAGGTTTCGACGACTGCAACGACCTTGGACGGATCGACACGCAACGTCGCCTGGCCGATCCGGTCATCCGGCCGCAGCAGCGGAATCGGCTGGCGCTCGGGCGGCAGGGCGGTGCCGTACCAGATGTCGTGCATGCCCTCCAGCGCCGCATCCTGCCAGCTATTGACCTCGATGATCACCTGGCGCGCGGATTCGACCCACGTCTTGTTGTTGCCGACCGAAGACGACGGGACGATGGTGCCGTCCTCGCGAATGGCGACAGCCTCGATGACCGCGACATCCATGTCGCCGAAGAATCCCTGCCAGACCATCGGGGCGACATGGCTGAGATGCATGTCGAGATATTCGGCCTCCCCCTTGTTGATCAGGCCACGCAGCGTGGCATCCGAATTATAGGGCATACGGAACGAGATTCCGTTGACCTTCGCCAGCGCGCCGTCCAGCTCGGGACCGGTCGAAGCACCGGTGAACAGGCGGATGCGAAACGGATTTCCCTTGTCGTGCTCGACGCCCATGATCGCGGCCAGCGCCTGGGGGACGGCCTTGGGGTAGCCCGACCCGGTAAAGCCGCTCATGCCAACCATGGCGCCGGGACGGATGTAAGAGGCAGCCTCCTCGGCAGTGGTTATTTTTGCCCGGAAGGCCGCGTTCCGGATTCGGCTGTGATCGATCATGGAACCTTTCCTCGTGTCTTTTCATTTTATGTCGCGGGAAAGTGCAGAATCGCCTGTCCCGCGTCCGGCAGCAACGCCCGTCCCGGTCCGCATCCGTCCGACGGCCTGACCGGTGGTATCATCCCGCCTAATCCCTGTCCGACACACAATCTCTTCTCTTTCCCGTCCGGCGCGTCACAACAAAAGAGTGTTACAGCATGACCCATTCCGTCGTTTTGAATGCACTGGCCGAACGCGAGCGCCGGATCGGCCTGCTCCTGGCACGGGCACCGCACCGGCTGCGCCGGACGGTGAACTGGCTACGGGTACCGTCGCGCCGACGTTGGCGGCTGCTTTCGGGGGGATTGCTGATTCTGGGCGGTTTTCTGTCCATTCTCCCGTTGCTGGGGATCTGGATGCTGCCGCTGGGACTGGTTCTGCTGTCCGACGACTTTGCGATCCTGCGTCGCCGCGTCGATCGGATTCTGGCCTATATCGAACAGAGCCATCCCCGCTGGATGGGCCTACCTGACAGGAAATGAATGGCAGATATGCAAAAATAGCTTCTATTTTTCTGTCAACCGAAGAGCCGACGCGTCAGTCTGCTTCAATCATTCCCAAACACGCGCCTTTCCGTCTCGCCTCCATTGGCCCGGGAGGACATGGCGGAATGGGATGTTCATACCAATATCAGGAAACGGACTCTGTTATCGCCCCTCTGACGCCAGAAACGGAATTTCGATTGGACCCCAGCCCGCCCTCCGGATCCGCGCAGCCCTACGCCGCCGACGATCTTCGGTCGCCCGGCCTGCCGTCCTTCGTGCCGCCCGATACCGTGCCTGCGACCTACGACAGCGCCGTCGTCGAACGCCTGATCGCGGGACGACCGATTCGGGTGGTGGGTGACGTTCATGGCGACCTGCGGGCCTTCCGCCATGCGGTGGCCACCGACCGTTTCGTGATTCAGCTTGGCGACCTCGTGGACCATGGGCCCGACAGCGCGGGAACGTTCCGCCTGATGCAACGCCTGCTGGACGAGGGACGCGGGCTGTTCATCCTGGGCAACCATGACCGCAAGCTGGCCCGTGCGCTGGCCGGCCAGAAACTGCGTCGCGACGCGCCGCTGACGGAAACCCTGCGCCAGTTCCAGGCGCCGGAGAACGAGGACGTCCGACGCAGGGCATGGCACGACATCGCCCAGGCCCCCCCCTGGCTGGTGCTCGGACGGCGGATCTTCGTGCATGGCGGCTTTCATTCGCGGATGCTGACGGAACGTCCGCCCTCCGGGCTGGGCCTCGTCACGCCGGTCCTGTCGCGGGCGCTGTTCGGCGAAACGACGGGACGCATGCAGAAGGACGGCTACCCCGAACGGCGCCTGAACTGGGTCGACCATATCCCGGCGGGATACACGGTCTATTGCGGGCATGACCGGCGGTCGACGGATGGACGCCCGTGGGTTCGCGCCGGTCGCGCCGGGGGCAGCTCGGTCTTTACCGATACGGGCGCCGGCAAGGGCGGACATCTCGCATGGATCGACCTGCCCGACGATTCCTGAAAACCTGTATGGTGATATGATAGTGCCGATCAACATTCAGGAGCATGTTCACGTGAGCGACAGCACGGCCATCGATACGACCGTCCAGACGTCAGGCGACGCCACACAGCAGGGTGCGCGGGACACCCTGCTGGCGCTGCGCCGGAGCATCGACAATATCGACGCCGCGTTGATCTACATGCTTGCGGAACGGTTCCGCCATACCCAGGCCGTCGGCGAACTGAAGGCCCGCCACGACATGCCGGCCGCCGACATGGAACGCGAAGCGCGACAGGTCCGCAGGCTCCGCGAACTTGCGGCGGCGGCGCAGCTCGATCCCGATTTCGCCGAGAAATTCCTGGCCTTCATCATCAAGGAAGTCATCCGCCATCACGAGGCGATCGCCCGCAAGACCGCGGGAAACGGCACGTCCTGATGCCGGATATGGCAAAATCGGACGACGCGGCCGTCCCCGGCGCGCGCACGCTGGTGCTGATGCGCCATGCCGAGGCCTTCCCCGCCCCGCATGGCGACCTGGGGCGGGCCAGCGACCTGTCCCGTCCCCTTACGCCATCGGGGCGCCGCAAGGCGGGGCAGCGGGGAACACAACTGCGCGAGATCGGCTTCCATCCCGACCTGGTCCTGATCAGCCCGGCTATCCGGTCCAGCGAAACCTATACCGCGCTGGGCCCCTTTCCCGCGGCCCCGCCCCCCACCATCGTTCAGGAGGCCGGGCTGTATGAATCCGGTCCCGACAGCATTCTCGACATCATTCGGCTCATACCCGATAAGTTCAATAATATCATAGTGATAGGGCACAATCCGGACCTGTATCACCTGACCCTGGACCTGGCGGGGCGGGCCATCGACGACCCGGACAAGTCCGTCCTGATCCGCGGTTTTCCCACGGCCTCCATTGCCTCTTTCCGGATCCATGGCCACTGGCACGACCTGGCGGCAAAACGGGCCACTCTTTCCCTGGTGCTATGCGCCTGACGGCATGACGGACCCCGCTTCGGCGGAGTTGCCACGTCTGTCGTTTCGTCCTTATCTCGGCGCATGCCTGCCGTCCCGAACGGGGGCGCATCGATGGGCCACGCAACGAACTGTCACACAGAGGACAGGAGTGCCCGCAGGTTTGGGATGAGATCCGTCGCACCGCAAGGCGGCGAACGACCAAGAGGAGAGTTTGATGACCGAGTCAGGAAAAGTGGCCACCGTCTCGCTAGAAGGCAAAACCGCCAGTCTGCCGGTCCTGTCCGGAGTCCTGGGGCCTGACGTTCTGGATATCCGCAAGATCGCCGCCGACCTGGGCGTATTCACGTTCGATCCAGGCTATGGCGAAACGGCATCCTGCGAGAGCAAGATCACGTTCATCGACGGCGGCAAGGGCGTGCTGCTGCACCGGGGATATCCGATCGCCCAGCTGGCCGAGCAGGCAACGTTTCTGGAAGTCGCACACCTTCTGCTGAACGGCGAACTGCCGACCCGGGCGCAGAACGATGCGTTCGTCGCCACCATCAAGTCGCACACGCTGCTGCACGAGCAGATCCGGAATTTCTTCAACGGCTTCCGCCGCGACGCCCATCCGATGGCGATCCTTTGCGGCACCGTCGGCGCCCTGTCGGCCTTCTATCACGAAGGCACCGACATCTCGAACGCCGCCAGCCGCGAACTGTCGGCGATGCGCCTGATCGCCAAGCTGCCGACGATCGCGGCCTGGGCCTATAAATACACGCAGGGCGAGGCGTTCGTATATCCGCGCAACGACCTGAACTATGCCGAAAACTTCCTGTCGATGATGTTCGCGCATCCGTCAGAGCCCTATGTGGTCAATCCCGTCCTGGCCCGCGCGATGGACCGGATCCTGATCCTGCACGCAGACCATGAACAGAATGCCTCGACCTCCACGGTGCGTCTGGCGGGTTCGACGGGCGCCAATCCGTTCGCCTGCATCGCCGCCGGCATTGCCGCCCTGTGGGGCCCCGCCCATGGCGGCGCCAACGAGGCCGTGCTGAAAATGCTGGCCGAGATCGGCAACAAGGACAACATTCCGGACTTCATCGCCAAGGTGAAGGACAAGAACAGTGGCGTGCGCCTGATGGGCTTCGGGCATCGTGTCTACAAGAACTTCGACCCCCGGGCGAAGATCATGCAGGCGACCTGCCACGAAGTGCTTGGCGAACTCGGCATCAAGGATGATCCGCTGCTGGACCTGGCGATCGAACTGGAGAAAATCGCCATCCACGACGAATATTTCGTCAAGCGCAGCCTGTATCCGAACGTCGATTTCTATTCGGGAATCATCCTGAAGGCGATGGGCATCCCGACCAGCATGTTCACGGTCCTGTTCGCCGTCGCCCGCACCGTGGGCTGGATCAGCCAGTGGAAGGAAATGATCGAGGAACCCGGCCAGCGCATCGGCCGCCCGCGCCAGCTTTACACCGGGTCGCCCCAGCGCGACTTCCCGTCCTTCGACCAGCGCGGCTGAGGCCGAATGCCACCCCGAGGGCCCGATGCCCCGGGGTGGCTTTGGCGGCGACAGCTTGGTCCGGCCGGGAAATCAGGATGAAACAGGTTTCAAACCCGGCCTGACTCAATCCAGGACATTCGGATTCGACGCATCCCCCGCCTCATGGCAAGGGTGGCTTGCGACGACGATCTACGTCGCCTTTTTCCTCACCGGAATGCCTGGATTCCGGTGTGTGGTACGATGGATTGGCGTGGGCGCCCTGTTCGTCGGTCTTGTGACATTGGTATGTGCCGGAACAGACGGCGTTGGCGCTGATCGGGTTCAGGCCGCTGACGGCACCCGAATCAGTCGCAGGCGCATCCCGCTGTCGGCCCCTGGTCGCGACGGACGACGTGATGGTCGATCCATTCGGACACCAGACGCCGCGCCTCGTTCAACGAGGCTTCGGGATGATGAATCCTGTACAGGGTCGTGCACGCATGGAATGCCGACATGTCACCGGTCCCCACGTCGCGCAGCTCCTGATAGGCGGTCACCACCGCACGTTCGCAATTCCGCGCAATCCTGCCGGTTTCGACACCCACTGCTCACACCCTTATTTGCAAACGATTTGCAATTACGATTATAGTAGCGTCTCCGTCAGGTACAGGCAAGGAAAACCCCGGTCGCCGAAACGCATCCCTGCCTTCCGCCGAAGGATGGATGTCCCCCCTTGCGCGATCTTTTCCGGAGCATGGATTTTCCCGCCCGTTCCCGCTAAGCGTCATCCACCAGTCACGTAACGAACGATCGGAGATACAGGCGGCATGAGCGACACGACAGGAAACGGGGCGGGCCTCTCGACGGGCTCCACAGCCTGGGACCGGGACGCTGCCCTGACGACGGCCAAGCTGCTTCTGGAAATCGAGGCCGTCAATTTCCGGCCCGAGGAGCCGTATACCCTGACGTCCGGGTGGAAGTCGCCGGTCTATATCGATTGCCGTCGCATCATTTTCTTCCCACGGGCCCGCGCCAAGATCGTCGAACTGGGCGTCGAGAAGATCGGGCGCCATGTGGGTTATGAAAGCATCGACGCCGTGGTCGGCGGCGAGACGGCCGGCATTCCCTTTGCCGCCTGGATCGCCGACCGGATGATGGCGCCGATGGCCTATGTCCGCAAGAAGCCCAAGGGATTCGGCCGCAACGCCCAGATCGAGGGCGACGTGCCCGAGGGCATGCGCACCCTGCTGGTCGAGGACCTGACGACGGACGGATCGTCCAAGGTTCGATTCGCCAAGGCGCTGCGCGATGCCGGCGCGATCGTCGATCATACCTTCGTCGTCTTCTTCTATGGCGTGTTCCCCGGTGCGCATCGCACCCTGGCAGACATGAATATCTCGCTGCACGCCCTGTGCACTTGGTGGGACGTGCTGGAAGCCTGTGCGGGGCGGCCCTATTTCTCGGAAAAGGCCGCGGCCGAAGTGCGGCGGTTCCTGGAAGATCCCTGCGCGTGGTCCGCGCGCCATGGCGGCGTCGGCAGCGCCGAGGAAGCCCTCGCCTTCAAGGGCGCGCAGGCCCAGGGCTGACTGGATTTCAAAGGCTCGCCTTTGAGGGATTCGAGGGGCGATGCCCCTCGGGCTTTCAAAACTGCTGGAACGTTACAAGTCCGAACCGTGCCAGGCTGGCCCGAAAGGCGGGCGTGGGATCAAGCGGCCCGGTGAAAACGGCAATCCCCGGCGGGGGCTCATCGGGCCAGGACTGCCCTTCGGTCAAATGGGCCACGCGACGTGCGATGCCGGCGCCCCCGTCGACGAAGGCGAACGGTCGTGGGGCGACGGCGGTCAGGCGACCGGCAACCAGCGGGAAATGGGTGCAGGCCAGGACGATCGTGTCGAGGCGTGCGCCGCCTGGCTGGTCGAGCAGGCCTGACAGGACCGCGCGATAGGCATCGTCAGGCGTGTCCTCGCCGCGAAGGTCGGCCTCCGCCAGTTCGACCAGCCGGGCCGAGCCATGGCGCAGGACCAGGCAATCGGCGGCATAATCGGCACTCAGACGGTCCACATAGGGCTGACGCACGGTGGCCTCGGTGCCCAGCACACCGATCACACGGGTGCGAGAGGCCTGCGCCGCGGGACGGATCGCGGGCACGGTGCCCACCACGGGCAGGTCCAGCGCCGCCCGCATCGTTGCCAGTGCGATGGTGCAGGCGGTGTTGCAAGCATTCACGATCAGGCGGGGACGATAATGCGCCGCCAGCCGACCCAGCAGGGCGGGAACACGGTCGGCGATCTCGGCCTCGGATTTCAGGCCGTAGGGAAAGAAGGCATTGTCGGCCGCATAGACAATGGGGGCCCGAGGCAACAGCGCGCGCGTGGGGGCAAGGACCGACAGGCCGCCGACGCCCGAATCGAAAAAGAGGATGGGACGACGATCAACCATGGCCCGGCAGTGAGGGTCCGTTTGAATATGCCTGTCCCGACGACCGGGTCACGCGGCGATTGGATCGATCCGGTTGCGATACGCCTTAGCGGGCGCGGCTCACGGTATAACCGGCCGTATCCTGCAGCAGACGGCGCAGACGGCTCTCGGGGAAGATTTCCAGCGCGTCGCGTGCCGCCTGCGCATAAACGGCGGCACGGTTCAGCGTCGTCTCGATCGCATCGGTGGCCGCGATCAGCGAGAGGGCATGGTCCAGATCTTCCGGGTTCTGTTCGCTGTCCTCGATGACGCGGCGCCAGAAGATCCGATCCTCGTCGCTGCCGGCGGCATAGGCCGCCAGAACCGGCAGCGTGATCTTGCCTTCACGGAAATCGTCCCCGACGGTCTTGCCTAGAATGGCCTGGTCGGCCGCATAATCCAGCGCATCATCGACCAGCTGGAACGCCATGCCCAGATTGGTGCCGTAGGCTTCCAGCGCCAGCTCCTCGACATCCGGCCGGGCGGCGACGACCGCGCCGACGCGGCACGCGGCGGCGAACAGCGCCGCCGTCTTGCCGTGAATGACCTCCAGATATTGTTCAACCGATGTCGACAGGTCGTTCTGGGTGGACATCTGCAGGACCTCGCCCTCCGCGATCGTCGCGGACGCCGAGGACAGGATGGCCATGACCTTCAGCGAGCCATCGTCGGTCATCAGCTGGAACGAGCGGGCGAACAGGAAATCGCCCACCAGCACCGACGCCTTGTTGCCGAACACCGCATTGGCGCTGGCCAGGCCGCGCCGCAGCAGGCTGTCATCGACCACGTCGTCATGTAGCAGGGTCGCCGTGTGGATGAATTCGACGCAGGCGGCGAGGGAAACATGACGCTGGCGGTTGGGACCCGGCTCGTACCCGCACAGGCGGGCCGACGCCAGCGTCAGCAACGGGCGCAGTCGCTTGCCGCCAGCGGCGACCAGATGGGCGGCAAGCTGCGGAATCAGGGCGACCGGACTGTCCATCCGTTCGACGATCGCGCGGTTGCACGCCGCCATATCATCGCCAAGATAGTCCGACAGTTCCCGCAGCGCCGCTTCCGTTCCGTCCGCCATCGGATTGGTCGCCCCTCTGTCTTTCGCGCTTGCCGTTCGCTCGGATTCCGGCAGGGTGACTGCAACGCCCAAAAGGTTAAACTCCCCGGCTCCGTAGGATTGGTCTGCTGAACATATGAGCGGCGCAGGAATGACGGTCAAGCCGAAGGACACGATAGATGAGGTCCCACCGGACCAGGCATGTCCGGGGGACAACCCGGAATATGGCACGACCACGGTGGGAAGCCTGCTGGATGGCCGTATTCGCTACCGCCAGTTCCGGCAGGGGTATCGTACCGGACTCGAACCCGTCCTGATGGCGGCACATGTCCCCGCGCGCGCCGGGGATCGGGTGCTGGAGGGCGGATGCGGCGCCGGCGCCGGGCTGATGTGCCTTGCCCATCGGGTCGCGGAGGTGACGGGGCTCGGCCTTGAACGGGATTCGCGGACCGCCTGTCTGGCGGAGACCAATTTCGCCGACAACGGCTTCGATCGCCTGCACGTCGCGCGGACCACCCTCCCCGCCCTGCCCGCCGCGGCAATGTTCCCGTCCGAGGGGGGATGGTTCGACCACGCCTTCGCCAACCCGCCCTGGCATCGCCATGACGCCACCGCCTCGCCCGACGCGCGGCGCGACCTGGCGCGCCGCGTCGCCTCGGCCGACACCATCGCCGCCTGGGTCCGCAGCCTGGGCCGGCAGGTCCGTCATCGTGGCACGCTGACGCTCGCCCTGCCCGCCGCCCTGCATGACGTGGCGGTCGCCTCCATGCGCGATCACGGAATCGGCGGGATCACCCTCTTCCCGTTCTGGCCCAAGGCCGGACGGCCCGCCCGGATCGTGCTGGTGCAAGGGCGAATCGGATCGAAAGGCGACGCCGCCGTCCTGCCCGGCCTGATCCTGCATGAGGATGACGGGCGCTTTACCCGCCAGGCGGCATCGGTCCTGCGTGACGGGGCCCCCCTCGCCTGACGGCCGGAGGCCAGTCCTCAAAGGGGGCCGAGACTGCTGGCCCCTTGGGACTCCCGGCGATCACCGGTGCGGGAATTTTACTGGAAGACACTCTCCTCGAACGCTTCCTCCCACGAACCGGCGGTGGACGCGCGGCTGTATTCGGTCGAGCGGTTTTCGAAGAAATTGGTATGTTCGACGGCATTGAGCATGTCGTCCAGCCACGGCAGCGGATTGCTGGGTACGTGATACAGCGCGTCGAGCCCCAACTGGTTCAGGCGCCGGTCGGCGACGAAGCGGATATAGGTCTTGACCGTAGCGGCATCCAACCCTTCGACCGGGCCCATCTCGAACGACAGATCGATGAAGGCGTCCTCGTGCTCGACGATGTCGCGGCAGATCTGGCGGATGTCCTCCTGCAGGGCCTCGGTCCAGATTTCCGGGTTCTCCTGGATGAACACGCGGAACAGGCGCGCCATCGACAGGCAATGCAGGGTCTCGTCCCGCACCGACCACGAGACGATCTGCCCCATGCCCTTCAGTTTGTTGAAGCGCGGGAAATTCAGCAGGATGGCGAAGGACGCGAACAGCTGCAGCCCTTCGGTAAAGGCACCGAACGCCGCCAGAGTCCGGGCGATCTCGTATTTGCTGTCGACCGAGAAGCTCTGCATATAGTCATATTTATCCTTCATTTCCTTATATTTAAGGAAAGCCGAATATTCGCTCTCGGGCATGCCGATGGTATCGAGCAGATGACTGTAGGCGGCGATATGAATCGTCTCGATATTCGAGAAGGCGGACAGCATCATCAGCACTTCAGTCGGTTTGAAGATCCGACTGTAATGCTTCATGTAGCAATTGTTCACTTCCACGTCGGACTGCGTGAAGAAGCGGAAGATCTGCGTGACCAGGTGGCGCTCGCTTTCGGTCAGCGTGCGGTGCCAATCCTTCACGTCGTCGGCCAGGGGCACTTCCTCGGGCAGCCAGTGAACGCGCTGCTGGGTCAGCCACGCATCATAGGCCCACGGATAGCGGAACGGCTTGTAGACCGGATTGGCGGTCAGAAGGTCGAAATGCGGCTCGGCCTCGGGCTCGGGCCGCTGGGAAATGTCGCTCATGTCGTATTCTCCGGGAATCGGAAGGCGCAGATGCGCCATGAAATCCATGCGTCACCAGACGTCCGGCACCCGGGCGGCGCGCCCGATCAGGATGCGCGTCCCCGTTCAGGTCGCGACGGCACCGGACCCGTGGGCCATTATTGGCAGGCCAGGCACTCGTCGTAATCGGTCGAGGACGACGTCGGCGGTACGCTGGCCGGCATGGCGGGCGTACCTTCCTGTTCCATGACGTCGCTCTTGCCCAGGATGGTGCTGACGGTATCCGCCCGCTGGATCGAGAGCGAGCGGCAGTAATACAGGGATTTCACGCCCCGCTTCCATGCCAGGTAGTGGATCTGGTGCAGATCGCGCTTATGCACGTTCGCGGGCAGGAACAGGTTGATCGACTGGGCCTGGCAGATGAACGGGGCGCGATCGGCCGCATGTTCGACCACCCAGCGCTGGTCCAGTTCGAAGGCGGTCTTGAACACGTCCTTTTCCTGCTGCGTCAGGAAGTCGAGATGCTGGACGCTGCCCTTGGTCAGGGTGATCGACGACCAGACTTCGTCCGTGTTCTGCCCCTTGTCGATCAGCAGCTTCAGCAGGTGCCGGTTGCGGACGGTAAACGAGCCGGACAGGGTCTTCTGCAGGAAGACATTGGCCGCGATCGGTTCGATCCCCGGGCTGGCATTGCCCGCGATGATCGAGATCGACGCCGTGGGCGCGATGGCCAGCTTGTTGGAAAACCGCTCCATGATGCCGTATTCCGCAGCGTCGGGGCACGCGCCGCGCAGTTCCGCCAGCTTGTGCGACGCCGCGTCGGCCTGTTCGCGAATATGCTTGAAAATCCGCTTGTTCCAGACCTTCGCGATCACGCTTTCGAAGGGAATTTCCTTCGCCTGCAGGAAGGAATGGAAGCCCATGACCCCCAGCCCCACCGACCGTTCGCGGGTCGCGGCGTATTTCGCACGCTCCATGTCGTCGGGGGCGCGGTCAATGAAATCCTGCAGCACGTTGTCGAGGAACAGCATCACGTCCTCGATGAAGAGCGGATCGTCCTTCCACTCGTCCCACGTCTCAAGATTCAACGACGACAGGCAGCAGACGGCCGTACGTTCCTTGCCGTGATGGTCCATCCCCGTCGGCAGGGTGATCTCGGCGCACAGGTTCGAAGTCTTGACCTCCAGCCCCGCCATCTTGTGGTGCTCGGGCCGCGCGTTGTTCACATGGTCCGAATAGATGATGTAGGGCTCGCCCTGCTCCATGCGGGCCGTCAGGATGCGGATCCACAGCGACCGGGCCGAGATCTTGCGGATATGCGCGCCGTCCTTGGGCGACAACAGCGCCCATTCGGCGTCCTCGGCGACCGCGCGCATGAAGGCGTCGGACACCAGCACGCCATGATGCAGGTTCAGGGCCTTGCGGTTCGGATCGCCGCCGGTCGGGCGACGGATCTCGATGAATTCCTCGATCTCCGGATGCCAGACAGGCAGGTAGACGGCGGCGGACCCGCGACGCAGAGAGCCCTGGCTGATGGCGAGGGTGAGGCTGTCCATGACGCGGATGAAGGGGATGACCCCCGAGGTCTTGCCGTTGCGCCCGACATCCTCGCCGATGGACCGCAGGTTGCCCCAGTAGGATCCGATGCCGCCCCCCTTGGACGCCAGCCATACATTCTCGTTCCACAAATCGACGATGCCGCGCAGGCTGTCGTTCGCCTCGTTCAGGAAGCAGGAAATCGGCAGACCGCGCGTCGTTCCGCCGTTCGACAGGACCGGCGTCGCGGGCATGAACCAGTGGCGGGAGATATAGTCGTACAGGCGCTGCGCGTGCCCGGCATCCGCGCCGTAATAGGACGCCACGCGGCCGAACAGGTCCTGATAGCTCTCGCCATCCAGCAGATAGCGGTTATCCAGAGTCGCCTTGCCGAACGGCGTCAGCAGCGCGTCACGCGAGCGATTCACCCGAACCGGATGATGGCCCGGCAGCTGGACGACGTCGTCGAACATGTCGGGGGTCTGGTCGGCGTCGCGATCCTGGAACAGACCACGGTCGTCGGCCGGACGATCAGACACAGTTCCGGATACGTCGTCCAGGCTCATCCATCATCTCCGTGAAATCGCGGGGACAGGGCTGCGCCCATCGTCCCGACACCTTGTTTATGCCCCTACATATCGCGCCCGGGCAACTGAAGACGCACTAGATATATGAATCATCGAAGACAGCAAGAGCGCGATCCCGTTGACGAGGCAGGACTTTCCATGGCTTTCGGGAATCAAGGAAAATCTTTTTTTATCTCACCGGCAGAGTCCGGCCGCCGGGTCCGTCACGCGACTCGCGTCGATCAACCGGGTCGGCCGTCCCGCGCCCAGCGGCTCGCGGCGATGTCGTCCGCCTCCCGCGCCTCGACCCAGGCGGTCCGCCCGTCCTCGAATTCCTCGCGCTTCCAGAACGGTGCCCGTGTCTTGAGCCAGTCCATGACGAACGCAGTGGCATCCAGCGCCGCCGCGCGGTGCGCGGCCAGGCACAGGACCAGCACGATCGGCTCGCCGACCGTCAGGCGTCCGACGCGATGGATGATCGTGCAGCCCGACAGGCCGAATCGCGTCTGCGCCTCGGCCGCGATTCGGCCGATCATCGATTCGGTCATGCCGGGATAATGCTCAAGCGTCAGGGCGCGCAGCCCCGCCCCACCCCGCACGACGCCCAGGAACGCGCCGACACCGCCGGCCTCCTGCCCGCCCTGCATCAAACGGGGGAGTTCCGCATCCATCGAAAAAATTGTGGTCTGCACGCTGACGCGGATCGTCATGGCGCCTAGCCCCCGGTGACGGGGGGAAAGAATGCGATCTCGTCCCCTGCCCGCACCCCGTCCTCCGGACTGGCGAATTCCTGGTTGACCGCACATCGGACGACGCCACCCTGCGTCCCGAAGACCGCCTGGTACTCGCCTTCCCGTCCAGCCAGGCTGCGGATCACGTCGCCGACGCACCGTGCCCCCTCGGGCAACGGCATGGATTCGCTGGACCGACCCAACCGGTCGCGCAGCCAGGCAAAATACAGGATCGTAATCACAGGCACGCCTTCCATCCAGATGGCAGGCCAGGCCGGGCCTTGCCCGAACCCACCAGGGCCTGAGGGACCTCCGGACCCCGATCATGGATCACCAGACCGGTTTCCAAAGGTCCGAGGCCTTCGACGGGTTTCAGGGCAGAGCCCTGAGGTAGGCCGCCGACGAGTCAGTCATAACGCGGATTGCTCTTACCCCTATCTGGGGGTGGCCGGCGAATCTTTAACCGTCTTGACCGTCCCATCGGGTGCGATGACGGTGCTGGTGCCATCCCCGTTGGGAATGACGATGGTCGCGGCCCGCTGCCCCGCGCCATAGCGTACGGCGTCGTCCCTTACCCTCGACGGCAGCCCGCCACCGGAAAAATCCTGGATCCCGCCCTTGATCTCGGCCTGTTCGCCGGCGCTCATGCTGCCGCCTTTCGGCAATTCGGCCCCGCCTGCGTCGGCGGGTAGCGCATCGCCCAACCGGCCACGATCCTTCGACACGTCGCCCAAGGTCGGCAAGGGGGCCGGCGGCCCGGGCCACATATTTCCGGCTTCCGGCAGGATCGGCAGTTCCGCGGCTGCCTCCCCCCGCGCACGGCGCAGATTCTCGGCCTCCCCGCCCGGCGCGTTGGGATTGAGGCCCGGGAAACTCATCCCGTCACTCGCCAGCTTTCCGAAACCCGAGCACCCGCTGATCAACACAAGTGACGACAACAGCGCCGCGTTTCGCATCATGCCCCTCCTGGCCGGCCACCCCGTTCGCGACCGAAACGGAGTGTGCCCGCGCGTCACCACAATCTCAAGTAGCAGGACATGATCTGACACAATCAGGAGGCGATTTTAGACGCCGTCCTGCCATTGCGACCGACGTGGCGCAGGCCCGTGGCAAGATAGTCCCAGCCCGTCACGATCGTCAGCACCGCGGCAATCCACAGCATGATCGCCCCCACCATGCTGACCGGCAACGGGTCGAGATGCAGCAGCTTTCCCGTGCTGTCGCCAGCCAACAGGAAACCGATGGCGGTCATCTGAAATCCGGTCTTCCATTTGGCCAGGCGCGTTACCGGAAGGCTGACCCGGGTAGAGGCCAGGAATTCACGCAGGCCGCTGACCAGGATTTCCCGCGCCAGGATGATGATGGCAGGATACAGCGCCCCGAACGGCAGGCGATCCGACCCTGCCAGGACCATCAGCGACGCGCCGACCAGCAATTTGTCCGCAATCGGATCCAGCATCCGCCCCAGGTCGGAGTATTGATGCCATGCGCGGGCCAGCTTGCCATCCAGATAATCGGTGATGGCTGCGGCGATGAACAGCAGACAGGCCGCGCAGTCCGTCACCGGCGCCCCCACCCCCACGAGCGCCACCAGAACGGGAATCGCCACAATCCGCGACAGGGTCAGGATATTGGGCAGGTCGGTCAGCATCGTGCGCAGAGTACAACAAGACACGGGGAACAGGAACGCCTCATCACGACGGTCTGATGACGAATTTGCTCACGGCTCCTGCCCCGGCCGATCATTCTCCGGACCAGCCGGGATGAAAATGGCCATAAACGATCCGTGCCGTCTCCCGGTTGATCCCCGACGTGGCTTCCAACTCCGCCAGGCCCGCCTGCTTCACGCCGCGCGCCGAGCCGAACTGGTTCAGCAGGGCGCGCTTCCGGGCGGCGCCGACACCGGGGATCTCGTCCAGTTCCGACTTCACCAGCGCCTTCGAGCGCCCGGCGCGATGGGTGGTGATGGCGAAGCGATGGGCCTCGTCGCGCAGACGCTGCAGATAATACAGGACCGGATCACGCGGCGGCAACTGGAAGGGCGGCCGGTCGGCGACATGAAACCATTCCCGCCCGGCGTCGCGGTCCGGCCCCTTGGCAATGGCCACCAGCGTCACGTCCGTCACGCCCAGATCGTCCAGCACCGCGCGGACCGCGGAATACTGGCCCGCCCCGCCGTCGATCAGGACGATGTCCGGCCAGTCCCCGGGATTCGCCTGTTCCTGACGTTCGCGCAGGCCGCGGCTGAATCGGCGCTCCAGCACTTCGCGCATCATCGCAAAATCGTCGCCCGGCGTGACGGGGCCCCGAATCGAGAATTTGCGATAGGCGCGCTTCTCGAACCCCTCCGGACCGGCCACGACCATCACGCCATAGGCGTTGCTGCCCATGATGTGGCTGTTGTCATAGATTTCGATCCGCTTCGGCGGGGCGTCGAGCCCGAACAGGTCGACCATGCCGTCCAGCAGGCGCGCCTGGGCCGTGCTTTCGGCCAGCCTGCGTTCCAGTGCCTCCCGGGCATTGGTTTCGGCATGGTCGACGACCGCCTTCTTCTCGCCGCGCTTCGGAACCAGGATCTCCACTTTCCGGCCCCGTCGTATGCTCAGCGCGTCCGCCACGAGATCGCTCTCCGCGATCTCGTGATTCAACAGGATCTGCGCCGGCGGCGGCTTGTCGTCGTAGAATTGTGCCAGGAAGGCCGTCAGGATGTCGGAGGCGTCCTCATCCTTGGCGTGGGCCGGGAAAAAGGCGCGATTGCCGTTGTTCCTGCCCCCGCGGATGAAGAAGACCTGAATGCAGGAATGTCCGGCGGCCTGCCAGATCGCGACCACGTCCGCATCGTCAAGCGACGCCGGATTGATCACCGACGAATCCTGCATGGAGGCGAAGCCGCGAATGCGATCGCGAATCGTCGCTGCGCGCTCGAACTCCAGGGATTGCGCCGCCGCCTCCATTTCCCGCACCAGTTCGTCGCGAATGCCGGTGCGTTGCCCCGACAGAAAGGCGCGCGCCTGCTCGACCAGGTGGGCATAGTCGTCCTGGCCGATCCGCTCGACGCACGGGGCCGAACAGCGCTTGATCTGGAACAGCAGGCAGGGACGGGTACGCGAGGCAAAGACGGAATCGGAACAGGATCGCAGCAGGAATACCCGCTGGATCAGGTTCAGGGTCTGGTTCACCGCCCAGGCCGAGGCGAACGGGCCCCAGTAGGATGCCCCCTTTGCCGGCTTCCCCCGATGTTTCGTGACCTGGGGAAACATGTCGGCGTCCGTCATCATGATCCACGGATAGCTCTTGTCGTCCCGCAGCAGGATGTTGAAGCGGGGTTTCATCCGCTTGATGTAGTTGGCTTCCAGGAGCAGGGCCTCGGCCTCGGTATGGGTCGTCACGATTTCCATCGCGACCGTTTCCGACACCATGCGTCGCAGGCGTTCCGGCAATTTCCCCGTCTGGGTGTACGACGTCACGCGCCGCTTCAGGATACGGGCCTTGCCGACGTACAGGACCTCCCCCTTCTCCCCGATCATCCGGTAGACCCCGGGGGAAAGCGGCATCGTCTGCAAGGCCTGCTGGATGGCGCCCACCCCCTTGACCGCCACCACGGCCGGCACGTCGCCGTCCATCAATGGACCCATCCGTTCATCCACCGATCATGTGGATAAGTCTGTGGAACAGCCGCTGACAGAATCGTGCGGCTGGCGGTTTCCCTGTCCCCCGCTTGAATTGCCCAAAAAAGAAGCACAACAAATAACCTATTGATATTTAATGATTATATTAAAGACACCCTAGGAACTGACTGTAAAATTCGAGCAATCCTTTGGAAAATAAGGAAGTCAATCCCAAAGGTGGACAAAATCCGCTCGAATCGCTTTTCCGTTCCGTCCGACTCGATCCTGTTTTGTTCGTCATTCCGATATCGGTTTGATCCCGATCCCCACGCCGCGCAGCCGAATCCCACTTGCCAGGATTCGCGGGATGGGCAATCCCACCCATATGCGTATCGTCACATGGAATATCAATTCGCTCCGCCTGCGGCTGCCGCTTCTGGCACGGCTGTGCGCGGAACTGCAGCCCGATATCGTCTGCGTGCAGGAAACCAAGGTGCCGGACGATCTGTTTCCGGCCGATGCGGTACGCAAGCTGGGCTTCGCCCACATCCAGCACCGGGGAATGAAATCCTATAACGGCGTCGCGATCCTGTCCCGCGTCGCGCTGGTTCCGCTGGACGATACCCCCGACTGGTGCGCCCGCAGCGATTGCCGCCACATCGCGGCGTCGTTCGACCTGGGGGGGCAGCCCGTCGAACTGCATAATTTCTACGTCCCCGCCGGCGGGGACATTCCCGACCCCGAGGCCAATCCGAAATTCGCGCACAAGCTGGCATTTGTCGACGAGGCCCATGCCTGGTTCACGGGGCGGGACAATCGGCGGACGATCCTCGTCGGCGACCTGAACATCGCTCCGCTGGAGCAGGATGTCTGGAACCACAGGCAATTGCTGAATGTCGTCAGCCATACCCCGCCCGAGACGACCCGCCTGCTGGCCTGGCAGGCCTGCGGGTTCGTCGACGCCATGCGGCATTTTGTTCCGGCGAGCGAAAAATTATATACGTGGTGGTCCTATCGCAATCGCAACTGGACCGAGGCCAATCCCGAACGATGGAATCGCGGCCGGCGCCTGGACCACGTCTGGGTAACCCCCGACCTGATGGCGTCCCTCAGGGACATGACGGTCCTGCGTGAAGCCCGGGACTGGCCAACCACATCGGACCATGCGCCCGTGGTGGTCGATTTCACCCCCTGATCGCAACCAGGGGGCCAAAAGGCGTTCGGGTCCCGGATCCGAACGCAGCCTGCCTCAACCGGCGCGCAATCCGCCTTCCGGGTCCAGGCGATACCCCCCGCCCTCGGTCACCAGCAGAGATGCATTCGTCGGATCGGGCTCGATCTTCTGCCGCAGGCGATAGATGTGGGTTTCCAGCGTATGGGTGGTCACGGCGGCGTTGTAGCCCCAGACCTCGTTCAGCAGGACCTGCCGCGGCACAGGCCGCGTGCCGGCCCGGTACAGGAATTTCAGGATCGCGGCTTCCTTTTCCGTCAGCCGGATGCGGCGGTTGCGCGTGGGTTCCTGCAGCAGCTTCGCCGACGGCCGGAAGACATAGGGCCCGATGGAAAAGACCGCATCCTCGCTGTTCTCGAAGATCCGCATCTGCGCGCGCAGGCGGGCCAGGAGCTCGGCGATGCGGAAGGGCTTGGCGACATAATCGTTGGCCCCGGCATCCAGGCCCCGCACCACGTCGGTTTCGTCATCCGAACCCGTCAGGATGATAATGGGGATGCGCTTGCCCTGGCGTCGCAGGTCGGCGCAGAAATCGCGGCCATCACCGTCGGGCAGCGTCACGTCCAGGATGATGGCATCGAAGCGCGCGCCCGGCGCATTCAGCTTGTCCCAGGCATCGGCGACCGATTCCGCCTCGATCGCCAGGAACTCCCCTTCGAGCTGCAATTGTTCGACGAGCATATGACGTAACGTCTGATCGTCATCCACTATCAGAATGGGACGCGCACCTGCCATCGAACCCTCTTTATTTTTGACCGCAACCCCATCCGCAGGGCCGGGTATCCTATATCATTCCCGAAGCGGAAACGGCAGCATCCGGACCCGTCCGCCTGCGACCTCTTCCCACGGCTATACTGGTGTCGTCCAGTCTAGGCCCGAATCCCAGCAAAAGGCGACCCGTTTGGAGGCCTCCATGATACGCGCAGTTTTAAGATCGAATACCGGCCCCGATGCACAACTGCATTGCATGGATCAGAAAATCCCGGCGATCGTCGGGGCCGCTGGGGTCCGGTCCATCAAGGAGGAAGGCGATCACGCCACACCGACCGGAATTCTGCCGTTGCGGCGGGTCCTGTACCGCGCCGACCGTGTCGCGGCGCCGGTCTGCGCCCTGCCGTTGGAACCCCTGGCGCCGGCCGACGGGTGGTGCGACGACCCGGCCCACGCCGACTACAACCGGCGCATCACCCTGCCCCACCCTGCCCGGCATGAGAAGATGTGGCGGGACGATAACGTTTACAATATCGTGATAGAACTCGGATATAATGACGCCCCGCCGGTCCCGGGGCGCGGATCGGCCATTTTCCTGCATCTGCAATCGCCGGATGGCCGCCCGACCGAAGGATGCATCGCCCTGCGCGAATCCGACCTGCGCCGCATACTGGCCGCCGGACTGACGGAAATCGAGGTCCTGCCGCCGGCCTGACCGGCCGGATCGCGGCGGGTCTGGCCGGCCCTGTTCAGGAGGCGATTGCACCCTCGGGTGGCGTCATCGCAATGATGATATCGCCCGATACCGGTTCGACCGGGGCCTCGTCCTCGACCGATCGGATCCACATCGCCGTTCCCCTGCGGATCGTCATGATGTTCAGCCGGTTTCCGTCCGTACCGGCCGGATCGCGGGGTACGTCACTGCCAAACGGCAGGCTCCTGAACCGCCATCCACGTTCGAACAGGGTGTCGATCAGGGTGAAATTCCAGGCCGGGTCCCCCAGGACCTTGCCGCGCGAGTCGCGGCTGAGCCCCCGATAGAGATCCAGGCGTGCCACCCCCGGACTGACCTGGAACACGCGCTGCCGCCCGAAATCGGGGGCGAGGCGCGCGCAGA
Source organism: Gluconacetobacter tumulisoli (assembly GCF_014174155.1). GTDB lineage: Bacteria > Pseudomonadota > Alphaproteobacteria > Acetobacterales > Acetobacteraceae > Gluconacetobacter > Gluconacetobacter tumulisoli. Next base: position 102,894 of record NZ_JABEQM010000010.1, on the reverse strand, counting down.
CCAGTCCGTTATAGATCGCGTCCGGCGTCGCGGCGATCAGATAGTCCGCCGGCCGTTCCTCCAGGCTTTCCAGACCTTCGTCGGACAGCAGTTCGGCCTTCAGGGTCGGGATGCCGGCGCGGGCCGCCGGCGCCAGGGCGCCGGCATAGGTATCGACCAGCACGACCGGACAGCCCAGGCGATGCAGCGCGCCGGCCAGATCGGTCGACCATGCGCTGGCGCCCACGATCGCCAGGGCAGGTTCGTCCGACAGGGTCAGACGCAGGATCCGCGCCACGGGACGAAGCGAAAACCCATGCAGGATCATGGTGGTCGCGATGAGGGCGAACACCCCCGGCATCACCAGGTCTGCGCTGGGGTAGCCCGCCTCCCCCAGTTGCAGGCCGGCGACGCCGGCGACGGCGGCGGCGACGATGCCGCGCGGTGCGATCCAGCCCACGAACAGGCGTTCCTGCCATGACAGGTCCGACCGGATGGTCGACAGCAGGATGCCGAGGGGCCGCACTACGAACAGCACCGTCAGCGTCATCGCAACGATGGGCAGGGACAGGCGTTCCAGCACATCGCGATGCAGATCGGCGGTCAGCATGACGAACAGGCACGACACGACAAGGACCCCCAGCGACTCCTTGATACGGCGCAATTCGGACATGCCGGTCACGTGCATGTTCGTCAGCGCCATGCCGAAGACGGTCGCCGCCATCAGCCCGGCACCTTCCATGAAGAAGTTGCAGACCGAAAAGACGCTCATCGCCAGGGTCAGGATGATGGGAATGCGCAGGATTTCCGGAACCAGATCCCGCGCCGACAGGAAGCGGACCAGAATCGCGGGGAACACCCCGAATCCGATGGCCATCATGGTGCTGAACAGCAGGTGGGGTACGATCTCCACCATGAACATGCCGGAATGGCGATTGCCCTGGATCACCAGGATTTCCAGCACCAGAGTCGCCAGGATGGCCCCCACGGGATCATTCAGGATCGCTTCCCAGCGCAGGAACGCCGCCACGCGCGGCCGCAGCTTGGTATGGCGCAGCAGGGGCAGCACGACCGTGGGGCCGGTCACGACGATGATCGCACCGAACAGCCACGACGCCCCCCAGTGCAGATGGCCGACGAAATGCGCGGCCAGGGCGCCCAGGACCCAGTTGATTGGCAGAGCCACCGCCGTCAGGCGCAGCACGCCCTCGCCCGAGGCGCGCCATTGCCGGAAATCCAGCGCCAACCCGCCCTCGAACACGATGAACGCAACGGCGAGCGAGACGATCGGGTGAAAATAGCGGCCAATCGCCGCCGAGGGATGCAGAAGGCCAAGACCGGGGCCGTAGACCAGGCCCAACCCGAACAGCAGGACGATGGCCGGCAGGCGAAAGCGCCAGGCCACCCACTGGGCGCCGATACCGCCCCCCAGCACGCACAAGATCCCGATGGCCAGATTATCCTGCATTCCCGTTTCCCGGACTGTTGGCCCGACAGCTCGGGCAATCCCATCATACTATGACGATGGCAAAACCGATAATCGGGCGAAACCAGTCCGTTAACCAGAAAAAATGCGGAAGATGGCGACCGTCAGGCCGTCCGTTCCAGGATCGCGGCGAAGAACCCGTCGGTCCGGTCGCGCAGGGGCGACAGCGCGATCATGCCCTGCTGCGCCAGCCCCGCCGGCAGGCCGCATTGCGCGTCGGGTTCCGCACGACGGAATTGCGGCGACGTACGCAGGAAGGTTTCGATGCGATCCTGATTTTCCTCCCGCAGGATCGAACAGGTCGCATACACCAGCCGGCCGCCCGGCCGGACCAGCGTCGACGCGGTATCGAGGATCTCGGCCTGCTTGACCATCAGTTCGGCCAGATCCTGCTCTGTCAAACGCAGGCGGGCGTCCGGGTTCCTGCGCCAGGTGCCCGTCCCGGTGCATGGCGCGTCAACCAGCACCCGGTCGAAGCTGCCCGCACGCCGCTTGGCCCAGCGGTCGCCGGGCTTCAGCAGGTGGCGTTCGACATTATGCACGTCCGCCCGCCGCAGCCTGCGCACCGCGCCGTCCAGCCGGGCCTCGGACACGTCGCAGGCGACGATATGGCCCCGATTCTGCATGGTCATGGCCATGCCCAGCGTCTTGCCCGCGGCGCCCGCGCAGTAATCCACCACCCGCATGCCCGGCCGGGCATCGGCCGCCGCCACCACCACCTGGCTGCCTTCGTCCTGGATTTCCACCAGGCCGGCCTTGAACGCCGCAGTCGCGGTCACGGGCTGGCGTCCCGGAACACGCAGCCCCCATGGGGACAGAATTGTGTCCTCGGCGATGATGCCGTCGGCGGCCAGCGACTGCCGCGCCTCGTCCCGCGTGGTCTTCAGCAGGTTGACGCGCAGATCCAGCGTCGCCTCGCCCGACAGGGCCTCGATTTCCGGCACCAGATCGTCGCCGAACACCGTCTCCAACCGTGGCAGCAGCCAGTCGGGGATTTCCAGCGCGACGGCGCGCGGCATGTCGGGATGGATCAGCTCATGCCCCCGCAACCGCGCGGCCAGGTCGCGCTCGGCCGGCGACAGGACGGACGGCGCGTAGCGGTCGCCGGAAAACAGGTCCTGCGGGGCCTCCCCCGGCCGGGGAGACAGGGCCAGCATCGCCACGATCCGGTTTCGCGGCGTGGCGGAGGTGCCTGCACGGTCCAGCCACCATTCGATATGTCGCCACTGGCGCAGAATGGACCAGACCCGGGTGGAAACGGCCCGGCGGTCGCCCCCGCCGATATAACGGCGTTCGCGGAAGAACGCATTGGCAACGGCGTCCGCCGGGCGACGGGGCGTAGCCTCCATCGCCGTAAGCAGATCGATGGCGGCGGCAAGCCGCGCACTGGGGGTCATGATCGTCCTGTCTGTCGTCCAGCGTCCCGGGGCCCGGGACCTTGTTCCAATGGTCCGGCGGCGGTCCCCGGTCAGCGATTCCGTTCAGTCGCGGCGGTAATTCGGCGCCTCACGCGTGATCGCCACGTCATGGACATGGCTCTCGCGCAGGCCCGCGCCGGTGATACGGCGGAAGCGCGCGCGCACCTGCAGGTCCGCGACCGTCGCCGAACCGGTATAGCCCATGCCCGCCCGCAGGCCGCCGACCAGCTGATGTACCACGGCGTCCATTCCACCCTTGTAGGCCACCCGGCCCTCGATCCCTTCCGGGACCATCTTGTGGGTTTCCTTGATTTCCTGCTGGAAATACCGGTCGGCCGATCCGCGGGCCATGGCGCCCAGGCTGCCCATGCCGCGATAGGATTTGTAGGACCGCCCTTCGTACAGGAACACCTCGCCCGGCGCTTCCTCGGTGCCGGCCAGCAGCGAACCGATCATGACGACATCCGCGCCGGCCCCGATCGCCTTGACGATATCGCCGGACGTCCGGATGCCGCCGTCGGCGATGGCGGGAATATCGCGTTCATGACAGGCGGCAGAGGTTTCCAGAACGGCCGAAAACTGCGGAACACCCACACCCGCGACGACGCGCGTGGTGCAGATCGAACCCGGACCGATGCCGATCTTCACGCAATCGGCGCCGGCCTCGATCAGGGCGATCGCGGCTTCGGGCGTCGCGACATTGCCCGCAACCACCTGAATGCGGTCGTCCGCCGCCTTGACCCGGGCAACGGTATCGAGGACGCCGGACGAATGGCCGTGGGCGGTGTCGACGACGACGACATCCACCCCGGCCTCGATCAGCGCCCGGGCCCGGCGGTACCCATCCTCGCCCACGCCGGTGGCGGCGGCGCAGCGCAGGCGGCCCATCTCGTCCTTGTTGGCCAGCGGATGCAGGACCGCCTTTTCCATGTCCTTCACGGTGATCAGGCCGATGCAACGATCTTCGTCATCCACGACCAGCAGCTTTTCGATCCGATGGCGATGCAGCAACTGCCGGGCCTCGTCCCGGCCCACATCGGGGCGCACGGTCACCAGGTTCTCGCGCGTCATCAGTTCGTAGACGCGCTGTTCGGGGTCGGTGGCGAAACGCACGTCGCGGTTGGTCAGCATGCCGACCAGCCGCTTGGTTTCCCGTTCGATGACCGGCAGGCCGCTGATGCCGTGGCGGGACATGATCGCGTTGACCTCGGCCAGCGTCTGGTCGGGCGAGACCGTGACCGGATTGACGACCATGCCGGATTCAAAGCGCTTCACGCGCCGCACATGCTCGGCCTGCTCTTCTATGGTCAGGTTCTTGTGGATCACGCCCATGCCGCCCTGCTGCGCCATGGCGATGGCCATCTGGTCTTCGGTCACCGTATCCATGGCCGAGGAAATCAGCGGGATATTCAATTCGATCCGGCGGGTCAGGCGCGTCTTGGTCGAGGTCTGGCCGGGCAGGACGCTGGATTCGGCCGGGACGACCAGCACGTCGTCGAATGCCAGGGCCTCGCGGATACGATCGTCGACTCGCGCGGTGAACGCCGGATTATTGAATGAAGACATGCTGCTGGACCCTCTTCAACCATTGCAGGGGTCCCTGTGCCTCGGGTACCCGACCGTTGGCGCTTCCACATAAGATGCGAATCGGATGGTGGCAAGAAAAAGACGCGCGCCATCGAAAAACCTGGACCCGGGGCCGCCCATGGCGGTCCGGTCCCTTCTGCGACAGAGGGTGAATGGACATGACGACGCTGGGAACGGTCTATCTGGCGGGCGACCTGGTGTTTCGTCCCGGCGCGATCACGATCTTCGATCGTCTGCGGGCGCTGTGCGACGCGGCCGGGGTCGTGGGCGTGGCCCCGTTCGACGGCCAGGTCGGGATTGAATCCATGCCCCAGGGCCTGGAAACGACGCTGAGGATCGTCAGGGCCGACCGCGACCTGATGGATCGATGCGACGGCGGCATCTTCTGTATCGACCCGTTCCGCCGGTCCGCCGACATGGATCCCGGCACGGCGGTGGAAATCGGCTATATGATGGCGCAGGGCAAACCCCTGGCGGGCTACACGACGGACGGACGGCTGTATCCCGAAAAGGTCAGGGCCTACCGCCGCGCCGCATGGGGGGACGATCTGCGCCCGCGCACCACGCACGACGCGCCGGTCGGATCGGGGGCGGCCGAGGATTGCGATGGTATCCTGGCCCATTCCGACGGCATGCTGCAAAATGGAATGGTAGAAGGTTTCATCCGCCTGTCGGGTGGAGGCATCGCCGTGCACGATGATTTCTACGAGGCCTTCCGCCTCGCGATCGCCGACCTGGCATCACGCCTCCGGGCACGGTAACGGGCGGCGATCCGGTCAATACGCGCCGGCCGCATGGCCGGCCTGTGCGGCGCAGGCCGCCACCGCGCGGCCCCAGACACCCGCGCGCAATCCCGGCAGGTCGGTGGTCTGCAGCGGATGGCCGCGCAGGGCGTGAACTTCCTTCGCCGTGTAGGGACGGGTTCCCTTCGGCGTGCTGGAACCGCCGAGGTCGAACACCACGAAATTCAGCACCCGCGCCATGACCGCGTCATCGCGGATCAGCGACATCGACACACCCGGCACCCGGACCAGATAGGATCGGCCTTCCGACGTGCAGGTCAGGCTGCCGACGCGGTCGCGCAGGACCGGAATATAGGTCTGTCCGGACAGGCCCTCGATCCCATGGCATCCCCCGCATTTGACCAGATAGGTCGTGCGCGTTCCGTCCAGGGCGCGTGCCTGTCGCGGCAGGACAAGGATACCGGCCACCACTATAAGGGCGACGGCCGGCCCCGCGACATGCGCGGCCTTAGGGAAGCGGATGCGCCGCATTCAGGGTCTTCCGGGCGGCGGCCACGGCCGACGACGACATCGGCGTCGCGCGGGAGGCAGCAAGGTCGGCCGCCGTGAAGACCGGGGCGGGCTTCGTCGAGCCCAGAGACGACAGATAGGTCAGGATCGCCGCGATCTGGTCGTCGGGCAGGCTCTTGAAGCTGGGCATGAAGCCGACATAGGTCGATCCGGCAACCTGGATGGATCCGGCAAGGCCGTTGATCAGCACCTGGGTCACATATTTCTTGCCCTCCGGCGTCGACGCGATCTTGTCGATGCGGTTGGCCAGCGGTGGGAATTGTCCCGGCGCCCCGACGCCGCCGCCCTGATGGCAGATGCCGCAATTGGCGCCATAGAGGGCCATTCCGTCAGGCGCGGCAAAGGCGGGCGTCGCCCCGGCAAGACACAGGGCCAGGGTCAGGATCTTCTTCATTCGGCGGTTCCTACGATTACGGCTGTCGAACAATTATAGAGAAGCGAGCCCGTTCCGAAACACCAGATGATGTCGTTATTGGCTTGCGGACGGTAGGTCGGCAGGTCCCCGTCGGTACCCAGGCAATTCTCTTCATTGCAGGAATCCTGCCCACAGCAGTCGCGATAGGCAATCAGGTAAGACCGGCGATCCTGCGGGTTGAAGCATGTGCCGATCCACGAGGTCGGCGACGGACGGGTGCCCGGCGGGCAGCTGTGAACCCCGCCCCCGCAGGTGGTGCACAGGTTGCCGTCAATGGCGCAATACCGCCAGTAATCGCACTTGGTGTCGTCCTTGACCTGGGCCTTGGCGGCAAAGGGCGACGGGGCCGGGGTTACGGGAGCAGCCGCGCGGGCCTCGCCCCGCCAGACCGGCAGCAGCGGGAAAGCCGGGATCGCAGCCGCCCACGCCCCCAGCCGTGCCAGCGCACTGCGACGCGACGACCGCCCGGCCAGACGGCGGGTCAGCCGTTCGGCTACGCGATCAAAACCGTCCTGGCGGCCGGTCGCGCCCCGTCCGGTTTCAGGACTGGCCATGGAATGCCTCCGTCATGCGGGCGAAAATCCGGTGGCCGCCCGTCACGCGGGACGGGCGGCGGGTCATGTTTCGTGTCATCGCCATCATTCCCCCGGTGCGACCGTGAAGATGAGCGATTCCCCAAGTTTCCTGATCGGCCGCACGGTCTTGCCGGTGGTGCCATCGAGGACGATCAGATCGCCGGCCTCGTCCGTCACGAAGACGCGCGACGCCGCATCCTGGGTGATCCCGACCAATGTGCTGGGGGCGGCCAGGCGGATGCGGCGCACCAGCTTGCGGGTCTTCAGGTCGACCTCCCATACCTCCGTCCCCGGTTCCTTGTGGGTCCAGAACGTGCCGTTGTGCATCAGGACGAACAGGTGCGAATCGCGGGCACGCACCGCCGCCAGCTGCCAGCCGCCCGGCCGCCAGGTAACGTCGAAGGGGGCGCGGGCATCGGATGCCGGCTTCAGGCCCGCCGCTTCCTGGAGGGACCAGGGCTTGCCGATCCGGACGTCGGTCCCCAGGACCGCGTCATAGACCAGACCGCTGAAGGACACGAACCAGACATGGCCGCTGGCCGCGATTTTCGGGCTGTGCTCGAAGACGGGATCACGGTCGGGGACGAAGAACGGCGCGGAATGGGTAACGCTGGGCTTGCCCGACGCGTCGAGGCTGACGTTGGCCAGCGATCCGTCGCCGCAGATCGATGAAAAGCCGGAAGGCCCCCAGGGATAGACCAGCGCGCAGCCCGGGACGTCGACGGTCTGCACCACGGCCTTCTTCGCCGTATCCACGACGTGGACCGAATTGGTCGGACTGGTGTCGTAGACATAGACGTAATGCCCATCAGCGCTGACCCCCAGGTCGGCCTTCTTGGGCGTCACCAGGGCGCGGCTCGGCAGGTCGATGTCCATCGTCGGCTCGAGCGTCAGGGGATCGTAAGCCACCAGCATGTCATGCCGCTTGCCACGATTTCCACGCTCCCAGGTCGTTTCGGCGACGTAGAACGTCCGGCCGGCCGGATCGGCGGCGACATTGGCGTTATAGGCGGCCTGAACCATGCCCAGCAGCTTCCCGCTGTCGGTATCGACCACGTAGACGCGTCCGTCCTTGCTGTGACGGTACACGCCGTCTTCCACCAGGATCCGATGCGGACCACCAGGCTGAAGCTTCAGGATGTCGCTTTCTTCGGTCTGCAGGATAGGGTCCGCCGCCTGGGCCGGGCCCGAAGCAAGGACGGACAGGGCGCCGAGAAGCGTCAAGGGAGCGGCCAGAGCCCGGATCATGCCACGACGTCGTTCAGCCGCCATGGAGCCGTCCTGACATAGAATAGGACAGTATATTCATCCCGTTACCTTATCTTTCGCCCTGCCGCCCCGCCAAATCCGTCAATCGTCCAGCGCGGCAGCGTCACGGGCGGGACGTCGACCCGTCCGGCACCGGTCGGGTTCAATATCCTTTCGATACAAATTTTTCCCGCCAAGGGCCAGTACGTTTCGGATGCGCGCCATGGGACGCGACGTGAAACGCCCCAGGATACGTTATCCAGATAAGGATTTTATTCATTGATTTTGAAAGAATTTTCATTCGGAGTTGCCGCGAATCGCGGCAACTCCGATCTGACGGAGGACGACTCAGCCGACTCGCCTAAATATTTGTATTTACGATAAATTATCCGTGTTAACTGGCGGGATTGACCGTGTGTGTGGTGACGACTACGCCGGTCTGGCTATCGATTTCCTTTAAAACAACACCGTAACCCCACAATGTTACAAGATAATCCAGGGTCTGCCGGGCGTCGCCGGGCTGTAGCATCTGTCCTGTCCGGCTGCGGTGCTCCAGGACCAGGGTCCGATCCCCCAGCAGATCGACATCGACGATCTCGATTTCCGTATAGAACATTCCCGGGTCGTAGGTCAGGGCCACGCTGCGGCGGATATCGCGATAACCGGCCTCATCATGGATCGCATCCACCAGCAGATAAGGCTGGGCGGTGTCGTCGCGCAGCCTGAACATGCGGAAATCCCGGATGACCGCGGGCGACAGGAATTGCTGGATGAAACTCTCATCCCGATATTCGGCCCAGGCATGGCGCAGGGTACCGACCGGATCGCCATTGCCGGCGATGTCGGGGAACCAGCGCCGATCCTCCTCGGTGGGCGAAGCGCACATCCGGGCGATGTCGGTCATCATCGCATAGCCGAGTGCGTAGGGATTGAAGGACGGCCCGCCACCCGCCTCGAAGCCGGGCTGGTTGATCACGTTCGATGTGGAATGAATGACTTCCAGATATGCGGCGTCGTCGATCCGTCCCAGCTCATGCAGGCGGCGCATGATATAGGCATGGACCCAGGTCGCGCAGCCTTCGTTCATCATCTTGACCTGGGGCTGCGGGTAGAAATATTGCGCGACCATCCGGACGATCCGAATGATCTCCCGCTCCCACGGCGCAAGGCGGGGGGCATGCTTTTCCAGGAAATAGAGCAGGTTTTCCTCGGGTAGGCCCAGCCGCCGCCGTGTCGTCGAATCGGGCACGCCGTCCTTCTCGCCCGGCAGGTCGGACGGCAAGGTCCGCCACAGATCGTTGAACATGCTGTCTTCGTATTCGCGGCGCTCGCGCGCCCGCTGCTGCTCGGCCTTGAGGTCGATCTTGCGCGCACCGGAATGACGGTGGACCCCCTGGTTCTGCAGGGCGTGGGCGGCATCCAGGATGCGTTCCACGGCCCGCTGCCCATGCCGTTCCTCGCACCGCGCGATGAAGCCCCGGGCGAATTCCAGATAATCCAGGATCTGCGACGGGTCGGTCCATTCCCGGAACAGCCGGTTGTTGCGGAAGAAATGGTTGTGGCCGAACGCTGCGTGCGCGATGACCAGCGCCTGCATCGTCGCGGAATTTTCCTCCATCAGGTAACTGATGCAGGGATCGGAATTGATGACGACCTCGTACGCCAGCCCCATCAGGCCGCGTCGATAGGCGCTTTCATGCCCGATGAAGCGCTTGCCGAACGACCAGTGTTTGTAGCCCAGCGGCATGCCGTGCGACGTGTAGACGTCGAGCATCTGCTCCGACGTGATGATCTCGATCCGGTTGGCATAGATCTCCAGGCCGAGTTCCTTGTCCGCGATCTCCTCGATCGCGTCGTAGCAATTCCGGATGACCTGGAAATTCCAGTCATTGCCGGAATAGAGAAGGCCGCCCGGCGTCGCGGACGCCCCACCTGGAACAATCTGGTCCATCATGCCTCCGCATGGTCATGCTGGCGGGAAAACAGGTCGCGGAAGACGGGGAAGATCTCCTTGCGGTCGCCGACCTGGCGGATCGCAAGATGATCGTTCTGTTCGGCAATGGTCCGATAGCTGCGCCACAAATCGGTTTCCCCGCGAATGACCGCACCGGATCCCGTGATTTCGATATAGGCGTAATACTGGACGGCCGGCAGGATCTGCTCCTGCAGCAGAGACGCAGTCCGCTGGGTGTCCGACGATGCATTGTCGCCATCCGACGCCTGCGCAACGTAGATGTTCCAGCTGCCCGCCGGATAGCGCTCGCGCTGGATGCCATGCATCAGTTCCAGTGCGGACGACACGATGGTGCCGCCGGTGCGCGGATCGTGGAAGAACGTCTCCTCGTCCACCTCCTCCGCGCTTTCGGCATGGCGGATGAACACGATGTCGACCTTCTTGTAGCGCCGTTCCAGAAAGACGTGCAGCAGCAGGAAGAACTGCTTCGCCAGATCCTTCATGCGCTCGGTCATCGAACCCGAGACATCCATGATGCAGAACATGACCGCGCGCGTCGACGGCTGCGGCGTCAGGGTATAGCGGCGAAAGCGCAAATCGACCGGATCGACCCATGGAATGCGCGCCATGCGCTGGCGGATCGTCGACCGCCGTTCGCGCTGGCGTTCCAGTTCCTCGATCTCTTCGGCGCCCAGAGGACGCCGGGCTTCGAGCTCTGCGATCCGTTCGTCGACTTCGCGCAGATCGTCGGGTTTCGGGCGGCCCAGCCCGATCCGCCGCGCGACCGACCGGCGCATCGTCCGGCCCAGGTCGAGATGCGACGGCGCCCCGTCGTTGCTCAACCCGCTGCGGCTGGGCACGCTGTTTTCGGTCGTCGCGATCTCACGCTTGACCAGGTCCGGCAGTTCCAGGTCGTCGAAGAACAGGTCCAGGAATTCATCCCGGCTAAGCACGAAGCGGAATGAATCCTCACCGCCCCCCTTCTCGCCTCCCTGCCCCGGCCCGCCGCCGTTGCCCGACCCGCCCCCGGCCGGCGGACGCTGCAACCGGTCCCCGCGCGAAAACTCGCGGTTGCCGGTCAGGACGATCTCGCGCACGCCCTCGGTAAAGATGCGATGGAAGGTCGGTTCATGCAGCGCGTCGGAGGGCACGGAGACGGCATTGCCCTGCCCGATTTCCCTGATCTTGCCACGGGCCACGGAATCGCGGACAGCCTTCTGCACCGCGCCCCGCGCCCGTTCGAGCACGCGGCGCCGGTTCTCGATATTCTTCCCGTGGGGATTGGGACGTCTGTCGATAATATCCACTGAGCGGCACCATTCCCGTTTCAGGCGGACTGCTTCACCCGCATGTACCATTCAACGAGCCTGCGGACCTGTCGTTCCGTGTATCCGCGCGACACCATCCGCTCCACGAACTCGTCGTGCTTGCGTTCGGTCTCGCCGTCCTTCTTGGACCCGAAACTGATGACCGGCAGCAGGTCCTCCACCTGGCTGAACATCCGTTTCTCGATGACGTCGCGGATCTTCTCGTACGACGTCCAGGACGGGTTCCTCCCGCCATTGCTGGCCCGGGCACGCAGCGAGAATTTCACGACCTCGTTGCGGAAATCCTTGGGATTGGCGATGCCGGCCGGCTTCTCGATCTTGGTCAGCTCGGCATTCAGCAATTCCCGGTTCAGCATCTGGCCGGTATCGGGATCCTTGAAATCCTGGTCCTCGATCCAGGCGTCGGCGTAATCCAGATACCGGTCGAACAGGTTCTGGCCGTAATCGTTGTAGCTCTCCAGATAGGCCTTCTGGATCTCGTGCCCCAGATATTCGGCATAGCGTCCCGCCAGTTCCGATTTCAGGGTCGCCAGATATGTGGCCTCGACCTCCGGTGGAAACTGTTCCCGCCGGACCGCATGTTCCAGCACATACATCAGATGCACGGGGTCGGCCGAAATCTCGTTCGAATCATGGTTGAAGGTCGCCGACAGCACCTTGTAGGCAAAGCGGGTGGAAATCCCCTCCATCCCCTCGTCCACGCCGGCGGCGTCGCGATATTCCTGCATGGTCCGCGCCTTGGGATCGGTCTCGCGGATATTCTCGCCGTCATAGACCCGCATCTTGGCGAACGGCGTCGAGTTCGGATGCGGCTTCAGCCGCGACAGCACGGCGAAGCGCGCCAGCATTTCCAGCGTGTTGGGCGCGCAGGGCGCTGCCGACAGGCTGGAGGACTGGACCAGCTTCTCGTAGATCTTGGTCTCCTCGGTCACGCGCAGGCAGTACGGCACCTTGATGACGCAGACGCGATCCAGGAAGGCTTCGTTCGTACGATTGTTGCGGAAGGTCTGCCACTCCGCCTCGTTGGAATGGGCCAGGATCACGCCGGTAAACGGGATGGCGCCGATATTCTCGGTCCCGACATAGTTGCCTTCCTGCGTCGCCGTCAGCAGCGGATGCAGCATCTTGATCGGCGCCTTGAACATCTCGACGAATTCCAGCAGCCCCTGGTTCGCGCGGTTCAACCCGCCCGAGAAGCTGTAGGCATCGGAATCGTTCTGGCTGTAATGCTCCAGCTGCCGGATATCGACCTTGCCCACCAGGGCCGACACGTCCTGGTTGTTGTCGTCGCCCGGTTCGGTCTTGGCGATCGCAATCTGCCGCAGGCGCGAAGGATGAAGCTTGACCACCGTGAAGCGCGACAGGTCGCCATCGAACTCCTCCAGCCGCTTCAGCGCCCAGGGGCTGGCGATCCCGGTCAGCAGGCGGCGGGGAATGCCGTAACGCTCCTCCAGCGCATCCGCCATGCGGTCCGGGTCGAACAGCCCCAGCGGGCTTTCGAATACCGGACTGATATGCCGCCCGGCCTTCAGGACATAGATCGGCTCCTTTTCCATCAGGGCCTTCAGCCGTTCGCCCAGCGACGATTTCCCGCCGCCGACGGGGCCGAGCAGATAGAGAATCTGCTTGCGTTCCTCCAGCCCCTGGGCAGCGTGACGGAAGAAGCCGACGATCTGCTCGATCGTCTCTTCCATGCCGAAGAAATCGGAGAACGCGGGATAGATCCGCAGCGTGCGGTTCATGAAAATGCGCGACAGACGTGGATCGCGGGAGGTATCGACGCTGCGCGGCTCGCCGATTGCCTTGAGCATGCGTTCGGCCGCCGTCGCGTAGCATGACGGGTCTGTCCGGCAGGATTCGAGATAGTCGGACAGGCTCATCTCGACTTCGCGACGCCCGTCCCGCATCGCGGTGGCCAGGGAAAACACGTTGATATCAGAAGAAGCCATCGGCAGATGTCTCCGATCCGTCGCCTGGATCCGTCATGAACCCAGGGCGACCATGTATCATGGACAAAATTCCCGGGCGGAGACCGATCCCCGTCCGGGGAGGAACGTCAGCCTAGCGTTTCCGTATTTCTACCATTCAATGCTCATCCCCTTTTGCAGACGGGCGGGCACGCCGTGGTCCGTGGCCCACGCGATTCGACAGCGTTGCTGTATCGTGGAATGGCGGGGCACCGGACTCTCAGGGTCGTCTTGTCCAAGGGTATCGCCGCAGACTGTCGCGATTCAACCTAAATCGCGTGCCGGCCGCAAACACTTCCCCCAGCCTCAACGGATTTTTTCAAAATCCGGAGAACCGGATTACCGGAATGTCAGACGCATTCCATCAAAGGCGGGTTCGACCCCATCGGGCAGGTTGGCCTGCATCCAGGCCCAGTCCATGTCGCCGCCCATGTGGGTCAAGATCACCCGCCGGGGACGAACCCGCGCGCGCCAATGCATCACCCGTTCCAGCCAGGCATGCGCGCTGTGGGTGGCCGAGCGCTGGAAGCAATCCACCAGCCATGTCTCGATGCCCTCCAGAATCGCGAACGCGTCCTCCGGCAGTTCCACCACATCCGTCGAATAGGCCAGCGAGCCACAACGTACCCCCAGCGAGAGCGTGCGCCCGTGAATCTGTTCGAACAGGGACACCGTCAGACCGGCAATTTCGTAGGTTCCGCCGGCATGGACGATTTCCGGCACCACTACCGGACGATAGAACCCGGGCGGCGACCAGGGACGGAAGGCGTAATTGAATCGGTTTTCCAGGTCGGACAGGACGGGCGGCGTCCCGTAGACCGGCAGGGGCCGGTCGATGACGCGGTTGACGGCCCGCACCTCGTCGAGGCCCGAGATATGGTCCGCATGGGAATGCGTGTACAGGATGGCGTCGAACCGGTCGATTTCCTGCGCCAGCAACTGGTCCCGCAGGTCAGGACCGGTATCGATCAGCAGCCCCCGCCCGTCATCGCCGCGCAGCAGCACCGACGAGCGGGTGCGGCGATTGCGCGGTTCCGCCGGATCGCAGGCGCCCCAGTCGCCACGCCCCCCCGGGCCGCCGACCATCGGCACCCCGGCAGATCCGCCGCATCCCAGGACGATCAGTTCCATGGTCTATGACGCCCGGCTGAACAGGCGATGGAAATTGGCGGTCGTCACCTCCGCCAACCGCTCGGGCGCCATCTCCCTCAACTCGGCCAGCCTGAGCGCGGTATGGGCGACGAATCCGGGCTCGTTCTTCCGGCCGCGCTGCGGCACGGGGGCCAAGTAGGGCGAATCCGTCTCGACCAGCAGGCGATCCTCGGGGATGGACAGGGCGATGTCGCGCAGGGCGTCGGACCGGGGAAAGGTCAGGATCCCCGAAAAACTGATATATCCCCCCAGTTCCAGCCCCGTCCGCGCCAATTCGGGGCCCGACGCGAAGCAGTGCAGCAGGAAGCGGAACGGGCCATGGGCCGCGATCTCGTCGCGCAGGATCCCGGCGACATCCGAATCGGCGTCGCGGGCGTGGATGACCAGCGGCAGGTCCATGCGCCGCGCAGCCGCGATATGAGCACGAAAGCGCGCCTGCTGCAGCGGCCGGATCTCGGGCGCGCCATGGAAATAATCCAGCCCGCTTTCCCCGATGCCCACGACGCGCGGGTCGTCGGCCAGGGCCACGATGTCGGCGGGATCGGAAACCGTGCATTCGTCGACATGATCGGGGTGCGTGCCCACGGTACACCACACCCGCAGGTCCGGCCGGTCGAAGCGGGTCAGTTCCTTCTGCTGGCCGGCCCGCGACAGGCGGGTGCCGATCGTCACCATTCCCTCGACCCCAGCCTGCTTCGCCCGCTCCAGAAGGTCGGGAATCGCCTCGTCGGGGAAATGGTCCAGATGGCAGTGTGAGTCGATCAGGCCCGTCATTGCGCCTCGGGTTCCACATAGCGGGGGAAGATGCCCTTGGGTGCGGGCAGCGCGCGCCCGGCCGGCAGGGGTGTTTCAAGCGCCGCGAAGCTCCGTTCGTCCGCTTCGGCGCCGACCTGCGTCAACAGCGCGTCCATGCTGGCGGGCATGTATGGTTGCAGCATCGTGCCGATCACCCGCACCGCGTCGACCAGCACGCGCAGCACCACCCCCATGCGCTCGGGATCCGTCTTCTTCAGCGCCCAGGGGGCCTGCCGGTCGATATAGGCGTTGCAGGCCCGCACCACGCGCCAGACTTCCTCCAGCGCGTCGGTCAGGGCCCGGCGGTCGATCTGCCCGTGCATTACCGCCGGCAGCAGGGCGGCCTGCGCCAGCAGGGCCAGGTCATCCTCGGTCCGCACGCCCTGTTCGGGCAGGACTCCGCCGCAGTTGCGCGCCACCTGCGACAGCGTGCGCTGCGCCAGATTGCCCAGGTCGTTGGCCAGTTCAACATTCATCCGGGTGATGATGGCCTTGCGGTTCAGGTCGCTGTCGCCCCCGAACGGCATTTCGCGCATCAGGAAGAACCGCACGGGATCGAGGCCGAATTCGGCGACGAGGTCACGCGGATCGATGACGTTGCCCAGCGACTTGCTCATCTTCTCACCCTCGATGGTCCACCACCCATGCGAGAAGACGCAATCCGGCAAGTCCAGCCCCGCCGCCATCAGCAGTGCCGGCCAGTAGATCGCATGGAACCTAACGATATCCTTGCCGACCAGGTGCACATTCGCCGGCCAGTAGCCCCAGCGCGGATTGGCGGTGTCGGGAAAGCCCACCGCCGACAGGTAATTGGCCAGCGCGTCGACCCAGACATACATCACATGGTCGGCGTCGCCCGGCACGGGAATGCCCCAGCGGAAGCTGGTGCGGCTGATGGAAAGGTCGCGCAGGCCCTGTCGGACGAAACTCGCGACCTCGTTACGGCGGGATGCGGGCTCGATGAAGCCCGGCCGGTTTTCGTACAGATCCAGCAGCCTGTCGGCGAAGGCCGACAGGCGGAAGAAATAGGACGGCTCCCGGACCCATTCCACCGGCGCGCCCGTCGGCGCGACCCGCGTGCCGTCGGGCCGCGTGACCAGTTCGTCCTCGTTGTAGAAGCTTTCGTCGCGCAGGGCGTACCACCCTTCGTAGGCGCCCAGATAGATATGTCCGTTCGCGGCGATCCTTTCCCACAGGGCCGAGGCGCCGGCGATATGGCGCGGCTCGGTCGTGCGGATGAAATCGTCGTACGAGACGTTCATCGCGTCGTACATCGCCCGGAAATCGGAGGAAACGCGATCGGCGAAGTCGATCGGCTCCACCCCCGCCGCCTGGGCCGCCTGTTCCACCTTCTGGCCGTGTTCGTCGGTGCCGGTCAGGAAAAAGACATCGTACCCCGCCAACCGCTTGAAGCGCGCGATCACGTCGGCGGCGACGGAGGTGTAGGCGTGGCCGATATGGGGCGCCCCGTTCACATAATAGATCGGTGTCGTGACGTAATAGCGCCCAGTCATATTCCACTCACCAGTGTCAGGCCGGTCAGGATGGCCTGATGTTTATCCAGATTGAAGCGTTCCGTCTCGGCCCGCAAATGAACCAGTTGGCGCCACAGATCGACCATGCGGTCGGCCGGCATCCCCAGCCCGCCTCCCCCGGACGGCGTCCGTCCGCGCGCCGCATCCCGCGTCCGAACCGATATGGCATCGCACAGGAGATTGAAGAAGACCGAAAAACCATTCTCCCGCTTCAGGACGGCGTCCGCAATGTCATACATCGCCCCCGCGCCGACCGGTTCGCGCAGGATCCGCTCCACCACCACGCCGAGTTCGGCCCCGTCCCCCGCCAGCAGCGCCAGCGCGCGGCCGGGCGCACCCTGGGCCAGGGGAACGATCCGCGCGATATCCGCATCCTGCATGTCGCTGGCCAGAAATCCCATGGCCTCATGCATGTCCCGCTCCGTCAGCGGGGCCAGAGGCAGGGTGCGGCAACGGCTGCGGATCGTCGGCAGCAGCCGTCCCGGGGCCGCGCAGGTCAGGATCAGGATCGCGCGCGGCGGCGGTTCCTCCAGGATTTTCAGGATGGCATTGGCGGCGCTGCGGTTCATGTATTCCGCGCCATCCACCACCACCACGCGCCAGCCGTCCTCGGCCGCCGTGCGATGCATGAACTGACTGATCGGGCGGACATCGTCGGCCACGATCTCGGCCCGGATCTTCTGCCGCTTTTCGTCCATCCCACGCGCGATGGTCAGCAGGTCGGCGTGACTGCCGGCGGCGATGCGCCGTGCGGTGGCCGATGCGGGATCCTCGGCCTTCAGCAGGACCCGCGCCATCCAGAAGGCGAAAGTCGCCTTCCCGATCCCCTCCGGCCCGGTGACCAGCCAGGCATGATGCAGCCGCCCGGCCCGCACGGCATCCAGGAACGCCGCCCGCGCCGGCCCGTGCCCGACCAGGCGAACATTTT
The DNA here is from genome assembly GCF_014174155.1 of Gluconacetobacter tumulisoli. GTDB lineage: Bacteria > Pseudomonadota > Alphaproteobacteria > Acetobacterales > Acetobacteraceae > Gluconacetobacter > Gluconacetobacter tumulisoli. Next base: position 85,214 of record NZ_JABEQM010000010.1, on the reverse strand, counting down.
CACGCGGCGGGGGCGCCGGAATCATGCCGGCCCGGGGTGCGCGGCCAGGCAGGCATCGACACGCACGGCGATGTCGCGCGCGACCGCGTCCGCCGGCCGGTCGGCGGCAACCGACAGGCACCGCCCGGGGTCCGCGCGCGCGATCGCGTCGAACCCGTCGGCGACGCGGGCGTGAAAGGCCTCGTCCGCGGCCTCGTATCGGTCGGAACTCTGGCCCCGTGCCGCCAGACGCACCAGCGCCTGCGCGCGCGGCAGGGTCAGCACGAAGGTCATGTCCGGAACGACCCCTACCTGCGTTCCCAATGTGCGGATCAGGTCCAGTATCCGCGGATCCCCCTTGCCGAGCCCGTATCCCTGATAGGCCAGGGTGGAATCGACGAACCGGTCGCAGATCACGACCTGCCCGCGGGCCAGCGCCGGCCGGATCAGGCGGTCCACATGGTCGCAGCGTGCGGCGAAATGGGACATGATCTCGGCCCGCAGGGACAGGTCGTGCCCGCCGAACAGCAGGAATTCGCGCAGGGCCTCCGCCCCCGGCGTGCCGCCGGGTTCGCGGGTGCGCACGACATCGTACCCCCCTTCGCGCAGATGGGCCTCCAGATGCCGCACCTGCGTCGACTTGCCTGCGCCTTCCCCGCCCTCGAACGTGATGAACAGGCCCGGCACCGCGTTCAGTGCCGGCCCAGTTTCTGACCCAGCACCGCCGATGCGCGGGCAAACAGGCCCAGGCGTGCCACGCTCTGGCCGGCGGCCAGGGTCATGCGGATGTCGGCCAGACCGGGATTGGCGATCACCAGTTCACCCAGCGCCTGCCCGGCGGCGATCGGGGCCGGCACCGGCGCCTGATAATCGACGCCGATATGGGCGCGGGATCGCCAGCCATGCGGCAGGGTCATCACGATGTCCCGCGTGGCGACCAGCGGTACCGTCGGCGCGGTGCCCAGCCAGACGGCGGCATGTTCCACGACGTCGCCGCGGCGGAACAGGACCGCGTTCTCGAAATTGGCGAAGGACCATTCCAGCAGGCGCTCGCCCTCATGCGCGCGGGCGTTGCTGGACGGCATGCCGTTCAACGCCAGGACAATGCGGTTTCCGCCGCGATCGGCACTGGCGCACAGGCCGAATCCCCCGGCATCGGTGTGTCCGGTCTTCAGCCCGTCCGCCAGCCCCTTGTCCACCAGGACGTTGCGGTTGCCCTGGGCGATCTTGTTGAAGCGATAATCCTTCTCCGAAAAGAAATGGTAATATTCGGGAAAGTCGCGGATCAGGCGCACCGCCAGCGTCGCCACGTCGCGCGCGGACATGTAATGATTGTCGGCGGGCCAGCCTGTGGCGTTCATGAAATGGGAATTCGTCATGCCCAGCCGCCCGGCCTCGTCGTTCATCAGGGCGACGAACTGTTCCTCGGACCCGGACACGCCTTCGGCCAGAACGATGCAGGCGTCGTTGCCCGACTGGATGACCATGCCCTGGATCAGGTCCTGCACCGGGATGCTCTCGCCCAGGGGCACGAACATCTTCGAACCCTGCATCCGCCAGGCCTTCTCGCTGACCGGCAGGGGCTGATCCAGTTTCAGCCGACCGGATTTCAGCATGCCGAACACGATATAGGCCGTCATCATCTTGGTCAGCGAGGACGGAGGCATCCGTTCGTCCGCCGCCTTTTCCAGCAGGACAGCACCGGTCGTGTAATCGACGATGCATGCCCAGCGCGCGACCGTGTCCAGAGGACCGATCGGGGTGACCGCTGGCGGCCCGACGGGCGCGGCCGGGGTGTCGCCGCCGTTGCCCGAATCGTCCGACGTGGCGGCCGGGGCATGGGTATGGGACGACGCAGCGCGGTGCCGATGCGGCGCCGCGAACGCAAGAGAGCCGGAAGCGGCCAGCGAGGCCGATCCGGCAAGAAGGAACCTTCGGGTCTGCACGTTCATCCCTATTCGACGACGATCCGGGCACCGGTTACCCCGGCACCCATGACCTGGTCCAGTCCCCGGTCCGCATCGGCGGCGGTCATGAACGGCCCGACATGTACCCGCCAGGCGGCCTTGCCGCGATCGCGCACCGGAACAACACGGCCACCGGTCCTGGCGGCAGCGACTTCAGCATAACGAAGTGTCGAGAATGTGCCGGCGTCCACCCAGAGCAGGCCGCCCTCGACATATCCCTGGCGTACCGACGCCGGCAGGTCGCGCATGACCGCCGCCACATCCGCCGCGTCCACCCCGCCGGACGGCGCGGCGACCACCATGCCGCCGGTCCCGGGGTGATCGAGCGATTCCGCGCGGACCTGGCCGGCGGGTGCGGCAGCGACATCCAGATGCTGCCCCCCCGGCAGGGTTTCGGCCAGCTGCTCGTTCAATCCTTCGATTCCCGTGATGGCCACGCGGACCGGATTGACGCCGATCCCCAGCAGGGCGGCGGCGCGCGGGGTCAGCGATACCAGGCGCCCCGCGGATACCGGACCGCGATCGTTCAGGCGAATCGTGATTTCGCGCCCGTTTTCCAGGTTTCGGACGGTCACGATGGCCGGCAACTGCAAGGTGGCATGGCTGCCGGTCATGGCGTTGGCATCATAATGTTCGCCATCCGCCGTCACATAAGGGGTCTGGTCCGGATCGGCGATGGCCAGACCGGTCGCGCGATAGGAAAAATCCTCTTGCGGATAGCGCCAGACGCCGCCCATGCGATAGGGCGCGCCGACGACATAATGGGGCGAGGCCGGCGGCAGCGGGGGCTCCTCCGGTCGATGGCAGCCGGCCAGCCCCACCACGACCAGCACGGCGCAGACACGCCTCACGTCACGTCACGACCCAGCAGCCCGACCGCCAGCGCATAGAAATCGGACGGATTGTAGCGGCGAATGACCGAAAAATTGCGATAGACCATGAAGGCCTCGCCTCCCGGGCCATCCGGCCTGATCACCGCGCCGGTGATGTCACCGCGCGAAAACGCGCGGCCGTCCTGGCGACGGACCCCCTGCTCCATCCACGCCGCCAGGGTCCTGCGCCGGTCGCGCCCCAGGCTGCCCTGCGGCAGGCCCGCTGGAACGGAGACCGCCTGCCCCCACGGTTCGCCCGCCACCCAGCCGCATTTACCCAGGTAATTGGCGATGGAGGCGAAGACGTCCGGCTCGCTGGTCCAGATGTCCCGCCGGCCCGTCCCGGTGTAATCGACGGCGTAGCGCAGATAGGCGCTGGGCATGAATTGCGGCTGCCCCATCGCGCCGGCATAGCTGCCGATCATCCGCTCGGGCTCCACATCGCCGTGGTCGAGGATCCGCAGCGCATTCATCAGTTCGGACCGGAAGAACGACGCCCGCCGTCCGTCATAGGCCAGCGTCGCCAGCGCATCGGTGATGCGGAACGTGCCGATCCGGGTCCCGTAGGCGGATTCGAGTCCCCAGATCCCCATCATTGGCTGCGCATCGACGCCATAGCGCTGCCCCACCGCCGTCAGCAGCGCGCGACGCGCCTGCGCCGCGGCGCGCCCGTCGGCGATCTTCTTCTCGCTGAGAACCCGTTGCCGGTACTGGGCCCAGGTCAGCGTGAATTCAGGCTGATGACGGTCGAGCTGCAGCACCTTGTCGTTGGGCGCCTGCAGCGCCAGCGCGCGATCCACCATCGGGGCGGACAGGCCGTTGCGCAGCGCCTCGGCCCGGACACCTGCCAGGAAGGCGGCATAAGAGGTCGCGGGGGCGGCACGGACGGGCGTGCCGGCCAGGGCGACGCCGCCGCCCGCACAGGCTGCCGAGGCGGAAAGAAGGAAGGCGCGACGTCCGATCATGACGCAAGCTGTGCCACATCTGTCCGGGGCCTTTCAATCCTCGGCACCCCATGGTGGCGATTTGTCGGCCGGGACGAAGCATGCCACAAGGGCCGCCTGCCCGGACACGGCCTGCCACAGCCTGCCCGGGCGCCCGCGCATGCGTCGGAGTTATTAGGGTTGGGACGGCGTGGCCGGATTGATCGGTGTGCGCGCCAACGGGCAAGAGGCTTGATGAAGTGAGGATTGTGACCCTACCGCTCCCGCCGCTGCGGCGCTGAACCCCAGCGCCTTCCATCATGTTCCCCTCTCTTTCCGCACTTCTCGCCAGTGCAGGCGCGTCGCCATTCCTTCAGGCGCTGGCCATTATCATCGGGACCTTCATCCTGGAGGACGCCGCCACGATCATGACGGCGATGGAGGTCCAGACCGGCCAGGTCTCCATCCAGCTTGCGCTCGTGGCCCTTTATATCGGCATCGTGGTCGGCGATCTGGGCCTGTACGGCCTGGGCCGCCTGGCGGCCCTGTGGCCGCCGATGCGACGCTGGATCGCCGTCCCGCACGCGGACGGGAAGCAGAAGGGGGACGACAGCCAGGGCTGGTTCGGCCGGAATGTCTTTCGCATCGTCTTCATCAGCCGCTTCATCCCCGGCGCGCGCCTGCCGCTCTATACCGCCTGCGGATTCTTCCGGGCCAGCATCGGCCGCTTCGCCGTCGCCGCGGTCATGGCGACGCTGATCTGGACATCGTTGCTGTTCGCTGTTTCGCTGCGTGTCGGCCAGTTCCTGATCGACCATCTGGGCGAATGGAAATGGCTGGGCATGGCGGGCTTCATCCTGACCATCATTCTTGTCGGCCGGATCGTGGCCACCGTGCGGAGTCCGTCCCTATGACCCAGGCCTCGACCGCCGCGACGCCGGCCGCCGCCAAGACACGCCAGCCCTCGCCGCTGTCGTTGTTCGAGTTCTGGCCGGGCTGGGCATTCTATACGCCCATCGTGCTCTACTGGATCCTGATGGGCCTGCGCTATCGGGATTTCAGCCTGCCCACGGCGGCGAATCCCCGGATCGAGACCGGCGGCCTGTGCGGGGAAAGCAAGACCTCGATCCTGGACATGGCCGGGGCCGAGGCCCGACGCTGGATCGCCCCGTACACCACCATCGTTACCGGATCGGCCGACGACGCCCAGGCGGCGCGCGTGGCGCTGGACCAGGCCGGCCTGTCCCTGCCCGTCGTCCTGAAGCCCGATATCGGCTGCAACGGCACCGGGGTGAAGCTGATCACGACCTGGGAAGACCTGGCGATGACGCTGGACCAGTATCCGCGTGGCGTCCGCCTGGTCCTGCAGCGGCTGATTCCCTTCGAGCATGAGGCCGGCGTCTTCTATATCCGCCATCCCGACGAGGCCCAGGGGCGCGTCACGTCGCTGACCTACAAGGAGGCCCCGGTCCTGGTCGGCGACGGACGTTCCACGGTGCGGCAACTGATCGATGCCGACGCGCGGACGCGCCTCGTCCCGCATCTCTACCTGCCCCGGCTGGGCGAGCGGGTGCACGAAATCCTGCCGACAGGCGAACCCCTGCGCCTGGTCTTCGCCGGCAATCATTGCAAGGGGTCGATCTTCCGCAACGGCGCCGACGATATTACCCCCGCGCTCGTCGAACAGATCGACCGGATCATGCAGGACCTGCCCGATTTCCATTTCGGCCGGATCGACCTGAAATTCGAATCGGTCGCCGCCCTGCGCCGGGGCACCGGATTCGAGATCATAGAGATCAATGGAGTCGGGTCCGAGGCCACCCATATCTGGGATTCCCGCACGACCCTGCGCGAGGCCTACGCCGTGCAGTTCCTGCATTACCGGGAGACGTTCCGGATCGGCGCCAAGAAGAAGAAGGCGGGCTGGCGTAGCAGCGGCGCCTTCACGATGCTCCGCTACTGGCGGTTGCAGCGGAAGATGATGGCCTCCTACCCACTCAACGACTGAACGGCTGGAAGGCGTGGCTTCAGCCTTGACGTGAATTCATTGTGACCGGCCGGATCGCCTGGAGTTGGCTGGCGGCAGGGACGTTCCCTGTGCGAACGTCATAATAACTTCACTTTATGAGACGCGTCAGGTCGCCGAGTTTCGCGGCGTGCCTTCAATACCGGGCAAGGGAAAACGGCCATGCTCATCAGCGGTATGCTGTTCTTCCTCTTCCCCCACCTCCTTTAACTGGCCGACCATGGCGAGGTCTCCCGCTCCGACATTTCGCCGCACAGCCTTCCTCTTCGCCATGGCCGGTTGTCTCGCGGGGGAACACGGGGCCCGTGCCGCGAGCACGCCCCTCGTGACCGACATCCTGCCGTCCGGCGTTCCCCTGCCGGTCCCTGCCCCAAGCTTTGTCCGCCCGCCCGAGGATGCGAGTACCGAGTTGCTCGGCAATGCGTGGGGCGCGCGCGACTGGCTCGACCGGAAGGGGGTACGAATCAATATCCAGGACGTCGAGGAACTGTGGGGATTGCTGTCCGGCGGGATGCATCCCGGTCCGACCTACGACGGCATGACGGCCATGGCCCTGACGCTCGACACCGGGCGCGCATTCGGCTTGCGGGACGGCCTTCTGAACATCAGCGCGCTGCAGATCCGTGGCCGGTCGCTGACGGGCGAGCGCCTCGGATCGCTCAACGCGGTCAGCGGTTATGACGCGGGGCGTTCCACGCGCCTGTTCGAACTCTGGTACGGGCAGGGCTTCTTCGGGAACCGCCTCGATATCCGCGCGGGGACGATCGACCTCGATACGGAATTTCTGGTCAGCCAGAACGCGTCCTTCTTCCTGAACGCCAGCTTCGGCTGGCCGCTGTCCACGTCCAGCAATCTCTATTCGGGGGGACCGTCCTGGCCGTTCTCCGCCATGGGCGTGCGGGTCAAATGGACGCCGACCTATCCTCTGGTCCTTATGGGGGCGGTGACGGACGACAACCCGACCCGCGGACCGTTCTATAGCGATATCAGCCCTGCGCAGCGGGACCCCTCGGGGACGTTCTTCTCGACCGCAGGCGGCACGCTCTTCATCGCCGAAGTCCAGCTCTGGCTCGACGCGGCCGAACGGATCGCCGGGAAAGACGCGCCCGCCCTGCCGGGGACCTGGAAAATCGGGGCGTTGTACGACAGCGGGCGCTTTCCGGACCAGCGATATGACAGTCAGGGCGGTCTGCTGGCCAGTCCCGACAGCACCGGTACACCGCTCTATCATCGCGGCAACTGGCTGGCTTACGCCGTCCTCGACCAGATGATCTGGCGCGCGGAGAAGGGGTCGGGCAAGACCATCAATGTCTTCGCCCGCGCGACGGTGAATGACGGCACCCGCAACCGCTTTTCGTCAGAAGTCCAGGCCGGCCTGACCTTCGACGAGCTTCTCCCCGGCCGCCCTGACGATACGATCGGCGTCGCCTGGGGGACAGGCTTCTACGAACGGCGCGCAATCGAGAACGCATATGATGCGACGCGTCTGGGCACGAGCCTGGCGGGTCCCCTCCGGCCCGAGCACCATGTCGAACTGACCTATCAGGCGGCGGTGACGCCCTACCTGATCCTGCAGCCGGACTTCCAGTATTTCTGGAACATCGGCGGAACCTCGCGAAATCCCGATACCGGCCGTCCCATCGCGAATGGAATCGTGATGGGCCTCAACATGACGACAACTTTCTGAGCGATCGCGCCGGCAGGCTCGACCGATGTCATGGAAGTTTCAATTCAGCCACGTTCGGCAGGCCGTATGATGACCCCGCCGGGGCGCGAACGCCGACCAGAGGGGGAGAAACGATGCGCGATCAGGATATGGCCGATCTGTCATCGGAAGAGCGCGAACGCGTGCAGATGCGCCGCGAGATCATCGACGATCTGGACGAGGAATTCGAACTCTCTCTCGAGGAAGACGCTGCCGGCGGCGCGCTCGACGCCTCCGACCGGGCATTTCGCCGTGTCTATTTTCGCGAGCTGATCCGCCTGCAGGGCGAACTGGTGAAGCTCCAGGACTGGATCAAGGCGACGGGCCACCGGCTGGTCGTCATCTTCGAGGGACGCGACGCCGCCGGAAAGGGGGGCGCCATCAAACGGATCGCCCAGCGCCTCAATCCGCGTATCTGCCGCGTTGCGGCCCTGCCCGCGCCGAGCGACCGGGAACGCACGCAATGGTATTTCCAGCGCTACGTGGCGCATCTGCCCGCGGCGGGCGAAATCGTCCTGTTCGACCGCAGCTGGTATAATCGCGCGGGCGTCGAGCGCGTCATGGGCTTCTGCACCGACGCGCAGTACGAGGAGTTTTTCCGCTCCGTCCCCGAATTCGAGCGCATGCTGGTCAGCAGCGGCATTCAGATCGTGAAATTCTGGTTCTCGATCACGGATGACGAGCAGGAAGCCCGGTTCCGGGCACGCATCGAAGATCCTTTGAAACAGTGGAAACTGTCACCGATGGACCTGGAAAGCCGTCGCCGGTGGGAGAACTATACCCGTGCCAAGGAAGTCATGCTGGAACGCTCCCACATCCCCGAAGCGCCATGGTGGGTGGTGCAGGCGGTCGACAAGAAGCGTGCCCGTCTGAACTGCATGGCGCACCTGCTCTCGCTCATTCCTTACGAAGCCGTGTCGCATCCCGAAGTTCTTCTTCCCGAGCGGGTCTATCATCCGGATTACGAACGCCAGCCGACACCTGCCTCGATGATCGTTCCCGAACTTTACTGATACCCCAGGCCACGGCCGCGCCGCTCGGCCCCCTCCCTCACAATAAGGGCAACACCTGTCTCGTCCGAAGATTCGGGACAAGAAGGGCCTGATCTGACAGCCCTGGTCAGGGATCGGGCGGCAGGCCGCCATTGCCGAAGATGTAATTGCTGACCTGCTGCTCCAGGCTGACGGCCTCCTGGGCATTGGTGATGACGGCCCCCGGCCGCAGGTGCGCCGTCCCCGTACCGGGCACGATCATCAGCGCGTCGTCCGCCGTCATCGTGGCACTGCCGATCATCACCCCCGAATCGGCCGGCAGCGACAGGTTCCGGTCCACGGTGAAGCGGACGTCGGCCATGTAGCTGGCCGGGTCCAGGGTGATGGCGGCGACGCGGCCGACAGGCACGCCGGCCAGTTGCACCTCGGCCCCCACATGCAAGCCGTTCGCCGACATGAAACGTGCGTCGAGCGTATAGCGATCATGGCTCAGATCGACCTGCGTCGCCCGCGCATAGGCATAGAACGCCCCGGCGACCAGCAGGACCAACCCGCTGAAAATTACCGCGCTGCCATTTTCTCGCGCCAAACGTTCCTCCTAATCCCGAAGCACCGATCCCGCGGGCACCTGCGGTATCCGCTTGCGGCATCCCCGAAAACTGGGGCACGACAACATTGTAATTCGCCATGGACAGCCGGACAATGACACTCATCCAAGCTATCGTGATTGCCATCCTGCAAGGCGCCACGGAATTGTTTCCCGTCAGCAGCCTGGGGCACGCCGTGATCGTGCCCGCCCTGTTGCACTGGTCGCTCGATCCCAATGGCGACATCTTCCTGCCCTTCCTGGTGATGCTGCACCTGGGGACGGCGGTGGCGCTGCTGGTCTTCTTCTGGAAGGACTGGTCGGCGATCGTCCAGGGTCTTGGTGGCCGGGACGGCAGCCAGCGGCAGGCCGAAAGCATCCATATCATCGTCCTGCTGGTGGTCGCCACGATCCCGGCGGCCATCATCGGCGGGCTGCTGGAACACTGGCTGCGCGCCCTGTTCGGCACCGCGCGATTCGCCGCGATCTTCCTGGTTCTGAACGGAATCCTCCTGCTGCTGACCGAGCGGATCAAGAGCCGCGAGCGCGCCCATCCCGACCGGGCCATCGCCTCGCTGACCTATGCCGACGCCGCCGTGATCGGCTTGTGGCAATGCCTCGCCTTCCTGCCGGGCATTTCCCGGTCGGGGGCGACCATCATCGGTGGCCTGCTGCGCAACCTCAATCACGAAGGCGCCGCGCGCTTCTCCTTCCTGATGGCCCAGCCGGTCATCCTCGCCGCGACGGTGCGCGAGGCATTCCATCTGCGCCATGTCGACATCCCGCCCGGCGAGATGCAGATCGCGGCGATCGGCGCGGTGATCGCGGCAATCACCGCCCTGGCCAGCACGGCGTTCCTGATGCGCTATTTCCACACGCACGAACAATGGGCGCTACGGCCGTTCGGCTATTACTGCCTTGGAATCGGCGCCGTGGCCTACGTCCTGCTCGGCCACTGACCAGGCAACCTTCGGGCGCGACTGGCGCGCCCCACCTCCTTGCCCTCACCCCTTCCTTTTACGAGCATCTTCACGCGCTCGGGTCATCGACCCGGCACGACCTGCTCCAGCGGAACCAGACCCGACCTATGCGCTCCCGCCTGTCCGTCCTGCCCATCCTGGCCCTGCTGGGGCTGGGCGCCGCCGCCCCCGCCAATATCGCGATCCAGCCCGTGTCCCGCATGGACACGCCCTGGTGGCACCAGCGCTTCGCGGACAAGCAGGCCGAGATCGTCCGTGGCCGATTCGACGTCGTATGGCTGGGCGATTCGATCACCCAGAACTGGGAACGGAACGGGCCGGAGGCATGGCGCGATTTCGCCCCGACCTGGCAGCATTATTACGGCGACCGGCACGCCATCAACCTGGGGTTCAAGGGGGACAGCACCTGCCATGTCCTGTGGCGCCTTGCCCATGGGGAACTGGATTTCCGCGCCCCGCCCCGCCTGTTCGTCGTTCTGATCGGCGCCAATAATTTCGGGCATGTCCATACGAACGCCGGACAGACCTATCCGGGTATCGTTCGCATCGTCGACGCGATCCATGCCCGTTTCCCGTCCAGCCACGTGCTGCTTCTGGGCGTGCTGCCCTCCATCCGCTCGGCCTGGGTCACCGCGAATACACGCCAGTTGAACCGGGCGCTGCAGGGCGATATCCGCCAGGGCCGCCCCTGGCTGCGCTACGCGGATGTCGGGGCGGCGGTGGAACGTGACGGCGCGCCCGATCCGTCGCGCTTCCTCGATCCGCATCTTCTGCCGCCCGACCCACCCCTGCATCCGACCGCCGCAGCGCAGGAGACGATCGCCCGCATGATAGAGCCCACGGTTGCCGACCTGCTGGGGGATCGCCGCCACTGACCTCCATCCCCCAGGGATTGTCGATCCAGCCCCCTGGACCGCGACGGAATTCCTTTTCCTTGCGATACAGTTTCCGCGCGACATGCTAAACTTGAATTCATGTCGCCTAGCCCTTCCTCACCGCGGCGCCTCGCGCTTCGCAAATCCATCCAGCAGATCGAGTCCGAAAGCCTGACGCACGGGCTGCGCCGCACCCTCGGTCCGATCCAGCTCATGATGCTGGGAATCGGCTCGACGATCGGGGCGGGAATCTACGTCATGACCGGTACGGCCGCCGCGAACTATGCGGGGCCGGCGATCCTGCTGTCGTTCCTGGTCGCGGGCCTGGCCTGCCTGTTCACGGCATTTTCCTACGGGGAACTGGCCTCGACGATGCCGGTGTCGGGCTCGGCCTACAGCTATGCCTATGTGTCGATGGGCGAAGGCGCCGCCTGGGCGGTCGGATGGCTGCTGCTGCTGGAATACGGGGTATCCTGCGCGGGCGTGGCCGCCGGGTTTTCCGGCTATGCCACCAGCCTGCTGCACGACCTGGGCGTCACGATACCCTCCTTCCTGTGCTCGACCCTGGTGCAGACTCTGCCGACGGCCCATGGGGCCAGCCTGCTGGTGGCGCCGCGGCTGGATCTCGTGGGGGCGTCGTCCGTCCTGCTGGTCACGTTCTTCCTTGTCCTGGGCGTCGAGGAATCGGCCCGGATCAATACGTTTATCGTCTTCATCAAGGTCGGCGTGCTCATGCTGTTCCTGGCGGTGGGCGTTCATTACATCCACCCCTCCTACCTGGTGCCCTTTATTCCGCCGCGCGAGGGCGGGTTCCATTACGGCGTACCGGGCATCTTCCGCGCGGCCTCGGTCATCTTCTTCGCCTATGTGGGGTTCGAAACCGTGTCGACCGCGTCGGCCGAGGCCCGGAATCCCCGGCGCGACGTACCGTTGGGCATCATCGGGTCCCTGCTGATCTGTACGCTGGTCTATATCTGCGTGGCCGCGGTGCTGATCGGCATCGTCCCGTATCGCAAGCTCGGCGTCGCCGATCCGCTGGCCATAGCGGTCGATGCGATTGGCCAACCCTGGCTGGCCATCATGATCAAGGTCGGCGCGGTGACCGGCCTGTGTTCGGTGATTCTCGGCCTGTTATACGGCCAGACGCGTATCTTCTTCACCATTGCCCGGGACGGCCTGTTGCCGCCGATGTTCTGCCGCCTGCATCCGAAATTCTGCACGCCCTGGATCGGCACCATCGTCCTGGGCGTGATCGTGGCGGTGGCGACCGCGACCCTGCCGATCGACATCATCAGCGACCTGGTCAGCCTGGGCACGGCGACTGCATTCGGCATCGTCTGCTTCACGGTGATCTGGCAGCGGAACGCCCGGCCCGACTTGGTCCGCCCGTTCAGCGTCCCCCTGGGCGGCGTCCGGATCGGAGGGGTGTGGATCGGCATCTCGCCGGCACTGGGCATCCTGTTCTGCCTGATCATGATGGTCCCGCTGTTCGTGGACATGATCCGCGCCCTATGGAACGGCAATCCCCTGCCCGCCATCCTGCTGGGAAGCTATATTGTCCTCGGCGTGCTGGGCTACACCCTCTACGGCCGGTCGCATTCCCGGCTGGGCCGCGAAAACGCGGCCATCGTCTGATCTCACGGCACGCCCAGGGCGCTGCCTGAAACCCGCCGAATTCGGTGATCCCGATCGGCCGACCCGGGCCTCAGGCCCTGGTCGGTCCCTTCAGGAGGCGGATGGCGGCGGCGCGCTGCCTGGGCCAGTATAGGCCCCTGGCGGCGGCCGGTCGACCGGCGGCGAAATGATGCCGGTGGTGGTCAGGATATCCTGGCCGACGATGGACGAAACATGGGCCATCCGTTCCCGCGGCAACGCCTCGGGGCATTCGTCGCACAGGAAGGCAATGATCTTCTCGCGGATTTCGCAGCGCAGGTCCCAGCTCTGCAACGCCGTGCGGGCGCTGGCGATGATCCTGATGGTCATGACCTGGGCAGTGCAATCCGAGACCTGAACGTCGAAGACTTTTCCATCCCATAGCGTCGTCGACCGGACGATTTCGTTCAGCCTTACCCGGATGCGGTCCATCGGCGCATGGAAATCCAGATGCACGAAGACCACCCCGATCAGCGCCGCTGAATTATGGGTCCAGTTCTGGAACGGATTTTCCAGGAAGTAGGAAATCGGCACGATATGACGGCGCCAGTCCCAGACCCGCAGCACGACATAGGTCGCGGTGATTTCCTCGACCCAGGCCCAGTCTCCGTTGATGATGATCAGGTCTTCCATGCGGATCGGCTGCGTCATGGCGATCTGCATGCCGGCGATCAGGTTCGTCAGCAGCGGTCGCGCGGCCAGGCCGACCACGACGGACGCGGCCCCGGCCGAGGCGAAGAGACTCAGCCCGTATTCACGCACCGATTCGAACGTCATCAGGGCCGACCCGACCGTCAGCAGCCCCACCAGGATGTCGGCCATGCGCCGCAGCACGCGCACCTGGGTCATGTGCGTGCGCGACAGGATGTCGTCCCTGTCGTCCTTGCCATTGATGCGCGTCAGATAGGCATCCGACAGGATGCGCATCGCCACGATCGCCGCATAGCCCAGCATGAGCAGGAACAGGACCAGCAGCCCATGGGCCGTCGCCTGCCGCGTCGTGTACGAAAAGCCCGAGGCCGGAAGCGCCGTCGCGACGAAGATGATCACCAGCATGATGCGTGCCGGACGCTGCATGGCCATCGTGAAGGACCGGACGAACGCCCCGCGCTTCTGTCCGGGAATGCGCAGAACCAGCTTGGTTATGATGCGGCTGAGGATCTCCGCCATCAGGCCGGCCGCGCACAGCATCAGGATCGACGCCACCGGCGCCGGCAGCCACCCGAGCAGTTGGCGGATATCGGTCAGCAGGGAAATAAACTCGTTCTTCACAACATATATTCCGGTCTCTCGTCTCGGTGGCGGGGGTTATGGGTGCGCATGAATAAAGCCATATCAAAGGAAACGGGAGTTTTCTTTAACCGCCATGGCAGGGGTCGCGTCATATGCGGCGAACGGGTTGACTTTGGCCGACCGGGGCGATATCTCCCAACCACCCGACGCGATGGCGGCGTAGCTCAGCGGTAGAGCAGGGGAATCATAATCCCTTGGTCGGCGGTTCAAATCCGTCCGCCGCTACCACGCGTCGGGTCTTTCCCCTTCATCGTCCATGCGAAATTCCCGCGACACGCCCGGAGTGGCTCCGGGCATGCGCTGCGCGATGTGACATCACGATGGCGGTTCGCCATCCCGTGCGGTCGCGACGTCGCCTGCCGTGACATGTCCGATTCGGTGGCTGAAATGGCCGATGGCGTAATTCGCTATGTCCGCAATATCCTGGTCGCGGTATTCGGGCCCGAAGGCCGGCATCGTCATCGCTCCCTGCGGGGTATCCAGCCGCGATCCTTCGACCAGCACCTTCACCAGATTACGGCCCTGCGTCTCGCCCAGGGATCGCGCGCCCCACAGGGCGGCAACATCAACCTGCCGTCCCTGCCCGTCTTTCAGATGGCAGCCGCCGCAGGCCCCCGCGAACAGCTCGCCTCCATTGGTGCGGTTGGAACCCGCCGCGGCCAGCGTATCGGGCGGAACATTGGCCACCGTCTCGTCGGACGGCCGCGCCGGCAGGGTGCGCAGATAGGTCACCATGGCCGAAATATCCCGTGCCGTCAGATAGCGCAGGCTGTGGCTGACGACCTCGGCCATCGGACCGGCCGCCGTTCCATGGCCGTCCGCATGCCCGCTCGACAGATAGGCGGCCAGTTGCGTGTCGCTCCACGCCCCGATGCCGCTGTCGGGATCGGGGGAGAGGTTATAGGCACGCCACCCGCCCGTCACCGCGCCGGCATAGGAATGCGCGCTGGACGTCGCCTGCATGATATTGCGCGGCGAATGGCATTCGGCGCAGTGGCCGGCGGCCTCGACCAGATATCGTCCGCGATTCCAGTCCGCCGATTGGCCGGGATCGTCGGCAAGGGGCGCCGAAGGCAGGTTGATCAGGTTCCAGGCGATCATCACCGGCCGGAAACTGTAGGGGAACCGCACCGCGTTGGCCGGCGCGCGGGCACGGACCGGACGCAGCGTATCCAGATAGGCGCGAATGGCCCGCACATCGTCCGCCGTCATCCGTGCATAGGACGGATAAGGCATGACGGGGTACAGATGCTTCCATCCGGGCGCCACGCCCGCCTGTACGGCGGAGACGAACTGCGCATCGGTGTAGGTGCCGATCCCGGTTTCCCGGTCCGGCGTGATATTGGAGGAATAGATCGTCCCGATCCCCGGCAGGACGAAAGCCCGGCCACCGGCGAACGGGGTGCCGCCCGGCCTGGTGTGGCAGACCTCGCAATCCGCCGCGCGTTCCAGGTACGCGCCGCGGGCGACCAGGTCGGTGTCCGCCGCCCGCGCCCCGCGCATGCCGCCCAGCGCCGCGACCGCGAAGAACGACAGGCAGGCAATCCGCCGCACATCGCGGCGACGCGATTCGATCGGCGGGCTCATGCCTGGCGCCCCATCAGCGGCAGGGTCCGATACCGCCGGCCGCTGGCCGCCGCCATCGCGTTGGCCAGCGCCGCCGCCGCCGCCGCCGTGCCGGTTTCCCCAATGCCCCCCGGGTCCTCGGTACTGTCGACCAGATGGACGTCGATCATCGGGGATTCGTTCATGCGCAGGATCCGGTAGGAATTGAAATTGTCCTCCTGCACCCGGCCGCCCTGCAGCGTGACCTCGTTATACAAGGCGGCGCTCAGCCCGAAGATCAGCCCCCCTTCGATCTGGGATACGACCTGATCGGGGTTCACCACCCGTCCGCAATCCACGGCGACGATGGCGCGGCGGACCCGGACGGTCCCGGTATCGGACATCTCGACCTCCATCACCGTGGCCAGGTAGGATCCGAACACGTACTGCAATGCCACGCCCCGGCCGACATGCGGCGGCAACGGCGCGCCCCAGTTCGCCTTGTCCGCCGCCAGGTCCAGCACCGCGCGCGCACGCGGACTGTCGCCCGTCATCTTCCGCCGGAACGCAACGGGATCGACCCCGGCCTGGGCTGCCAGTTCGTCGATGAAACTCTCGACCACGAATACCCCGCGCGTACCGCCGACGCCCCGCCACCAGGCGGTCACCACGCCCGGCGCCTCGCGCCGTGCATATTCCAGAAACGTCGCGGGAATCGCGTAGGGCGTCACCGCCGTGGCGACCAGCAAATCGTCATCCACCCCGTTCGGCAGCAGGGCCTCGGGCGCCCAGCGGGCGACCACCGCCGGCCCGACGATGCGATGTTCGATCCCCACCAGATTGCCGTCCCGGTCCAGCCCGCCGACCAGCCGGTCGACATAGGCCGGCCGGAAGCGGTCAAGCGTCAGATCTTCCTCGCGCGACCAGATGATCTTCAGCGGATAGGACACCTGCCGCGCGAACTGGACCGCCTGGATCACATATTCATGTTCCAGCCGGCGGCCGAATCCGCCCCCGATATACTGGTTGTGGACATGGACCTGGTCCCTGGCCAGGCCCGTGATCCCGGCCGCCGCGTCGCGCGCGCGCAAGGGGACCTGGGACCCGACCCAGATGTCGCAGCGGTCCGGTCCGACCTGTACTGTGCAATTGATCGGTTCCATCGGCGCATGGGCCAGCAGAGGCTGCTGGTACGTCGCCTCGATCCGCGTCGCGGCCGACGCGATGGCGGCTTTCGCGTCCCCCTTGGTGTGGGCGACGATGGCCGGGCCGTCCAACGCGTCGTGAAGCTGGCGATAGATCGTCGCCGTGGTGACGGCGGCGTTCACCCCCTCGTCCCAGGTGATCGACAGCGCCTCCAGCCCCTTGCGGGCCGCCCAGAAATGATCGCCTACCACGCAGACCGCATTGCCGATCGTCAGCACGTCGCGTACGCCGGGCACCTTGCGCGCGGCGACGGCGTCGACATGCGTCAGGATGCCGCCCAGGACCGGACAGGCCGCCACGGTACCGACCAGCATGCCGGGGACCTGGACATCGATGCCGAAGATCGCGGTCCCGGCCACCTTGGCCGGGGAATCCAGACGGTGCTGCGATGTGCCGATCAACCGGAACATGGCGGGATCGCGCAGCGGTGCCGGGGCTGCCGGCGCGGGCAGCAGCGCGGCGGCGGCCGCGACCTCGCCGTAGCTCAGGCTGCGCCCGCTGGCCGCATGACGGATCACGCCGGCCTCCGCCTGGCAGGTTTCGGGGCCGACAGACCACCGTGCGGCCGCGGCCTGGATCAGCAGGGTCCGCGCCGCGGCACCGGCCTGTCGCAACCCCGTCCAGGTGGCGATGGTCGACGTCGAGCCTCCGGTCGCCTGGGTCCCCAGTTCCTTGGTGATATACGGGTCGCCTGGGGGCGCCGCCTCGATCTGGATCTGATCCAGTCCGACGGCCAGTTCCTCGGCGATCAGCATCGCCTCGCCGGTATAGATCCCCTGCCCCATTTCCACATTGGGCAGGATCAACGTGATCGCGCCGTCGACCGCGATGCGCACGAAGGCGTTGGGGGCGAAGGGACCGGTCTGGTCCTCGACGATCCGCATCGCACCCCGGGCCGGGGCGCGTGGCAACATCGCCGCCAGCAACAGGCCGCCGGCACCGGCCAGGGCGCCGCGGCGGGACAGCATGGCCACGGGCATCACGCCACCCCGGCGGCGTTGCGGATGGCGGCCCGGATCCGCCGATAGGTGCCGCAGCGACAGATATTGCCCGACATGGCCTGGTCGATATCATCGTCCGTCGGATGCGGATTGGCCTTCAGCAGCGCCACCGCCGACATGATCTGTCCTGTCTGGCAATAGCCGCACTGCACGACGTCGATATCCAGCCACGCCTTCTGCACACCTTCGCCCACCAGGTCGCCGGCCAGCCCCTCGATCGTCGTCACCGGCCGCGCGCCCACCAACGACGCCGGCAGCGAGCACGACCGGACCGGCTTGCCGTCGACATGGACGGTGCAGGCCCCGCATTCGGCGATGCCGCATCCGAATTTCGTGCCCGGCATGCCCAGAACGTCCCGCAGGACCCACAGCAATGGCATGTCATCGGGAACATCGACCTGATGCGCGACGCCGTTAATCTGCAATGTCAGCATGCATCCTCCGGACGGGAATCAGCGGACGGCGCCGAGGACGCCGACCCGATCCGTCTTGATAACAAAACATTGTCCGGAAGTGGAACCCGGCCTATGGCTGCTCGCCGTCGACACCGTCGATAGAGGCCGGCAAGGCATCGGACAATGATGCCGTCGCCAGGGCGATCGCCTCGTCGGACGGCGCCAGCACCTGGCCCTTGCCGGACGGCAGCAGGCGGACCTCCGACCTGTCCGAGGTCTCGCGTGCCCTGACCAGTTCATCCAGATTTTTCAGGATAACCGGATGTTCCGCGACCAGGTGGCGAAAACGGCGGGCGCTCATGGTCAGGAAATGCCCGAATTGCAGGGACCGGCTGATGGCGCGGACCGGCTCGCCGGACAGGGCTTCCTCCGCCCCCAGGACGTCGCCGGCGCCATAGCGGACATCATGCTCGGCATAATGGGTCTCGGCCACGCCCGCGCTGATGAAATAGACGGTCCGGACCTTCCGCCCGCGATGATACAGCCGTTCACCCGGCGAGGTGAAATGGATGGACATCTGCTTAGCCACGTCATGCAGGACTGCGTCCGGCAGGCCGCGAAAGGCCGGCAGGCCGCGCATCCGGGCCTCGATCCCCGCCTTGATGTTGAATTTGAGACGAAAATCCAGCTGATTGCGCCGACGCTCGACATCGCGGTGCAGTTCCCGATGCAGTTCCTCGCTGATCAGGGATTCGGACATCAGCGCGTCATATTCCTCCCCTTCCAGCCGTAGCGCCACCTGCTGCAGCAGCCGGCTCTCGAGGGCTTCGGAATAGCCGTGATAATGCAGTCGCAGGGTCTGCAGGGCCTCGTTCAGCAGCTTGCGCTGGCGTTCCAGGACTTCACCCACGATCTCGCCGATGCGACTGCCCAGGGTCGGTTCCATCCGCGTCCGCATGAACCGGATCAGCGACAGCGACACGAAATAGCTGATCATCAGCATCTCGAACCGCTCTGTCATGCAGTACATCAGCGGCTGGTCGAAATGAAACCGGTGATGGATCGCCTGGGCGACGCGGAACCGCAGAGACGGCCGCAACCGCCGGCGCAGGGCACGGACATAGCCGAACCGGCCTTCCAATCGCGCCCCATCGACCATCGCCTCCGCCGAGCGCAGCAGCGTCTCCATCACCGGGCGCGACAGGCCCTGGATGCGGAACAGATCCAGCAGGATCGACCGTTCCTTGTTGGCGACGACGATCAGCGCCAGCGTCACCCGCTGCCGATCGCCCAGCGCGGTGTCGAACGTATTGGCCTGTTCTTCCTCGGCCACGCGCTCGTCCAGCATGCCGACGACACCGCTGGCCACATTGCGGGAAAAGCCCAGTTCGTCCGCCATTTCGCGGGTGCGGTCCCGCACCTCGCCCAGGCCAATGCCCAGCACCTGGTGACGCAGGGCCTGGTCGATCGGCGAAAGCTGGTCCAGCTTCAGAAACAATACCAGGTAGCGCAGCGTCGTGCCGTTGACGAACAGCGTGATCAGCACGAATCCCGTGGCGATGATTCCGATGAAATGCGCGACGGGAGTGGAGACATGCTCATTCTCGGTCACCGCCAGCGCCAGCGCCAGCGTGATCGCGCCACGCAGCCCGCCCCAGACCATCGTGACCTTGAACGGCGTCGGGACCGGCGGGGACAGGCGCGTGGCGGCCAGGACGGGTAGAAGGCCGAACACCACCGCCCCCCGGGCCAGCAGCCCGGCGCCGGTCGCGATCAGGATCAGCACGCAGTCCCACCGCGTCATGCCGACCAGCAGGCGCGGCACCAGCATCGACGCCAGGACGAAGACCAGGGATCCTGCCCAGAACACCAGCTGTTGCCAGAGTTCATCCAGGAACCGCCAGGTCTGCGGGCGGAAGGTCGACGGCCCGTAGACCGACAGCGTCAGCCCGGCGGCGGCGGTCGCGACCACGCCCGAGAAACCCAGGAATTCGTCGCAGATGATATAGACGATATAGGGCAGCGCGACCGTCAGCGTGATTTCGGCGGCCGGCGCGGCGCCGATCGTGGTGATCAGCAACAGGGTCAGGCGCCCGAACAGCACGCCCATGACGATCGCACCGACGAACGACACCAGGAATTCCAGGACCGCGCCGCCGGGCTGGATCTGGTGATGCGATGTCACGGCGGCCAGCAGGATGGAAAAAATGGCAATGGCGGCGGCGTCGTTCAGCAGGGCTTCCCCCTCCACCAGCCGGGTCAGGCGGCTGGTCGCGCCGATATCGCGGAATATTCCCGCCACCGCCGACGGGTCGGTCGTCGCGACGATGGATCCCAGCAGCAGGCAGACGGACAGCGGCAGGCCCGCGAACGGAAACAGCGCCAGTCCGATGGTCGCCGTCGACACGACGACCGCGACCACCGCCAGCAGCAGCACCGTCGCGGTTTCATGCGCCAGGCGCCGGACGTCGATCGCCAGCGCCCCCTGGAAGACCAGGGCCGGAAGGAAGATCAGCAGGAAGGCCTCGCTGTTCAGCGGGAAATCCAGCAGCGTCTCGGCCGCGCCGTTGAACAGGTCGGTATAGGAACTGCGCAGCACCAGATCGGCCGACCCGCCTATCAGGATCCCGACGACGGCCAGCAGAACGGTCTCGGACACTTCAAGGCGACGGGCGACCGGCTGCACCGCGCTGACGACCACCAGCAGCACGGCGATCGCCAGAAGAACCGCAGCAAGACCCGTCACCGCCATCCGTTAGTCTCTCCTTGTCGCCATGCGCGCGTGCCGTTTCACTATGGCAGGCAAGTATGAACTTATGATGGCCGTTTCAGGACATCCGGGACAGACGGCCTACCGGCCACGTCCCCATCCCACTCGGCCGATTCTCCCGCATCGGATCAAGACGGCAATCGAAACAATGATGTAAGGCGTATGCTCCCGAATACCCCCGTCCTTGCCGAATGCGGCGGTACATTAACACCTCCCCATCCCGATGTTTCCGAAAAAGCACACAAGCCCGAATCGGACAACGCGCGGGTGGTCACATTATGCTGCATGTCCGATACAGAATTGCATCGCGGACCCCATCGCCGGACCCTTCATCCAGCATGCGGCGCGGGGGCGGAATCGGCGGTGGCCGCCAGCCACGCGCGTACCTGCCCTTCGGGATCGCGCGCACCGATGAAGTCGGACACGGCCGACACGCAATCCGCCCCAGCCGCGATGCAGGCCCCGGCCCGGGCCAGCGTGATGCCGCCGATGGCGACCAGCGGCACAGGCCCGACCAGACGCTTCCACTCGCCAAGCCGGTCCAGCCCCTGGGGGGCCCAGGGCATCTGCTTCAGCTTCGTCGGCCAGACCGGGCCCAGCGCCACGTAATCGGGCCCGACCGACAGCGCCCGGTCCAGTTCGCCGGGCGAATGCGTGCTGACGCCCAGCCTGACCCCGGCCCCCCTGATGGCGGCGACATCGGCGGTATCGAGATCCTCCTGCCCCAGGTGAACGAAGTCGATCCCTTCATTCAGCGCCAGCTGCCAGTAATCGTTCAGCACCAGGCAGACGCCGTGCCGCGCCGCCAGCGCGCGCGCCGCCCGGACCTCCATCACCAGTTCTGCCGCCGGCAGGTCCTTGACGCGCAACTGGATCAGCCGTGCGCCGGCGCCGCCCAGCCGGTCGACCCACAGGGCGCGATCGACGACGGGATAGATCCGCGACGGCAGAGTCATGCCAGCACCGCCCGGCCCAGGACCGGGGTGGAGGGCACGGCCATGTCGCGTTCCTCCATCGGGTCCGCCTGACGGGCGATCCGGCCGGCTTCGACTGCCAGGCGGAAGGCCGCCGCCATCGCCGCCGGATCGCCCGCCCGTGCCACCGCCGTGTTGATCAGCACGGCGTCGTATCCCAGTTCCATCGCCTGCGCGGCGTGCGACGGCAGGCCGATCCCGGCATCGACGACCAGCGGCACGTCCGGGAAATGCGCCCGCAACGCCCGCAGGCCGAACAGGTTGTTCAGTCCCTTGCCCGACCCGATCGGCGCACCCCACGGCATCAGGACCTCACACCCCGCCTGCAGCAGCCGTTCGGCGCCGACCAGATCCTCGGTCATGTAGGGAAAGACCTTGAACCCGTCCTCGGTCAGGATCCGCGCGGCCTCGATCAAGGCGAACATGTCGGGCTGCAGCGTATCGGATTCGCCGATGACCTCCAGCTTGATCCAGTCGGTCTCGAACACTTCGCGCGCCATGTGGGCCGTGGTGACGGCATCCTTCACCGTATGGCAGCCTGCGGTGTTGGGCAGGACGGGTACGCCCAGGTCGCGGATCATCGACCAGAAGGCCTGCCCGGCCCGCAGGCCGGCCGATTCCCGCCGCAGCGAGACGGTGACCACGCCGGCCTGTGCCGCCCGCACCGCATCGGCCAGGATCTCGGGTGACGGGTATTGCGCCGTGCCCAGCATCAGCCGGGACGACAATTCCGTGCCGTAGAACAACATGGCTCAGCCCCCCTGCATCGGGGCCAGGATCTCGATCCGCGCCCCTTCCGCCAGCATATGCCCCCCCCGGCGCGAGGCGGGCACGAAATCGCCATCGACCGCCGTCGCCACCCGCGCGTCGCCATAGCCCAGTTCGTCCAGCAGGCCGGCAAGGGTCCTGGTCGAGACCTCGTGCGCTTCTTCGTTCACCAGAATCTTCATTTCCCCTCCTTCGCCCTCCTTGTCGTGGCGTTCAGGCAGCGCCTGGCCCGGTGCCGAACACGATATCGGCGGCCTGCCGCGCGCGGGCCGGCGACAGCAGGAAGCCATGCCGGTACATTCCATTCACGTAAACCGTCCGGCCCTCCACCGTCACGGCCGGCATGTTGTCCGGATAGGCCGGGCGCAGGCCCGCGCCGCTTTCGACGATCTCGGCCTCGCCGAAGGCAGGATGCAGCACATAGGCGGCCGTCAGCAGTTCCACCATGGAGCGTACTGTCATGCCGCCCGCGTTCTCGCTTTCCACCATCGTCGCGCCCACCATGAACAGATGGTCGGCGCGCGGCACGATGTAAACCGGGATGCGCGGATGCAGCATGCGCACGGGCCTGTGCAGGGTCACGTCGGAACAGCGCAGCAGCAGCATCTCCCCCCGCACCCCGCGCAGGCCCGCAAGGCGGGCGCGCGCGGCGATCCCCGTGCAATCGACCACGCGATCGTATCCGCCATCCGGTCCATCGGGCGGCGCGTCGAACAGGACGCGCGCCCCCAGATCCACCAGGCGGTCCCGCAGGGCGCGCAGCGCGTCGCGCGGATCGACGTGCCCCTCGTCGGGAAAGAACAGCCCCTTGCCGAACCGGTCGCCCAGATCGGGCTCCAGGGCGGCGATCCCCGGCCCATCCAGCGTCTGGAAATGGCTGGTGCGCCGGCCGAACCGGGCGATCTCGCCGACATCGCGCGGTGGCGCCAGGACGAGGCTGCCGTTACGCGCGACACCGGGCACGTGCGAGGCCCACCAATCGAGCGAATCGACCGATTGCCGGGTGACCTCGGGCGGCGCGGATTCGGCCTCGCACCATGGCGCGAGCATGCCGCCGGCCATCCAGGACGCCCCCGACCCGACCCGCGACCCGATTTCGGCCAGGGTCACGTCGGCGCCGCGCTCGGCCAGCGTCACGGCCGTCACCAGGCCGGACACCCCCGCCCCGCGGACCAGGATCCGAAGCCGGGTGCCAGATGGCATGCCGACATGTTCCGATCCGCTCTGCGCCATGGTCTCGCTCCCCTTCGCCGGCCTCCGACGACGTTCGACGGAAACTCCGGGAGGAAACATCCTCCCGCCGCCCGTGACAACCGCCGGGGGCGATGCCCGACGTGCCCGTCGGACATGGGCGGGCCGCCGTCGACGTCGCCCTTGCCGGCGCTGGCGTTATTCGACCGTCACGGACTTGGCGAGGTTGCGGGGCTGGTCGACATCAGTGCCCTTCAGCAATGCCACCTCATAGGCCAGCATCTGGACGGGAATGGTCTGCAGAACCGGTGCAGTGAATTCGTCGACAGTCGGGATCGCGACGACGATTTCCGCCAGCCCGCGCAGACGTTCCGCGCCCTGCGTGTCGGTGAAGACCATCAGGCGGCCACCCCGGGCGCGCGCCTCCTGAAGATTTGACAGCGTCTTCTCGAACAGGCGTCCGGACGGCACCGTGGCGACGATCGGTACGGTCTGGTCGATCAGCGAGATCGGGCCGTGCTTCATCTCGCCGGCCGCATAGGCCTCGGCATGGATATACGACACTTCCTTGAGCTTCAGCGCCCCTTCCAGGGCCACCGGGAAGGACGATCCCCGGCCGAGATAGAGTACATCGCGCGCCCCGGCGATGACGGCCGCCATCTCGCGAATGGCGTCGGACTGATCGAACACCTCGCCGGCACGACTGGGCAGGTCCAGCAGCGATGCGACCAGCGCCTGCTCCTGATCGGACGACAGGACGCCGCGCTGGCGCCCGGCGGCGATGGCCAGGCAGGCCAGGACGGACAATTGGGCGGTGAACGCCTTGGTACTGGCGACCGAGATCTCGGGCCCTGCCGCGGTCCCCAGCACCACGTCGCTTTCGCGGGCCATGGTGCTCTGCTCGACATTCAGGACCGACAGGATGTGCTGGCGCTGCGCCCGCATGCCGCGCAGCGCGGCCAGCGTGTCGGCGGTCTCGCCGGACTGCGAGATCAGCAGTCCCATCCCCCCCGGCGTCAGCGGTGGATCGCGATAGCGCATCTCGCTGGCCACATCGATATCGACCGGAAGGTGCGCCACGCTTTCCAGCCAGTAGCGGCCGATCATGCCGGCATAGAAGGCCGACCCGCAGGCTGTGACGACCGCGCGCGGAACCGATGCCAGGTCGAACGGCAGGTCCGGCAGGACTACCCGCCGGGTCGCCGGGTCGATCAGCCGTTGCAGGGTCTGTCCGATTACCACCGGGTGCTCGTGCAGTTCCTTCTCCATGTAGTGGCGATAGCCGTCCTTGCCGACCGCGCCGGCAATCAGGGCGGTGGTGCGGATTTCGCGTTCCACCCGCTCGCCCGACGCGTCGAAGAATTCGGCACCCTCGCGGGTCACCACCGCCCAGTCCCCGTCATCCATGTAGGCGATGCGGCGCGTCAGCGGCGCCAGCGCCAGGCTGTCCGAGCCCAGGAACATCTCATGCTCGCCATACCCCACGACCAGCGGCGCGCCGTGCCGCGCACCGATCAGCAGGCCGTCATGGTCGGCGAAGAGCATCGCCAGAGCGTAGGCCCCTTCCAGCCGGCGCAGGGTGGCGAACGCCGCGTCGCGCGGCGACAGGCCCCGGCTCAGGTGAAAATCGACCAGCTGGGCGATGGTCTCGCTGTCGGTTTCGGTGGTGAAGACCTGCCCCGCGGCTTCCAGCTCCCGGCGCAGTTCCTCGAAATTCTCGATGATTCCGTTGTGGACGACCGACACGCGCGCGGTGCCATGGGGATGGGCGTTGTTTTCCGTCGGTGCACCGTGCGTAGCCCAGCGGGTGTGGCCGATGCCCGTGACGCCCGTCAGCGGCATCCGGTCGAGCAGCGCCGCAAGATGGTCCAGCTTGCCCGCCGCACGGCGCCGTTCGATCCGGCCATCCACCAGCGTCGCGATCCCGGCGGAATCGTATCCGCGATATTCCAAGCGACGCAGGGCGCCGAAGATCACGGGAGCAGCCTGGTTGCTGCCGACGACACCCACAATGCCGCACATCAGCCCTGTTCCTTCTTGCTGCGCAGGGCCGCACGCATCGCGGCACCGCGCCCGTCCTTGTTGGTCTGCCGTGCCCGGCCCAGCGCCATGGCGTCCGGCGGAACGTCCTCGGTAATCACGCTGCCGGCGGCGACCAAGGCCCCATCACCGATCGCGACCGGCGCGACCAGGATCGAATCCGACCCGATGAAACACCCCTCCCCGATCGTCGTCCGATGCTTGAACACGCCATCATAGTTACAGGTAATCGTGCCGGCCCCGACATTCGTTCCCGCGCCGACCATCGCATCACCCAGATAGGTCAGATGGTTGGCCTTGGCCCCGGCCCCCAGGGTGACCGCCTTCAATTCCACGAAATTGCCGACATGCGCGCCCGGCCCGACATCGCTGCCCGGCCGCAGGCGGGCATAGGGACCGATCAGCGCCTCCGACCCGACGATGCAGCCTTCCAGGTGACTGAAGGCCCGGATCTCGGCCCCGCGCCGCACGGTCACGCCGGGACCGAACACGACATGGGGATGCACCGTGACATCGGGCTCCAGCACCGTGTCGGCGGCCAGGAACACCGTGTCCGGGGCGACCAGCGTCACCCCGGCCTCCAGCGCCGCGGCGCGCAGCCGCCCCTGGACGCAGGCCTCGGCCTCGGCCAGTTCGGCGCGGGAATTGATGCCGCGCAGTTCGTCCTCCGCCGCCTCGACGGCGCGGACCTGCTGCCCGTCCGCCACCGCCTGGGCGACGACGTCGCCCAGGTAATACTCGCCCTTCGCGTTGTCGTTCCCGACCGCGCGCAACCAGGCGGCGAACCTGTCGGCCCCGGCACACAGCACCCCGGCGTTGCACAAATCGATCGCCCGTTCCTCCGGCGTCGCGTCGGCCCATTCGACGATGCGCCGGACCAGCCCCCCTTCAACCACGACGCGACCATAGCGGCCCGGATCGCACGGCCGCATGGCCAGCAGTGCCAGCCCCACCCCGTCCTCGACCCGGCAGGCCAGCAGGCGGCGCATGGTGTCGGCCGTGATCAGGGGGTTGTCCCCGTACAGAATCGCCACGTCGCCGCCGCCGAACAGGTCGGCCGCCTGCAGCGCGGCATGCGCGGTTCCCAGGCGGTCATGCTGGACGACCACCGCATGGGGGGCGGCTAGGGACGCGACCTGCTCCATGCCCGGCCCGACCACCACGACGATCCGGTCGAAGACCGACGCCGCATTGTCCAGCAGATAACGCAGCATGGGGCGTCCGGCCAGCGGATGCATGACCTTGGGCCTATCGGATTTCATGCGGGTGCCCAGCCCGGCCGCCAGGATGACTGCCGTGGCGGGGCGGTGGGCGGTCGTGCCCCCCACGGGGGCGGACTCTGCTCTGGCGTTCATGTCCTGCGGGTAGCGGCCGGGCGACGCCGCGTCAAATCCATCACGCGGGTCATGACCATCACTTAGATTTACGGAATACTGCACCCACCGTCAGCAGGAGCTCCCGTCATGAATGCACGATCCCCCCGCCTTGCCGTATTCGACATGGATGGCACTCTTCTGGACAGCCTTCCCGATCTCGCGGCCTGCGCGGATCGCCTGCTGACCTCCTACGGCCTGCGCGGCGTCACGCCGGACATCGTCCGCCCGATGGTCGGCGATGGCGTCGCGGCCCTGGTCCGGCGATTGCTGGCCCATGCGGGGGAGGCTGCCGCGTCGATCGACGCGCAGGAGGCCACGACACGCTACATGGCCGACTACACGCCCCGATCGACCGAGCTGTCGCGCCCCTTCCCCGGCACCACCTATGCGCTGGAAACGCTGAAGGCCGACGGCTGGACACTGGCCATCTGCACCAACAAGCCGGTCGAGGCCGCACGGCGGATCGTATCGGCATTGGGCCTGGACGGGTGGTTCGACGCGATCGGCGGCGGTGACAGCTTCCCTGTCCGCAAACCCGACCCCGCGCACCTGCTGGGCACCATCGGGCTGGCGCATGGCACGCCGGGGCGCGCGATCATGGTGGGCGACCATCACAATGACATCCTGGCGGCGACGGGCGCGCATGTCGGATCGGTCTTCGCCCGCTGGGGCTATGGTCGGCCGGAAATGGAGGCCGGGGCCACGATCGGGGCCGACAGCATGATCGAGATCCCGCATATCGCGGCGCAACTGATCCCGGCCTAGATCGACCGCAGGCGTTCCAGCGTATCGGGATAGCGCCGTGACAAAGGCACGATCCCGCCGTCCCCGATCGCTAGATCGAAATCGCCCGAGCCGGTCGGAACGATCTCGCGGACGTGCGCCGCGTTCACCAGCCAGGATCGATGGGTACGCATCAGGCCATGCGGGGCCAGCGCCTGCTCGACCGTCTTGAGGGACGCCCGCATCAGTTTCCTGCGCCCGTCATCCAGGTGAAATTCGACATAGTTCCCCCGCCGCCCGGACCGCGCCGATCGCGGACACCGGGACGCGCGTCATCCTCGCGCCCTCGACGATGTCGAAGCTGGAAGGGGAAAGCGAGGGCGGTTCGACCACAGCGGCCGGCGAGGCTGCGCGCGCCGGTCTCGTGCAGAGCCAGAATATCGCTCCGATAAGGACGTAGCTGACTAGATCCTTGCGATATTCATATAACCATTCCGCCGGCCCGAGATATTGAAAGCCGCGAATCGCATAGGCCGCGCGGCGCAGCCCGATCATCAGGGCAACATGGGTCGTTGAATAGGCGACACTCGCCCCCGCATGCACGACCAGCACCCGGCGCCACGACGTCACACCCGGCCGGGCTACCCGAAGCGCCAGATAGATGATGCCGCAGACCGTCAGTTCGGCGATCCCGCTGCTGCCTTCCCATATGACCGGCTCCCACGCCGAGAGCCGGCGGTGCAGCCGTGCGGCATCGTCGAGGACCGTAAAGACGTTGATGGTGTCCACGAACAGCAGGGAGCCGGCGATGGTCAGCCAGGCGGTGCGCAGGCCGCCGCCCGGTACGCCGCTCGTCCCCGATGCCTCGCCATTCATCCCGAACAACAGCCGGATGACCCGTCCACCGTGCCGACCGGACCATGACGATGGCGGACTGGCTGATGCCGAAGACATGGTCACGGATTATCTCCGTTCGAGAGGGATCTACATGAACACATATAGCCGTATCGGCCGCTTCCGTCCGCACCGTTTGTCGCGACGGCGCCTGCTCGCTTCGATCGCCTTCGCGCCCGTCGCGATGTCCATTCCCGCCCGGGCTGCGTCGATTGTCCGGGTACGTCCGGGCGATCCCGGCTGGCCCGATGCCAGCATGTGGAGGGCACTTGCCAGGGATGTGGGTGGGCGATTGCAGCCGGGACAGCGGCCCGATCTCGCCTCGGCGGCGGTGCGCGCGCAGATCGACAACCCATTCTATCTGCGCGACGAGCCCGGCCTGACGCAATCCTCGGGGCTGGATCGACGCGTGGCGCTCGTCCCCGAGCGCCTATGTGTTAAGGGCGCGGGATGCTGCGGATGTCAGCCAGGCTGTGCGTTTCGCGGCCGCCCACCGGCTGCGTCTCGTCGTCAGAGGTGGAGGGCACAGCTATATCGGCGGATCGAATGCGCCCGACTCGCTGATGATTTGGACCCGCGACATGGACGAGGTCACGCTGCATGACGGCTTCGTGCCATTGGGATCGTCCTCCGCGCCGGTGCCGGCGGTCTCGCTCGGCGCGGGATGCATCTGGCTGGACGCCTATCGGGCGGTCACGACGCATGGCGGCCGCTACGTGCAGGGCGGCGGCTGCACGACCGTGGGCGTCGGGGGGTTTGTACAGGGCGGCGGCTTCGGAAGCTTCTCGAAGGCATTCGGAACCGGCGCGGCGCATCTTCTGGAGGCCGAGATCGTCACCGCCGATGGGCGCGTGCGCATCGTGAACGCGGTTCGCGA
Source organism: Gluconacetobacter tumulisoli (assembly GCF_014174155.1). GTDB lineage: Bacteria > Pseudomonadota > Alphaproteobacteria > Acetobacterales > Acetobacteraceae > Gluconacetobacter > Gluconacetobacter tumulisoli. The sequence goes on along the minus strand of NZ_JABEQM010000010.1, from coordinate 55,603 downwards.
ACCGGACCTGTTCTGGGCGCTTCGGGGCGGCGGCGGTGGCACGTTCGGCGTCGTCACGCGCCTGACACTGCGCACCCACGATCTGCCCCGCCGGTTCGGCGTCGTGCATTGGACATTGCGTGCGATATCCGACGCGGCGTTCCGACGGCTGCTCGACCGGTTCGTGGCGCTCTATGCGGATCACCTCTTCAATCCGCACTGGGGGGAGCAGGCCAGCGCCAGACCCGGCAATGTCCTCGAGGTCACGATGCTCTTCCAGGGGCTTGACGCCGCGCAGGCACAGGCGGCGTGGCAAGGACTGATCACCTTCGTTGCGGCGCATCCGCGGGAGTATGTCGCAGGGGATGATCTGCTGATCGCGGACATTCCGGCCCGTCATTTCTGGGATGAGGCCTATATGTCCCAGGTCCTTCCTTCCGCAGTGGCACGCGACACGCGCGAGGGCGCGGGGCGGGACAATTGGTGGTGGAAAGGCGATAGCCAGCAGGTCGCCGCCTTCTGGCATGGGTACGAATCGGCCTGGCTGCCACAGAGGCTCCTGCACGGAGAGAATCGTGCGGCCTTCGTCGATGCCTGGTTCTCGGCCTCCCGCCGGTGGCCGGTTACCCTGCATTTCAACAAGGGTCTGGCCGGCGGATCAGCGTCGGCGATCGATACATCGGGGGCAACGGCGATGAACGCCAAGGTGCTCGACGCCTTCGCGCTCGCGATCATCGCCTGCGACGGTCCGACCGCCTACCTGGGCTTGTCCGAGACCGATCTGGCAACCGCGCGGCGGAACCGGTCGCATATCCGCCAGGCGATGCAGGCCCTCCGCAACGTCATCCCCGATGCCGGATGCTATATGTCGGAATGCGATTACAACCTGCCTGACTGGCAGCGCGCTTTCTGGGGGGACAATGCGCAACGGCTGCAACAGGTCAAGAAACGCTACGACCCGACCGGCCTGTTCATGATCCATCACGGGGTCGGCAGCGACGGTTGGAGCGCCGACGGATTCACGCGGACCGGGTAAAGGTCTCACGGCCGGCGCGCGTCACTCCTGCGGGCGCAGCATGACGGCCAACCGGCCGAGCTTCGGGTGGTCGAATACGATCCGCACCGCCGTCTCCCCGTTCCCTTGCGCGTCCTGGAACCACACGCTGCCGAGGATGGGACGGCGGGCCGGGGAATCCGGACCATCCGACCGGCGGAAGCCGGCGATCTGCACATCGCTGAAATCGCACCGCAATGCCATGCCATGATAAGGCTGGTGCGAATCGTCGGGCATCTGCTCGGTACCGATCGTCCGGGCCTCCATCCGCAGCAGGCGCGCACCGTCGAAGACGACGGCCGACCCGTCGCAGGCATGGCGGGTCCGAACCGCTTGCTGCAGGCGCATCAAGGCACTGAGGGAATCCACGGCCGGGGCCATGTCATCCGACGGGATCGGATCGCGACCGGTCTCGGGCGGGGTTTGCAGGGCGATCCGCGCGCGGCCGTCGTCATAGGCCATGACGACATGCCGGTCGGCCCCTCGGGAAAATCCCGCACTGTCATAGGTCAGCGGCTGGACGCCATCGGCGACGAAGCGACCGGTGGCCTGCGAGGTGATGTTCATGTGGAACAGCAGCCCCATCAGGCCGCCGCTCTTCATCGTCGCGCGAACGGCATATCCCGTCGGGGTCACGCTGTAGCGGGCCGCAATCGCCAGCACCCGGAAGCCGTGGCTGTACACGGCATAGGTCTGGTCGATCTGCGGCGGCATGTCCGCCGCCAGGGCACGTCCCGTTCCCAGGGCGACGCCCAGGGCCAGGACGCGAACGATCGCCCGGATCATCACTGGCCCTGCCCTAGACGTCGAGATTCGCAACCTTGAGCGCATTGCCGACGATGAAATCGCGGCGCGGCTCGACCACGTCGCCCATCAGGGTAGAGAAGACCTGCGCCGCGTTCTCCACGTCGCCCACCTTGACCTGCAACAGCGTCCGCATCGCCGGATCCAGCGTGGTTTCCCACAGCTGGGCATCATTCATCTCGCCCAGGCCCTTGAAGCGGTTGATCGACAGACCCCGCCGCCCCTGCGCGAGGACGCGGTCGAACAGCGACGCGGGTCCGGTCACCGGACGGGTCGTGCTGTCCAGGGTCAGTTCCACCGTCCCGGTGAAATCGGCCATCAGCCGGTCCACCCGCTCGGCCAGCCAGCGGACCTCGGCGCTGCGCAGGGTCGCCGGGTCCAGGCGATAGACCTCGCCCACGCCGCGCACGCTGCGCGCCAGTTCCAGACCATCGGCGCTGGCGACGACTTTCCAGCCGCGTTCGTTGGGCAGCGACACCTCGTCCAGGCGGGCCTGCAGGCTGGCGACCCGGCCCTGGACGGTGGCGACGTCGGCATTCAGGGCGCCGGTAATCGCCGCTTGTTCCAGGATCCAGATCGGCGCCCGGACCGACAGGCGCTGCAAGGCGCGCGTCACGTCGCGGATAAAGCCGATTTCCGTGGCCAGGTCGTCGCCCGTCACGACGCGCCCGTCGCCAAGGCGCAGCGACGCATTGGCCAGCGCCTTGTCCAGCAGGTATTTTTCCAGCGCCGCGTCGTCCTTCAGATACCGCTCGTCATTGCCGCGCTTGGCGCGATAGAGCGGCGGCTGCGCGATATAGAGATGCCCCCGCTCGATCAGTTCGGGCATCTGGCGGAAGAAGAACGTCAACAGCAGCGTGCGGATATGCGATCCGTCGACATCGGCGTCCGTCATGATGACGACGCGGTGATAGCGCAGCTTGTCGATGGAAAACCCGCCCTGATCCACCTCGCCGCGCCCGATGCCGGTACCCAGCGCGGTAATCAGGGTGCCGACCTCGGCCGAACCGAGCATGCGGTCGAATCGCGCACGCTCCACGTTCAGGATCTTGCCCTTCAGCGGCAGGATGGCCTGGAATTTCCGGTCACGCCCCTGCTTGGCGGTGCCGCCGGCCGAATCCCCCTCGACGATGAACAGTTCCGAGCGCGCGGGGTCGCGTTCCTGGCAATCCGCCAGCTTGCCCGGCAGGGACGAGATGTCGAGCACCCCCTTGCGCCGCGTCAGCTCGCGCGCGCGCCGTGCGGCCTCGCGCGCCGCGGCGGCGTCCATCACCTTGGCGACGATCGCCCGGGCCTCCTTGGGGTGGGTTTCGAACCAGTGTGCGATCATGTCCGACGCCGCCGCGTGCACTACCGGCTGCACCTCGGACGACACCAGCTTGTCCTTGGTCTGGGACGAGAACTTCGGGTCGGGCACCTTGACCGACAGCACCGCCGTCATGCCCTCGCGCATGTCCTCGCCGACCAGGGCATGGCTGTCCTTCTTGCTGCTGTTTCCCTCGGCATAGCGGCCGACCACGCGGGTCAGGGCCTGACGGAACCCGGCCAGATGCGACCCGCCGTCGCGCTGGGGGATGTTGTTGGTGAAGCACAGCATCGTCTCGTGGAAGCTGTCGTTCCAGGTCAGCGCGAATTCGACCTTGATGCCGTTCTCGTCATTCTGCAGGCTGCCGGTGATCGGCGGATCGACGATCGCGGCCTTGCCCTGGTCCAGCCATTCGACGAAGGCCGCCAGGCCGCCTTCATAATGGAAGATATCCTCGCGCGTGGTGGCGTGACGTTCGTCGCGCAGCACGATCTGCAAGCCGGAATTGAGGAAGGCCAGCTCGCGCACGCGGCGTTCGAGGATGGCGAAGTCGAATTCGATGTTCGTGAAGGTCGCGACGCTGGGCTTGAACGTCACCAGCGTGCCGCGCGGCTCGGCGCTGGGGCCCACCACCACCAGCGGGGCGTCGCGTTCGCCATGGCGGAAGCGGATCATATGCTCCTGCCCATTCCGCCAGATCCGGACTTCCATCCATTCCGACAGGGCGTTGACGACGGCCGCGCCCACGCCATGCAGGCCGCCGGACACCTTGTAGGAATTCTGATTGAACTTGCCGCCGGCATGCAGCTTGGTCAGCACGACCTCGGCCGCGCTGATTCCTTCGTCGATATGCATGTCGGTGGGAATGCCGCGGCCATTGTCGCGAACCGACACGCTGCCGTCCCCGTTCAGCGTGACGATGCAACTCGTCGCATAGCCGGCCTGGGCCTCGTCCACCGCATTGTCGATGATCTCGAAGCACATATGGTGCAGGCCCGACCCGTCGTCGGTATCGCCGATATACATGCCCGGCCGCTTGCGAACGGCATCCAGCCCCTTCAGGACGGAGATCGATGCGGCGTCGTAGTCCGAGTTGTCGGGCGAGATCCCGCTCATGTCCACATCGGGTTTCTGAACGGGATTGGATTGGTCGGACATACCGGACGGATGCTCCAGGCAAGAATCTTGGTCGAAAGACGGGATCATACAGGCTTACCGCCCGGCGAACCAGCATCCGGCGGCCGAAATCCGGACGGGGGCGCGGACAGGGGGCGAAGCTCGCCGTCGTGCGGGATTACGAATGCGGCCAGGTCGCGCAGGGGCAGGAACTGCTCGGCGTCGGTACCGGTCATCAGAACGGTGGTGTCGAACCTGCCGATGGTCCTGAACAGGGCCTCGCGCCGCGCCCGGTCCAGATGGACCAGCGGTTCGTCCAGCAGGATCACCGGCCCGTCGCCCCGGCTGCGCGCCATCAGGGCCGCATGCGCCAGGATCACACCCAGCAGCAATGCCTTCTGCTGGCCGGTGCTGGCCTGGCCGGCTGCGCGGCCGGTCGCCCGGTCGGACAGGGCCAGGTCGGCACGATGCGCCCCGGCGCCGCTACCGCCGCGCGCGGCATCCGTCGGCCGGTCGGCGGCCAGCCGCGCGCGCAGCCAATCCTCGACCGACAGGGCCGGCCGATCGCGCAGACGCTCGGCAATCGTGCAGACGACCTCCAGCCGTGCGACGGGAAATCCGTCGGGAACCGTGCTGCCCCCGGCGTCGTTCAGCTGTGCCGCAAGCGACAGACGGGCGGCCGAGGCCGCCACGGCATGCCGCGCCATCGAATCCTCCAGCGCCGCCAGCCAGGCCGGATCGGCCCGCCCCGTCGCCAGCAGCCTGTTCCGCTGCGCCATCGCCTGATCATGGGCCGCCAGTTCGCGCGCATGTCCCGGTTCCAGCGCCAGCACCAGCCGGTCCAGGAAGCGGCGGCGACCCGGCAATCCATCCTGGAACAGGCGATCCATCTGCGGGGTCAGCCAGACGGCGGACAGATGATCGGACAGGCCGGCCCGGCTGCGCAGCGTCTCGCCATCCATCCGGAAGACCCGGCGTTCGGGCCGGGCCGGGTCGCTGCCGGTCGCGATATCAAACGGCCCGGCGGCGCCGCCGAACCGGGCCGCGACACCCCATGCCGATACGCCGTGCCGCACGATGTCCGCATTGCGTGCACCGCGCAGACCGCGCCCAGGAACCAGCAGCGACAGGGCCTCCAGCAGATTGGTCTTGCCGCTGCCGTTCTCGCCCGTCACCACGGTGACAGGCGAAGACGGCCGCCACACCAGGTGGCGATAATTCCTGAAATCCGTCAGCGCCAGCCGTTCGAGACGCGCCATGGCGAACCGGACGGTTCCCGGTCAGAAGTTGTCTGAAAAATGGACATGCCGGGCGAGCGCGCCGCGCAGTAGCACGCCAATCGTGTGCTTCCGCGCCCCGAAGCGGAACACGGAAAACGCGCGTCGGATCGCCGGAATGCCCACTTTGTCAAACAGCTTCTCAGACCCGCATCGGCATCAGGACATACAATGCCGACGGGCTGCCCACGTCACGCACGATCGTCGGCGCCGAGCTGTCCGAAAACGCGAATTCGACGTCGCGATCGATCTGGTCCGTGATGTCGTTCAGGTAACGGGCCTGGAACCCGATCTCCAGCGGATCGGAATCATAAGTGACGTGATTTTCGTCGAGTTCTTCCTTCGCCGTACCCTGATCCGGGCTGACCGCGGACAGGGTCAGCAGGTTGCGGCCGATCGACAGCTTGACGGGGCGCGAACGCTCCTGGCTGATGGCGGCGACGCGGGCCACGGCGTCCGAGAAATCGCGCTTGCCGACCCGCAGGATCTTGTCGTTGCCGCGGGGAATCACGCGGTCATATTCCGGAAAGGTGCCGTCGATCAGCTTCGACGTCAGGGTCACGGTGCCGACGGTGAACTGGATGCGCGTATCGGACAGGGCAACCGTAACGTCGTCGGCCCCCTCGTCCAGCAGCTTGCGCAGTTCGGCGATCGTCTTGCGCGGCACGATGACGCCGGGCATACCCTCGGCCCCGGGCGGGACTTCGGTCTCGACGCGCGCCAGGCGGTGACCGTCGGTGGCGACGGCGCGCAACATGTTGCCGTCGTCGACGGTTGCGACATGCAGATAGATCCCGTTGAGGTAGTACCGCGTTTCCTCGGTCGAGATGGCAAAGCGCGTCCGGTCGATCAGGCCCCGCAGCACGGCCGCCGGCATGGTGAAGCGATGCGGCAGCGCTCCGGCCATCATCGACGGGAAATCGTCGACATCCAGCACGTTCAGGCTGGTGGCGTAGCGTCCGGCCCGCAGGGCCAGCGGCGCGTCCCCACCCGTATGGTCCAGTTCGATGGCGACGCTGTCCGGAAGCTTGCGCACGATCTCGTACAGGACGGCGGCAGGCGCCGTCACCGCGCCGTTCCGGCTGGTCTCGGCGCCGATTTCCTCGACTACCGCGATTTCCATGTCCGTCGCGGTCAGCGTCAGCCGTCCATCGGCGACATTGATCAGGACGTTGGCCAGGATCGGAATGGTGTTCCGCTTCTCGGCGACACTCTGGATATGGGCGAGCGCCTTGAGCAGTGTCGCGCGGTCAGCCTTCAGCTTCATCGGTACAGAATCTCCTTGCCCGGCATAAACCCGCCCTGGCCAGCCCGACGGGGGATTAGCTCTAGCAGCGCCCGGCGACTGCGGAAAGGCCCCGCATGCCGGGCCGTGCGATCAGCTCTCGAGCATGCGCCGCAGAAGCTCGACATCCTCGGCGAACGCGGTGTCGCGTTCCATCAGTTCGGTAACTCGGGCGACGGCGTGCATGACTGTGGTGTGGTCGCGGTTGCCGAACTTGCGGCCGATTTCCGGCAGCGACCGGCTGGTCAACTGCTTGGCCAGATACATTGCCACCTGCCGCGGACGGGCGACCGCCCGGGCCCGGCGGGCCGACGACATGTCGGTCAGGCGGATATTCCAGTGCTCGGACACCTTGCGCTGGATTTCCTCGATCGTCACCCGGCGGTCGTGGGCCTTCAAGATGTCGTGCAGCACATCCTGCGTCGCCTCCAGCGTCACCGGCCTGCCGAACAGGTTCGCATGCGCGATCAGCCGGTTCAGCGCGCCTTCCAGTTCGCGGACGTTCGACGTGATCTTGTGCGCCAGGAATTCCAGGACCTTGCCCGGAACGGCGACGCCGGACGCCGCGGCCTTGGATTCCAGGATGGAAATCCGCAATTCGAACGTCGTGGCATGGATGTCCGCGACCATGCCGCAGCCCAGCCTGGTCCGCAGGCGATCCTCCAGCCCCGACAGGTCTGACGGCGACTTGTCGGCCGATACGACGATCTGTCGCCCCGCATCCACCAGGGCGTTGAAGGTATGGAAGAATTCTTCCTGCGTATTGTCCTTGCCGATCAGGAACTGCAGATCGTCGATCATCAGCACGTCGACCGAACGAAGCTGCTCCTTGAATTCCATCGTCGATTGCGACCGGATGGCGGCGATGAAGCGGTACATGAATTTTTCGGCCGACATGTAGGCGACCGACACCGCCCCGCCCCGCACCAGTTCCGACCCGATGGCATGCATCAGATGCGTCTTGCCGAGCCCGACGCCGCCATACAGAAACAGCGGGTTGAATCCCGGGCTGGACGGCCGTTCGGCCACCCGGCGCGCGCAGGCATAGGCGAATTCGTTCGGCTTGCCGACGACGAAGGTGTCGAAGGTGAAGCGCGGATCGAGCGGCGCCGCCAGATCGTTGCGGTTTTCGGGAACGCGATCCTCGGCCACCGGCGACACCACCGGGGTCGATGCCACGCCGCGATCGTCACCCCCCTGCTCGACATCGGCCAGGGCCGGGGGGGGAGAGGCCGCCGCGCCGTCGATGCGGGCGACCTGCAGTTCGACCCGGCGGATCTCGGGAATTTCGGCGTTCCACAGCGTGCTGAGCCGATCGCCATACTGGCTGCGCACCCAGTCGCGCAGGAAGCGGGTGGGCAGGTTCAGGGTGATCTCATCCCCGTCCACGGGACCGATCGTGATCTGCTTCAGCCAGGTCCGGTATTCGACCTCGCCCACCTCGGCCTGCAGCCGGGCGCAGATGCGGGCCCAGTGGATATCGAGGATATTCCGGGCCGACCGAGCCTCCGCGACGGCATCATATCCACCCAATTCGCCCGTCATCTCAACTCCCGGCCGTTCGAGGACATGATTGTCCGGCTGCGCGGAAATTCCGCGCGATTATTCCCAGACCCAAGACATCCGATAGGCATAGTTTTCCGCCTGCCCGACACCCTTGCGGGCATGGTCACATCGCCTCACCAATCATCACGACAGGAAGGCGCCAAGAATAGGTCACGGACCTGACGGAGGCAACGAAAAACTGGCGAACGAGATCCGCCAAAATCCCGAAAACCGGACAGCTCGCCAACACTTGTCCCAGGCCTCAGGCCAACAGGGAACCTGTGCTATAAAACAAAAGTCGGGCCGCGCGTAAAAACGCCTGGCCCGACTTCTGCTAGTTTTTTACTATCCGTAAATCCATTACTTTCCGTGCGGAAAATAATACCGGATCATCAGTCGATCACGCTGCGGCGATCGCCTTGATCCGGGCGGACAGGCGGGAAATCTTGCGCGCCACGGTGTTGGCGTGGATGACGCCCTTGCCCGACGCACGCTGCATTTCCGGCTGGGCCGCGCGCAGCGCGTCGGCCGCCTGTTCCTTGTTGCCGGTCGCGATCGCGGCCTCGACCTTCTTGATGAAGGTGCGCATGCGCGAGACGCGCGCCGTGTTGCGCGCGTTCCGGCGCTCGTTCTGTCGGATGCGCTTGCGCGCGGATGCGGTATTGGCCATCGTTCTCAGTTCAGCATAAATCAGGTTACGAGGTCCGCCGCCTGACATGTGCGGACATCCAGATCAGGGTGGCGATCTAGTCCAAGGCTCCATCCCTCGTCAAGACAAGTCTTCGCGGAACAGTCATTCAGGGCCGGCGACGACCGCATCCCGGGCCGTGTCCAGGATCTGGGACCGGGGGCAGAAGAATGTCGACCGTCCCGCCTGGACGATCCGGACCACGCCCGCGCAGGCCGCGCCGCCCGGACAATCCGGGCATCCCTCTCCCGCCCTGCCGTAGACGCGCCAGGCATGTTGGAAGTAGCCCAGCTCCCCATCCGGCTGGACATAATCGCGCAGGCTTGACCCCCCTGCCGCGATCGCTTCGCGCAGGACGGTGCGAATTCCACGGATCAGCGCCGCCTCCTCCCGCTCGTCCAGGGTGCAGGCCAGGCGCTGGGGGTGGATCGAGGCGCGGAACAGGGCTTCGGACACGTAGATGTTGCCCAGGCCCGCCACGACGGCCTGGTCCAGCAGCGCAGCCTTGATCGACGTCCGGCGCCCGGCCATGACCTGATGCAGCCAGCGCTGCGAAAACCGGTTGCCCAGGGGTTCGGGACCGAGTCGCGCCAGCAGGCGGTGCCGGTCCTCGTCCTCCGTCGGCATCAGGTCGACGACGCCGAAGCGCCGGGGGTCGATCAGGCCGAATCGCGCCCCACCCACCGTCTCGAAGGACAGATGCTCGTGCCGCGTCGCCGCCGGGTCGTCCCCCGGTCTGACGTCTTCCGGCCCCAACAGCAGCACCCGCCCGGACATGCCCAGATGCAGCAGCATGGTTTCCCCGCTGTCCAGCCGCATCAGGATGTATTTGGCCCGACGCCGGAAATCCACGATCCTGGCACCGGCTAGGCGTTCCGCCAGACGTTCGGGGAACGGGAAACGCAGCCCGTCCCGCCGGACGGCCGCCCGCGCGATGACCTGGCCTTCGAGACGCAATCGCATCCCGCGCATCACTGTTTCGACTTCAGGGAGTTCCGGCATGACCGGATCTGAGGTTATATCCCTGTTCCATGACCGACAATACCATCCAGCCCCCGTTTGCGGACCCCGCAATGCCCCGCTCCGCCGACGCGGACACCACCGATTTCGGATTCCGCGACGTCCCGATCTCCGAGAAGAAACCGATGGTCCGCGCCGTCTTCGACAGCGTGGCCACGCGGTACGACATCATGAACGATGTCATGTCCCTGGGCATCCACCGGGCCTGGAAGAAGATCTTCATCACCGAACTGGGCGCCCATCCGGACCTGACCCTTCTGGACCTGGCCGGCGGGACGGGCGACATTTCCTTCGGATGGTTGCGGGCGGGCGGCGGACAGGCGATCCTGTCGGACATCAACGCCAACATGCTTGCCGTCGGTCGCAACCGCGCGCTGGAGCGGGGCCTGATTTCCAGCCTGCGCTTCGCCGTGGTGGACGCCGAGGCGATCCCCCTGCCCGACCGCTCCGTCGACCGGGTGTCCATCGCATTCGGCCTGCGCAATTGCACCGACAAGGACGCCGTCCTGCGCGAAGCCCGGCGCGTCCTGCGGCCGGGCGGGCGGTTCCTCTGCCTCGAATTCTCCCGCGTGCAGGTGGCGGCGCTGTCGTCGGTCTACGACGCCTGGTCGTTCCAGGTCCTGCCCCGGATGGGGGCCGCGATCGCCGGCGATCGCGAAAGCTACCAGTACCTGGCCGAAAGCATCCGCATGTTCCCCGACCAGGACACCCTGGCCGGCATGATGCGCGACGCCGGACTGGAACATGTCACCTACCGCAACCTGTCGGGCGGGATCGCGGCCATCCATTCGGGCTGGCGGATCTGACCGTGACGCCGCACGCCCCCGCACCCGACGGGCGGTCGGTCCTGCTGATCGTCTGCGGGGGCATCGCGGCCTACAAGAGCCTGGAACTGATCCGCCTGCTGACGACGCGGGGCGTGCGCGTGCGGGTGGTGCTGACGGGGGCCGGCGCGTATTTCGTCACCCCGCTCAGCCTCCAGGCCCTGACGGGCGAACGCGTCTTCTCGGACCTGTTTTCCCTGACCGATGAGAGCGAGATGGGTCATATCATCCTGTCGCGCTCCTGCGACCTTCTGGTGGTGTGTCCCGCGACGGCGGATATCCTGGCGCGGATGGCGGCCGGCATCGCCGACGATCTGGCGACCACGGTGCTGCTGGCGACCGACAAGCCGGTCATGGTCGCGCCGGCGATGAACGTGCGGATGTGGGACCATCCGGCGACGCAAGCCAACATGGCGACTCTGCGCGCCCGCGGGGTATCGGTCGTGGGGCCGGAGGTCGGCCTGATGGCCTGCAACGAGACCGGCCCCGGACGCCTGGCCGAACCACCCGTCCTCGCCGAGGCGATCTTCCGCCATCTGGAACATCGCGCCGAAGCCCTGCCGTCGCTCGTCGGGCGGCATGCCCTGGTCACCGCCGGGCCGACGTTCGAGCCGATCGACCCGGTCCGTTACCTGGCCAACCGCTCGTCCGGCCGCCAGGGCTATGCCATCGCTGCCGCCCTGGCCGCCCACGGGGCACGCGTCACCCTGGTCAGCGGTCCGGCGGATCTGCCGCCGCCACCCGGCGCCGACGTGCGACGGGTCGAAACCGCCGCCCAGATGCTGGCGGCGTGTCAGGCCGCGCTGCCCTGCGACATCGCCGTCTGCACCGCCGCCGTCGCCGACTGGCACGTCGCCAACAGCACCGACCGCAAGATGAAGAAGGGCCCGGGGGCCGCCGCCCCCGTCCTGACCCTGGCCCCCAATCCGGACATCCTGGCGCAGCTTGGCGCCCCAGGGCCGGCACGCCCGGCTCTGGTGGTCGGCTTCGCGGCCGAAACCCACGACCTGGAGCGGTACGCGGCGGCGAAGCGCGTGGCGAAGGGATGCGACTGGATCGTCGCGAACGACGTGCGGCCGGAAACGGGTATCATGGGCGGCGCGGAAAACGAGATCGTCCTGATGACCGCCGACGGGTCCGAACGCTGGCCCAGGCTGGCGAAGGAGGCCGTGGCACGGCGCCTGGCGCAGCGGATCGCCGAATTCTTTTCCCCCGACCGGAGTCCTCCATGACCGCCCCCACCGTTCCAGTCGCCGTTCGACGCCTCGCCCACGCCGAGGGCCTGCCCCTGCCGACCTATGCGACGGCGGGCGCGGCGGGCATGGATTTCCTGGCGGCGGTCGCCTCCCCCGTCATTGTCGCCCCCGGCGCCCGGGTCCTGATCCCGACCGGCCTGTGCATCGCCCTGCCGGCGGGATATGAACTGCAGATCCGCCCGCGCTCCGGCCTGGCGCTGAAGCACGGGATCACCCTGCCCAACAGCCCCGGCACGATCGACGAGGACTATCGCGGGGAAATCGGCATCATCCTGCTGAACACCGGCACCGAGGCAGTGACGGTCGATCGCGGCATGCGGATCGCCCAGGGTGTCCTGGCACCCGTCGTTCGCGCCGACTGGCGCGAGGTCGGGACACTGGACGAAACCACCCGCGCCGGCGGCGGATTCGGCAGCACGGGAACGGCCGCCCCCGCAGCCTGAGGACAGGCGCACGCCTTCGGCAGGACAGGAAAGTAGGTTCATGACGGCGAGCACGCTCCCCGCCCATCCATCCCGCCAGGGCCGTCCCAACCTGTTCGACCTCGCGGCCCTGCTGTGCATCCTGGGGCTCGCCGTCCTGCTGGCCTCGGCCGGGCGCCACATGCTCGCGCCGCTGTCCGCGCCCAACGCGGCGACGATCCATCTGGACCCGTCCTGGCTGCCCGGATATGCCGTGCGGACGACGCTGCGGATGTTCGCGGCCCTGATGGCGTCCCTGCTGTTCACCTTCACCTACGCCGTGTGGGCGGCCAAGAGCCGCCGTGCGGGCCTGATCCTGGTCCCGGTCCTGGACGTGCTGCAATCCGTTCCGATCCTGGGGTTCCTGACCTTTACCGTCGTGTTCTTCATGGGACTGTTTCCCGGGCAGGTCATGGGGGCCGAACTGGCGGCGATCTTCACGATCTTCACCAGCCAGGCCTGGAACATGGCCTTCAGCATGTATCAGTCCCTGCGCAGCATCCCGCCGGACCTCGATGAGGTCGCGCGCGGGTTCCGTCTGACGTCCTGGCAGAAATTCTGGCGGCTGGAGGTCCCGTTCGCGGTGCCCGGGCTGGTGTGGAACGCCATGATCTCGATGTCCGGCGGCTGGTTCATGGTGGTGTATTCCGAGACGATCACCGTCGGGAACACCGACGTCCTTCTGCCCGGCATCGGGTCGTATGTCGGCACCGCCATCGCCCAGCGCGACCTTTGGGCGGTGCTGTATGCCATCGTCACGATGCTGGTCGTCATCCTGGGATACGACCAGCTGGTCTTCCGTCCCCTCGTCGCGTGGTCGGCGCGCTTCGCCACCGCGACAATCGACGCGCGGCCGGCCGGCGATCCCTGGATGCTGGTGCTGCTGCGCCGCACCGCCCTGCTGCGGCGGGTGACAGATTCGATCGGCAACGGGCTGACGGCAATCGGCGGGCTGCCGCTGGGCCGGCGTCCGTCAGATGCGCGCCACAAGGTCCGGGTACCCGAACGCGTGAAGGACGCGGGGTGGACGGCGCTGCTGGCCGGATTCTGCGCCGTCGCGGCCTGGCAGGTCTGGCAATATGCCCATGCCGCGTTCTCGCTGGCCGAGATCGGGCATGTCGTCGCCCTGGGCGGCCTGACCCTGGTCCGGGTGATCGCGATGGTGCTGCTGGCCTCGCTGATCTGGGTACCGGCGGGGGTGTGGCTGGGACTGGACGCCGTACGGGCGCGTCGCACCCAATTCGTGGCGCAGTTCATGGCGGCCTTTCCCGCCAATCTGTTCTTCCCGATCTTCGTGGTGTTCATCGTTCATTTCCACCTGGCCAGCGACATCTGGCTGACCCCCCTAATGATCCTGGGGACGCAGTGGTACATCCTGTTCAACGTCGTGGCCGGGGCCGCGTCCTATCCCGCCGACCTGCTGGAGGTCGCGCGCAGCCTGCATGTCGGCGGCCGCCTGTGGTGGGTCAGGGTCATCCTGCCCGGGATCGTTCCCTATTACATCACCGGCGCGATCGCGGCCTCCGGGGGCGCCTGGAACGCCGCCATCGCCGCCGAGGTCGCGAACTGGGGCGACGTCCATCTGGGGGCCCACGGGCTGGGCGCCTACATCGCCCACGCCACCCTTCGCGGCGATACCGCGCATGTCGGGCTGGGCATGACCATCATGGCCGCCTTCGTCCTGCTGTTCAATCGCGCGGTCTGGCGCCCGCTTGCCGAATATGCCCGCCGTCATTTCACCTTCAGCTGAGGCCCCGAGCGATGACCCTGCCTGCCGCCGCGTCCCCCGACCCCACGCATGACGAACTGATCCGGATCGTCGGCTGCCGGCAGGCTTATCATAAGGAAAGCGCCGCCGACCTGGTCGTGCTGGACGACGTGCACCTGACGCTGCGGTCCGGCGAGATCGTGGGACTGCTGGGACGTTCGGGGTCCGGAAAATCCACCCTGCTGCGCATCATCGCCGGCCTGCTGCCGCCGACGTCGGGCCAGGTGCTGTGGAAGGGGCGCGAACTGGACGGACCCGTCCCCGGCATTGCGATGGTCTTCCAGTCCTTCGCGCTGTTCCCATGGCTGACGGTGCAGAAGAATGTCGAACTGGGACTGGAGGCAAAGGGCGTGCCGGCGGCCGAGCGCGAGCAACTGGCCGAAAACGCCATCGACCTGATCGGCCTGGGCGGATACGAAAACGCCTATCCCAAGGAATTGTCGGGCGGCATGCGCCAGCGCGTCGGCCTGGCGCGCGCACTGGTCGTGCATCCCGATCTGCTGCTGATGGACGAACCGTTCTCGGCACTGGACGTGCTGACGGCGGAAAACCTGCGCACCGACCTGATCGAATTATGGGCCGAGCGCCGGCTACCGATCAAATCGGTGCTGCTGGTGACGCATAACATCGAGGAAGCGGTGTTGATGTGCGACCGCATTCTCGTCTTTTCATCCAATCCGGGGCGGGTGGCGCATGAATTGTCGGTGCCGTTCGCCCATCCCCGCAATCGCGAAGATCCGGCCTTCCGGCAATTGGTGGACCGGATCTACGCGCTGATGACCCGCCGCGCGCCGATCGTCTCCGAGGCCGAACTGCCCGGCGAGGAGGGCCCCCTGCCACCCCCGTCCGTCCAGATCGCCCTGCCGCCCCTGCCGATCAATACGATGGTGGGCATGATGGAAACCCTGGCCGCCGACCCGCTGGACGGCCGAGCGGACCTGCCGCTGCTGGCATCGCGGCTGCAACTGGAACTGGACGATTTGTTCCCGCTGGGCGAATCCCTGCAACTTCTGGAATTCGCCGAACTGGAAGACGGGGACATCATCCTGACGCAGGAAGGCGCCCGCTTCGTCCAGAGCGCCCATGACGAGCGCAAGCACATCCTGTGGCACAGCCTGCTGCACAATATTCCGCTGGTCCGCACGATCCGCTCGGTCCTGGACGAACGACCGAACCACCGCGCCAGTGCCGAGCGCTTCCGCGACGAACTGGAGGACAGCATGTCCCCCGATTACGCCAAGCAGACCCTGCAGACGCTGATCGGCTGGGCGCGCTACGCCGAATTGTTCGATTTCGACGAGGAAGCCGACCAGTTGTTCCTGGACGAAGAACCCTCGTAGAGACGGCCCGTCATGCCTGTTACCGGCGCGCCAGTGCCAGCCGGTCATGGAACAGGCGCCGCACCTTCGCGACCTTCGGCGAGATCACGGCGACGCAATAGCCGCGTTCCGGATGTTTGGCGAAATAATCGTGATGATAGGGCTCGGCCTCGTAGAACCGTTCCAGCGGACGGATTTCGGTGACGATCGGGTCGGGCCACAGGCCGGATGCCGCGATCTCGTCACGGACGGCGCGGGCGGCGCGTTCCTGCTCCGCATTCGCGCAGAAGATCACCGAACGATACTGGGTGCCGACATCCGCGCCCTGCCGATCCGGCGTCGTCGGGTCATGCAGGGTGAAGAAGATCCGCAGAAGGTCCGCATAGGGCAGGATGTCCGGATCGAAGCCGACCCGGACGATTTCGGCATGGCCCGTCCGGCCGGTGCAGACCTCTTCATATGTCGGATCCGGCCGGATGCCGCCGGCATATCCCGGCGCCAGGTCCAGCACGCCCGACAATTCCCGGAGCATCGCTTCGATGCACCAGAAACATCCCCCGCCAAGATAGGCGACATCCCGGCGGGACGCGCCCTGTGTCATATGGTCGGTCATGCGAATCCCCCGTCCCGATCATCCGGCCCGTCCATCAACATGTGACGGAGCGCACCGGATTGAAAGAGAAGTGATGGTGACGAGCGCGCGACCCGTCCTGATCAGGCAATCCGGGCCAGGGCCGCGTCCAGCCGGGCGCGCTCGCCCTGCTGCTGGGCCAGGCGGTCGCGATTTTCCTCGACGACCTCCGGCTTGGCGCGCGCGATGAAATCCGCATTGCCCAGCTTGCGCTCGACCTTCGCGATTTCGTCGTCGATCTTCCGGCGCTCCTTTTCCAGGCGCTGGCGTTCCTGCGACAAATCGATGATCCCGGCCAGCGGAATGACCAGCGTCGCCTCGTCCACCACCAGCTGCGCCGCGCCCTGCGGCATGTCGTCCGCCAGCACCGTGACTTCGGACACGCGGGCCATGCGGCCGATCGCCTCGGCCCAGCGCCCGGCCCGTTCCACCGTCTCCAGGGCGGCGTCACGCAGCAGCACGGGTGCCATGCGCGACGGCGGCACGTTCATTTCGGCCCGCACGGTACGAATCGCGGAGATGAACCGCACGACCCAGTCCAGTTCGGCGGCGGCCTCCCCGGCGCCCTCCGGGCGGACGGCTTCGGGCCATGCGGTGGTCATCAGGCTGCCGGGCGCGCCGAACCCGAACTGCGCCCACAGGTCGTCGGTGACGAACGGCATCACCGGCTGCAGGATCCGCAGGATCACGCCCAGCACATGGGCCGCGACCGCGCGGATTTCCGCCGCCTGGGCCGCGTCATCCCCGTTGAAGACCGGCTTGGCGAACTCCAGGAACCAGTCGCAAAAGCAGTTCCAGACGAAGCGGTAGCAGGTCGCCGCATATTCATCGAACCGGAACGCCTCCAGCGCCGCGTCGGCCTCGACCGTCGCACGCGCGGCCTCGTCCAGGATCCAGCGGCCGAGCGCCGAGGTCGCGTCCTGGGGGCGGAAGCCGTCCACCGACTTCACCCCGTTCATCTCGCAGAACCGCGCGGCGTTCCAGATCTTGGTGACGAAGGAGCGATGTTCCTCGATCCGCTTCTGCCCCAGCTTGACGTCGCGGCCCAGGCCGGTCAGCGCGCAGACCGTAAAGCGCATGGCGTCGGCGCCGTACTGGTCGATCATCTCCAGCGGATCGATGCCGTTGCCCTTGCTCTTGGACATCTTCTGGCCGCGCTCATCGCGGACCAGCCCGTGGATGAAGACGGTGCGGAACGGCACGTCGTCCATGAAATGCAGGCCCATCATCATCATCCGGGCTACCCAGAAGAAGATGATGTCGAATCCCGTCACCAGCACGTCGGTCGGGTAGTAGCGCGCCAGATCCGCCGTGCGGTCGGGCCAACCCAGCGTGGAAAACGGCCAGAGGGCCGAGGAAAACCACGTGTCCAGCACGTCCTCGTCGCGGGTCAGGACCTCGTCGCGGCCGTATTGCGCGCGGGCCTGCACCTGCGCCTCGGCCTCGTCCTGCGCCACGAAGACATGTCCGTCCGGGCCGTACCAGGCCGGAATCCGGTGTCCCCACCAGAGCTGCCGGCTGATACACCACGGCTGGATCTCGCGCATCCAGGCGAAGAACGTGTTTTCCCACTGCTGCGGCACGAACTGGACGCGGCCGGTCTCCACCGCCGCGATCGCCGGGCCGGCCAGGGTCGCGGCATCGCAATACCATTGCGTGGTCAGGCGGGGTTCGACGACGGCGCCGCTCCGCTCGGCATGGGGGACCTGGTTACGATGCGGTTCGATCTTCTCCAGCCAGCCCAGGCGTTCCAGTTCCTCGACCATGGTCTTGCGGGCCTGGTCTCGCGGCAGGCCGTCCAGCCCCCGGACGAACTGCGGATCGGCCAGCCCGTCCTCGGCGCGCAGGTCTCCCTCGATCTCGGCCAGGGTGATGCGGGCATCGGCGTCCAGCACGCTGGGCATCGCCAGCTTGTGGCGACGTCCGACCTCGAAATCGTTGAAATCGTGCGCGGGCGTGATCTTGACCGCGCCGCTGCCCTTTTCAGGGTCCGAATGCATGTCCGCGACGACGGGGATGCGCCGGCCCGTCAGCGGCAGGACCAGCGACCGGCCGACCAGGTCGGCATACCGTTCGTCATCGGGATGCACGGCAACCGCCATGTCGCCCAGCATCGTCTCAGGCCGGGTGGTCGCCACGGTGATGGTGCGGCCCGGCTCCCCCTCGACGGGATAGCGGATGTACCACAGGTTGCCCTGGATTTCGCGATTCTCCACCTCCAGGTCCGAAATCGCGGACCGGAAGGCCGGGTCCCAGTTCACCAGCCGCCGGTCCCGATAGATCAGGCCCTGGCGATACAGGGTGACGAAGACCTCGCGCACGGCCTGCGACAGGCCGTCATCCATGGTGAAGCGTTCGCGCGGCCAGTCCAGCGAGGCCCCCAGCCGGCGCAGCTGCGTCGTGATGCCGCCGCCCGATTCCGCCTTCCACTGCCATACGCGCTGCTCGAACGCCTCGCGACCCATCGCCTGGCGGGTGGTGCCTTCCTTCTGCAACGTCCGCTCGACCACCATCTGGGTCGCGATCCCGGCGTGGTCCGTGCCCGGCTGCCACAGGGTGTCGCGCCCCTGCATGCGCCGCCAGCGGATCAGCGTGTCCTGCAACGTCATGGTCAGCGCGTGGCCGACATGCAGCGTGCCCGTCACGTTGGGAGGCGGGATCATGATCGTGTAGGGCTTGGCGTCGCTGCCGGGATCGGCGGCGAACGCGCCTTTCCGTTCCCAGAGCGCGTATAATGTCGGTTCGATCTCGCCGGGCGAGAAAGACTTGTTCAGCATCGCGAAAGCCAGACCTAACTCAATGAATAGCCGGGTGGGATACGTCCCATGTCCGCCGCTTATACCGAAAAGCCGATCGAAAGAAACGATCGCGGCGTCAGGGACGGACCTGCGGCGGACGGTGGCGTCAGCGTCCCGGCTGGTCTGTCGCGTGATCGCTGATGCCCCACAGCCTGTCCTTGACCGCCTTGTAATAGGCGGTCTCGTCATAGCGCGGGACGTCCAGCTTCAGGTCGGCAGTCGTCAGGCGCCCGATGGCCGCCGCGACGCCATACGATGCGGTGACAAGGTTGCTCAGGCTCTGCACCAGCGCCACCTGGGCCTGGAGCAGCGTCTGCTGCTGCTGCAGGACCTCCAGTGTCGTGCTGGTGCCGACGATGGCCTGTCGTTCCACCCCGTCCAACGCGACGATATTCGACGCGATGGCGGTGCGGTTGCTATCGATCGAGGCCTTGTAGGCCACCAGCTTCTGCCAGTTGGACGACGCAAGCTGCAACGCGGCGCGCCGCTGGATATCGACGGCGCGGTGCGTCTCGGCGACCTGCTGCCGGGCCTGGCGGACGGCCGCATATTCCGATCCGCCCTGATAGATCGGGACCTGGAAATTGAGCATCGCATATTTTTCGTCGGTCAGGGAGCGACCGCTGCTCTGGTTGATGCTGTGCATGTAGGACGCTTCGGCCGTCACCTTGGGCATGATGGCCGCCAGGGCGACGGAAACCGCATCCTTCTGCGCGGCCTCGGTAAACAGGGCATTGACCACGTTGGGATTGTTCTGGACTGCCTGCGCGATCGCCTCGTTCTGCGATTTCACCGGCAGGACCAGGGGCTGCGGGGGGACCAGGTTAGGCGGCGGCGCCATGCCCACCACCTGCATGTAGGTCGCCTGCGCGGTCTGCAGCGTTCCCTCGGCTTCCTGCCGGGCGGCGCGGGCGCTGGCCAGCGCCGCCTCGGCCTGCGCCACGTCGGTGCGGGTGATCTCGCCGACGCGGAAGCGCTCGCTGGTGGCGCGCAACTGCTCCTGAAGGACCTTCTCGTTGTTGATGTTCAGCTGAAGTAGCTGCTCGTCCTCGATCACGCCGACATAGGCACCGACGACGTCGGTGAAGACCTGCTGCTCGGTGGCGATCAGGTTCGCCCGCTCGGCCATCACCTGGTTGACGGCCTTGTGGGTGCTGGCGGTCGTGCGGCCGCCCGAATAGAGCGGCTGGGAAATCGTGACCCCGCCATTATAGCCCGGCACGTCGAACCGGCGATCATATCCGGCATAGCCCTGCTG
Source organism: Gluconacetobacter tumulisoli (assembly GCF_014174155.1). Taxonomy (GTDB): domain Bacteria; phylum Pseudomonadota; class Alphaproteobacteria; order Acetobacterales; family Acetobacteraceae; genus Gluconacetobacter; species Gluconacetobacter tumulisoli. The sequence continues at coordinate 35,214 of NZ_JABEQM010000010.1, read as the reverse complement.
CCGCGCCACCGAATTCATGCCACTGAAATAGGTCAGGTTCGCATTGCCGGTGACCGTCGGCCGCCAGCCGGCCAGCGCGGTCGGCACCTGTTCGTCGGTCGCGCGCAGGGTCGCGCGTTCCCGCTGCAGCGTCGGGTTAGTCAGGTAGGCCGCGGCCAGCGCCTCCTGCAGCGTATGGGGTATGAAGGTCGGCGAACCGCTGCCGTCATAGCGCTGGGCCAGGGCGGTGCCGCCGCACAGCAGGGCGGCCAGCCCGGCCCCGATCCCGCAGGTTCGCTTCATCCACCCCTCCCCGCGTCCTCGGTCACCACCGCCAATCACGCTACCCAAGGTTGTAACCGATATTCGATACGCGGAAAAGGATTGCATGACCGTCCGACGATATGGCCGATCAGAAGGCGAAGACGGGGGCCGGCACCAGTTCCGGCAGCAGCGGCAAGGCGACATCGAAGACCGGACGGACGCCCACGCCCTGCGCCGTCCGTTCGGCGACGCAGGCCGAGGCGACGCCGCCCTCGGGCCAGATCACACAGACGATGCGGCCCTTGTCCGCCAGCTGCGCCGGCAGAGCCGGCGGGATGTCGCGCACCGCGCCGTCGATCAGAATCAGGTCGAAGGGCCCCCCGGCCGCGTCGCCGGAGGCCAGCACGCCATCGCGCCACACCACCTGCGGCGCCTCGGCCGCGCAGAAGGCCTTGCCGATGGTGCTGAGCTCCGAATCCGATTCCAGGGCCACCACGTGAACGCCAAGCCGCGCGAGGAGGGCCGGCACATATCCCGTCCCCGCCGCGATGACCAGTGCGCGCTGGCCCGATTGCGGGGCCGCGATCTGCACCATCCGGCCCACGATCCGCGGTTCCGTCAGGACGCGCCCGCCGCCGATCTCCAGGCTCTGGTCGGCATAGGCGAAGGCACGCAGCGGAACGGGCACGCAGCGTTCGCGCGGCAGGTCGCGCATGGCGGCGATGATCCGCGGATCGTTGATCTGGACCGGACGGATCTGGGCATCCACCATCCTCTGCCGCGCGGCATCGTAATCGAGGGCGAATTCTTCAAGCGCGGACTGGTTCATGACACTCCCTTCACTGCTTTCCCGGCGGCCCGACATTTGGCGCGCGACGCCCCTGGCCGAAGGTTCCCCGGCAAAAACAGTTTTATGGCCGCTCGACCCGTCTGCCTAGCAGGCGGTGCGCACACAACGGCTTGACCGCACGGAAGAGAGAGTGGATATAGCCAACGCACCCGGTCAGGTCCGGTGGCAGAATGGTGATGCAGCGGACTGCAAATCCGCGAATGTGGGTTCGATTCCCGCCCGGACCTCCAGACGATCTTCCGGATCGTTACATATGGTGACAAAGGCCCGTTTCCGGGCTTTTGCATGCGCTGGCCCGTGCGGCCGTCCTTCCGATCCCATTTCGACCCAGACATGAACGAACGGATGCCCGCGTGCCCTTTCGCGACGGGCGAAGGGCACGCGGCAGCTGTCAGGCGAAGCGCTCGGCGAATGCCGCCGCCGCACCGAACAGGCCGGGCTGCGGATGGGTGATCAGTTTCACCGGCATGTCCGCCATCATCGATTCGAAACGCCCCTTGGCCACGAATCGCTCGGCGAATCCGGAATCGGGCAGATGGTCCGCCAGCCGCAGGCCCAGGCCGCCGGCAATGACGACTCCGCTCCCGCCCTGGGCCAGGGCCAGGTCGCCCGCGACGGCCCCCAGGGCTAGGCAGAATCGTTCCAGCGCCGCGGACGCCATGTGGTCGCGACCTTCCAGCGCGCGGGTCCACAATTCCTTGTCGTCGCGCGTGCGCACGGGCTGGCCCTCGATTTCGGCGATCGCCTCATACAGGTTCACCAGCCCCGGTCCCGACACGATGCGTTCGGCCGATACCCGGCGATAGCGCTGCCGCAGGCGCTGCAGGATCTTGTCCTCCAGCAGGTCGAGCGGCGAGAAATCGACATGGCCGCCTTCGGTCTCGCATACCAGGTAGCGGCCGTCCCGCCGCACGACATAGGCCGAGCCGAGGCCCGTTCCCGGCCCCACGATCGTGGTCACGCCCGAATCCCCGAACGGGCGGTCGGGACCGCAGAGATGGCGCAGGTGCGATGCGTCCACCTGCGCCACGGCATGGCCGACCGCCCCGAAATCATTGACCAGGACATGCTCGTCGACACCCAGCTTGCTGCCCAGCTGGGCAGGCTGGATGATCCACGGATTGTTGGTCATCTTCAGGATGTCGCCCTGCACCGGGCAGGCGACGGCGATCCCCGCTGCGGCCGGCAGGGCCCTGCCGACCTGGCGGGCGAAGGCCTCCCACGCCAGTTGCAGGCTGGCATGCTCGGCACATCTGAGGGTCGTGGCCTCGCCCAGGCTGACGACGCGCCCGCAATCCACCGTGGCGATGGCGAAGCGCGCGTGGGTCCCGCCGATATCGACCGCTACGATCTCTCTCATGTTTTCACAGGCTCCGTGGCATCGTTCCGTCGGACGCGCGGCCCTTCGCCGCTGCCGTCCGATACACATTATCGTTATCCATCCCCTCGGATGTCCGATTCCCGCCATGCGCCGTCAAGTGCGGAATCGAATCGACCCGTCAGGGTTCCCCTTGCTTCACGATGCCGGACGCGGCGCCTGGTCCGCCTTCAGGCGACGCAGGATGACGTCGCGAATCGGACGGGGCATGACGATATCGAGTAGACGCAGCATCGAAAACAGCCGGGGAAAGACCAGATGGGCACGGTTTTCCTCGATCGAGCGCGCGATCAGTCGGGCCGCCGCCGGTGCGGTCTGCAGGAACGGCTTGGCACTGCTGACCCGGCGGCTCATGGGCGTGTCGACGAAGCCGGGGGATACCAGCGTCACCCCCACCCCGTATTCCGACAGGCCGTTCCGCAGGGCCTCGGCAAAGCGCATCAGCCCGGCCTTGGACCCGGAATAGGCCGGGGCGAACGGCAGGGCGTGAAACGCGGCGACCGAGCCGAGCAATACGATATGGCCGCCACCGCGGGCGACCATGCGCTCGGCCCCCGCCGTCGCAAGGGCCGAGGGCGTCGCGTAATTGACCAGGCCGAGTTCCAGCACCGTCTCGGCATGTTCGGTCCGCGCCGTGCCCTGGCGCATGTCGCCCAGGCCGGCCGCCAGGACCAGAAGGTCGACCGGGTGCCGGTCGTCGTCGGCCCTGAACGCCGCGATCGCGGCCCCGCCGTCGCGCAGGTCCAGCACCTGCGTCCGCACGCCCGCCCCAAGGGCGCGGCAGTCGCGGGCGACCTGCTCCAGCCGTTGGGCGTCCCGCCCCCACAGGATCAGCGTCCGGTCTGCCCGCGCGTAGAAACGTGCCACTTCGGCACCGATCCCGCTGGATGCCCCGGTGACGAGGACCGTCGTGGGATCGAATCGTGTTTCGCCATTCCGGTACGCCTTGGCCATGGGGCCCCTTTCTCTCGGTGCTTTCCGTTACGTCGGGATGTGCGGCCCCTGGCGACCACGGTCCCGCCTGCTTCATGTCCGGCAGGCGGGGCAGGCGTCATATGACGCAGGATGTCGGCTTTTTCGGGGCACGGAGATCCGTCTCGCCAGCCCGGTCCTTCAGCTCCGTCAGAAATGGCTCCATCCGGCCCGATCCAGGCTCAGCGGCCGGCCTGATGCGTCCTGGACCACCACGCCCCGCAAGGCAGCCTCGAACCGCCCGATCCGCGTGACCGGAACGCCGTAGGCGGCCGTGGCGCGCAGCAGGGCGGCCTCGTGGGTCGGCGGCACCGCCAGCAGCAGTTCATAATCGTCGCCGCCACCCAGGCAGACCGGCAACCATTCCGGTCCGGCATGGCGCGCCGCTTCGGACAAGGGAACCAGCGACGCGTCGATCCGCGCCCCTACTCCGCTTTCCCGTGCAAGATGGCCCAGATCCTGTACCAGCCCGTCGGAAATATCCATGGCCGCCGAGGCAATGCCGCCCAGCCTGAGGCCCACCCTGGGCTCCGGCAGGCGATAGCGGCGGGCCAGCACACCCGCGGGATCATCCAGTTCCCCCCGCAACGCCCGCAGCCCCAGCGCCCCGTCACCGATGGTGCCGGTCACCCAGACACCATCGCCATCGCGGGCGCCACTGCGCCGCAAGGCGCGGCCACGCGCCACGTGGCCCAGAATGGTCAGGGACAGTACCAGCGGCCCGGAGGTGCCGGTCGTATCCCCGCCCAGCAGGGTCAGGCCGTACCGGGTCTGGTCGTCCCGCAGTCCCGCGGCAAATCCCGCGAACCAGTCATCGTCCCGGCCGGGCGGCCGGGAGACGGACAGCAGATAGCCCGACGGTGTCGCATCCATCGCCGCGAGGTCGGACAGGTTGCAGCGCAGCAGCTTGCGCCCCACCGTATCCGCCGGGTCGTCCGACAGGAAATGGACCCCTTCCACCATGGTATCGACGGCAATGACCAGGTCCCTGCCGGCCGGGGGGCGTACAAGCGCCGCATCGTCCGCCAGGCCCAACGCGCCTTCGCCCGCCAGCGCCTGGAAATGCCGCCGGATGAAACCGAATTCGGGCGGAAGCCGGGCATCCGTGGTCCCTGCGGGATCGGAAGGCATCGGCCATTCCTCCTGGATCAGGCCTCGTCGGTCTCTTGGGCCGTGGCGGACGGCGCCTCGCGCAGGCGGCGGGCCATGGCATCCAACACGCCATTGACCATCTTCGGCTCGTCACCCGAGAAAAATCCGTGTGCGATGTCAAGATATTCGTTGATGACCACCCGCGTCGGCACCCCCTCGACCGCGGTCAGTTCCGCCCCCGCAGCACGCAGCAGGGCGCGCAGGACCGGATCCAGCCGCGCCACGGGCCATGAGGTCGGCAGCAGACCGACGATCAGGGCATCGACCTGTTCCTGTCGCGCCACCGCCACGCGGGTAACCTGCTCGAACAGCTGCACGTCGGCCTCGGGCACGCGCCCGTCCTCATATTCCGCCGTGCCGGGTTCGGTGCCCAGGCGATGCCGCACGAACTGCGCGATCACGGTCTCGGGGGCGTCACCACCCTGTTCGATCTGGAACAGCGCCTGCACGACCGCAACGCGCGATGCGGTCCGGGACCGGGGCTTCTGCCGGGTCGTGTCTTCGTCCTGTGCGCCGTTCATTCGTATGTCTCCTGCTGCCGCGATTCCGCCGATGGCGGCTTCATCGCCTCTTTACGTCGCCAGGTCCATAGCCACCGGCCAGGGCGGGACGGATCGTCCTGCCGTCGGCGGCCGGACCGTCCTGGGCCAGTGTGCCCGGGATCGACTCCAGAATGGCGGCGAAATCCTTGGTTTCACGAAAATCCCAATGCACGCTGGCAAAACGGATATAGGCGACCACATCGACTTCGCGCAGCGTATCCATCACCAGCTTGCCGATATCGCGGGACGGGATGTCGGTCTCGCCGGATGCTTCCAGCTGGCGGACCAGGCCGTTGACGATCCGTTCGATCCGTTCCTCATCCACCGGACGCTTGCGCAGCGCCACGCGAACGGAGCGCGCCAGCTTGTCACGCTCGAACGGCACGCGGCGGCCGTCGACCTTCACGACGAACAGGTCGCGAAGCTGAACGCGCTCGATCGTCGTGAAACGCTGGCTGCACGACGCGCAGATCCGACGCCGGCGGATGGCGGCGCCATCTTCGTGCGGACGGCTGTCCTTGACCTGGGTGTCGTCATGTCCACAAAAAGGGCATCGCATGCGTGCGGCAATCCTGACCGGCGTTCGTCCTGCCCCGAGATGCGCATGAAATCGCCAAGACGCAAGTCCGGCCCTGCGATCCGCCGGTTTTGCCACGGGGCGCTTGCTGATACCCTTCGCGGAAACATACCGGCAAGGAGACCTATCATGACGCGACACGGCCGGTTCCGCCGCCCGTTCGGCCTGCTGCCCGCCCTGCCCGCGACCGTGGTCCTGCCATTGACCCTGCTGGCGGCACTGCGCCCGATTCCGTCCGCCCTGGCGGACGACGCCCCGACCTCCGTCCCCGGACAGACCCATGCCGCCGGGGACATCAACATCCGCGACGCATGGATGCAGATCATCCGTCCCGAACGCCGAATCGCCGGCGCATATTTCACGATCGAGAACCGGGGCACCGACACCCATATGCTGACCGGCGTGACGGCCACCGCCTGCCAGAACCTCTTCGCCCACCATACCGAACAGGAAAGCACCCCCGAAACCGCCGAGCTGTTCACCCGCCTGGCCCTGCCGGCGCAGACGATTCTGGTATTTCCGCCTGGCGGATATCATTTGATCTGCCAGGGCTATGACGGAACCGTCCAGCCGGGGCGGAGCATTCCCGTGACCTTCCACTTCCTGGGCGGCACGACACGGACCGTCGCGTTCGAGATTCGCCCCACGCCGGATACCGCCGACATCGCGCCCTGAATCCACCCAAAAAGGCCCGACTTCGACATCCCATCCGGGAAAGGGCCGGCCCGTGCGCCGCCCCCGCATGCAGGCTCTATTCGCCCGCTTGCGCCAGAACCTGCAGCACGGCGGCGCCGTAGCGGTCCAGCTTCGACGCGCCGACTCCCTTGATTCGCGCCAGTGCGTCCAGCGTCGCGGGACGTTCCATGGCGATGTCATGCAACACGACGTCGTGGAAGATCACGTAAGGCGGGATTTCCTGTTCCCGCGCTTCGCCCAGACGCCAGGCACGCAGGGCCGCGAACGGGGCCTCGGCCTCGGGCGGCAGCGATACGGCAACCCGCGTCCCGCCGGGCGCCCGCGCCGCGCGCGTCCCTCCGGCCTTCAACTCGTCCGTCGCGTCTTCGCGCAGCATCAGCTTCTGCTCGCCGCGCAGGATGGGGCGTGCGACCTCCTGGTTCAGGGCCAGCGCATTGTAATCCCCGGCGACGCGAATGGCGCCCCGCGCGATCAACTGCCGGATCACCCCGCGCCAGAACAGCTCGGGCCGGTCCTTGCCGATGCCGAACACGCCCAGGCGGTCATGACCGTGGCGGGTGGCCATCTCGCTGTCCTTGCCGCGCAGGACCGAGACGACATGCACCGCACCGAATTTCTGGCCGATCCGGTAGATCGCGGACAGCACCTTCTGGGCCTCGACCGTACCATCGAACGAGGCCACGGGGCTGCGGCAATTGTCGCAATGCCCGCACGGTCCGGCCAGCGTCTCGCCGAAGCAGGCCAGCAATGCCTGCGTGCGGCAGCCGGTCGTTTCCGTCAGCGCAATCATGGCCTCCAGCCGCGCGCTCATGACCCGCTGCTGGGCCTCGGGCGCGCTGGATTGTTCCAGCCAGTGCCGCGCGCGCGAGATATCGTCGCCGCCATACAGCAGGACGGTCTCAGATTTCTCGCCGTCGCGGCCGGCGCGGCCGATCTGCTGGTAATAGCCTTCGGGCGAGGACGGCATGTCCAGATGCACGACCGTGCGCACATCCGGACGGTCGATCCCCATGCCGAAGGCGATGGTCGCCACGATCACCACCGGTTCGCCGGACCGGAATCGGGCCAGCGCCGCGCGTTTCTCGATCGGCGGCAGGCCCGCGTGGAACGGCAGGGCGGGCCAGTCGCGTTCACGCAGCGAGCGGGCCACGCGCTCGGTCTTGTTACGACTGCCGCAATAGACGATCGCGGCCTCGCCCGGATGCCGGCCCAGCACGTCCAGCAACTGCCGTGATTCCGAAATCTTGGGCCGGACGGCGATATCGAGGTTGGGGCGATGAAAGCTGGCGCGCAGGACCGTCGCATCCGGCATGGCCAGGGCGTCGAGGATATCCGCCTGGGTCCGGGGATCGGCCGTCGCCGTCAGCGCGATGCGCGGCACGCCGGGGAAATGGTCCGGCAGGCTGGCGAGGGCGCGATATTCCGGACGGAATTCGTGCCCCCAGGCGGAAATGCAATGGGCCTCGTCGATCGCGATGACTGACAGCGGCAGCCGGGACAGGCGTTCCAGCATGCCGGGCGACAGCAGGCGCTCGGGCGAGACATAGAGCACGTCCAGCCGCCCGGCCATCAGGTCCGACCGGACCCGGGCGGCATCTTCGGGCTCCAGTTCCGAATGCAGGGCACCGGCATTGACGCCGACCTGTCGCAACGCCGCCACCTGGTCGTCCATCAGCGCGATCAACGGCGACACCACCAGCCCCGTTCCGGGGCGGCTGAGGGCCGGCACCTGATAGCAGATGCTCTTGCCCCCGCCGGTGGGCATCAGGACAAGGCAGTCCCGTCCGGCCATGACCTCGCCCACCGCCTGCTCCTGCAAGCCGCGAAAATCGGGAAAGCCGAACACGCGGGACAGGACGGCCCGTGGGGAATTGTCGGGACCGGCGTCCGTCATGATGGATGCCGCAGCCACGGCCGGGCCTCGCCCCGCCCGCCCATCAAGGTGCGGCGATCTCGATCTCGACCCGGCGGGACCCGACGGCGCCATCCTCGTTCGAGGGGGCACGCGGCTTCTGGCGGATACGATTGCCGGAGACCCCGTCCGCCACCAGCTGGGCCGATACGCGCCTGGCCCGGTCGATCGCCAGCAGCGCATCGGCGGACAGGTCGCCATGGGCGGCGGCATAGCCTTCCACATTGACGACCGAGTACGGGTAACGCGCCGCCTGTTCGGCCGCATGGGTCACGACCAGCCGCGCGGGGTCTTCAAGCACAGTCGAATCCCGTGTGAAGAAGACGATATATTTCCGGGATGGTCCGGTCGTGCAGCCTGCCAGAAGACAAAGACCGAGAACCAGTGACAGGCGACGCATCGGCAGATCCTTTTTTTTACATTCGGCTGATGGATGAATCGGCCGCCGATACCGCGGAAATGCCGGCGACAGGACTGTTCAGCAACAAGGATGATACGGCCTTGGTGCCCGCTGGCCTGCCCCCCGTCAACCTTTGACGGCCCTTTCGACCGCCGTCGCGGCCGGCGACGCGCCTATGCCGCGACGGCGGTCGCGCGGCCGTCCGACAGGCGCCAGATCCGGTCCAGCGTTTCCACGCCGGTCAGGCGATGCGCGATCAGGATGACCGTGCGGCCCGTGGTGACGGCGTTGAGCGTCAGCAGGAAATCCCGTTCGGTCTCGGCGTCCAGACCCGTCGCCGGTTCGTCCAGGATCAGGATCGGCGCATCCGAGAGCAGCGTCCGGGCCAGGGCGATCCGCCGGCCCTGTCCGCCGGAAACCGTGGCGCCGCCTTCGCCCAGCCAGGTATCCAGCCGGTCGGGCATGGACCGAACCAGGTCGCCAATTTGCGCGCGATCAAGCGCCATCCACAGTTCGGCCTCGGTGGCGTCGGGCCGGCCCAGCAACAGGTTGGCGCGAATCGTATCGGCGAACAGATGCGTCGCCTGCGACAGCCAGGCCACACGACGGCGGACGGACCCGCTGTCCAGTTCCGCCAGGTCCTGTCCGCCCAGCAGGATCCTGCCCGAGGTCGGCGCCGCGACCTTCAGCAGCAGCGCGGCCAGCGTCGATTTCCCGATCCCGGACGGCCCCAGGACCGCCACGCGCGATCCGGCAGGAATGTCGAGGGTCAGCCCGTCGAAGACCGGCGCACGGTCGGCCCGCCAGCGGAAACTGACCTGTTCGAACCGCAGGTCGGTGCCGGCCGGCGCCGGCAGCGTCCCGGCCGGCACCGCCGGCCCGTCCTGCGCGCCGACCGAGATGACACGGGCCGCGGCCCGGCTGATGCCGCCGGCCAGGGCGCCGGCCCGTGTCAGCCCGCCGATACCTTCGAACCCCGCAACGACCAGGAACAGCAGGCCAGCGGCCCGCACCGCCGGGATCGGCCCGAAGCCCACACCCAGCGCCGCCGCCAGCACCGCCAGCACTGCCGCCTGTCCGCACAGGTAGGACGCCCCGCCCACCACCGCCAGCAGGCGCGCCTGCCGCGCCTGCGCTTCGAACAGGCGGGCGTCGCGTTCGCGGACATGGGACAGGATCCGTCCCTCCGCCCCGAAGGCGCGGATTTCACGCAGGCCGCTGACCAGGTCCAGCACCCCGATCCGCAGTCCGGCCAGGCGATGGGTCAGCGCGCCCGCCTGCCGCCGCCCCAGCAGGGCGGCGCCCAGCGGCAGGACGAATGCGCCCGTCAGGAACAATCCCCCGACGACCACGGCCAGCGCGGGATCGACAGGCAGCACGGCCAGGACCAGGAACGGCAGGATGAGGCACGCCCCGGCCAGGGGCACCAGAATGCGCAGATACAGCCCGTCCAGCGCCTCGACATCCGAAACCAGGCGCGACAGAAGGTCGCCCGCGCGGCGGAAACCCAGCCCGGCCGCCGCGCCGCCCGCCAGATGACGGAAAAACCAAACCCGCACGTCCGCCAGGGCGCGGAACATCGCGTCATGCGTCACCAGGCGTTCGACATAGCGCAGGACCACGCGCCCGACGCCCGACACCCGCAGCAGCAGCACACCGACGACCAGCGTGCCGGACGCCGTTCCGGCCAGACGCGCGCCCGCACCGCGCATCAGCACCAGTCCCGCCAGCAAGGCCAGCAGCGACAATACCCCGCCCGCGACCAGCAGCGGCGCGCGCCCCCGCCACAGGGACAGGACCCGCAGCACGGGGGTCAGGCCGCCCGCCCCGGTCGGGGGTGTATTCCCGGGCTTATCCGACATGTTCGTGCTCCCCCTGGACGGGCACCGGATGGCGGCAACCGAGATCGAGGCGCTGGCCCGTGAATTCATGGACCGACGCCGAATGGCTGGCCAGGATCACCGTCCGCCCCTGGGCCAGTCCGCGCAGGCTGGCGAAGATATCGGCCTCGGTGGCAGGGTCGAGATGCGCCGTCGGCTCGTCCAGCAGCAGCAACGGCGCGTTCTTCAGATAGGCCCGCGCGATCGCGATCCGCTGCGCCTGCCCGCCCGACAGGCCGAACCCGCCCTCGCCGATCCGCGTCTCCAGCCCCTCGGGCAGGTCCGACACAAATGTATCGACAGCCGCCGCGCGCAGGGCATGCCCCAGGTCCTCGGCGCTGGCATCCGGCCGGGCGAACAGGATGTTCTCGCGCAACGTGCCGGCGAACAGGACCGGCTTCTGCCCAATCCACGAGACGAGCCCCGACAGATTGGACGGCGTCAGCGACGTGACGTCCGCGCGTCCGATGGTGACGCGGCCGCTGCCGGGCACGACGAAACCCAGCAGCATTTCGATGATCGTCGATTTACCCGACCCCGATGCACCGACCAGGATCAGGGTCTGGCCGGCCGGCACGGCGAAGCTGAGATCATCCAGGACCGGCCCCCGCGCCGCATCCCAGGCAAAGGTGACATGTTCGAAGGCGACGGACACGCCCTCGGCATCGACCTGCGCCGTCGCGCCGGCCGATGCCGGCGCGTCGCCGTCAGGCAGGGCGGCCATCGCCGACGCGGCGCCGGCGGCATGGGCCCGATCCTGGTAGGCCAGGGCGAGCCCGCGCAGGGGTACGAAGAATTCAGGCACCAGCAGCAGGACGAACAGGCCCCGCATCGTCGCGTCGGCGACCAGGGCCGGCGATGCGGCGCCATGATGCAGCTCCAGCACGATCCCGCCATTGCGCAGGGCGATCAGCACCAGGGCGACGACCATCGCGCAGTCGATGGAGGCCGACGAGAGGAACGCGACCCGCAGGACCTTCATCGTCCGCCGGCGCAGTTCGTCGGCGGCGTCGGCCAACCTGTGGGCTTCATCCTCGGTCCGGCCGGCCAGGACGATGGTGGCGATCCCGCGCACCCGATCCAGAAAACGGGCCTGCAAGCGCGTCATCGCCAGGAACTGGTTGCGCGAGGCGACCGCCGCGCCGATGCCGAACAGGGCCTGGCCGACCGGAACCGCCAGTCCGCAGGCCGCCATGATCGCGGCCGAGCCGGGCTGGATGAAGGCGGCCAGCACCGCGATCAGCCCCGGCGCCGCGATCCAGAGGATCGACGCCGGAATCCATCGTGCGAAAAACCCGTCCAGCGCCTCCACCCTGTCGACCGCCAACGCGGTCAGTTCCGCGCTGTGCTGCTGGCGCAGCAGGGCCGGCCCACCCCGCAGAATGGCCGACAGCACGCCGTCGCGCAGGCGTCGCCGTGCCGCCCGCCCGGCCCGCGCCGCGACAATGTCGCCCAGCGTCAGGCAAAGCCCGCGCGCCAGGGCCAGTGCCGCCAGGGCACCCAGCAGCCCGGCCGCCCCGGAACCGGCCGGCCCGACGAGAACCCGGGCCAGGATGGCCGCCACGCACCAGGCCTGCCCCACCGCGACCAGGCTGGACAGCAGGCCGAGGCCCACGATCGGCATCGCCTGCCGACGGCCAAGACGCGACTGTGCCCGCGTCCAGGCCTTCATCACTGTTTTGTCACCGCTCATGTCCGCGTTCTATAATGGATGCGTCAGTCGAGGGACACCCGTTCCCGTCAGAATGCGTATCCCTGCCGGCAATCCCTGCCATGCACGCTCATGCGGGCTCCTCGCCCTCGTCCGGATCGTCCCGTCGCTGCAGGGGAAAGACCAGCTCGAAACGGGTCCCGCCGTCCTCGACGATTTCCAGCGTTGCGCCCAGCTGGCGCGCGAACCCCCGGATCAGTTGCAGGCCGATGCCCGTGCGATCGTCCATCTCGCGCTGGCGTCCCGCCGACAGGCCGATCCCGTCATCCGTAATCCATAGCCGCGCCATGTGGCCGTCCTCGCGGACCAGGCCGACGGCGATCGTGCCGTGCCGCCCGTCGGGGAAGGCGTATTTGATGGCGTTGCTGACCACCTCGGTCAGGATCAGGGCCAGGGGCACGGCCTGGTCCGGCACCATTTCCAGCCGTTCGACATCGATCTTCAGCGCGATCCGGCCGCCGGCACTCTCGCCCACCGCCTGGAAGATCTGGCCGCACAACTCGCTGACGAAATGCTCCATGTTCAGGCTGAACAGCTCGCCGTCGGCGTAAAGATAGCGATGCAGGGTGGCCAGCGCCCGCACCCTGTCCCTGGCCTGGGTGAATTCCTCGCGCGCTTCGGGCTGGCGAATGCGATTGGCCTGCAGGTTCAACAGTGAGGCGACGATCTGCAGGTTGTTCTTGACCCGGTGATGCATCTCCTTCAGCAGCAGCTCCCGGCGCATCGACGCACGGGCCAGTCTCTGCTCGTGGCGTGCCAGGGTCCGCGTGGCCCTGGTGAAGGCATGGGCCAGCCGCCGGATCTCCGCCGGCATCGCCCAGGTGGAGCGCGCATCGAATTCTCCCCCGCCGGTCTGCCACAGGGCAACAGACGCCGTCAGCCGCCGCAATGGGGCGACGAGCAGGATATTCGCGCTCTTGGCCACGCCGATCAGTCCGCAGCCGAGCAGCGATACGATCACGAACAACCAGATGACGAACATGACCAGCGCGTGGGTTTCAGCGACATTGCGACGGGTCATGGTCAGGGCGCCGACACCCCCTTCGACCGGCCCGTAGGCGAATGAGGCGTCGCCCATCGTCATCGTCGCGCGGGCAGTGCTGTCCAGCGGCAGGGTACGTATCCACCGCAGGACCTGCGGCGGTGGCACGCGCATGCGCCAGCAATCCTCGCAGAGCGGGGCGATGTTATGGTCGCGGCCGACGATCCAGGCATCGATCGCCCCGTCCTTCTGGATGAAATCCAGACGCGGGTCGCCGATCTGCAGATGATGGCGGCTCCAGACCACGGGCATGATCGCCGTCAGGAAACCCTGCCGCACCGGATTGCCGCCCGTATCGGCGATCATGGTCTGGATCGAAACCCGGATATAGGAACGGCCTTCGGGATCCTGCCCCGACAGGTCGAGCGGCGCGACACGCACGTCACCGCTGAACCGGGGCAGTTCCTCAGCCGGCACAGAGCCGCCCGGCAGGACGGGAGAGCCGCTGTCGATCGCGACCACGACATTGCCGCGATCGTCCAGCAGCGCAAGTTGCCGGTAGAAATGCCCGGTCAGCGACTGTGCCAGCTGCAAGGTACGTCCGATGGCCTGCTCGTCCAGCGACATCAGGTTGATCGCGTTCAGCAGCGCGCTGAGATGATCGACGTCATGCCGGATTTCCAGATCGATGCGGCTGACCGCCATGTCGGCGCGAAAAGCCGGCGCCGCAAGCGTATGACGATAGCTGTACCAGGCCTGCAGGCCGCCAATCACCGCGATCGGTCCGGCCGACAGCAGAATGATCACGATCATGCGCACGCTGACCGTATCGAACATGCGCCAGACACGCGTCGCGTAATGGGCCTCGCGCAACCCGCGACGGCGGCCGACCCCTGCTTGACGATCCATTTATTTCCTGATCTTGCGGTCGTCCTCGATCAGCCGCAAAAGCTCTTCCGGAACCGGCTCACGCGCGACCTCGTCAAAAAGCTGATGTAACCCTCGTTTGAGCCATAACTCGAACGGGTCATCTTGTCGGTTCTTTTTATTGTTTTTCGACAGCCTTGAGGAACGTGAATCCTTGGGCGGCGTCATCGTTGATCCCTGAGGTCCACTGCTACCCTGCCAGAACTCCCGGACCTGCGCTCCGGTTGCATCGCGTCGTTCGGATAGTAATTCCCCCCCAAGGTCCCGTCCAGACGCCGCCTCCCATTATCTTAACGATATGACAATCGAACATGCGCCGGCAAATATGCGCCGGCGCCCCCGGTCCCAGCCTGATCATCATGGGCGCAATTCGGTCGCTCCCTGTCCGGCAACGCGCGCCCCGGCGACACCGCGTTCCGCCAGGATGCCCTTCACACGTGCGACACGTGCCTGCAGGGCGGCCCCAGCGGGGACGTCGCCGGTCATCCAGGCTTCCAGTTGACGGCGCGCCCGGAAGACCCGGCTTTTGGCCGTTCCGACGGCACAGCTGGTCGCTTCCGCCAGGGCTTCGTAGCTCATGCCGTGGATGACGACCATGATCAGGGCCTCCCGCTGATCCTCGGGCAGCCGATCCAGCGCCTCGGCAAGATCCTTGAGCGCCAGACGATCCTCATGCGAGGCCGAGGTCGCCAGCGCCGCCGCCGGCACGTCCTCGATATCCGTGGTTTCCCGCCGCTTGCGCAGGTCGGAAATGAAACGGTTGCGCAGGATGCGATGCATCCAGGCCGAAAAATTTGTGCCGGGGATAAAACTCTCCTGGGCGGCCAGTGCGTTGCACACGGCATCCTGCACCAGATCCTCGGCCATCGTCCGGTTGCGCGTCAGCGCCAGCGCCTGGACCCGCAGGCGGGGAAGAATGGTCACGACCTGGTCATGAAAATTGCTTGTCATGGTTTTCGTTTCCCTCATCACACGTCATCCAATGAATGGCGGAATGATAGGGTTGCGTTCTCATCATAACGAAATCGTGAGGTGTCGCAATATGATGCGCCCGCCGACACCTCGTGGGCGTGCCAGGACACGTCGCGCGTCAGCCGTTCGCCGACGTGTCGTCGCCCCGCGCATGGGCAATCAGTTCGGTCAGGCGGACGCGCGCCCGCGATACCCTCGCCTTCATCGTGCCCACCGGCACGCCGCAGATCACGGCGGCTTCCTCATGCGTCATTTCCTGCGCGCCGACCAGGATCAGGGCCTCGCGGAGCAACGGGGACAGAAGCCAGAACACGCTTTCGAGATCCCGCACGTCATCGCCGGAACTGGCGGGCCGGGTCTCGGCGCGGGTATGCGACTGTGCGGCGTAGTCGGTCATGACCTCATGCTCGCGCTTTTTCCGCCGCTTCTGCTCGTAGAAAATATTGCGCTCGATGGTGAACAGCCATGCCTTCAGGTTCGTGTTGCTCTGGAACTGGTCCAGCGCGTCCAGCGCCCGCATCACGGTTTCCTGCACGAGATCATCGGATGACGAGGCATCGCGGGTCAGAAATCGGGCGAAGCCCCTCAGATCCGGCAAAAGAGACATGATCTCGCGCCGAAGTTGCGATACCGTCAGGTGGTTTTCCGAACCGGTGAAAGACGCCAGCTTGTTTTCCCTTCACCCTTGCGGACAGCCCCAACACTGTCATGATTCAGACTGTAACATATTCCTCTGGGAGATGAACGCCCGATGCTCCTCTCGCGGCGGCAGGATCTGATCCGTGCCCTTCCTTACGCCAGGCGATACGCGCGCGCCCTGACCGGAAGCCAGTCCCGTGGCGACCTGCTGGTCGCCGAAAGTCTTCGTGAACTGGCGGTGGTGGACGCCGACACCATGCCTGCCCGTCAAAGCCTGTACCGGTGGATTTCCCGCCAATTCGACGCTGCCCCCACAATTGTGGAGACGGGCGAGGGCCTGGGCGCGACCGAACGCAAGCTGCTGCTGCTGACGTCGCTCGAGGAACTGCCGGTCGCCGACGCGGCCCGGATCGTCGGAATCGAGACGAAGCAGGCGACCGACATCCTGTCGCGGGCCTATGGCAGCCTGCGCACGGTGGCCGAGACCAGCATCCTGATCATCGAGGACGAACCGATCATCGCCATGGATATCGAGGATCTGGTGCGCCGCTGCGGCCACCAGGTCGCCGGCGTCGCGGCGACCGAGGCCGATGCCGTGGCCCTGGCGACGAAGACGCGGCCGGGGCTGATCCTGGCCGACATCAACCTGGGTGCCGGCGGCGACGGCATGCGGGCGGTGGCCAGCATCCTGCGCCACCACGACGCGCCCGTCATCTTCGTCACCGCCTATCCCGAGCGACTGCTGACCGGCGAGACGGTCGAGCCCGCCTTCGTCATCACCAAACCGTTTGAACCCATGACCCTGGCCATTGCGACCTACCAGGCGGTTACCGGCGGACCACGGATCGGATAGCAGGCCGGATGGCCGGCGAGAGGGCGAGCCCGCGCCCTCGGCCGCCGGATCTCCCTTGCGCTGGGCCCGCGGCTGGGCGAGAAACCGGACCATGTCGCCTCCTCTTCTCCTGCTCCAGGACATCACGCTGACACTGGGCGGTTCGCCCCTGCTGGACGGCGCCGGGTTCGGCGTCTCCGCCGGCGAACGAATCTGCCTGGTCGGCCGCAACGGCAGCGGCAAATCGACGCTGCTGCGGATTGCGGCGGGGGAATTGCTGCCCGACGACGGAACCCGCTTCCTGCAGCCGGGAACATCGGTGCGCTACCTGCCGCAGGAACCCGACCTGTCAGGCTTCGCCACCACGCTGGACTATGTCCGGGCAGGCATGGGCCCCGGCGACCCCGAGCACCGCGCCGCCCTGCTGCTGGGCGAGCTGGGCATGACGGGGGCCGAGGATCCCGCCACCCTGTCGGGCGGCGAGGCCCGACGCTGCGCGCTGGCGCGGGCGCTGGCGCCGGAACCCGACCTGCTGCTGCTGGACGAACCGACCAACCACCTGGACATGCCCACCATCGAATGGCTGGAGCGCGAGCTGCTGTCGCTGTCCTCGGCGATGGTCATCATCAGCCATGACCGCCGCCTGCTGGAAACACTGTCACGGACCGTCGTCTGGCTGGATCGCGGCATTACCCGCCGGCTGGACCAGGGCTTCGCCCGCTTCGAGGCCTGGCGCGAGGAGGTTCTGGAACAGGAGGTCCGCGACGCCCACAAGCTGGATCGCCAGATCGCGCGCGAGGAAGACTGGATGCGCTATGGCGTGACCGCCCGGCGCAAGCGCAACGTGCGCCGGGTGGGCGAACTCGCCGCCATGCGCCAGGCCCGTCGCGAGGCCGTTCGCACCCCGACCGGCCTGAAGATCGAGGCCAGCGAGGGCGACCTGTCCGGCAAGCTGGTGGCGGTCGCCGAGCAGGCCAGCAAGGCCTACGGCCCGCATGTCGTCGTCGACCGGCTGGACCTGCGCGTGCTGCGCGGCGACCGCCTGGGCATCGTCGGCGCCAACGGCGCGGGCAAGAGCACGCTGCTGCGGCTGCTGACCGGCCAGGACCGCCCGGATTCCGGCGACATCCGCGTCGGCAGCGCCCTCTCGACCGTGACGCTGGACCAGCAGCGCCGCGCCCTCGACCCCGCCCGCACCCTGGCCGACACCCTGACCGGCGGCGGGGGCGACACGGTCCTGGTCGGCGGGGAGAAGCGCCATGTCATCGGCTACATGAAGGATTTCCTGTTCCGCCCGGAACAGGCGCGCACCCCCGTCGGCGTCCTGTCCGGCGGCGAGCGCGGCCGGCTGATGCTGGCCTGCGCGATGGCACGCCCATCCAACCTGCTGGTCCTGGACGAACCGACGAACGATCTGGACCTTGAAACGCTGGACCTGCTGCAGGAGATGCTGGACGCCTATTCCGGCACCGTCCTGCTGGTCAGCCACGACCGTGACTTCCTGGACCGGGTCGCAACCTCGGTCCTGACGGCCGAAGGCGGCGGACGATGGGTTGAATATGCGGGCGGGTATAGCGACATGCTGGCCCAGCGTGGTGGCGGCGCCCCGGCTGGCCGGGCGCGGCGCAGCAGCGCGGACGCCCCCGCAGCGCAGAAACGGCCGGAGAAGGGCCCGGCGCGGAAACTGTCCTACAAGGATCGGCACGCGCTGGATCGCCTGCCCGGCGAGATCGCGGCGCTGGAGGAGGAAATCGGCCGCCAGCGTACGATCCTGTCGGATGGCGGTCTCTACGCCCGCGATCCGGCGGCCTTTACGGCGGCGACCGGCAAGCTGGAACGTGCCGAGGCCGAACTGACGGCCGCCGAGGAACGGTGGCTGGAACTGGAAATGCTGCGCGAGACGCTGGAATCCCCGTAGCAAGACCGGGGCAAAGGGGGCGCAGCGGAAAAGGGAAACGACGATGCCGCAATGCTCCACCTCCGACCTGGCGCGGGAAGTGATCGGTCCGTGCCCGCGCAAGACCCGGGCCCTGGATCGGGCCGAAGCCGAAAGCCTGCTGCCCAAGACGCCGAACTGGACGCTGTCGCCCGACGGCACCACGCTGCTGCGGGATTTCGTGCTACCCGATTTCGCCTCGGCCTATGCCCTGGTCGAACGTATCGCCGCGCTGGCCGAGGCCGCCGATCACCACCCCGACATCTCGTTCGGCTGGGGCTATGTCCGCCTTGCGTTGCAAACCCATTCCATCGGCGGGCTGCACCGCAACGATTTCATCATGGCGGCGCGGATCGAGACACTCCCGCATTGAGATGTGGGCTTCGCCCAAGCCCACCAGGGCCTGAGGCCCTGGACCCCGATTCATTTGAAATGACTGGTTTCCGAAGGCGAATGCCTTTGGCGGGTGCGGAACAGAGCCCTGCCGTATTTCGCCCGGCTCGATTCAGGGCCGGTGAACCAGGCCCGATTGTTCCATCCGTGCGCGGGCGGCGGCGATGCCGCCCGTAACCGCCAGCGCCGCCGCCAGCGCGCGGCGGCCGGCCTGCGCATCGACCAGCACCGGCGCGCCGTCCAGGCAGGCGGCGGCAAAGGCCTCATGCTCGGCCATCAGGGTATCGTGGTCGGTCCAGGTCACGGCCTCGCGCCGGAATCCGCCGGTGCCGGGCAACGGCAGGCCCTTGTCGCGGCCGATCATGGTCAGTTCACGCTTGACGAAATCGGCGGACAGGTAGCCCTCCTCGGAAAACAGCCGCATCCGGCGCTCGGTCTTCAGCGAGATCCGGCTGGCGGTAATGGTGGCGACGCAGCCATTGGCGAAGCGGACACGGGCGTTGGCAATGTCCTCGTGCTGCGAACTGACCGCGGCACCCAGCGCGTCGACATCCTCGATCTCGCTATCGACGATCGCCAGCACCAGATCCAGGTCGTGGATCATCAGATCCAGGATCACCGAGACATCGGTGCCGCGGGCCTTGAACGGCGCGATGCGCGTGGCCTCGATATAAAGCGGCCGGCTGATCCGCTCGGTAATCGCGTGATGTTCCGCCGAATAGCGCAACAGATGCCCGACCTGGAGCACCAGCCCGGTTTCCGCCGCCAGCGCCGCCAACCGATCCGCCTGCACCAGATTCGAGGCGATCGGCTTTTCCACCAGAACATGGCGGCCGGCCTGCAGCGCGCGTTCGGCCAGCGCGAAATGATGCTCGGCCGGGGCTGCCACCACCACCGCATCGCACCCCGCCAGCAGGTCGTCCAACGGCAATGCCGGTGCCCCCCCGGCCTCCGATCCCACCGTAGCCGCGCGCTCCATGTCCGGATCATGAATGCCAACCAGGGTTTCGCGCCGCGATCCCGCGATTTTCAGCGCGTGAAACCGACCGAAATGACCGGCGCCGATCACGCCGACGCGCAGGCGGCGTCCATCATCCGGCCCCGTTGCCGGAGCCCGTCCTGTTCCGCCACCGAAAAGCCCTGCCATCGCCCTCTCTCCGCGTCCGCGATGTCGAAGGGTTAGAGCACGGAAGACGGAACGACCAGAGGCACCACGGCGGCCGAAAGGCGGTCCTACCGGAAACCGGCTAAAATGTTCCTATTTTGTTCTTGTTTTTCCGGATGGGTTCTGCGACCTTCCCGCCCATCGCTCCCCTCTGTTCAGCGCGGAACGCAGCATGACGGACCAGCCCCCCACCCGGATCGGCCGGGGACAGCCCACGCGCCTGGCGTCCCGGACCCTGCGCGACGGATCGACGACGGTCGCCGGCATCACGCATGGGCGGGGTGCGACGATCTCGCCGCCCGATCGCCATGCCGCCCATGCGCCTTCGCCCTTCGACGACGGATGGGACACGCTGGGACAGGATCCGGCGAAGAGGCGCACCGAACTGGCGTTCGAGGCCGCACGAACCATCATCACCCGCAACACCAGCCCCGATGTCGGGTTCGACCGCTCGATCAACGCCTATCGGGGGTGCGAGCACGGGTGCATCTATTGCTACGCGCGGCCCACCCATGCATGGATCGGCCTGTCGCCCGGCCTGGATTTCGAAACCCGCCTGACCTGCAAGCCCGATGCGGCGAAGCTGCTGGAACAGGAATTGCGACGCCCGTCCTATCGCCCCCGCCCCATCGCGCTGGGGACCAACACCGACCCCTACCAGCCGGTCGAGCGGACGCAGGGCCTGACCCGTGCGATCCTGGATGTGCTGGAGCGGTTTTCCCATCCGGTGACCATCGTCACCAAATCGGCAGGGGTGCTGCGCGACCTGGATATCCTGACCGCCCTCGCCGCCCGCAACCTGGTGCGCGTCAGCCTGTCGGTCACCACGCTGGACCCCGAACTGGCACGCCGGATGGAACCGCGCGCGGCCACGCCCGTCCGAAGGCTGGAGGCCATCCGGAGCCTGTCGGCGGCGGACGTGCCCACGACCGTCATGGCCGCCCCGATGATCCCGGCGCTGAACGACAGCGAGATGGAGGCCATCCTCGCCGCCTCGGCCGAGGCCGGGGCGCGCGGCGCGGCCTATGTGCTGCTGCGCCTGCCGCGGGAGGTCGCGCCCCTGTTCGAGGACTGGATCGCCCAGCATTATCCCGACCGGGCGGCGCGGGTGCTGACCCGCATCCGCGAGACACGGAACGGCGCACTGAACGATTCGACCTTCGGGCGGCGCTATCGCGGCCAGGGGGTTTACGCCGACCTGCTGCGCCAGCGGTTTGCCCTCGCCTGCCGCAGGCTGGGGCTGAACCAGGGGCGCGACGCCCCGCTCGACTGCACGCAATTCGCGCCGCCACCCCTGCCCCGCCAGGACAGGCAGCTGGCCCTGTTCTGATCCTTCACCGTGGCGCTGCCGCCGGTCGGCGTCCGGAACGGGGACGAAATGGGTGGATTCGGCGCAAGGGTGGTCCCCGGCGGTTGCATCCTGCGCGATGGCCCGGCATGTTCCCGCCGTCATCCGCCTGTCCGGGACATGCCCCGGCATGCCCGATGGCGACGGACGCGGAACAGGGAGCCGGCTCGGCCGGGCGTGAGGAGCACCCCCTTCAGTCATGATGTACTACAGCCGGCTCAAGATGGCCTCGGTCGTCGCCGTATGCCTTCTGGGAGTGGTGCTCTGCCTTCCCAACGCCCTGCGCCAGCCCTCGGCCGCGCTGCCGTGGCGGCAGATCCATCTGGGTCTCGACCTGCGGGGCGGGTCCTACCTGCTGATGCAGGTGGATATGCAGAGCATCACTTCCGACCGTCTCCAGACGCTGGCGGACGGAACGCGCCAGGCCCTTCTGGGCGCCGGGCTGGGCTATCGGAACATCGCGACCGACGCGCAGGCGGGGACGGTGACCTTCACCCCCCGCGACCCGTCCGAGACCGATGCCGACCTGAAGGCCCTGCGCGCCATGCCGACGGCGGTGCCGGGCGAATTCTCGGTCGACCGGCGTCCCGACGGCAACATCGCCATCACCCTGTCCCCGGCCGCCATGCACGAACGCGCGCGTGAAGCCGTCACCCAGTCGATCGAAATCGTGCGCCGGCGCATCGACGCCACGGGTGCGGTCGACCCCGAAATCACCCGCCAGGGCGATGACCGCATCGTGGTCGAACTGCCGGGCATCAGCGATCCGGAGCATGTGAAACGGCTGCTGGGCACCACGGCGAAGATGACCTTCCATATGGTACAGGACAACGCCCTGGGCACCGTCGCCGGTCCGGGCGTCACGCTGCTGCCGATGGTCAACGCGCCGGACCAGAAACTGCCGATCCTAGATCATGTCGAGGTCGACGGGTCGGACCTGACCAATGCCGGGGCCGCCATCGACCAGCAGACCGGCGAATGGGCCGTCAATTTCAGCTTCGATTCCGTGGGGGCGCGCGCCTTCGCCGCGACGACGCAGGCGAACATCGGCCACCGCTTCGCCATCGTGCTGGACAACAAGGTCGTCCAGGCGCCGGTCATCCGCAGCGCCATTACCGGCGGCAACGGTCAGATCGTCGGTGGCTTCGACGCGCAGTCGGCGACCGATCTGGCACTGCTGCTGCGGGCGGGCGCCCTGCCCGCCCCACTTTCGGTGATCGAGCAGCGTTCGATCGGCCCGTCGCTGGGCGCTGATTCCATCCGGGCCGGGGCCTTGAGCCTGGGCGCCGGCTTCGTGCTGGTGATCGCCTTCATGGGCCTGTTCTATGGCCGGTTCGGCTGGTACGCGAATGTCGCCCTGCTGGCGAACCTTGTCCTGATGGCGGCCCTGCTGTCGCTGTTCCAGGCCACGCTGACCCTGCCGGGCATGGCCGGCATGCTGCTGACCCTGGGCATGGCGGTCGATGCGAACATCCTGATCAACGAACGCATCCGCGAGGAGGTCGGCCGGGGCCGCACCGCGCTGGCGGCGATGCAGGCCGGGTTCGAACGTGCGACCTCCACCATCGTCGACAGCAACGCCACCGCGCTCCTTGCCCATGTCATGCTGTTCGTCTTCGGCACCGGGCCGGTGCGCGGCTTCGCCCTGACGATCACGATCGGCATCGTGACGACGCTGTTCACCACCCTGCTGCTGTCGCGGATGCTGATGGTGCGCTGGTACGCCCGCACCCGTCCCACTGTCCTGCCGGTCTGAGGCGCCCCGTCATGTTCGAACGTCCCCTCCTGCGCTTCGTGCCGAACGGCACCCGGATCAACTTCATGCGCGGCCGCTTCCTCGGCCTCGCCACCTCGGCGGTGCTGTCGGTCGCGTCCCTGATCCTGTTCTTTCATCCCGGCCTGACGCTGGGGCTGGATTTCCGCGGCGGCATCGTCGTCGAGGCCCGCACCCAGGGGCCGGCCGACTTCGCCCGGATCCGCGCGGCCCTGGCCACCCAGCATGTCGCGGCCGCCGGCCTGCAATCCTTCGGCGCGCCGGACGACGTGCTGATCCGCATGGACACCCCGCCCGCCGACGCCCCGGACCGCGAGGCCCGGACCCAGGCCATGGTCGATTCGGTACGCCATGCCATCGCCACCCTGCCCGGGGCGCAGGTCCTGCGCGCGGACGCGGTCGGCGCCTCGGTCTCGGCCGAACTGTTCCGCAACGGGATGCTGGCGCTGGGCATCAGCCTGCTGATGATCCTGGCCTATATCTGGTTCCGCTTCGAATGGGAGTTCGCGGTCAGCGCCGTCATCACCCTGGTGCTGGACCTGACCAAGACGGTCGGCTTCCTGGTGCTGACGCATTTCGAATTCGACCTGGTGATGGTCGCGGCGATCCTGACGATCCTGGGCTATTCCACCAACGACAAGGTGGTGGTGTACGACCGGGTGCGGGAAAACCTGCGCAAATACCGCACGATGCCCCTGGCCGAGCTGATCGACCTGTCGATCAACGAGACCCTGAGCCGCACGCTCGGCACGTCGTCCACCGTCTTCCTCGCCGCCCTGCCGCTGGCATTGTTCGGCGGGGCCAGCCTGTCGGGTTTCGCCTGGGTGATGCTGTTCGGGATCGTGGTCGGGACGTCGTCCTCGATCTTCATTGCCGCGCCGCTGCTGCTCCTTCTGGGGGAGCGGCGGCTGCGGCGCGACGCGCGTCCCGCGCGCTGACATCGCCGGGCGGCAGGCAGGGCGCATTCGCTCCGCCATCCGTCTGGGCGACGCAGGCCAGCATCGTCTCGATGGCCTGCTGCGCCCGACGCTGCCCGCCTGCCGTGGGATGCAGCACGTTCTGCGCCGTGACATGCCGGGCATAGAGCGTGCTGGTGACCAGGTCACGTGCCTGGTCGCGCAGGATGCCGCCTGACGACAGGCGACCGCTGACCATGCCCTCGGCGATGAAATAGGTGTCGACGGCCAGATAGGCCTGCAGCGCCTGGGGCATGCGGGCCACGGTCGGCCGCGACGCCGTCTGGCATCCCGCCAGCAGAAGACCG
Source organism: Gluconacetobacter tumulisoli (assembly GCF_014174155.1). Classification (GTDB taxonomy): domain Bacteria; phylum Pseudomonadota; class Alphaproteobacteria; order Acetobacterales; family Acetobacteraceae; genus Gluconacetobacter; species Gluconacetobacter tumulisoli. The sequence goes on along the minus strand of NZ_JABEQM010000010.1, from coordinate 10,669 downwards.
CCGGCAAGGGACAGCAACGCGATTCGTCCGGATCGCGAAGCCGTATGGGGGTACACGGGAAATATCCTCATCGTCCCGCGACTGTAGCATGCGGGGCCGCGCATGACGCAACCACCGGCGCCCGGCTGCCTGCCTGCTCGCCCCCCTCTGTCGAGGAGGACGCGCGGAGTGCGGCGGATCAGGCGCCCGGGGTCACGTGGTCCTTGGCGGCCAGGATATCCCGGATGTCCTGCAGCAGGATCTCGCTGCGCGGCGGCGGCGGCGGCGCGGCCGGCGCCGCCTCGTGCTTCACCGTCAGCTTGTTCACCAGCTTCACGACCCAGAAGATGACGAAACCGATGATCACGAACTGGATCACGGCATTCAGGAACAGGCCGACATTGATCGTGACCGCCCCGGCCTTCTGGGCGTCGGCCAGCGTCGGCAGATGCGGCCCCCGGAGAGTAATGAAGAAATTGGTGAAATCGATGCCGCCGATCAGCAGGCCGAGCAGCGGGGTGAAGACGTCCTTGACCAGGCTATTCACGATCCCGGTGAAGGCGGCGCCGATGATGACACCGACGGCCAGGTCGACGACGTTGCCCCGCATGAGGAACGTGCGAAATTCGGAAATCCATCCCGGGGCATGGATGGACGTGGTCTTGAGGGCCATGGTTTCTCCTTTTCCTCCACCTGACAGTCGGTTGATAGCAACCCCGACCGGCGGGCAGGAACAAGAAAACACTACCGCAGGTGGCAATGCGGCGGATTTCGTCCGCTCCCCGCCCCGACGACGGGCCGAGATAGACGTTGATCCCGCGGCAGCCCTCGTCTATACGCCCACGCAAACGCCCCCGGTCGGCATCGGCGGGCCCAGCACGAAGGTTTTACGATGAAATCCGGCATCCACCCCGCCTACCACGAAATCAATGTCATCATGACGGACGGCACCGAATACAAGACGCGGTCCTGCTATGGCCAGCCGGGCGCCACGCTGCGCCTTGACATCGACCCCAAGTCCCATCCGGCGTGGACGGGCGTGCAGCGCATGCTCGACACCGGCGGCCAGGTCGCGAAGTTCAACAAGAAGTTCGGTGGTCTGGGACGCCGCGCCAAGGCGTAAGCCAGGACCCGGGACATGCGGCCGGATCGATCCGGCCGCATGTCCCGGAAATCGCCGCTGCCGCCACGATCTCACGATCATGGACCTCGGAAACCCCGCCCCTTGAAAGAGGGCGCGGGGTTTCTCACGTAAGGATTGCCGGGACGCCAGTCGGGTTCCGGATTTGCATGCAAGGCCCGCTCGCCCGAGGGGCCACGATAGACCTTGCTACAGACCTTGCTGATGAGGAGGTTGACATGACTTATGATTTCGCGCCGCTGTTTCGCACGGCCATCGGTTTCGACCGGCTTGCGCGCCTGGTGGACAATGCGACCCAGAGCGCATCCGGACCATCCTACCCGCCCTACAATATCGAACGGCTGGGGGATGACAGCTATGTCCTGACCATGGCGGTCGCCGGTTTCGGTTCCGACGATATCGAACTGACGGTGCAGGACAACACGCTGATCGTCGCGGGACGGGTGGGACACATCCCGCCGGCCGGCGAGATCCTGCATCGCGGCATCGCCACCCGCGCGTTCGAACGCCGCTTCGTGCTTGCCGACCATATCCTGGTCGAAGGTGCCGACCTGACGAACGGATTGCTGAGGATCACGGTCAAGCGCCTCATCCCCGAGGCCATGAAGCCCCGGCGGATCACCGTCACGTCCGGCGCCCCGCTTCCGGTTCCCGCCGAGGCTCCGCAGGTCTCGGCACCGGTCGGGCCGGCGGCGAATGACGGTACTGGCGTGGGCGGCCAGGCGGAACACGCCGCCTGACACCTGCGTCCTGTATCCTAGGACCAGAAGGGGCCGGCCGGCTGGCCGGCCCTTTTTTGTTTGCCGCCTGCGGGAAGATCGGGTGACGAACGGCCCGGGCGACGAAGGGAATGCGCATCCCGCCCTTGACCGTCGCCCCCGCCCGGCCCCATATCCTTCGGCAAGTCATTGCGCGCCAGCAGGTACGCAGGACGGCCCGGCCAACGGGGCGTCGACATGGGAAGTGCCTGCGCGGGCGCCACCCATACGCAGTAGGACCCCGTTGCCATGAACGCTCTGCCCCTGATGCCGAAAGCCACCGCCGTGTGGCTGATTGAAAAGACCGCGCTGACCTTCACCCAGATCGCCGAATTCTGCGGCATGCACCCGCTGGAGGTCCAGGCCATCGCGGATGGCGAAGTCGCCCAGGGCATCGTCGGCTACGATCCGGTCGCCAATCACCAGATCCGTCAGGAAGACATTGCCCGGTGCGAGGCGAATCCCGACCTGCGCCTGAAGATCCTGACGACGTCGAACCCGATCCATCGCAGGTCCAAGGGCGCGCGCTACACCCCGGTCGCCAAGCGCAACGACCGCCCGGACGCCATCGCCTTCATCCTGCGCAATTTCCCGCAATTGTCGGAACAGCAGGTCGTCAAGCTGCTGGGGACCACCAAGGACACCATCGCCAAGGTGCGCGACCGCCAGCATTGGAACAGCGCGAACATCAAGCCGCGCGATCCCGTCATCCTGGGCCTGTGCAGCCAGACGGACCTGAACGCCATGGTACAGGCCGCCAATGAGCGTCTGGCGCGCGAAGGCCAGGCCGTCCCCGCCCCGATCCAGATCGACGAAGACGTGGCCTGATCCGGTCGCCGGCCGGCCCGCGGGGCCCATGGCCCCGGAACGGCCGGCCCGCCCACCCGGTCAGCCCGTGTGCGAGAGCCGTTCGATTTCTTCCTTGATCCGCAGTTTTTCGATCTTGAGGCGCCGCAGGATGCCAATGTCAGGCATAGGTCGCCGATCCTCATCGAAAATTCTGTCGTCGAGGCGGGCGTGACGCAGTCTGAGACTGTGAATCCGGGCTTCGTAGGACATGTGACCTCCAGAAGGTCTGCGTTTCGACCTGGTCAGCCTATGTCAGCCCCGTGCCGTACGAGCATGCTAAATTTGCAGGACTCGCCGCGTGGGCCATGCATCTCGCCATCGCGACGGGAATGGATAGAATAGGTCCATGACCACATGCTAGACGGGCCACATGCTGACAGACCGGGATACCCTGCTTCGGAAGCTGCACGAGCTGCGCAGCGAACACCGCGACCTCGACACCGTCATCAGCCGACTGGTGCTGCATCCGATGGACCAGATCCAGCTTCAGCGGCTGAAGAAGCGCAAACTGCTCCTGAAGGACGAAATCGCCTGGCTGGAAAGCCGTCTGATCCCCGACAGCATCGCCTGACCTCCGTCATTCCCACCGAAAGCCTTCCCGCGTGAGCGATACGCCCCCCCTTCCCCAGATCGAGGACACAGTTCCCGTCACCACCGGCGCCGTACGGGTCGGAATCATCATGGGCAGCCAGTCCGACTGGGAGACGATGCGGCATGCCGTCGCCGTCCTGGACGCCCTGGCCATCGCGCACGAGGCGCGGATCGTCTCGGCCCATCGCACGCCCGATCGCCTGGCCGACTATGCCCGCACCGCCGCCGGGCGGGGCCTGTCGGTCATCATCGCGGGCGCCGGGGGGGCGGCCCACCTGCCGGGCATGTGCGCGGCCTGGACCATCCTGCCGGTGCTGGGGGTACCTGTGGAATCCCACGCGCTGAAGGGCATGGACAGCCTTCTGTCCATCGTGCAGATGCCCGGCGGGGTGCCGGTGGGCACATTGGCGATCGGCCGCGCGGGCGCGACCAACGCGGCCCTCCTGGCGGCATCGATCCTGGCCCTCGGCGATATCGACCTGTCGGCGCGGCTGGAGACATGGCGCGCGATGCAGACGGCCTCGGTCGCGGATGTTCCGACCCGATGACCGCGCGTCCCACCCCCGCCCTGCCCCCCAATTCCGTCCTCGGGATCGTCGGGGGCGGGCAGCTGGGCCGAATGTCGGCGATGGCCGCCGCCCGCCTGGGCTTCCGGGCCCATATCCTGACCAACGAACCCGACGGTCCGGCGGCGCAGGTCGCCCATGGCATCACGGTCGGGGCCTATGACGATCCCGACGCGCTGCGCCGCTTCGCCGCCGCGGTCGACGTCGTGACGTTCGAATTCGAGAATATCAGCGCCGACGGGCTGGAACTCCTGTCCGGCCTGCGCACCGTCCGCCCCTCGGGCCGCATCCTGCGCATCAGCCAGGATCGCGTCGCCGAGAAGCAGTTTCTGGAAGGCGCCGGCGTGCCGGTCTCGCCCTGGCACGCGGTCGATACGCGACAGGACCTGGACGACGCCGCCCGTAATCTCGGGTTGCCCTTCATCCTGAAGACGACGCGCCTGGGCTATGACGGCAAGGGCCAGCGGCGGATCCATACGACCGATGACCTGGCGGCCGCGTTCGACGCGCTGGCCCCCCATCCCCTGGTCGCCGAGAAGATGATCGATTTCTCCTGCGAGGTCAGCGTCATGGTGGCGCGCGGCGTCGACGGAACGACGGTGACCTTCGACGTGACGGAAAACCGCCATCGCAACGGCATCCTCGACCTCAGTCTCGCCCCCGCCCGTATCCCGGCGGAACTGGCGGCGCAGGCGCGCGATCTCGCGGTGCGCGTCGCAACCACGCTGGATCTGGTCGGCCTGCTGGGGGTGGAGATGTTCGTCGACCGCGACGGCGCCGTCCTGGTCAATGAAATCGCGCCCCGGCCGCATAATTCCGGTCACTGGACGATGGATGCCTGTCCGGTCGACCAGTTCGCCATGCATGTCCGCGCCGTTACCGGCCTGCCCCTGCCACCGGCGATCCGCCATTCCGACGCGGTGATGAAGAACCTGGTCGGGCCGGACGACATGGCGCAGTGGCCGTCGATCGTGGCCGCGCCCGGATTGCTGCCGCATCATTACGGCAAGGCGGAGGCCCGGCCGGGCCGCAAGATGGGGCATGTCAACGTCCTGTTCCCCCACGGCGGACTGCCGGGCGAATTCGGCGTCGAGGCCGCCCTGGGCCCGCTTGCGCAATAAGAAAAACTTATAATCATCCCGGTCCGCCTCCACGCTAGATCGACAGGAGAAGAACGGGCGGAGAGCCATGCGGACGGATCGTTACTCCATCGTTTCGCTTCTGCGCGAGACCGTGAGGGGCCATACGGGGTGGAAGCCAGCCTGGCGCGACGCGGCGCCGGCCGCGCGCTACGACGTCATCATCGTCGGCGGCGGCGGACACGGGCTGGCTACCGCCTTCTACCTGGCCAGCCGCTACGGCATCCGCAACGTCGCCGTGGTGGAGAAGGGCTGGATCGGCGGCGGCAATGTCGGCCGCAACACCACCATCGTCCGGTCGAATTACCTGCTGCCCGGCAATGTTCCCTTCTACGAACAATCGATGAAGCTGTGGGAAGGGCTGGAGCAGGACATCAATTACAATGCGATGGTCAGCCAGCGCGGCGTCCTGAACCTGTTTCACAGCGATGCGCAACGCAACGCCTATGTCCGGCGCGGGAATGCCATGCGCCTGCATGGCGTCGATGCCGAACTGCTGGATGCCGGCACGGTGCGGCGCAAGCTTCCGTTCCTGAATTTCGACGATGCCCGATTCCCGATCCTGGGCGGCCTGCTGCAACCGCGCGGCGGCACGGTGCGGCACGATGCAGTCGCCTGGGGGTATGCCCGCGCGGCCGACCGGCTGGGTGTCGACATCATCCAGAATTGCGAGGTCACGGGCTTCCTGACCGAAGGCGGCCGCGTCACCGGGGTCGAGACCACGCGCGGACCGATCGGCGCGGGCAAGGTCGGGCTGGCATGCGCCGGCAATTCGTCACGCGTGGCATCGATGGCCGGACTGCGCCTGCCGATCGAAAGCCATGTGCTGCAGGCCTTCGTCTCCGAAGGGCTCAAGCCGTTCATCGACTGCGTCGTCACCTTCGGCGCGGGCCATTTCTATATCAGCCAGTCCGACAAGGGCGGGCTGGTCTTCGGCGGGGATATCGACGGCTACAATTCCTACGCCCAGCGCGGCAACATGCCGGTGATCGAGGACGTGTGCGAGGGCGGCATGGCCCTGATGCCGCGTATCGGCCGCGTGCGGCTGCTGCGCCATTGGGGCGGGCTGATGGACATGTCGATGGACGGCAGCCCGATCATCGACCGCACGCCGCGTGACGGCCTCTATCTGAATGCCGGCTGGTGCTATGGCGGGTTCAAGGCCACTCCGGCGTCCGGCCTGTGCTTCGCGCACCTGCTGGCCCGTGACGAACCCCACGCAGTGGCCACCGCCTATCGTCTGGATCGCTTCGCCCGGGGCGCCGTGATCGACGAAAAAGGCATGGGCGCGCAGCCCAACCTGCACTGAAGGGACGATCATGCGCATCACCTGTCCCTGCTGCGGCGAACGCGGCCTCGACGAATTCAGCTATCGTGGCGACGCCACCCTGTCGCGTCCGGCGGGCGATCCGCCCCTGCCGGGCGCCGGGGCGGAGGCATGGGCGGAGTATGTCTACCTGCGCGACAATCCGTCCGGCCCGCATCGCGAATTATGGTACCACGGCGCCGGATGCCGGTCGTGGCTGGTGGTGACGCGCAACACCAGAACGCACGAGATCCTGGACACGGAACGGGCGGTGAATGTCGTCCGCGCCACGCGCAAGGACGCCGAGGCATGAGCCCGTTCGACGCCGCCCCCACGCAATCCCCCACGCCCGGGCCGACACCGTCCGGGTCCCGGCCCCGTCAGCCCACGCAGCCTTTCCGCCTCGCCGAAGGCGGCCTGATCGACCGCGACACGCTGGTGCGCTTCCACTTTGACGGTCGCGACTTCACCGGTCATCCCGGCGACACGCTGGCCTCCGCCCTGCTGGCGAACGGGGTCCGGCTGGTCGGGCGATCGTTCAAATATCACCGCCCCCGCGGCATTCTCTCGGCCGGGCCGGAGGAACCGAACGCGCTGGTCGAACTGCGCACCGGCCCCCGGCGCGAGCCGAATACCCGCGCCACGACCATCGAACTGTTCGACGGGCTGGAGGCGTCCAGCCAGAACCGCTTCCCGTCGCTGCGCCACGACCTGCTGTCGATCAACGGCCTGCTGTCGCCGATCCTGACCGCCGGATTCTACTACAAGACGTTCATGTGGCCGGCCGCGTTCTGGGAAAAGCTGTACGAACCGATCATCCGGCGCGCCGCCGGACTGGGCCGGGCGGCGGACGAGGCCGATCCCGACCATTACGAAAAAGCGACCGCCTTCTGCGACGTGCTGGTCGTCGGTGCCGGGCCGGCCGGCCTCGCCGCCGCCCTGACGGCCGGGCGTGCCGGCGCGCGTGTCATATTGTGCGAGGACGATGCCCAGCCGGGCGGCCGGCTGCTGGCCGAACAGCTGTCCCTGGATGGCCGTCCTGCCCGGGACTGGGTCCGTGACGCCCTCGCCGAACTCGGGGCAATGCCCGAGGTCCGGGTCATGTCCCGCACAACGGTCTTCGGCACCTATGACGGCGGGACTTACGGGGCGCTGGAACATGTGACCGATCATCTGGCGGCCACGGCCCCCCATCTGCCGCGCCAGGTTCTGTGGCGCATCGTCGCCCGGCGCTGCGTGCTGGCCGCCGGGGCCATCGAACGGCCCGTCGTCTTTCCCGGCAACGACCGTCCGGGGATCATGCTGGCCGGCGCGGTGCGCACCTACATCAACCGGTTCGGCGTTGCGCCCGGCCGAAAGGCAGTGGTGTTCGCCAACAATGACGACGCCATGCGCACGGTTGCCGACCTGGCGAAAGCGGGTATCGCCGTCGCGGCGGTCGTGGATTCGCGCGCCGCACCCTCGGCCACGTCGCGCGACGCCGCCCGGGACGCCGGGGCCCGGCTGATCGCCGGCGGCCAGGTAACGCGCGCCATCGGCGGCCGCGCGCTGACGGCCGTGCGGATTCGCGACGCGGCCGGGCGGGAAGACATCGTGCCGTGCGACCTGCTGGCAATGTCCGGCGGGTGGAATCCCAACGTGCATCTGACGACGCATCACGGCGGACGACCGGAATATATCGCGTCCCTGTGCGCCTTCGTGCCGTCGGTCCTGCCCCCCGGCATGGGCGTCGCGGGCATGGCGGCCGGCGTCGCCGGCACGGCCGCCGCCCTGGCGGACGGCAGCCGCGCGGGCGCCGAGGCCGCGACCGCCTGCGGCTTTGCCACGTCCCCCCTGTCCATGCCGTCCGTCCCGGCGGAGCCCTCCGGCATCGAACCGCTATGGCATACCCTGTCCGCCTTCGGCGGCGCGGCGGGCAAGGCGTTCGTGGATTTCCAGAACGACGTGACCGCGAAGGATATCGGGCTGGCACGGCAGGAAGGCTTCCGCGCCGTCGAGCACCTGAAGCGCTACACGACGCTGGGCATGGCGACCGACCAGGGCAAGACGGCGAACGTCAACGCCCTGGCGATCATGGCCGAACTGACCGGGCGCACCATTCCCGAAACCGGTACCACCCTGATCCGCCCACCGGTGCAGCCGATCGCGATAGGCGCCCTCGCCGGACCGCATCGCGGCGGGCATTTCAAGCCCGCGCGCCTGACGCCGACCCATGACTGGGCGACCGAACTGGGCGCCACCTTCACCGCCGCCGGCCTGTGGCAACGCGCGCAATGGTTCGCCCGCCCCGGCGACGCCGGATGGCAGGAGACGGTCAATCGCGAGGTCACGGCCGTGCGCACCGCTGTCGGAATCTGCGACGTCACGACCCTGGGCAAGATCGATATCCAGGGCCCGGACGCGGCCGCGTTCCTTGAACGGGTCTATGCCAACGCCTGGAAGAAGCTGCCTGTGGGTCGGGCACGCTATGGGCTGATGCTGCGCGAGGACGGATTCGTCTTCGACGACGGCACCACCGCGCGGCTGGGCGACACGCAGTACGTCATGACCACCACGACGGCCAATGCCGGTCCGGTCATGCAGCATCTGGAATTCTGCCATCAATGGCTGTGGCCGGATTATGACGTGCGGATGATCTCGGTCACGGACCAGTGGGCGCAGATCGCCGTCGCCGGCCCGAAATCGCGCGACGTGCTGCGCCAGATCGTCGATACGGCCTATGATTTGTCGAATGACGCCTTCCCCTATATGGCGGCGGCCGAGATCACGATCTGCGGCGGGCAGAAGGCACGGCTGTTCCGCCTCTCGTTCTCGGGCGAACTGGCGTATGAAATCGCGGTTCCGGCCCGGTTCGGCGATGCGCTGGTCCGGCGCCTGATGCAGTCCGGGGCCCCGTTCGGCATCACCCCCTACGGGACCGAGGCGCTGGGCGTGCTGCGGATCGAAAAGGGCCATCCCGCCGGCCCGGAACTCAACGGCCAGACGACGGCGCATGATCTGGGGATGGGCCGGCTGCTGTCCACCCGAAAGGATTTCGTCGGCCGGGCCATGGCCCAGCGCCCTGCCCTGACCGACCCGGCGCGCCCGACCCTGGTCGGCCTGCGCCCTGTCGCGCCGCACGACGTGCTGCCGGCCGGCGCCCATCTGTTGCCCAAGGGCAGCCCGGCGACCGCCGCATCCGACCAGGGATGGGTATCGTCCGCCGCCTGGTCGCCCAGCGTCGGGTCCTGGATCGGGCTGGGCCTGCTGTCCAACGGTCCGGCACGGCATGGCGAGATCGTCTGCGCCCACGATCCGCTGGGGGGACGGGTCGTCGAGGTCGAAATCGTCCCGCCCGTCTTCGTCGACCCGACCGGAGAACGCCTCCATGCCTGATCCCCTGCACGCGCGCGGTCCGCTGTCCCCCTCCGCCTGTTCCTACGACCATGGCGGCATCCGGATCACGGACATGTCCGGCCGTCAGGTGGCCGGCGTGGCCCTGCTCGGCGGGGACCGGGCGGCCCTGGACGCCACCGTCCGACAGGCCTGGGGGGTCGACCTGCCCGACACCCCGCGCATCGTCGCCGGGTCCGGCCTGACATTCGCATGGGCCGGCCCGGACCAGTGGCTGGCCCTGTCCGACGCCGTGGATGACAGCGGGCCGGACCTGGAGCACGTGCTGCGCACGACGCTGGGGCCGCTGGCCGCCGTCACCGACCAGGGCGACAGCCGCGTCGCCCTGCGGATCTCGGGCCCGGGCAGCCGCGACGCCCTGTCCCGTCTTCTTCCCATCGACCTGCATCCACGCGCTTTTTCGCCCGGGAACACCGCCCTGACCCTCGCCGGGCATATCGGCGTGCAGGTCTGGCAGGTCGATTCCTGTCCGACTTACGACATCCTCGTGTTCCGCAGCTTCGCGCGGAGCCTTCATCATGATCTGTGCGCGGCCGCCCGTGGCGCGGCCCGCGCTGCCTGAACGAAAGTCCCGACATGACCGAGACTGTCCTTGCCCCCCGTCCCGCCCCCGTCACACCGGGCGAGAGCATGATGTCCTGCACGGTGACGCTGAGTTGCCCGAATCGGCCGGGCATCGTCGCCGCCATCTGCCAGAATTTGTTCGAACTCGGCGCCAACATCACCGAGGCGCAGCAGTTCGACGACACCGAAAGCCGCCATTTCTTCATGCGCGTGGTGTTCGACGTCCGCCCGGGCGGCGCGGATCTGGCGCGACTCCGCCATGATTTCTCGATCCTTGCCGAACGGTTCGGGATGGACTGGACGCTGAAGGACAACCGGACGCGGACGAAGGTGCTGCTGATGGTATCGAAATTCGACCATTGCCTGGTGGATCTGCTGTATCG
>NZ_JABEQM010000009.1 GCF_014174155.1 Gluconacetobacter tumulisoli | reverse complement strand
CGTCGTGTGGTGCCACTTGCCCCGCGGATCGGTGAAGCGCAGGTCCACCAGTTCCACCGAATGTTCCTGGATCAGGCTGAACACCTTCGCGACGGATGCCGCGTCGGGGGAGGGGCTGGAGGTCGGTGCGGGACTCGGGGCTTTTTTCGCCATCTCTGATTTACCTGCTTTCTAGGATGCCGCGCGATACGGCGATGAAACGGTTACGAAACAAGGACACCATCGTCCTGTCTGGGACGACGGGCCACGCGCCCGTCCGCCGGTGACAGGCCCCGTCGGGGGCGCCGGGTTCCGGCGGGCGGGAAAGGGAATGGAATCGGGCAGAGGCGTCAGATCGCCTCCTCTCCCCGTTCGCCGGTGCGAATCCGGATAACGTTTTCGACCGGCAGGATGAAGATCTTGCCATCGCCGATGCGTCCGGTGCGCGCGGCAGCCACGATCGTCTCTACCGCACGGTCCACCAGGTCGTCCGAACAGACGATCTCCAGCTTCACCTTCGGCAGGAAGTCGACAATGTATTCGGCGCCGCGATAAAGCTCGGTATGGCCTTTCTGCCGGCCGAAACCCTTGGCCTCGGTCACGGTGATGCCCATCAGCCCGATATCGTGAAGGGCGTCCTTCACCTCGTCCAGCTTGAAGGGCTTGATGATGGCCTCGATCTTTTTCATGCCACGTCGTCATATCCTCGGTCGGTCCCGGCGCGCGGGAACCGCGTTGCGCATGCCCGGCCGGCCCGCCTGGTCCCGCGACATCGGGGGCCGCCTGGCGTCACCGTTGCACGGGTCGCGGTTTCGGGCAATCGGATCGGATTGCAAAAAACCGGCATTTTCCGCACACCTGCCCCCAGCAAGGGATGAACGGCACCCATGTGCCAAGAGGACGATCATGAAATCGCTGAATACGATGCTGTCCGGCCTGCCGACGACGATTTTCACGGTGATGTCGGCGCTGGCGGTCCAGCATGACGCCATCAACCTGGGCCAGGGTTTCCCGGACACCGAAGGGCCGGCCGACCTGATCGAGGCCGCGGCGGCGGCCCTGCGCGACGGGCGCAACCAGTATCCGCCGCTGGCCGGCGTGCCGGAACTGCGGGCGGCGGTGGCGCGGTCGAATGCGCGCTTCTATGGGATCGATGTCGACCCGGCGACCGAAATCGTGGTGACCTCCGGCGCGACCGAGGCGATCACCGCGTCGCTGATGGCCATCGTCGATCCGGGTGACGAAATCGTGGTGCTGGAACCCGCCTACGACACGTACCTGCCGGTGGTGCGGGCGCTGGGCGCCGTGGCACGGCCGGTGCGCCTGACGCCGCCCGACTGGTCCCTGCCGCGCGCGGCGCTGGAGGCCGCGTTCGGTCCCCGGACCAAGGCCATCCTGCTCAATTCCCCGATGAACCCGACGGGCAAGGTGTTCCGCCCCGACGAACTGGCTTTCATCGCCGACCTGCTGGTGCGCCACGACGCCTATGCGATCTGCGACGAGGTGTACGAACACCTGACCTTCGGCAATGCGCGGCACCTGCCGCTGATGGCCCTGCCGGGCATGCGCGAACGCTGCGTGCGGATCGGCAGCGCGGGCAAGAGCTTTTCGCTGACCGGGTGGAAGGTCGGCTATGTCACGGCGCCGGCCGCGATCGCCGCCTGCGTCGCCAAGGCACACCAGCTTCTGACCTTCACCACCGCGCCGAACCTGCAGCGGGCCGTCGCGGTGGGGCTGGACAAGGATACGGATTATTTCACCACCCTGGCGGCGGACATGCAGGACAAGCGCGACCAGCTGTCCGACGGGTTGCGGGCGGCGGGGTTCGAGATCCTGCCCTGCGACGGCAGCTATTTCGTCATTGCCGACATTCGCCCTACCGGCTTCGCGGGCGATGATGTCGCGTTCTGCCGCGCCCTGACGGAGCGGTGCCGGGTCGCGGCGATCCCGGTTTCGGCCTTCTACGACACGCCGGAGGCCCCGCGACACCTGGTCCGCTTCGCCTTCTGCAAGAAGAAGGAGGTACTGGCCGAGGCCGTGGCGCGAATCCAGGCGGGCGTGCGCGGCCTCTGAGCCCCTGCCTGAAAATGCGTGCCGCCGGCGATCCGAAGCCGGCTGGATCTTTTTTCGGCCGGCGGCGCGTCATGGGCGATTGACGCGCCGGACGAGCTTGTCTACATGACAGCCCGCTGTGGCGGACGTAGCTCAGCTGGTAGAGCGCCAGGTTGTGGTCTTGGATGTCGCGGGTTCGAGCCCCGTCGTTCGCCCCAGCGGATTTCCGGAAATCGGAAATTCTTCAGAGCAGATCGCGTTGAGGTGGAAGACCTGACGCATGTGAATGCTCGTTCAAAAAGGTGCCCAGGCGCGGTCGGATATATCCGATCGCACGCGCCTAGGCCTGGAAGAGGCGGGACAGCCCTTCTTCCAGCGTGATCGGCACAATTCCCAATTCGCGTTGCATCGGCTCCGTATCGAACGCCTTGTCTTCCAGCAGGCGCCGGATTTCGGCCGGCCCGACCGCGGGCAGGCCGGGGACGACGCGTGTCGCCATCGCCGCCATCCTCATCGCCCATGCCGGCACCGGCAGGACGGGGCGTGGGCGCAGGGCTGCCTGGCGCGCCACCATCGCCGCGAAATCCCGGTAGGCCAATGCGGTGCCCCCCGCGATCACCAGCGCGTGCGGTCCCGCCCATGGGCGTTCCAGCGCCGCGAGAAGGCTGCGGGTCACGTCGTCCTGATGGATCGGCTGCACCAGCGCCCGGCCGCCGCCCGGCAGGGGAATGACCGGCAGGCGGCGCATCAGGGCCGCCAGGCGCTGCACGTTGTTTTCGCCCTGCGCGCCATAGATCATCGTGGGATGCAGGATCGCGCCGTTCCGTCCGGAGGATAGCAGGGCGGCCTCGCCTGCCAGCACGCCGTTGCCATGGACGTCGGGCCAGCGGGTGAATTTGCGCGTGCTGCCCAGGCAGACCAGCGTCGCGCCGGCCGGCATGGCGGCCAGCAGGGCGGGGACGTGACGGGCGTGGGCGGTGCTGGCGACCCGCGTCGCGCCGGCCAGCGCGCCGGTCAGCGCGGCCCCGGGGCCGGTCAGGTCGGCGACCCGCGCCGTGCCGGGCAGGCCCGTCGCCCGCCAGCGCGCGGCGTCGCGCACCACCGGCACGACCGTCATGCCCCGGTCCAACAGGGCGCGGCACAGCGCCGTGCCGGACCGGCCCGACGCACCGACGACATGGACCGGTCCGGCCGACGCCTCCTCAGGCGTCGCGGTCATGGGACGGTCACGGGCTGGAGATCGTCAGGCCCAGCAGGCCGGCGGTGGCCGGGTCGCCCGCCATCGAAAGGGCCACGCCCAGCATGGCCACGTTCAGCGGCTGGGGCGGACGCAGCAGGATCTGCAACGGATGGTCGGGCGATTGCAGGAAACGGCCCAGCGCCTGCATCGACCCGTCCGGCGAGGCCGCCAAGTCGGTGGACACCTGCTGGCGATAGACGTCCGGCGCCACCTGCCGCGCGCGGGCCAGGCCGTCCAGCACATGGCCTGCCAGCGACCGGTCGCGCCAGTCGATGGTGGCCGACACGATGCGCGCGGTCTCCGGCAGGGACATCGGGTCGTCGACCGGAATCTGGTCCAGGTCGGCCATGATGCCCATGCGGCCCATGGCGGGGACGTCGATGACCAGCGGATGGAATTGCAGCCGTCCGTTCTGCCGGTCGACGGTGGCGATCGCATGAATGTCGCCGGCGAAACGGTCATACCCGATCATGCGCAGCAGGGACTGGTCCTGGGCCGGCCACAGGGTGAGGTCGCCGATCGTGCCGTCCAGCTCGTCGCGAGTCGCCGTCGCGTCATGATCGACCGACAGGTGCCCGATCCGCAGCAGCGGCCCGGTCGCATCGATCGCCACCGCCGAGGCATCGACATGACGCCGGCCGGTTTCGTGGATCATGTGCCCCGATTGCAGCAGGCTGGCGATCTGCCCGGCGAAGTCGGGCCCGTCCACATGCAGGTGCCCGATGGCGATATGCCGCCCCGGGGTCAGGTTGATCTGTGCCGCCAGCGTGTCGAGGTCCAGATGCGACGACCGGCCCAGCCCGTACTGCCGGACCGACGCACGGGTGATGGTCACGTCGGTCTGTGTGCCCGGTACGGCGATATGCAGCCCTTCGACCCGTCCGGCATCCAGCAGGATGGAATCGAGGCGCGGCGGGGCGGGCTGGACGGCGGATGGCGGGCTGGTATTGGGCAGAACCAGCCCATCCAGCACCAGCAAATCGATCGAGGCCGTGGCCCCCGGTTCCATGATCTGTACGCCGTGCAGCGTCACCCGGCCGATCCGCTGGCCGCCGACCGCATTGCCGGTCACCCGGCCGATGACCGCATCGGCCGCCGTCACCGTCAGCAGCGGGTCGCGATAGGTGATGGAGGTAAAGGCCGCACCCCGCGCCAGCAGCCGCGGGGTCGCGGTCGCATATGTCAGGCTGGCGTCCGGCCCGATGGCGGCGCGCAGGTCCGCGACCGCGGATTCCAGCCGCTGCCGGGCGAAATGACGCAGGCCCAGGCCCCCTACGATCACGATGATCAGAAGCAGCATCAGGGCGGAGGAAAGTTTTTTCACGTGCGGGTCATCCGTATGGCCTGAGCGAGAGCTACATCATTCCCGGCCGGGCGGGCAACGCCCGGCGGCGGCATTATGTGGTATCGGGATACCGTTGCCGAGTTTCCCGCAAAATCGGCGCAAAAACCTGTTTTGATCTTGACGCGATGGGCTTGGGCGACGATAACGCGCCACCCGTTACCGCTCCTATTATCAGACGGAACACATACAGATGAAGACCACTCTCTCGCTGAAGCCCGCGGAGGTGACACGGGACTGGATCCTGATCGATGCCGAAGGCCTCGTTCTCGGTCGTCTCGCGGCCATCATCGCCCAGCGCCTGCGCGGCAAGCACAAGCCGCAGTTCACCCCGCATGTCGATTGCGGCGACAACATCGTCGTGATCAACGCCGAGAAAATCCGCCTGACCGGCAACAAGGTCGGGCAGAAGCTCTTTCACTACCACACCGGCTATCCGGGTGGGATCAAGGAGCGCACGATCACCCAGCGCCTGGAGGGCAAGAACCCCGGCGAGGTCGTGAGCAAGGCGGTGGAACGGATGATCACCCGCGGCCCGCTGCAGCGCGCGCAGATGAAGCATCTGTATGTCTATGCGGGCAACGAGCACCCGCATGCCGGCCAGCAGCCGAAGACCCTGGACGTCGCCGCGCTGAACCGGAAGAACGCCATCAACTCCCAGAAGATCGGGGCCTGAGCATCATGTCTGAAACCCAAGAGCGCACGGGCACGCTGGCCGACCTGAAGGATGTCGTCGCGTCCGGCCAGATCGCCGTCGGGCAGGAAGCTCCGGTCTACGAGCCCAAGCGCGACGCGCAGGGCCGTTCCTATGCCACCGGCCGCCGCAAGGACGCCGTGGCCCGCGTCTGGATCAAGCCGGGCAAGGGTGACATCACCGTCAACGGCCGCGCGGTCGGGACCTATTTCGCGCGTCCCGTCCTGCGCATGCTGATCACGCAGCCCTTCCTGGTTGCCGATCGCTATAACCAGTTCGACGTCTACTGCACGGTGACGGGCGGCGGTCTGTCCGGCCAGGCCGGTGCGGTTCGCCATGGCATCAGCCGCGCGCTGACGCATTACGAGCCCACGCTGCGCGGCATCCTGAAGGCTGCCGGCTTCCTGACCCGCGATTCGCGCGTTGTCGAGCGCAAGAAGTACGGTCGCGCGAAGGCCCGCCGGTCCTTCCAGTTCAGCAAGCGCTGATCGGTTCCGCCGGACCGGGTGGTGGACATTCTCCACCACCCGGGCTGGAAAACGGGCCGGGACGATACCCTTCCGCGATGGCGGTCGGATGTCGTCCCGGCCCGTTTTTTTGTGCGGCTTTCATGCGGCGGCGCTTCGCAGGTCGGGAGGGCGCGCCTTGTCGTGTGGATCTATCCCACGACGACGTGCCGCAGGTCCATTTTCACGGTGTTGCCGAACGGGATGGCCCGTATGATCTGGCCGCTGCTCACGATGTCGCGGAGCGCGGCGGGGCGGCCCAGGAAGAAGCCTTGCGCATGGTCGCACCCTTCCTCGCCCAGCAGCAGAAGCTGGCCCGGTGTCTCGATGCCTTCGGCCAGGACCGGGATATTCAGGCTCTTGCCCAGGGCCAGTACCGCCCGCACGATGGCCTTGACCTGCGGATTGAACTCGAAATCCTGCATGAATGAGCGATCGAGCTTGATCCGGTCGAACGGAAACGACCGCAACGTATCCAGCGACGAATAGCCCGTGCCGAAATCGTCCAGTGCGATGGTGACACCCAGCGCCTTGATCTGGCGGACGATCATCAGCGCGCGGGCCTTGTCCGCGACGATCGTCGATTCCGTCAGCTCCAGTTCCAGGCGGGCCGGATCCAGTCCTGTCTGCTCCAGGATGTCCCCGAGCAGGGTGGACAGGTTGGGATAGGCGAATTGAACGGGGGAGAGATTGACCGAGACCCTGTACGGCGGCGTCCAGGTCGTGGCGTCGTTGCAGGCCGTGCGCAGGACCCATTCGCCTAGCCGCGCGATAAGGCCGCTTTCCTCGGCCAGCGGAAGGAACTCGGACGGCAGGACCATCCCGCGTTCCGGATGCCGCCAGCGCAGCAGGGCTTCGTAGCCCGTGATCTTGCCGGTCAGCACCGAGGTCTGCACCTGATAATGCAGTTCGAACTGGTCCGCTTCCAGGGCGGCCCGCAATTCGGCCGTCAGGACTGTGCGGGCCCGGGCGGCTTCGTCCATGCCTGCATCATATAAGCAGACCTTCTGCGTCGTGCTTTTCTTCGCCCGATACATGGCCAGGTCGGCGTTGTTGATCAGGGCCTGCTTGCTGTCGCCATTATCGGGATAGAATGCGACGCCGATACTGCCGCCGCCCAGCACGTCCCGGTTTTCCACCCGGATCGGCCGGTTCAGCGTCGTCGTGATCCGCGACAGGAAATCCGCCAGGTCGTCGTCCCCTGCGATCCGGTAGATCGCGGCGAATTCGTCGCCGCCGACCCGGGCGATGAATTCGTCCTCGTGCAGGGTCGCGCGCATATGTTCCGCGATCAGGCGCAGGGCCTCGTCGCCGGCGGCGTGGCCCCACAAATCGTTGATTTCCTTGAAGCGGTCGAGGTCGATGGCAACCAGTGCGATCCGGGCGCCCGTTTTGCCGGCATGCGCGATCTCGCGGTCCAGGCGCTGGTTGAAACTTTCCCGATTCGGCAACCGGGTCAGGCTGTCGTTCAGGGCCATCTGCAGGATCTTGTCGTAGGCCTCCGCCCGGGTCGTCTCGTCGATCTGGTTGCAGGCCAGAATAGTCGCGAAAATGCCGATGGCACCGATCGCGACCGCGATCGCCATCGCCTGCATGAGGACGGGATAGACGAACGGACCCGCAATCGGCCGGGGGACGATGCGCAGGGCACTGACGCTGATGAAATGCAGGCCGACGAGCGCCAGGCAGATCAGGACGCTGGCGGTCAACCGGTCGAGGCCGCTGGCGCGGCGAACCGCGAAATGCAGGGCGGCGGCGCTGAGAACCATCGTCAGGATGACGGAGCCGATCACCTGGATGGGGTTCCACGTCACCGCATCATGCGCCAGGTAGGCCTGCATGCCGGTGTAATGCATTCCCGCGATCGCCAGCCCCATGCCGATTCCGCCCGTGATCGGCATGCACCATTTCGATTTGATCATGGCGACGGCGAACCCCAGCCCCGCCCCCAGCATCGCCAGGATCAGGGACAGCATCGTCATGCCCGGGTCGATGCCGACCGGTACCCCCGGATTGAAGGCGATAACGGCGATGAAATGCGTGCACCACACCGTCGTGCCCGCCGAGATGGCGGTCAGGACCTGCCATCCCGTCTGGCGGGTTCCGATCGCGCCGATGGCACGATTGAACAGGCTGACCGATGTCCACGACCCGTTCGCGCAAACAAGGACGGCGACAAATATCAACCAGAGGTTGTGAACGTGTATCAAGTCCGGGCTCATCGGCAATCGTCGTACCATTTTCGAATGGACATGTATGCGGCCTCTCGCAGGGGCCGGCATGCGCGGAATGGCATGGCAGAAGACCAGTCATAAGCGAAAGAGGTGGCTCGACGCGACTGTTACGCGCTCCAATCGAAAAAGTCACGGATCCGATGCGCGTCCGACGCCGCCGGCATACGCGCGGGCCTCTTGCTGGACGGCGGCCGGAACTCTGCGGCCCGTCGGGTGCTAGTGTCCATGCCGCCCCTGATGCGGTGCGAACGGAGGAGTGACCGTCATCGACAAGATGAATACCTTGTCCCGCCTGACATTCGCATGCGCGAGCATGATCCTGATGATGCTGTCCCTTGCCCTGATCGCCTACGGATTGCTTGATTTGATCGCATCCGTCGGCCTTTCGCGACACGAGGGACGGGACGCGGTCCTGCAGGCCGTAAGCTACGTCGTCATCGCCATTGCCGTGTTCGATGTTGCAAAATTCTTTGTCGAAGAAGAAGTCATACATACCCGAAGCAAGAAAACCCTTTCAGAAGCACGGATGAGTCTGACCAAATTCATAACGACAATAATTATAGCAATATTCATCGAAGGACTTGTCGGAATTTTTGAGACCAGCGCAAGATCTCCGGAAAAAATAATCTATCCCGCTATCCTTGTATTTTGTGCGACATTTATTGTCGTTTCTTTGGGTATTTATCAAAAATTGAGCGTTTCTACCGAAGTCCAGCGAAAAGAAAAAAATATTCCCGAATGACAGGGATAATACCCCGTGTTCCGGTGGCAGGGTCGCCCCGCGGAGGTGATAGCCCCGAAAGTCAATGTGCAGGGAAATGCAATCTGAGATTGCATTTGGCATTCCGGATTGGGCGGCAGGCTGTCTGAGGTCCTGTTCAACGCGGAGGAACAGGTGCCCAGCGTGACGGCCGATCGCCAGAGACAAAAATTTCGGTTCGGCGCAAAGCCGCACGTCCCTGGAGGAGGGGAACCGCCTGCCGTGCGCCCCCGCGATGTCCGACGCTATCTTGTATCGTATCTGAATTGCGTTTCCCTGACCTGCTCCCAATTGGCCTTGGCCCAGTCGACCAGTCCTTGTGTGGGGAGCAGCAGACTCTTTCCGAGGTCCGTCATCTCATAGTCGACACGGGGCGGTACTTCGGGAAACAGTTCGCGAACAACCAGTCCGTCACGTTCGAGGGTCTTCAGGGTCGAGGAGAGTATTCGTTGTGAAATTCCCGGAACCGCGCGTTTCAGTTCGGGAAACCGGGCGCGGCCGCCGAGCAACTCGAGCGAGAGCACGACGAAGATCGACCATTTGTCGCCGATCTTCGTCAACAGTTCCCGGACCGCCATCGGGTTCGAGCTTCTGCAGATTGCGGCGGGGTCCAGATGGCCGGCCCTGCTCGGTTTCTTCATGACTTACCTCGGGGCTAGTCACTGATGTCAAAGTGCCTTCTTCGAAACCAGCCTCCGATTTATATGTAGCTACAGTTTGGCAAGAAATCTTGCGAAATGCATGGAGTGGCCGGAATGCCGAATCCCCGATACGCTGCCTACGAGCCCGCCGCCCCATATTTCGATCTGGTTCGAGGTGTGCTCGGTTCCTTCGTCGACGGCGAGCATTTCTTCGACACCATGGCGGACGATGTCGTCTACGAGGTTCTTTACGACGTTCCCGGCTGGCCTCGCGTTATTCAGGGACGGACCGGCCTGATGGCCGCGTTCCGGGGCTATGTCGACAACATCGCCCTTCGGTCCGCCGACAGGTTGATTGTCCACAAGACGGACGATGGCCATGTCGTCGTCCTCGAATACGAAATCCATGGGACGATCCTCGCAACGGGCGTGACCTACAACAATCGGTTTTGCTCGATCCTCAGGATCGAGAACCGGAAAATCGCGCACTGGCGGGACTACATGGACTCTCTCGCTGCCTGGAATGCGTTGACGACGCAGCCGCGCTGATCGGCCAGTATCCCGAGAGTGTCACGAGAGATTCGGAAATAAGCACAATCCCATTGATTGGAGTGAGTCCGAGGGAGAAGGGGTCGGAGAGCGGTCGGTCGCCGATATGCCGGCCGCGCATCTCACCCTTCGACAGCCAGTACCCTTCCGCCTTTTCCCGAAGAGCACTGCTCCATTCATCTCCCTTCGCGGCGGCCCTCGCTATCGCGCAGGCGCACGATGCCTTCAGTCCAGTTGATGATCGGTATGTAACCGAGATCGTGGCGTGCCTTGAGACGTCGAGGGTGAAGTACCGGCCAGTCATCCGCAGGGTCTGACGCGTAACCGGCGGCTTGGAGCGAAGTCGCAATAAACGCCAGACGGTTCCATGACACTCGCCATGAGCCATGGCGATCCTGAAAGGGGCGCTGCGTTCAATGGGCGGAACGCCGCGTGTTCCGAGAAGGTCGTGCAGCACGATTTTGAGCGTGGAGTCCTCGCCGTCCGTCACGTGACAGGCCTCTTCACCCCGGGGCCTTTCTCGGCAGCCGGGAGCATGCATTCCGCGACGTTATCGGCCGCGACGTTATCGGCGTGGCTGACGGACACCGCCTGCCGCCCCTGGCAGGATCACGATCGTACGCAGCGCAGGCGTATTCGCTTGTCCGTCATCGACGGAGGCTGGTGCGAAGCTGTTCGCCACATCTTGTAACACGTCCAGGCAGCCTGGTCTGGCCGCCCCTGGACATCATTTGTCATGAACGAATCTCTTGACGATTCGGGTACGTCATGAACAGATCTGAATTGCGAGTTGTTCGCATTTGCATATTATAACAAGAGGTCCCGAGGGAATGGGTGTCACTGGAAAATGGCGTGCCGCGCATCTTGTGGTGCCCCAGCGCGGCCAGACATTGTGCGGTCTGGCCCTGGCGATGGTTGGAACGCAGGGGCTGACCGCCACCACGGGCATGGCCGCCCCGGACAAGATGTCGGACGAGGAGAAGAAGAAGGCCCATCAAGACCGGCCGGCCCCTCATCACGAACATATCGAGGTCGTCGGGCTGTGGCACGAGGCCTCGCCGAAATTCACCGCCCCGCTGCTGGATACGCCCAAGAGCGTGTCGATCATTTCGCGCCAGTTGCTGACCCAGACGGCGTCGAACACGCTGGCCGATGCGCTGCGCAACGTGCCCGGGATCACGATGGGCGCGGGCGAAGGGGGCAATCCGGTCGGCGATCGGCCGTTCCTGCGCGGCTACGACGCGCAGTCGAGCACCTTCGTCGACGGATTGCGCGATGTCGGCGCGCAATCGCGCGAGACATTCAATGTGGAATCGGTCGAGGTCATCAAGGGCGATACCGGCGCCTTCAACGGACGTGGCGGCGCCGGCGGCGCCATCTACATCAACAGCAAGATGCCCAGCCTGAAGAACGCGATCGATGCCAGCCTGGGTTTCGGCAATGCGGACTACAAGCGGGGCACGTTCGACGGCAACTGGAAAATCAGCCCGACCGGCGCGTTCCGCCTGAACCTGATGGGCGACGACCAGGGCGTGGCCGGACGCGGGCCCACCCATTATCGTCGCTATGGCGTGGCGCCGTCGCTGTCGTTCGGACTGGGCACGCCCAACCGCGTCACCCTGATGTATTATCACATGCAGAATGACGATGTGCCCAACGTCGGCATTCCCTACAACAATCCCACCTTCAACGCACGGTCCGACGGCGCGGCGCGGGTGCTGGCGACGGGAAGCGGTGCGCCGGTGAAGGTGCCGTTCGATACCTGGTACGGGCTGAAAAACCGCGATTTCGACCAGGACGGCATTGATATGGGTACGTTGCGGCTGGAACATGATTTCAGCAGCAACCTGCATATCCGCAATACCACACGCTATTCCGAGACCACGCAGAACGATGCGTGGACCATGCCGGACGACAGCCAGGGCAACATCTATTACGGCTATGTCTACCGTCGCCTGAACAGCCGCATTTCCACGTTCGACACGGCGACCAACCAGACCGATTTCTATGGGTCGGTCCATCTGCTGGGCTTCAAGAACCAGTTTGCCTCGGGCACCGAATTCACCCGCGAGCAGGGCAAGAACGATACCTATACCGCCTATGTGAACGGACAGAGCGTTGGTTCGGGCACCAGCTTTACGCGATGCGCGACCGCGCTGGCCTTCTCGTCCTATACCTGCACCTCGCTGGCCAATCCGAATCCGAACGATCTTTGGACCGGAACCCTAAAACGCACGGGGAATCCGAACAGCACGCGCTTCGACACCAAGGCGGTCTATCTGTTCGACACCATTACCCTGCTGCGTCAGCTTCAGGCCAATTTCGGTGTGCGCTACGACAATGTGGAGAGCACCTACCGTTCGTCGGCGGGGGAATACGGGCGTGGCGACAATCTGTTCACCTACCAGGGCGGGCTGGTGTACAAGCCGCGATCCAACGGGTCGATCTATGCGTCCTATGCCACGGCGGCGATTCCGCCGGGCAATTCAGTGGGGCAGGGCTCGGACGATATCAGCCTCGGGGCGGACCGGACCGGCAATATCGGCAGTGTCCTGAAGCCGGAACGCGATCGTACGATCGAGGTCGGCACCAAATGGAGCGTGCTTCATAACCGGGTGATGGTGACCGGCGCGCTGTTCCAGATCAACAGCACCAATTTCAAGATCAGCACGGCGTCGGGCGGGATCGCCAATGGGGGCACCAAGCGGGTCCGTGGCTTTGAAATCGGCCTGAACGGACAGATCACTCGCAAATGGTCGGTCAATGGCGGCTACACCTACCTCGACGCGCGGCTGCTCAAGGCCGGCGGGGCCGGGGCCGCGGCGGGGCTGATGGACGGGCGGCATGCGCCGAACACGCCGGAGAACAGCCTGGCGCTGTGGACGACCTACCAGATCATCAAGCCGCTGACGGTGGCGGCGGGCGTCTATTACATGAGCAAGGTGTACGGCACGGATTCGCCGACCGCGCCGAAATTCGTGCCCAGCTACTGGCGTTTCGACATGATGGCGAATTACAAGTTCCGCCGGAATTACAGCCTGCAGCTCAATATTCAGAATCTCGCCAACAAGCGGTATTTCACGCAGGCCTACACGACGCATTATGCGATGCAGGCGCCCGGCCGGACCGCCCTCGTCACGATGAACGCCCATTTCTGAGCGCCTGCGCGGGATGCACGACGGAACCGGCATGCAGGACGGGGGGCAGGAAAATGTCGCGGACGGCATCGCCGCGATCTGCGCCCTCGCCAGCGCGGGGCAGGCGGATGCTCAATTGATGCTGGGGCAAATCCTGCTGGACGGTACGCTCCTGCCCCGGGATGAGCGGGCGGCGCTGGGCTGGTTCCTGGCCGCCGCGCGCCAGGGCCATGCGATGGGCCTCAACATGGTCGGACGCTGCTGCGAACTGGGGTGGGGCGTGGCCCCGGCCCCGGCCGACGCGCTGCGCTGGTATCGCGGCGCCGCGTGCGCGGGTCTGGACTGGGGCATGTACAATTACGCGACGGGCCTGACCCTGGGCTGGGACGGCGCGCCCGACCGTGTCCGCGCGCTGGCCTGGTTCCGACGGGCCGCCGCGCATGGTCATTGCAAATCATTCAATATCATCGGCGGGTTTTACGAAGACGGGTGGGTCGTGGCGCGTGACATTGGCCAGGCCAGGGCCTGGTACGTCCGGGCCGCGGAAGGCGGGGATTTCCGGGGGCATTTCAACCTGGGCCGTTTCCTGCAAGCGGAAGGCCGGCACGCGCAGGCGCAGCGTCATTTCGACATCGCACGTCGAACCGGCACGCCGGCCTTCCGTGCGCAGATGGAACGATTCCTTGCGGAACATGAGGTCAACTGATGCTGCTGCATATCCCCGAACTGCTGAGCCGGGACGAACTGGCCCATTGCCGCGCGGTGCTGGCACGGGCCGACTGGCGCGACGGGCGGGTTACCGCGGGCCCGCAATCGGCGCAGGCCAAGCATAATCTTCAACTGCCGCTCGATCATCCGGACCATCGCGCAATGGCCGACCTGGTCCTGAACGCGCTGGCGCGCAACGCGCTGTTCACCAGCGCGGCGGTGCCGAATCGCATCGTGCCGCCACTGTTCAACCGGTACGATGTCGGCATGGAATTCGGCGCGCATGTCGACAATGCGATCCGCTACATCCCCGGTTCCGGCGGGCTGAGAATCCGGACCGATATTTCCGCGACCCTGTTCCTGACCGAGCCCGAGGAATATGACGGCGGTGAATTGCTGATCCATGACGAAAGCGGTACACAGGCCGTCAAACTGCCGGCCGGCGACATGATCGTCTATGACACGACGGTGTTGCACAGTGTCGCCCAGGTGACGCGCGGCAGCCGCTGGGCGTCGTTCTTCTGGACCCAATCCATGATCCGCGACGGGACTCTGCGCCGGATCCTGTTCGATCTGGACCGGACCATCATGGGTCTGCGGGCCCGGCTGCCGGACGATGATCGGGATATCCTTGGCCTGGTCAACTGCTACCACAACCTCATGCGCCAATGGTGCTCGTTATGATACGTGTGTTCGAAAAATATCACAGTACGACATGGAAGATGCGCATGACGATTCGCGGTGCCGCCTGATGCCGCTGATCCGCAAGCTGCATCGCTGGATCGGGCTGATCCTGGCGATTCCCTTTGCCCTGCAGGGCCTGACCGGATTCCTGATGGTCGTACTGCCCCAGGAGGCGCCCGGGCGGCCGCAGATCGTCCAGTCCGGCCCTCCGCTTCCCGCAAGCCAATTGGTCGCGGCGGCCCGGGCTGCGGCGCCCGCCGGGTTGACTGCGCTGCGTTATGCGCCGTCGCAGGGCCTGCATGACCCGGCCAGCGTCGGGTTCGGCCCGGCGGGGGGACATCGCCCCGCGCTCGAAATCCTGGTCGACCCGTCGTCCGCCCATGTGATCGGCACGCAGAAGCGCAGTGCCCTCTATGGCTTCGTCCTGCGTCTGCATACCACGTTGCTGCTGCTGCCGGTGGGGCGGGGGCCGATGGGGTGGGTCGGCGTCTTCCTGGTCGGGATGGCGGTCAGCGGCATCGTGCTGTGGTGGCCGCGCAGCCATCTGTGGCGTTCGGGACTCTGGCGGCGCGGTCTGATGATTTCGCGCAAGGCGCGCGGCTTGAGGCTCTGGCGTGAAACGCATCTTGCGGTAGGCGCGTGGATGTTCCTGCTTCTCGGCTTCATGGGAGGCAGCGGGGTGATGATCTGCTATCCGGACATGTTTCCGGGTGGCGGAGCCGGGCAGCATCGGCAGCCCCCCGGGGACGGGGGGGAGCATCGCGGCCACCGGCATGCGGCCGGTGCGGACGCGGGGGGCATGGAGGCGGAGGAAGACGGGCTGGACACGGCCCTGGCGGCGATCCGCCAGGCCAGGCCGGACGATACGATTACGGACGTCCAGATGGGGACGCCGGGCCCGTTCGTCGTGCGCGTGGTGCAGCCCGGATATGGAGCGAACCGTCCCACGAGCGTGAGGATCGATCGCCATGATGGCGCGATGACCGTGGTCACCGATCCCGGCACGCAGGGCGTGGGGCAGCGCCTGTATGCCTGGATCCGGATCCTGCATCAGAACCGGCTTGGCCCGACCTTGCCCGGCTATGCCTGGAGCGTGCTGATCGGGCTGAACGGCCTGGCCCTGTGCCTCTTTTCGGTGTCCGGCGTCGTGATGTGGGTGCTGCGGCGGGCGCGGGCCAACGGCTGACGCCGCTGCCCGGCCGTCCGCGTCGATCAGTTGCCGGTTGCGCGGTCCACCGCGCGTCCGGCTTTCTCGACGGGCCCCTGGGGGGGATCGACCGTGTCGCGGACCTTCTCGCCGAAGGTCCGGTGGTGGGTGCAGGCGGTCAGGGGCGCGGTGGCGGCCAGAAGCGCGAGAACAGCAGCAAAAACGCGGGTCATGAATCGTCCTTGAGGTTTTGGACGAAACGCGAGAACAGGCCATAGGTTTCGTTGCCCGGTGACGGCGCTTGTCAGGGAGACGTGGCGTGCGGTGGGGCGGATGTCGTCGGACGGGGCGGGTTCCTCGGTTTTTCCTTGGAGGTCGGGCGGCTGGCGGGGACGGGCCTGTGCTCGGGCGGCGGCCCGAGCATGTCCTGGTGGCCGCAGCGCCCCGGTGTCATTTCGCTGGCGCAATTCATCTGCGGCATATCGCCCATCCGTTCCGGCGGTGTGTTGGTATGTGGATTTGCCGGAGGTGGCAGGCGGGGCGGGGTGGGCTGGGCCAGTGATACGGCCGGGTTGGCCAGGACGGCCAGTAACGCAAGCACAGCCTGCCGGGTCGCGTGTCGGGCGAAGCGTCCCATCGCTTTTCTCCATTGAGGCGCCTGTGTGCGATCGAACGGGAGGAAGCTGCGGGAGTTGCATCCCGCCTTGGGAGTCCGACTGAAAACCCTTCTGCCGGAGATCGGACGCGCGTTTCCCGTGCTTGGTGGCGGGCAGTCCAAAGGACCGCTCTCGCGCAAGAGTTCTGAAATGCCTGTCGGCGCGTCGTCCGTCCGGGGCCCTGCCGGGCGCCTCTCGATCAGCCCGGCGTGGCTGGTGCCGCCGGTATCGCCGGCGCAGGGCATTTGATGAATTTACCTTTGGCGTCACGGCATTTTTCCGGTTTCGGCTTGGGGCAGGTGACGAACTTGCCCTTGGCGTCGCGGCAGGGAGCAGCCGAACCGGGGGCCGTCCCCATCAGGGCGACGACGGACAGGGTGGACAGGAGCAGGCGGATACGCATGTCGGGACGGTCCTTCGCGGATACGGGCGCCAGCATGCCAGCCGACGCCCGCGTCGGACAAGGGAATCGCGCGTCCGTCGGAGGGCAGGGCCTGTGAAACGGGCGCGGATCGTGGGGTTGTGATCGGCGGCGTCGTCCACCCCTCCTTGCCGCCGCGATGGGGGTGCCCACCTGCAGGGAGTAAAAAACCGCCTTGGAAAAAGGGGGCGTCCATGACCGACATTCTTGCACGCCGGCTGTCCACGACACCTGGCCATTCGATCGGGTACTGGTCCGTGATGATCGGGGGCATCGCGGGGATCATCGCGCTCTATGCCTGCATCCTGATCTTCGGTGCGGCCTGGTAGCCGGCCGTGGCAGGTCTCGGGGCTCTGTCCTGAAACCCGCAGAGGGCATTGCCGATCTGCCCCGTCACATCAGGTCGCGCGCAATATGTTCGGACCAGTCGCGCCGGGCCACCGGTTGGTCGTTTTCAAAGGCTTCCAGCTGTCCGGACAGGTGAAAATAGCCCGCATCGGACGTCATTTCCGTTCGGGTGACGATTTTCGTCATCCAGCCTGCACGTCCCATTTCGTAGGTCTGGGTCAGCACGTAGCGGGCGGACAGAGGGTCGTCGTCGCGGATGGTCAGGTCGCGCCTGAGATTGTGCGACACGAGGGTGTCGACCCCGTCCAGGCGATAGATCCCTTCGCCGAAGACGCCGCCTTCGGCGTCGGTGACGTAGCGCATGGTGCCGGTTACGCAATCCTGCACGCTGTACCGTTCGATCCGTCCCGGATCGAGCTGCGTCACGGGCGTCAGGGGGCCGTGTGCCGGCGGGGGGAACGCCGGGGCGGCCCCCTGCGCGGTCTCCGCCCCCGAGCGGACCGGCAGCACCAGCCGGCCGTCCCGCAGCGCCAGGGTCGCGGCGTGGGGTGCCGGCCAGATCAGCGGCCAGTATGCCGTGCCGATTGCGATCCGCAGCCGGTGGCCGGGGGCGAAGCGATGTCCGCAATCGTTCAGCGTCACCGTCAGGTCGAACCATGCGCCCGGCACCAGCGGTTCCGGCGTTTCATGCCCGTTGCGATGCGTCAGGTTCAGCACCTGGTAGCTGATGCGCGTTGCCTGCCCGTCCGGTGCGACGTCGGACAGCGTCACCACCGCATGGGCCACGGGCGCGTCGGATGCCGCGCGCACATGCAGGCGCGGCGCGCCCAGGATGTCGAAGGCCGTGTCCAGGACATCGGTCTCGAAGACCAGGGCGCCGCCGTCGTCCAGACGCTGGTCGGTCGGCATCTCGCCCGGGCAGCCGGTGCCCATCCATTCGCCGCCCGCGCGGCCATGGCTCTGCGGCGAGCGGATGGACAGCACGGCGTCGCCGCCGTCGGACGCGCCCAGCCCGTGGTCGGCGCGCAGGTGCAGCGTGCGCGGCGTGATGTCGGGCGAGGGCCAGTGGGCTTCGGCCACCCAGCGGCCGGGAATGAAGGTGCGGGTGCCGTCGGGCGGATAGGCGTCGGTGACGTAGGCGCGCAGCATCGGTTCATCCAGGATGCCGGTATCCTGTCCCTTCAGCCACTGGTCCCACCAGCGCACGGCCTCCTGCAGGAAGCCGATGGCCGGCCCCGGGGCGCCGTCATGGGGATAGACATGCCCCCATGGGCCGATGATCCCGCGTCGCGGCACCGTCAGCCGTTCCAGCAGGCGCGGCACGGCGTTGGTATAGCTGTCGATCCATCCGCCGACCACCAGGACCGGGCAGGCGATGTCGTCATACGCCTCGCAGACGGATCCGTGCTTCCAGTAGGCGTCATAGCGCTGGTGCGCCAGCCACAGGGCCGGGAAGAAGGGCATGGCGGCGATCCGTTCGAGCCACTGCGCCCGCCAGTCCGGTCCCGCGATCTCGGGGAAAGGCGGCCGTCCCTGAAAGGCCAGCATCAGGCTGCCCCACCACAGATTGTCGTTCAGCAGGCAGCCGCCCATGTAATGAATATCGTCGGTGAAGCGGTTGTCGGTGGAATAGACCGTCATGATCGCCTTCAGCGCCGGGGGACGCCTGGCGGCGACCTGCAGGCAGTTGAAGCCGCCCCAGGATTTGCCCATCATGCCGACGGCGCCGCTGCACCAGGGCTGTGCGGCGATCCAGGCGATGACCTCCAGCGCGTCGTCCTGTTCCTGTTTCAGGTATTCATCGGCCAGGTGCCCGTCGGACTCGCCGCTGCCGCGCATGTCCACCCGCACGCAGGCATAGCCCTGGGCGGCGAAATAGCCATGCATCGGTTCATCGCGCACCCGCGTCCCGTCGCCCTTGCGATAGGGGATATATTCCAGGATGGCCGGTACCGGCGTGTCGCCGGCGCCCGCCGGCAGCCACAGCCGCGCGCCCAGGCGGCATCCATCGGCCAGGGTGATCCAGAGATGGTTCTCGATATGGACGGACATGGCCTTGCATGCTCCTGTGAACGAAGGGATGGCGATCAGGCGTCTTGCGGCACGGCGTGCGGCGCGCGGGCGATCAGCGGGCGGCAGACCGCCATGCCGGCCACGCCGACGGCGGTCAGCGCCGCGACGATGAACCAGTAGGCCGATATCCCGACACTGCCCCACATGCCGCCGATCCAGCCGCTGGCGATATTGCCGGCGAAGACGGTCAGGTACCATACCGCCATCGTCACGGCCTCGAATCCCGGCCGCGCCAGGCGCGAGAACACCCCCATGGCGGCCGGGCTGAAATACAGGTCGCCGATTTCCCAGCCGGCGAAATACAGCGCGACGACCCAACCCGGCGGGGCCTTGCCGCCCCCCGCCAGGGACAGGACGGCCAGCAGAAGCTGCATGACCAGGACGATCGCGGCCCCGATCAGCATCTTGCTGCCGGGTCCCGGTTCGCGTCCCGCGCGGGCCCGGGCCGACCAGTGCCGGGTCAGCAGCGGGGTGCCGCACAGCACCATCGCGGGCGGGATCGCCTGCAGCCATGCCAGGCCCATGTCGGACGGGCTGGCCGCCATCCAGCGGACCAGGGCGTTGGCCTGCTGTTCGTAACTGATCCACAGAAAGGTCGCGGCCAGGGTCAGCACGGCCAGGATGGCGAACGACCCGCCGCCCGTGCGCGCGGGGGCGGCGGCCGCGGGATCCGGGGCCTGGCGGTCCGGCAGGTGCGCGGCGCCGAACGCATACAGCGCCAGCCCCGCGATCATGCCGATCGAGGTGGCCATGAACGCCGCGTTCCATCCCAGCGTCCCGGCCAGGGCCGAACAGACGATGGGCGCGGCCGTGGCACCGACATTGATGCCGACATAGAAGATCGAAAATCCGCGTTCCCGCCTGGGATCGCCGGGTTCGTACAGATCGGCGACCTGGGCCGCGATATTGCCCTTGACCCCGCCGGTGCCGATCACGACCAGCAGCAGCGCGGCCAGGAACCAGTGCCGCGTCGTCAGCAGCAGATGTCCCGCCACGATCAGGGCGCCACCGGCGATGATCGTGGCCCGCTTGCCGAACAGCCGGTCTGCCAGCAGCCCGCCAAGCAGCGGCGTCAGATAGACGCATCCGGAATAGAGGCCGTACAGCTCGGAGGAAATACGGACCGGTCCCGCCGTCGCGGGATCCAGATGCAGCAAGGCGCACAGGGTGGCGTATCCGGCCACGTGCCCCGCGTCGGGCAGCACGACCGCCGTCAGATAGACGATCAGCAGCGTGCGCATGCCGTAGAAGGAAAACCGCTCCCACATCTCGACCAGGAACAGCAGCATCAGCCCGGGCGGATGGCCGAACAGGGCGCGTGGGGAGGTGGCCCGGCCCGTCATGGTGTCCGTCATGGCGTCGGGCATGATGCGTGGCACGATTCGGGGCGCGTCAATAGCCGTGCAGCGCCATGCGCTCGGCATACCAGGTCATGAAATTGTCCAGTTGCCGTTCGGTAAAGCGGGAATAGGGGCCGGGCGTGTAGCCCGCGTTGCCCGCGCCGGCGTGCGCCAGGGCGACCAGTTCGGCATCCTGGGCGTTGGTTGCGGTCCACACGGCGGTCAGCGTGTCCAGGTCGTAATCGACGCCTTCGACCGCGTCCTTGTGGACCAGCCATTTCGTGCGGACCAGCGTCCGGTCGGCGGCCAGTGGAATCATCATGAAGGACAAGGCATGGTCGCCCATGAAATGGTGCCAGCAATTATGGCCCCACAGATGCACGTCGCCAAGGTCCTTGCGCGTCATGTCGCCCATCAGCCGGCGGCACGCCGCACGGGTGTCGGGCGTCTGGGATTCGCCGGCCCCTGACATCATCAGCCGCTGCGTGCGGAAATTCGTGGCGTGGCCGGCCAGATGTTCCACGGCGTGCGACGGATAGCCGGCCTTCTCCCATTCCGCCACGCGGGCGGCGTAGCGCGCATCGTGCGCGGCGGCCGCGGCGCGGTCCTCGTCGGACAGGGTGGCCGGGTCGAAGCCGAAATCCAGATCGATGAAGGAGGCGCATAATTCCGGGTGGTTGGAGCCGCAATGGTAGCATTCGCGGTTGTTCTCGATCACCAGCTTCCAGTTGCCGTTCTCGATGATGTCGGCCTCGAAGGCGATCCTGGCGTCCCGCAGCCCGTAGGGCGCCAGCCGGGGTTCCATCGTCGCCGCCAGATCGTCGATGTCGGACGGCGGGTCGTCGGACAGGCAGGCGTAGAGCAGGCCGCCGATCGACCGGAGCGCAACCGGGCGCAGCCCATGGCAGGCATGGTCGAAATCCTGCCCCATGTGCGGGGCGAGGACCAGGGTGCCATCCAGTTCGTACGTCCATTGGTGGTAGGGGCAGACGAGCTTGCCGACAATGCCGCGGCCGGACGGCACCAGGCGGGCGCCGCGGTGGCGGCAGACGTTGTAATAGGCCCGGACCGATCCGTCCTCGTCCCGCACCAGGACGATGCCGGTGGAACCGATATCGACCCCGCACACGTCACCCGGTTCCGGCACGTCGCATTCCAGGCCGACGAAGATCCAGTGCCGGTGGAAGAAGATGTCGATATCGGCGGCAAAGACGTCGTCGCGCGTATACAGGCCCCCGGGCAACGAATGGCCGGGCGTGCGGGCGCGCAGCAGCGTGGCGATCGAGGGTATGTCCGGCATATCGGGCTCCGATCAGAGATGGGACGGAAGGAAAGCGATCATGGCGGTCGCGCCGGCGGCGCGGTCAAGGACGAAAAGGCGCGACCGGTTCACGCTGGTGGCACCGGCCGGCCGCATCGGAAACGACGGGTCAGAAATTGGCCTTCAGCGATCCGAAGTACTGGCGCGGCGCCCCGGCCATCAGCGACTGGTAGTCGCCGGTCAGCGGATTGCCGTTCTCGCCCATCTGGGCGATGTATTTCGTGTTGATCAGGTTATAGATCGTGAAATCGGCAGTCAGGTCGCGGACGAAGCCCACCTTGCCGAAATTGTAGCGCGCGCCCAGATTGGTCATCCAGAAGCCGTTGACCGACGTGTCGTTCATGTAGCTGAGATAGCGCCGAGACATGTAATTGGCATCGAAATGGGCCTCGAACCCGCGCCAGGCGTATGTCACGTTGGTTTTGTACATGAACTGCGGATAGTTCACGACATATTTGCCGGACAGGGCATAGACGACCCCGCCACTGGTAATATTGTTCGAATAGACCGAGTGGTTGTAGCTGACGCTGTTATAGATCGACAGCCCCTTGAACGGCGACACGGTCAGGCTGGCGTCGAGGCCGTTCATTTCCACCCCGCCGACATTGACCATGGTGGAGACCGGCTGGACCAGCGTGCCGCCCACCAGCGACTGCAGGCGGTTTTCGAAGCTGACGTGATACAGGTTCAGCCCGGCCATCAGGCGCCGCGTGTTGTAGCGGTAGCCCAGCACATAGGCGAAGCTGCGTTCCGGACGGATGGTGTGGCGCAGCTGGTCGAACGTCGCCTGGTCGGTCACGCCCCAGGGCGAGCCCTGCTGGTATCCGCCGTAATCATAGGCCCGCATATTTTCCGAAAAATCGAAATACAGCTCGTGATGCGGACGGAAGGCCCAGTTGATGCTCACATGCGGCAGGAACGCGGCCGACGAGGTCAGGCTGCCGTTCGGCAGGTCCGCGACGCCGTTATAGGCGACGTCGTTTTCGTTCACCCCGCCGCGGGTCGTGACCAGCATGGAGCGGAAGCCGGCATGCAGCGTCAGGTTCGACAGCAGGTGATAGGTGTCCTGCAGATGGAACTGGAAGGTGTTGGTGCTGAAGCTGGTGCCCCAGGGCTGCATGAACGGCGTGCCGAAATTGCCCGACATGGCGTCGATCGGCTGCCCCTGGCCCAGCAGCGGTTCCTGGTACAGAAACTCGTTCATCCGGAAGCTGTTGTTTTCGTACCAGACGCCGGCATCGATCACATGGCGTGCGATGGTGTACTGCAGCGCGGTCGTGAAGCCGAAGCGCTGTTCGGCGGGCTGCGATACCAGTTCGGACAGGGGCGCCCCGTTCGGCGACGGCATGTAGGGGTCGGTATAGGTCTGGTAACGCTGGTTGCCCTGGCCGTAGATGACGGAATTCCAGCGCAGCCGGCTGTTCAGCGCCAGGTCGAAATTCATTCCGCCCAGATAGTTCCGTTCCAGCGCCACGCCGTCATAATAGGACGTGTCCAGCGGGTCGTTCGTCTTCAGCTGCGCGGGGGTGTAATGTCCCAGCGCCGTCATGTAGGCGGCCCGGTAGTCGGGATAGGAATAGTCCAGGCGCTGACCCACCGTATTCAGATAGTTCAACGACAGGTCCTGGTAGTCCATCTGCGCCGAATCCGACCAGTCGAAGAACACGGACATCTTGCTGTCGTTGCCGATCGGCTGCACCAGCTTGGCATTCGCCTGCTGTTCGAACATCTCGCCCGCGCCTTTCCATTTCTGGGTATCGTTGCGGGCATAGGCGACGAAGAACTTGGTGCCGCTGGCATTCAGGGCGCCGCTGTCCAGGCGCACATAGGTGCGGAAGGCCGAATTGCTGCCGAACATCTGCGACACGGTGCCCCCGGTGCGGTCGGTCGGGTCGGCGGAATAGAATTGCAGCGCGCCGCCCAGATTGGTGGTCGAGGGCATGTCCACCGCGCCGCCGCCCTGCGAGACGGTCATCCGGCTGATGGCGTCGGGAATGATCGCGGCATTGATGCCCAGCCCGTTATAGGTGCGATAGCCCTGGTAGCCCAGCGGAATGCCGTCCAGCGTCACCCCCAGCTGCGCCTGCGTGAAGCCGCGGACGTAGAGGTTGGACGACCACGTATCCAGCCCCAGCGGATCGGCGGAATTGAAGGTGACGCCCGGCAGGCGGGCCAGCGCCTTCAGCGCGCTGGTGCCCGGGGCGAACTGCTGCATGACGCGCGATGTCACAGTGTCGGCCGTGCCGTGCGAGACCGACATGCTGCGTGTCACCGTGACGTCTTCCCCGGCGGGGGGCAGGGCCGCGCGCTTCGGCCGGGTGGCGGCCTTGCCGGCCGGCGCGTCGGCCGGCGTGGCCGCGAGCGCGCTGCGGTCCGGTACGCCGCCAGCCAGGATGGTGCTGGAAACCAGGGCCAGCAGGGTAAGCGAGCGCATCATGGGGCCTCGTATCGAAAAATGTCGAGAGTGAAGTGCCTTGTCCTGATTCCAGCCAGGGTGGACGCGGAACGGCGCCTGCGACGCGCATCGTCCGCCAGGTCATGGAACGGGGCATAATCTGGAAAGAAGAGAGAAGATGGCCGTTAATATGTTTTCGGTATATTTGCCATGTCGAAACAAATAACGGCCGTATTCGAATGGGTCAAGAAGAATATATTATTTTCACTGAAAATATTCACGTAATCCAGATTGATATGATCTGAAGTTATGCGAAAGAACGTGCGGCATGAAATAAGGGCGGGGCGGATTGCTCCGCCCCGCCCTGTGGTGTGCCGCCGGGCGACCTTCATGACAGGGGAGCTACAAATCCTTCGCCAGGCGTAGTGCGTCATAGATCGCGGCGTGGACGTTGCGCGACGACACCGCGTCGCCGATGCGAAACAGGCTGAAGGACGCGGCATCGTTGCTGGAGATCGTCTGCGGCCGGCCGGCGATCAGGGCATCGTAATCGACCTCGCCGCCATTGCGCGACAGGGGGCGCAGTTCGAAATACAGATCGTCCATCGGGATGGTTCCGTAATTGACCACCACCTGGTCGACCGCGAGATCGCGCCGTGCGCCGCCGTAATCGCTGCCCAGCATCGCGACCAGCCCGTTGCCGTCCCGTGCGACCGACAGCAGCCGGTATGTCACCGTGAAGGTGACGTCCCGCGCTTGCAGCGCGCGCAGGTAGGGCACCAGATTCATGCCCATGACCTCGGGGGCGAATGTGCGGTCGGGGGTGACGATGGTCAGGTGCGCGCCCGTGGCGGCGATGGCTTCGGCCGCCTGCAGGGCGGCATGGTCGCCGGCATCGTCGTACAGCAGCACGTTGCGGCCCGCGGCCACGTCGCCCGACAGGATGTCCCAGGCGCTGGACACCAGGTCCTGCCCGGCGGGCAGTCCGCTCGTGTCCGGAAAGCCGCCGGTGGCGACGATGACGACATCGGGTGCGGTGTCCAGCACGGCGTCGCGATCCGCCCAGCAGGAAAAGCAGAAGGACACGCCGTGCCGTTCGCACTGGCGCATCCGCCAGTCGACGATGCTGATCATCTCGCGCCGTCGCTCGCTGCGCGCGGTCAGCAGGATCTGCCCGCCCGCCTGGGGCGCGGCCTCGAACAGCGTGACGGCATGCCCGCGTTCGGCGCAGACGCGGGCGGCCTCCAGCCCGGCGGGGCCGGCCCCCACGATCGTCACCCGGCGGGGTCGGTCGGCGCGGGAGATCACATGCGGCATGGTCAGTTCGCGGCCGGTGGCGGGGTTGTGGATGCAGTGAGCGGCCTCGCCCTGGTAGATCCGGTCCAGGCAGTAATTGGCGCCCACGCAGGGGCGGATCTCGTCCTCCTGCCCCGCGACGATCCGGGCGACGATATGCGGGTCGGCCATGTGGGCGCGGGTCATGCCGACCAGGTCCAGCTTGCCCGACGCGATGGCGTGACGCGCGGTCGCGACGTCCGGAATCTTGGCGGCGTGGAGGGTCGGCAGGCCGGTTTCCGCCCGGATATGGCCGGCAAAATCCAGGAACGGCGCGTTGCGCATGCCCTGGATGGGGATGACGTCGGTCAGGCCGGCATCGGTGTCGATATGGCCGCGAATGACGTTGAGGAAATCCACCAGCCCAAGGTCGCGCAGCCGTTGCGCGAAGGTCAGCCCGTCCGCCGCCGTCAGGCCGCCCGGCAGGCGTTCGTCGGCGGTGAAGCGGATGCCGACGATGAAGTCCGGCCCCACGCGGTCGCGGATCGCCCGCAGCACGGCAAAGGCGAACTGCTGGCGGTTTTCTGCACTGCCGCCCCAGGGGGCATCCAGGTCGTTGGTCAGCGGGGACCAGAACTGGTCGACGAGATGGCCGTAGGCCTCGACCTCGATCCCGTCCAGCCCGGCGGCGCGCACCCGTTCCGCCGCATCGGCGTAGTCGCGGATTATGCGCGCGATGTCCCAGTCCTCCGCCTTCTTGGCGAAGGCCCGATGGGCGGTTTCCTTGCGGGTCGAGGCGGAAATCGAGGGCAGCCAGTCCCCTTTGTCCCAGCGGGTGCGGCGTCCCAGGTGGGTGATCTGGATCATCACCGCCGCGCCGTGCGCGTGGCAGGACTCGGCCAGGTCGCGCAGCCAGGGCACGACCTCGTCCTTGTACAGCAGGATGTTGTTGAAGGCCGGCGGGCTGTCGCGGGAAACCGAGGCCGATCCGGCGGTCATGGTCAGGGCCACGCCGGCACGCGCGCGTTCGACGTGATAGGCGCGATAGCGCGCCTTGGGCATGCCGTCCTCGGCATAGGCCGGTTCGTGCGACGTGGTGATAATGCGGTTCCGCAGCGTCAGGTGACGGAGTGCGAAAGGCCGCAGAAGCGGATCGTGCTGCATCGGCATCAGTCCGGAAGGGGAATGGTCCGCGCCATCTAGGGGGCGATGTACAGATGTGTCAATTAGAAAGACGGTTGTGTACATTTTACGATGTTGTATAACTTAACTTGAACTTATCGATCGGGTGTGGTGTCGGGTGACTGTTTCTCGTACGGGATGGCGCGGATCGCAGGATGTCTGGCTGGACGCCGCCCAGGCCAGCCTCCTGGAATCCGGGGTCGACGCCGTGCGCATTCAGCAGCTGGCGCGCCGGTTGAACCTGTCGCGCACCAGCTTCTACTGGTTCTTCACCGATCGCGCGCACATGCTGGACGCGTTGCTGGAACGCTGGCGGATACGCAACAGCGGCGGCATCGTCGCGCGGACCACGGCCTATGCCGAAACGGTGGCCGAGGCCGTGCTGAACCTGTTCGATTGCTGGCTGGATCCGGCATTGTTCGATTCCCAGTTCGAATTCGCGGTGCGGAGCTGGGCGCTGCAATCGGCCGACGTCGCGGCGGCCGTCGGGGCGGCGGACAATATGCGGCTGGCGGCGATCGCCGCCATGCTCCGGCGTTTCGACATTGCGCCGGGGACCGCGGACGTACGGGCGCGTGCGATCTATCTGACGCAGATCGGCTATATCTCGGCCAGGACGACCGAGGACCAGGCCGAGCGGATGGGCCGCATCGCCGATTATGTCGACGTGTTCAGCGGGATCGCCCCGACCGGGATGGAGCTGGCGCGATTTTATGCGCGGCACCGGTTTCAGCCCCCGGATTCCGCACCCGCCGCGCCGCGTCGCGTCCGGCGCCGTACCGTCCGGTCGGGTTGAGGAGGGGGCGATGTCGTTCAAGCAGAACGTGCCGTCGATCAGTGCGCTGGTGACGTTCGAGGCGGCGATGCGCCTGCGCAGCTTCACCGCCGCGGCGCGTGAGCTGGGCGTCAGCCAGGCCGCCGTCAGCCGCCAGGTGCGCCTGCTGGAGGAGGATTTCGGCGTCCCGCTGTTCCAGCGCGCGCATCGGGCCGTTATCCCCACCGCCGCCGGGATGATGCTGGGCGGCACGCTCGGCGAGGCGTTTCATCAGATCCGCGATGTCGTGGAATCCATTCGCCGCCCGCGCGAGAGCGATACGCTGACGGTGGGCGCGACCCTGGCGCAGACCCAGTTCTGGCTGCTGCCGCGCCTGCCGCAGTTTCGAGCCCTCCATCCGGATCTCAAGATCCGCGTCGTCTCGCAGGACGAGATGTTCGACGCGCGCGACGATCTGGATGTGATGATCCGCTTCGGGGTGCCGCCCGTGGCGGGTGGCCGAACCCTGGCCAGCGCGCGCGACAGCGTCTTCCCCGTCTGTTCGCCGGCCTTCCTGGCAGGGATCGGCGGGGCGGCCACTGCCGACGCGCTGCCGCATCTGCCGCTGATCGGCAGCGATGCGCCGGATCCGAGCTGGATCCAGTGGCCCGACTGGTTCGATGCCGTGGGGCTGGGCCCGGCGACGCCGCGCGCCGTCCTGCAATTCAACCATTATACCGACGGCATCGCCGCCGCGATCGCCGGACAGGGGGTGGCGCTAGGGTGGAGGCTGCTGCTGCAGGAGCAGTTGCGCGCGGGCCTGCTGGTCCGTGTAACGGACCTCGTCCTGCAGCCGCAGGCCAGCTACAATATCCTGATCCCCGACCGTCGGGCGCCCTGCGCCGCCGCCCATCTGTTCGCGGAATGGCTGGCCGGACAGTTCCCGCCGTCAGATTTCTAAAAAAACGACGTTCCGGAAGAGGTTTTTACAGACCGGATTCTTACATGTGGCGGCCGGTGCCCGGGGAAGAATCGGCCTGGGCCTGGCGGGTTTCCTCGGTCAGCCAGCCGCCGGAGAAACCGGCGCGGGCCAGGCCGGCGCGGATGTAGGGGTTCTTCTTCATCGTGGACCAGACCAGGCCGCTGCGCCAGTTTTCGATCATCAGCAGGATCGGCCCTTGGTCGATGCCGAACTGTTCGGTATCGGCCCAGTAGGACGTGCCGGACGGGAAGCTGGGGTTGAACGCGTCGACGAAGCCGTAGCGGTTGTAGATGCGCGCCCCGTAGCGGTCCTGCATTTCCCGCAGCGCGGGCAGGACGATTTCCGGGGCGAAGGCGATGGATCCGCCCGCCGCCGTCGGCGCGATGGTGCCGTCGTCGGAGATATAGTCGCGTCCGGCCCCACGGGCGCTGTAGGCCTGGAAGCTGCGCGCGCGGCCATCCACGGTCATGGTGACGATGCCCGGCCCGTTGCAGGCGGTCAGTCCCCAGACATTCGCGCCGTAATCGCGCCAGCCGCCGGGGTTGGCCTGGGCGTAGGCGCGCTGGGCGTAGGTGGCACGGCGGCTGTTCTCGAAATAATCGACGTCGTGCGTGCGGCCCCACCCGTCGCGGATGCCGCGGAAATCGACCCATGAATGGCTGTACTGATGGCCGAACAGCGGTGCGAAATTCAACAGCGTCTGGCCCTGGAACGTGCCCCATTGCCGCGCATAGGTCGCGGTCCAGGCCTGCCAGGTGTCGGCCGGCACCGGATGGGTCGGCGATGCCAGCGCCAGCAGGTAGATCAGCATGCCCTCGCTGTAGCCGTCCCAGTCGTTGCGCAGGAAGCCGCCGGCGGGCGTCCAGCCCATGTCCAGCAACGGCGCGTGCGCGCGCATCCACGGCCAGTCCACCCGGCGATACAGCGCGTCGGCCAGTCGCCGGATCGCGCGTTCGCCCGGAGTGTCGCGGTCGTAGTAGGATTGCGCGAACAGCACGCCGCCCAGCAGCAGGGTGGTGTCCACGCTGGACAGTTCAGACCAGCGGGCGAAGCGCGTGCCGCGATCGGGGTCGAGGAAATGGTAGTAGAAGCCGTGATAGCCGGCGGCCCCGTCCTCGGCCGCGTTCTGCGGCGCGCGATACAGGAAGCGCAGGGTCGCCAGCGTGCGTGCCGCCGCCTGGTCCCGCGTGACGTAGCCGCGCTGCGCCCCGATGCCGTAGGCGGTCAGGCCGAACCCCACGGCGGCGATGCTGGCGAAGCGGTCGGACGAGGGATAATGGTCGGGGATCAGTCCGTTTTTCGGGTTCGCGGCATCCCAGAACCAGTCGAAGGTCCGTCGTTCCAGGTCATCGACGAAGCGGACATCCCCGGGCTGGGAGGCTGGGGCGGGCATGATGCCGGCGGGTGCGGCGCGGGCGGCAGCCGGGGTGGTGGCGGCACGCGCCGTGCCCTCGTCCGGTGGTACGGCCGGTGCCGCGGCCAGGGCCAGCAGCAGGAAGGCGCCCGGCCGTCGGCGTGCGGTCCCGCCGCGCCCGGCATGCGCGTGGGGTGCGGTGCACGGGGTGATCGTCATGGGGGTTCCGTCACATTCGCGTCATCTGGCGCGGTCACTTAACCATCGCGATTCGGGATTTGCAAACCGCGCCGGGCGGCAATGGTGGCGCGAGGGATGGCGGCGTGGGTGGAAGGAGGGGCGAAACCCCTGCGATCCGCGTCGCGGCGGGCTTTTCATTTGCGCGCAACCTGCCCACTCTGCGATCGTTGAGCGACCATCGCATCATGGAGCCGCGGCCCGGATGAAACATCGTTTGAAGGCCGTCCTGACGGTACTGGCGCTGGGCGGCGTGGCGTCCCCCGCCCTGGCCGCGCCCGGGGTCGTTGTCGGCGGGACCGACGTTTTCGCGGGGCCTTCGCCGAACTATCCCGTCGTCGGATCGCTGCCGCCGGGCACGCCGATCGATATTTTCGGGTGCGAACCCGGCTGGGGCTGGTGCGACATCGCCGATGGCCCCTATCGGGGGTGGGCGCCGTCCGACCGCATCCAGGTCCTTTACAATTACAATGGCGGGGCGGGGCCGCTGCAAACCTATGGCCCCATGGTGGGCCTGCCGCTGGCGGGCTTCGTGTTCGGCAGTTACTGGGGCGCGCATTATCGCGGCCGCTCGTGGTTTTCCGACCGTGATCGCTGGGGCGGTGGCGGTGGTCGCGGTTGGGGCGGACAGGGCGGGGGGGCGGGCCGGCCGCCGCCCTTCCATGGTCCCGATCGCGGCGGCGGCTATCGCGGTGGCGGCCATCCCGGCGGCGGGTTCAACGCCGGTGGCGCGCATGGGGGGCGCCCCGGCGGCGGTCTTGGCGGCGGCCCCGGCCGTCCCGGTGGTCCAGGTGGAGG
The DNA here is from genome assembly GCF_014174155.1 of Gluconacetobacter tumulisoli. Taxonomy (GTDB): domain Bacteria; phylum Pseudomonadota; class Alphaproteobacteria; order Acetobacterales; family Acetobacteraceae; genus Gluconacetobacter; species Gluconacetobacter tumulisoli. Next base: position 149,752 of record NZ_JABEQM010000009.1, on the reverse strand, counting down.
CGGTCCCGGTGGGGGCGGTCATGGCGGGGGTGGCCCCGGTGGCGGTGGTCATCCGGGTGGCGGTCACGAAGGTGGCGGTGCCGGAGGCCATGGCGGAGGCGATCATGGCGGTCATCCGAGGTAGGGCGCAGCGCCGCCCATCAAGGCTTCCGGCCGGAACTTTGACGCCACCTGCCGGTTTTTTCATGACATCCGATGAGGGAGGGCCCGATCAATGAGTCACGCAGCAGGTATTATCGGTCATATCCTCGTCAGCGAGTGGATGGCCGCCCGGGAGGAGGGAAGTCCCGTCCGCTCCGGCGCGCGGCGCTGGTCGCGCGGAGCGTGGTCGATGCGCCGGCCCGGCGCGCGGACGCCGGCCTGGCCGGGCTATGTCGCCTCGGTCCGTCATGTGTCGGCGGGCCTGTCGCGGCGGGTGGCTTTCCGCCGGCAGCGATAGGGCGTCCGGCCCCTGAGGCGGCCGGTCGGTGCTCGACCGCATCCCTGCGCCCGGTGAAGAAGCGGGTGAGGGATCAGCCGGCGGTTCGTGGCATTGAGTCCAGGACCGAGAGTTCACCGAGGACGCGGACGCCATGCCGTCGCGGGGGGCACGGCGCGGCCGGTGCTATCGGACCGGCAGGCCCGTCGTCGCGAACAGCGCGTGCACCAGCAGTAGGATCAGGATCGCGCTGATCAGCACGGCGAAGACGCCGCCGAACATGCGGAAGGCGCCGACGATCAGCGCGGCCAGCAGGATGACCAGCAGCGCGGTCTGCAATTCACCGACGATGCCGACGCTGGCCAGGATCTGCCGGGCGAAATGCTCGATCACGGCGATCGCCGAGACGATCAGGCCGAACAGGCCCAGCAGGAAGCCGGTGACGATTGCGATGGCGTGGTCCATGCCGGGAATCCTTCGCGACGGGCGGGAGAGGGGATCATAGCGGCCCGTCCCGGCCCGCGCCACCGGCGTGCGGTTCAGTCGGCGACCATCCGGTTCCGGCCGCCGGTTTTGGCGCGATAGAGCGCGCGGTCGGCGCGGCCGACCAGGACATGCCAGGTTTCCCCGGCCCGTGCCTCGGCATAGCCGACGCTGACGGTCACGCGCAGGACGTTCGCGCAGGAGGGCACCAGCGGGCCGGTGATCAATTGCCGCAGCACCTCCATCCGGGCCGCTCCGTCCCGCGCGCCCTGGAGCACGATGAGAAATTCCTCGCCGCCATAGCGGCCGGCCGCCTCGTCGGGGGCAAGGGCCTGCTGGAGGCGCCGGCCGATCTCGGCCAGGACGTCGTCGCCGACCAGGTGCCCCAGATGGTCGTTGATCTGTTTGAAATGATCGACATCGACCAGGCCGATCGCCAGGGGGGCGTCCCGGTTTCCCTCCAGCAGGCCGGACTGGAGGTGGGCCTGGATCGCGCCCCGGTTGAGCAGGCCCGTCAGGCTGTCGTGGCGCGCCTGGCGGATCAGGGCCTCGTGCGCCGCGCGGATTTCGGCGGTCTGGCGTTCCACTATATCCTGCAGGAGGCGCTGCTGCCGCAGCAGCCAGCCGATCCGTATGCGCCACAGGCCATAGCCCAGCAGGATGACGGCCAGCCCCGCGGCAAGCAGGACGGGGGTCGTCTGCCACCACGGACGGCCCATCGTGATCGTGACCGACACGGGGTCGGAACACCGCCCCGTGTCGGGATCGTACGCCACCAGCAGGAAATGGTGGATGCCGGGCGGCACGGCGGGGTAGCGCACCGTCCCTTCGATCGTGTCGTTCCAGCCCTCGTCCACGCCTTCCAGGCGGTAGCGGAAATGGGTGCGCGCCGCGTTGCGATAATCCAGCGTTCCGAAACGGACCTGGAACGGTGCCCGCGTCGCGGCGATGGGGCCGCCCTCGTACCGTTGCCCGCCGATCGACATTCCGGTGATAACCGGTCGGGCCGTCGTCTGGCGAAAAAGATTTTCGGGTTGGCGGATGTGCGACAGGCCGTGACTGGTGCCCACCCAGATCGAGCCGTCATGATCCTCCAGCAGGCTGTCCTGCGCGAGGTCGTTGGCGATCAGCCCGTCGGCCTCGGTGATCTGGGTCCGGCGCGGACCATCGATCAGGGCCAGCCCGTGATCCGAACCGATCCATACCCATCCCCGGTGATCGACCAGCACGCTGTAGGGCGCGTCCGACCCGACCATCGACGGGTCGTAGAAATCCAGCGCCGTGATCGTGTCGCCGTCATGCGCCACGCGATAGGCGCCGCCCTGGCCGGTGATCCAGAGCACATGGTCGTTCTGGATGGCGATTTCGTTGGGAGCGAAGCCGACCTGCGGCCACGCCCTGCGCACGACCGCCACACCCCCATCGGGATGGCGGACTATCAGCGTGCGTCGTTCGATCAGCCACAGGGCGCCGGCCGGGTCCATGGCGCCGGTCGCGTACGCCCCCGACAGGCCGGGGACGCGTTCCGGCGCCACGTCGCGCCGTGCCGCGTCTGCCCGCCACGCGCCGGCGTCGGTCAGGATCCACAGGTCGTTGCCGCGTCCGGGCAGGATCCGGTTGGTGCGTCCGATCCTGTAATCGCGATGCCACCCCGTGACCGGATCCAGGCGGGTCACCAGATCCGGGCCGTCGTGCCAGATGCATCCCTGCGCATCGACGGCGACGAAATAGGCGGGGGAGACGAAGTTCCGCAGGACGGTGCTGGTCGTGGTGTCGAAGGCCGTGATCCCGGCATCGGTCGCGATCCATAGCGGCCCGCCGGCCTGCCGCGCGGTCTGCCAGACCACGTTGCCCAGCAGGCCGTCCCGCCGGTCGAAGCTGGTGATGGCGCCGAACCCCAGGGTGCGCACGATGCCGCGCCCCAGGACACCCATCCACAGGGTGCGCTGCCGGTCGAACAGCAGGGTGCTGAAGGGCAGGGATGTCGCCTCGCCGCCCGGTGTGAGGGTCTGCCAGCCCTGTTCGCTCCGCAATGCCAGTTGTCCGTCATCCGTCTGGGTGAGCAGATGGCCCAGGGGCGTCCAGGTCAGGGTCAGGAATCGCTGGTAGTTTTCGTACTGCACGCCGGCATGGGGGACGGCTTCCAGCCGGGTCGATCTATCCGTGGGATCGAACCTGACGACGTCATGCAGCGTCCGCGCGTAGAGGACGCCCTGGCGATCCCCGGTGATGGCATCCACGCGTCGGGGGCCGGACAGGGCGGGGACGGACAGGCAGTCCGGTTTCCTGTCCGACAGCGCGCAGACGCGGCCGTCCCCGGTACCGACCCACAGCGTGTCGCCCTGGGCGAACAGGGCCGAGATATCGTCCATCGATCCGCCCCGCAGGATCCGCGTGGCGCCGAGGCCGTCGACGACATTCCCCGAACCGGCCCGGTGCACGAACAGCAGCCGGCCATGGTCCGTGACCACCAGCCCGCCATGCCAGGGCAGCGCCTTGCGATAGGTGTCGCGGCTGAGGGTCGTCAGCATCGCGACCTTCCGGAACGCCAGATGGTCGGGGGTGGCGGCCTGGACGATATTGCGAGCGACATAGATCGTGTCGACAAAGACGAAAACCAGGTCGCCGTCGCCGGTCATCGCCACGGCCTTTGCCATGTCGCCGGCCGGCAGGCCTTGTTCGGGACCGAGCGGCATGAAATGGCGGCCGTCATACCAGAAGACGCCATGCTGGGTTCCGACCAGCAGGTAGCCGTTCGGCAGTTGCGTGGCCGACAGCACGGCGACGTTCGACAGGCCCGCGGATACACCGTACCCCACGATCGGGATCGTCCGCGCATCGATTGGCGAGATCGCCGCCTGGACCACGAGAAGGGCGAACCAGAGCACGATCATCCGTGCCCGACAGGATCTGAAAAGTGTTCCGCAGGCGATCCGGCGCGCGCCCACCGGTCCTATATGCCGGCGCGGATCGGAATGTTTGACTTTCAGAACGAAGTCCAAAACGGCCCCTTAGCGGTGGACGACGCGGCCCGTGACTGCAAGGGCCCGGCGGATGTTCCGTCGCCATAATGTCTCAGACGGCGATTTCGTTTTCTTCTTGCGAGGGCAGGTAGCAGGCGTACCGGCCGATGGATAGTCAAAATACGAGCATGCAGAGCCCAAGATCGGGCCGCGGATGACCACGATTGGCGTGCCGGCATGTTCCGCCACAGGTCGGATCCTGTCATGTCGTGATCTATTCCATTGGTTTTTAAGTAATAGTGGCGGCCCGTTCGGTCATTCCGGAGGACGGACGTATCATGGCGGCATGACGACAGGTCATATCTGGCGACATCATTACTAACGTGAAACATATATCATGTCATGTCGCCTGCGGTCCGTTGCCGCCCTGTTCATCGATGGGAATAATATCGATATCGGAACAAGTTGGGCGAACCGGAATGACGGTGATTTCCCGGGCCAGCGCATGGCGCTCGGCCGCCGCCTGAAGGCGCTGGGTTGATGAAGTCCGGGGGTTCCAAAGGGCCGTGCCCTCTGGTGGGTTCGGGCAAAGCCCGACCCGCCCTGCCCCTAGTGCCGGTATAACGCCGGTCGGTATTATCCCTTCCGGCGCATCATCAGCGCGATGCTGCCCAGAACCACGGCCATGCCCGCCAGGGCCAGCGCGGCCGGCCGTTCCCCCAGTACCATCCAGCCCAGCAGGACGCCCACAACCGGATTGACGTAGGCGAAGGTGGACGCCATTTCGGGCGAGAAGCTGCGCAGGACGACGATATAGGACGCCGGCGCGACGACCGAGCCGAAGACGACCAGGAAGGCGAAGGCCGCGAGCTGGATCGTTCCGACATGGGCGGGGATGGACCATCCGCTGGCCGAGGATGCGCATCCCAGGATCAGCGCCGCCACCCCCATCTGGATCGCCGCCGTCCAGCCGGGCCGCAACCGGCCGGCCAGCCGGCGCTGCAGCACCGTGCCCAGCGCCCAGGTGATGGCGGCCAGTTGCAACACCAGCACTACGGCCACCGGATGGCGCGTGACGATCGCGCCGTGGCCTGACAGGGCGGGCGCCACCACCATGACCAGCCCGCCCAGGCCCAGCGGCAGCGCCGCCAGGATCCTGGCCGATGGCCTGGCACGGTTCAGGACGCAGTCGAACAACGTGCACCACAGGGGGATCGTCCCCATCGCCATGACGATGAAACCGGAATGCGCATAGGGCGCGCAGGCCGTGGCCAGCGCATTTCCGCCCACCCACATCAGGACGCCGGTCAGCGCACACAGGCCGGCGTCGCGCCGGTCCAGGCGGCCCGGTCCGCCATGTCGGACGGCGGTGAGGCCGGCCAGCAGCAGCGCGCCGCAGCCCTCGCGCAGCACCTGCAGGTGCAGTGGCGAGACCGGCGCCGGTCCGGACAGGCACAGTTTCACCGCCAGATAGGTGCTGCCCCAGATCAGGTAGATCGCCAGCAGGTGTCCGTACGCGCCCAGGGGGCCGCGCACGCGTGCCGGCCGAGCCGCCGCGGTTGTGATGTGGAGGGTCAAGGGCAGAGGCTCAGCGCGCGGCGACGATGCCGATTTCCACCGTGAATTGCGGCGCCGCCAGGCGCGATTCGACGCAGGCCCGGGCCGGTGTCGCCCCCGGCGCCACCCAGGCGTCCCATATGGCGTTCATCTCGTCGAAATGCGTCATGTCGGCCAGCCAGATCGTGGCGGTCAGCAGCTTCGTCCTGTCGCTGCCTGCCTCGGCCAGCAGGGCGTCGATGCGGGCCAGGATGTCGGCCGTCTGGGCGGCGACGGGCTGGCCCGGCGCGCCCAGGGCGACCTGTCCGGCCAGATAGACCGTGTCGCCGTGGATGACGGCCTGGCTCATGCGCGGGCCGGCCTGGATGCGGGTGACGCTGGTCATCAAGGTACTCTTTCGTGTGTTGGGGGGAAGTCAGAGCCTGAACAGGCGTCCGGCGCCGGGCGCCGGATCGGTGATGCCGGCCAGGCGCAGCATGTGCCAGGCCATGGCGTGGTTGCTGGAGGTCACGGGGAGGCCTGTGCGGCGTTCGATCCGATCCACGGCCTCGGCCACCCGCAGGCTGGTGCAGGAGACGAACAGCGCGTCGATGGCGCCCGACTGGGCCATGCGCGCGGCCGCATCCTCGATATCCGCGACCTGGATCCGCGCGGCGTCGCGGTCGTCCACTCGGTCGAAGGTGGCCGTTGCCGCGACATGCACGCCACGGCCGGCGAAATAGGCGGCGATGCCCCGGTTGATATCGGGACGGTAGGGGGTCAGCAGACCGATCCTGCGGGCGCCGAGGGCCTGGAATGCCGCCAGTGCGCCGGTGATCGGCGTGGTGCAGGCCACGCCGGGGCGCGCCTTGCGGAGTTCGGCGAACACCGCATCCTCGCCCAGTACCATGGTGGCGGAGGTGCAGCCGAATGCCACGACGTCCAGCGGGCTGCCGGGCAGGATCAGGGCGGTGCCCGCGGTCAGGCGTGCGCCGATGGCCTGCAGGGTCGCGGGCGTGATGTCCGCGTCGTTGAACACCCGCGCCACGTAGAAGGCGACCCCGGGAAAGACCGATCCGTCCAGCAGGAAGCGGAATTCATGTTCCAGCGTCTGGTCGGTGGCCAGCACGACGACGCCCAGCGCCGCCCGCGCCGTCAGCCCACCATCCAGGGTCGAATCCATGACGCCGAGGTCGAGGGGCGGGTCCGCGGGAGAGGCCTGCATCATGGCGCATGCCCTTCGCACGCCAGCAGACCATTCATGGGCAGGCCGGGCGGCCGGCCGGCGATCAGGTCCGCCGTGATGCGGGCCGAGCCATGCGACATCGTCCAGCCGATATGGCCGTGGCCGGTATTGAGATACAGGTTGCGATACCGGGCGCGGCCGAACACCGGCAGGTTCGTCGGCGTCATCGGACGCAGCCCGGCCCACATCTGCGCCCGCGCATAATCCGCGCCATCCGGATAGAGGGTGCGGACGATGTCCGTCATGAAGGTGAAGTCGGACGGCCTGTAGCTGACGTCATAGCCCGAGAACGCGGCCGTGGCGGTGACGCGGAGGCGGTCCCCGAAGCGCGAGATCGCGACCAGATGATGCTCGTCGACCGAGGCGACAGTGGGCGGATGGGCGTGGCCGCCGATCGGGATGGTCAGCGCGTAGCCCTTGATGGGATAGATCGGCAGGCGGATGCCGATCCGGCGCGCCAGGATGGGGCTGTACGACCCCAGCGCCAGCACATAGGCGTCGCCCGTGACGTGCCCGCTATCGGTTTGGATGCCGGTCACGGCGCGGCCGTCGGTGTCGATGCCGGTGATCGTCGTCCCGGTCGCGATCTCGCCGCCGCGCGCGGCGACCAGGCCGGCCAGGGCGCGGGTGAACAGGGCGGGGTCGCCGGTTTCGTCGGTCGGGCAATGGATGGCGCCGACGATGCCCGGGGCCGCGCCCAGCACCGGGTCGATGGCGGCGATTCCCGCACGGTCCAGCACCCGCACGACCTGCCCGTCGGATTGCAGCAGGCGCATCTGCGCGATGCCGCGCTCCAGCGCCTGGGCGCTGCGATGGACATACAGGATGCCCCGGTCGCTGCGGTCATAGGCGATCGCCTCGCGTCCCAGCACGCCATGCAGGACCGATTGCGAATAGGCGGCCAGCCGGTGCTTCAGCAGCGTGTTGCGCCGCGCCTTGTCGGCCGTGCACTGGCCGAGAAAGCGCAGCGACCAGGCATAGAGGTGCGGATCGGCCGAAAAGCGGAACCGCAGTGCCTGGTCGCGGAGGAACAGGGATTTCAGCAGGATCATCGGGGCGGCCGGCGACGACCAGACGAAGGAATGGCCGGGGGCGACCATGCCCGCATTGCCCCAGCTGGTTTCGGCCGCCACGTCGTCGCGCCGGTCCAGCACCACGACCTCGTGTCCGTCCTGTTGCAGCTGGTAGGCGGTGGTGACGCCGACGACGCCGCCGCCCAGGATGACGATCCTCATGCCACGGCCTGCGCGTAGATCCGGACCAGCCCGTCGCGGACGCCGGCGGCGGCCTGGGCGGCGCTGTCGCGCAGATGGGCCAGCATCAGCGCCGCCGCCGCCTCGCCGTCGCCGCGCACCACCGCGTTGGCGATGGCGACATGATCGGTCAGCGAGCGCAGGGTCCGCGCCGGCCGTTCCAGGTTGATCTGCCGGACGAAGCGGATGCGTGCGTTGGCGTTTTCCAAGATGCGCACCCGTTCCGCATTGCCGGCCAGCCGCGCCAGTTCCAGGTGGAAGGCCTCGTCGCGCGCGATCAGCGTATCGATGTCCAGCCCGTCCGCCGCCGCGACCAGGGACGCGGCGGCCGCCCGCAGGTCGGACAGGGTGCGGGCATCGCCGTGCCGGGCGGCGGCACGGACCGAAGCGGCCTCCAGGTCGCCGCGGACCTCGTACAGGGCCTCGATTTCCGAGATGCTGAGCTGGCGGCAGAAGAAGCCCTGTCCGGGGACGACCGTCAGCAGGCCCTCGCTGGCCAGCCGGTTCATCGCTTCGCGCACCGGGGCGCGGCTCATGCCCAGCTGGCGGGACACCGTGCCCTCGTTCAGCCGTTCGCCGGGCTTGAACGCGAAGCCGACCGCCATGCGGCGCAGGCTGTCATAGGCGCGTTCCACGCTGCTTTCGGACATGGGCCGTCCTGTCTCCATGCTCTGTCGACAGGACGATATACTATTTCGTATCCGGTGTGAATGACGATTTGGTCCCGCAATGGACGGGAGGTCGGATCGCGGGGGACGATTGATTTCGGACGGGGACGTCCGCTACGATCCGGGAACGAACCATTGTTCGGACAGGGGCCGCCATGACGCATGAGGCAGGGCATCCGTCGGCCGGGACGGGGCGGGAACATCGCCGGTTCGTGCCGTCCGCCACCACCAACCTGCCGCGCTGGCCGGCCTCGGCCCCGGGCATCGATCCGCAGGGGCGGGGTTTTGTCCTGGTGGGGCTGGGGCCTGCCGGGGCCGACACGCTGGCGGGCTGGGCCGCCGATGTCGCGGCCGCCGGCCATCCCTGCCGGCAGCGCCGCGATGCGTCGGCGCAGGTGACCGCCGATACGCTGGCCTGGCTCGACGACGCGCTGGGTGCTGCGCGGGTAGGATGGCGGCTGATGCTGGCCGGCCCGGCAAGCGATATCCTGGAACTGGCGGCCCGGGCGCGGACGGCGGGCATGATCGAGGCCGAGATCCGCTGCCACGCCGTGGGCGAAGGCCCGGCCCGCCTGCAATGCGTCCATTGCAAGACCCTGTTCCGTGCCGAGGCCGTTCCCGGATCGCATGTCGCCTGTCCCGGCTGCGGCCGCGCCCTGGTGGTGCACCAGCACCTGTCGCGCCGGCTGGCGGCGCTGGTCGCCTTCAGCGCGGATGCCGAGGCATCGGCATGAGTGCGCCGGCCGGGGATGATCTGGTCCTGCGGGTGGAGCAGGTCGTCGACGTGGCGCCGTCGATCCGGGAATTCGTCCTGCGTCCGACCGAGGGCGAAGGGCTGCCGTCCCATGTGCCCGGCAGCCACCTTGTGGTGGCGTGCGGCGACCGCCGCAATGCCTATTCCCTGACGGGGGAAGGACACGCGCCGGAGGCTTACAGGATTTCGGTCCTGCACCGGCCCGACGGGCAGGGGGGATCGGCCTGGCTGCATCGCGTGCGCCCCGGGCATATCCTGCGATGCGGCCGGCCGCGCGATGCGTTCGCGCCGGTGGCGACGGCGCGGCATCATCTGCTGATCGCCGGCGGGATCGGGATCACCCCGTTCCTGTCGCATCTGCGCGCCGCACGACGCTGGGGGCGGCGGGTCAGCGTGCTCTACGCCGTGGCCGCCGGGGCGCCGGTGCCCCACCATGCGGAACTGGCGGCGCTGGCCGGCGACGGGCTGCGGATCCTGCGCGGGCGCGCCGCGATGCAGGCGGCGATGGACCATGCGCTGCAAACGCAGGTGCTGGGCACGCATCTGTATGTCTGCGGCCCGGACGGGCTGATGGATTCGGCACTGGCCCTGGCGCAGGCGCATGGCTGGCCCGAGGAACGCTGCCATGCCGAACGGTTCGGCGGGGTCGACGCCGCCGAGGGCGCGCCCTTTACCGTGCGGCTGCACCGGACGGGCCGCGACATCGCGGTGGCTGCCGATGTCAGCATGCTGGACGCGCTGGCGGCGGCGGGGGTGGAATGGCCCGCGATGTGCCGGCGCGGCGTGTGCGGCGAATGCCGCATGGACGCGGCGGGGACGATCCTGCATCGCGACCTGGTCCTGTCGCCGGCCGAGCGCGCCGCGCAATCCTGCCTGATGCCCTGCGTGTCGCGGGCCGAGGGTGTCCTGAGCCTCGATCTGTAGGGAGCCCGTACGGCGCATGGTCCAGACGATGTCCGATCCCGTTCGCCGCGCCACGCGCATCCGGCGCTTTCCGTGGCCGTTCACCGGCGACCGCTATGCCTACAGCGCCAATGTCGAGCCCGCGCCGGGATTGCGGCGCACGATCGTGGGGGAATGGGGACGTACGATCCTTGACCCGGACGAGACGTACGTGGCCGAGTTGGCGGAACGGCGCGACATCCTGGCGCGCGATCCGTCCCGCCATGTCGAACTGCCGCATATGCGGGCTGCCAGCTGGGACGTCCTGCTGTGGGGGCTGCGGGAACTGGTCGGCACAGATCCGGCCATGACGCTGGACCGCCAGGGCGACGGGTATGTGTGGACGAACCGGCGGCTGGGCACGTGCCAGGCGTTCCGCTACGGCGACGACGCGTCGCTGCCGATGGGGCCGCTGATGTTCCTGGGCAGCCAGATCCAGGAGGACATCGTCCTGCTGGACCAGCGCGAGGACCGGTTGTGGGCGGATGCGGGATGCGTCACCTTCGCCTCCAACTGGTCGATGGCCTTTACCGCCGGCATGTCGTTCATGGAGATCCATGGGCCGGTGCCGCATGATTTCGCGGACGGCGCGATCCCGCGGGCGGAACGGTTCCTGATGCGGTTGGGCGCCGGGCAGGCCTATCGGCGGCTGAACTGGACCACGACCGCCGGATACCGGCTGGATACCGCGCTGGACAGCTATGCCGACTGGGGCGCGTCGCGGGTGCGCCTGGCCGATTGCGACGATTTCGCCGATGTCTTCCATATGCGTGTCGAGGTGCAGCATCTGGTCCGCCTGCCCGAAAGCGGGGCGATCCTGTTCCTGATCCGCACCTACCTGCTGCCGCTGGCCGACATCCTGACGGTGCCGGAGTGGCGGGCGCAGTTCGCGTCGGTCCTGACGCACCTGCCCGACGATATCATCCAGTACAAGGGACTGGCGGTGCTGCGGCCGCGCCTGCTGGCGCATCTGGGGTGACGGGCCGAAGGCAAAGGCATTGTCCTTGACCCACCAAAGGGCATAGCCGTTTGGAAACCGCGGACTTTATCGAAAGGGGATGCAAGGGCCGAGGCCCTTGCCGGGTTCGGGCGGCGCCCGACCTTTCCTGCCTTAATGGTGCGTCGGCAGCCACGCCGCCAGCCCGGCCTGGGCCCGTGCCGCGATGTCGGCGTTCGCGGCGATCAGGTCGGCGGCCTTCTTCGCCTCGATGGTGGCGCCGGTGCTGGCCTTCGTGGACGGGTCGTCCAGCAGGGCCTGGGCGACGGCCGGGCTGACCGACTGGCCGGCGACGGCAGCCAGCAGGTCCGATTGCGACCAGGGCGCCAGATGCGCGCGGATCTGCTTCTGCGTCTGCGGGGCCTGCACCAGCGACCAGACGCGGTCCGGATCGTCGCTGCCGGCGGCGATGGTCGCCAGCATGTGGACGATGCGGCCGTTGGGGATGGCGCCGCTATAGGCCATGCGGACCGATTGCGCGATCAGCGCCGGGTCGTGCGAGGCCGCCATGGCGCGGAAGAAGCGCAGCTTCTGTTCGGTGTCGGAGGAACTGCGGACCAGGCCGGCCAGGGTGGCGTAGGTGGCCGGATCGGCGTGCCGGCCGACGATCCGGGTCACCGGGTCCAGCAGGCTGGGCGCCAGCGTGGACGGGGTCTTGCGCCAGGCGGCGAAGCGGGTCTGGGCCTCGGCCACCACCGCCTGGTCATCGAACTGGCCCAGGGCCGCGATCAGTTCGGGACGCAGCAGCGTATCCAGGAAGGATTCGCCCTCGCGCGGCGTCCAGCCCAGCCGGACCAGCTGCGGCGCCAGCAGGGCGCGCGCGAAGGCCCGGAAGGCCGGGCGCTGCGGGCTGCCGCGTTCCATGCTGTCCAGCTGACGCAGGTGCGAGATCGTGTCCTGCCAGACCGCGATGCTGGTTTCCTTCTGCGCCGACAGGCCGGCGATCAGGTCCAGATAGGCCCCCAGGGGGGCGAGCCCGGCCTGGAACAGCGCGAACTGGTCGCCCAGCAGGTTGGCGCGGTCGGTCGCGTCCAGGCGGCTGAATGCCGTCCCCAGCGCCGTCAGCGACGCCGCGTCATAGGCGGTGCGGTAATAGCCGTTTTCGCCCAGATTGGCCTTCAGCGGCTGGTCGCAGCCCGCGAAGGTCAGGTTCGCAGGCGCATCGGGGTGCAGGATGACGCGCTGCGCCGCCCCATCCGGACCGCCGACGGTGACGGGGATGTTCCACCGTGCGGGCAGGGGATGCGCGTCATGGATCGCGAAGCGGCCCTCGGTCAGGGTCAGTACCGTCCTGCCCGCGTCGCACCGGCGCGCGACATGCACCAGCGGGATGCCCGGCTGTTCGGTGAAGCTGCGCGCGACGGTGGCGACGTCCTGGTGCGACACCTGCGACAGCGCGGCCCAGAGGTCAGCGCTGGTGGTGTTGCCGTAGGCGTGGGCTTTCATGTAGGCGCGCATGCCCGTGCGGAACATGTCGGCGCCCAGCCAGTCCTCGATCATGCGGATGACCTGCTCGCCCTTCTGGTAGCTGATCCGGTCGAAGGCGGTATTGGCCTCACTGACGTCGTGAATCACCAGCTGGATCGGGTGGGTGGTCGGATGGGCGTCCTGCGCCATCGCCTGCTCGCGGTCGGCATGCTGGCGCGGCCAGATCTGCCAGGTCGGGTTGAAATGATCGGTGGCCTTGGTCTCCATCCAGGTCGCGAACCCTTCATTGAGCCAGATATTGTCCCACCATCCCATTGTCACCAGGTCGCCGGACCATTGGTGCGCCATTTCGTGGGCCACCACCAGATACACCAGTTCCTGCGTGCTGGGTGCGCTGGTCCGGGGGTCGAACAGCAGATCGTCATCGATGAAGGTGATGGCGCCCCAGTTTTCCATCGCCCCGGCCTCGTAATTTCCGGGAATGGCAAGAAGGTCCAGCTTCGGCAGCGGGTAGGACACGCCGAAATAGTCGTTGTAGTACGGCAGGATCGCGGAGGCCGCCTGCAGGGCGTAGGTGCCGTTCTGCTGCATGCCCGTGGGGGCGTACACGTTGATGGGGGTCGCGCCGCCCTTGCCGCTGACGGCGGAGATGTCGCCGGCGACCAGGGCCAGCAGGTAGGTGGACATGCGCGGCGTGGTGGCGAAGGCCACGCGCCTGGCATTGCCACCGATCAGCGTGGACGAGGTCACGGGCATGTTGCTGACCGGCACGTAGCTGGCGGGCAGGGTCGCGGTCAGCTGGAAGGTGGCCTTGAAGGCGGGTTCGTCCCAGCCGGGGAACATGCGGCGGGCGTCGGCGACCTCGAACTGCGTGACCAGCATGCGGTGGGTCTGGCCCGACGGGGTGCGGTAATCGTCGTAATAGATGCCGTTCGGTGTCGCCGGAATCGGGCCGCTATAGTCGATCACCAGCGTATGGGGGCCGGCGGCGACCGGGTGCGGCAGGGTCAGCGTCGCGGTCTGCGCCACATCGTCCTGGGTGATCCTGGCGGCGGTTCCGTCCAGCTTCGCCGACAGCAGCTTCAGCCCCGCCTGGTTCAGCGTGATGCTGCCGGCGGGCGCGGTGGCGGTGACGTCGATGCTTTCATGCCCGCCCAGGGTCAGGCGCTTCATGTCGGTGGCGATGTCGATCCGGTATGCGCTGGGCACGACGGTCTTGGGAAGCTGGCCGGGGGCGCGGGCGAAGTCGAAAGGGGCTTCGCAACGGGCCGGCCCCGACAGCAGGGCCGTGCCGGCCAGCAGGAGGGTGGCGATGGGGGTGGCATGCCGCATGGGGGCAACTCCGGAACGATTGGGGCGCGAGGTCGGTGGGCCGGCCCCCGACGATGCTGACCGGATAGCGCATGACGGATCGCGCGGATAGCGGCCGGAACCGCCATCCCCCTGATATCCTGCGCAGGTTTTAAAAAACCTGGGGTTCTGACGATGGATTTTGTGATTATTTCAACTTCATGATCTTATTTTGACTGTATCGGATGATTTGACAGTAGAAAAAGAAATAAAAATAGGTTCGGAAGGTCAGAAGCAGAATCCAGTATGACCATATTGGAGCAGATATGGACAGGCCGGAACTTGCCTACATGCAGGACGTGGATACGGAAATCCGGTGAAGTAATTTCAGACTGCGAAAACCGGGCACGGGGACGGAACAATATGCCTTCTGGAATATAAAAAGAAATTTTAATAAAAATCTTCTAGTGGGGATCCTTTTTCCAGGAAACCTATGACATGGAGCGTTGTTCACGCAAACGTGCACGCCTCCGCCGTTATTACAATTCCCGTTGTTGACAGATAAGTGCTTGCCCTGACCGTGATCATTTCATGAGTCCGACGGTTTTGTTGTTGTAATATTGCAACGAGTCGGTGATTTATCGCCCCGTGTAGCGAAACATATCTTGCTGTTGCGTTACAAGCTGGCGATATTGAACCGGCACGCCGAGGCATTCCAGACGTTGCCGCAATACCGGGAAGAGGACGGTACATGCACCATGTGGTGATGTATCGACGCAACAGTTGTCCGTTGTCGGGCCCCTCCACGGTCATGGGTCCTGTTCGCCGCAAGACTGGTGGATGTAAGGCAAGGCTCTACGAGCCTGTACGGAGAAATGCCGGGAATCCAGGAAAAGACGTTATTTCGTCGTCTATAAATCGAAATCGTAGATACGCTTTTTCGCCGCGGAAAACGCGGTTGCCGTCCGGATATCAGGTAACCTGTCGATTGGGCGTAACATAAAAGTCACATTTTATGAAAATGCGTCAAACATGTGACATCCGGACCGTTCGAAAGATCGACAATGCGGATTTTGCGCGTGTAAATGTCCGTTACATTAACTGCCCGATAGGACAAAAATTGTAATGAGTTTCCGTAGCAAGAGATTCATGCTGATGGCGGTCTCTGCGTTCAGTGGAACGCTGGCGTCATCAGCTTTCGCCCAGACGCTTTCGTCGCCGCAATCGACGATTCTCTCGTCCGCCAATGCCAGTCCGTCGGACAGTACGTCTGATTCCACCGGCGGCGAAAACGTTGTTGTAACGGGCTCGTTCCTGCGCAGTTCGAACAACACCTCGGCCAACCCGGTTCAGACGATCACGTCGCGCGAGATCCAGCAGGCGGGCTCCACGACCCTGGGCGACTACCTCCAGCGCCTGCCCTCGATCGGGTCGTCGGGCACCAACAACAACCAGACCAACGGCACGGACGGCCTGTCCTGCACCGACCTGCGCAACTTGGGTTCGAACCGCGTCCTGGTGCTGATCGACGGCAAGCGCACCACGTCGAACGGCGTCGGCGAATGCGTCGACATGAATTCGATCCCGGCGGCGATGATCCAGAGCATCGAGATCCTGAAGGACGGCGGATCGGAGCTGTACGGCGCCGATGCGGTGTCGGGTGTCATCAACATCAAGCTGCGCCATGATGTGACAACCGGAAACATCACCGTTCGCGGCGGTATCTCGGGTCATGGCGATAACGATACCGGCCTGATTTCCGGGTACAAGGGCTTCAATTTCGACCACGGCAAGGGCAACCTGACCCTGTTCGGCTCCTACATGAGCCAGGGCGGCGTGATGCAGCGCGACCGGTCGTGGGCGACCCCGGTGCAGTCCAATAACCCGAGTGCAGCGGGTGGTGCGACCTACGGCTCCGCCATTCCGCCGAACGGGCAGTATTTCGGCACCTCCGCGACCTCC
This sequence comes from Gluconacetobacter tumulisoli, assembly GCF_014174155.1. GTDB lineage: Bacteria > Pseudomonadota > Alphaproteobacteria > Acetobacterales > Acetobacteraceae > Gluconacetobacter > Gluconacetobacter tumulisoli. The sequence goes on along the minus strand of NZ_JABEQM010000009.1, from coordinate 133,812 downwards.
ACCCTTGATGTTGCCGGTTCGCCCGACGGGACGTCGTTCCATGATTTCACCAGCGCCGACCGGTACAATTATGGCAACCAGCAGCAGCTTCTGAACCAGTTGCAGAACTCGACGCTGAGCGGCGATCTGCATTACGAGATCAACAAGCACTTCAATCTGTATGCCAACGTGCTGTACAGCCACCGCACGTCCTCGGCGCAGATGGCGCCCGAGCCGGTGGTCGGTGCGGTTCCCCCGTCGGACATGCCGGCCTCGGTCATCATCCCCGCGAACGATCCGTACAACCCGTTCGGTGAAGACGTTCAGATGTACAAGCGTCTGTCCGAATTCGGGAACCGTCGGACGGAAACCGCCAGCGACACCACGACCGTGAAGTGGGGCGTCAACGGCGAGATCACGCACGGCTGGAACTACGACGTATCCTATACCTGGGGCACCAACCTCACCAACGAGCGGGTCGAGGGTGTCGGCAGCTACGTCAACCTGCTGCAGGAATATGGCCTGCGCCAGGTGGACCCTTCGGATACCAACAGCGCAGTGGTTTATGATCCGTCGGTCTGTAACGCCGCCGCCGGATGCGTGCTGTCCAACCCGTTCGCGACCCTGTCGCCGGCGGCCACGAAATACGCGAACTACACGTCGAGCAGCCAGTACTACTACCAGATGCGCGACCTCAACGCGCGCATCCATAACGACCATGTCGTGAAGATGCCCTACGAGCACGGCGGCAATCTTGGTATCGCGCTGGGCATGGAACATCGCGGCGAGCAGCTTGCCTACCATCCCGATCCGCTGATCGGGTCCGGCCAGAGCCTGACCGACACCGCCAAGCCCACCGGCGGCGGGTTCAACGTCACCGAAGGGTATATCGAAGGCAGCCTCAATCTGCTGCGGAACGCCTTCCTGGCGCATGACCTGACGATCGACGCGCAGGGACGCTATTCCTCGTACAACACCTTCGGCAGCATCAAGAACTGGAAGGCCTCGATCGACTGGGCGCCGACCCGCGATATCCGCTTCCGCGGCACGCTCGGCACTTCGGTCCGGCAGCCCAGCGTCTATGAGCTCTACCAGGGCCAGCTGATCAATTACGCCTCCGCCACCGACCCGTGCGCCCAGGCCGACAGCTATGGCGGCCTGACGCCCACCGTCGTTGCGAATTGCGCGCGCGCAGGCATCAATACCTCGACCTTCCAGGATGCCAATTCGGGACAGATCCCGACGCTGACGGGCGGAAATCCCAAGCTGGCGCCGGAAACCGGCCGTACCTACACGTTCGGCACGGTGATCACGCCGCGTTGGGTACCGGGTCTTTCCACCAGCGTCACCTACTGGCATTACACGATCGAGAACCTGATTTCCGCTCTGCCGACGCAGACGGTCGTGAATGGATGCTACACCGGCACCAGCCCCGGCTATTGCTCGGATATCGTGCGTTACCAGGGCAGCGACCAGATCGACACGGTCAGCAATTACTACGTCAACCAGGGCGGCCTGCACGAAAGCGGCATCGACTGGGATCTGGATTATCATTTCCGGGTCACCCCGCTGGACTCGTTCACGATCTCTAACAATTTCCAGCAGCTCGTGAACTACAAGCAGCAGTACGTGGCAGGTGGTCCGTGGGTGAACCTGACCGGCGCCTTGCTCTACCAGGGGACGGCGGGTATCTCCAACGGCCAGCCCAAGGTGCGTGACTACGCCACCCTGACCTGGTTCCATGGCCCGTTCTCGGTCACCTACATGATGCAGTATATCGGCGGCATGCGCTGGAACGACGGCACCAATTTCCTCACGGCCAACGGCGCTGCTCGTTACAAGAGCCCGGCAATGGTCGAGAGCGATCTGTCCTTCGCCTATCGTTACCGGAACTGGGCGTTCCTCGGCGGGATTCAGAATATCGCCAACAAGAACCCGCCCTTCGTTGCCAGTGCCACGGAAAACAGCAACGCAGGTCAGTATGGTAACTTCTACGTCGGTCGTTATTTCTTCCTGCAGGCCGGTGTGAATTTCTAATCGGTTCTCTTCGGTATCCTGTGGTACCAGAAGGCCGGGGGCGACGATCGCAAGATCGTCGCCCTTTTTTATGGCAGGCTCGGCTTGTCCGGTATGCCTGGTCCAGTGTTCCTCAATAGCCGCGTGACAGGTCGATCGCATCCAGCACGGGCTGTCCATCGCGGACGCGGCGGATGTTGTCGGCGATCTGGGGGGCGGCAGAGTCCGGCAATGCGACCGAGGCGACGTGGGGCGTGATCAGGACATTGTCCAGGCCCCAGAGCGGATCGCCCTCCGGCAGGGGTTCCTGCTGGAAGACGTCCAGTACCGCCTGTCCGATCCGCCTTGCCCGCAGGGCCTCGACCAGCGCCGCCTGATCGACGATCGCGCCGCGTGCGACATTGATGAACCCGGCCCCGTGGGGCAGCAGCGCCAGCCGTTCGGCGTTCAGCAGGCCGATGGTCTGCGGCGTTTTCGGAAGCAGGCAGACCAGGATGTCGCAACCGGACAGGAAGTCCGCCAGGCTGTCCATGCCGGAATAGCACAGGATATCCGGGTCCGATTTCGGGCTGCGCGACCATCCGCGCATCTGGAAGCCCTGCCGCGCGCATTCCTTCGCCGCGCGCAGGCCCAGTTCGCCCAGGCCCATGACCCCCACCCGCATCCGATCCAGCGGCCGGGGTTCGATGAAGGTCCATCGCCCCTGACGCTGCGCGGCCTCGAAGGCCGGGATGTCGCGCGCCAGGCGCAGCACGGCGCACAGGACGTAGCTGGCCATCATCCGCGCCATCAGCGGGTCGTGCAGGCGGGTGATGGCCACCCCCGGCGGCAGGTCGTCGCGTGCGACCAGCGCGTCGACCCCCGCACCCAGATTTACGATCAACCGCAAATTCGGAAAGCGATTGAAGAAGCCGCGCGGCGGGCTCCAGACCAGGGCGTAGCGGACGGATTCAGGATCGAACTGATCGTCGGCCTGCACGAAAGTCAGGTCCGGCAGCGCGGCGGCCAAGGCCGCGCGCCAGGTGTCCGGCGTGTCGCCCTCGCTGTAGAAGACAATGGTGTCCGTCATGTGCACTCTCCCCAGGCAGAATGATCCGAAACTGTATCGGTATCCGGTTCCATGTGGAAAGGGCGCTTCGTTCTGCTGTCCTCCGCATGCCCCTGGCTTCGGAGATCCCTCGGCGGCCCGTCACGACAGGTCGGTGCGAAAAGGCGCTTGCGTTCCATCCGTCAGCATGCTGACAATATCGCGTCATCGTAACGAAGGCGACCGCCGGCATCCGTTCGGGCGCCGCGAACCGGTCATCGTGCAGCGAGAACGCCAATGGGGACCTCGACCTATATCGAGCAGGAAACCATCTACCCGATTCCGGCGGATCGGCGTCACGGCACGGCGTATTCGCTGTTCACGCTGTGGTTCGGGGCGAACGTCAAGATCCTGACGATCGTGACCGGGGCGCTGGCCACCACGGCATTCCACCTGCGGTTCCTGGACGCGGCGATCGCGCTGGTCGTCGGCAACGTTGCGGGCGCCGTCTTCATGGCGGCTCACGCCGCGCAGGGGCCGCGGCTGGGCGTGCCGCAGATGGTGCAGACGCGCGGGCAGTTCGGGTCCCTGGGCTCGATCCTGGTGACGCTGATCGTCATCCTGATGTATGCGGGCTATACCGCGTCGAACGTCACCATCGGCGGCCGGTCGATCCACAGCGAATTCACCGCGATTCCGGCGCCGCTGGCCATCCTGGGGGTCGGCAGCCTGAGCCTGGCCGTCGCCATTTCGGGCTACGACGTCATTCATCGCTGCGCGCGCTACCTGTCGATCGTGGCGGCGGTCACGCTGGCGCTGTGTTTCGCATGGATCCTGGGCGTGCGGGGCCTGCCGGCGGATTTCCTGGCGCGCGGACAGTTCAGCATCCATGATTTCGTGGGCGCGATCTCGGTCGCGGCGCTGTGGCAATTGTCCTATGCGCCCTATGTCTCGGATTATTCGCGTTACCTGCCGCAGGACACCGGGGCCGCCCCGGCATTCTGGGGAACATATGCCGGCGTCGTGCTGGGATCGACGTTCCCCATGCTGCTGGGCGCCATGGTCGGGGTCGTGGCAGAGGGCGGCGATGTCGTGGGTACGCTGGCGCACAGCCTGGGCGGGCTGAGCGGGCTGGCCATCACCGTGTTCTCGATCACCGTCGCCTGCTGCGGCGCGCTGGACATGTATGGCGGCATGCTCGCCGTCATCACGGTGGTGCAGGGCTTCCGGTCCGACTGGCGGCCCGGCCCCGTGGCCCGGATGGGGTTCTGCGCGCTGATCTTCGCCTGCGGCGCCGGCATGGCGCTGAACGCGCAGGCGGATTTCCTCGAAAACTACATGAATTTCCTGTTCCTGCTGCTCTATGTCCTGGTGCCGTGGACGGCGATCAACCTGGTGGATTACTATCTGGTCCATCACGGCGATTATGACGTGACCTCGTTCTTCCGCGCCGACGGCGGGATCTACGGTCGATGGAACGGCCGGGCGCTGCTGTGCTACGCCGTGGGGATCGTCGTGCAGGTCCCGTTCATGTCCTCTGCCCTGTATACCGGCCCGGCGGCGCGGGAACTGGGGGGCGCCGACCTGTCCTGGATCGTCGGACTGATCGTCGTCTCGCCGCTGTATTACCTGGCCTGCCGCCTGCGCCGTGCCGAACCGCTGCCCGGCGGGCGCGTCGCGGATGCGGTGTAGGCCGATGTCCGATCCCATCCACGCCGTCCCGCCCGGCGGCGCGTGCGACGAGGCGGCCCTGCGCGTCGACCTGGCTGCCGCCTATCGCATCCTGGCGCAGGAAGGGCTGGACGACGGGGTGTTCAACCACCTGTCCTGCGCCATCCCGGCCGAGCCCGGTCACTTCCTGCTGAAGCCCTTCGGGCCGCTGTTCGAGGAGGCGACGGCCTCGGGCCTGATCAAGATCGATCGCACCGGGACGATCGTGGCCGGCGCCGGGCATTGGGAACCCACGGCCTTTCATATCCATTCCCGGATTCACGCCGCCGTGCCGCGCGCGGCCTGCATCATGCACAGCCACATGCCCTATGCCACCGCCCTGACCGGGCTGGAGGACATGCGCCTGCTGCCGTTCAACCAGAGCGCCATGCGCTTCGTCGGCCGTGTCGCGTATCTGGAAGCCTATGACGGGCTGGTCCTGGACGAGGCGGCGGCCGACCGCGTGGTTGCGGCGCATGCCACCCACGACATCGTCCTGATGGCCAATCACGGCGTCCTGGTGATCGGGCCCACGATCGCGGAATGCCTGTACGACCTGCATTATCTGGAGATCGCCGCGCGGGACCAGTGGCTGGCGCGGACAATGGGCCAGCCCTTGCGCATGATCGATCCGGCCGTCGTCGCCCACGCCGCGCGGCAGATGGTGGCGGAACGCAAGATGTCCGCCGCCGTGCATCTGGCGGCGATGAAGCGGCGACTGGACCGGACGCTGCCAGGCTACGCCTGGTAGGAAGCCGTTTCAAAGGGCGGTCTTGCCGGCGGGGGGGGGGAGGCCGCTATTCCATCTCATCATCGTCGGAGGTGCCGATTGCCGTCACGCCTTCGATGTCCGACAGGTCGGCGATCAGGTGGGCCACTGGCCGTTTGCCCTTGACCTGCATCGACAGCGTCACGCCCCCGGCCTGCGGCGCATCGCCCGGGTGGCCGTCGCGTTCGACGCGGACATGGTCGATCGCAAAGCGCAGGCGGGTGCACTCCACTAGGATCAGCCGCAAGACCCCGCGCCCGTCGAGATACGACACGGTCAGGGTCGTCGTCGTCCGCCGTGCCTGCGGAATGAAGCGCAGCAGCCGGGGAAAGACGAACATGATGACGAAATGGCCCAGGGTCGTGGCGACCGCCAATGCCAGCAGGCCCGCGCCGCAGGCCATGCCCAGCGCCGCCGTCAGCCAGACCGATGCCGCCGTCGTCAGGCCGCGCACGACGTTGCGCCGCATGAAGATGACCCCGCCGCCGATGAAGCCGATGCCCGAGACCACCTGGGCGGCGACCCGCGACGGGTCCAGGACGACGCGGCCGCTGTCCAGGACGTTGGTGAACCCGTATTTCGAAACCAGCGTGAACAGCGCGGCGGCGACGCCGACCAGGGTGTAGGTGCGCAGCCCCGCGCTTTTCTGGCGGATCTCGCGCTCCAGCCCGACCAGGCCGGACAGGAGGAACGCGAGCGCGAGTTCTCCCAGTTGCAGGATCCCCTGTCCGGGCAGGCTGGAAACGGCCATGGGGCGTGTCGCCTCCTTCTCTATACTCTCGACATACTCTCGACAGGTCCGGGTCTTCTACGTGCCGGGGCGGGCCGGGTTGGTCCCCGGGCTGCTTTTCGGCTGCCCGCAAGCGTATCGAAAATATTTATAATACTATCGACAATATCGATTTTACATGAATTCCTTCCCGAACGCATGGTGCCCCATCGCGGATCAGGGCGGGAAGACAAGGCATGAAGCATGCGAAGCAGGTGTTCGATCTGGCGGTCGTGGGGGCCGGAATTTGCGGCCTGGCCCACGCGCTGGCCGCCGCCCGGCGGGGCAAGCGGGTGGTGGTCATCGATCGCGATCTGGCCGCCTCCGGGGCGTCGATCCGCAATTTCGGCCTGATCACGGTGACGGGCCAGGCCGCGGGCGATTGCTGGGACCATGCGTTCCGCTCGCGCCAGGTCTGGGCCGAGGTGATGGAGCAGACAGGCATCGCCTCGCCGCAGACCGGGCTGCTGGTCGTCGCCCGCCGGCCGGAGGCGCAGGCCGTTCTGGAGTCCTTCGCCGGGACCGACATGGGACGGGCGTGCCGCCTGATGCGCCCCGCCGACATCGCGGCCGCCTATGACGGGCTGCATGCGGATCGGTTTGCCGGCGCACTGTTCTCGCCGCATGAAATCCGCGTCGAATCGCGCGAGGTCATCCCCCGCCTGGCGGACTGGCTGGCGCAGGCGTACGGCGTGGTGTTCATGCGTGGCGTCACGGTGTTCGACGTCGTCCCGCCGATCCTGGAGACCAGCCAGGGCCCGATCTGGGCCGAGGCCACGGTGATCTGCCCCGGCGACGATTTCCGCACCCTGGCGCCGGATCGCCTGGCGGCCTACGGCCTGACGCGCTGCAAGCTGCAGATGCTGCGCCTGCGCCCGGCGCGCCACGATCCGCGCCTGCCGGCGATCATGTCCGACCTGGGCATGGTACGCTATGGCGGCTATGCGGCCCTGCCGGAGGCCGGGGCGCTGCAGGGGCGGCTGATGGCCGAACAGCCCGATCATCTGCGCCACGGCATCCATCTGATCGCTGTCCGGTCGGAAGACGGGTCGATGGTGGTCGGGGATTCGCATCGCTATGGCCCGTCGCCCGACCCGTTCGGCGCGACGGAAATCGACGATCTGATCCTCGACGAATATCGCGCGGTGTTCGATGACCGGCCGCAGGTCACCGAGCGCTGGACCGGCACCTATGCCTCGGCCGAGGGACGGTGGATGCTGAGAGACCGGCCGCGCGACGACGTGCGGATCGTCGTCATCACCAGCGGCACGGGCGCCAGCACGTCCTTTTCGATCGCCATCGACACGATCGAGGAGTTGTGGGGATCGTAGAGGTCAGGCCGGTCGTGCCGTCCGCACCTTCATATTCCACGTCACGTCGCCCGGGGCGGTGTACATGATCGTGCCTTGTCGTGCGGGCGCTGGCGCTGCTCTATTGCAGGGTCTTCGATCAGGGGCTTCGATGCTGATCTGTCCCGGAGCTTGCGTTGCCCGGGTCGATGAGGAGCACAGTGCCGACGGATTGGAATAAGCCCGTCGTCTGCGTATCGGGCGTCGTGCTTGGTGTCTCGTCGGCCGCCTGGCCGAAGAGGATGCCGTCGTTCTCACAAAAGAGCGGATCAAATGGGAAGCGGTACCGCCGGATTTTCCCAGGGAACTGAAAATCGCCACGGTTTACGGCAATACATTCGACCCGGAATTTTTTATTCGCGTGAAAATGCTGCCATATTCGCGGGTTCGTAGATGCAAGATCTGGCATCGATGGGGCGTCTGCCGAAAGGTAATCCGTATGCCCGTTGGACAGGAAATTCCTGTAAAATACTGGAAATGTATGGAATTCGACCTTTCGGTATGACCTATGTCAATCCAGCGGACGACCCATCCAAGGCGAGATAACAGGCTATTTCGAGAATGTGGACTGGCGGCGATCCGACGTGTGTTCTGCGCGCCGTGGCGTGCAGGCTGTCGAATTCCGTCATGTCGTGTATATGAATTTCAAGGAGAGGCAGATAAAAGTTTTTTCTTCCTTTTCTTCAGAAAAAGAAGAAGCACTTTTCCCTTGAAAGACATCCGCAGCCATCAGGGTGCATAACGGGCCCCATTGCCATGAAACTCGGATATACGATCATCTATGTTGCCGACGTTCGTGCGACCGTCGCTTTTTACGAACAGGCGTTCGGCCTGGAATGTCGCTTCGTCCACGAGAGCGGCCTTTATGCAGAAATGGAGACGGGCGACACGACGCTCGCCTTTGCCGGGGAGCCGATGGCCGACATGAACGGGCTTGCCATTCGACCCAACAGGCCGGCCGATCCTGCAGCCGGATTCGAAATCGCCCTTGTCACGTCCGATCCGCATGCGGCCTATGCCGCGGCGGTGGCCGCCGGCGCGGCCGGGATCAAGTCCCCGGTCGAAGCGCCGTGGGGACAAACGATCGGTTATGTGCGGGACCTCAACGGATGTCTGGTCGAAATCTGCTCCCCGCCTGGAAAGTAAATTCGGGGTGAAGGGAAAACGGCGTCCTGCAAGCAGGGGTGGCGTGTTCGTGCGCGGGGTGGCCAGCGTGGCCATTCCTGTTACGCTCCGGGTCGAATAGTGCAAGGGGGCAAATCCATGGCCGTTCGCAGGTCTTTCGTTACTTTGGCCGTTGTCGCGGCGCTTGGCGCGGGGGCGGTGCCGCCCGCTGCCGCGCAGTCTGCCTTGGCTCTCTCTCGGCGCGGCGCGAGTGTCGGCCTTGCCGCGGCACTGGGGAATGCCGACCGGCCCGAGGCGGACCGAGCAGCGGATGCCAACCGCAAGCCTGCCGGCCTGCTTGCGTTTGCCGGGCTCCGGCCCGGGATGAATGTCGCGGATATCATGCCCGGGAAGGGCTATTTCACGCGGATCTTCAGCAATGCCGTCGGCGCGAAGGGCCATGTCTGGGCCGTCGTTTCGGCCGCACGGGTGGCGCAGAAACCGGATGCCGCGGATGCGGTCAAGGCGATTGCCGCCGATCCGGCCTTCGGCAACGTCACGGCGCTGGTCCAGCCGCTGGACGCGATCAGCATTCCCAAGCCGCTGGACCTTGCGTGGACATCGCAGAATTATCACGACGTCTATTATGGCGTCGGGGCCGATGCGGCGCTTGCGCTCGACAAGGCGGTTTTCGCCGCCCTTCGTCGGGGCGGGATTTTCATGGTTGTGGATCATGTGGCCAATCCGGGCATGAGCCCGGACGATGTCCGCCCGCTGCATCGGATCGATCCGGCTATCATCCGTCAGCAGGTCGAGGCCGCCGGGTTCCAGTTCGAGGGCCAGAGCGGAATTCTGGTCAATCGGCAGGATACGCATACCCTTACCGTCTTCGACCCGGCGATTCGCGGCCATACCGACCAGGTTGTACTGAAATTCCGCAAGCCGTAGTCCTTCACTGGTTTTTTCTTCTTCTCTTCTCTCGTCCCCGCCGGCCGGAGCCTTCCTCATGAAACGATTGCCTGTCCTGATGATCGGCGCGCTGATGCCCGTCCTGGCCGCGTGCCAGAATGCGGCGTCTCCCGCCCCGGCCGCCGTGGTGCAGCGCGCCCCGGCGGCGGGCAGCCTGACCGCGCAGGCCCCGCTTGCGGTCGCGGACAGCGTGCCGGGCGCGGCGGATGCCCTGACGATCACCTATCTGTCGACCGATGGCGTGACCGGATCGGGTCTGGTGCCGGTGACGGGCGAAGTGATCTATCCGGCCGGGCCGGCGCCGGCGGGTGGATGGCCGATCGTGGCCTGGGCGCATGGCACGGTCGGCATTGCCGATAGCTGCGCGCCGTCCCGCAATCCGCATTCCGCGCGCGACCAGGCCTATCTGGCCGAATGGCTGCGCCGGGGCTTCGCGATCGTTGCCACCGACTACCAGGGCTTGGGCAGCGATGGCACCCATCCCTATCTGAACGCGCGCGCCGAGGCCTACAGCGTGCTCGACGGCGTGCGCGCCGCCCTGTCCGGGCTGCCGGACCTGCGCAACCGGATCATGATCGTCGGCCAGTCGCAGGGCGCCGGCGCCGCGTTCGCGGCAACCGCCTATGCGCCGGACTATGCGCCCGCGCTGGATATTCGCGGCACGGTGGCGACCGGTATTCCCTACATGACGCCGCAGATCGCGAAGGCGCTGACGGCCCGGGCGCACGGGGCCGGGAAGGCAGCGTCCAGGAACGGGGAGGCTGATCCCCTGGTGGCTTATGCGCTGCTGATGGGCGCATCCAAGGCCGGGCTGGACCCGTCCTTCGACGCGTCGGCGGCCTTCACCCCCCGGGCGATGAGCGCGTTTCATGCGGCATCCACGCTCTGTTTTCCCGGCCTGTTCGATCTGATCAAGGCGGAACATCTGACGCAGGCCAATGCCTTCACGCCGGGGGTGGGGGTCGCCCTTGCGTCGAGTTTCCGTGCCATGGCGTTTCCGACCCTGAAGCTCCGGACGCCGCTTTTCGTCGGTACGGGCGCCCGGGACCGGGACGTCGCCCCGGATGGGCAGCTTCTGCTGGTGAAGGATGCATGCCGGGCCGGAACGATTGTCCAGGCGCATCTCTACAAGAGACTGGACCATTCACAGACGGTGATGGCGTCCGTTCCGGATTCAGCCGCCTTCACCCGGGCCGTCATGGCGGGGGAAGCGGTCGAACCGTCCTGCGCGCCCGCCGGCCAGTGAGGCGGGACGACCGGGCTTGTCTATTTGGAAGGGATCGCCCAGACTGATTTGCACCGAAATATCAATGCGTTCCCGCCAGCCTGCCCCCGATGGTCGCGGCCGAACGGGGCAGCATGCCAGCAGCTGAAGGTACCCCCGATGGACGCGATGCTCGAACACGATCCCGAGGGCATCGCGGAAGAACGGCCCGTCGAAACGGCGACACTCCAGATCGTCCTGCAAGAGGCTGTCAACGCCAGCCTGTGGGAGAACAGCGTCCCGATCCTCGAGGAACTGGCGTTCGAGAACAGGAGCGAAACCGAATATCCGCTCGTCGACATCTCGATCACCAGCGAGCCGCCGTTCCTGCGGCCGCGTTCGTGGCGCCTGCAACAGGTCGGGGGCCGTCAGCTTCGCCTGGTGAGCGAACGCGACCTCACGCTCGACGGCACGCTGCTCTCGGCGCAGACGGAAGCCTCTCGCGCCACAGTCAGCTTCGTTGCGCGTGCCGGCGGGCGGGAGCTTGCGCGGAGCACGCACGACATCCGGGTCCTGGCCCGCAACGAGTGGGGCGGCCTGTCCGGCATACCCGACATTCTTGCCGCCTTCGTCCTGCCGAACGATCCGGCGATCGCCCGGATCCTGCGGAATGCGTCGGATATCCTCCGCGGCGCGGGGCAGTCCCCCGCGCTGGAAGGGTACCAGGGGGACAAGACCCGCGTGTGGGCCCAGGCACAGGCCATCTGGTGCGCGATCTGCGGTCTGGATATCGCATATATCAATCCGCCGGCCTCCTTCGTCGATCACGGCCAGCGTATCCGCCTGCCGAGCCAGGTGGTCGACGAACGCCTGGCGACGTGTCTCGATACCACCGTGCTGTTCGCCGCCTGTCTGGAGGCGGCGGGCCTCCGGCCGCTGATCGTCCTGACCAGGGGGCACGCGTTCGCCGGTTTCTGGCTCTCGCAGCAGGATGCGGGTGCGTCGATCGTCCAGGACCTGCCGGCCATCCGGAACAGGCTGAAGCTCGATGACCTGCGCGTGTTCGAAACGACATTGGTGACCGCGGCACGCAAGCCGGGTTTCGCCGCGGCGTGCGAACGGGGAGAGAGCAATCTTCGCGAAGGCAATGGCGCGGACGAGAGCGATTTTCGTGAAATCATCGATATCCATCGCGCGCGCCTGCGCCGCATCCGGCCCCTGTCCACTTCGGTATCACCTGCCGAGGACACGGCCGGGGACGGTCTGGAAGACGCTTCCGAACAGCCTGCCTTCGACCCCCCGCCCGTCCTGCGCGAGGACCGGGAGGAAGAGCGCCTGCCCGAGGGGCCGGAGGATCGCGTGCAGCGCTGGTGCAACCGCCTGCTCGACATGTCGGCGCGCAACCGTCTTCTGAACCTGCCGAAGTCGGATCGACAGCTTATCGAGATCGACTGCCCGGATCCGGCCGCGCTCGAAGACCTGGTGGCCGACATGCGGGCCGGCGGGAAAGGCAAGCCGCTCCGCTTCGTTGCGGCGCCGGGCCTGATGGATGAGGACGATCCGCGGAGCAAGGCGCTCCATCAGGACCGCCATCATGAAGACGCGGCGCGGGCCTATGCGATGGAGGCGCTGGGCCGCCGGGAGCTGGTGGTCCAGCGCCGGGAGGCCAGGCTTCAGGACGCGCTGACCGAGATCTACCGCCATGCCCGCGCGACCGAGCAGGACGGCGGCACCAACGTGCTCTTCCTGACGATCGGGGCGGTCGCCTGGACGGCCCGGGACAAGGCGAAGCCGTATCTTGCGCCGCTGATTCTCGTCCCCGTGATCCTGGAGCGCGCCAGCGTCAAATCGCCCTTCACCTTGCGCGCGCATGGCGATGAAAGCCGGATCAACACGACGCTGCTGGAGATGTTGCGCACCGACTATGACATCCGCATTCCCGCGCTGGAGGGGGACGCCCTGCCGGAAGACGGAGCCGGCCTGGACGTTCCGAAGATCATCGAGGCCTTCCGGCTTCACCTGCGGCATGTTCCGGGCTGGGAAATCCGCGAGCATGTCAGCCTGACGACGCTGAGCTTCGCGAAATTCCTGATGTGGAAGGATCTGCTGGAACGGCGGGCGCAGCTGGGCGCGAACGATGTCGCGAACTGCCTGCTCAACGGGGTGCAGGATCGCGCGGCGGAGGGACGCCCGCCTGCGGCCGGTTTCGACGCGTCGCAGGATCTCGACGATGCCCTGGCCCGGGCCGACCTGGTTTGTCCGATGGAAGCGGATTCGTCGCAGCTCAAGGCCGTGGCGCGCGCCGCGGCGGGCGAGAATTTCGTGCTGATCGGACCGCCCGGCACCGGCAAGAGCCAGACGATCGCCAACATCATCGCAAATACCCTGGCCCAGGGCCGGACTGTCCTCTTCGTCGCGGAGAAACGGACGGCGCTGGAAGTGGTCCGGGCGCGGCTGGCCAAGCTCGGCATTGCGGAGTTCTGCCTCGACCTGTTCTCGCCCAAGGCGAACAAGATGGAGGTGCTGCAACAGTTCCAGGCGGCACAGACCGTTCTGGAGCGCTTCCAGCCCGGGGAATATGAGCGTACCAAACTGTCCCTGGACGATCTCCGGGCGGAGCTGAATGCCTACGTCCGCGAACTTCACGTCGTCCGGCGCAATGGCTGGACGCCCTATCAGGGGGTCGGCGCCACGTTGCGCGCCCAGGAGGCGTCGGTCGTGCGGGTGCCGCTGGTCTGGCCCGACGCCGATACGCATACGAAGGCGGATTACGAGCGTCTGGTGGAATCCGCCGGCAATCTCGCGACATTGTACGAGCGCATCGGCGATATCGTCATGTCGCCGCGGCTGGCCGGCCTGGACCACGCGGACTGGTCGCCCCTGTGGGAGGCGCGCCTGCTGGATGCGGTCAACGCCGCCCTTTCGGCGCTGGAGGCCCTGCAGCGCGCCGCGCGCGACGTGGCGGAGGCACTGGCCCTGAAGGCCGATGACCTGTCGCAGGATCGCCTGGCCCGGATCGACGGGTTGTGCGCGTCGTTCCTTCGGCCGGAAGCCGCGGCGTGGGCCTTCGGAGACACCGCGCAGGAAAGCCGCGACGCGGCCTGTGCCGAACGCGAGCACGTCGCGCGTCATCGCCTGCTGGCCGACGCCCTGGGCGGGCGCTGGCATGAGAGCGTGAATACTCTGCCCCTGGCCGGCATTCTGGAAGAATGGCGCGCAAGCAAGGAGAAATGGATTCTGTCGCGTTCCATGGCGCAGAAGGCCATCCGCAAGCGGCTGGCGCCTCACGCGGCCGCCCTGCCCGAGGATTGCGAGAGCGATCTTGCCCATCTCGTCGAGAGCGCCGCGATCGCGGCGAAACTGAATGCGGCCCCCCATGGCACGGATATCGGCGATCTGTGGCGTGGCCTCGATACCGATTTCGATCGGATCGACACGGTCTTCGACTGGGGGCGGAAGGCGCGGACCTGCCTGGGCGGATGCCTGGACGACACGGCCGCCCTGCTGGCCGCGCGCGCGCATCTGAGGACGCTTCTGGCCGAGGGCCGGGATCTGCTGGACGAGGGCGGCCGCGTCCATCTGGCGATGACGCGCTATCGCGCGGCGTTTGCGACCCTCATGACGGCGATGGAGAGTCTGGGGCGTTGCAGCGGCAGCGATGCGGGCGCGCTGGTCGATCCGAAGACGGCGGCGTGGCCGGAACGGCTGGCCGGGCGGCTGCGCGGCTGGAAGGACGCCGCGCGCGAATTGCGCGACTGGTGCTCCTGGCGCCGGGCCTGTCACGAGGCGTCCCATCTTGGCCTCTCGCCGCTGGTCGAGGCGATCGAACAGGGGATCGTCGCGGGCGACGATGTCGTCCCGGTGTTCGAGGCGAACTATGCGCGCTGGTGGACCATGCATGCCGTCAGCGATTCCCGGCTGCTGAGCGGTTTTGTCGCCGCGACGCATGAAGGGCGGATCCTCCGGTTCCGCGAACGCGACGAGAAGCTCAAGACCCTGGCCGCCCAGCTGATCCGGGCGCGGCTGGCCGGCCAGATCCCCGATGAAACCGCGCGGCAGCATGACCCGGAATACAAGGTCTTGACGCGCGAGATGGCCAAGAAGGCCCGCCATCTGCCGGTGCGGCAACTGGCCGAGAAGATGCCCAGGGCCCTGCGGACGCTGACCCCGTGCCTGATGATGAGCCCGCTGTCGGTCGCGCAGTACCTGCCGGCCGATGCCGCGCCCTTCGACCTGGTGATCTTCGACGAGGCGTCCCAGATCGCGACCTGGGATGCGATCGGGGCGATCGGCCGGGGCAGGCAGGTCGTTGTCGTGGGCGATCCGAAGCAATTGCCGCCGACGGATTTCTTCGCCCGGGGCAGGGGCCCGGACGAAGGGGGCGCATCGGACGAAATGACGGATCTGGATTCCATCCTCGACGAATGCATCGGGGCCGGAATCCCGGCCATCAGCCTGGCCTGGCATTATCGCAGTCGTCACGAGAGCCTGATCGCGTTCTCGAACCAGGCTTACTACGGCGGCGATCTTGTGACGTTCCCGTCCCCGGTTACCGCGGATCGGGCCGTGTCGTTCCGCTTCGTACCCGACGGCGTTTACGAGCCGGGCCGGAATGGATCGCATACCAACCCCGCCGAAGCGCGGATGGTCGTCGCCGAGGCGCTGCGCATCCTGCGCGACGGGCGCGGCAGGTCGGTCGGTATCGTCACGTTCAACGGCGAGCAGCAGAAGCGGATCGTCGATCTTCTCGACGCCGAGGTGCGGAAGGACCCCGGCCTCGAGAGGTTCATCGGCGAGAAGGCGGACGAGCCGCTCCTGATCAAGAATCTCGAGAACGTGCAGGGCGAGGAGCGGGACGTCATGCTGTTTTCGCTCACCTACGGGCCGGATGCCGCGGGCAGGATCTCGATGAATTTCGGCCCCCTGAACCGGGACGGGGGTGAGCGCCGCCTGAACGTGGCGATCACGCGCGCGCGCGAGCAACTGATCGTCTTCGGGTCGCTGCGCGGCAACCAGATCGCGGTTGAGCGTACGCAGGCGCTGGGTGTGCACGACCTGCGCAGGTTCCTGATTTTCGCCGAGCATGGCGCGACGGCGCTCTGCGGCGCGCACGAAGGGTCGGTCGGCGGCTTCGACAGTCTCTTCGAGGTCGAGGTGGCCCGGATGCTGCGGGCGAAGGGCTGGGACGTGGTCACGCAGGTCGGCGTATCGGGCTTCCGCGTCGACCTGGGCGTGGTCGATCCCGACCTGCCCAGCACGTTCCTGGCCGGCGTCGAGTGCGACGGCGCGACCTACCACCGCAGTGCCACGGCCCGCGATCGGGACCGGCTGCGCCAGGCCGTCCTGGAAAACCTGGGCTGGAACGTGATTCGCATCTGGTCGACCGATTGGTGGACCAATGCGCCGCGGGAGGTCGAGCGTGTCGATCTGGCGTTGCGGGCGTGCCTGGACACGGCGCGGAAGGCGCGGGCGGAACAGGCGGAACGCGACCGGGCGGAGGCGGAGGCACTGCCGGCCCCGGCGCTTGAACGGGAGGAGGTGGACGATCCGGCGGTCGCCGACGACGACACGCCGCTTCCCGTGCCGTCGGATGTCGCCCCGGTGCGGCCCGTACCGCGCGCCGAGCCGGAGCCCGGGCCGCCTTATGCGCGGGTGCCGGGCCAGGTCGCCGATGAAACGCCCGATCAGTCGCGTTTCGCGGACGATAACTACCTGCCGACGCTGACACGACTCATCGTTCGCGCGCTGAACGGCGCGGGAGTGATGCGCGAGGACCTGCTCATCCAGTCCGTATCGCGCGACCATGGGTTTGGGCGTGCGGGGCGCGAAATCCGGGAACGCATCCAGCGTGCAATCCCGGCGACTGTGACGCGCACCGAGGAAGAGGTCGGGGTGTTCCTATGGTCGGGCGATCATGCCCCCGACGCAGGGGCGTCGTTCCGGTCTCTGACGGCTGGAAAGGCCGTGGATCCGGCGACGGTGCCGCTTGCGGCCCTGGTCGACCTCGCGACCGGTGCCATCGCCATCGACTGCCCGGACGAGGACGCCATTGCGCGCATGCGTGACGCCTGTGGCATGACCCGCATGGGCCAGGCAACGCGCGCACGGTTCGCCGTGGCCCTGAAGGAAGCGCGTGCCCGGGCGACGTCCCTTCCGTGAGGCGTCCTTCGCGCGATCAGGGCGTCAGGGGTTTTTCGTAGACCCGGTGGCGCTTGCACGGTTCGGGCACGATGCGTTCGATCAGGCGGCGCATCGGCATGTTGGTTTCCAGGATCCAGCCCAGTTCGATCATGCGATAGGGCAGCGTGCGGCCCCGGCGCATCAGTTCGCCGATGATCAGCGCCGGCAGGATGGCACCCAGCGCCGTGCCTTCCAGGTCCTTGCTGACGCCCAGCAGGATGACGCGGGCGGAATGGAAGCGATGGCGCAGCAGCCGCGTCGCCAGCCGGATCCAGCCGATCGGCGACGGCGCGCCGCCCAGGTCGCCGACGATGTCGTAGATGTTGGGCACCACCAGGGCCACTGCCACGGGCTCGCCCTTCTGTTCGATCAGCACGTAGTGCTCGGGGCGCAGCAGGGGCTTCATCTGCGCGACCAGGGCGGTGATGTCCTCGCGCGTCAGGTCGACGGCGCCCCAGCTTCGACGCCAGGCGTCGTTGTACAGGCGGCGCAGGATCTCGGCGTCCTCGGCCAGGCGGCCCTTGCGCAGGCCCCGCGTGGTCACGGTGCCCAGCCTGCCCTCGCCCAGGCGCAGGCCCGACGGCAGGGGCAGCGCGGCCTCGGCCTCCGGCCCCATCCGCATCTGGTAGGCCACCACGTCCATCGCCTTGGCGAAGCCGCAGGCCTCGACCAGTGGCGGCAGCCAGTGCGGGTGCCACGGCATGGCCACCATGGGGGGCATCTGCTGCCCTTCCACCATCAGGCCGTACTCGCCGTTATAGTTCAGCAGGAACGGGCCGCGCGCCGCCCGTGCCCCCTGGGCGCGCAGCCATGTGCAGGCGGCATCCAGCAGGGCGGTCACCACGGCGGCATCGTCGATGGCGTCCAGCGCGCCGAAGAAGCCGATCTTTTCGCCCTCGCGCGGTTCCACCAGATCGTCGATCTGCGCGGAGACACGGCCGACCGGCCGGCCGTCGCGCATCGCCAGGAAGAAGCGCGCGCGACCGCGCCGGAAGAACGCGTTCTTCCTGGGATCCACCAGGTCGCGCTGTTCCATGTCCAGCGGCGGGACATATCCGGGCTGGCCCGCATAGAGCCGTCGCGGCAGGGTGACGAAAACCGAGAGCAGGCGCTTGCCCTCGACGGGCACGATCGTGACGGGCGCCGAAGGCGCGGGCGTAGCGGGCGCGGCAGGCGCCGAAATGCCGGGTAAGGACGTGTCGGGGGCGGCGGATGATGTGTCGAGGGTCGCCGCCAGGGCAGAAGAACGTTCAATCTGCATGTATGAAGTCTGCCACCATCCCGATATCGCGGACGTCCGATATAATGGACCCGGCCCGGAACATACAGCCCGAAAGGGCGGCGGCGAACGAGTTATTTCCGGTGATGGGCCGGAACGATCGGCGCCCGGGAGCGGATGGCCGGGGGGCGTGGAGCGTGGAAAGGCCGGCCCTGGTCCGGACCCGGCAAGGACCTTGGCCCTTGCATCCCTTCGGGTGTCCGGGTGGGGCGGCCGCCAGGATTGCCGGCGGGGCGACTTCCGGAAGGCCTTCAGTCTTCACCCAGGGCGCGATCCAGTTCCTCCTGCTCCATCCGGGCGCTGTGGGCGGGGGTGGGGAAGGTGCCGGACCGGACCTCGTCCACATACTGGCGCAGGGCGGTCTCGATCGCCGTGCCGATTTCGGCATAGCGGCGGGCGTGGCGGGGCGATTTGCCGTCATACAGGCCCAGCACGTCGTGCCACACCTGCACCTGCCCGTCGCAGCCCGCGCCCGCGCCGATGCCGATCACGGGGATCCGCAGCCGCTGCGATACCGCCGCCGCCAGCGGGGCGGGCACCAGTTCCAGCACCAGGGCGAAGGCGCCCGCGGCCTCCAGCGCCAGGGCGTCGGCCAGCAGCCGCCGGGCCTCGGCCGCCTGTTTCGCCTGCACGCGCAGGCCCAGCGTGTGCTGCGCCTGCGGCGTCAGGCCCAGATGGCCCATCACCGGCACGCCCAGTTCGGTCAGGCGGCGGACGGTGGGAACGATCGGGGCGCCGCCTTCCAGCTTTATGGCCTGGACCCCGGCTTCCTGCATCATGCGGCGGGCGGCGGCGATGGCGTCGGCCTCGGTCGCGTAGGTCAGGAACGGCAGGTCGGCGACGACGAAGGCCCGGCCGGTGCCCCGCACCACGGCTGCAGCGTGGCGGATCATCTCGTCCAGCGTGACGGGCAGGGTGGTATCGTGGCCGTACACGACCATGCCCATCGAATCGCCGACCAGCAGGATCGGTACCCCCGCCCGTTCGGCCAGCCGGGCAGAGGGGAAGTCGTAGGCCGTCAGCATGACGATCCGCTGGCCCGCCTGCTTCATGGCCTGCAGGTCGAAGAGCGTGGTTCGCATCGGAGGATCCGCCTTGTCGTTGTGGGTCTGAATGGTTCCGGCCCTTGGGTGGGTCAAGGGCAATGCCCTGGCAGGATGGCGCGGCGCATGGCGCAGCGGCGGGACAGGCCGTGGGCGGCCTCCTCGGCCAGGATGGCGCGCAGGCGCGGGGTCAGCGTGTCGCCGTCCAGCAGGGCGAAGCCCGCGCGGGCGTAGAACGGGGCATTCCAGGGCACGTCGCGGAAGGTGGTCAGCGTCACGGCGGACAGGCCGTGGGCCGCCGCGTGCCGCGCGGCGCGGTCCAGCAGGCGTCGGCCCAGGCCGCGCCCCTGGCGGTCGGCGCGGACCGACAGTTCCCAGATATGCAGGACGGGGACGTGCGGGGGCGGCCCGTCCTCGGTCGCCGTGCCGGCGGTCAGGAAGCCGGTGAGGCCGCCTGCGTCCTCGGTCACCCAGCAGGTGCCCTGGCCGATCGCTTCCAGATGGGTGGCGGCGGGCATGACCTCGTGGTCGGCGATCCAGGCCAGGTCGGGCAGGGCCAGGAACGACGCGCCGGCCGAGCGTTCGATTGCGGGCAGGCCGGGCGCGTCCGCCGGGCGGGCGGGGCGCGGTGCGGCCGCTGGCGGGGGGGACGGCGTCCGCGTCATGCCAGGCGCAGCACGATGGCGCCGGTCGCGATCACGGCGGCGGCGGCCATGCGGGCGCGGCCGATCCGTTCGTGCAGGATCACGGCGGCGATCAGCATTGCGAAGACGATCGAGGTCTCGCGCAGGGCGGCGATGACGGCGATGGGCGCGCGGGTCATCGCCCACATCGTCAGTCCGTAGGACACCAGTGTCCCGGCCCCGCCGGCCAGGCCGGGCAGCAGGCCGGCGCGCAGGGCGCGCAACGCCCCCACCCCGCGCGTGGCCGCGATCCAGGCCAGCAGGGGCGGACTGGAGGCGAGGAAGATCCACAGCGTATAGGCCGCCGGCGCGCCCGACAGCCGGACCCCGGTGCCGTCGACCAGCGTATAGGTCGCGATCACCACCGCGTTCAGCAGCGCCATCGTCACGCCGGTGCGGCCGCCGTCATCCTGCCGCCCCAGGGTCAGAGCCAGCACCCCGGAACAGATCAGCGCGATGCCCGCCCAAGCCGGGCCGGGCAGGTCCATGCCCGCCCACAGGGCGCCGGCGCAGGCCACCAGCACCGGGGCGGTGCCGCGCATCAGCGGATAGACGCGGCCCATGTCCGCCACGCGATAGGCGCCGGCGACCAGCGCGTAATAGAAGATCTGCAAGACCATGGACGTTGCGATGTACGGCCAGCTGGCCCGTGCCGGCTGGTGCAGGAACGGCAGGATCGCGGCCGCGATAATACCGGCCGCCCCCGTCACCAGGGCGGTGGCCATCAGCTTGTCCTGGCCGCCCTTGACGATGGCATTCCATGTCGCGTGCATCGTGGCTGCGAACAGCACGACGGCGAAGATCCCGGCGGTCAGGTGGTCTGGCGTCATGGGCCGGCATCCGTGGGGAACGGGGTCGAGGGCGGGCCGGCGATCCCATCCGGCGTTCCGCGCCCGACATACCGCTTTTGGCGGCTGTTTGAAAATGCGTGCCGGCGGCGATCCGCGCGACGGGCGGATCAGGGGACGTTGCTGGGTTCCGGCGCCTGTTGCTGCCTCGCCCGCCATATCGCCTGGATTTCGGAGGGATCCAGCCTGTGTGGGTCGGACGGCCTGGGCCTGGCGCGAACGGGCGGGGGACGCCGGGGTTTGGCATGCGCATGATGGACCTGCCGGGCGGGGGCCGGTCTGGTGGGGCCGGGCTTGGTCGCGACTGGCCTGGCGGGCGCAGGCCTGGGCGGGGCCGGATGGGGTGCGGGGGTGGATTGCGGCGGTTTCGGTGGCGCGGCGGCGGTTGGGGAGGAAAGGGTGGCGCGGAGGAGGCGGGCGCAGGGCGAAGTCGCGTCGATGCCGGCCTGGGTCGTCGTCGGCGCGATCGGCAGCACGGCCGGCAGCAATGCCGGCGTCAGGGCGGCGAGATCCGGCCCGGTCGTTGTCGGAGGGGTGACGGTCTCGGCCGCCGGCAGGATCGACGGGTTCGCCAGCGGGCCGGTGAGGCGGGCGATGTAGGGGGACGACACCATCTGCGTCCCGTCGCCGGGTTTGGGCGGGGGATGGGCGGGTTGCGTCGCCAGCGTATAGTCGAGGGTGTCGCGGCGCAGGTCGACGGTGCCGCGCCCCAGCGTGCGGCCGGCGCCGGTTTCCAGCAGCGTGGCGACCGACAGCAGGCCGTCATGCAGCGGCAGGTCGGCGATGACGCAGCGTGCGTCGGTCGGGTTCGGAAATCCCAGCGCGGACAGGAGTGTGCGGCCGATGGGCCGCCCCAGCAGGGCAGGCAGCAGGGCGAACAGATTGCCGCCGCGGTCCAGCGCCAGCGTCATCCGGCCGCTGCCGTGCGCCAGCAGGCCGGCGGCCGACGCCCCCGTCGCCTCCAGGCGCGCATGGCCGCCGACGATGCCCGTGGCACCCGTGACGGCCGGAGCATCGGCTCCGTCGGTCGCGTTCGCGATCGTCCGCATGAGGCGCGCGAGGTCGACATGCGTGGCGTCGACGCGGACCCGCGTCCTGAGACCAGCCGGGATGGGGGGGGCGGTTGCGGCCAGGGTCATCACCCCGGCCAGCGTGCCGCCATCGAGGCCGGCTGCCAGCCGGTTTATGTCGAGCGTGCCGCCATGCAGGGCGATGTCGGCCTCGACGCTGTCCAGGGTGGCGGCCGGTCCGTCGATGCGCGCCGCGTGGTAGCGCAGGCGTGCCTCGATCGCGTGCAGCCAGGCGACGGGGATCGGCGTGGCGAGCGAGAGGTCCGGCGGGATGTCGGTCGCGTCGCGGGCGGCGGCGAGGAGGCCGGCCAGGTCCGCCAGGTCCACGCGGCGGGACTGCAGATCGGCGTCCAGGGCGGGCACGCGGCTGTGGAAATCGAGGCGCAGGGCGCCGTCGAGGTCGCTCGATCCCAGCTTGGCACGCATATTGCCCAGGCGCAGGGCGGCGCCGTCGTAATCCAGGGTGCCGGCGGTCGAATAGGCGGGCGTCGGGGGGATCGCCAAGCCGGCCAGCGGTCCCAGCAGGGACAGGTCGGGGCCGGATAGATGGAACGACAGATGCGCGCCGCCAAGGGCCAGCGGATTGACGAGGGTGCCCTCCAGCGCGGCCAGGGTCTGGCCGCCATGCATCGTCAGGTCGACGGGATAGGGGCGGCCGGCATCCGTCAGCGCCAGCACCGCGCCGCCGACGATATGCCCCTCGACCGGCCGGCCGGCGTAGCTGCCCTGCAGATCGGCGACGATCCGGCCCCCGTCGTCAGGGTCCGCCTCCCGGCCTCCGTCATGGTTCCCGTCGCGCGGCGGGGTGGTGTGCACTGCCAGCGTCAGGTCCACCCCGCGGGGGGCATCGACGAACTGCAGCTGGCCGTCCTCGACGCGCAGGTCGCGGATATCCGGCAGGGCGGGTCGCCTGGGGACGCGGGGGGACGGGCCGGCCATCATGTTGTCGGTGCCGTCGGCACGACGCGCGAGGTTGACCCGCAGCGTGTCGAAGGCGACGAGGGGAAAGGAGGCCTTGCGCCGGCGCAGATAGGTCCAGAGATCGAACGAGATGACGACGTGACGCGCGGTGGCGAAGGGCTGGCTCTGGTCCTCGAACCCCCAGGGCTGCTCGATGACCAGGTCGTCGAGGGTGGCGGTGACGACGCGTCCGGGCAGGATATGCAGGTGGGTGATCGTGGTTTCGCGGTCCAGCAGACCGGTCGCCCGGTCCTCGATCAGCGGCACGAACCAGTCCCACGACCAGGGCAGGACCACCAGCACGCAGATCAGCGCCAGGGCGGCCAGGTCCAGGATCCGGGCCAGGCGCGAGGGAGGCCTGCGCGGCAGGGAAGGGTGTGCCGCGCCCCTCATGCGCCGTGCCGCCGCCCCGGCCGGAGCGGGGAGGCGATCCGAGGGCCGACCGGTCGGGCGGGGCGTCTGGCGTGCATGTCCGGGGGGCAACGCGCCGGATGCGCGGCGGGTTGCGCCGCGCCGCGTCGTTCCGCCGGGAGAGGACGAGGGTCAGGCCGGCGGAGCGGCTGGAGGGTTGGCCGGGGGAACGGCCGGCGCAGGAGAGGCTGCTGGGGGTGAGGCTGCCGTGGGAGAGGCCGGCGGGGGAAGGAGTTCCACCGTGCTGACCGGGCGGGCCAGGCGGATGCCTTCCTGCGTGAAGCGCTGGACCAGGCGACGGTTGAATTCGCGCTGCACGCCCCAGCGGGCGGTGTCGGTGCAGCGCACCTGTCCGGCCAGGGTGACAGCCTGGGCCGACACCGCGTTGACGCCCCAGTATTCCAGGTCGCCCAGCATGCCGGGCGCGAAGGCCGGGTCCTGGCGCATGCCGGCGACGATGTCCTTCAGCACCGCGCCCGCGTGGTCGGCGTCCTGATCGGGGGCGATGTCCACGCTGACGGCGGCGTTGCCCAGACCGCGATTGGTGTTGGTCACGGTCGACACGGCGCTGAAGGGGATGATGTGGACCGATCCGTCGGCCGCGCGCAGGCGCAGGGTGCGGATCGACAGGGTTTCCACCGACCCGGACAGGCCGCCGGCGGTAACCCAGTCGCCGACCTCCATCGCGTTTTCCAGCAGCAGGAAGATGCCGGTGATGAAATCCTGCACCAGCTTCTGCGAGCCGAAGCCCACCGCCACGCCGATGATCCCGGCGCCCGCCAGCAGCGGCGCGATGTTCAGGCCGATCTGGCTGAGCATCGTCATGGCCACCACGATGATCAGGCAGACCAGAAGCACCGTCCGCAGGATGGGCGACAGGGTGCGCAGCCGCATGGCCCGCAGGCCCTGGTCGCTGGTGGTATAGCGTGTGATCTGGCGGTCCAGCACCGCGTTGACATATTCCCAGACCGCCACGCCGACCGCGAGCGCCACCAGGATGGTGCTGGCCGCGGAGACCAGGCGCCGGCCGATGCGGCCGTCGCCGAACCACTGGAACGCCGGCATCCCCCACGCCTGCAGCAGCGCGACCAGCCCCGCGGCCGCCAGCGCCCAGGCCAGGCCACGCCGGGCAAAGGGATAGTAGCGTGCGCCGCGCCGCGACAGGTCGGACAGATGGCCGTCCGTGTCGGGGCGTGGCCGGAACGTCCGGTCCAGCAGGCCGAACAGCAGGATGGCCAGCACGCGGAAGGCGACCAGGATGGCGGCAGCGGTCAGGGACAGGCGCCAGACCCGCAGGTAGCCGTCGGGGATCTGCGCGGCCCAGACCAGCCACAGCGCGAAATCCAGCACCAGCGCCACGATCCACCAGCGGTCGGCCAGCCCGTCGAAGACGCTGTTGGCCAGCCGCGGGTGGATCTGCCGCAGGGGACGCAGGACGTTGGCCACCGGCCGCCTGACCCGGACGATCAGGATGGCGAACAGCACATGTTCCACCAGGACGATCAGCCGCCCGATCGCATCCTGTCCGCGATCGGGCAGGTCCAGCACCTGGCCCGCATCGGCGACGCACAGGGCGATGATGGGCACCAGCGCCAGGGCCGTCATCCACCAGGCCAGGATGCCCGCCGTCTCGTCCCGCAGGGGCAGGGGGCGCAGGTGCGGCAGGCGGGGCGACAGCAGGGCGTCCAGCACGACGGTCACCAGCCGGGCGATGACATAGGCGTCCGCGACGATCAGGATGACGGCCAGCACGCGGGGCTGGTCCACCAGGGCCGGGGCGGCCAGGTTGGCGATGCCGAAGAACGCCGCCGGCGGCAGCAGGTCCAGCACCAGCCGCAGGGCGACCCATGGGGTCAGCCGCAGCGCCCGGGCCGTACGCCGCCGCAGACGGGCGTCACGTTCGCGCTGGGCCGCCGCCGCCCGGTCCGCATTGCCGTCGGGGTCGGGACGGGCGTCCGGGCCAGCGTTCGCCAGGGCGCCGGTCTCGCCGGGCTGGCGCGGCGCGGCGGGGGCCGGCAGGGGCGCGGGTGGGGGAGGCGACGCCGGCGGGGGCGCCGGGAGGCGGGTCGCCAGACGGGCGTCCAGCCGCCGTACCCGCCGTGCCAGGGGAATGGACAGGACGCGTTCCACCACGATCCCGGCCAGCATGACCAGCGCCAGCCGCCAGGACAGGCCGGTCAGGAAGGCGCGCGACCCGGGATGGCGGACCATGTGGCCGAACCATGTCCCGACATCGCGCAGGTCGACGAACAGGGCGCCGAACGTCCTGACCCTCTGGCCGACGGTCAGGGCGACACCGGTCAGCCCCGTCAGCATTTCGGCGCCGAGGCTGCCCGGGGCCAGCGCGATCCGGTCTGTGGCGGGCGGCGTTGCGGTGGTGGCGCCGGCCGGGGGAGCGGTCGGAGCGGCGGTCGGGGTGGGCGTGGCGCGGACCGGGGCGGCGGATGGCGGGACAGCGGGTGCCGCCGATGCGGAGGCGGCGGGAGCGGATGTGGCGGAGCCCCGGGTGGGGGCCGCCGCGACCACCGGCGCGTCGTGGAGGAGGGCCGGGTCCGGCAGGTCACCGAGCGTGCGCAGGTCCTGGAGGAAAGCCGCCCGGCGGTCCGGATCGCTCAACGTTCCGACCAGGTGCCGGATACGCGCCTGATCCATTTGGGCTCGGTCCATCTGGGCCCGGTCCGTTGGGGCCCTGTCCGTTTGGGTCTGGTCCGGCGTTGCGGTGGCGGGTGCGTCTGGGGCGGGCGATTGTGCCCGGCCGGATGCGAGCGGAAGCAGCAGGGCCACGCATGCCAGCAGCAGCAGGGCGCGCATTCCGCGCCGTCGGCCGGGACCGCGTCGTGGGAGAGTATGGGGGTCGGTGTGACGATGCCTGCCGCGTGCAGCCGCTTGCATTGAACCTCCTGGGGGCGAGGGGCGGCCAGGGCGGCGCGACATGGGTCCGGTAACAGGGGTCCGGTCGTCGCCGGCCCTTTCTCCGGCCGGGCCTGGCGGCCATGGTGAGGGGGGTGATGACAGGGTGGCGCGTCCGTGCCCGGCGGTCCGTCCCGACATCGTCGATGACGGGACAACGTGGCACGCGGCCCGTTGGTTGCCGGCGGCGACCGGGACGGGTCGGGCGGGTGGTGTCAGGCCAGCGGCAGATGGTCCGGATGGACGTGCCCGACCCGCAGCCGGATGACGCGTCCCAGGGCGTCGAGATCCGCCTGCACGCCCGGCATGATGTCGCGGATCGCCACCGTGGCGCGAGCCTGCGATGTCATGTCGATCACGGTCACGGGCATCGTCGGCGGCGTGGTGAGGGCGGGGGGCGAGCCGCCGCCGGGGAGTGGCAGGGGCGTCGCCATCAGGGGACCGGGCCCGCCTGGGGCCGGATTGCCGGGTGCGGCCTTCATGCAGCGGGCCTCCGTGCTGGGGTGTCGCCGCCGGGTGGCGGGTCGGACGCGATCGTCGCGGACATCGCGCCTCTTATTCCGGAACAGGCAGGCATGGCCGGGGTTTCCGGTGGTGGCGGGGCCTCACCGAAGCGTTATCGCGGACGTCGGGCGCGGGCATCAGGGTGGGTCGCGGACATGCGCCAGGAACCATCTGGTCGCATGATCGACGACCTGGTCCAGCGTTCCGGGTTCCTCGAACAGATGGGTCGCCCCTGGCACGATCACCAGATGGCGTTCGCAGTGCATCGCCTGCAGCGCCGCGCGGTTCAGCGCCAGGACGTCGTCGTCCCGGCCCCCGACGATCAGAAGGGTCGGCGACCGGACGCGGCCCAGTGCGGTCGCGCCGGCCAGGTCGGGACGGCCGCCGCGCGAGACGATGGCGGCGATGCGTCCCGCGTCGGTGGACGCCGCCAGCAGGGCGGCGGCGGCGCCGGTGCTGGCGCCGAAATAGCAGACCGGCAGTGCTGCCAGATGGGCGGCCTGTCGCACCCACTGCGCGGCGCCGGCCAGCCGTGCGGCCAGCAGGGGAATGTCGAAGACCTTGCGCCGGTCCTGTTCCTCGTCCTCGCGCAACAGGTCGATCAGCAGTGTCGCCAGGCCTGCACGCTGCAGCGCGTGGGCGACATGGGTGTTGCGGGGGGCTGAACCGCCCGCTGCCGCTGCCATGGGCGAACAGGACCAGCCCATGCGCTTCCGGCGGGATGCCGAGCAGGCCGATCGTCGGGCCGGCCTGCACCGTCGTGGTGTCGACCGACCGGAAGGGTCCGTCCGTGTGACTGCTGGACTTCATTGCCCCGACCACCAGGCTGGCAGGCCGCATTCGGGGCCCGCAACCGGACAACGCGTGCCGGGCACTCGGGTTTTTCCGGCGGCGCGCGGCCACGCCGCCGTTGCGATCTCCCTGCTTCGGCGGCATGGTTGCGGGACCTCGCCCCTGCCGCCCGCCTGCGGGCGGCGCCGGGCGCATCCGTCGTCGAGAAGGAAGAGGCGCATCCCATGACCGCCATCGCAACACCCGCATCCGGCACCATCGTCGTCACCGGCGGCGCGCGCGGCATCGGCCAGGCGATCTGCCGGGCGGTAGCCGGCGCCGGCTATGCCGTCGCGATCAATTACGCCCACAGCGCGGCCCAGGCGGACGAACTGGTGCAGGCGATCCGCGCGGCGGGCGGCCGGGCCGCGGCCATCCGGGCGGATATCGGCGACCCGGCACAGATCCCGGGCCTGTTCGCGGCGGCCGAGGCGGAACTGGGGCCGCTCGTCGGACTGGTGAACAATGCGGGAATCCTGGGCGACAAGCTCCGCATCGACGCGCAGACCCCGGCGGGACTGGCCGCCCTTCTGGCCGTCAACGTGACCGGCAGCATCCTCGCGGCCGGCGAGGCAGTGCGGCGGATGTCCACCAAGCATGGCGGCAAGGGGGGCGCGATCGTCAATATCTCGTCAGTGGCGGCGCGTCTGGGCGGCCTGGCCGGCCTGGTGCCCTATGCGGCGACCAAAGGCGCGATCGAGACCTTCACAAAAGGGCTGGCAACCGAGGTCGCGCAGGAAGGGGTGCGCGTGAACGCCGTCGCCCCCGGCCTGACGGCGACCGACATGGTATCGCCCGAGACGGCGAAATATGCCGCCGAAAGCGGCGTGCCGATGGGGCGCGTCGGCACGCCGGACGAGATCGCGGCGGCGGTGTTGTTCCTGCTGTCCCCCGCGGCGTCGTATGTCACGGGTACGTCCCTGACGGTGTCCGGCGGGCGCTGAGAGCGCTGGTCTAAAATGCGCACCGGCGCCGTTCCGACATGCTTTTTCCGTAATTCGGTGTTCGCGGCCATCAACGCCGTTTCGCTCCGATGCGCGAAAAATCACGCCGGACGTGCCGCTGCGTGGCACTCTCACGCAACAGGATGAATTTGAACCAGTCTTCTGGAGCCGTCTGGAAACAGGCCCCAGAAGACTGACCTGCGTCGCGGCGATACCGTCCACGGTTGGCCGTCGGGGTAAGGATGGCCTAGGCATGTGGACAGTTCGGATGATCGGGTGGGCGTCCGGCTGCGTGGCGGCGTGCCTGTTCTTCCGGCTTCCTGCCGCGTCGGCGCAGGCGCCGGCAGGGGCCTGCATCAAGGGGGTGGAAATTCTGCCGCTTCTCGGCGGCGAGGGGGATGCGCCGGTGATTCCCGTAACGATCGACGGCGAACGGGCCGCCCTCTATTTTTCCCCGGTCTTCAGCCATACGTTCCTGCATGATGGAAAACCGGACCGGCTCTGGTTTCCGCGTGGTGGTGAATTGCAGCTTCGGGGGCAGGATGGATCCCTCACGACCGTGTTCCATTCCCGGGTCGACGATCTGAAATTCGGAAACATCGATGCGGGAGCGCATGATATCCTGCTGCTGGATGGGGATGCCCGGCATCGCGTGGGGGACAGGCCCGTCCTGGGCATCGTCGGACGGCCGCTGCTGACCCATGTCTCGGTCCTGCTGGACGTCCCGCATCGCCGGCTCGCCCTCTTTGAGTGGGGAGGGCCCGGGTGCGGGTCCCCGGCCGCCCTGTTCCAATCTGTCCCCGAAGGGGAAAACATGGGGCCGGACGCGCCCGCCCTTTCGGTCTCGATCGACGGCCATGCGGTGCGGATGCGCTTGGATCCGGATCTCAGCACCAGCGTCCTGCCGACGGATGTCGCGCACGCGATCGGGGTGACCGATGTCGCGCTCGAGGCGGATCCGCGGACGAGAACGAAATATGTCGGCGTCTCGCTGGGCCGCCTGCATCGGTTCGCGGCGGTCGATATCGGCGGGGCATCCTTCGCGAACATGACGCTGAACGTCCAGGATCGCATCGATACCGGGACCCTGGGCGGCGATTTCTTTCGCCGGGTGGTCGCGCTGTTCGACTTCCCCCGTCACCGCTTCTATTTCGAGCCGACGTCCGACCGGGCCGGCACCCCGTCGCTGGGCCTGCATTTCGATGAAACCGAAGACGCGTCAGAGGACGCTCGCGAGGCGGACGGGACGCTTCTTGCGACCCGAGGCCGGCGGGGCGGGGGCGTCGCGTCAGGACCCTGATGCGCGCCGCGTCCGGACGAGCGTGCAGGCCAGCGCGGTCACCAGCGCGTCGAGGCCAAGCTGGCCGATCCAGCCGACCAGCGTGCGCGCCACGTCGCCGCTGAACAGCACGGCGAGAAATCCAGCCAGGAGAAAGCTCCATCCGGTTCCGCGCAGGCGCCGGCATCGCGTCGCGTCGAGCGGAGGCGTGAACAGGTCCGTCGCCTGGCGCGTCGTGCCGAGCGCCAGCAGCGGCACGGCGACAAGGCCGAGGAGCGCGATGATGAGCGACATGTCAGGGATCACGGCGGCGCAGGATCGACCGCCAGGCGGCGACGGCGAGCCCGCAGGCCAGGGCAAGCGCGACCAGCGCCACGCCCTGCGCGACGCCATCCCGCGGCAGGCCGCCGGCGAGCGCGACGCCGAGGCAGGCCAGGGCCGACAGGCCGAGGAGTTCGCCCCAGGCGCGGTCCGGGGCGCGCAGCACGCCGACGGCCAGGACCAGCGCCCAGGTGACGAAGACCGACCGGACCTCCAGCGCGGATCGGCCGGCCAGGCCGGCCGGGAGCACGCGGTTCGCGAGGAGGAGGGCGGCGAAGGCGGTGGGCGTGCCGGCGATGACGCCCACGTTCAGCCGCTCCACCAGGGCCGTTCCGAAGCCGGGGGCGCGCCGGTGCCGCTTGATCGTCCACAGCCGCAGTCCGCTGCCGACCACCCCCGCCAGCATGAGCCCCGAGACGAAATACAGCCAGCGCGTCACGCCTGGCGCAAAGCGGGCGACGTGCAGGCCATAGAGGAAATCGAACAGACCCACGGCCGGGCGCCCTTCGACATGTTCGGCGAGAATTCGGCCGGTTGTGCCGTCGAAGCTGAGGGTATGAGGATCGATGCCGATTCCGTCGCCGCCGCCCGCGACCATCGTGACGACCGCCGCGACGTCGCCGGGATTGAAGACGGTCACGCGTTCCAGGCCGGCCTCTCCGAAACGGCGCTGTGCCTCGCGCAGCATGGGGAGAACCGGGGCGCGGGGCCCGGACCGGCCGGTGGCGGGGCGGTCGATCGCCGCCGGGTTCAGGTCCTGCTGCGCGGCGGACATGTCGGAATGGTAGATCGCCGCGATCCCCCACGGCATCAGCAGGTTGGCGAGCGTGGCCGCGCCGGTGAAGGCGATCATGAGATGAAACGGCAGGGCGACGACGCCGAGCATGTTATGGACGTCGAGCCAGCTGCGCTGGCCCTTGCCGGGCCGGAAGGTGAAGAAATCGGCGAAGAAGCGCCGATGCGCGACGATTCCGGTCAGCAGCACCAGCACCAGGGCCATCGCCGCCGCTGCCGCCAGCAGGCGGCCCCACGGGTAGGGCAGCTGCAGTTCAAAATGGAAACGATAGAAGAATTCGCCCCCCAGCGTGTCCCGTATCGCGGCGGGGCTGCCGTTCTGGGGGTCGAGCGCGCGCTGCACGTAGTCGCCGCCCTCGGCCCAGATGGCCTGGGTATAGGGGGCGCGGTCGCCGGCGACGTCGAGATACCAGGCGGGCGACCGCGCGGCATGAATCGACAGCCAGCGGATGGCGGCGTCGGTCGCGACGATAGGATCGGCGGGGCGTCCCAGAACCTCGGGCCGCATCCAGGCGCCGATTTCGGGACGAAAGACGCTGAGCGTGCCCGACAGCACGATCGCGAAGAGCAGCCAGCCCGTCACCAGGCCCGCCCAGTCGTGCAGCCATGTCATCGCCGCCCGGAAATCGGGCTTCATGGCCGCCATCCCGTCGCCTGCATCGCGGCCCCGCCCAGCGGGACGGCGAGGAGGAGGAGGCCCGTCCAGGCCCGGGTGGCGCTGCGGGCGTAGAAGCAGGCCATCACGACCGGCGGCCACGCCAGCAGGCCCAGCAGCGTGCCCGCCGTCGCGGCGTCCGCCCGGGACAGGGGCAGCCAGCACGCGGCGACGATGGCCACCAGCGACCCGACCCCGTAGCCGCCGGCCACGCCCGCGACGGTCCGCGCGGCGATGGCCAGGTGGCGACGCGTCATGGGACGATACCGGTCCGGGTGGCGCATGACGCCTTGGCGGCAGGACCCGGGGTCCTGCCCTGGCCCCTGCCAAAGATCACGGACCTTGGGAAACCGACCCGTCTGGCCTGCACTGGCATTACCAGCTGAAACCGACCGACGCCTGGGCCGAACGGCGTTCCCCGTACCAGCACCATTCGTCATACGGGGCGTAACCATAGCAGCTTGCGACATAGCGCTTGTTGAACAGGTTGCGCACGCTGGCCTGGACTTTCCAGCCCCGGAAGGCATGCCCCAGGTTGGCGAGGTCGTAATTCGCCGTGGCATCGAACAGGGTGTAGGCCGGCACCGTGACGTCGCCATAGGACGCCGTGCCGCCATAGGAACTGGCGACATGGCGCAGGCCGCCGCCAAATCCCAGCCCTTTCAGCGGGGTCGACTGCATCGTGTAGAAGGCGAACAGGGATTCGCCGCCCTTGCCGACCTGGACCAGCGGCTTGTGCGTCGAGAGGTCGCGGACTTTCTGCGTGCTGACGGTGGCGACCACGGTCAGGCCCTTGTAGACATTGACATGGGCCTCGAATTCGAAGCCGTCGGAACGGACCTTGCCGTTTTCGACGCTGTAGTTCGCGTTCGGTACCGCCGTCAGGACGTTCGTCTGTTCGATATGGAACCCCGCGGCGGTCAGCAGGATCGGCAGGCCCGGGATCTGGTATTTCACGCCCCCTTCCAGCTGCTTGCCGATCGTCGGGTCCGCCTGGCGGGTCGTGCGGCCGCCATTGTCGGACGTGATGCCGGATTGCGGCTGGAACGAGGTCGAATAGCTGATGTACGGGGCGAGGCCGAAATTGAAATGATACAGGCCGGACGCCCGCCAGGTGATCTGTTCGGGGCTCTGGCTGGAGCTGCTGCCGCCGATATAATCCTGCTGGTGGCTGCGGTACCAGTCGTTGCGCAGGCTGCCCGTCAGGTGGAAATTGGCGATGTCGATCTGGTCCTGCGCGTACAGGCCGATCTGGTGCTGGTCGGTGATATAATGGTTGGCAATCGCCGGCGGGGTAATCGTCTGGCCATAGATCGGATGCAGCACATTGATGGAGGGCGCGGATCCGAACCCGTCATACTCGGTCGCCCGGCTCTGCTGGTAGTCGAAGCCCATCATGACGGAATGATGGAGGATGCCGGTCGAGAAATGGCCGGTAAACTGATTGTCGAAGGCCAGGTTCTTCAGGCGTTCGTTGGCATAGGCCGTGCCGCGGCTGAAATTGCCCAGGGCCTCCTGCGCGAAGTCGCGCACGTAATCGGCGTCCATATAGACGCCCTCGCTGTAGACGCTCTCGTAGATCGTGCGGATGTCGTCGTAGCGGCCGCGCGACGAGAAGGCCCAGTTCGAATTGAACTTATGGTTGAAGATATAGGTCGTTGCCCAGTGCTTGCGATTGAATTCCTCGAAATTCGGATCGCCGTCGTAGAAATTCTGCCTGATGCGACCGAAGGCGGCGCGGCGGAGCGAGCCCTCCAGGGGAACCGAGCCGTAGGAGGCATTCTGCGGGTCGTCCTGGTAATTGCCCAGCAGCGTCAGTGTCGTGTTGCCGTCCCCGCCGAACGTGACCGCCGGGCTGATGCTGTAGCGGCGGCTCTGCGTCTGGCTGAGCTGGCTGTGCGACCCGTTGACGGTGCCGTAGAGCCGGTAGCGCACGAAGCCGTCGCGGGTCAGCGACCCGCCGACATCCCCGTCCACGCGATAGAGGTCGAAGCTGCCGCCCGTTGCCGTCAGGCTGCCGTAGGATTGCGCGCTGGTGGGCAGCTTGCTGGACATTGCGACCAGGCCGCCCGGGCTGGATTGTCCGTACAGCGCCGAGGCCGGGCCCTTCAGCACCTCGATGCGGTCCAGGCGCGACGTGTCGATCTGCGCCGTGGCGTAGCCCGTGGGGCTGTCCTGCAGTTTGAGGCCGTCGAGGAAATTGGGAACCGTGAAGCCGCGCAATGCGAACTGGTCGTAGCGAGTCGCCGTGGATCCGCGCTGGTCCGGCGTAATCCCGGCCGTGTAGCGCACCGCCTGGCTGAGGCTGAGAACACCGCGCATGTCGAGTTCATGGCGATCGATGACCGTGATCGACTGGGCGGTGTCGATCAGGGGGGTATCGGTCTTGGTGCCCGACGAGGCGACGGACGCGGGTTTCCGCCCTTTGACGATGATGCTCTCGGCCTTGACCTTGGTCTTGGCTTTCGTGGAATCGGCGGCTGGGGGCGTGGTCTCCGCCGCATGCGCCGTACTGATGGCGGCGAGAAGGCCGGCCATGGCGACGCTGAAACTGGGGTGCAGACGAGCGGACTTCATATTGATGGTTCCCTTTGACGGGCGGGACCATCTTACATGTGATAATGATTCGCAATAGCAAATATGAGAATCGGTCGCAGACATGAGAATCGGGCCATTCATCGTCGGGACGTTGAAATCCGATTCGGTGCGGGCCACATGCGGGGCATGGTACATGCTGGCATCTATACTGGCGACGTCCTGCCCCCGGTCGGGGCCGATGTCGCACGCCGCCTGCGGCGGGTGAAGCGTCTGGCGTGGGTGCTGGATGCGGCGTTCCGGGTGCCGGGCACGCGCTTTCGCGTGGGGCTGGATGCCGTGATCGGGCTGTTTCCCGGCGTCGGCAATGCGGTGATGGGGCTGGTGTCGCTCTATATCATCTGGGAAGCCTGGCGGATGGGCGTGTCGGGGGGCGTGCTGGCGCGCATGGTGGCCAATGTCGTCCTGGAAACTGCGGTCGATACCGTGCCGGTCGCGGGCGACATGTTCGATGCCGTCTTCAAGGCCAATCTGCGCAATGTCGCGTTGATCGAGCGCGACCTGACCGGCCGCCGGTAGGCGCGGCCGGCCACGTCGCCCGGATGGGGCGGCCACGTTCCTGACGAACCGGTTCGCCCTAGCTATCGCATGCGATGGCGAAGAAGCGTTCGCGCGTGGTCCGCGGGCGTCGTCGGGACGACCCGCCAGCGTGTCCGGCGCGGGAAGGCCGCGATTCGGCGCGCCTGGGTGCCGCGCGGCGGGCAGGTGGTGGCGTCAGACGGGCGTCCGGTCCCGGCCGGGCTGGAAGCTGTTGAGGAAGACCCGCACCGCAAGCCGGGCGATGGCCTCGATATGCGCCGGGTCGGAATCGACGGGCAGCTGCAGGCGTTTGCGCCCGGTGATCCGCGTCTGGCACAGCGCATAGAACAATTCCGCCGCCAGGGCCGGATCGGGCACGTCCAGCACGCCCTCGCGCGAGCGTTCGGCCAGCCAGCCGGAGAAGATGCCGATCGCCTTCTGCGGGCCGTTCTGCCAGAACGTCTCGGCCAGATGCGGAAAGGCCGCGGCCTCGGACACGATGATCCGATGGAGCATCAGCGGCACCGGCGAGATGGTCAGGCGGATCATCGCGGTCGCGATTCCCACAAGCGTTTCCTCGGGCGTGCGTTTCTCGCCGATCGGTTCGAACAGGCGTGGCAGGTTCTGGCATGCGCTCTGCTGCACGAAGGCCGAGAACAGGGTCGCCTTGCTGTCGAAGTAGTTATACAGCGTTCCCTTGGACACGCCGGCGTCGCGGGCGATCTGCGACATGCTGGCGCCCTCGTAGCCATGGGCGGCGAAGATCCGGGCGGCGCCCTCCAGGATCTGCTGCCGCTTGGCGGCCGATGCCCCCGGCAGGTCCGGCGCGGGGGGGGACGGGTCGGCTGACATGGCACAAGGCTCCTGCGGTGGTTTCCCCGCCCGGGGTGGATTGACCCGGGATGGAAAGCCGATAGGGTAAGGTCCTGACCGAACGGGTCGGTCAGTTTCGGTGGATAATGTCATACCGGGCCCCGTCATGTCGATAGGGGGCGGAGGTGACGGGATCGAGGGCGACAGGGGGCCGGTTCTGGTGCGTAGGGGATATTCATGGCGGGCCGCCATCGTCGGGCTGTCGGCGGTCGCGAGCGGATGCGCGGTCGGGCCCGATTTCCATAAACCCGCCCCGTGGACGCCGCCGCACTGGACGGGGCCGGGGGAATTGTCCGCCAAGGCCGCGTCGGCGGGACACCCCGGGCCGGCCCGGGGGCCGGTCGCCAGTGATATCGTGGACACCGCCCCCGATCCGGCCTGGTGGGACGTGTTCCACGATGCCGAGCTGTCCGCGCTGGAGCGCCGGGTGGCGTCGGAAAACCTGTCGGTCGCCATCGCCACGGCCCGGCTGGCGCAAAGCCGGTCGCAACTGCGTATCGCCGGGGCCGAACGCTATCCGGGGCTGAGCGCCGCCGGGTCGTACAGCCGGTCGCAATACAGCACCAAGATGCTGCAGCGTATCGTCAGCGATGTCGGCAAGTCCCAGCAGCTGAACCTGAACGGCACCAACCTGTCCGACCTGTCGGGGCAGTTCACCATTCCATTGCTGGACCAGTGGCGCGACAGTATCGACGCGACGTGGGAGGTCGATCTGTGGGGCCGCGTCCGCCGGCAGTACGAGGCCGCGTCGGCCGACCTCGACACATCGGTCGAGGAACGGCGCGGCGTGCTGACCGCCCAGATGGCCGAGGTCGCGCGCGATTACGTCGCCCTGCGCGAGGCGCAGGCGCAGCTGCGGATCCTGATGGACAATCGCGACACCGCCGCCCACACGCTGGAGCTGAGCCAGCAGCGCAACAGCGCCGGCCTGGTGACCGAGCTGGACGTGCAGAGCGCGCAGTCGCAGCTGGACGCCGTCACCGCGCGCATCCCGCAGATGGAGCAGCAGATCGCCGTTCAGGTGAATGCGTTGAGCCTGCTGCTGGGGGCGCCGCCCGCCGCCCTGGCGGGCGAACTGCTGAAGGACACCGACATTCCGCCGGTGCCGCCCCGCGTGCCCGCCGGCCTGCCGTCCGAACTGGCGCGCCGCCGCCCCGACATCCGCCAGGCGGAGGCGCAGCTGCACGCCGCCACCGCCCAGGTCGGGGAGGCCGTGGCCGAGTTCTATCCCCGGGTGACCATCGACGCGGGGTTCGGCTTCCAGTCGCTGTCGTTCCGCGACCTGGGGTTCTGGAACGCGCGGGCCTGGAATGTCGGCCCGTCGATCAGCCTGCCGATCTTCCAGGGCGGGCGGCTGCGCGGGCAGCTGGAACTGCGCAAGGCGGCGCAGCAGGAGGCCGCGATTTCCTATCGCCGGACGGTCCTGGGCGCTTGGCATGAGGTGGACAACGCCCTGACCGCCTATCGCGACGAACAGATGCGTCATGACAGCCTGGCGCGCCAGGTCGCCGCCGACGGACGGTCGCTGGATCTGGCGCGCGACCAGTATCGTCACGGCATGGTGACGTTCCTGACGGTGCTGGACGCGGAACGGCGGGTCCTGGCGGCGCAGACCGACCTGACGACCAGCACCGCCACCCTGTCGACCAACCTGGTGCAGCTTTATGCCGCGCTGGGCGGCGGATGGGAAACCGCCTTCCCCGACCGGGCTGCCGCCCCCCAGGTGGCGACGCTGCCGCAATCCGCCGCCTCCCACGGTCCGGCCTGAGGTCCGGCACGCAGGTCGTTTCGATAGGAATCGGCCGGATTTGCCCGGATTCGGGCGGATTGCGGCGATTTTAAGGTGCGTTCGGGCTTGGCGGATGGCGGTGGGCAGCGTATAAGCCGCCCGTTTCGCGGCGGGCCCCTGTCCGGCGAAGTCTCGTCCGGGGGCGAACTTCAAGGACGCGTATCATGATTACACTGCCTCCCGATTACCGCCCCTCGGAAGCCGAGGAATTCATGAACCCGCTGCAGGTGGAATATTTCCGCCAGAAGCTGCTGAAATGGCGGGCCGACCTGCTGAAGGAAGCGGACGAGACCCTGGCCAGCCTGTCCGAAGGTGGCATCCACGAGGCCGACATCACCGACCGCGCCAGTGTCGAGACCGACCGGGCGCTGGAACTGCGTACCCGCGACCGCGCCCGCAAGCTGATTTCCAAGATCAACCAGGCGCTGCTGCGGGTCGAGAACGGGACCTACGGCTATTGCGAGGAAACGGGTGAGCCTATCGGCCTGAAGCGGCTGGAGGCCCGCCCTATCGCCACCCTGTCGATCGAGGCCCAGGAGCGGCACGAGCGGATGGAAAAGATCCATCGCGACGACTGATCACCCCTGCGGGGCGGGGATATGCCGATTTCCGATCGCGGGGGCTTGCAACCCGCGGGCAGAGACGGTAGGAAGCGCCCGTCCCACGTTGCTGCTGTAGCTCAGTGGTAGAGCACTCCCTTGGTAAGGGAGAGGTCGACAGTTCAATCCTGTCCAGCAGCACCATTTTCCAATGGGTTAGTAGGGGTTTTGCCCTAAAGCTGGTTTGATCTTACGCTAACACAGTCCCAGCACGGTGGTGGCGGGCGACGTAAATCAGCAGCTTATGCTCGCTCGTACAAAGGCAACACTGGCCCGCATGAGCCTGACCGCCGTGCCCCATTCGAACTGGCATCAACGCGCTATCGAATCAGATTTCAGCTCCCAGGGGAATCCTGCAGAGCGTCCGCCTCTTTCCGAGCCGGTATTAGGCCCTGTCAGGTGCAGGAACGTGGACAAGCCTTTGACGGGGTCTTCTCGACTGCCCTAGGCCACTGGCACCGGGCCGCTTTTGTGGTGGTTATGGAGCCAAGATCTGCATAGTCGCTGACGTGGCCGGGTCGTCATTTTCATCCTTGCTCCCGGTCAGGCGCACGAACTGCCATTCGCACAGACATGATCGACCGCCCGCCATGCGAACCATTTCAGGTTGTCGGCGACAAGGGTTAGACGCCTGCGGATATCCAGGCCATGCGGGCCGAAGGCGTGCTGTTTCATTGCCATTCTTTCGAAGCGACCTGCGCCGACCTCGAGACCCCTGACAGGTCGCTGCTTCAGTTGAGCCATCAGCTTTATCGGCAATTGAACAAGTCGTTTCCGAGTTTGTGTTCAACGAAAGCTTCTACAAGCTGAAACGCATTCTGCGTGGCGGCACCATAGGTGGTGTTGTCGTAGATCGTCCAAACATCGGCGCCGCGCGTGGTGAGCGAAGCAACGGCTTTCGCATGAGCTTCAATGGCCTCTTTTCCATAAGTCGACTCGTAGATGCGAGGGGAGCCGTGCAGTCGAAAATAGGCGAGGCCGCTCCAGCCTCCGGGTTGCGCCGCAAGCAATGGTTTGGCCGGATCCGCCGCGACCCGGGACACCTGCTGCCTCCTTAACATGTGCTCGACCTCCGGCAGGAACCAGCTGGCATGTCTCGGCTCCAAAACGACAGGTCCGGTAATCGTGGCCTTCAGCTCATCGATGAATCGTTCGGCGACGTCGCCGGGGTAGGCGAAACTCGGGGGGAGCTGAACCAGGACGGGACCACGTTTGTCACCCAAGCCGCTCGTTTCCTCGGCAAATCGCTCGACGAGGGTCCGACAATCTATCAAGCGGCGCTCATGCGTGATCGTCTTGGGCAGTTTGACGGAGAAGCGGAACTCGGGCGGCACGCTTGCTGCCCAGCGCTCATACGTCGTGCGTCGGTGCGATCGATAGAAACAGCTGTTAACCTCGACAGCCGAGAAGCGCGCGCCATAGCGTTCAAGATGTGTGCCGACCGAGGGAAACTGTCCGGCAAGCGCGGATGGAATCGACCAGCCAGCGACGCCGACGCGAATGGTCATGAGCGGCTTCTCCTATGAGCTATGACCGGACGACGACGGATGCAACTCTCAGCTTGCGCCGCCCCGAAATTCGATCTTGCATGGGTGTGCCCCGATGGCGGCGGCCGGACGTGGTGGGGTGCTGCCGTGCTTCGGGTGGGTCGAGGCGTGCAGTCCCTTGAAAGGCCGGCGAAAGAGGTCTCATTCCCCCTCAACAATGCCGCTCATGGGTGCAGGCTGCGCACGGGAGGGGGACAGCAGGACAACGATGCCGCCAGCGGAAGGATGTCCGGCTGGCGATCCCGCAGGCTTTCGCAGTCCGAGGGCTTACCGATCCATTGCGACATCCTCCCGGAAACAGGAAGGAAACGCGGGAAACCCTCGTTCGATGCCAAGCCCATGCCCGCAAAAAAGCCCGGTCTTCGCTGGGAAGACCGGGCCAGAAGGCGCGATAACCGTTATTGCTTGTTGTTATTCCTGCACGCCGGGGGTGCTTGGATTCAGCCGAACTGCCCCATGGTGTTATGTGCGCCGCCGGCCTTCAGCGCCGCTTCGCCGGCGAAATACTCCTTATGGTCGTCGCCTATGTCCGAACCGGCCATGTTCTGGTGCTTGACGCATGCGATCCCCTGGCGGATTTCCTCGCGCTGGACGTTCTGGACGTAGCCCAGCATCCCCTCGTCGCCGAAATATCTCTTGGAGAGATTGTCGGTCGACAGTGCCGCCGTGTGATAGGTGGGCAGCGTGATGAGGTGATGGAAAATGCCGGCCCGCTTCGCCGCATCCCGCTGGAACGAGCGGATGCGCAGGTCGGCCTCCGTCGCCAGGTCGGTATCGTCGTAGTTCTGCGCCATCAGCTTCGCGCGGTCATAGGCCGAGATGTCGCGTCCTTCTTCCTTCCAGGCATCGAAGACCTGCTGGCGGAAATTGAGCGTCCAGTTGAAGGACGGCGAGTTGTTGTAGACCAGCTTGGCATTGGGCACGGCATCGCGGATGCGATCCATCATGCCGGCGATCTGCTCGATATGGGGCTTTTCGGTTTCGATCCACAGCAGGTCGGCGCCGTTCTGCAATGCGGTGATGCAGTCCAGCACGCAGCGATCGGCACCGGTGCCCGGACGGAACTGGTAGAGGTTGCTGGGCAGGCGCTTCGGGCGCAGCAGCTTGCCGTGGCGGGCGATAATCACGTCGCCATTGCGCACAGTGCCGTCTGTCACCTCCTCGCAATCCAGATAGGCGTTGTATTGGTCGCCCAGGTCGCCCGGTTCGCTGCTGTAGGCAATCTGCTTGGTCAGGCCGGCGCCCAGGCTGTCGGTGCGACAGACGATCACGCCGTCTTCCACCCCCAGTTCCAGGAACGCGTAGCGGACGGCGCGCACCTTCGCCAGGAAGTCTTCGTGCGGCACCGTGACCTTGCCGTCTTGATGGCCGCACTGCTTTTCGTCCGACACCTGGTTTTCGATCTGGATGGCGCAGGCGCCGGCCTCGATCATCTTCTTCGACAACAGGTAGGTCGCCTCGGCATTACCGAAACCCGCATCGATATCGGCGATGATCGGCACGATGTGGGTCTGGTAATTGTCGATCTTCGCCTGGGTCTCGACCTCGCGCGCCGCGTCGCCCGCTTCCCGCGCGGCATCGAGATCGCGGAACAGCATGCCGAGTTCACGGGCGTCGGCCTGGCGCAGGAAGGTGTAGATTTCCTCGATCAGCGCGGGCACCGCCGTCTTCTCGTGCATCGACTGGTCGGGCAGCGGTCCGAATTCCGAGCGCAGCGCCGCGATCATCCAGCCCGACAGATACAGGTAACGGCCCTTGAGCGAACCGAAATGCTTCTTCACCGAGATCATCTGCTGCTGCGCGATGAAGCCGTGCCAAGCCCCCAGAGACTGGGTGTACTGCGTCGGATCGGCATCATAGGCGGCCATGTCCTGACGCATGATGGCGGCCGTGTAGCGCGCGATGTCCAGCCCGGTCTGAAAACGGTTCTGGAGGCGCATGCGGACCACATATTCGGGGTTGATCCCGCCCCAGGTGCCCTGCTTGGCCTGGATGATATGGTTGAGCTTGGTGGTTGCCGATTCCTGATATGACATGTGACGGTTCCGTTATCCTTGGAAGGCGTGGCGTCACAAGGCGTAACGCCATCACGCCCCATGCAGGAAGGTGGAAACCGGTAATCACGCTGTATTTCTGTAAAGGATTTACAAACGGTGATTTCCAATGAAAAGCCTTTTTACGCCGATAAGGCCGAGCGCGCCGCCGCGCAACCGGCCCGCCCGCACCCGTGTCAGCCGTTTGTCGGCATCGCGAATTCCGCACCCGCGCGGATACCCGTCGGCCAGCGGATGGTAACGGCCTTCAGGCGTGCGCACGCCCGCCGGGCGGCCACCAAGGAGGCCTGGGATATGCCCCAGAGGACAGCAGTTTCTCTTTGCCTCCATATCGATATTTCATGCGCCACAGATGCGCGCCATTCGAAAAGCTCTTGCGAATCGACCAATTTAAACGGTTTTCTTGCGGAGCTGTACTCCTTACTGCGGTGTCAGCTATATCAAAGAGCGTGGCCACTGACTCGTGTGTGAAGTGACGGCTGACCGCGGCTCTGATTCTCTTGCTGGGGGAGGATCTGGCTGATGACGACGGCGGTGAAGCTATGGGAAGGTTATCCGGCTTCTGATTTGCGGCGACTTGCGGCGCGTAGCCGGAATACAGACGTCGTGTGTCGGCTTTTGCCGCTGGCGGGGGGGGGGGGGGCGTCGGCATTACAATACCATCCGTCCGCACAGTCGTCTCGGCTGCCGGCCACCGCCGCCGGAAACGGCTACACCGCCCAGGCCGGT
The DNA here is from genome assembly GCF_014174155.1 of Gluconacetobacter tumulisoli. Lineage (GTDB taxonomy): Bacteria > Pseudomonadota > Alphaproteobacteria > Acetobacterales > Acetobacteraceae > Gluconacetobacter > Gluconacetobacter tumulisoli. Next base: position 91,498 of record NZ_JABEQM010000009.1, on the reverse strand, counting down.
TTCCGGTTCCGCTCCTCTCCACCTCCGACCGGCCGTGGCGACGGAGACGCTTCTGCACCAACAGTCACATCGTGTAGAATAGCGGATGATGGACAAAAAACCTGACAGCGCGCGTCTCTCCCGCGAAGATATCAGCCTGGGGATGGGTAAGGGCATCACCAGGCGGGATTTCCTCAATTCCACAATGATTGGGGCCGGTGCATCCCTGCTTGGGGCGTCTTGCCCCATGCATGCGATGGCGCAGGATAGCGGCAGTCCCGCCATATTCGACGGCTATGGCGGCGTGGGCGATTATGCACGGGCCAATGGCAATGTCCGAAGAGTCGTGCGTGCGGCGCACCGGATCCGTGACGGTCTGTATGACGGCGCATTAAGGGCCGACGACGATGGAGAGTCGGTCGATCTTGTGATCGTCGGCGGTGGCCTGACCGGCCTGATGACGGCACGACAATTCGTCCAGGCGACCGGTGGACGCAAGAGTGTCCTGATCCTGGAGAACCACCCGGTATTCGGGGGCGAAGCCCGGCAGAATGAATTTTCGGTCGATGGGATAAAACTGATCGGTCCCCAGGGTTCGAACGATTTTCTGCCGCCGGCGGAAGATGCCGTTACGCCTTTTGCCGAGATGTTCCGCGATTTCTCCATTCCACGTAGTTATGATTTTCAGAAATGGGACACGGCTCTCAGGCCGCTCCGTTTCGCGCTTGACAATTATTCCAACATGGACGGGTTCGACGAGCAGAAGGTAGACGTCGCCTATTATTTTGACCAGAAGACCGGAGCGAAGACGCCGGGCTGGGTGCTTAACATCTGGCGGGATGGCCTCGCGCGCACGCCCTGGTCCGGGTCGGTTAAGGCCGATCTTGCGCGCTGGCGTGACGAAGTCGGCAATACGGGTACCGACGATCCCCGCGTGCTCGATACCATGACATACAAGCATTATCTTGAAGTCGTGCAAAAATATGACCCCGCGGTCACCGGCTTTGCGCAGCCGATGGTGGGATTGCTGGGCGGGGTGGGTGCGGACGCCATTTCTGCACGCACCGGCCATCATCTCGTGATGGGAAACAGCCGCGATCCCCTGACCCTGTCCTTTCCTGGCGGGAACGCCCTGCTGGCGCGCTATCTGGCCGCCGGGCTTATTCCTGGTGCGGTGGAACCGGGGTTTGATGCTGCCAATTGCGGCGCGATTCATTTCGACCGCCTGGACCGGCCCGGTCAGACCACGCGAATCCGGCTGAATGCCACGGTGGCGCGCGTCAGGAACGTCGCCGAAGGCGTCGAAGTGATCTGGGAGCGGGATGGAAAACTGACCCTGACACGGGGCAAGGCTGTGGTCATGGCATCGGGCGGCTGGGTCAACAAACATATTCTTGCCGATTTGCCGGACGAGATCATGACGGCCTACCAGAGCTTTGCCTACGCGCCCGCCATGATCGCGAATGTCGCCCTTCATAATTGGCGTTTTCTCTACAATCTCGGTGCGACAGCCGCGCGGTGGTTCGACGATGGAACCATGTTCGGATTTTCAGCCAATATTCGCCGAACCATGACGTCGCCGTCGTTCGATCCGCCCCTTCATCCAGACAAGCCGGCCCTGCTCACCTTCTATATGGGACTATACACGCCAGGATATGATGCGCGTGTTCAAGGCACGATGGGCAGGATGCGTCTGCTGTCCACCTCCTGGGCGGAATATGAGCGCCAGATCCGCAGCCAGATGACGAGGATGTTTGGTCCGCAGGGCTTCGACGCGGCGCGTGACATCGCGGGGATCGTGTTGAACCGCTGGGGACATGCACGCGTCATTCAGCAACCGGGCTTCTACTATGGAACAGGCGGCAAGCCGCCCCCGCGCGATGTGGTAGCGCAAGGGTATGGCAGGATCATCATCGCCCATTCCGAACTGGAAGGCGCACAAAACTACACCGGCGCGTTCAAACAGGGCACCAGGGCTGCACAGGTGGCTGCGGCCATGATCTGACTGGCTTACGCCACTGCCGATGCTCCGAGAGAAAGGATGACCTGGAAGCTGCTGGTCAGTCATGATGACATATGATTTTCAGGATTCACCTCCTGCTCTATCTCTGACGAAAGTGTAAGGAAACTCCCCCAAGAGTCGGAAGGACTGATGGTGGCTCCTAAGTGTCTGCTGTTGGAAGTGGGCCCTATATCCTTGATCCAGCGATCAAACGCGGCCCGATGGGGTAGCCTTGCCTTCCGCAATGGCATGAACTGCCGATAGTAGGCCGTGCCTTCCTTGTTGCCCATGCGTTCGGCACGGTCTTGGATGACGTCCTGCATGATGGAAATGGCGCGGTCTTCGGGCTTTCGAGTGTATGGGACTCCTCATCGAAATCGTCCGATTGTTCTGAGGCTCGCTGTATTTCCTGGCGGGCGGCTAGGGCATCGTCCAAGAGGCGGTCCTTTACCATCCAGTCTGGAACGGAATCCCCGTGCAGGGGCTTTAGGTCAGCGGCGATCAATTTCTGATTCAGATCACGTCTGACCGCCTCAATAGCTGCGTCCCGAAGCCGTAGGGCGGCCCTGTAGTCCCTCGTTTTAAGGCTCTTGATGATGTCCCGGCGCTCGCCGGTAGAGGACTTGAGGACCCGCCCCGCGTCTTCCCAACGGTCCTTGGGGATGTAGAAGCGGACGTAGTAGGTCCGGTCTTTCACAGTCAGGTTCGCCATATCCATGGCCTCCTTCTAGCAGAGGGAGGCGTGACGTTCGACCAGTGACGCACAGCTACAGACCCGTAACGCTGGGTTTCTCTAACTGACTGATTTTATAGGTGTTTTTGACCTATGGCGGAGAGAGTGGGATTCGAACCCACGGTACGCTATTAACGTACACACGCTTTCCAAGCGTGCGCCTTAAGCCGCTCGGCCATCTCTCCGGCGCAGGGGACGGGGCGAAGCCCGCTGCCTGGGCGCGGAACATAGCAACATTTGCCGCCCGCGCAAGGGGGGAATGCCGTGTCCGTTTCCGGCGGGTCCCGGCGGGTCAGTGGTCCATTTTCAGTGCGGCCAGGAAGGCGCTCTGCGGGATTTCGACCTTGCCGAACTGGCGCATGCGCTTCTTGCCTTCCTTCTGCTTTTCCAGAAGCTTGCGCTTGCGCGAGATGTCGCCGCCGTAGCATTTGGCGGTCACGTCCTTCGACATGGCGCCGATCGTCTCACGCGCGATGACGCGGCTGCCGATCGCGGCCTGAATCGCGATCTTGAACAGCTGCCGGGGGATCAGTTCCTTCAGCTTGGCGCAGATGGAACGTCCCCGGCTCTCGGCGGCGGCGCGATGGGCGATGAAGGACAGGGCATCGACCGGCTCCTGGTTCACCAGGATGGAGATCCGGACCAGGTCGCTCTCCTCATACCCGTCCATCTGGTAGTCGAAGCTGGCATAGCCCCGCGACACCGATTTCAGACGGTCATAGAAATCGAACACGACCTCGTTCAGCGGCAGGCGGTAGACCGCCATCGCCCGGTTGCCGACATAGGTCAGGTCCTTCTGGATGCCGCGCCGTTCGGTGCACAGCGTCAGCACAGCGCCCAGGTAATCGTCCGGGACCATGATGGTCGCGGTGATCCACGGTTCCTCGATCTTCTCGATCACCGACCCGTCGGGCATGTCGGCGGGGTTGTGCAACTCCTCCATCTCGCCATTGGTGCGGTAGAGGCGATAGACCACCGACGGCGCCGTGGCGATCAGGTCGAGGTTGAATTCGCGGCTCAGCCGTTCCTGGATGATTTCCAGGTGCAGCAGACCCAGGAAGCCGCAGCGGAAACCGAAGCCCAGTGCGGCCGAGGTCTCGGCCTCGTAGTGGAACGAGGCGTCGTTCAGCCGAAGCTTCGCCAGGCTGTCGCGCAGCTTTTCGAAATCGTCGGCGTCGATCGGGTACAGGCCGCACCAGACGACGGGGATCGAGGGCTTGAACCCGGCCAGCGCGGTCGCCGCCGGATGGCGGTCGTCGGTGATGGTGTCGCCGACATTGCAGTCGGCGACCGTCTTGATGGCCGCATTGATATAACCCATCTCGCCGGGGCCCAGATCGTCCACCGGCACCATGCGCGGCGCGAACACGCCGACCTGGTCGACGTGATAGACCGCGCCGTTCGACATCATGCGGATGCGCGACCCCTTCTTCAGGCGGCCTTCCTTGACGCGGACCAGGATGATGACGCCCAGGTACGGGTCGTACCAGCTATCCACCAGCAGGGCCTGCAGCGGCTTCGTCTCGTCGCCCTTCGGTGGGGGCAGGCGGGTGACCAGGGCCTCCAGCACGCCTTCGATGTTCAGGCCGGTCTTGGCCGAAATCTCGACCGCGTCATCGGCGGGGATGCCGATCACTTCCTCGATCTGCGCCTTGACGCGCTCGGGCTCGGCGGCGGGCAGGTCGACCTTGTTCAGGACCGGCACGATCTCGTGGTTGGCATCGATGGCCTGGTAGACATTGGCCAGCGTCTGCGCCTCCACCCCCTGCGAGGCGTCGACGACCAGCAGCGACCCCTCGCACGCGGCCAGCGACCGGCTGACCTCGTAGGCGAAATCGACATGGCCCGGCGTGTCCATCAGGTTCAGCACGTAGGTCTTGCCGTCCTTGGCCGGATAGGTCAGGCGGACCGTCTGGGCCTTGATGGTGATGCCGCGCTCGCGCTCCAGCTCCATGTTGTCCAGGACCTGGTTCGTCATCTCGCGCGCCGTCAGCGCGCCGCAGGCCTGGATCAGCCGGTCGGCCAGCGTCGACTTGCCGTGGTCGATATGGGCGATGATCGAGAAATTGCGGATCAGCGAGAGGGGCGTGTCGGTCATGGCGGAGACATAAGCCAAATCCCCGCGCAAGTCAGCGGGGATGATGCGAATTTCTCCCGTGCCGGAAGGGGCGGGCGAGGGAGGTGGAAAGCGGCGGCGGACGGGCGTCGTTCAGGCTCCTGTCAGGTTCATGTGATAGATCGCCTGACCGGCAGGGGCGGCGACGGGCCGTCCGGATGGTGCGGGCGGACGAATGGGCAGCGATTTCCACCGGCGTTTCCCGCCGGTTCACGGTTCCGGGGGCAGGCATGCCGGCCGCCGGCCTTCGCGCGCGGGACGTGCGCTTGCCCTGCTGGCCGGCGCGGCCCTGGCGATGGCGGCAGGCGGGGCGCGGGCGGGCGATTTGTCGTTCCACGACGCGGTCAGCGCGGCGTGGGCGATCGATCCGGTCCGGTCCGAGCTGACGGTCAATCGTGATTCCGCCGATGCGCGGGCCGACGCCGCGAAATCGTGGTTTCCCGGCGGCCCGGTCCTGTCGGCGCAATATTATGACGACCACGCGATCGGCACCAATATCGGCTACACGACCTATCAGGGCGGCGTGTCGGTGCCGCTGTGGCTGCCTGGGCAGGGCAGTGCGACGACGCGCGTCGCACAGGCCGAATCCGCCGCCATCCAGGAACGGATGAATGTCGAGCACATGGTCCTTGCCGTGCGCGTGCTGGATGCGGCCGGCGCGCTGGTGGTGGCGCAACGCCGACAGGCGGTGGCGCTGTCGCTGGTGCAGGCGATGCAGCGGATCGATGCCGCCGTCGCCCGGGCCGCCGGGGCAGGGGAATCCACTCTGGCCGACCGGCAGGCGGTGGAGGCCGAACTGGCCGGCGCCCGCAACGAGGTCGGGCTGGCGCGCGAGCAGGTCGCGTCGTCCGCCGCGGCGCTGGCGGTCCTGCTGGGGCGGGACGGGCTGCCGGATATCATGACCTACGATTCCCGCCTGCTGGCGCGGACGCGCCTCGACACCCCGCAACTGATCGAGGACAACGACCCCCGCGTCCGGGCCAGCCACCGCGCCACCCTGGCGGCCGAGGACGGCGTGAAGCTTGCGCGGGCATCCTTCATGCCCAATCCGGAGGTCGGGATCGGCGCGATCCACGAGGGCTCGTACGGCAGCCCGTGGGACGACCGGGTGGGCGTCAATATCAGCGTGCCGCTGCCCAGCGCGGCACGGAACGTGCCGATGATGGCGGATGCCCGCAACCGCCTGGCCGCGGCGGACAGCCAGGAACGGCAGGCACGGCGCATGGTCCGCGTGGAACTGGCGCAGGTCCGCGCCCGGCTGGAGGCGTCGGGCGTGACGCTGGACGGCGCGCGCGCGTCGGCCGGGGCGCTGAACAGGCGGGCGGACGAACTGGAACGGTCCTGGAAGGTCGGGGAGACATCGCTGGTGGAGGCATTGCGGGCGCGGCAGGCGGCTTATAACGCCATCCTGTCGCTGAATGCGGCGGAGGTCGGCTGGCACGCCGCGATCGTGCGGGCCGCCATCGCAGCGGGCATGACGCCATGAGGCGGACGCGGCGTGCGGTGCCGTCCGCCGTGATGCTGCCCGCCATGATATTGTCCGCCGTGCTGATGCCGGTCGCCGAGGGGCCGGCCTGGTCCGACGCGCCCGATCCGGCCCCAGTGAGGATCGGGGCGCAGGCCCAGCGGAACGAGGGCCTGACGGTCGTCGAGGTGCGGTCCGGCACCCTCTCGCGCGTCCTGCCGGCCCTGGCGCGCGTGATGCCGGACGACAGCCGCGTCGTCCATATCCGCCCGGCCGGATCGGGCAAGGTGCTGAGCGTCGCGGTGATGGCGGGCCAGCATGTCGCGCGCAATGCGACCCTGCTTCAGTATCTGGATCACAGCCTGCATGTCGCGCGCCTGCAGGCCACCCAGATGCAGGCGGCGCTGGATGCCGCTGTCGCCGCGCGGGACGAGGCCGCCGCAGCGTGGCGCCGGGGGCGAGACCTGTCCGGCAGCACGGTGTCGGCCGGCGAGGTCCGCCGCAGGCTGGCGGTGTTGCAGGAAGCGCAGAATACGGTCGTTGCACGGCAGGCCGACGTCGGCACGATGACCCACCGTTTCCGCGAGGAGTTCAATTCGGTCACCGAACGCGATGGCACGGACGAGACCTCGACCCTTCTGTCGCCGGTCGAGGGAACCGTGCAGACCGTCGCGGCCTCGGTCGCCGGCGATGTCTCGCCGGGGCAGGACGTGATGACGGTGGTCGATCTGTCCTTGGTCTGGATCGTTTCGGACCTGCCGCCGCAGGATGCCGCCCGCGTGGTCGTAGGTGGACGGCAGGAGACGCGCATCGGCGACCGCCGCCTGCTGTCGCGGATCGGCACGGTGGACGGCATGGCCGCCCCGGCGACCGGCCTGGTGCGGGTCATCAGCGCCGTGCCCAACCCGGATGGCGACCTGCGCCCCGGCATGATGGTGGACACGGAACTGGAAACGGACGAACGGGCGTCCGGCCTGCTGGTCCCGACCGAGGCCGTGCAGCGGGTCGCGGGGCGCGATGTCGTCTTCGTCCGCACGGCGCCCGACATGTTCCGGCCGGTGCCCGTCACGCTCGGACTGGAGAGCGGCGGCAGCACGGTCGTCCTGTCCGGCCTGGCGGCGGGGCAATCCATCGCCGCCCATGGCAGTTTCGCGCTGAAATCCATGCTGCTGCTCTCGGCCCTGGGCGGGGACTGAGATGGAATCCGTCCTGGTTTTCCTGCAACGGAACCGTTTCGTCGTCCTGGGCGCGCTGGTCGCGATCCTGCTGTCGGGGATCGTCGCGGTGGTCGGCCTGCCGGTCGAATCGGTGCCCGACATCTCGCCCCGCCAGGTGCTGGTGTCCGTCGTCGCCCCCGGCCTGGCGACGGAGGAGGTGGAACAGCTGATCACCTTCCCGATCGAGGCCAGCATGGCCGGCATCCCGGGCATGAGCGACCTGCGCTCGGTCTCGCGCTCGGGCGTGTCGGTCGTGTACGTCCAGTTCGACGACGACACCGACATCGATTTGGACCGCACGCGGGTCAACGAACGCATCCAGCAGGCCCGGTCGTCGATTTCGGTGCCCGGCCTGGCGATCAACATGGGCCCGCTGGCCACCGGCATGGGCGAGATCATGCAGGTCCAGATCCGGGGGGATGGCCAGTCCCTGATGGAGCTGAACCGGCTGATGACCTGGACCGTGGCGCCGCAATTGAAGCTGGTGCCCGGCGTGGTCGACGTGAACGTCAACGGTGGGGCGGAGGAAACCTACCAGGTCGCGCTGGACCAGGCGCGGCTGGCGGCGTACGGCGTGTCGGTCGGTGACGTCTACCGGGCCGTGGACGGCAACAACGCGGCGTCGGGCGGCGGGTGGATCGAACATCATGCCGAACAGCAGATCGTCGTCGGGCGCGGCCTGGTCCACAGCCTGGACGATTTCGGCGCGCTGCCGGTGCGGCTGGGTCCGGATGGCACGGCGATCCGCCTGCGCGACGTGGGGGCGGTGTCGATGGGGCCGCGCACGCGGCTGGGCGCGGTCACGCGTGACGGCCGCGGCGAAATCGTCAACGGCGTCGTGCTGATGCGCATGGGCGCCAGTTCCGACGCCACGCTGGCGGCGATCCGCGACGCGCTGCCGGCCATCCGCCGGGCGCTGCCGCCCGGGGTCGTGCTGGATCCGTACTACAGCCGGTCCGACCTGACGAACCGGACCATCGCCACGGTGCGCGAGAACCTGATGATCGGCGCCGCCCTGGTGGTACTGGTGCTGGTGGTGGTCATCGGCGACTGGCGCGCGTCGCTGGTGATCGCGTCGGTGATCCCCTTCGCGCTGGTCTGCGCCATGGCGGGCATGCGGCAGTTCGGGATTTCGGCCAACCTGCTCAGCCTCGGGGCGATCGATTTCGGGATGATCGTCGACAGTTCGCTGGTCGTGGTGGAAAACCTGATGGCCCATCGCCAGCGGGGCGGGGCGGAGATGGGACGGCTTGTGGTGTCGTCGGTGATGCAGGTGATCCGGCCCGTCACGTTCGCGATCCTGGTCATCGTCATGGTCTATCTGCCGATCCTCAGCCTGCAGGGGATCGAGGGGAAGATGTTCCGGCCGATGGCCCAGACGGTCATCATGGCGCTGCTGGCATCGCTGGCCTATTGCGTGCTGTGCGTGCCGGTGATCGCGGCGCTGGCGCTGCGCCGCGCGCCGGCGCATGGGGATACGCGCCTGGTGGCCGCGCTGCGCCGCCGTTACGGGCCGATGGTCAAATGGGGCGAGGCGCATCCCGGCCTGCTGTTCGGCACGACCATCGCGGTCTTCCTGGTGTCGGTGGTCCTGGCGACGCGGCTGGGCGGCGAATTCATTCCCCAGCTGGGCGAGGGGGCGCTGGTGGTCACCACCACGCGCCTGCCCAGCGCGTCCCTGCCCACCGTGCTGCATTCGGTGGGCGTGGAGGAGCGGATCCTGATGGGCTTCCCCGATGTCGCCACCGTCGTCAGCAACACCGGAACCTCCGCGATCCCGACCGATCCGATGGGCGTGAACGAGACCGATACCTTCGTCTTCCTCAAGGACCCGTCGCAATGGCGGACCGCGCGCACGCAGGAGGGCCTGGTGACGGCGATCGACCGGACCCTGCGCGAGCAGTTGCCGGATGCGCTGTTTTCCTGGAGCCAGCCGGTGCAGATGCGCATGGACGACCTGCTGTCGGGCGTGCGCACGCAGATCGCGGTGTCGATCTACGGTCCCGACCTGGACATGCTCTCGCGCCTGGGGGACCAGGTGGCGTCGGCCCTGGGCGGCGTGCCGGGCGCGGCCGACGTGGCGCCCCAGGGCAACGGCACGGTGCCCTTCATCCATGTCGATGTCGATCGCGACCGCGCCGCCCGCCTGGACGTGCCGATGTCCGAGGTCCTGGATACGGTCGAGGCCGTGGGCGGGCATATCGGCCGCCCGGTCATCGTCGACAACGCGGTGGTGAACACGCAGATCCGCTTCGATCCGGCCCAGGTCGGCTCCCGCGACCGGATCGCGCGGCTGCGCGTGCGCCGGGCCGACGGAACGGGGACGGTTCTGCTGTCGCAGGTGGCGACGATCTCGGTTGCTGACGGGCCGCCGCGCATCAGCCGCGACCGAATCCAGCGCCGGATGATCGTGCAGGCCAATGTGCGCGGCCGCGACCTGGGGTCCTATGTCGCGGCAGCGCAGGCGGCGGTTGCCGCCCAGGTGCGCCTGCCGCCCGGTTATCGCATCACGTGGGAAGGGCAGTTCCGTAACCTGCAATCCGCCATGGCGCGCCTGGAGATCGTGGTGCCGATCGCCCTGGCGCTGATCTTCGCGCTGCTGGTCGTGGCGCTGGGTTCGGTCCGGCTGGCGGTGCTGGTGTTCGTCAACCTGCCCATCGCCGCCACCGGGGGCATCCTGGCGCTGACGGCGCGCGGGTTGCCGTTCAGCATTTCCGCCGGGATCGGCTTCATCGCCCTGTTCGGCGTGGCGATCCTTAACGGCGTCGTCCTGGTCAGCTATATCCAGCATCTGCGCCGGACCGGGCTGGATGCGGCCCGGGCGGCGTTCGACGCGGCGGAGGAGCGGTTCCGCCCGGTGGTCGCCACGGCACTGGTTGCCAGCCTGGGCTTCTTCCCGATGGCCTTCTCGACCAGCGCGGGGGCGGAGGTCGAACGGCCGCTGGCCACCGTGGTGATCGGGGGGCTGGTGTCGTCGACGCTGCTGACGCTGCTGGTGCTGCCGTCGCTTTATGCGCGGATGATGCGGGGCCGGGGGTAAGGTCGGGCCCTGCCCGAACCCGCGAGGGACCGCGGGCCCCTTGACCCCGATCCATTTTAACGACTGGTTGCCAGGGCAAAGCCTTTGGCGGGTTGCGGCGCGGCGGCCCGCTTCGGCATCACGGAGGAGGGCCGATTGCGGATCCTGATCGTCGAGGACGAAACGCCGCTGGGCTCGGCCGTGCAGGACCGGCTGCGCCGCGCGGGGCATGCCGCCGACTGGTTCACGACGCTGGAGGACGCGCGCGCGGCCCTGGCGGCCGCCAGCTACGATTTCCTGCTGCTGGACCTGGGCCTGCCCGACGGCAGCGGGCGCGACCTGCTGCGGCAGGTACGGCGCGAGGGGTCGCGCATGGCGATCCTGGTCACCACGGCGCAGGACCAGATCAGCGACCGCATCGCCGGCCTGGCGGGCGGGGCGGACGACTACATCGTCAAGCCCTACGACGTCGACGAATTGCTGGCCCGCCTGGATGCGGTGTCCCGCCGCTATGTCGCGCTGGCCGACAACCGCCTGGTCGTGGACGATGTCGAGATCGACCTGGCACGCCGCCGCATGTCGCGCCTGGGGGCGGAGGTCGACCTGACGGCGCGCGAATGGGCGGTGATCGAACTGCTGGCCCGCCGCCCCGGCGCCATCTGCTCGCGCGAGCAGATGGAGGACGCGCTGTATGGCCTGGGCGAGGAGATCGAAAGCAACGCTATCGAGGTCTTCGTCAGCCGCGTCCGCAAGAAGATCGGGGCCGGACTGATCCTGACGGTGCGCGGGCGCGGCTATCGCCTGGCGCGGCACGTCGCGTCGTGACCGACGGTCAGGCGATAGTCGCGCGGGCGCGCGGGACATGGAGCCTGGCGTCGCGCATCATGGCGGGCGTGCTGGCGGTCGTGCTGGGCTGCCTGCTGATGCTGGGCGTGCTGGTCGCGGGCTTCACCCGCTACGAGGTCACGGAACGGCTGGACAATTCCCTGCAGGAGGTCGCGGAGCGGCTGGAATTCGTCATTTCGGCCCTGTCCCCCCGCCAGCAGGCCGGCGACGTGGCACGACTGCCGGAGGTCGGGCCGCGCACGCTGGCCTACCAGATCATGACCCCCGACGGGCGCATCGTCCTGCGCACGCAGAACGCGCCCGCGGATCCCTTCGTGCTGACGTTGCGGCCGGGTTTCTACGACCGGCCGCGCTTTCGCGTCTATGTCGCCATCGCCCCGGGCGGTGGGCACTACATCCTGGTGGGCGAGCCGACCTTTCACCGGCGCGAGGCCGAGCGGCGCGCGATGCTGATCTCGATCCTGCCGATGCTGGTCTTCCTGCCGTGCGTGTGGCTGCTGGTACGCTGGGTCGTGCGCCGCGCGTTGCGGCCGCTGACCGATCTGCAGGCCGAGATCCGCGTGCGCGGCGGCGGCAACCTGGCGCCCATTCCCTCGCTGAACCTGCCGGACGAATTGTCGGCGATCCATGCGGCGGTCAATTCGCTGCTGGACCGGCTGAACAAGGCGCTGTCCTCGGAACGGGCCTTCGCGGCCAATGCGGCGCACGAGCTGCGCAACCCGATCGCCGCCCTGCTGGCCCAGGCGCAGATGCTGCGCGAGCAGTTGCACGAACCGGAGGCGCCCGGGCGCCTGGCCACCATCGTCGCCCAGATCCGCCGCCTGGGCCGCATGACGGAAAAGCTGCTGCAACTGTCGCGCGCGACGTCCGGCGCCGCGATGGCCGACGACCGGTTCGACCTGATCGCGGTGGCGCAGATCCTGGCGGAGGAAGTCCAGGACACGCCGCCGGCCTTTCGCGACGTCGTGGTCTCCTGCGACGGGCTGGAGGCGCTGTTCGTCCAGGGCGACATGGACGCCGCGGGGATCCTGCTGCGCAACCTGATCGAAAACGCCGCCAATCACGGCACGCCCGGCACGGTGATCATGGTCGCGCTGTCGCGGCACGGCCATGTCGATATCGTCAATGACTGCCCGCCGCTGCCACCGGGTGTCCTGTCGCGCCTGACCGAGCCGTTCGTGCGGGGCGACAGCCCGGCCGAAGGCAGCGGCCTGGGCCTGGCCATCGCCGCCAGCATCGCGGGCCAGATGGGCGCGCGCCTGGATTTCCTGTCCCCCCTGCCGGGGCGGGTCGGCGGGTTCCGGGTTCGGGTCGTCCTGGCCCGCTACGTCGCCGTGCCGGCGGCGCGGGACGCGGACCGCCTGGCGGTCGGGACCGGCGGATCTACAGGAAGGCCATCGTGATCCGGTGCAGATGGTCCGTCCGCAGGGTCGGGATATCCAGGCCGTCCTGCGTGCCGATCCCGCCCAGGACCATCCCGTCATCGCCCCGGTCCCGCACGATCGCGCACAGGGTCGCGTCCGGCCGGTGCAGGACGACCCGGTCGTGGCGCCGGATCGCCGCGCCGGGCGAGACGACCAGCGTCGCGCCGACGCGGAACACCGGGTCGAAGGCGTCGGTGTCGACCAGTACGGCGTAGCAGTCGGATTCGGCGGCGCCGGGAAGGTCCCAGGCGTCCCAGTGGCGGCCGGTGGGCAGGCCGGCGCTGTCGAACATCCCGTCCAGCTCCAGGTGCGACAGGGGGGACATCCGCAGCCGCGTCCGGGCGGCCGGTCGGGTCGCGCGGTGCGGGGCGTGGCCGTCCAGCATGCGGCTGAAGGCCTCCAGCGTCGTGCCGGTGACGTCCAGCACCCGCGCCAGGCTTTCGGTGCCGGGCCAGCGCGGCCGGCCGGCCGGCGTCACGCGCTTGGACGGGTTGAAGGCGGTGACGTCCAGCCCCGCCGCGCGCGCCAGGCCGGATGGCGTCAGCCCCCGTTCCGCCGCCAGGGTATCCAGCGCCTGCCACAGGTCGCGATGCCGGATCATGGGGGATTCAGGATCTCGTCGTCATGGCGCGCCCGTCCCGCCGCGGTGGCGTGATAGCGGCCCGCCGTGTCCCGGGCCGCCAGTCCCATGCGTTCCAGGCGCTCCAGGCAGGGCTGGTCCTTCAGGCCGGGCGGGCGCCCGGTCGGGTCGCACAAGGTCAGGCGATGCAGCGCCGACCGGCAGCAGGTTTCCAGATAGGGTTGTGTCCACATCGGCCGAGGATCGACAATTCGGCGACCTGTTGCAACGGGTGGCCGTTTTCGGGCTTTGCCCGAACCCACCAGGGCCTGAGGTCCTGGACCCGATTATTGATAATAATTGGTTGCCAAAGGCGACTGCCTTTGGCGGGGCGCGGGGCAGCGCGCCCCGGGATTTCAGGCGATTTCGGTCCGGGCTGCCGCCGCACGGTTGGCCTTCTTCAGTGCGGCGGCGGCATCGTCATAGATGAACGGCAGGCAGGCGAAGCGTCGCCCCCGCGTCACCGGGGCCACGGCGTGCAGCAGCCCGCAGGAGAAGATCAGCGCGCCGCCCGCGGGCGGCCGGAAGCCGGGGCCGCCGAATTCGGGAAAGGACAGCTCGCCGCCCTCGAAATCGTCGTTGAGGTTGATGGACACGGCGAACCGCCGGTGTGCCGCTGCCGCCACGGTGTTGTCGCGGTGCGCCCCGAAGCAGCCGCGGTCCGACGAATCGTAGCAGGCCAGGATCAGCCGTTCCATCTGCGTGGCATTGAACTGGAACACCTTGCGGATTTCCGGGGCGACGCGTCGGATGATGCGGGCCTGCACCTGTCCGACCAGCGTGCGGTCGGCCAGCGTGCAGTCGCGCCGCCGCTTGAATCCCAGGTCGGTCACCGACAGCGACTGGCCGGGCTGGCGTTCGGTGAAGACCCCGGACTGGCGCGTCTCCTGCGCGGCATAATAGGCGATCAGCCGCTGGCAGAATTCCGGTTCGAATACGTCCGGCAGCATCAGCGCGGGGACGGGGATACCGGGTGGGCGGGTCGTGACCGGCGGAAGGCGGCACAGCAGATCCATCATGCGTTGGGCGACGCCGGGCCCGTCGGTCCAGGTCGCGCTGACCCGCAGCATCGGATCGATGATGAACCAGCGTGGCACGTCGCCGGGCGACAGGCCGTACAGGTCGGTGACCTTGCGGTCGTCGTCGCGGAAGAAGCGGATGCCCGGCAGGGTCTCGTGCAGGCGCGCCTCGTCTGCGGGATCGGTCGAGATTCCGAAGAAATGGCAATTCGTCCCGTCCATGATCGCGCGGTTGCGCATCACGGTCTCCAGCGCCGCTGCGACGGCGGGGTCGGCCGAGGATGCGAAGAAGAACAGGACGATATGCCGTCCTGCCGCCATGTCGAAACTGTAGGTTCCGAATGGCGTGGTGCAGCGCTGGATGAACCAGGGGGCCGGGTCTCCGACGAAGAGGGGCCGGGCGGGTGACATGCTGGGGCCTCGTGGCTGTATGGACCGGACGCGCGATTGCGGGCAGCCTAGGACAGTTTCCCGGAAGGGTGAAACGGGAAGGGGGGTGCATGCTGACGATCGACGATCCCGCCATCGTGGCGGAAGTGACCGCCATGTCCGACCGGTACGAGGCCGCCCTGATGGCCAACGACCTGGACGAACTGGACGCGCTGTTCCGCGACGCGCCCGAGACCATCCGCTATGGCGTGGGCGAGGTGCTGTACGGTTTCGCCGAGATCGCGGCCTTTCGCAAGGGCCGCACGGGCGGCTCGCCGCAGCGGCGCGTGCTGCGGCGCGTCGTCACCGCGCTGGGCCGCGATGTCGCGACGGTGAATCTGGAATTCCAGCGCGAGGGCGGCACGCGGATCGGACGGCAGAGCCAGACCTGGATCCGGACCGGCGCGGGGTGGAAGATTTCCTGCGCCCATGTCTCGCTGATGGCCGATATCTCGTAGAAACCGGTCGTCAGGCCAGGGCGGGCACGCCGATCAGGAGAGCATGCAGCCAGACGGCCATGCCGGTCCAGGCCACGGCGCCGATGACCAGCGCCGTCGCATCGCCCCGCGCCGATCCGGCCGGATAGACGGTGCCGGCCGTCCGGTCGCGACGGCGGGAAACCATGAAATCGAGCGCGGCCCACAGCAGGAACGGGCCGAACAGCACGACGTCATGCACCATGCCGGAGGCCAGCAGATGGCCGAACGCCCAGATCTTGACGCCGGCCAGCATCGGATGGCCGAGGCGGGCCTTGATATGGTTGCGCGGCACGTAGGCGGCCGCGACCAGCACGAAAGCGACCAGCGTGAACAGCGCGTTGGCATGGCGCAGCCACGCCGGGGGGGCATACAGCATGTGCGGCTGCATCCGCGCCGCGCCGAAGCCCATCACGATCAGCACCAGGCCGGTCAGCGAGACCAACGAGAAAACGCCCTTCCAGCGCATCAGGCCCCAGGAGGCCACCTGCCGGCCCCGCCAGCTGGGGGCGATCATGTGGACCGAATGCATGCCGAGAAAGACGACAAGACCGCAGATCAGCAGCAGCATGACGCGACGCCCCTTCGATGCCGTGCGGAGATCATCGGGATATGCCGCCCGTCCGGTCGAAACGATCGTGATATGATCCGGTTCCCGCATGGGAATCCGGTCAGGGTGTCCGGGCTTCAGGAACTGGTTTAAAACTCGTCTGGCCGGCCATCCGACGTGCGTCTGCCGTCCTTCGCCGTTCGGGACGCGGTCAGGGTTCAGTCGCTCAAATCGGCGGGGGCGTGACGACGCGGTGGTTCACGACCTCGCCCACCAGGACCAGCGCCGGGCTGGTGACGGCGTTGCGGCGTGCCAGGTCGGGCAGGTCGGCCAGCGTGCCGGTCAGCACCCGCTGGTCGGGCCGGGTGCCGCGTTCCACGACCGCGGCGGGCCAGTCGGGCGGCAGGCCGTGCCGGATCAGCATGTCGCACAGGGCCGGCAGCGCCGTGACGCCCATATAGATGGCAACGGTCTGTCCCCGTCGCGCCATGCTGTCCCACGGCAGGTCCAGCGTGCCGTCCGCACGGGCGTGCCCGGTGACGAACAGGCAGGATTGCGCGCAGTCCCGATGGGTCAGCGGTATGCCGGCATAGGCGGCGCAGCCGCTGGCCGCCGTGATGCCGGGGACCACCTGGAAGGGGACGCGGGCGGCCATCAGGGCCTCGATTTCCTCGCCGCCGCGTCCGAAGATGAACGGGTCGCCGCCCTTCAGGCGCAGGACGCGCTCGCCCGCGCGGGCGCGGCGGATCATCTCGGCATTGATGTCGGCCTGGGGCATGGTGTGGCGGTTGCGCTGCTTGCCGACGAACACGCGTTCCGCGTCCCGCCGCACCCGGTCCAGCAGGTCGGGCGGCAGCAACTGGTCGTACAGCACGGAATCGGCGTTTTGCATCAAATGCAGCGCGCGCAGGGTCAGCAGGTCGGGGTCGCCCGGCCCGGCGCCCACCAGCCAGACCTCGCCGCCCGTATTCCCGCCATCCAGCAGGCGGTCCAGGACCCGGCGGGCGGTATCGTCGTCGCCCGCCCCCGCGGCGGTGGCGCCGGGGCCGTCCAGGAAATCCTCCCACACCCGTCGCCGCCGGGCGATGTCGGGGCAGCGCCCGACGACCCGCGCGCGTTCGGCCTGCAGGAAGCGGGCCAGGCCGTCCAGCCCGGCGGGGACCGCGGCCTCGATCCGTTCGCGCAGGCGGCGGGCCAGCACCGGGGCCGCGCCGCCGGTGGAAATGGCGATGCGGACGGGGCCGCGATGGATCTGCGCCGGGGTGATGAAATTCGAGGGCGCGGGATCGTCGACGGCGCAGACCAGGATGTTCATCTCGCGTGCCAGGGCCGCCACGTCGCGGTTCAGGGCACGATCGTCGGTCGCGGCATAGACCAGGCGGCAGCCGGGTAGCAGCGCGCGCAGCAGGTCCGGCGTGGCGTCGGCGCCGACCAGGGCGATGCGGCCCTCGGCCTGCCACTGTTCCAGCGTCTCGTCCAGATGAGTCGCGACGATCTCGATCCGCGCGCCGTGCGCCAGCAGCAGCCGCACCTTGTTCAGCGCGATGCCGCCGCCGCCGACGACCAGCACTCGTGTGCCCTGCAGCCGCAGGGCCAGCGGGAACCAGCCTGGGTCGACGGGCGCGGTCACGCGCGACCTGCCGGGTATGGGACGGGGCAGGGCCGCGCATGGGCCGTCACGAAATCGGCGATGGCGGGGACGTCGGCCAGGTCCAGCCGGGCCAGGCCCGCGGGCAGGTGGGGCGGCAGGCCGGGCCGCGTGTCGGTGGCGACCGCGACGATCGCCGCGGTGTCGGGCCAGAGCGGATCCTTGCCGATCGCCGGGCGATGGATTTCGATGGCGACGGGCAGGCTGCCGCGGAAGCCTTCCACCAGGATCAGGTCGGCCGGGGCCATCCGGGCGATCAGGTCGGGCAGGGCGGGTTCCGCTTCGTCGACGCGTTCATGCAGCAGGGCCCAGCGATCGGCTGTCGCCACCATGACCTCATGCGCGCCGGCCTGGCGGTGGCGGTGGGAATCCTTGCCCGGGCGGTCGATGTCGAACCCGTGGTGCGCGTGCTTGATCGTCGAGACCCGCAGGCCCCGTTGCCGCAATTCCGGCAGCAGGCGAACGATCAGCGTCGTCTTGCCCGCGCCGCTGCGGCCGGTGATTCCCATGATGGCGGGCCTGTGCATGCCTCTTTCCCGTTTCTGTCACCTGGGCGTACAGGTGCCTTCGATCCGCGATGATGGCAAGGTCGGCCCGGTCGAATTGGGGGAATGGCGATGGAATGGGCCGGCGTGGTGCTCGCCGGGGGCGAGGCGAGGCGGATGGGCGGCGGGGACAAGCCGCTTCTGCGCGCGGGGGGACGGAGCCTGCTGGATCATGTGCTGGACCGGCTGGGGCCGCACGGCCGGCCGCTGGCCATCAATGCACGGGGCGATGCGGGACGGTTCGGCCCCTTCGGGCTGCCGGTCCTGCCGGACGATCTGCCCGGCGCGGGACCCCTGGCCGGGGTGCTGGCGGCGATGGACTGGGCCGCCGGCCTGGGCTGCGACGCGGTGCTGACCGTGCCGGGCGACACGCCGTTCATCCCCCGCGACCTGCCTGTCATGCTGGCCCCGGCCCCCGCCGTCGCGATGTCGGGGGATCGGCGTCATCATCTGGTCGCGTTATGGCCTGTCGCGGCGCGTGCGGCGTTGCGGGACCGTCTGGCGGCGACGGGGCCGGACGCCCCGCGCGCGGCGTTCGGCGTTCGGGCCTTCGCCGCGACGATCGGCATGCGCGACGTCGTGTTTTCCAACAGGCCGTTCGATCCGTTCTTCAACGTCAACAGCCCGGCCGACCTGGCCGAGGCCGACCGCCTGGCTGCCCTGATCGGGGCAGGCTGAACGCAAGGACATGCGCCGGTCCGGGATCCGTCATCTTGACGGTGCGAAGCGATTCTCTCCGTCATGATGTCATAACGTCTTCCAGGTTTCGCCATGGGGGTTTTCCGCCGCCGTGCCGCCTGTGTCGGGGATGATGACGGGGCGGGTCTGGCAGAGACTGAAAAGCGTAACCCGGGCCTTGCCCAGTTCCTTCTGAAACGCGATTGCCATGCGCGCTTCGGCCCGGGGGGAATGTTGCGGAGCTTTCGCGACGGCTGCCAGATCACCGGGTCGATCATGATGGATCCGTATTTCCTGACAGTCGACCTTCGGATCGACGTAGATCGGATCGTCCGTGTGATCCCTTGTGCGAAGCCTGTCCGGGTCAATTCCTGTCCGGTATATTCTGCAGCGGGAAAACCGTAGATCAGAACATCATGAATGGTGCAACCGGATTGGGACGGCGGCCTTCGTACCGCTTGAGAAGGTAGCAGTCATGTGTGTTCCAGAACTCGAGCGGGAGATCGTCGAGGCATTGCCAGCCACAACGGAGCCTCCCGATGCGGTCATGATTCATTGGAGTCCGGTTAGCCGGCGGGGCTTGCCTGCTTACCAGGCAGCACATTGGCATGGCGGTCATCGGCCTCTTGTAACATGTCGCGATCCACTGGTGATGTTCGAAGATTGAAACGTTAGTTCGGGCTGGACACACACAAGCGCCCCAACGGGCAGGCATCCTGATATCTGGCTCTCCGCATGTTTCGGTCTGGCCTCTGCCGTCCCCTTGCCCGGGTGACAGGTCGTCCATAGATCAATGCATGCCAACAGACGATCATCCAACGGGGGCTGGAATGAAAATCGGCATTATCGGCGCCGGCCAGATCGGCGGCACGTTGACCCGACGCCTGGCGGCGCTGGGGTACACCGTCCAGGTGGCCAATTCCCGAGGCCCGGAGACGCTGCGCGACCTCGCGGCGGAGACCGGTGCGACCGCCGTGACGTCACGCGAGGCGGTGAGGGGCGTCGATCTGGTCGTGGTGACGGTCCCGGAGAAGAATGTCCCGCACCTGCCGCGCGACCTGTTCGCCGACGTGCCGCCTGCGTTGCCGGTCGTCGATACCGGAAATTATTATCCGCAACAGCGGGACGGCAGGATCGCGGCGATCGAGGACGGGCTACCGGAAAGCCGCTGGGTCGAGAAGACGATCGGCCATCCGGTCATCAAGGCGTTCAACACCATCTACGCCCGCCATCTGCTGGAGAACGGCACGCCGCAGGGAAGTCCCGGACGCATCGCCCTGCCGGTCGCGGGCGACGATGCCGCCGCCAAGACGATCGTGATGGATCTGGTGAATGATCTCGGCTTCGATCCGGTCGATGCCGGGGGCCTGGACGAGTCCTGGCGGCAGCAGCCCGGCACGCCGGTCTATGTCGCCGATCTGGACGCGGCGGGCGTGAAAAACGCATTGTCCCAGGCCCGACCCGAGCGGACAGCCCTATGGAAGGCCAAATGAAGCCGATGTCCGAGCCGGTCCGGTCGATCGAGACGATCGCCAGCTACCATGCCCATGTGTATTTCGACGACCCGGCGCAGCGGACGGCCGCCGAGCATCTGCGCGCCGCCCTCGCGGAACGCTTCGTCGTGCGGCTGGGACGCTGGCATGAGGTTCCGGTCGGGCCACATACGCTGCCGATGTATCAGATCGCCTTCGAGACCGCGCTGTTCGCGACGCTGGTGCCATGGCTGATGCTCAATCATCAGGGGCTGAGCGTCCTGATCCATCCCAATACGCGCTTCCCGCGCCGCGATCATCTCCTCGACGGTATCTGGCTTGGACAGCGCCGCGCATTGCTGGGCGCGCGGCTGCCGGAGGACGCGTCTGAAGCGGATGGCGCCGGCGTCCCGAACACGACGCCGACGGGGGACACGTCGATCTAGGCGGATGCGGCAGGCCGGTCACTTCGCGCTTTCATGCTGCGCCACCCCGATCGGCTTGTAGTCGTAGGTCGGATAGAACTCGGTGTGATAGACGCCCCACGCGCTGTCCTCGAGCACGCGGTTCACCTCGCGCAGCCGGGACGCCGGCAGGCGCAGGGTGACGACCTGCCCGATCCCCATCATGACATACCAGCTGACGATTTCGACGCCCTTCGGCGGAAAGGCCTTGTAGAAGCCCTGCCGCTGGAGCTGCGCGTTCAGTTCGCCCAAAGGCCGGCCCTCGTCGTGCCGGAGGAAAATCGTCAGCAGGATCGCGTTATCGGGCGTCGCGACCGCATGGCCGGGCGGTGGTGCGGCGGCCGTGGCCTGTGCCCCGGCCGGGCGTGCGTCCGTGACGGCCAGCAGAATGGCGGCGGCCGCCGTCAACGAAACCAGCGGGCGTGAGCGGGTGGACGTCATGGCGGTCTCCTTCGTTACGAGCGGACATACATCCAATTCGCAACGAAACTTTTGCCGGCGTTACCAGCTAGAATATCCTGGCGAGGTCGCCGTATTGTTTTTGACGGAGGGAAAGATGCCACAGGATGGACGGAAATTCGACGGCAAAACGGCCCTGGTCACCGGTGCCGGAGGCAATATCGGCCTGGCGACCGCCTTGCGCCTGGCGAATGAAGGTGCCGCACTTGCTCTTGTAGACATAAGTCCTGAAAAGCTGTCCCAGGCGAAGGCGGCATGTAGCGCGAGCGGTGTTCCCGTGGAGGCCTATGATTGCGATATCACCGACCGGGACGCGGTAGCGGCAACCGTCGACCGGATCGTCAGCGCATTCGGGGCCATAGATCTTCTTTTCAACAACGCGGGGTTTCAGGGGGCTTTCAAGCCGATCCATGAATATCCCGAAGAAGACTTCGAAGCCGTCATCAGGATCAATGTCTTCGGCGCCTTCCATATGCTCAGGGCCGTTTCGAGGCACATGGTGAAGCGGCGGTTCGGTCGTATCGTGAATACGGCAAGCATGGCGGGTGTCCAGGGCCCACCGAATATGGTCGCCTACGGTACCTCGAAGTTCGGTGTCGTCGGGTTGACCCAGATCGCATCCAAGGACCTTGCACCCTACAATATTCGGGTAAACGCGATCAGCCCCGCCTTCATGGGGCCCGGTTACATGTGGGATCGCCAGGTCGAACTTCAGGCTGAAGCTGGAACGCAGTATTTTTCTTCGAACCCCGAGGAGGTGGCGAAACAGATGATCGAGAGCGTGCCGATGCGACGTTATGGCGATATTTCCGAAATACCGGGTGTCGTTTCATTCCTCATGAGCGACGATTCCAGTTACATGACGGGTGTCAATGTGCCGATTTCCGGCGGTATCCTGTGAAATCGCGCGGCGCGGGCATGTCCGGTGCGGCCAGGTCGGCGCCCTGTGCCCGGCAGGACGCCGACCGGCCGGTCGGATGGTCGTAGATTGCCACCGGTTGCCGGTAAAGGTGGTCGTGAGGCCGCGATCGTGCCGAACTGGCCGATGAAGGAGGATGTCGTGCCGATAGGGACGACGGCCGTTACCTTGCCGCTGCGGGCGTCTACGAGAACGGGCCTGAACAGCCGGCCGGTCACGCCCAAGACCTGTCCAGTTGTGCAGATCCAGCCAGCGTAGCCGGACGAATGCTTCGTCCGCATCGTGCCGAAGGGCGGCCGTTTATGAACGGATCGTGGAGCGCGACGTCCGAGAAGATGGCGGTGGTGAAAAACACGGCCATAAGAGTGAGAACAGATTCCCGGTCAGCCCCGTGAACAAATTTGCATGAAGACGCAGCATCAGCTGCAGGAAACCGATCCGCGTCTGGGCGGGGTGGCGTCGTCGTGCAGTACGGTGTCGGTATGCGCATCGAATTGCAGGAAATGCGCCGTACGACATTGCCGTTATACCGCTCCCACGACGGCGCCATGCCGACCAGCACCTGTGGCTCGTCGTCGTCCACGAATACCGAGGTCACCACTTACCGGGACAGCGTTCACCCGCGCACCACGCCTGTCGTCGTAAAAGGCAACGATGGCCAGGAATCCGAACATGCCGCCAGGCGCGTTGGAACGGCATCCGCGTCCGCGGCGGCATTGAAATCGGTGCCGCCCTGCTCATTCGCCATCCTATCCGCCGGAGGCTGACATTGCATAATCTCGACTTCAGTTCTTGGCATAATCTGCTTGCCACCATGATCGGGCTGTCATTGATCACGCTGATCGGCGTGGGCATCCGGCTGTTGGTGATGTTTGTCATTCAGCAGCGTCGCGAGCGCATGAACCGGCAGATCAACGAACGCCTGCGGACCCTGATTGCGGCCTATCGGACGCTGGGTGGCTCGTTCACCGGCGACCTGGCGGTCAACCCGAGACACCGCCGCGAACTCAGGATCCGGACGGGCGAGAGCTTGGGATCCGGCGGGGAGGCCATGGATGGAAACGACAGCGGGAACGAGGCCGGGTCGGATCGCGCCCGCCGTATCCGCGACGCGGTCGAGGCCGCGTTGTCGGATATCATCCTTCTGGGAACGGAAGAGCACGTGCGGCTGGCCGAACGGGCGGCACGGGAACTGGTGTCCGGGCAGCTTGTGCATACCCATGATCTGGTCGTCTCGCTCCGCAATTTCATTCGCAAGGCTCTGGATCTCGACCCGATTCCACCCGGCCTGGCCATTCCGATGCAGGGACCTGCCCGCCTGCAGGCTTCAGGTGGTCGCGGGAAGGATGACGGGTCGAAAGAGGGCGCCGGCAAAACGGGCGGCGGGGGAGGTGGCGGAGGTGACATGCACGCGGGTGGGGACATCGCCGTCACGGGCGGAATCGGCGCGGACGATCACGAGATGACTTCGCCAGGCGGGCGTTGATATCGGAAAAGGCGGTGTACGGTTCCGAAAACCCCATGCGGTCGTTCGCACCGGTACCGGCACCGGCGCCATGGCGAGACGCCGATTTCAGTTCGGTTCAAAGCGGCTGACCTCGATCCCGGTGCCGACGGGCAGCAGGACACTGGACATGCCGGGCAGGGCGCGGATCGCCCTTGCGTAGCGTTTCACGTCCTCCGTTCCCGGCCTGATCATATTGTCGGCCACAATGATCGCGCCCGGGTTGAGGCGCGGATAAAACGCCTCGAGGCACGGCAGGTAGAGGTCCTTCCACAAATCGACGAAGACGAAATCGACCTTCCCCGACAGTTCCCCGATCATCCGGACCGCATCGCCGACACGGAAATCGATCCAGTCGGCCAGCCCCGCCTGTTCGGCCATCCGCCGGGCGTAAGCCGATTTATAATCGTGAAGTTCCATCGTGATCAGCTTCCCGCCCGTCGCGCGGGCCGCCTCGGCGAGCCAGATGCCGGAATAGCCGAAGGACGTGCCGAGTTCGAGAATGGCCGGCCCGTCCAGGCTGCGCGCGAGGATGTTCAGAAGCCGCCCGGTCTCGGGCCCGATGGCCCGCATGCGCTGGTCATGTCCGCCGTCCCGGCCCCCGGGTGCCTCCACCCGCGGCTGGCTGCGTTCCGCCTGCATCCGAGTGTGATAGAGATCGAGAACCGTGGAAATCCTGTCATCCATGATCGTGCTCCATATCGGCTGATGCGACCTCAGACCTGTCCGATCGCGCGGGCTGCCCCGTCCAGGAGTGCTGCAATTCTTTCCTCGGCTTCAGGATCAAGCCCCCCGTTGCGCAGCCGAAGGCGCAGGGCGGTGCGAAGGTTTTCCATTGCGCGCATCACCGGCACGGGGATGTTCCGCCGCCCGCCCCGGCCTTCCGGTCCGGCCGTCGCGGCGCGGGCCAGGATCTCGTCGAGTGCCGCGCGGTTCGCGGTCAGGAAAGCCGTGCCTTCGGGGGTTATATGGTAGTTTTTCCGGCCCTCTGCCTCGACCGGCCGGATGTAGCCACCCTCTTCCAGCCAGGTCAGGGTGGGATAGATCACCCCCGGACTTGGCGTGTAGCTGCCACCGAATTTTTCCTCGATGTGCCGGATCAGCTCATAGCCGTAGGTCGGCTTGTCGGCGATCAGGGCGAGAACCAGAAGGCGCATCTCCCCATAATCGAACAGCCTGTTGCGCCCCCCCCGCCGACCGCCGCCACGGCCATGGTGGCCGCGTGACCCGGAAAGGCCTGCGGATTCTTCGGCGGAAAAAACCCGGCGGTCATGACCGCCTGCGTGTCTGTGTCTGTGTTTCATGGATCCGATATAAATCTCGATATATCGTAAATCAAGATATATCGAGATGTATTTTTGGACATGTCCGGATGCCGATCCGTATCCCGCGCCAGCCTCGTCCCGAGGCGGGAGAGGTCTGGCCGCGGGTCAGAGACCTGCCGCTAAGGGCCGCAGGTCTTCTGTTGCCGGGATCAGTAAGGGCCGGGCCCCATGGGCCCGGCGCCATAGGAGCCGGCGATCACGCTGGAAATGATGCCCGTCGCCACGGCGGTCAGGAGGAACTGGTTCCCGTACTGGACCCAGTAATAACCCGGCGGCGGCGCATAGAGGCCGCGATACCGCCGCCAGTCCTGCACCGCCCACATTCCGGAACGAGGTCCGTCGTAGCGATCTCCGCGTTTCCAGATGCGGCCGCCGCCGTTCTGCGGACCGCCACGCTCGTAGCCGGGACCACCGCCCCTGGGGCCACCACCGCCGGGACCGCCACCGCCTGGACCACGATGATCACCGTGATCGTTCCCGCCGCCATGGCCCCCGGGGCCGCCCGGCCCTCGCGGATCGGCGTAAGCCCCCGTGGCACCCGCGACGAAACCGCTCAGCAGCAGGGCGGCAATCAGTTTTGTTTTCACATGACTCTCCACTTGCACGGGGCGGATCATGTTGCCGCCTTGTGGCGAAATCCAGACACGATCCTTCGCCCAGGATTACAAAATGGCTGGAAACGAGAATGGCATCCCGGAAGGCTGGTTCAAAATTCGTCCTATTGGGCGAGAATGCGGCCCGTTGCGGCGCCTGAAAACAGCGCGGGTGTGTTTTCCCGCGCCGGAAATTCTTTCCGTTTCGATTTCAGCCCGCGTGCTCACGGGGCAGCACGGTAATCGCGGCGCTACGGATGGCGAAACCCCGCTCCACGGCGACGCGATGCAGGAAAGCGGCGATTTCCGGCAGGTCGCACGACGTCCTGTGACCGTATCCGCGTCGAGAAAGGTCACCGCGGGCGGTGACGTCGCGACCATTTCGGTGGAATCGGGTGCGATGCCGTAGCGCCAGACGCGGTCCGCCCCGGCTTTCCGGCGCAGGATGCCCAGGTCCACCAGGATGTTGAGGTTGCGCTGGAGCGAACCGCAACTGGGCGCGCGCCCGTCCGTCATGCCGACCAGCGTCTTCCAGATTTCGATGGCCGACGCCCCTTCGCCCGCCCGCAGAATGCCGTGCAGCAGCACATCCCGCAGATCGGTCATCCGGATCCCGGCCTGTTTGCTGCGTGCCCTCAGTGCCTCGAACGCGTGACGATCGGCGCGCATCCGGACAGGAATGGAGCAAAGGCTGAGAGGGGAACGGCGGCGTTCGGAAAGGGCCGGCATGGTGCGTTCTTTCGTTCTGTTCAGCGCGGGGTCTGGTCCCCGGACTGATTGAGGCAGAATTCCACGGGCACGGTCAGGGTGATGGGATCGCCCGTCACGGTGTCGGGTGGGGGTGGAAGGGGCTCGGCGCGACGGACCAGCGCCAGCGTCTCCTGGTCCAGCAGGCCGTGGCCGGAGCTGCCCTCGATACTGGCGGAAAGCACATGGCCTTTCCGGTCCATCGCGAAATGCAGCATCACCGTGCCTTCCTGCCGGTCGGCCTGGGCCTCGGCCGGATAGCGCTTGTATTCCTCCAGCCGGGCCAGCAGCGCGCCCTGCCAACTCACCGGATCACGCGATTCCTGCGACGCGGAGGAGCCCGGCGCAGGAGCCGCCTGTGTCGGTGCGGGGGGCGCCTCGGAGGACGGGGGTGCCGTGGTCTCGGACGCGGGGGGCAGCCTGTCGTGCGTTTTCATGGACTGCTTCGGCGCGGGCTTCGTCTTCTTCTTCACCGGCCGGGGCTTCTCCGGCTTGGGTACCGGCACGGGCGGGTTCGGGGCGGGAGACGGCGGCGCGGTCACCTTGGGCGGCATGCTCGACGACGACAATCGCACGCTCGAACGCGAGACGTATGCGTCCGAAGAACATTATGACACGGTCACGGTCGAGGAACAGGTTCTCGGCCATTTCCGCACCGGTCCGGTGAAACATCAGGTCATCGTAGGAGGAAACTGGCAGAACATCCGCGATTCGGCGAACCTTTATGCAGGTGATGCGCCGCCGCTGGACGTGTTTTCACCGTCCTACGGGGTGGCCATCGACGCACCTTCCCTGATTACGGCGCAGGGCATCACGACGAACCAGGAAGGCATATACGGTGAAGACCAGATGACCTGGGGAAGGCTGCATGTGCAGGGCGGCGTGCGTCATGACTGGTCGCGGATCGACACGCGGGATGTGACGGATGACGATGGGTTCAACCAGGCGGATCAGGCGACAACATGGCGTGCCGGCATACTTTATGCGTTCGACTCGGGCCTCTCTCCTTGTTTCCATTACGCGGAATCCTTCCAGCCCACGAACTCCCTGTCGTTCAACGGAACGCCCTTCAAGCCGACCCGCGGCAGACAGTTCGAGATGGGACTCAAATATCAACCGCGTAACTTCAATGGTTTTTTTTCACGGTGGCGCTGTACGATCTCAAGCAAAGCCACGTTCTGGTTTCCGACCCGGTTCATCTCGATTTTTACACCCAGACTGGCGGTCTGCGTGCCCGCGGCGTCGAAGTCGAAGCGCATGTCGACCTGACGCGCAATCTGAATATCATCGCCGCCTATACCTACCAGGATGTAGCTTATACCAAGGGAAGTGGTGACCTGACCGGGGAGCGTCCCACTTCCGTACCGAAGCAGACGTTTTCCGTCTGGGGACATTATGATCTTCACAGCGGTCCGTTGCAGGGTTTCGGGATCGGTGCGGGCGTGCGTTACAATGGCAATACTCTGGTCGATAACACGCTTGAGTATGTGTCCCCGAGCTACACGCTCGTGGATGCGCAGGCCCAGTACGCGCTTGACGCAATGGTACCCCGGCTGAAGGGGATGCTGTTGCAGGTCACGGCCCAGAATCTTCTGAACACGCGTTACTATCCTGGATGCACCTCGGCGGACACGGGTTGCTATATCGGCGCGAACCGGAACGTGATCGGAAAGATCACCTACAGTTGGTAATCCTCCGCCGGACGATGTCCGCTTTTCGCCCGTTATCATCATGCCCCAGGAGACCTGTACGCGAGTGGCTGATTGCCTGCGGGAAAGAGCCTTTTCGGGGTTATGGCAGAGGAGAGCGAAAACCCGTATCCCGGCTCCGGCCAGACGGATTATCCTGCCTGTTGCGCGAGCCACCTCTCGAGACTCTCCACGCTTTCCGCCACCTGCGTGCCCCTGGGCCGGATTAACGCATAATCCGTTCCGTCCGCATCGAATCCGGCCGGCGCCAGAAGCCGCCCGTTCGCGACTTCGTCCGCCGCGATGATCCGGGGCGACAGGGCGACGCCCAGGCCATTGGCGGCGGCTTCCAGCATCATGAAATGATGGTCATGTAAACGAATGTCGCGCGGTGCTGGAATGTCCGGCCGGGACGCCAGCCAGTTCTTCCATGCTTCGGGGCGGGTCCGGGATCCGAGCGCCAGATAGTCTCCGCCCGCGAACCGCTCCGCCATGTCGGGCCGCATGACCGGCCCGACCGCCTCCGGCACGAGTGTGGTGACGGCCCAGTCGGGATCGAGCGGGAAATCGAGGCGCCGGATCGCCAACGTGACGCGGTCGCGCGCGAAATCCAGCGCGCCGCCGCCGGTCGAGAGATGCACGTCGATGCCGGGATGGCGATCCTGGAAGTCGGACAGCCGCGGGATCAGCCAGCGCATCGCCAGCGACCGTTCGCAGGACAGCACGATCGGTTGCGCACCGGACGACGACCTGATCTCGGCCAGCGCCGCCGCTATCCCCTTCAGCGCGTCGGTCGCCGCTTCTGCCAAACGCGCGCCTTCCCTGGTCGGCCGCACGCCGCGCCCGTCCGGCTCCAGCAACTGCAGTTTCAGGTCGGCAGCCAGCTTGGACATCCGGCGGCTGACTGCGCCATGCGTCAGGGCCAGTTCCGTGGCGGCTGCCCGCATCGAGCCGAGGCGCGTTACGACCTCGAACGCACGCAGATCGTCGAGCGATGGGATGTCGGATCGCTTCATTGGTCAGTTTTTATCATCGGAACGGGTCAGTTCATATCGATTTTCCCTTTGGACCGTTCCGCTATTCTCACCATCATGATCGAGAGTGCTTCCCTTGATGCCCGGCCGCTGGCCGTCACGATGGGCGATCCTGCAGGGATCGGGCCGGAGATCGTGGCCCGGATGTTCCTGCGGCGACCGGCGCAACGGCGCTGGATCGTCGTCGGTGACCCGATGGTGATGCGCCATGTCCTGGCCGCGCTCGACCCGGCGGCGCGGGTGCGCCGGGTCGCGACGCCGGCCGAGGCCCGGTTCGATGACGGGGTGCTGAATGTGCTGGCGTCATCGGAATGCGTGGCCCTGCCGCCCGTGGGGCGTATCAGTGCCGAAAGCGGCCGTGCCGCCTATGCGGCGATCAGCACCGCCATCCAGATGGCCAGGGATGGCGCGATCCGGGGCATCGTCACTGCGCCGATCCACAAGGAGGCGCTCGCCGCCGCCGGATTGCATTATCCGGGCCATACGGAAATCCTCGCCGAACAGGCCGGCGGCGCGCGCGTCGCCATGATGCTGGCGAACGAGGATATCCGCGTCGTGCTGGTGACCATCCATTGTTCGCTGCGGGACGCGATCCGGCGCGCCGACTTTCCCGCCCAGATGACGGCGATCCGCCTCGCCCAGGCGGGCGCACGCGCGCTGGGCATCGCACGCCCGCGCGTCGCCGTGGCGGGCCTCAATCCCCACGCCGGGGAAGGCGGCCTGTTCGGCGAGGAGGAAGCCCGCATCATCGCGCCCGCCATCGCACAGGCGCGGAGCGAGGGCATCGACGCGTCCGGTCCGTGGCCCGGCGACACGGTGTTCATGCAGGCGCGGGAAAAACGCTTCGATGTCGTGGTCGCGCAATACCACGACCAGGGACTGATTCCGGTGAAATATATGGGCCTGGCGCAGGGTGTGAACATCACGCTCGGACTGCCCTTCATCCGCACCAGCCCCGACCACGGCACCGCCTTCGATATCGCGGGGCGCGGCATCGCGGATCCGTCCAGCCTGGAGACTGCATTCGACTGCGCCTGTCGCCTCACCATACCCGTTCCGAGGCCAGGAGCCGCAGCATGACCGAACCCGATTTCATCTTCATGCTGACGCGCCATGACCGGACGATAGAGAATGCTGCCGAGTTGGTCGAAACCGCCCGCGCCGCGGGTATACGCCATATCGGATTCAAGGATATCGGCCTGCCCTTTGTGGCGCTCCAGACGCTTGCCAGCACGATCCGGCGGGCCGGGGCGAAGATTTATCTCGAAGTCGTCTCGCTCGATCGTGATAGCGAGCTTCGCTCGGTGCAGGCCGGGATCGATCTGGGCGTCGATTATCTGCTGGGCGGCACGCATGTCGATGACGCGCTGCGGCTGCTGGACGGCACGACGATCCGCTATTACCCCTTTCCCGGCCGGATCAGCGGGCATCCCAGCATTCTCGAAGGGACCGAGGCCGAGATCGTGCGCAGCGCGGTCGATCTCGCTTCCCGGCCGGGCGTGCACGGGTTGGATCTGCTGGCCTATCGGTTTGCTGGAGACGTGCCGAATGTGTTGCGACGGGTCTGCGCCGCCGTGGCGGACAAGCCCGTCATTGTCGCCGGCTCGCTCGATCGAGCAGAGCGGATCCGGGCCATCGCCTCGGCAGGGGCCGCCGGTTTTACAGTCGGCACGGCGCTTCTCGACGGCGCGTTTCCGGCGCCGCCGGATCTTTCGGGCCAGATCGCCCATGTCCAGACTATCGTGTCCCAGATCTGATGGAGAACCGACCGATGGAAAAGATAAACCTGGCGCAGGCCTTCGCGATGTTTTCCGACTATTGGAACCCCCGCGTGGCGGGCGACATCAATACGTCCCAGATCAAGCTGGCGAAATTCAAAGGGGCGTTCGACTGGCACCATCACGAGCATGAGGACGAACTGTTCCTGGTCGTCTCCGGGACATTGCGCATGCATTTCCGGGATCGCGACATCGACGTCGCAGCCGGGGAATTCATTATCGTACCGCATGGCGTGGAGCATTGTCCCGAGGCCCTGGGCGACGAATGTCATGTCGTCCTGCTGGAACCGAACACGACCCTCAACACGGGCAACGTGAACAACGACCGTACCGTGCGTGCGCTTTCCCGGATATAGCCGGTGACGGGACGGTCGATGATGCCCGGCAATCCTGCGCCAGCGTGGTTCCTCGACCCGCCGCGCGTGCCCGATACAGCAACCTGCAGTCCCACGCTTGTGTCCGAGGGTTGCTGACCCGCATTTGCGTCCCCACGTCCATGACTGGAAACGCACGCCCATAACAGGATGGAATCGACATGACCGACAGGCTTCCTCATGAAACGAGCAGCTTGCACGCCCTCGCCGAACGGGCGGTCAAGGAGCCCAAGCTGCTGACGAAGGCCGAGGTAACGGAATTGGCGGATTTCGTGCTCAAGGGCGGTGAACATGCCTCGGAGCCGGAACGCGAGATTGCGAAGAAGGCGCGGCATAACCCCGAGGGCATGGAAAAGTCCGACATCGTCGCACTTGCCCGCCAGATTCTGGACAGGAAATAAGAACGCGACCATGACCACGTATCATGAACCGTCTGCTGCGGCTCTCGCCCATCGGTTGAAGGAAGTGGAGCGCGATCTGGCGCGGGCGGAGAAGGACAACCCGGAGCACGTCCGCGCGCTGACCGAAGAGAATAAAAAGCTCGTAGGCCAGCTCGCTCAACGCTGAGGGAGCCGTATGTCCAGAACCCTGATCGCCTTTGGCATCGTTCTGGTGCTCGTTGGAGTGCTATGGCCTTTCCTGTCACGACTGCCGCTTGGGCGGCTGCCGGGCGACATCGTGATCCAGCGGCAGAATTTCACCTTCTACGCGCCGGTCGCGACTTGCGTCGTGATCAGCGTGGCCCTTTCGCTGATCTTCTGGCTCGTCAGGCGGTAGGCTGGATCCGTTGCCATTCTCGAACGGGCGTCTCTGTCTTGCGACCGTCCTGCTCTTGGAAGGCGGCATCATGGCGTCCGATATGGACGCGGATGTCATGGCGGAAATGAAGCGATGTCATGCGCATGATCGGTCCTGGCGTCGTCCGCTATCTGACTGGCGACGATCTGACGCAATCGGCATGTCCACCTTTCGCACTCTCACTGCGAACGGAGATCCAGCCTGAGAACCAGCTCATCGCGAATGGGAATGCCGTTTTCCCCCGTGACGGGGATCGAGGGCTTGATGTGACGCGCCTTCATACCCCGGCTCACGCATGGCGACGTGGCGGTGCTCACGGTCCAGCGCTGGCTTCGAGACGCCGATCCACGCGCCGTATCGGCAACCGCGATGGCGGCGCAGGCCGGGCTGGAAGAACGAACCTTTCTGCGGCGGTTCCATAAGGCCACAGGGCTGACGCCGATCGAATACTGCCAGCATCTGCGGATCAGCCGGGCGCGTGACCTGATGGAGAGCACGACCGCGTCGATCGACGAGATCGCCTGGCAGGCCGGCTATGATGATTCGGGTTCGTTCCGTAAATTGTTCATCAGGATCACCGGCCTCGCGCCGCGAGAATATCGCCGGCGGTTCGCCAGCCCACCGTGAACGGGTTCAGCCAGCTTGGGCAGGGCTTTCCCCGTCTGTGATGTCCGCATCAGCCAGAGACGGTAGTGGTAATCCATCACACGGGTGCAGTGGCGGCCGAGATCGGGTCCCCATGTGCCCAGCCGGAATTTTCGCACGCACAGTAGGGCGAACTCCACGACCTGCTGCGGATCGCCGGGCGGCTCATCGCGTATCGAGGGCTGCGTTCCGCCATGTTCCGGAACAATGGAGAGTGCGAAGCCATCGTAGGGTCAGGACGAGCTTGTTGAAGGGGATGTCGCGCGACCCGCTCGGCATGATCTTCCGGATGGCATTTGCCGTGACAGGAAACTCCATGACGGCCGGAGGACTCTCCTCCAACCTTCAATCCGTCGCGAAATCCCACCTGTCCTCTCTCCGACAAGTCGAATCGGAAAAACGGAAACGAGGCTGCACGCTTCCACCCGAATACGGCTTTCAGGACATCATGATAAATAAGAGTGCCAGCCCGCCGATTGACGTCACGTGCCCTGCATCGCCAGGCACAACGAAGCGTGTCATGGAAGAAAACTGGTTCTGTTGCATCATTTTCACATGATACATGCCTAGCCACGGACGCATGAAGCGCGTCGCTTCGGTTCGTGGATTACGGTAGGTTTGAAGGCGTCGCGAACGGCAGAAAAACTTCGCTCGTCACACGGGAAGACGCTCGTGTCGCCAGTATTCGGAAGCGGCGGCGATTACGCCGCCGTTTGCTTCCCTCCCGCTTCCCCGGTTGGTCTGCCGGGGATGGGGAAACAAAAAACGGCCCCGAAGGGCCGCTTTAACCGACTGATTTTCCTTGGAAAATCTGGAGCGGGCGATGGGATTCGAACCCACGACCCCAACCTTGGCAACCCGATAAGGCAAACTACGCCACAGCATGTTTTGCTATCCTGCCGCCCTATAAGACATTTAGATATAACGGTTTTTGTTGCACCGGTCCATCCCTTTTCTATCCTGCTCCTACCCTTCGAAACGCGCCCATTTGCTTCCCCCCTGCTTCCCCGGCCCGCCGCCGCAGGAGCCGGGGAAGCAAACTAGGAACGATATCGAAACGGAGCTAACGAAAATGGCAAAGCTTACAAAGCGTAGTGTCGACGCGTTAAAGTCCAATGCGAAGTCTGAAGCCTTCATTTGGGACGGAGAGCTTCGCGGCTTCGGCGTCCGGGTAAAACCTTCGGGGTCGAAGGCGTTTCTGATCCAATATCGGAACGCGGAAAACCGGACGCGGCGACTGGTCCTGGGCCCTTACGGTGTGCTGACGGTCGAAATCGCACGCGACATGGCGCGGCAACGACTGACCGAAGTCGCGCAGGGCAAAGACCCGTCGGCCGAACGCCAAGCCGTCCGGGCGGGCATGACTGTGTCCGAGATATGCGACTGGTATCTGGAAGCCGCGGAGGCCGGCACGATTCTCGGCCGCAACAGGAGACCGATCAAGGCATCGAGCCTGCAGATGGACCGGAGCCGGATTGCCACCCATATCAAGCCGCTGATTGGTTCCCGACTGATCAGCGGCCTGACCCTAGGCGACATCGAAGCGATGCAGGCCGATATCGCGAAGGGCAAATCCGTCAAAGCTGCCAAAAAGAAGGGACGTGGCGGACGATCCAAGGGAGGCGCCGGCGTCGCAAGCCGCACGATCAGCACCTTCCGGGCGCTTCTCGGCCATGCGGCACGCCACAATATTATCGAAACCAACCCCGCGACGGGCGTCAGGCAACTCGCCGTCGCGAAACGCAAGCGGAGACTCGGAGCGGCCGAAATCGGACGTCTCGGCGCGACGATGCGGGAAGCCATGGAGAATGGCGAACACCCGACCGCTCTGGCCGCCATACGCCTGATGCTTCTGACCGGGTTTCGCCGAATGGAAGTGCTGGGCCTTCAGGCCCAGTGGGTCAGCAGAGCCGACCACTGCGTCTATTTCCCAGATACCAAGAGCGGCGAACAGGTCCGTGTCGTGGGCGAGGCGGCGATCGAGTGCGTTGAGGCCCAGACGAATGGCTCGCCCTCCCGCTTCGTCTTTCCCGCCGATATAGGAACTGGCCATTTCATCGGTGTCGTACGGGTCTTGTCGAGGGTTTGTGCCCAGGCAAAGCTGGAAGGTATCACGCCCCATGTGCTGCGCCATACTTTCGCAAGCATCGCTGGAGATCTGGGCTTCTCGGAATTAACGATCGCGGGGCTTCTCGGTCACGCGGCGCGCGGTGTAACGCAGAACTATATCCATCTCGATGCGGCGCTCGTCGTGGCTGCGGAGCGCGTCTCGCGGGAAATTGCGACGATCCTGGACGGAGGACAAGGCAGTCTTAGCGTCATTCACATCAGGAGGCCGTCTGGGCACCGCGTCGATGACGCAGTCGAACGTGAAGCCGAAAAGGAAAGAATGGGCGCATAGTTGCGACGCGACAAGGAAGGTGCAGAGGGGGCGCTGCAAAGACTTAACGCGCGGCGCCTCTATCTGCTCTGATGCGCGGTGTGCCGGAATATTGGGCCGATCGCGTGCGCGTTCGTCATGGACGCGGCTCTCTGGCTCCGCGCACTCCCCGGACGCCTGCTGCACAAGGCACGACCTAACAAGGTTCGATCTGGAGGACTTCACGTGCCTCGAGAAACCGGATGTTCTTACGCTGGCCTATGGGCCGATCGGTGCGCTCTGGAAAGCCAATTACGGGCTTGTAGCGTGCGATTCAGCGGCCGCTTTCACGAATAACCAAGACCGCGACGTCTGCAAGCTCCTGCTGACATTGACGGTCACGCCAGTTTCGGGCTGGACGTCCTCCCAACTGGATTCGTCGTGACCGGTAAGGCAGGTGTTTAGTCCCAGGATTTTATGGTGCATCAGGAGCCGATGTTCCGTCCGGCACAAAGGAAGCGAGAGACCATGAAACTGCTGATGTTCATGCTGGGGATGAGTGTCGTCATGCGCGCGGCATCCGCGGCTCCCGTGTCCCGTTCGTTTCCGGATTGTACCGCTGCGCAATTGTCACTCGGCTTCGACGATGAAAATGGTCGGTTCGACGGAATGTCGCAAAGCGGCACGTTGCTTGTGCTCCGCAATCTCGGTCCGGCCGCCTGCAAGCTGCCGGCGCTGCCGGTGTTGTGGTTCGAGGACGAGGGGCATCATTCGGTACCTGCGGAGCGGCGTCCGCCCGCTGGCATGAATCCCGGTCCTGTCCTGCTGCCGGTCGCCGTCGCGCCGCAGGCCGAGCTGACCGCCCGCCTGCACTGGGTGTCCAACGATGTCTATGGCGATAGCCATAATTGCATAAGGCCCGAGATCGCAGTGCTTGAGGTTCCGGATGGCACATTACGGCAGCGCTTCGGACGGCAGATGTGCGCTCCCGAACATTCGACGCAATATTTCACTCAGGCGCCGCTGCAGCCGGATCACAGTTTATAGATCGGATCGTACTAGATCCCGCGTGGATATTGAGAAGGAACAAGGCGCTCTGCGGCCCATTACCAGGAGCGTTCCCTTCGGGCCCTTCCAGGGCTACGTCCACTGAACTGGCCATAAGCGAGGCAGGTTCATATCGACTGTCACTATCGCGCGGACGGTCGGGGCACCAAAAAATCGCCGCACCGTCTCATGCCATGCAAATCATTCGGAACATGACCCGTGGTCATGCTAACCGCTTGGTATTGCAATGCCCGACAATAAGATGCGGATCGCGCTCTTGACGCTTGATCGCCCTAGACGGCATTTTTCGTTGGTTATTATATTACGTTATATTATTTCTATATCTTTTTATATAAAATGCACTGCTCTCACTGAGTGACCGAATTGCGGCAAACTTACGGGCACGATTGACCCGGTCGTGGGAACTGAATGTGGTTTCAAGTTCAACACATAAGTTGAAAAGTCTTGAAAGACCAAGGGAGGAGGCGGCCCCAGCAAGGCGATGAATCGCCTCAATGCAATCCGCGTCGTTCCGCGCCGTTTCAATGCTACACAGACGCCGTTCTAGATGCTGGCCAAAAGCGTCGATTGCCCTGCATATAGCCTCAGGGCCGGCATAGCTCAGTTGAGCGGCCAGAAAAGCCGCATCAAGAATGGGATGCGGATTTTGGGTTACGGCATCGTGCTCGCCTGTGTGGGATCTGCCCAAGGCCTTTAGCACTGCTGATCGCAAGCGCGATGGTCTAAACGGCTTTGCTAGGAAGTTGTCGATTCCGGCGGCCTGCATTCTTGACCCGTCAGGCGTGACATTGGCTGAGACCGCAATAATTGGCGTCTTTCCGGCCCTTCCACCGAGAGATCTGATCCTTGCGGCTGTCTCATATCCGTCAAGGCCAGGCATCCGGAGATCCAGCAATAAAAGATCAAACACGCCTTGCTTGATCAGGCCGACGGCGTCTTCTCCGTTGTCAACAGTTGTGATTCTCGCGCCACATGCCTTAAGGGCCCATTCGACAACAAGCCTGTTTTCTTCGACGTCATCAGCAATCAGCACATGTAAACCAGCAAGGGAAAGTGCGATCTGTGGACCATCTTCGGAGCGTGCCGACGAGTCTTGTCCGTTCAGGAGCGCGG
Organism: Gluconacetobacter tumulisoli; assembly: GCF_014174155.1. Classification (GTDB taxonomy): domain Bacteria; phylum Pseudomonadota; class Alphaproteobacteria; order Acetobacterales; family Acetobacteraceae; genus Gluconacetobacter; species Gluconacetobacter tumulisoli. The sequence goes on along the minus strand of NZ_JABEQM010000009.1, from coordinate 54,393 downwards.
AAAGGCTGGATCGCCCGATGGGATAAAATTCAATCTGGCTATTCTCAAGTGCCAGGCCGCTAAGGACTTCGGTCGTCTGCCCTATGGGGCTGAAAACGATGACGCGGGAACATAGTGAACAGGCGCGCTCGTACCACTCCATCATTGACGTTGCGCAAACGGATAACGGAAGAACGACCAATGCTACACCAAGCAGCGGAGAGCCCGATATCGCATCCCCCTGCTCCACCACCCGTGTCGCGACGCCTAACCCGATGCAAGCCGATTCCAGGCCAGAGCGTGTCTTACTGCCCGGACCCAGTATGATGACTTCATTTAAAGGCATGTCTGGTGGTGGCGCGCTACAGGAACTTGCGGGTAGGCTTACGCGGAATGTGCTTCCATGGTTTGGAGAACTATCGACACCGATCGCACCACCCATGGCCTGGGCAAGCCCCAGCGCAATGCTTAACCCGAGGCCGGTTCCGCTCGTCGCGTCGTCCGAGCCAGGACTAATCTTTGAAAATCTGTCAAAAATCCGATTCTGATCAATCGGCTCGATGCCAATTCCGGTGTCGCAGACGGATAAAAGAAGTTCATGATAACCGTTTGTCGTCGCAAGATCGACATAGACCCCAATCCAACCGGATCGGGTGAATTTTATGGCATTGCCTATCAGATTATACAAAATCTGCCGCAGGCGAGTGGGATCAACGCAGATATCTTCCGGCAATCGCGGCGCAATGGAAAGAACAAGTTCGACTCCCTTGCGGTGCCCAAGAGGCGCAAGGCTGCGAATGACTCCTTCAACAATGACCTCGACATTCACCTCAATTGGAACAATTTTCAGCTCATTCTCTTCTATACTGGCGAAATCGAGCGTATCGTTCACGATGGCTGCAAGAGATTGTGCCGAATTGACAATATTGGACAGATACTTCGCGTCGAGACCAGTCCGTTTTTCCTCTGCCAGAAGCTCTGCCATATTGATGATGGCATTCAGAGGGGTACGGATTTCATGGCTCATCGTTGCCAGAAAGCGGCTTTTAGCGTCGTTTGCGGCTTCAGCACGCTTCACAGCGTCGAGGAGCTGCCTGTTTTTGGTCTCCAGTTCAGCAGTGCGTTCGGCAACCCGAGCCTCCAGTCGCCGATTGAGTGCGGCCAGGTCCGCATGCGATTTCTTGACCTCGGTGATATCGTGAGACGCGAAAACCGCCAATGTCCGGCCGAAATATGAGACCCGTTCAGCGCTAACGATGATATCGCGCAATTTTCCGCTCTTGGTCCGCATTCTCCCTTCCAGGTTCTCGACGCGGCCATATGTCGTCAACTGGCGCACAATCTCGGAACGGAACGAGATATTTTCCCAGATATTCATATCTCGCGCGGTTTTCCCAATGACATCAGAGCGCTGATATTCCATGGCCGACAGCCACGCCGGGTTCACATCCAGATGCTCTCCCGTTTCCAGAACGGATATGGCCGAGAGGCCGGGATTGAGTTGGAAGGCCTGCGCATGGATCAGATCCAAGGTCTGAGTGTCATCACCCAAGAAGATGATCGCTCCGTTTTCTGTCCGATCCGTGGTCGCTGTCATCGGCTCCAAGCGATATTGAACAGTTTTCAGGCTTCCTTTTAGGCGGAGGGTTCCTTCAATGGTCAAGATCGTGGAAAACCATGACGATGACAGCGGGCCAGATGCTGGCTCAAGCCAAGCTGTGATGGAGACGCCAGCGATGGGGCCTTTTTGAGAAGCGTGTATGATGCGTGCGAAACGTGAACTGCAATAGGCCACGACACCCTCGGGCGTGAGGATGCCAAAGGCGATAGCGTTTACCGTACGGTCACCCACCGAACTTTCTCCTTTATGGGCCGAATGCGACGTCAGGCGAGGCGAAAATCGATATACAGCAAAGTATCCCGATATTGAGACACATTCGGCACAACTTCGGGATAGAGCGATGTTAGCAATGATTCATGTGCATGGCACTTTATGCCAAGAAAATCGGTTTTGTCTTCACGACTTATTTTCCGCTCTGATATGCGCCGAGAGGTAGGCATCACATGCCGTGCGACTGACGTCTGTCTGTAAGATTCAGCGCCTCGATGCGCCGGCTGCTACCCCTTTGCCTGTCCGGGAATGGATCAATGCTGCGAACCGAGCGTGCGAGCGTCGAAGTGAAAATTCTGCCCAGCTCAAATCTGCCCGACCCGGTGCTCACTGGTTCAGTTGACGGGAATTTCTGACGATTTTTTGAAACCATCACACACAGACGGTGGCAGCGCGCCGAAGGAGCTTGAACATGGATCGAGTGTTTTCAAAGTTTCTTAGAAAAAACGGCCCGCAACGTCTAATTATTTAGGTTCCGATACGGAATATTATAATTGATCTAATAATAAGCCGTTCGGAGTTCATAATATGCCCAACGACGCACAGATTCTCGAACGCCTCAGGTTTATGAAATTAGACACAGAAGCAAAAAAAACATACGCAATACCAAACCAATATTGATGCGGGAACTGCCCAAAGCGTTGGATGCATTCTACGATCAGGTTACGATGTTTCCGGAAACCGCGAGATTCTTTCATAATTCTAATCTGGTGACGTCAGCGAAGAGCAGGCAACTTCGGCATTGGGACGTTATATCGAACGGCGAATTCAATCAGGATTATGTCAGCGCCGTCACGGCAGTCGGGCAGACGCATGCGCGGATCGGCCTGAAGCCGCGCTGGTATATCGGAGGCTACGCTCTTGTACTTGAGTCCCTAATCGGGGCGGTGCTCGAGGCCCGCTGGCCCAAGGGGGTGCTCGGCACCAAGCGGGCGCCGGCCAAGCAAGTGGCTGCGGAACTCGGAGCCGTCGTCAAAGCCACCATGCTCGACATGGATTTCGCGATCTCCGTCTATCTCGACGCACTGGAAACGGCGCGCCAGGCAGCGGAGGCGCGCGCCAAAGCGACCAGCGACGCCGTCATGAAAGCGGTCGGCGAGGCGCTGGGCAAGATTGCCAAGGGCGACCTGACTCATCGTATCGGCGACAGCATGCCCGAAGAATACCGGCAACTGCGCGAAGACTTCAATCTAGCCATCGCGCAATTGTCGTCGACGCTGGCCCAGGTCCAGGGCACGGCCGAGACGATCGGCACGGGCGCGGATGAAATCGCGAACGCCGCCGATGACCTGTCGCGACGGACCGAAAGGCAGGCGGCTAGCCTCCAGCAGACGGCGGTCGCGCTGAACGAGATCACGGGGGCAGTGACGAAGACCGCCGAGGGTACCAAGCAAGCCAGTGAGGCGGTTAACGCGGCAAAGGCGGATGCCTCCCACTCCGGCGAGATCGTTGACCACGCCATCCGCGCCATGAGCGAAATTGAGAAATCGTCGAGCCAGATCGCCCAGATTGTCGGGATGATTTCCGACATCGCCTTTCAGACCAACGTGTTAGCTTTGAACGCGAGCGTCGAGGCCGCCCGTGCCGGTGACCAGGGGCGAGGGTTTGCAATCGTGGCCCTTGAGGTTCGCGCCCTCGCGCAGCGTTCTGACGAAGCCGCCAAGGACATCAAGACCCTCATCACGGCCTCGTCGCGTCATGTGGGCCAGGGGGTCGGCCTTGTTGGCGAGACCGGCAAGGCGCTGGGTGCCATCATGGCCAGGGTCACCGAGATCGACGATCTCGTCAGTCAGATCGCGTCCTCTGCCCAGCAGCAGGCGGCGGGACTGAACCAGGTGAATATCGCCGTGACCCAGATGGACCAGGTCGTGCAGCAGAACGCGGCAATGGTTGAACAAACCACCGCGGCCACGCGGTCTCTGAAAGGTGAAACGGCGGAACTAGGCGATATCGTCGCGCATTTTACCGTCGGCGAAGACTCGACCCGAAGCCAAAAAAAGGCCAAATCCGGTTCGCCTTCCGGCCGGCCAGCACTGTCCCAGGTCCGGAGGCGGACGGATGGGATGCGGGGCGCCTGGACCGTGAAGCACCTCGTGGCAGGGCGGAACACGGGGTCAATCGGTTATGATTAATAAATTTCCACGCGTATTAAAACATATCTTTATTATTAACAAAGAACGCGCATCATGTCCTCCGCCTTCGGTCGGCGATGTAGTTCGTGTCTATACGGGATGGCCTCGAAATTACGACTTGGATTTTGTCGGTAGGATCGAAGAAATTAAAGCCGACATTGGCCCAGAAGATGAAGGTCTTCCTTGTCAGGAGCAACATCGTTTTGGGATCAAGCTTCCCTACGCTGGAATCTACTATTTCAGTGAAGCGGAAATCATAAATCTAAACGACCCCAAACCGACTGGAGGCAGACCCTCATCACCGTTACGCCGAATATGGTTGGTCATGTTTGCAGCATACGGGACGGTCAAAAGCCGCATCTCTCCGTTGCGACAAGACCCCATCATCGGCAAGGGAGGAGGATCCGATCCCTCTTCTCATCTTGTCCGCGTATCCAGGGTGATCTACAACCGCCTTGCGGTCAGACGATAGCCAAAACCATGTACCGTCTCGATCAACGGCGTAGAAGAATCATGAACGGCCCGTAGTTTGATGCGCATGCGGTAGATTGCCTTGTCGACGGCGCGCGTCGTGATCTCTTCGTCATCATTCATGAGAGCAAGTATACGATCACGATGAAGCGGCTTTGATCCATTTCTTATCATAGCATCTAATATGCGAAACTCATTCTCGGTCAAAGAGATGGATTTTCCACTATTTGCGAATACCTTTCTTGCGCTCAAATCTACAGACCAGCCTTCAAAATAATAGACTGGTGCGTTCTTGTCCGCGAATGCGGCTGTTCGTACGCGCGTCGAGAGATTGCGGACGCAGGCGACAAGCTCTCGCGGGTGGACCGGCTTTTCCAGATATTGGTCGGCGCCACTTTCCAGGCCCTTCAGCCGGTCTGTTGCCGCAGGATTGGACGTTATAACGATAATGCCCGCGGAACTGATACTCCGAAGATCAGAGACCAACTCGAGAGCGTTTCCATCGGGAAGGCGAAGATCAAGCAGAATAACGTCAAAACGTGCGTGACCGATCTGTCGACGCAACTCTGATAATGTACCAGCCGTATTGACGTTAAAACCAGCGCCAATCAATACGGCGCTATGGAGATCACGTGTGATTTCGTCATCTTCGACTAGTAACAGACTTGCAGCCGGGCGATCGGAAATCATGACCGGCAATATCGCTCCTTTATGGGCCGAATGCAACGTCAAGTTAGGTGAAGTCAACAGGCGTCAAATATCCCATTATTGAGACACATTCGGCGCAACTTCGAGATAGATCGATGTTAGCAATGATTCCCGTATGGGCTGCTCTAGGCCAACGAAGTTCGGTTTCTGTGCATGATTATTTTTCTATCCTGACGATTCGCTGGGAGGTAGCCTTCACATGCAGGGCGACTGACATTTGTCTTTAGGGCTCAGCGCCAAATACGGCGGTTGCTACTCCTGGACTCGACCAGGACTGAATCAATGCGGCGGACCAGGGGCGCGAGCGTCGAAGTGACAATTGACGTGGTTCCAAGCTGACCGGCGTGGGGTCTAACCAGCTCAGTTTACTGGAATTTCCTATCGTTTCGTCAGGTCATGACGTGCAAGCGGTAGCACCGCGCCGAAGGAGTCTGATTACGGATGGAGTCTTTTCCTGAATTTTGCGAGAAAAACTAAGAAGCATGCTTGGTGATACGCTCGACGGTCCAGTTCCGACCGCCCTTCTTCATCTGCTCGGTGAGACGTCCGTTTATCCAGCCCCTGTCCCGACTTTCGTCGGCGCGCAAGCAGGTGCAAGACGCCAATGATGGCGTATTCCTCGCCCGCCAGGTCCTCTCGCGTCCGAAGGTCTCCGCAAAGACCAGGGCTGAATCACATCTCCGATAATCTAAAAAGACCATTTACCAGAACCTAGTCAAAAAATGTTCGGCGAATGCGGGAAACGGGTCGAAGAAAATTGTTATACCAAACGGGCGCTCTTCCTCACACTGCTGTCTTCATCCTGGGTCTGATCGGCAGCGTAACGGCTATAGTATCAGAGAACCACCGGTCGGCTTTCATGGCCATTTTCCAACCGTGGTGGTGTGACCCACGCAGCCAGAACACTGCGGACCAGGCCGGCATCGTACGTGCGGAAACCACGCTTCCGTTCCGCCTGCCTGTCGGCTCCCAAAAGGCACATTTGGCGAACGGACTGCGTGCCGCGGGTGCCCTCCTAATGCTGGATCTGCTCCATACCATGGTGAGGCCGTCAGCTCGGAAGAAGGGACGATCTTCCGTTACCAGCGGGTTATCGATGCATAATTCGGTGGCGCTCAGGCTAGTCCTTTTAACAATGCGGTTGCAGCGTCTTGTGCTCCCCGCTGCATGCCTTGCCCGCCTCGTATCATTGAGCAGCCTCCTTAGAACGACTCTTTTGATCGCAGCTCGCCGCGGAAGCCGGCCAGTTGAAGCAGTTACTCGCCGGCTTTCGATTGGTTGCATGGACGTCAGCGCCTAAAGAGCCGTCGTGGACACAGGCCGCGGCGGAGAGCGCTTCAGGGTGGTTACTCACACTAATTTACTTCGCTTACGGGAATAACGCCGCAGTAATTCGCCAACGACGATCGGTGTGGCTCCGACACATTATATAAGGCCTAGAGGAAACTATCTATGATGCCGATCCTTAGCTGCATCGTCCATGAGCACAATATTTGGCTGGTGACCGGCGCAGGACTCCTCTGTTGTATCGGCTCGTGGGTGACCGCACGACTGTTCTGCCGCACGCTCGACACAAGTGGTTTGCAAAAGCACGGTTGGCAGTTTCTAACGGCTCTTACCGGTGCCGTTTCGATCTGGTGTACTCATTTCATCGCCATGCTCGGATTTAACGCCGGCGTGCCTGTGAGCTTCAGCCCAGTTTTAACCATAGCTTCACTGCTTATAGCGGTCATCGGAAGTACGGCCGGTTTCGTCCTTGCTGGAAGCCGTCGAACTGGGTCAATGCCCGCACTTGGCGGCGCGATTGTCGGCTTGTCAATTGCCGGCATGCATTACACAGGAATGATGGCCTATCGGGTGCAAGGCATCATGGCCTGGGACATGCGGTACGTCCTGGTCTCGATAGCGCTTGCGTCCGCCTTTTCGGCCGTCGCGCTGGACATTGCAACGCGGCCGGGTCGACATGCTTGCAATTTCATGGCCGTTATCCTGGCACTGGCGATCATCAGCCTGCATTTCACCGGCATGACGGCGCTTAGAATTGCCCCCGCACAGATCGAAGGGTCGTTCGCCAACCTGGAAGCTCTCCATGCTCTGGCGCTGGCGATCATCGCCGTCGCGCTCGTCATCGTCGCCGCGGGGATGACGAGTTATCTCATCGACGACAGCACCCGCATGGAAAATCTGGAGCGGCTTCATCGCATGGCGATGAGCGACACACTGACCGGGCTTCCGAACCGTGCCAGTTTCAATGACCGCCTTGACCTCGAAATCGAGCTTGCGCGTGGGCGCAGGGGCAAATTTGCCCTCGTTGGGATCGACCTCAATCGCTTCAAGGTAATCAACGATCTGCGCGGCCACACGACCGGGGACGAAGTACTGCGCATCCTTGCCAGGCGCTTCAAGGGATTGCTGCGTGAGGGAGAATTCGTCGCCAGAACTGGTGGCGACGAATTCTCCGCCTTGTATCGCATGAATGACGAGGGGAGCATCTCCGAGTTCCTCGGACGCCTGGAACGCGCTTTGTCCAAGTGCATCCAGCTTGATGGATTTGAGATCCCATCCGATGCCAGCCTGGGCGTCGCCCTGTGGCCGGACGATGCGAGCAATAAGGAGGCGCTCATAAACAACGCCGACCTCGCCATGTACCGCGCCAAGGCGGATCCGGTCCAAAAAGTCCGGTTCTATGAGCCTGCAATGGACGAGGTACTTCGCGCCCGTCGCAGCCTGGCCGCTGATCTTCGCGACGCGCTGGCGCGGGACCAGCTCTCTGTACATTATCAGGTCCAGGCATCCATCGCGACCGGCCAGATTCATGGTTACGAGGCACTGTTACGCTGGAATCATCCAAAGCTCGGCCCGATTCCTCCAACCGAGTTTATCCCCCTCGCAGAGGAGAATGGCTTGATCCTCCCGATCGGCGAGTGGGTCCTGCGAACGGCGTGCCGCGAAGCAACGTTGTGGTCACCATCGTACAAGATTGCCGTGAATGTCTCTGCTGTGCAGTTCATGCATGTCGACCTCGTCCAACTCGTCAAGTCCACGCTCGCCGAAACGGGTCTGGCGCCTGAACGCTTGGAGTTGGAGTTGACAGAGTCGACCATCTTTACGGACCGGGAGCGTGCGCTGCACATGCTGCACCAGATCAAAGAACTCGGGGTCAGCGTCGCGCTCGACGATTTCGGAACCGGATATTCGTCGCTCGACACGCTTCGGTCCTTCCCCTTCGACAGGATTAAGATCGATCGTTCATTTTGTGACTCAGGAGAGGGCAGTCCGCAGACCTTCGCTATCATCCGTGCGGTGATCGCTCTCGGCAAAGCCTTCGGTATTCCGGTTCTGGCCGAGGGTATCGAGACTGATGACCAGCTTTCCCGGTTGACTAGCGAGGGTTGCGATGAGGGTCAGGGTTACCTGCTGGGGCGGCCGGCCCCTCTCCGTCAGATCGTCGAGACGGGGCAACTCAAGCTCATTCATCACGAGCGCAAGATTATCGCGAATGAGAGCGGAGCGGATCTGCAGACCGCGTTTCTGAATTCCTCTTCTAACGGCGACACCCACTCAACCGATTAAAAAGCCTGGTCCCCGATGGCTGAAGACACGAGGTCCTCATGAGCGCGACATTAATCTCCACCGGGATCAGGGCATTCCTGGCGGTACAGTCTAAAAATCTGGAATTGCTTGAAGCGCAATTCTCCGTCCTTTCGCGGTTAATTCCACTTCTCTATGTCGTCCTCGTGGCTAATGCGTGGTTACTTGCGGTGGCTTTTATCAGTCGTGCGCCCCTCTGGCTGACTGTATACCCCTGCGCTCTTCTCACGGCAGTCTGCGCGTTCTTTTTGGTGATCTGGTGGCGAAAGAAGAATTTCGCTATGACGACGGACAGGTCGATCAGGGAAGTCCAGGATGCGAACCGCGTAACTGCAGTTCTGGTTCTGGTCTTTCCTCTCTGGGCCTTCACGTTATTTCCCTATGGTGACGATCTCGAACAGAGTTATGTCGCCTTTTTTCTTGTGATCTCCATTATCGGCACCATATTTTTCTTCATTCATCTGCGCTCGGCCGCCCTGATTGTCGCCGTCATCGCAGGGATCGCCTTTGTTATCTATTTTGCTTCGACCGGAGAGCCCGTATTCATCGGCATGGCCATCAACGTGATGGTTGTCATCGGGACTTCAGTGATCGTCGTCCTAATCCAGAAGCGGGATTTCGGTCGCATGGTCACCGCATCCACCGAGGCGCGTGCCAAGGGCAGGGAGCAGAGCCGACTTCTGCGCATGATCGATGAGATGCCCGTCGCCGTGATGACCGTCGAGCCGGAGACGCTGAACATCAACTATGCCAACGAGACCTCGAAACGCTTGATCCGGCAGATCGAGCATCTTTTGCCCCTCGCTGCTGACGAACTCATCGGCACATGCATCGATGTCTTCCATAGACAGCCACAACATCAGCGTAGAATTCTCGCCGATCCCGCGAATCTTCCGCACAACGCTCGTATCAAGCTTGGCCCGGAGATTCTGGACCTCAAGGTCACCGCAATTACCGATAATGACGGGGATTATATTGGTCCCATGCTCACATGGGCGCTTGTAACCGAAGAGGCGGAAGCCGATCGGCGCATCCGGAAAAACGACTCACTAACCGGCCTGGCGAACCGTAGCACCTTCCACGAGGAACTGGACAAACGGCTAGCACCGCGTGGCAACCGATTTGGATTGTTGTTCGTCGATCTCGACGGCTTCAAGCTTGTGAACGACACTTGGGGACATCGAGTGGGCGATCTTCTACTGAACCAGGTAGCAGGGCGTTTGCGCGCCACTTGCAACTGTCCAGCGACTTTCGTTGGACGGTTGGGGGGCGATGAATTCGGCATTCTTATTCCGCACGACAATGCCGAGGAGGCTGCCGCCCTTTCCGCCAGCATCGTTGCTGCTCTGAGCGTTCGCTACGAGCTCGATGAGGACCGTAGCCTTCATATCGGTGCATCCGTCGGAGTCGCGCTTGCGCCCCTTCATGGCGATAATGGCGAGACCTTGTTGGGGCGGGCGGACATCGCGCTCTATGCCGCAAAGACGGCTGGCAAGGGAACGTTTCGGATCTTTTTACCCGATATGGAGACGCGCATTCAGGAGCGCATACGCCTCGAGGCCACGCTCCGTGCGGCGCTGGAGAGTGGAAATGGGCTGTTTGTCTTTTATCAGCCCATCGTGGCCATCGAGACAGGTACTGTGACCGCCCGGGAGGCTCTCGTGCGATGGCACCACCCGCAGAGAGGCTGGATCTCACCGGACGAATTTGTTCCTGTTGCCGAACAAAGTGGTCTGATCGATCAGCTTGGTAGCTTCGTATTGAACGCGGCTTGTCGGGAAGCCGCCGGTTGGCAGGACAATGCGCGCATTGCGGTGAATGTTTCTGCCAGACAGCTCGGCAGCGGAACGCTCGTTACGGCCGTCAGTGTGGCGTTGACTGTCTCCTGTCTATCGGCTGACCGCTTGGAGATCGAGGTTACGGAAACCGCCCTTCTCAACAATGAAGAAGATATTATCGGGGAATTACGGCAATTGCGGGACCTTGGCGTCCGCGTCGCGCTGGACGATTTCGGAACCGGCTATTCCTCGCTCGCCCATCTGCGTGCTTTTCCTTTTGATAAAATCAAGATCGACGGCTCCTTCGTGCGGGATTCTGTAGAACGCGCTGACTGTGCAGCCGTTGTACAGGCAGTGGCGAGCCTTGGTCGGCGTCTGGGCGTGACCACGGTCGCCGAAGGGGTCGAGACGCCGGCCCATCTTGATCGCGCCCGCGAGGAAGGATGTGGTGAAGTTCAAGGCTATCTTTTTGGTCGGCCTAAACCGAGCGATTGCGACGCGCCCATCATAGACGAGCTGAACCGGATCGCACGCGACGATCCGATGACTTCAACAGGGTGATTGTCCGAAGATAGTCGCGGTGAATGACCGGTCTCATCATGCCAGTTTGACCGCCGCAGCCGTATAGACAGCGGGCTATCAACGGATCTTAGTACACAACTGCAACGGGTCTGCGTAACGATGCGGTTCACCGAGCTACGTTATTTTCTAGCGGTTGTTGAGGCTGGGAGCTTCGGTAAAGCAGCGCAGTCCTTGCGGCTGCGGGTATCGACTCTCAGCAGGGCTGTAAGTCGTCTTGAGGACCGACTGGGGGTGACCTTGGTCGAGCGAAGTTCAGCCGGAATTCGAGTCACCGCACCGGGGCGTTTGGCCTTGCGGCACGTTCGCCGTGTCCTGACCGAGACAAATGCGCTGACGGATACGCTGTGGCGAAGCAGCGGTGGCGAGACAGGAGAAATCCATGTGGGATTCTACCTGCCGCCGGTGAACGGCGTTCTGGCAAGCTTGCTGTGGGAATGGCGCACCGCCTATCCGGGTGTCAGCGTGACACCACATGAGCCGACCGCGAGCGCCCTTCATACTGCATTGATCGACTGCCAGATCGATGCAGCGCTGGTGCCCGACTTTCTGTTAGATCGTTACGAGGCAGGGTCCCCCGTCTGCTTCGAGCCCTTGGTGGCGGTGCTGCCGACTAGTCATCGCCTGGCCGCGCAACCTGTGTTGCGATGGAGCGATCTTGAGGGCGAGATTCTGCTTCTATGGGCATGGGGAAAGGACGGGATCGGTCGGGATTTCTTCGCTTCGCGCCTACCCGGTGCTCGCTTGCAGGTTTTCGAGGCAAGCAATTTGACCGTTTTCGCTCTCGTAGGCGCCGGATACGGCATCACGATCGCGGCGCAGGCTTATACCTGTCTGAACCTACCCGGTCTGACTTTCATCCCTATCGACGAGGACAACGCGCACTTCGAGATCAATCTCGTATGGCGGCCGGAGGCCGAAGATCCGGTGGTGGGCAAATTCGTCGCCTTCATACGGGATCGGGCGAAGCTCTGACGTCGGCTGATGCCTTGCGGCGCTGCTTCCGAAAGCCCCTATCCGCCTCCATAAAGCGCGCGAGCATCGGCGCAATCAGCTTCGCGGGGGCGATCTCGGCCTGACCGCTCTCACGCGCCAGAATTCGCCCATACTCGACAAGATCGCGATACACGGCAGCAGGAAGCTCCACGGTGAGCCGCACCGGTTTGTCATCTGCGATCGACCCAAGCCTGAGCTTCGTCATCGGGACGCCTCCTGTCCGTAGGGGGTGAGCACCAGGTCACGATGCACCATCACCCGCACCGGAAAGCCCGGCCGGATGATATTGGTGGGCTGAATATTCAGCGACCGTCCGACCATCTGCTCGCCGATCTGGTTGAAGCCCTGCGAGCCGCCGGTGCGCAGGGCCTGTGCAATCCCGTTGCCACCACTGATGTCGGCCGCGGAACCGACGCTGAGAATGGTCGAGACCAGGGCGGCCTTGAATACCTCGCCCCAATGGTTGTCGGTCTGGTCCTGCAACCCAGCGTAGCCCGCCGTATCGGCGGCCGGCTCGTTTTCCAGCACGATCGAATCCCCAGCCCCGCGCATTAGCCGGGTCCAGACCAGCAGTACCCGCGTCTGCCCGTAGGCGATGTGGGAATCATAGCGGCCGATCAGCTTCGCCCCTTGCGGGATCAGCAGGATATGCCCGGTCGGGCTGTCATAGACGTTTTCCGTCACCTGCGCTGTAACCTCGCCCGGCAGGTCCGAACGGATACCGGTGATCAGCGCACCGGGTATGATCGATCCCGCCTGAAGCACATAGGGGCTGGGAACGGGTGCCAACCGCTCCGCGCTGACGGTGCGGTGATCGACGGGACCATCGAGAAACGCCTGCTTGCGATCGGTGGCAACGCTGCTGGGCGGGGCTACGGTCGCGCCCGGTGTCGCCGGCGTCGCGATATCCCGTCCCATCTGCGTCTGGGTGAACAGATGGCTGACCCGCGCCGCTTCCTGCTCCTGGGCGATACGCTGCTTCTCCGGATCGGCAGGTGTGGCCGGTGTCGCCATGCCGGAGGCCCCCACGCCGGCCTTGAGCAACGGCCCACCAAGATCGCCAGGCAACGGCGGTCCGAGGCGCGGCGGATGGCTATAGTCGCCCGGCAGGTTCGCCAGCCCGTCCGGCGTGGTGCGGCCGCCGGCATTATAAAGCTCGGCATTGCTCTTCGGTGGCACCGGCCTCAACGCCAGATAGAGCGCGCCGCCGACGCCGGTCACGGCGACGACCGACAGGCACAGGATCACCTTGCGCGACAGCCGCGTGACCGGCGGCCGCGTCGTCCGCAGCCGCATCTCTCCAGATGGCCTGACAGCGGCCCCTGGCGTTTCGGTGCCGCCACTTCCGGCGCTGTCGTTCATGACCGCCGCGACCCGTCAGTGCGGACGATCCGCACCACCTGCTGGTGCTTCGCTCCCAGCCGCAGTTCCGCAGCGGCGAACAGGCGATCGACGATCATGTGGTTGCCGCGCACGCGATAGTTCACCAACTGGCCGTCGCCTTGCGGGCCGATCACCCACAATGGCGGCATCTCACCCTGGGCGATGCCGGTGGGGAACTCGATAAAGACCTGCCGCCCGTCATCGAAGGCCCGCAATGGTCGCCACGGCGCATCGTCACCCTCGATCCGGTAGCGGAAATTCAGCGCGTCGAGATCGACGCCGGTCGCGACTGCCGTCGTGAGGCCCGCGTCACGATCCTGGCCGCGCAGGGCAACGATCTGGTCCTGCGGATAGTCCCAGGACACCGAGGCCATATAGGTCCGCTCATCGGAGCGCAGTTCCAGATGGTAGGTCCGCCGGTCGGTATTGATGACCAGGTTGGTGGTGAGATCCGGCCGGGTCGGCTTGAGCAGGATATGAATCCGTTTCGACGCCCCTGCCCCGCTCTCGGTGTCACCGATGATCCAGCGCACGGTATCGCCGGCGGCGACCGGGCCGGAACCGACCAGCTTCTCGCCCGGCTGCAGCGCGATGTCGGTGATCTCGCCGGGTGCGGCGTAGAGCTGATAAAGCGCGCCCTCGGAGAACGGATAGACCTGGATCGCATTGAGATAGCCGGCCCGCGTCGGCTGGATCCGCGCCGCGCTGTTGGCGCGCTCGACCCGCTGATGGGGATCCGTCGATTCCGTCGCCGCATGCCGGTAAGGGATCGGCTTGAGCTGCCCCGGCAGCGGCAAGGGCTCGGGCAGTGCCACCACCTGCACCGGCTTGGGCGGCTCGGGCATCAGGACCGCCTGCCGGGGCGTATCGTCGTATCTGATGACAGGCGGCTTCCATGAGGAGCAGGCCGCAAGCGGCGCCAGCAGGATCATGAGCGGCGCGAGGTTCTGCATGGTTCGCATCAGCCGAGTTCCCTGGACCAGTTGAGGGCGTGGATGTAGATGCCGAGCGGGTTCTTGCGCAGCCGTTCGGCGTCGGTGGGGGTGTTCACAACAATGGTCAGGATCGCGCTCCAACGCTCGGTGGCGGCCAGCGCGCCGTCGACATAGCGGCGCTCGATCCATTCCACCCGGAAGCTGTCGTCAGAGGCGCGGATGACGCTGGCGATCTCGACCGCCACCTGCATCTTGCCGATCCGGCTGAACGGATCGTTGGTGCGGGCATAGTCGTTCAGGGCCAGCGCGCCGCGATCGGTGACGTAATTATAGGCGTCGAGCCAGTTCTGCCGCAGCACCACCGGATCGGCCGGGATGCCGCGCACCTCGGAGATGAAACGCGCGAGATACCAGGCGATCTGCGGATCGGTCGGCCGATAGGCGGCCGTCGCCGGACCGACGGCCTGCGCCTGGCCGAGATGGTCGATCTGCACCACCCAAGGGGTGATGGTGCCGCGCGCCGACCGCCAGACCAGCCCGGCGGCCAGCCCGCCGCTCAAAGCCAGGCAACCGAAGAAGGCCAGCCGCCAGTTGCGCGCCTGGACACGGGCCGAGCCGATGCGGTCGTCCCAGACCTGTCCGGCCTTGTGATAGGGCGTCTCGGGCTCCGGCGTCCGGCCGAACCGCACAGTGGGGCGACGGAACATGGCTATTCTCCTTCCGAGAGATCGACGTCATGGCCGCCGCTGGGTCGGTCACCGCCCTTGATCGCCTGCGCGGCGGCGTCAGCCCCGCCCTTGATCCGGTTGTTGCGCTGCATCCGGCTGGCCCAGGCCGGCGGCTTGCCGGCCGCACCCGCTCCGCCGCCAGTGCCCGAAGCCGTGGCACCACCCGCGCCGCCGGTCGCGGCCGCCCCGCCAGCCTGATAGCTGGTGCGAACACCGGCCGCCGCGCGGCGCAGCGGGCTGGCGGCAGCGGACAGTCCGGCTTTGGCCACACCTGCTGCACCGCCGGCCCGATAGGCGGCGGAGGCGCCACCGGCGACAAAGGCGCCCCCACGCACAGCGGCCGCCGCAGCACCCGCAGCGAGTCCAACCCCTGACGCAGCAGCAACGCCGGCACCGACAACCCCGGCCGCCGTGGCAACGGCGGAGCCCGCACCCAACTGCGGACCACCGGCGATCAGGCCGTTGGCCAGTGCCGGGCCGAACACGGTCAGGCCGAGCAGCGTCAGGGAGGCGAGGATCAGGGTCAGCGCGTCATTGATGGTGGGCGGATTATTGAAGCCACTGGTGAACTGGCCGAACACCGTCGAGCCGATGCCGACGATGACGGCCAGCATCAGCACCTTGATCCCGGACGACACCACATTGCCCAGCACCTTCTCCGCGAGGAAGGCGGTGCGGCCGAACAGCCCGAAAGGTACCAGCACAAACCCCGCGAGCGTGGTCAGCTTGAACTCGATCAGCGCCACGAAGAGCTGGATCGCCATCACGAAGAAGCTGATGACCACGATCAGCCAGGCAATCAGCAATACCGCGATCTGGATCGCGTTGTTGAAGATGGCCACGAAACCGACCAGCGAGGAGATCGAGGTCAGGATCGGCTTGCCGGCATCGATGCCGACCTGCGCCAGCCGCCCCGGCTGGAGCAGTTGCGCCTGGGTGAGATGCCCACCGCCGGCCTCGATGCCCAGCCCGGCGAAGGACTTATAGATGATCTTCGCCAGCCCGTTGAAGTCGCCGATGATGAAGGCAAACATGCCGATGAACAGGGTCTTGCGGATCAGCCGCGCCAGCACGTCCTCATCCGGCGCCAGCGCCCAGAACAGTCCGGCCAGGGTGATGTCGATGGTGATCAGCACACCGGCGAGCCAGTAGACGTCGCCCTGCACCAGACCGAAGCCGGAATCAATATACTGGGTGAAGATGGCAAGGAAATTGTCGATGACGCCGGTGCCCTGTTGCATGGCGTCACCGTGCCGCGTCGGGCGCGAAAAAGCGCTTGCGGTTCTCGGCCCAGATCGCAACACAAGCCGGATCGCCGTCGGCCTTCATGCCGAGCGCCTGGCAGCGCGCCAGACCGGCGGCAAGCCGGTCATGAGAGCCCGGCGGCCCGAGATCGGGTACGCCGACGTCACGGGGGACGTGCCGGAGATGAAGGCTGGCGGCGACCAGAATCAGAACGACCAGCCCGACGGCAACCAGCCGGAAGACGATCGGCGGGGAGAGACGTAACCCGCGCATCAGTGGAACATCTGCGCGGTGCCGGGCGTGTAGCCGGCCCCGTAATTGAGGAAATTCGCCAGTTGCGCCCTGCCCTGCTCCTCACCCTCGACCTGACGGGCACCTTCCAGCGCCTGGGCGCGGCCCATCGCCGTAACGACCGCGGTGAGGTCGGCAAGCTGGCGCGTCTGCAGCGCGGTCAGCTGGTTACCCGATTGCGCGGCCTGCAAGGCGCCGGTCGCGGACTGGCTCGAGGTGATCAGACTGTCGATCTGGCTGCGCGTGGCATCGAGATTCTGCACCGCCCCGGTCTGCACGCGCAGCCCGTCCTGATAGGCGCCCCGCGCGTTCTGCCATCGCGTCTGCGCATCGGCGGTCATCTGCGCCGCGGAGGCCGGACTGCCCAGCGCCTGCGGATAGGTCTGGGTGAAGGCCTGATCGATGCTGGTCAGATTATAGGAGAGCCCCTGCGCCTGGCCGACGATCTGCTCGGTCTGCTGGATTGATTGCTCCAAGGGAGCCAGCACCGAGAGCGGCAGATTGGCGAGGTTGCGGGCCTGGTTCTCCAGCATGGTCGCCTCATTGAGCAGGCTCTGCGCCTCCTGGTTGACCTGCTGCAATTCCCGCGCCGCGATCAGCACCGTCTGGACATGGGCGGCGCCGTCATAGACCGCCCATTGCGCCTGGGCCGGTCCGCTTAAGGCAAGCGGCATCACCAGGCCAACGCCGAATATGAAAACTGATTTCGCTGTCATCTTGTTTTTCATGATTCCTCTCCCGGCCTGAGCATTTCGATCGCCCAGTCCACGCCCCTGTGCGCCAGCCAGGCCGCCGCGAACCCGTCGCGCCCGTGCCGGGCGAAGATTCGGTCGATCGCGACCTGGTCGTCGGGCGACGACGCGGCGGTGAAGGCCAACGCCACCTCGGACAGGCCAAGATCGAACAGCCGGTTGCCGCGCCGGGACTGGCAGTAATAGTCGCGCTTGGGCGTGGCCCGGCTGAGGATCTCGATCTGGCGATCGTTCAAACCGAACCGGCGATAGATCGCGGTGATCTGCGGCTCCAGTGCCCGATCATTCGGCAGGAACACGCGCGTCGGGCAGCTTTCGATCAGCGCCGGAGCGATCGGGCTGGCGTCGATATCGGCCAGCGACTGGGTGGCGAAGATGACGGAGGCGTTCTTCTTGCGCAGCGTCTTCAGCCATTCCCGGAGCTGTCCTGCGAAGGCGCGATCGTCCAGCGCCAGCCAGCCCTCGTCGATGATCAGCAGCGTCGGGCTGCCTTCAAAGCGGTCCTCGATACGATGGAACAGATAGGACAGTACGGCGGACGCGGCGCCCGAGCCGATCAGCCCCTCGATCTCGAAGGCCTGGATGTCGGCGACGCCCAGCCGCTCATGCTCGGCGTCGAGCAATTGTCCCCACGGGCCACTAACACAATAAGGCTGCAACGCCTGCTTCAAGGCCAGCGACTGGAGCAGTGCCGACAGACCGGTAATGGTGCGTTCCGCGACCGGGGCCGAGGCCAGCGAGGTCAGCGCCGACCACAGATGCTCCTTGAGGTCGGGGGTAACCGCGACGCCCTCGCGCTCCAGCAGGCTCGCCACCCATTCCGCTGCCCAGGCGCGTTCGCCCGGCTCATCGACCCGCGCCAGCGGCTGCAACGCGACCGGTTCGTTCACGTCCTGCGCCAGCGCGCCGCCGAGATCATGCCAGTCGCCACCCATCGCCAGGGTGGCAGCGCGGATCGAGCCGCCGAAATCGAAGGCAAAAATCCGGGCACCGGCGTAGCGGCGGAACTGCATCGCCATGAAGGCCAGCAGCACGGACTTGCCCGCACCCGTCGGCCCGGCGATCAGCGTGTGACCGACATCGCCGACGTGAAGTGCAAAGCGGAACGGGGTCGAGCCTTCGGTGCGGGCATAGAACAGCGGCGGAGCGTCAAAATGCCCGTCCCGCTCCGGCCCGGCCCATACCGCGGAGAGCGGGATCATATGCGCGAGATTCAGGGTCGAGACACAGGGCTGGCGGACATTGGCGTAGACATGGCCCGGCAGGCTGCCGAACCACGCTTCGAGCGCATTGACGCTCTCGCGCATGCAGGTGAAGTCGCGGCCCTGGATGGTCTTCTCCACCAGCCGCAGCCGGTCGGCGGCAACGGTCGGATCCTCGTCCCACACCGTGACGGTGGCGGTGACATAGGCCTGCCCGACCTGGTCGGTACCGAGTTCCTGCAATGCCGCATCGGCGTCGGCGGCCTTGTTGGCGGCGTCGGAATCCAGCAGCACCGACGCCTCGTTGGTCATGACCTCCTTGAGGATAGCCATGATCGATTTGCGCTTGGCAAACCATTGCCGCCGGATCCGGCCCAGCACCTTGGTCGCGTCGGTACGGTCGAGGCAGATCGCCCGCGTCGACCAGCGATAGGGAAAGGCCAGCCGGTTCAGATCGTCCAGAAGGCCCGGCCAGGTCTGGGTGGGAAAGCCGGTGACGGTCAGCGTGCGCAAATGCGCATCGCCCAGCCGGGGCTCCAGGCCGCCGGTGAGTTCTTCATCGACCAGGATGGCATCGAGGTGCATCGGGATTTCCGGCACCCGGACCCGCTGCAGGCGCGTGGAGATGCAGGAATGGAGATAGGTCAGGGTTTCGCCGTCATCGAGCCAGTCGGCTTCAGGCATGAAACCGTCGAGCAGCGCCAGCACCCGATCGGTCTGGTCGATGAAACCTGCGACCACCGCCCGCCAGTCGGAGCCGCCACGGGCGCGGTTCTCGTAGAGCCAGGCTTCCGCGCGAGCGGCATCGTCCGCCGGCGGCAGCCAGGCCAGGGTCAGGAAATAGCGGCTCTCGTAATGCGCGCCCTCTTCCTCGAACTGCGCCCGGCGTTCGGCGTCGACCAGTTCGGAGGCAGGATCGGGGAACGGGCTCGCGGGATAGCCCCGTGCTTGCCGGCGCTGCGCCTCCACGAAAATGGCCCAGCCGGAGCCGAGACGGCGCAGGGCGTTGTTCAGGCGGGAGGTGATCGCGACCAACTCGGAAGCGGTCGAGGAGTCCAGGTCGGGACCGCGGAACCGGGCCGTGCGCTGGAAGGCGCCGTCCTTGTTCAGCACCACGCCCCTGGCGACCAATGCCGCCCAGGGCAGGAAATCGGCCAGCCGATCGCGGCGATGACGGTATTCGGCGAGATTCAGCATGGCGCCCTCACCCGACCAGATGGGTGGGGTAACGCAGGTGCCGTCGCACCACATCGACGAAGGCGGGATCGCGTTTGGCCGCCCAGACGGCGGCGAAATGACCCACCAGCCAGAAGATCCCGCCGGCGATCCACAACCGCAGCCCGAGGCCGATTGCCGCCGACAGCGTGCCGTTGACGATCGCCACCGTGCGCGGCGCCCCGCCGAGCAGGATCGGCTCGATCAGGGCGCGATGCACCGGGGCGGTGAAGCCGGGAATGCTGTCCGGCTCCATCAGATCAGTGCTCCGCCCGAGAAGGAGAAAAAGGACAGGAAGAAACTGGACGCGGCAAAGGCGATCGACAGGCCGAAGACGATCTGGATCAGGCGGCGAAAGCCACCCGAGGTTTCCCCGAAGGCCAGGGTCAGACCGGTCACGGTGATGATGATCACCGAGATGATCTTGGCCACCGGCCCCTGCACGGATTCCAGGATCTCGTTGAGCGGAGTTTCCCACGGCATGCTGGAGCCCGAGGCGTAGGCCGGGGCCGACAGCAGGGCGAGCGAGAGGGTGGCGCCAGCCACGGCAAAGCGATGGCGCAGGGCGATCATGCTTGTCATGACGGATCTCCGACAGATGCGAGGAGGTAATTCCCGTCCGGGGTCAGGCCCTGGACGGTGGCGAGTTCGGCCAGCCGGCGCGCGCTGCCGCGCCCGGACAGCACCGCGATGACATCGATGGTCTCGGCGATCAGGGCGCGCGGCACGGTGACGACGGCTTCCTGGATCAGTTGCTCCAGCCGGCGCAGGGCACCGATCGCGGAGCCCGCGTGCAGGGTGCCGACGCCGCCGGGATGGCCGGTGCCCCAGGCTTTCAGGAGATCGAGCGCCTCGGCGCCACGCACCTCGCCGATCGGAATCCGGTCCGGACGCAGGCGTAGGGAGGAGCGCACCAGGTCGGAGAGCGAGGCGGCGCCGTCCCTGGTGCGCAGGGCGACCAGATTAGGAGCCGCGCATTGCAATTCGCGGGTGTCTTCGATCAGCACCACCCGGTCGCCGGTCTGCGCGATCTCGGCCAGCAGCGCGTTGACCAGGGTGGTCTTGCCGGTGGAGGTGCCGCCGGCGACCAGGATGTTCTGCCGCTCGGCGACGGCGCGACGCAGAAACGTCGCCTGTGCAGCGGTCATGATCCTGGCTGCCACATAATCGTCGAGCGAGAACACCGCGACCGCCGGGCGCCGGATGGCAAAGCAGGGTGCTGCCACCACCGGGGGCACCAGCCCTTCGAACCGCTCCCCGCTTCCCGGCAGTTCGGCGGAGACACGCGGGCTACCGGGATGCACCTCGACCCCGACATGGTGGGCGACCAGGCGGACGATCCGCTCGGCGTCGGCCGGCGCGATCCGGGTGCCGGTGTCCTCCATCCTGCCGGCGAGCCGGTCGATCCACAACCTACCGTCGGGATTGAGCATCACCTCGACGATCGACGGATCGTCGAGGTGCCCGGCAATGGCTGGCCCGAACGCGGTGCGCAGCATGCGCGTGCCTCGGGCGACGGCTTCGGAGCGGAAGGGAGCGACGGACACAGGAAACCCCGCATTTGACCTCCCGAGGGAGGCGATGGATCAGCAGGGGTGATTAGAAAGAGGCATGGTCACGCCAGCGCAACAAGTGTCTGATGGGGGTAGGGGGCTGGGATAGAAGAACTTGCATAGGGGTGTGTCGCCGTTTGGGCGGTGACGGGGCGAAAGGGCGCTGCTACCGTTTGCGGAATCGACCACGACACGGACCTGCGCCCGCATGAGCAAAGCCTTCATTGCCGCCGTTCTTCAGGATTCCCTCGACTGCACCGGCGTTGCCGCTACCAAGGCCGCCGATGATCTGGTCGGGGCCATTGTCGCCGAACTGAAGCAGGAGGGCGGGTTCACCCTGCCGTCCTTCGGGACCTTCACCGTCCACAAGACCAAGGCGCGCAAGGCGCTCAATCCCCGCACCGGCGAGCCGGTGAAGGTCAAGGCGGGCAAGACCGTGCGCTTCAAGGCCAGTCCGGTTCTGAAGAAGGCGGTCTGATCGGGCTCATCGTCCAATTACCGCGAGACTATAGTTTTTGGAGGCAGATGGCAGCAGCCGGCTCGCCCCTCATTGCGGGCATGGCCGCCGGCTCGTTTCGAGCCTGGAAGCCGCCATCAGACGGCACACCATGAGCGCCTGGGGTTATTTTCGGTCCTTTTACGTTGTAGCGACACTGAGCGAATCTCCGTGTCGTCCTTGCGCGCAGGAACGGACGCTCAGTCGAAACCCAAGGAAAATAACGTATGTCGAAGAACGATCGCGCCAAGGTCATTCCCAGAAGAACACCGGAATCAGCGGCTATGGTGGCAAGCGTCAGGCGAGCCATGGCGATTACGCCGGTTCTCAACCGTTTGACATTCGACGATGCGGACAAAATCCGGGCTGTGTTCAGCGATCTCATCGGCCAAAAGGTGGACGACAGCTTTTCGCTCATACCGCCATTCTATACGAGTGGCGGCGAGCACATCCGGGTTGGGCGCAACGTCTTTATCAATCAGAACTGCACCCTGTACGACCTGGGCGGGATCGACATTGGCGATGATGTGATGATCGGGCCAAATGTGAATCTCATCACGTCGAGCCACCCGATTGCACCGTCCCAGCGACGTGCTTGCGTTGTCGCAAAACCCATCGTGATTGAGAGAAACGTCTGGATTGCAGCCGGCGTAACGATCATTGGCGGGGTGACGGTTGGCGAAAACTCGGTTGTGGCCGCGGGTTCTGTCGTCACGAGGGATGTTCCCCGGAACAGCCTTGTCGGCGGAACTCCGGCACGGGTCATTCGTCCTATCGGCGATGATTGAACAAGCACCTGCACTGGACTGAGGCTATCGCCGCACACCGTCACCCATACCGACCACTTTTCCGTCCGGGGGCTCGACAGCGGACTTTTCGTTTTCCCGGCCCGAGCGGAAAGGCGGCATTCGCTCTCATGCTGGCCGTTCAGTCGAAATTAGCGCCTTCCCGAAAGCGGACGTCGCATGGTGGCGCGATGCTCCGCCGGGTGCATACCTCATAAAACAGAGGCTACTACAGGCCAGAGTGGGTGCAATCCGTGTTGCCCAGAACTGTTGAGCGCTTTCTGCGACACGCCGGGCACGAACACAAGAAGTCCCCGTTTCATGCTTCATTCGTGCCGGACTTACGCCCCGACGGCGTTCCGTGCCGCCTCGAAGACATCGCGTGCAGATTTCGTGCCGGCGACGTGCTCCGTACCCTCGACGCCGAGGTCCATCCATCCTGCATTCACGGCCTCATACATTTCTTCGGCCGGTCCGGTGTGGCCCTTCGGGATGCCGAGTTGCCCGAACGCTTCCGCCCACCCTGCGCGCGGAATGGCAAAGGCTTTCACGTCACGCTTCAGGACTTCCCCCAATTGCCCGGCAACTTCATCCGCGCTGACCATCGAACCAAGTTCGACGATGCGTTGCCCTGACCACGCTGGTCCGGTCAGAAGGGCTGCGACCTCCGCACCGATGTCGCTTGTCGCGACCATGGTCGACTTCCGGCTTGTCGGATTGTAGTAGACCGGCAGCGTTCCGCCCCTGGCGACCTGCAGGCCGTAGAGGAAGTTTTCGAAGAACCCACCTGCGCGCACAAATGCGACTGGCGAAGTCAGATTGCGAAAACCTCGCTCCAGAAGCGACAGGGCCGTGATCATTCCGAGCCCGCTGGTTCGGTTCGCACCCATTGACGAAAGCACTACCACCCGCGGCGGCGCTGCTTGGGTCAGTGCCTCAACATAGCTCGCAATCACTCCCCTGGCCTCCTCATAATCGGGCGACGGCGCCCAGACAGGTGGCAACATGACAAACGCTCCTTCAACGCCTTTGAGAGCCCGCCCGATGGCTGCCGAATCATTCCAGTCGCCGTCGACCAGTTCCACGCCTTGCTTCGCCCAGCTCGACGCCTTCTCGCGACTGCGGACCAGCGCGCGTACTGCCTTACCTTGCGCCAACAGATGTTCTGCCGTTGCGCCGCCCACTTTTCCCGTGATTCCCACGACTAAAAACATGTGTTTTCTCCTGATCTTGCGGGACAGAGCTCTGCCACTGCTGGTTCAACGGATGAGCGGCAGAATGGCCCGGATACGGGGATCGCGCGCGTAGAGGCCGCCCCATGTCATCACACCCAGAAGCAAGGACATGATTTCCGCCGGCGACCCCACCTCACCGATGCGGACATGGGCGCAGATGGCGCCGCCCAGAAAGCCCGTCACAAGGATCGCGCCGAGGACGGCGGTGGCCGGAATAGCGTAAAGGGCGGCGCAGGCGAGTATGATCGGACCCACGATCCGGGTCAGGTCCATCGCGAACCCGGTTTCCCGCAGCATGCTCGCGATCTGTGCCGGCGCGAAAAGCTGAATGGTCCCGTCTGCTACCAGAGCGATCACGACAATCGCGCTCATGATCCGGCCGGCCCACAGGGTGCAATGCAAGGTCACGGCTTCAGGCCCCGGATGCAGGTTCATGGTTTCGGACATATGTCATTCTCCGATAGGGGTTCCCGCATTTCAGAGCCTACTGTGTCTCCTTGGTATGATAAATGCCGAAGATTCGAACGCACTGTTCTCTCTGTGGAAAACAATACCGGGGTACGAAAATGCAGAATCTCGAGCCCATCCTCATTTTCATAACGGTCGCGGAAATGGGGAGTTTCACCCGCGCAGCCGATAGCCTGGGCATTCAGAAGGGAAGAGCCTCAACGGCGGTCCGGAAGCTGGAAGAAGAGGTCGGCGCCAGACTTCTGCACCGGACGACGCGCAGCGTGCAGTTGACGGAGGACGGACGCGCATTTCATGCCCGCGCCCGCGATCTGCTTTCTGAAGTCGATGATCTGCACTCGATGTTTTCAGGTGATCGCGTGGCACTTCGTGGGCGTTTACGGGTCGATCTTCCGACCGAAGTAGCACGCACAACGATCTTGCCAGCCTTACCGGATTTCATGGCGTCTCACCCGGAACTGGTGCTGGAAGTGTCGAGTACGGACCGGCACGTCGATCTGGTGCAGGAGGGGTTCGACTGCGTATTGCGGCTTGGTCCCATCCGGGACGAGACACTGATTGCCCGCCCGCTGGGCCTGTTGCGTATGATCAACGCTGCCAGTCCCGCCTATCTGGCGCGCTACGGCGTCCCTCGATCGATAGAAGATCTCCACCGTCAGGAACATCGGACAATTCATTTTTCGACGATGCTGGGCACCAGACCTCATGGATGGGAATATCCGGATGGCGACAGCTACGCGACGCTTCACTTGCCAGGTGCCCTACACGTCAACAGCGCGCAGACCTACGACGCTGCCGCCCTCGCCGGCCTTGGCCTGATTCAGGCGCCGCTCGTGGGGATTGGCCAATATTTGAAGAGTGGAGCGCTTGTGGAGATCATGCCCGATTTTCGTAGGCGGGCGATCCCGGTGTCCCTCGTCGTGGCACATCGGAGCAATCTGTCGCGCCGAGTCCGCGCATTCATGAAATGGATCGAAGATGTGCTAACACCGCATCTGGACTAACGATCGGCATTGCGAACGGAAATTTTTCTACTTTCGTCGCCTAACAATCGACCTTCCGTTTCCCCCAGCCTAAGGTGCCCGTCCACTTGAAACATAGTAGACGGGCAGAATGCGCCTTCTTCTCGGACAGCAGGGAGTCAATCCGCGCCTTCTCGAAGCGGACGTGAAACAAGGGTTGTGGACTTTTTGGTCACCGCCAGTCTCGGCGCTGTTCACTGCACTCCCAACTCATGCCACCGATCAGGCCGATCATTTTCATCACGTCGTGGCCTCCTGCATGAGGGGATAGAGCGAGGCCAGCAGCAGGAGCGCCATGCCGATATTGAACCCGCGCAAAATCGTCGGGCGTGTTAGCCATCGCCGCATTGACGCACCGAATCCGGCCCAGAGGCTGACAGTCAGCAAGCTGACTATCCCGCACATCAGGCAGGCAACGGGTAGATTGAACAGGAAATCATGGCGGGGTGTGTAGGCTGAGACAATACTGACGGCCATGACCCACGCTTTCGGATTTATCCACTGAAACCCGGCCGCCTGCAAAAAACTCAACGGCTTGGTGCTGCCAGTAGTTGATCCGCTCGCATCGGAAGTGGCGATCTTCCAGGCGAGCCATATCAGATAGAGTGCGCTGATGTATTTCAGGGCGACGTAGAGAAAGGGCAGCCTATCAAAAATGCTGCCCAGTCCAATCCCAACCAGAGCAACCATGACGACAATGCCTATACTGATGCCTAACATTTGCGGAATCGTGCGCCTGAAGCCGTGATTGAGGCCTGATGCCGCCAGCATCGTATTGTTCGGGCCAGGCGTGATCGAGGTGACGAGAACAAATACGGCCAGAGGTCCGAAACTGTCCCAAAGAGAGGGCATCGGCATACTTCCATTGGTGAAAAATTATATTCAGGAATATTATGTATCGAGTTTGATCAGAATTGATGCAGTCATGCAGACTACTTTTATACAGTTTCTGTGATGCCGATATGACAGTCAATCCTGTTCACGACGTCATGTTGTTGGTCCGTTCGTAGCCGATCCACGGCGGAAACCGAATGCTAGTCGCTCTGGA
Source organism: Gluconacetobacter tumulisoli (assembly GCF_014174155.1). Lineage (GTDB taxonomy): Bacteria > Pseudomonadota > Alphaproteobacteria > Acetobacterales > Acetobacteraceae > Gluconacetobacter > Gluconacetobacter tumulisoli. The sequence continues at coordinate 27,910 of NZ_JABEQM010000009.1, read as the reverse complement.
CCGCTCCGGTATTGGCGGAGACGTCCGCTTTCATGCATCCGTTCTGCGAAGCGGACTGTCCGTTCCCCCCGCAACCCAGACCTAACTTTGCAAGACTGTTTGCCGGGTCAGATATCCTGCCCTTCGGCGACTGACCCCACGTCCAGCCTCACCTCGTCGTCCAGCGTCTTCCCTCTAGCGAGCCGGCGTCCAACAGCTTCAATGAACCCGTCATACCGCTCCCGCCCCTTGCTCTGCGCCGCCGCCAGGGCAGCATCCGGCAGCGGAGGGGTGCTGGTCAGCCAGAACCGCACGAAGACGGCTAGCGATTCATTCGAAATCGTGACCCGCCGCTCCATCCGTTCTAACTGCCGCGTCATCCGGTCCAGCCGCCGGGCCAACGCCGCCTCCAGCCGTTCCGGTCCATCAGGCGACAGAAACGATGCCAGTGCCGTCTCCACGATCAGCGCCTGCGACACCTTCTTCCGGGCAGCGTAATCAGCGAGCCTGACACTGAGATCGGCGGGTAGCCGGATCGTGTGTTTGATCCGCATCCTGGTCATAGCCCCATCCTGTCGCCGGGATCGAGCGACACCTGTCGCGCGAGAGCCCGCTCGCCGCGTCGCAGGGTCTGTGCCCGTGTCGCATCATCCTCGGGCTCATCCTCGGGCGGGTCGAATTCATGCACCGGCTTTCTCGGCGCCTGCACCACCTCTTCCTGTTCCGGCAGTTCCGGCTCCCGGCGGATGCCGGCATTGGCAGGATCATCATCCACATTGCTGGCAGGAGGCGGCTGGACCACATCGGCCCAGTCTCCCGCCGGCTGCGGTCCGATGGGCGGCGTTCCTTCCGGAGACGGCGGCGGCTCGAACAGGGGTGGCGGGAGGATACGCGCGGCCAGTTCGGGATCCTCGAAATAGCGCGCCTTGCGCCCCCGGATCGGCGGGCAACCGGACACCAGCACCAGTTCCTCGTCAGGAGGAAGCTGCATGATCTCGCCGGGCGTCAGCAGCGGCCGCGCGGTTTCGTGCCGCGTCACCATCAGATGCCCGAGCCACGGCGACAGCCGATGCCCGGCATAGTTCTTGGCGTCGCGGATTTCGGTCGCGGTGCCGAGCGCGTCGGAAACCCGCTTGGCGGTCCGTTCATCATTGGTGGCGAAGCTGACCCGGACATGGCAGTTGTCGAGGATCGAGTTGTTCTGGCCATAGGCTTTCTCGATCTGGTTCAGGCTCTGGCCGATCAGGAAGTTCTTGATCCCATAGCCCGCCATGAAGGCCAGAGCGCTCTCGAAGAAATCCAGCCGACCCAGCGCCGGGAATTCATCGAGCATCAATAGCAGGCGATGACGGCGCTTCGCCTCCAGTTCCTCGGTCAGCCGGCGGCCGATCTGATTCAGCACCAGGCGCACCAGCGGCTTGGTGCGGCTGATGTCCGAAGGGGGCACCACCAGATAGAGCGTCGCCGGACGGCTGCCGGCGACAAGATCGCGGATCCGCCAGTCGCAGCGCCGCGTCACATGCGCCACCACCGGATCACGATAGAGACCAAGAAACGACATGGCGGTGGACAGCACGCCCGAGCGCTCGTTATCGCTCTTGTTGAGCAGTTCCCGCGCCGAACTGGCGACCACGGGATGCACGCCTTTCGCCCCGAGATGGGGCGTGGTCATCATGGCGCGCAGTGTGGTCTCGATCGCGCGTTTCGGGTCGGAGAGGAAATTGGCCACCCCGGCCAGGGTCTTGTCCTCCTCGGCGTAGAGGACATGCAGGATGGTGCCGACCAGCAGGGCGTGGCTGGTCTTCTCCCAATGATTGCGCTTTTCAAGAGCGCCCTCGGGATCGACCAGCACGTCGGCAATATTCTGCACATCGCGGACCTCCCGCTCGCCGCGCCGGACCTCCAGCAGCGGATTATAGGCAGCACTGGCAAGGTTCGTCGGATCGAACAGCAGCACCCGGCCGAAGCGGACGCGCCAGCCGGCAGTCAGGGTCCAGTTCTCGCCCTTGATGTCATGGACGATCGCCGCACCTGGCCAGGTCAGCAGCGTCGGCACCACCAGACCGACCCCCTTGCCCGAGCGGGTGGGCGCGAAGCACAGCACATGCTCCGGCCCGTCATGACGCAGATAGGCATCGGCCGAGCGGCCCAGCACCACGCCATCGGGGGCGAGCAATCCGGCGCGCCGGATCTCGCGCGGTTCGGCCCAATGTGCTGAACCATAAGTGGTGGCGCGTTTCTTCTCGCGGGCACGCCAGACGGATAGGGCGATCGCGACGATCACAGCGACAATGCCCCCCGACCCCGCGATGTAACCGCCGATGGTGAAGATGTCCGGAGCGTATGCGTCGTAGGCGAACCACCACCAGAAGAACTCCGGCGGATAATAGACCGGCCAGCCGAGCAGCGTGAACCACGGAGCACCAAGCTGCGGCTGGAAGCCGAGCCGCCAGGCTGCCCATTGGGTCGCCGCCCAGGTGAAGGCCAGGATCACGGTGCCGACGGCGAACACCGATCCCCATAGGATCTTGGTCTGGTTCATGACGACCACCGATCAAGAGGATCGGTACCGCTGACTTCAATGTCTAAATTGAGACGTTGGGCTTCCCGGATAGCTCCGGACAAAAATCGGACGTGCCGATGATGCCTGGCCACCCGTCACACAGCCAACCGGCGCAGCGATTCCCCACTCCGCGCGATCAGAGGTAGTGTTTCGGCTCCTGACGCTGATGCAGGACACGAACGACGAAAATCCCGTCATCCGTCTTCCGATAGAACACGGCGTGGCTGTCATGGACGAAGCGGAAATAGCCGGGCCGCAGATCGCCGATATCGGCTCCCATGTCGGGATAGGCCGCCAGCGTCTCGAAGGCTGCGTGCAGGTCGCGGATATAGCGCTCAGCGCGCACCCACCCCCAACTCCGGATCGAAAGCGTGATAATGGCCTGAATGTCGGAATCCGCTTCGCTAGAAAGCGTGTATCTAGCCATCCGTCGCGTCGGGGGCCGTCTTCATGGAGGCGAGGATGTCGGGGATCGTGCGTTTGCTCACACCACTCCGTTCGCCCTGGACCAGGGCCTCGACCAGCGCCTGCCTTTCCTCGGCCTGCGTCTGGTCACGCCGGATCAGGTCACGCACATAATCGCTCACACTGGCATATTGCCCGCTGTCGATACGGCGTTGCACCCAGTCGCGCATCGGGTCCGGCACGGATACATTCATGGAAGCCATTGTCATATCTCCCTGCGTTCGCACGATGGCAGATAATGGCATAATTTGCCACACCGATCCCGCCAAGGCGAGCCGCTTCATCCCTGCGCGCGGCGGCGGGCGATCGCATCCCGCAACTCGGCGAACACAGTCTCGGCGCGGATGCTCGATCCGCTCTCATCGCCAAGCCGGATCGCCTCGCGCAGGGTGTCGAGATCGCGGCGGTCGGTATCGCGGCCCCGCAACCACTCTGCAGCATGCTGCGCTACGCTCCCCATCACTTATCCTAAAACCTAGTCGATTGCCGCCTCCGTTCGACCTGAAGTGTCCGGCGGAGCCGTTCCCAATCACCGAGGTTCTCGCAAGTTGAGTGCGCGGTCTAGGCCGATTGCGCGCAGGGCCGATTTGGGCGCGGACGGCGAGGTCAGCCTTTTCCCAGGATCGCTAGAAATCCGTCACGATCCGCCGACAGGGAGGCTTTCAGGCGCGGGGTGACGAAGTCGAGGAAGGCGCGCAGCTTCAGCGGCAGATACCCGTCCGACGTGCGCACCAGGCTTACGGGAAGTGTGCGTCGCTCGAAGTCCGGCAGCACGGGAACCAAGGTTCCATCCAGAAAGGCCGATGCGACATGGTGCGAGAAGACCGAGATGATCCCGAGGCCCTTTTTAGCGGCCTCGCAGGCAGCGTCGGTCGAATTGACGGTAAGGCGATAACGAACCGGAATCTCGGTGTCCTCGGCAAGGCTCCAGAAACTTTGCCCGGTGAAGCCCTGCACGCCCACGCAGTCATGTACCAGAAGATCCGCCGGTTTTTGCGGCGCGCCTCGAATCTGGAGATAGCTTGGGCTGGCAGCGAAGACGCGGTGGATCGTGCCAATCCGCGCGGCGATCAGAGCGCTATCCGGCAGGTCCCCGACGCGAAGGGCGACATCGATCCCTTCCTCGGACAGATTGACCAATCGGTCGACGAGGGTCAGACGGACATCGATATCCGGATAGGCCTGAAGAAAGTCAGAGAGCACCGGTACCAGATACAAGCGACCGAGCACGATGGGCGCCGTGATGCTGAGCTCGCCCTTGGGCACCGTATATTCCCCTGTCGCGATGCGCTCCGCTTCGGCCACTTCCTCCAGGATCCGTTTGCAGGCGGCGACATAGGATCTGCCGGCATCCGTCAGCGTCATCCTTCGGCTCGAGCGTATCAGCAACCGGGTCTTCAGATGGGCTTCCAGATCCGAAATCTTGCGGCTGACGGTGGTGAGCGGCGTGCCAAGCCGTCGGGCGGCGGCCGATAGGCTGCCTGCCTCGGCGACGGTCACGAGCATCGACATCGAGTCCAGGCGATCCATCTGAGGTTTCCGGAAAATGGAAGGGCGCCTTCCAACTTTACGAGATTATGCTCAGGATCGGTAGTCACCATTCTCTGTTTTGCAGGAGAGCAATGCTCTGCGGGATAGGAACAAGGTCAGTGTCATGGGCGGCAATGGGAACAATCCGGGCACGAACTTCGGGCTCTCTCGCCGCACATTGCTTGTGGCTGGCACTGTCGCTGCGGCAGGCCTGTTGGAGGGTCGAATGGCTAGAGCGGATAATGCCGAGGAGGACGTCGGCCTCAACGAATACGACCTCAGGACGAATGGCATTACCCTGCATGTCACCGAGCAGGGGCAAGGGCCGTCCGTCCTGTTCTGTCACGGGTTTCCGGATACGTCCTATACGTGGCGGCGGCAGATGAAAGCCGTCGCGTCCGCCGGTTATCATGCGATCGCGCCGGACATGCGTGGCTATGGGCGCAGCTCGGCCCCCGCGGACGCAGGCCTGTATACGCCGCTGCACACGGCCGGCGACCTTATCGGCATGCTCGATGCCCTGAAGATCCCAAGCGCGGTCCTGGTCGGCCATTACTGGGGAGCCACCCACGCGTGGAACGCCGCGCTGATGCGTCCCGATCGGTTCACGGCGGTGTTCTGCCTGAGCGTGCCTTATGTTCCGCGCGGCGATGTCAGCGTCTTCGAGCGCATGCGGAAGTCGGGCCATCAGGACGATTTCTACATGTTCGAACAGATCAGGCCGGAGGCCGATCAGATCTGGGCTGATGCCGCGGTCACCATTCCGGGCATTCTGTATTGGGCATCGGGCTCCGCCGCCGCCGGCAAACAATGGAGTCCGCTGGATCCGGCACGCAGCCTTCATCGTCCGGCTCCAGGGCCGCTGCCGTCCTGGGCGGAGCCGGAATACGTCCAGCACAATATTGCGGAATTTCAGCGCACCGGCTTCCATGGTGGCCTGAACTACTATCGCGCCGCCGAGCCGTATTTCGATCTGTCCGCCGCCTTCAAAGGCACCAAGATCACGCAGCCCTCGTTTTTCATCTGGGGCAAGGCGGACGGGCTGAAAGAACTCTATCCGCTGACCATCGACCAGATGCGCGCCGGCTTGCCCGGCCTCGTGGGCGGCCTCGAACTCGACACTGTCGGCCACTGGGTCCAGCACGAAGCCGCCGACCTGGTCAGCGACCAGCTCGTAAAGTTCCTCCGCACTGTCAAGCCCGCCTAGCCGCGGCACCCCGATCGAACAACCGTTGTCTTACGGCCAGGGACCAGACGATGATCGATTCTCCAAGCACCGCCCTGCCTGCCTTCACCGCACATCGCGTTCAGCGCGATCGCGGCAGCCTCTCCGTGCGCGACTTTCCGGGCAACGGACCGGCATTCGTGGTATTGCACGGGTTTCCGGACAATTCGCACATCTACGACGACCTGATTCCGCATTTGGTGGCGGCTGGCCGCCGCACCGTGGCGGTCGACTTCCTGGGTTTCGGCGCGTCCGACAAGCCGCAGGGCGCGCATTACAGCTTCGAACAGCAGCTCGGCGACCTGGAAGCGGTCGTCGAGACCTTAGCCCTCGACAGGCTGATTCCGGTCGGCCATGACGCGGGCGGCCCCGCCGCGGTCAATTTCGCGCTCCAGCATCCGGAGCGGACGGCTGCGGTCTGCCTGATGAACGCCTTCTACGGCGACGCGCCCGGCCTGCGCGTTCCCGAGTTCATCGAGCTCTTTTCCAACAAGGGCCTGCAAGCGCTGACCCGGCATTTCCTGGCAAGTCCGCAACAGTTCGCCTGGCTGCTCGGCTTTCAACGCGACCAGATGCAGGCGGGCCTGACCGAGCCTCAGAAGGCCCGCTACACGGATTTCCTCGGGCCGATCATCGACGGCAATTTCCGGCAGCAGCCGAGCGCCGCTCCGGCCTTCGCGCAAATGACCTATCGACTGACGGACGAAGTCGCCGCCAATACGGCTCGCCTGCTTGAGTTCCGGCGTTCCGACGTCCCGCTTCTGCTCATCTGGGGGAAATGCGATCCCTATCTGCATGCCAGCGTCGCCGAATACATGCGGTCCAACGCCAGGAACGCCACCCTTCACATCCTCGAGGCCGGGCATTGGCCGCAAATCGATGCGTCCGCCGACGTCGCCCGCCTCCTGTTGGCGAGCCACTGATCGACCCAGGCCGGCAATATTGCTCGAAAGAAGATGACGATGGCGACAGCGAAAACCGGAGTATCGATGATGACGCTCATCGCCCGCACGTTCCGCTCGCCCCGCCACACGACGCACTACTGGGAAGCCGGGCCTGCCGACGGGCCGTTGATGGTCTTCCTGCACGGCTGGCCCCAGATCGGCCTGATGTGGCGCGCGCAGATCGACGCCTTCGCGTCCGAGGGCTGGCGCTGCGTCGCGCCCGACATGCGGGGCTACGGCGGCTCGTCGGCGCCGATCACCACCGAGGCCTATGCCCTGAACGAACTCGTCGACGACATGGTGGCGCTCCACGACCATCTGGGGGCACGCCCGGCCATCTGGGTCGGCCATGACTGGGGCTGCCCCGTGGCCGGGGCGCTGGCGGCGCATCATGGGGCGCGCTGTCGCGGCGTGGTGCTGATCTCGGTCCCGTATTTCCCCGAGGGCTTCGCACTGCCGAGCCTGCTGCCGCTGATCGACCGCGATCTCTATCCCGCCAACCGCTATCCGGACGGACAATGGGACTATTACCGCTTCTATCTGACCCACTTCGACCAGACGGTCGGCGACATGGACGCGGACATTCCTGCGACCCTGGCGTCGCTCTATCGGCCTGGAAACCCCGCGTCGACGGGCCAGATCTCACCGTCTGCCCTGTTGACGCTCAATGGCGGCCGCTACGGTTCGGCACATCGAGCGCCGCCGATGGCGCCCGATCCGGCGCTCTGGCCGCCTGCCGACTTCGATGCGTTGGTGGATGCCTTCCGCCCGCGCGGCTTCCGCCCGGCCAACGCCTGGTACCTGAACGACGCCGCCAACATCGGCTACATGAACGCGGCCCCCGATGGCGGCCGCCTGGGGCGGCCCGTGCTGTTCATCAACGGCGACTGGGACGCGATCTGCGACATCAACCGCAGCCGCCTTGGAGAGCCCATGCGGCGCGCCTGCCAGAATCTCTCGTTGGCGAATTTGCCCGCCGGCCATTGGCTACCGCTCGAACGTAAGAGCGAAGTCGTTGAAGCGATAAGTTCGTGGCTTATAGCGGAAGAGCTGTAGCAGCCGGCTTCCCAAAATAGTTTTGTCTGCCGCTATCATCGCTACCGTGATGACCATTTTCCCCCGCTGGGTGGGGCCGAGGTTGGTGAGGTCCGCGAACGCACCGCGCGCGCGGGGGGCGTGTAGCTTCCGGCCTCGATCAAGGGTGTTGCGTGGAGTCGTTACGCACTCTTGGACGGATATCATTCACCAGACACACCGGTACAAATGTTGTCGACCTCCAGTTGGGATGGAGAGCCGCGATTTATGGCGGCAAGGCTACTTCGACATAAAGGTTCGAATCCCTCCTACGGTTGAGGTTCTGCGCACCGTTACACCGACAAGCGCGCCTTGGCCGTCATCCCATTCTGCAAAACGTCCTGCAGCAGGGTCAAGAAGGCGCGCACGGCAGGGTTGGCGCGGCGGCTTTCCGGCCAGAGCACTGTGATATTGTGCCGCTCGACAGCGAATTCGGTAAGCACTGGGACCAGTTCGCCGCGGGCCACATAGGGCGCCGCGATAAAGGTGGCGCTGATCCCGATACCGCTGCCGGCCGCGAGCGTCGCAATGAGCGCGTCGCTCACGTCGACGACGACGCCGGACGGTGGCACGACCTCGATCACTCGGCCGCCAATCCGGAAGGGCCAGCGCAAGACTTGACCCGTGCTCTGATAGCGGAGGCTGACGGTGTCGTGCCCCTTTAGCTCGTCCGGATGCATCGGAGTGCCTCGTGCTGCCAGGTAGTCTGGCGATGCGAAGCAGCAGATCCGATGCGGATCGAAACTGCGCGACAACAGTCGGGAGTCTGCGAGGTCGCCGATGCGCACCGCGACGTCGATCCCTTCCTCGACGATATCTACGAACTGGTCGTTCAGACGCAGATCGACCATCACCTTTGGGTGGAGCTTGCGGAACGCCGGCAGCGCGGGCGCTATCACATGGACGCCGATCGGCAGCGGCGCTGCTATTCGCAAGGTGCCCGACGGCTCGGCACGGGCCGCCATCGCGGCCTGCTCGATTTCTTCCGCGTCGCGCAGCAGTCTGAGCGCGCGCTCATGCAACTCGCGACCCTCCGGCGTGAGCGTCAGCGAGCGGGTCGTGCGGGTAAAGAGCGAAATCCCCAGATGCCGCTCGAGCCGCTGTACGCTCTTGCTGATGGCCGAGGGCGAGATCGATAGGGAATGGGCTGCGGCGGTGTAGCTTCCCATCGAGCCAGCACGCGCGAAAGCAATCAAGCCGGTCAGCCGCTCCAGAGCCATTTGTTCCTTCATGGCATTATTGAAGCGACGATGGCTCCAATTATCAACCTCATAATGATGGAATATAGGAGCGTTGGAGTACTGATGTGTTCTCATGGAGGTTGCTAATGAGCGATGCGATGAAGGCGGTCCGGCTGCACAAGTTCGGTGGCCCCGAGGTGCTGGTCTACGAAGATGCGCCTAAACCCGAACTGAAGGCGGGTGAAGTGCTCGTTCGCGTGCACGCAGTCGGCCTCAATCCCCCCGACTGGTACCTGCGCGACGGATATAAGATGCTTCCGCCCGAGTGGCAGCCGCTTGTGTCGTTCCCGGTCATTCTCGGAACAGACATCTCGGGTGTTGTCGTGGAGGTCGCCGAGGATGTTGCGGGCTTCTCCGTCGGAGACGAAGTGTATTCGATGGTTCGCTTTCCCAGCGGCCTTGCCGGGGATAGCAGGGCTTATGCTGAGTACGTCAGCGTGCCAGCGTCGGAAGTCGCGTTCAAGCCAACTGGCATCGATCACGCACATGCTGCCGGAGCGCCGATGTCGCTGCTCACCGCGTGGCAGTTTCTGATCGAGTTGGGACATAATGAACCGAACCCGCTTCAGCCGAACATGCATGAGCCAGTGCCGCTCGAGGGCAAGACCGTCCTCGTGAACGGCGCCGCAGGCGGCGTGGGGCACTTCGCGGTGCAACTCGCGAAGCTGAAGGGGGCGCGCGTCATCGCCGTGGCGTCGGGCAAGCATGAATTGCTGCTGCGAGATCTCGGAGCTGACGAATTCATTGATTACACCAAAAAGCCTCCTGAAGAGGTCGCACATGACGTCGATCTCGTCATCGACTCAGTTGGCGGGCCGAAAACCGGCCGCTTCTTGCGCACACTCAAGCGAGGCGGTGCATTGTTCCCGGTATTCCCCTTGGGCTTCTCCGGTGCTGAGGACGCCGAGAAGCTGGGCGTCACGGTCTCGGCAACCCAGGTCCGTTCAAGCGGGACTCAGTTGAGGGAAGTCGGACGCTTGCTCAATGACGGGACGATCCGCGTCGTCCTGGACAGCACCTATCCGCTTGCCGAGGCTAGCAAGGCGCATGAGCGCGCAGCCCAAGGGCACATCCAGGGCAAGATCGTGCTCAGTGTAGAATGACGGCTGAAGCGCGAAGGGGTCATCCTTCCTCTGGCGCCTTGTCGCGACAGACGCCAGGCATTCCCTCATGAAAGGAACGGTTTGATGACCATGGACACGAAGCTACGCCAAGGAACGACGGCCCGGTTCGAAATGCTGGGGACGTCGGTGAGCGAGGCGGCTTCGCGGTTCGGACTATCGCCAGAGATCACTGAGGCGATCGCGCGTTTAATCGTCTACACCGAGAGGAATTCCTTTTGTCGTGCATTCCATGAATGGCGCAATCTTACGCTCGAGTCTGCGCGATCAGAAGGCGCGATCAGAAGGCGCGATCAGAAGGCGCGATCAGAAGGCGCGATTTTTCTCTGATAGACAGCGTCGTCAAGATGTTAGAAAAAAGCAGAGTAGCCCAGGTCGGCGGATAGACTTCAGAAAGGTGATGGACCGCCGGCATCGGGGTCGGGTTCCTGATCGTCGATCCAAAGGGAGGCCTGTTCCTCGCTGGTAAAGGGGCCAGCGTCACGAATGTTCGAGCCGTCGAAAATATACCAGCCATCTTCGTGCGGAGCAGGAGGATTCGTGTCCTTGTCGAGAAATATGGGAATCATGACGTTTGTTTCCTGCATTGGAGACGCAGTCAAAGAAAGGTTGCCGATTATCGAATTCACTCGTTATCCTTGAAGTATTTCTCCTCCTGCTGTCGGGTGGCGAATGGAACCTCCTGCTTGTCGTCCAGTTCGTTCATGCTGCCGCCCGGATTGCCAAGATTCTCCTCCAGCCAGGTCGGCTCGACAGGTTGACCATTCGGCCCGATGGGCACCGGCGATTTGACGGGAATCTGACCAGCATCCGGATTGCATTCCATGCCGATCAAATCGGAGGCCTGTTCCTTGTAGGCGGCGGGGCCACAGACAGGCTTGCCGTCCGCCTCCCACAATTCCTTCGCCTTGGCAAGAATGCGTGCTTGCTTTTGCGGTGAGTCCTCGAATGGATTGTCCATATTCAGCCTCTTTTCAAGAGTGTCCGATGAACGGGTTAACGACCGCGGAATAGTTGACGCCGATGACCCGAAAATGGAAACCTTATAATTCGATATCGACTTCGCGGATTTCTGCTCTCACTTTAGCGTCCGGATGCCCCTTATGAAATGGTTCATCGGCAAGGAGATCGACGTCATCGAGGTCGGAAACGGCGAGGCAACTCCAGTGACCCTGTGGCGGGACGCCTTTTTCATGGGCGTCGACGCCGCGATACATCAGAACCTTCGCCACGTTATCGCCCTTTCCCAGAGCATGAGGAGAGCCGGTCCATCGCGTCTCGTGAAACGTGAAGGCGACCGCCTTCTCCTGTTTGATAGCATTTCTCAGAATATTGTAGGCTGACATGATCTCTCTCCGTTCAATAAAATACCGGAACGGCCTACTGGAGACGAGTTTCTACTTGTCTTTCAGGATCTTTTTTCCAAGCATGGCCAGTTCTTCTGCTACCACCCCTTCGGGATTATGTGTCGCTTTCTTGGCGATTTCCTTTTCAAGCTCGGTGGCGTGCTCACCACCTTTTAGAACGTGGTCGGCGATTCGGGTGATTTCCTCTTTGGTCAGGAGCTTTGGCGAACGCATGGCCTTGGGCCCAAGGTCCCGGAGAGAGCTGGCGACATGGGGAACGGGATCGTGAGACATATCTGATTCTTCTGAACTCCTAGAAAACTGATACTGATATCCCGGTGGCGCTGCTTCGGCGCGTCAGCCTCAGGTCGTCGGTGCTGTTGCCTTGGGTGCGGTGTCGATCGCCACGGTCGCCTCGGTGGTGAGAACACGGAAGACGAAGCTCTCCTGCAGATACAATTCGACCTGATCCGCGGTATGGCTCAGATAACCGATCGAAAAATCCTGTCCGATATCGAGCGCCAGATCGCCACCGCGTATCGAGACCACGAACGCGCCTTCGATGGCCGGAGCCCAGATGAGCTTGCCATCGATCAGGCTTTCGATGTGCTTGCGGACGGGATACCCTTCGTCATCGCCGCTGCTCACGGCCAGATAAGCTTGCGCGCCGAGCACGACCGAATAATGACCGTTCACGCCCGCAAGCCGGAGCTCGTTGAGCGCTTCGGCGATGACGCGCGGATAGTCCTGAACGGACGTCGGAAGCCTAAGATGGGCATTGGAGGTCGCCTCGCGGATACCCTGAATGCCAGCAGCCGCGTAACCTTCGAAGATGGCGCGGTCCTCGGCGAATGCGATCTTCATGGCCGCATCCTTCACTGGCTGCCAATCCGAATCCTGAGAGCCGCGGTCCACGGCGTCGATTTCTTCGCGCGACAGGGTGAACGGCACGCGTAGTTCCACAACCGGACGAACCTCGCGCCTGATGGCGCGAACGCCGCTATCCGGCGCCTGGATCGCGCCGCCGCGACCGGTACCAATTCCGGCGAGCGACAGCCCTTTCGGTTCGGAGGTATCGACGATGCGCCGCCCGGCCAGATGGCGCCGGATGGTGCGTGCAGCTTCCTCGTCGATCTGCTCCCATGCAGCGTTGGAAATCGGCGCGAGATGGCGATGGAGATTGGTCATGTTAACGTTCCTCTTTCAGTGAGCCGATGCCCAGAGACATGTCGTCAGCGCGGCGAGCCGGGGCGCGTGTTTCGGGCGCCGGATTCCCGGACGCGTTTTCTCCAGACGATCCGGGAGGCGCCAGGTCAGGTACGCTGTCGAGAAAGTCCGCCGCCGGGATGAAGAAGAGCGCGCCAGTGATGGCCGTGCTGACATCCAGGATGCGGTCGTAATTGCCCGGCGGTTTGCCTACGAACATATTCTGCAGCATCTGTTCTGTTCGGGTCGGGGACCGCGCATAGCCGATGAAATACGTCCCGAATTCCCCCTTGCCGACTTGGCCAAAAGGCATGTTGTCACGGACAATCTGAAGCTGCTCGCCATTTTCTTCAATGTTCGTCAGGACATTGTGCGCATAGCTCTTTTTGGCGGAATCGCGCTGCTCGATATCGGAAAGCTTGTGTCGTCCGATGACGTCTTCCTGCGTTTCGACCGGCATGGCGTTCCATTTTTTCAGGTCATGCAGGTATTTCTGAATGATGACATAGCTGCCGCCAGCGAATTCGGGGTCTTCGTCACCGACGATCGTGGCGTCGATCGCGGCCTGGCCTGAAGGGTTTTCCGTCCCGTCCACGAATCCAAGCAGATCGCGTTCGTCAAAATATTTGAATCCATGCACTTCGTCGATCACCGTCCCAGCTCCTTCGAGCCGAGCGACGATTGTGGCCGCAAGCTCGAAGCACAGATCCATGCGTGTGGCGCGGATATGGAAGAGAAGATCGGCCGGTGTGGCGGGGGCATGATGCACGCCGCGAATTTCCATGAACGGATGAAGATCCTTCGGGCGCGGCGCGGCGAAAAGCAGGTCCCAGGCATCCGAACCGATACCGGTCACGCAACTTAGGTGACCATCGGGAATACGAAAGCCGACGCCCCGCAGAAGCGATGACATATCGCCCAGCAGGTCCCGGACCTGCGCCCCGATCGCGGCATTATTGCCGTCGTTCAGGGTAACAACCAGGAAGACAGCAGCTCGCGTCAACTTGGCATCGACGGGTTGTGGCGTGACCAATGATCGGAAGCTCCTTGCCGATTCCCAGGTTAGTTTAGCATGCACAGCAACGTCGGGAGGCGCGCAGGGCGGCATACCATTGCAACGGTAGCCTATAATCAGGCAGAATGGAATTCTTGTTTCTATATAACCGTCGCGCATAACAATATAGCGAGAAAGTATTGGACGATCGTGCCGGAATAATCTTACGTCGGTATCGATATGTCGTGCGATACCCGTTTAGTAATCGATGTCCAATTCCGGTTATCCGCACGGGCACATAATGTCAAAAATAACAGACGTATGCGTAAGATGTCGACGAGGGGATTTGGAAGGTATCGATGCAGAATGCTCATGATCTAGCGTTTATCCTGGCGCGGTTTCAGTTCGCCTTTACTGTGGGCGTCCATATCATCTTTCCGGCCTTTTCGATCGGCTTGGCGGCGTATCTGGCTGTTCTTGAGGGACTGTGGCTGGCAACGGGACGACACGTCTTCCTCGACCTCTACCGATACTGGATCAAGGCGTTCTCGATCGTCTTCGGCATGGGGGTCGTGTCCGGCCTGGTGATGGCCTACGAATTCGGCACGAACTGGTCGGTCTTTTCAAAGAAGGCAGGGCCGATCACGGGTGTCCTGCTTTCCTACGAGGTCATGACCGCCTTCTTTCTTGAAGCGGGCTTTCTCGGTGTCATGCTGTTCGGCATGAACAAGGTTGGGCGGGGACTGCATTTCGCTGCGACCTGCTGCGTGTCGGTCGGCACGTTGATCTCCATGACCTGGATTCTGGCGTCGAATTCCTGGATGCAGACGCCGCGCGGCTATCGGATTGATCCCGCGAATGGTCAGTTCCTGCCCGATGACTGGTTGGCTATCATCTTTAATCCGTCCTTTCCGTTCCGCCTGGTGCATATGGGGCTGGCGGCCTTCCTCTCGGTTGCCTTCGCGGTTGGCGCGACTGGCGCATGGCATCTGCTAAAGGCGCGCCGGCAGGGAAAAATTTCCAGTGAACCCGTGCGTGTCATGTTCTCGATGGCGATGTGGATGGCGGCAATTGTGGCGCCGATCCAGATCCTGGCGGGTGACGCCCACGGACTGAACACACTGAAATACCAGCCCGCCAAGCTGGCGGCCATGGAAGGCGACTGGAACAGCGAAGGGCGTGCGCCGGAACTGCTGTTCGGTATTCCGAACATGAAGACCGAACACACGGATTATGCCGTCGGGGTTCCGTTGTTGGGCTCGCTGATTCTCACCCACAGCCTGGACGGCAAAGTACCGGGGATGAAGGATTTTCCTCGCGACCAGCGGCCACCCTCTCCGGTCATCTTCTTCTCGTTCCGCATCATGGTGGGTTTGGGTGTCCTCATGATGCTGGTCGGGCTCTGGTCGCTGTGGCACCGGAGGAATAGCACGTTGTTCCTCAGCCCGTCCTTCCATCGCGTGGCACTGTGCATGGCGCCGGCCGGTTTCCTGGCCCTGCTTTGTGGCTGGGTAACCACCGAGGTCGGTCGCCAGCCATGGACCGTTTATGGCCTTCTGCGGACGGCCGATAGCGTTTCACCAATCTCCCTGTCGAGCATGGTGGTGTCGATGACTGTGTTCGTCATCGTCTACGTTCTCGTCTTCGGTGCGGGTCTTGGCATTCTCGTTCAGATGCTGGGCCGTGAACCGGAGGAAGGCGAGCACGATGCTGATCCGTCACACGCATCCGATATCCTGGCAACACGGGCCCATCCCGCGCTCGTCGATGCCTCTGCCGCGAAAGGTGCCTGAGGGATGATGGATTTTGCACACTGGCTGCCGATCGTCTGGGCCGTCATCCTGATCGCGGCGATCACGATCTATGTCATTCTCGACGGGTTCGATCTCGGAATCGGTATGCTGTTCATGCTTGAACGGGACGAGACACGGCGCAATGTCATGATCAGCACGATCGCGCCAGTCTGGGATGGCAACGAGACGTGGATGGTTCTGGGCGGGGCCGTGCTCTACGGGGTTTTCCCGGGTGCTTATGCTACGCTGCTGCCCGCCTTCTATCTGCCGATCGTGCTCATGCTGGTCGCCCTGATCTTTCGCGGAGTCGCGTTCGAGTTTCGCGTGATGACTAAAGGAACGCCCCGTGCGGGCCAGTGGGATCTTGGTTTCATGATCGGCTCAGCGGTTGCCGCATTCTGCCAGGGCGCGATCCTGGGCGGCGTGATCCAGGGGGTTAAAGTCAGCGATGGCGCCTTTTCGGGCGGGTCGCTCGACTGGCTAACGCCATTTACCATCCTGTGCGGACTGTCCGTGATGTGCGGTTATGCCTTGCTTGGGGCGACGTGGCTGGTGTGGCGGACGACCGGCGTTCTGGAGGCGTCGTGCCGTCGCTGGGCAAGCCGGCTGGCCGTGGGGCTCTTCGCCTGCATCGCCGCCGTCAGTTTCTGGACGCCGCTGCTGCATGCGCCTTATCTGCGCCGCTGGACGGAGTGGCCGAACATCGTGTTCGTGGCTCCTGTGCCGGTTCTCGTGGTCGCGTTGGGTCTGCTGCTGGCGGCGAGCTTGCGGAAGGGCCATTCGCGTGTGCCGTTTCTGTGCGCGCTCGGGTGGTTTTTCCTTTGCCTCTCGGGCCTCGGCATTACAATCTGGCCGTATGCCGTGCCGCCGACCCTGAGCCTGTGGGATGTGTCGTCGCCGCCGTCGAGCCAGTTCTTCCAGCTCGTTGGAACCGCCATCCTCCTGCCGATCATCCTGACCTACACGATCTACTCCTATCGCGTGTTTCGCGGGAAAGTGTCGGAAGCCGATGGCTATCATTGAAGTCGTAAGGGGCGACGGGTCGCATGCGCCCCGTCGCTGGAGCGTCCGGTTCGGCTGGCTTGCCGGCATATGGGCGGCCAGTACCGCCGCGTTCTTCGTTGCAGCCTCTCTTCTCCATCTTCTGGTGCCGAGATGAGAACAGCATCTCTCATGACGATCGAAAGGGCAGACACAATGTCTGAAAACCCTATGATTTTTGAATTCGAGCGCGATTTCGCCGGCTCCTTGCGCTGTATTCCGATGATTGCGCGGCAAAAGCTTGATATCGTTGGAATCAAGATGACGCTTCGCCAGTGGAGCCGCGTGTCACGTGACGAGCGGGGCATGCTGGTGGACATGCCGTGCGATACGAAAGCGGAACAGGATACCTATCATGCCCTCGTTCAGGACCTGATCGCAACTCGGACAGATGAGCCCGTCCGCTTTCTGGCCACCCAACGGCTGGAAGACTGGCGCGAGGCGGATCGTATGCCTGAAGCAGTGCTGACGCAGTCACAGACGGACGGTGTTCCGCCGCCCACGCCGGAGCAATGGGCCGCGTTGGCACCGCTCAAGCGCTTCGCGTTGATCAAGCTGGCAAGGTCAAAGCATGAAAACGAGAACTTTGTGCCGGCGTTGAAAGAGTTCGGCATCCTTCAAGGGGAGGGTTGAGATCATGAGCAAAGAGAAAGAATCCGAGTTCAAGCCCTATCATCACCCGGCAGGGGGCTGGGGAGCCGCGAACGCGACGGCCAAGGTCCTCATGGAACAGAGCGTCCTGGTCAAGGGATCGCGTGGCCTGCTCGCCATGAACCAGCCCGGCGGCTTCAAATGCCCGAGCTGTGCTTTCCCCGACCCCGATCATCGCAAGACGCTCGAATTCTGCGAGAACGGCGCTAAGGCGCTGGCCCATGAAGTGACCAAGGCGCGCGTCACGCGGGAATTTTTCGCCCAGCATACCGTCACGGAACTGATGGAGCGCAGCGATTACTGGCTGGAGATGCAGGGACGCCTGACCGAGCCCATGCGCTACGATGCGGCAACCGATAAATACGTTCCGGTCGCGTGGGACGATGCGTTCGCGCTGATTGGCAGGCACCTCCAGGCGCTCGACAGCCCCCATCAGGCGGAGTTCTATACGTCCGGAAGAACTGCCAACGAAACAGCGTTCCTCTATTCCATCTTCGTACGCGAATTCGGCACCAATAACTTCCCCGACTGTTCGAACATGTGCCATGAACCGACGTCGCGCGGGCTCCCGCCGTCCATCGGGATTGGCAAGGGCACGATCGTCATGGCTGACTTCGAGCATGCCGAGGCGATTTTCGTCATCGGTCAGAACACCGGCACGAATTCGCCGCGCATGATGACCAATCTGGTCGAGGCGCGGAAGCGCGGCGTTCCGGTCGTGTTGATCAATCCGATGCCCGAACGCGCGCTGATCCGCTTCACGGAGCCGCAGGACATTCTGCAGATGGGGACGTTCGGTTCGACGGCGATTTCCAGCGAATTCGTGCATGTCCGGATCGGCGGCGATCTCGCCATTTTCAAGGGCATGATGCGCGCCCTGTTCGAGGCCGAGGATCGTGGTGAGGATGTGCTGGACAAGGCGTTCATCGCCGAGCACACCGTCGGCATGGAGGCGGTGCGCGCGGACGTCATGAGCGCGTCCTGGGCGGATATCACGCGCATTTCGGGCGTTTCGGAAGAGCAGATCCGTCATATCGCCGGGATCTATGCCAAATCGAACGCTACCGTCATGTGCTACGGGATGGGTCTGACCCAGCATCAGGAAGGGTCTCATCTGCTTCAGCAGCTTGCTAACCTGCTCCTTCTGAAAGGAAACTTCGGAAAGCCAGGTGCGGGCATCGCGCCGATCCGAGGGCATTCCAACGTGCAGGGCGATCGGACCGTCGGCATCGACGAAAAACCCACCCAGGACTATCTCGACCGCGTGCGTGATGTCTTCGGCTTCGAGCCACCGCGTGAGCATGGTCATCATGTCGTCGAAGCGGTCGCGGCCATGGAAGAGGGTACCGCGAAGGTATTTTTTGGCATGGGCGGCAATTTCGCCCGCGCCATCCCCGATACCGAGCGTTCCTATGCCGCGATGGGGCGACTGAACCTGACGGTGAACGTCACGACCAAGCTCAATCGCGGACATCTGGTCCACGGCAAGGACGCGCTGATCCTGCCGGTCGTGTCCCGCTCCGAAATCATTCGCACGACCAAAGGTGAACAGTTCGTCACCATTGAGGACGCGATGGCGAACGTCACGCCCTCGCGCGGCGTGTTCGAGCCGGTCAGCCCCGACGTGCGTCCGGAGACGGAGATCGTCTGCCGGATGGCCATGGCGACCCTGCCGAACTCCAAGACGACATGGGCGGACTATATCGAGGATTACACGCTGATCCGCGACAAGATCGCGGAAGTCTATCCTGCGATCTATGCTGATTTCTCAGAAAAGATGAAAAATCCGCGCGGCTTCCACATGGATATTCCGCCGCGACGCCGGGTCTGGCAGACACCGAACGGCAAGGCCAATTTCCTCGTCATGCCGGGGCTTGAGGTCAATGACGTGATCGAGGATCCAGCGATGTTGCGTCTGGCGACGATCCGCTCGCACGATCAGTACAACACCACGATCTACAGCAACAGCGACCGGTATCGCGGCGTGTACAACAACCGCCTTGTCATTTTCATGAACAAGCAGGACCGTGAGGAACGGGGGCTGGAGAACGGAGCGGTCATCGGCCTGGAAACCTATAGCGAGGATGGGCGCCGGCGGTACGTCGATGGGCTAACGATCCTTGACTACCCCATGCCGCGTGGCGCCATTGCGGGGTATTACCCGGAACTCAACCCGCTCCTGCCGCTTGATTTTTATGACGAGATCAGCGGCACGCCGGCCGCCAAGGCCATTCCGGTCAAGGTGGTGCCGAGTGTCGCGTCGGCGGCCCCGATCCGGATTGCTGGCTGAACTGGAGGAGAGTCAAGGAAGTGGTGTGCCCCGGGGTCTTCGCCCTCGGGACCGCCGTCCTTACTCCTAACGGAATACCTAATGAACAGGAGAGCGACCATTAAGGGTCGCCGGATCAGGCAATCGCATTATGCTTGAGACTTATGAAGCCGAAGTCATGATCCGTGAGGCCATGGGGCAGGTCGCCACGGAACGGGTCGCGCTGGAGCGCGCTGCCGGGCGTGTTCTCCGTCAGACCATCCGTGCGGAGCGTGATCAGCCACCGTATGATCGCGTGACAATGGATGGCGTCGCCCTGCGCGCCAGTCTCGAGCGGCATTTCGATATTGCCGGCATCCAGCGCGCGGGCATGGCGGCCGAGCAGCTTCCGGCGGGGGCGGTATGCCTTGAGGCCATGACCGGCGCCATGCTGCCCATCGGTGCGGATATGGTTGTGCCGATCGAGCGTCTCCGGCGGCGCGATGGGGGTGTCACATTGGAGGATGGTTATACGCCCGAGCCGGGGCAATTCATCCATCGGAAAGGCGTCGACTGTCGGGCAGGCGATACGCTTCTGACATCCGGTGTCCGACTGAACGCGCCGGCACTCGCGATCCTGGCCGGGAATGGCTTCGCGGATGTCGAGGTCGCACAGATTCAGCGAATTGCCATTTTTTCGACGGGCGACGAATTGGTACCTGTTGGCGGCCCGGTGCGTGAATGGCAAATCCGCCGCTCGAACGAGCACGCGATCGCTGGCGCCCTCTCGGCCCGGGGTTTTGGAAGCAGCGATATTAGTTGGGTCGCCGACGATCTGGATGCCACAGTCCAGGCGCTTTCCGAGGCACTGGTCAGCCATGATGTGCTGATCCTCTCTGGCGGCGTGTCGATGGGGACATATGACCATGTTCCAGCGGCGATGCAGCGTCTGGGCGTGACGAAGATCTTTCACAGGATCGCACAACGTCCAGGTGGTCCGATGTGGTTTGGAATCGGCCCCAAGGGACAACGTGTCTTCGGCTTGCCGGGCAATCCCGTTTCCGCGTTGTGCTGTTGCGTAAGGTATGTCGTGCCCGCCTTGCTTGAGGCGCAGGGCCTGAAGCGTGCGGAGCGGTTCACGGTCATTCTCGCCGCCGAGGCGATGTTACTGCCGGCTCTCACACGTTTCTTGCCGGTTACGCTTCGCCAGACAGGCGCTGGACATATCGCGGCGGCCCCTGCGCCGATTCCGACCTCGGGCGACTACAACCACCTCGGTACGGCAGATGGTTTCGTCGAATTGCCTCCGGGTGCAGGCCACGCGCCGGTCGGGACCCCGGTGGTGTTCCATGGCTGGTAACGACTCCCCGGCGGCCATCGCCGCACCCCTTGAGGACCAGCACGCACGTCCTTTGCGGGATTTGCGCATCTCGGTAATGGACCGGTGCAATTTTCGCTGCCCCTATTGCATGCCGGACTCGACCTATCATGAAGGCTTCCGCTTCCTGGCACCCGGTGAGCGGCTGGATTTCAATGAGATTGAACGCGTCGCCCATGTGGCGGCGGAGCTGGGTGTGACCAAGCTGCGCCTGACGGGCGGAGAGCCATTGCTTCGTCCAGACCTGTCAAAGCTGGTGGAACGGCTTGTGCAGATTCCGGGGATCGAGGATATCGCACTCACGACGAACGGGATGCTGCTGAAGCGTCACGCACCGGCATTGCATGCAGCCGGCCTGCATCGTGTAACCGTCAGCCTGGATAGTCTCGATCCAGCCGTATTCGCCCGGATGAGCGGGGGCCGCGGCGATTTGTTGACGGTACTGGATAGCATCGAGGCAGCGCGCGCGATCGGATTTCCGGGCGGCGTGAAAATCAACACCGTCGTCCAGCGTGATGTGAACGACTCCGGCGTGACGGAACTCCTCGCGCGTTTCCGGCACACGGGCATTATCGTGCGCCTGATCGAATATATGGATGTCGGCAATCGCAATGGCTGGGAACGCGCTGACGTCGTGACCTCGCAAGAGTTGAGGACGCGGATCAATGCCCTCTGGCCCCTTGATCCGGTGTCGCCTGGTTATCCCGGCGAGGTGGCCACGCGCTACCGTTACGTCGATGGCGGGGGGGAGATCGGATTCATCTCCTCGGTCAGTGCACCGTTCTGCGGAGATTGCTCGCGTGCGCGTCTTTCCTCGGAAGGGCAGCTCTTCACGTGTCTGTTCGCCACGAAAGGTACCGACCTGCGCGGGATTTTGCGCGATCCCGCCTACGCTGGCGACGATGGAGCACTCCGGCAGGCGCTGGCGCAGATCTGGCATCGCCGCATCGATCGCTACAGCGAGGAACGTGAAGAACGGCGATCCCGGGCCGATGCTCTCAACGATCGGCGCGCGGGAGAGAAGATCGAAATGCATTATATCGGAGGCTGATGAAATGGATGGAAAAATCCCCGTCCTGACCCATCTCGACGAAAGTGGCGAGGCGCCGCGCATGGTCGATATCGCGGGCAAGACGATCACCGAACGGCATGCGCATGCACGGGCCTGTCTGCGGTTTCCGCCGGACGTGGCAGCGGCATTACGCGATGCAGCATTCATGACGCAGAAAGGCGCTGTCCTCACCATCGCTCAGATCGCAGGTGTCATGGGCGTGAAGGCGACATCGACACTAATACCGCTCTGTCATCCCCTGCAACTGACGGGCTGCATGGTCGATATCACGATCGATGGCGATGACGCGATCATCGATTGCCATGTGCGCTGCACGGGGCGGACTGGCGTGGAAATGGAGGCATTGACCGGTGCGTCGGTTGCGGCGCTGACCATTTACGACATGTGCAAGGCCCTGACCCATGACATGGTAATCCGCGAGGTGCGCCTCGTCGGCAAGCGCGGGGGAAAGCGCGATTTTGGCGACACCATGCCCGTGATTGCGGTGCCATGAGACCGCTCTATGGGCTCGTCCTGGCGGGAGGCGCCAGCCGCCGCATGGGACGGGACAAGGCGGCGCTTGTCTATGAGGGCCGTCCGCAACTCGATCGTGCATTCGGCCTGCTTGCCGCCTACGTCGCCCGCTGTTTCGTGTCGTTGCGGGAAGATCAGAAAGCTGACGTCTTGAGGCGCGCCTATCCCGGAATTGCCGACAGGTCTGAGGCGCTCGGGCCCGCCGCAGGATTGTTGGCCGCCCATGAGCACTATCCCGATGTTGCATGGCTGGTACTGGCGTGCGACCTGCCGCTTCTGGATGCGACGACGCTTGAGGCGCTGATTCAAGCCCGTCGGGACGGTTACGCGGCCATCGCGTACCGAAGTGAGTATGACGGGTTGCCGGAGCCGTTCTGCACCATCTGGGCGCCGGAGGCTCTGGAGATGTTACGTCATCAGGTGGCGGCAGGCAGCGTCGGACCGCGTCAGGCGCTGATCGACGGCGTCACCTCTCTGTTGTCTCTGCCTGCCCCCGGCGCGCTCGACAATATCAACACCCCCGAGGAGAGGCGGCATGCCGCAAACAGGCTTGCCCGTCGTCAGGAGATGACATGCCACGAATAGAACTCGAATATTTTGCGCAGTTAGGAGAGCAGGCTGGACGCCGTACCGAGACGAGAGAGACATCCGTCGCCACGGCGGCGGCGCTTTATGACGAACTCCGCGCGGCATACGGCTTCGTGCTTCCACCCGAGCAAATGCGCGTTGCCGTGAATGCGGCATTCCGCCCGTGGACTCAGGGTTTGAGGGACGGCGACCATGTCGTTTTCATCCCACCGGTGAGCGGCGGATGAACCGGTTCCTGATCGCGGATGCCCCGGTCGACATCGCAGCGCTCCGTGAAGCACTCCTGAAACCCGAAGCGGGCGGATTCTGTACCTTCGAGGGATGGGTACGACAGACGAACGAAGGGCGAGCCGTTTCAGGCATCCAGTACCAGGCGTTCGCGCCGTTGGCATCGTCGGAAGGGCAGACCATTCTTGACGAGGCGCTGGCGCGTTTCGAAATCACGGCGACGCGCGCGATGCACAGGACGGGTTATCTGCCCGTTGGTGATATTGCCGTGTGGATCGGTGTCGCGGCCCCCCATCGCGATGCCGCCTTCAGGGCCTGCCGTTATATCATCGACGAGATCAAGACCCGCGTGCCGGTCTGGAAGCGTGAGCATTACGTCGGTGGATGTGCCGAATGGGTTGCGTGTCACCATGTCGGCTGATGATGCGGACCGGCCGACCCTGACCAATGCAGGCAGCGAACGGCCCATGGCTCCCCTGTGTCATATACGGAGGGTAAGGCTCCTCGACCATCCTGACGAGCAGACCTATCTGAACATTGCCGATGAGGTGCCGGTCAAGCTCGTCTTCAACGGAATTTTTCCATATGGCGTGATGATGATGACGCCGGACCATCTGGCGGATTTCGCATTCGGCTATTGTCTGACGGAACGGATCGTCGAAACCGCTCAACAGATTCGCTCGGTCGCGGTGTCGGAAGGCGAGGACGGACCAACGATCGATGTCGCGATCTCCGGCGATCGCCTCTCGATGCTGCTGCGGCGCAGGCCCCGCGCCCAGACCGGACATTCGAGCTGTGGCATTTGCGGCAGCGACGACGTACCGGCTGTCGATGTTGCGGTCCGGTCGTCTTTTCCGCTCAAGGCGACGATTGCCCCGGCTGCGATCCGCCGCGCCCTTCATGATCTCGATTTGTGGCAGGAGCTGAATGCCCGCACACGTATGGTCCACGGAGCGGCCTGGGCAAATGCGGACGGTCGCATTTGTCTGATCCGGGAGGACGTTGGACGACATAACGCGCTCGACAAGCTGATCGGCGCGCGCATGCGCGACGGCACGCTATCCGAGGACGGAATCTGCCTGCTGACCAGCCGCTATTCGTATGAAATGGCGCTCAAGACGATCTGTGCGGGCATGAGTACCGTGGTCGCGGTGTCGGCACCCACCGACCGTGCCTTACGGCTGGCCGAAACGATGAACCAGACACTGATCGCGATCGCGCGTCACGACAGGCAGTTCGTCTTCTGTGGCGGCCAGCGTCTGACTGCGCGATGATGGAGCCGACCAAGGGCATCTTCATAGGCCCGTGGGGCACGCGATGGGCATGGCTGTATGCGCCCTCCTGGGCAAGTGTGGCCTTTGCCGTACGGACTTCGGTGGCGGCGCTCCTGTCGTTGCTCATCGCCATGTGGATGGAACTGGACAGTCCGCAATGGGCGCCTCTGACCGTCTGGGTAGTCGCAACGTCCACCCGCGGGGAGACCCTCTCGAAGGTCCGCTGGCGGCTGGTCGGAACCGCGGCTGGATGCATCCTCAGCGTCTGTGCGGTGGCCTGCTTTCCTCAACAGCCCGCGCTCCTGATCCCTTCGATGGCCCTATGGGTCGGGCTTTGCAGCGGCTGCGCGACCTTTTTCGATGGTTATCGGCGCTATGCGTTTCTCGTGGCGAGTTTCACGGGTGCGATCGTGTCCTCGGCCGCATTCTCCGCGCCACAGAATGTCTTCGAAATCTCGATCTCCCGTGGAACCTATATCGTGCTCGGCATTCTCTGCGAGACGGCGGTTGCGACGATAACGAGCCGCAACACGGAGGCCAGCACCTTCACGGCGCTCGTCGGCCGTCTGCAACGGCTGATGGATGGTGTGGAGGACACCATCAGGGGCTCTTGCGGGCGCTCCCTGTCGATCGAACAGGAAACCGACCTTCTCGAAAAGGTCATGTCCGCGAATGCACGGATCGAATTCGATGTACTGGAACTGGGGCCGGGTCACGGGCGGATCGCGGATCATGCGCGCGCCATTCTGAGCGCTCTGCTGGTGATCCTGGCCAGAGCGCGCGCCGGTTTGATGCTTCCCGATCTAGAGGACATCCTGCATGGCGCGCGCCATCATCTGGACGCGATCATGTGGCCCAGACGGGACGACCGGTTCCGGTTTTCGGCGCATTCGCCTCGTCAGGCGGAAGAGGCTGTCAGAGTCGGGTTCCGAACAGCGATCGGCATTCTCGGCGCCGGTCTTATCTGGGAGGTGACGGCCTGGAACGAGGGGCCCAGCTTTTTCTCCTATCTGACGCTGGTCAGCGGGCTGCTTGCGACACGTGATATACCCGCTGTGGCGGCGAGAGATTTTCTGGCCGGTGCGCTGTGCAGCACCGTGGTCGCCTTCCTGTTCGTCTTCCTGGTCACGCCTGCCGTGACGGCACCGGAATGCCTCGTCTTCCTGTTGTTTATCCCGATGTTCGTCGGCGGTCTTGCCGCTCGCGAAGCAGGGCTGGCGACGCACGCCATGGCGTTCAATATGTTCCTTCCGGTGCTGATTGCTCCGAAAAATGGCGGGCGTACGGACGAAATTGCCTTCTTCAACGGCTCCATGTCGTTTCTGACTGCAATACTCTATGAAAAGACCATCTTGTCCATCATTCTCCCGTTCAATGCCTTCCATCATTTGCGCCGGACCGACGCGTGGACACAAAAGCGTCTGCGCCATCTGGCGGACAGGTCGGCTTCACAACCAGCTTCCCAGTGGCTCTATGAAAATGCCGCGAGCATGGTCCGTTCGGTTCGAACGTGCAGGGGCGTACCCGCGGAGACCCTGAGGCATTATCTGGGACGCCATCTCCAGGCCATGATCCTTGGTCTCTGGATCATCGCGTTGCGCGACGCCTCGCATGGCGATGGCGTATCACGGCCCGCCGCGGCGAGGGTCGCCGTTTTCCTGCGGCAGTGGTCGCGCGAGGGGGAGGCGGCGGCCGGACGGGCGCGCCGTGTTCTCGCCGATCTTCAATCGTATCATCGTGCCACGCCGGAGGTGGAACGTGCGTTGCTGGGCATCGTCGAGAACGCATTCTTGCCCGGGAATGTGACGACATCCGGGGCACCGGACCGGGCGATCCATCATCCGCGAGGAGCATGACATGTTTTTGAAACAGCTACAGTATCTGCGTGAAATCGAACGCTATAAAAGCTTCTCGAAAGCGGCCAAGGCGTGCGGTGTGTCGCAGCCCGCTCTTTCCCGCGCCATCCGTCAGCTCGAGGATGAGCTGGGCGTCGTCATCATCGACCGCAAGAAGAAGGTCTTCGGGATCACCGGTGACGGTACGCGCGTTCTCAAATGGGCGCATGACATCCTGAGGGGTATCAGTGAGTTGCGCAATGAGGTGTCGGTCACGCGGCAGGCGATAGCGGGAATCGTCAAGATCGGTGTCATCCCCACCGCCGTGCATATTGTCCCGCTATTGCTGGAGGCCGTTCAAGAGAGATGCGGCGATTTCGCAAGTGAAGTGCATGTTCTTCCCAATGTAGCGATCATCGAGAAGCTGGTCAGCAAGGAGATCGATATTGGAATCATGTATTATGATCAGTGCCCTCAGGCAAAATCCTTCGAGGTACACACCCTGTATGCCGAACAGCAGGTTTTGGCAGCATCCGGCGCTTTTCAGTTACCTGATGGAGAAGACATCAGTTGGGACGCCGCGTCCAGAGTGCCACTCGCGCTTCTGATTAAGGAAATGCGCTGTCGGCAATTGGTCGATGTCGGGTTTCAGACCGCCGGGGTCGAACCGACGATCCGTCTTGAGACGAATTCGTTGGAATTGATTCACGCTGAAGTCATGGCGGGAAAAGTCGCGACCATTCTGCCGATTTCATCCTTTCCGTTGCGCGTGCCGTCGCCGGGCCGGCTCAAGATGCGGCGATTGCCAGGCTTTTCACCCGGTGCCGTGGGCGTGGTGCGTCTGAGCGAACCGGCGACCCAGGAGTTCGCAGCGGAAGTCTGGGACAGCGTTCTGAAAACGAGGCTTCAGGATGACCTGGACCTGCTGTGCAAGCCTTCCGCATGACGCTGCTTGGAACAGCCGTGCCGCGAAGCCGATTCCTGCTCGAGTTCTCTGTCTGGCATGGAAGCAGGTAGCCTGTTGATTGACGGATGCTGCGCGAGCGTGGAGTGACACGGCGAGCGCGTCGTCTCTCTGGACATCCGTATATGTACCCGATTCATTGTGGGATATCGCAAACTGTACCTATTTTGCTACGGCCTATCCCTTTATGCGATCACATGGAGATCTATATTTGACCGGATATAGACCTCTTCATTCCATACAGGGTATCAAGGGGAGGGAGCTTTTGTTCGCTCGCTTTATCCTCGAAAGAGTCATACCCATGCACCATTTTCCGCCGTCGTTCGTCGCCGGAACGTTTGGCGCCCTTCTGCTGGCCAGTTCGGCACTGGCGGCGCCGCCCGCCCCCACACAGCAGGGCAAGACCGGCAGGCAGGCCGCCGTCAAGATGGCAGCTACCAAAGCACCGGTTGCCGGAACACAGGCCGCCAAGGCACCGGCCACCGCAGCCCCGATCGCCGGCATCCTGGATGGCTCGAACGGCGAGACGGTGACCGTCCATGGCCGTCATGCGGCGGATGGCACGGCCGCGAAATATATGAACAAGAGCGTCTATCTCGGCCCGCTGGGCAATCGGGACACGCTGGATACGCCTTAT